>JACRNC010000004.1 GCA_016219375.1 Burkholderiales bacterium
GGTTCATCTCGTCCAAGAACTCGCGCTTGCGTGTACGCTTGGTCTTGCGTTCGAATCCGGTGGTGCCAAGGCTCATCTGCTTCATGTCGATACTGTCTCACATCCGACGGTCATCGCCGGGGTTTTGCAGACCTTCCTTAGCAAATATTGGTTGACCGCTATTTTTGGCAATACTCGCTTGCCGCTATTGGCGTGCGTTGTCAGCCCCGCGCAGCTACATTTCGCTTGTCGCCCCGCTCTCCGTTCAGCGACAGCCCATCTGAACGCATTGCTCCCTTGGTGTCCATCAACGCAGGAGGAGGGGGCGGGCGATCCCGTGCATGAAGCGGTAACGCTGGGGTCGTCAGGCGGCTTTGAGGTGGGTGACCGTGCCAGCCGCCTTCAAGCTGTCCAGGTAGTCGGCCCACCGCTGCATCATGGCCTTGCGCTGCTCCAGGAAGGTGGTGCGGTTGTAAGCGCGGCCAAGTGCATCCTTGACGGTGTGGGCGAGTTGCGCTTCGATCACGTTGCCGGGGATACCGAGGCGCTCTTCAATCATGGTGCGCGCGGTGGCCCGGAAGCCGTGGCCGGTCAGCTCGTCCTTGGCGTACCCCATGCGCCGCAGGGCGGACAGCACACCGTTCTCGCTCAGCGGCTTGCCGCCAGCATGGGGGCTGGGAAACACGTACTTCTGATGCCCCGTGAGCGGGTGGAGCTCCCTCAAGATTTTCACCGCTTGCGTCGGCAGCGGAACGAGATGCGCCTGCCCCGTCAACTTCTGCTGCTTGGTGCGCTTCATCTTGGTTGCTGGGATCGTCCACATTGCGGCGTCCACGTCCATTTCCGCCCACTCGGCGTGCCGCAACTCACCAGGCCGAACAAAGAGCAGGGGAGCCAGTTGTAGTGCAGCGCGGACGACGGGGTGGCCGCGATAGTCGGTGATCGCGCGCATCAGGGCCCCCACGTCGTGCGGTTCGATCAGCGCGGCATGGTTCCTTGTCAGCACGGGCCTGAGCGCGTCGCGCAGATCCGCAGATGGGTCGCGCTCACACAGTCCTTGAGCGATGCCGTAGCGAAAGATCTGCCCACACGCTTGCTTGATGCGATGGGCGGTCTCGACCGCGCCGCGCTCTTCAACGAGGCGCAGGGCGCGTAGCAACTCCGGCGCGGTGACCTCAGCGATCGCCAGGTGGCCGATGTAGGGGAAGACGTTGCGCTTGAGGCGAATCAGCGTTCGCTCGGCATGCCCTTCGCTGACTTCGTAGGCATGTCTCCTCGCATGCCAGTCGAGCGCGATGGCTGCAAAGCTCCCTTCGGGCGGCTCACCAGCCGCCTGACGCCGCTTGGTTTCGGCAGCGACGCGTGCCGCCTGCTTTTCGTCGCGCCGTGCCGCGCTCGGGTCGCGGCCTTCGGCCACCAAGCGTCGGCACTCCTCGGCCTTTTGCCGCGCCAGCGCCAAGCCGGTATCCGGGTAGGTGCCCAGGCTGATGGTCTTGCGACCGGAGGGCAGGGTGTAGTCAAGGCGCCAGGCGTGTGACCCGCCCTTGACGTTGAAGAGGATGTACAACCCCTCCCCGTCGCTGAGTCGCCTTTGCCCCTCGCGGGCCGCCTTCTTGATCGTGTTGTCCGAAGCGATGAGACGCGCTGCCATGCAGTAACTTTCTGAGCGTTCCCGCCATCATCGGCGGTTACTGCACAGGTTACTGCACGAGGGGGTAGCTATCAACGGCCCTCGTTGGACCGTTCTGGACGACGTTTCGGCTGTAAGCCATTGATATACAACGCTTTTAACGCCAACCGAAACGTCGTTAGACCAGCAAATGGTGGAGCCGGCGGGAATTGAACCCGCGTCCGCAAGCCATCACCGGGCAGTTCTACATGCTTAGCTGTCTGATTTGGGTTCTCACGGCTTGGTCGCGCAGCAGCACGCTACCTTCGCCGCCAGTCACTTGATCTCGTCCTGGGTCGAGTGACCCGGCTCAGGACCAGCCGATGTGCATGACCTCTCAGCCCTTGCGGGCCCGGCCCATCGGCCTGCCGTTGAGAGGCTCACCGGTGTTAAGCGGCGAGAGCGAAACGTTCGTCGTTCGCAGTTGGTTTGTTCCAGTGGATTTACGAGCGAACTGGTGCTCGGCATGCCCTGCTCCGGCTCCGCACCCACGTCGAAACCAGGTCGGCCCCGGAAATCGGGTTGAAGGCGCAGATTGTAGCGGGGCGGCGGTTTTCAAGGGGCCGTCGCAAAGATTGGTGGTGCGACGCCGGCAAGCGGCGACAAACGAGCGGCACAGCCGCCGTAGATGTGGTCCGGCCGCTCGGTGGCCGCGGCTGCCCCGCTGCTTGATGCAGCCCCATTGGAGGCCGGTGCGGGCTCATCTACAGTGCCGCCAGGGGCTGCGCCGGCAGCTCGTCCTTGTCTCGATACCTCTACAGCGGAGTGCTTCATGACCCAGCGTCCCATCGTGGTGGCCACCGATTTTTCCGACTGCGGCTCGGCGGCCGTGACGCGGGCGACGCGGCTGGCCGCGGCCCTGCGCGCGCCGCTGCGGCTGCTGCATGTGGCCACGCCGGGCGGCTTCAATGCGCTGCTCAATCCGCAGGGGCCCACGGCCTGGCGCCAGGAGGTGATCAGCCGCGCGCGCGAGGCGCTGGCGGTGGTGGCGGCGCGCTGCCGGGAGGAGCTGGCCCAGGCCGGGGCGGCCGACGTGCCGGTGGATGTGGAGGTGCGCGACGGGGTGCCGGTGGTGGAGATCACCGATGCGGCCGAGGCAGCCGATGCGCGGCTGCTGGCGCTGGGCGTGCGCGCCGGCGGTGGGTGGGCCGATGCGCTGATCGGCAGCACCACCGACCGCGTGCTGGCCAAGTCGACGCGGCCGGTGCTGGTGGTGCGGCGGCCGGCCGAAGGCCCGTACCGGCGCATCGGCGTGGGGGTGGACTTCTCGGACTACGCGCAGCCGGCGCTGGGCTGGGCGCAGGCGCTGGCCCAGACCACGCCGGGCGCGACGCTGGAGATGGTGCATGCGCAGGAGCCGCTGGTGGACGGCGGCCTGCCTTATGCGCCGGTGGACAGCGTGGTGCTGCGCCAGCAGGCGGACGGCGAGCGCGCGCAGGCCCTGCAGGCGCTGGCCGACCTGGCGGCGGCGCGCGGGCTGGAGCCGGGCAAGACGGTGCGCTGCCAGGTGCTGGAAGGCGGCCCGCGCCAGGTGCTCGACGAGCTCAGCCGCTCTGGACTGGACCTGCTGGTGGTGGGCAAGCACGGCCGCAGCCGCATCGAGGAATGGCTGCTGGGCAGCGTGACGCGCCATACGCTGTCGCACGCCGGCTGCGATGTGCTGGTGACCGGCACGCGCGACTGACGCGTCGGCCCCGGGCCGACCGCGATTCGCACGTCGCGCCTTGTCCACACACCCAGCCGCGCGCTGCCCGTCGGGCGCGGCTGACAGGAGCTTCGTCCCGGGCTGACAGCGCCGGGACGGCACGGGCCCCAAGCTCAGGGACGTGTGAGCGAGCCGCCAAGCGCGATGCGACCGCGGCGCCGACCGCTCCACACACCTTCTGAGTGCTGGTCGGCCCGCAGGGGCCACCAGCGCGACGCGGCTTGCCGGCCGCGTCACCGGGCGGCCTTGCGGGCCGTCGATGGTGCGCGCGAGCGCACCGTGCGCCCAGGGGCTCGATGTGACGCTGTCTTCCTCTTCTGCATCCTTGCCGGCGGCGCTGCCGCTGCCGTTGCATGGTCGGCTGCCGCTGCACCGTCGATGTTTGCCGGATGCTGGCCCGTCGTCTGCGCGCACTTGGCCGCCGCAACCTGCCGGGCTCACCACGCCGCGCCCGCCGCTGTGGGCCCACCTGCCGGGCGGCACGCCTGACACCGGCCCGCCCACCATGCCGCCGCCGCGGCCGGGCACCGACCCGCTGATCGACCCGGACCTGCCCGAGCCCGGCGACCCCCCGATCCAGCCGCCCAGCGATCCGCCGGGCCCGCCGCTGCAGGACCCGCCGGTGCCTTCACCGCACGATCCGCCGGCGCCGATCATCGACCCACCCGAGCCCTTGCCGCGCTCGGACCCGCCGGGCGATCCGCTGCCTGGCGAGCCGGCCGAGCCGCCGCCCGCCCCGCCCACCATCCAGTGAGGGCGGCGCCATGCTGAGGACCGATCAAGCGGCGCAGCCGCTGCCGCCGGCCGTGGCGCGGGCGGGGGAGGCCGATGTGCCGGTCGATGTGGCCCAGATTGCGGCGGTCGATGCGGGTGTGGATGTAGCCGTGGATGCGGGTCCAGCCCAGGCCGCGGCCGATGCCGCCGGTGGGCCCGCAGCGTCGTCGCCATCGACTGGCACGTCGGGCGGGGCGGCGGAGTCGGCTCACGGGGAGCGGCCGGGGCAAACGCTTGACGGACAGCTCGACCGGCAGCCCGAAGACCGACCCGACCAGCAGCCAGCCGGCCGGCGTTCGCCCCGCCGCACTTCTCGCGCGTCCACCGCCCGCCCGCCGACCGCCGGCTCGCGGCTCATCCCCGCCCGCACCCTGCGCACCACGCTGCGCCAGGTCTTCGGCCTGCCGTCCCTGCGCGACGGGCAGCGCGAGGTGATCGAGCGCGTGCTGGCCGGCCGCTCGGTGCTGGCGGTGATGCCCACCGGCGCGGGGAAGTCGCTGTGCTACCAACTGCCCGGCGTGCTGCTGCCCGGGCGCACGGTGATCGTGTCACCGCTGATCGCGCTGATGAAGGACCAGTGCGACAAGCTCACCGATCTGGGCCGCAAGGCCGTGGCCCTGCACAGCGCGCTCAATGCCGAGGAGTCCGCGCAGGCCGAGGCCGCGGTGGACGACGGCAGCGCGCGCTTCCTGTTCGTCACGCCCGAGCGGCTGGCCGATGCGGCCTTCATCGAGCGGCTGCAGGCCCATCCGGTGAGCCTGCTGGTAGTGGACGAGGCGCACTGCATCTCGCAGTGGGGGCATGACTTCCGCCCCGCCTTCCTGGAGATTGCCACCGCCTGGAAGGCCCTGGGCCAGCCCACGCTGCTGGCGCTGACGGCCACGGCCACGCCCGAGGTGGGCGAGGACATCGCCAAGCAGCTCAGCGGCGCGAAGCTGGAGATGCTGACCACCGGCACCTACCGGCCCAACCTGCACCTGAGCGTGGAGCAGGTGACCCGGCCCGACGAGCAGCTGGCCAAGACGCTCGCCGCGGTGCGCGAGCACGAAGGCTCCGCCCTGGTCTATGCCGCCACCGTCAAGGCGGTGGAGGAGGTGCACCAGGCGCTGCTGGAGGCCGGCGAAGCCGCCACCCGCTATCACGGGCGCCTGTCGGCCCGCGAGCGCAAGGAGAACCAGGACGCCTGGATGAGCGGCGCCGCCCGCGTGATGGTGGCCACCAATGCCTTCGGCCTGGGCATCGACAAGCCCGACACCCGCTTCGTGCTGCACCACCAGCTGCCCGCCGGGCTGGATGCCTACTACCAGGAGGCCGGCCGCGCCGGGCGCGACGGCGAGCCGGCCGAATGCCGGCTGCTCTACCTGCACAAGGACCGCGCGGTGCAGCGCTTCATGATGAGCGGCCGCTACCCCACGCCCGAGGACGTGGAGGCCGCCTGCCGCACCCTGGCTCAGGACGCCCCCGAAGGCGGCTGGACGGCCGCCCGCCTGCAGCCGGCCAGCGGTGTCACCGCCAACAAGCTGCAGGTGGCGCTGAAGATGCTGCGCGACCGCAAGGTCGTCGCCCAGGACCGCCGCGGCGTGCTGCGCCTGAAGGACGGCGTGCCGTCGGCCGAGCGCATGCAGACCCTGGCCCAGGACTGGCAGGACAAGGCCGAGCACGACCGCGCCATGCTGGAGCGCATGGTGTTCTACGCGCAGACGGGCTTTTGCCGCTGGAAGGTGCTGCTGGAGCACTTCGAGGAGGACGCCGGCTTCGAGCGCTGCGGGCATTGCGACAACTGCCTGCGCGCGCTGGCGGCAGCGGCGCTGCGCAGGGAAGAGCCGGAGCCGGATGAAGCGGCTGCCGCGGACATCCCGGCGGAGTCCTCACCCACCGCCCGCTTCAAGCCGGGCGACCCGGTGCGCGTGCCTCGCTACGGCGCCGGGGCGGTGGTGGAGGCGGACAGTGCGAGCGTGACGGTGGAGTTCGCGGATGGGAGCCGGCGCACGTTCGTGGAGGGGTATGTGGAGGCGGGCTAAACCGCCGGAAAACTCTAGAGTTGTCCAGAAAGCTGCTTCACCCGGGTCTGCATGTCCCGCAGGCGCTTGTTATAAGCTTCACGGGCAGGCGCCATAGATATGTACTGAAGGACTCCGTGCTGCGAGTCTGAGAGAGCACCTCCAGTGACCGGCGGCTGCTGCGTCGTCACTTTTACCAGTGTCAGTTCATCTGGCATTGGATTGTCCGGGGAGGGCTTTGACGCATACCAAACGGTTATGTCATCGCGTCGCTCATCTTCCTTTCCATGTTTTTCTCTCAGCGCAAGCCAAATGTCTTGGTGGTGCGAGCTCGGGTAGAACACTGCGATCTCACTCACACGTCGATCCACAAATGTGATTTCTATAACTACCGGAATGTCTTCGAGCTGTTCTTTCTGCGTGCAAAAGACAAACCGCTTGTCACTGCCCGAGCTGCAGTCAGCTTTGTAGTTAATCGGAACATTCTCATAGGGCGCGTCGAGCATTACCCCTTTGAAGCCGAACTGCCTTACGGGCATGTGCTGCGCTTGTGCTAGGCCGAATAACAGTGAGAACGTCATTGCCGCTATCAGCTTCATCCTCTGTTCCTTTCTGATTCAACGTACCGTGAACTGCACCCGCGTCGTCGGCCCCTTGTCCTCCGACGCTTTCTCCACCGCCCCCACCTGCGACGCCGTCAGCAGCACCCGTTCGGCCGGCAGCTTGGTGGCCAGGTAGGCCTTGACGCGGTCGCCGCGGCGGTTGGCCAGCTGGCGCAGGGCTTCGTCATCGACGGTGGCGTCGGCCTGCAGTAGGGCTTCCATGTCGTCGGCGGAGAGGGTCTTGGCCAGGCCGATGAGGTTGCGCGGCTTCTTGATGTCGGCGGCCTTGTAGGCGGCGGTCAGCCAGCCCTCGCGCTCTGCCGGCTCGATGGTGACTTCTGCTGCGCGCTGGCCGGTGGAGGCGGCCTTGGCGCGGCGCATGAGCTGCAGCACGTGGCGCTGGCGCAGGCCGGGGCCGTCGAGGGCCGGGTCGGCGCGGCCGGTGGCTTCCAGGCGCAGGGTGGGGCGGTCGGCCAGCTTGTCGGCCAGATGGTCCAGCCGGGCGCGGGCGGCATCGTCCAGCTCGGCGCTGCCGGGGGCGAAGGCGACGAAGCCCAGCTCCTCGCTGCCGCCCGACAGCAGCGAGAAGGGCGCGGTGACGGCCTTGGTGATCAGGTTGACGATCACCCGCCAGACGATGCCGCCGATGGAGAACTGCGGGTCGTCCAGCGAGCCGGATACGGGCAGGTTGACGTCGATGACGCCGTGGCGGTCCTTGAGCAGGGCGATGGCCAGGCGCACCGGCAGCTTGGTGGCATCGGGGCTGTCCACCTGCTCGCCGAAGGTGAGCTGATCCAGGTAGAGCTGGTTCTGCGCCTGCAGCTGGCCGTTCTCCACAAGGTATTGCACCTTGACCGACAGCGTGCCCTTCTCAATCGCATAGCCGGCGTAGCGGGCAGCGTAGGGCGTCAGGCGCGTGAGCTCGATGCCCTGGGCCGAGCCGCGCAGGTCGGTGTAGACGCGGGCGGCCAGCGGGTTGACGCGGCCGGTGATCTCCAGCGGGGCGCCGTCGTCCACGCGGCCGGTCACGCGCACATCGGCAGGCTCGCTGGCCTGCGAGGACAGCGCGGCGATGTCGCCGTCCAGCCGGGTCAGGCGGGCGGAGTAGTTGGGCTTGATGAAGTTGTCGGTGAAGTCGATGCGCCCGCCGCGCAGGGCCACGCTCTGCCAGCGCAGCTGCGGGCGCGGGCCGCTCGCCGCATGCTGGGGCGGGGGCAGGGTGGCGACGGCCGCCTGGCCGCGGCGGGTGGGCAGCTGCACGGCAGACGCCGGCGCGGACGCGGCAGCGGCGGCATCTGCTGCAGCGGCACCCTCGGGCGTGGTCAGCGAGGCGCGGGCCGTCTCCGGGTGGCGCACGATGTCGGCCAGGTTGAGCCGGCCGCTGGCATTGATGATGATCCGGCCGTAGAACTGGTCCAGCGTGACGCGGCCCAGGTCGGCGTCCAGCGCACCGGCCAGCCAGCGGGCGCGGGCGTCCTGCAGGTTCAGCGCCTTCCAGCGCAGCAGGTCGGCATCGTTGAGCTCGTCCACGGCGCGCAGGTCGGCCAGGCCGATGCGGCCCTGCCAGCGCAGGTCATAGGGCGCGTCGCCGCGGGCCTGGGCGGCGCGGGCGGCGGGGCCGGTGAGCTCGGCCACGGCGAGGCGGCCGTCGGCAAGGGCACGGCCGCTGGCCATCGTGACGTTGAGCCGGGGCTCCAGATAGGGCTGCAGCGGGCTCAGGTCCAGCCGGTCGAGCTTGAGCTGGGCCTGCAGCTGCAGGGGCTGCGGGCGCACGCTGCCGCTGGCGTTCAGCCGGCCGCCGGCTGCATCGCGGCCGGCCACCGTCCAGCGGATGGCGGCGGCGGGGTCGGTGCTGACGCCTTCCGCGCCCAGGTCGGCATCCCGCAGCACCAGGCGGGCGACGGGCGTGGTGCTGCCGTCCAGGACGGTGGCGGCGCAGCCACGGCAGCTCAGGCGGGCGATGTGGACGCGCGGGGCGGCCGGTGTGGCCGAGGGCGGCGTGCTGCGGCCGGGGCCGGTGCTGCGGTCCCGCGGCTCGTCCTCGTCGCTGGCAGGCAGGCCCTGCCAGTGGCCGGAGCCGTCGCGGCTGGCCTGCACGGCCAGGCGATCGCCAGCCAGATCGGCCACGGTCAGCTCGGCCAGGCCCGGGCCCTGGGGATGCGCGGGCAGGCGCCAGACCAGGGCCAGGCCTCGGGCGCGCAGGCCGGCCAGCGACAGGCCGTCGCCGGATGGGGGGCTGGCGCGAGTGGCCCGGGCAGGGGCCGACGTGCCGGCCGTGTGCGATGCGGCGCGGGCCTGGCCGGCCCGGCGGGGCGGGTCGGCGGGGTGCGGGGCGGCTGCTGTCGTGCGCAGATCGACATCGGCCAGGCTCAGGCTGCCGTCGCGCAGGGCCAGGTGGTCGCGGGCCAGCTCCAGCTTCAGCTCGGCGGCCACGCTGCCGCGGCCCAGCTCCCAGGGCAGGTTTGCCAAGCCGTGGGCGCGCAGTGCGGCCAGCCAGGGCGCGGGCTGCAGGCCGTCGAGCTTGAGCGTGCCGCTGCCGGCCAGCGTGGCGGGCGAGGCGCTGGCCTGCAGGCTGAGCCGGGCGCCGGTGGAGTCGGCCACCTCCACCGTGAGCCGCGCGGGCGGCGCGCCGGCGCGGCTGTCCAGGCCCTGGGCCTGCAGGCGCACGGGGCCCAGGGCGGGCCAGTGCCCGGCACGGGCGCGGTCTGCGGCCGGTCGGGCTGGGTCGGCGGTGGTGGCCCGGGTAGCTGCGGTGGGTCGATCGGCCTGCGTGGCCGGGGTGGCGCGCGGAGCAAAGGCCGCTTCAGCGAGGCCGCTGGCGCCGCCGCCCGGCGCTGTGACTGCCGCCTTGCCGGCTGCTGCCTTGCGGCCTTTGTCGGCCTTGTCTGCCGGCCGGGCTCCCTGCGCCGCGGCGATCCCGCCGTGATCGGCGCGCAGCACCAGCCGCGTGGCCTGAACATCTACGCTGGCGACCTGCCAGGTCCAGGGTGCGGCGGTGCCGGCCGCAGCGTCATCCGATGTTGCTGTCGCGGGCGCTGTTGCTGTGCCCCTGGTAGCGCTGGTGACAGCCGGTGCCGAAGCTGCCGCACGGCCGGCTGCCGTGGAGCGCGCCGCGGCGGATGAGGGCTGGCGCGATGGCTTGGCCGCGTTGTCTGCCTGCGCCCGGGCGGCGCCCGGCCAGCCCAGCTCGCCGTGCAGGCCGGTGGCGATCAGCGCGCCCACCTTGGCCCGCCGCTCCAGCGGCTGCAGGTCCAGGCCCTCCAGCCGCAGCTGCGCCCAGCCGGCGTCCGCGTCCTGCGCCGGCCAGCGCGCGGCCACGTCGTCGGCCTGCACGCGGCCGGCCACGGTCAGGCGCGGCAGCGCGGGCGCCGGGCGCTCCTCGAACTGCAGCTGCAGCCGCGCCGCCAGCCGGCCGCGCTGGATGTCGATGCGCTGCTCGGGCGGCAGCAGCGGGCGCAGGGCATTGGCCCAGCGGGGCAGGTCGATCTCGCGCCAGTCCAGCTCCAGCTGCGAGCGCCGCCCGGCCTTGAAGGGCAGGGCGCGGCCCCTGGCCTGCACCAGGCTGCCGTCCACGCGCATCTGCAGCTCGGGCAGCACGTCGGTGTCGATGTCGCTGGGCAGGTTGGACAGGAAGGGCAGGCCCAGCGTGAAGCCGCTCACCTCATGCCGCTGGCCCAGCACGCGGTCCACCAGCTGCACCTGGCCGCCGGTGATGCGGATGTTGTGCAGCGCAAAGCGCGCCGGCTCGCCACCCGCGGGCTGCTGCGCCTGCCGGGCCTGGATGTGGGCCAGCAGCGGCGTGAAGCTGTAGCGGTCGGCCGCCAGCCGCTCGACGTGCAGCCGCGGCTGCTCGATGCTGATGCGGCTGAGCACCGGCGCGCGGTGCCAAAGCGACTGCAGCGACAACTGCGCCTCGGCGCGGGCGATGGACAGATGCGGCGCGGGCTCGCTGCCCACGGCCAGGCCTTCGGCCGTGACCGTCAGCGTCCACGGTGCGATGCGCAGCGCCTGCAGCCGCACCGGCGTGCCCAGGGCTTCGGTGCCGGCCTGCTCGATGCGCGGCTTGAGCCAGCCCGGCAGCCAGGCGCCGACGCCGGCCGTCCACAGCGCCGCCAGCCCGGCTGCCGCCAGCCCCAGGCGCAGCGCACGGCGCGGCCAGCTGGCGCCGGCCGATGCGGGCCGGGCGACGGGCGGCGAGCCGCTGTCTGCTGCGGTGGCAGAGGTCGCATCGACGGCGGGCGATGCGGCTGATGCGGATGCAGCAGCGGTGTCGGAGGGGAGCTGGTTCACGGTAGAGGCGGGCGGGCAACAGGCGCAAAGCGGCCACGGTGGCATGCAGGGCCCTGCCCGGGCGGGCAGGAGCGGGCGGGCGCGGGCGCACGGTACGCGCGGAAGGCGTCGGCGGACGTTGCCGGCGGCGCTTCACGCGCTCCGGCGCAATCCTCTGCGTACCCCTGGGCGCCCCCTGCGCAGCCCTGCAAACCACTTGGCAGCATGGTCCTACAGCGGCGGGCGGTTGTCACCGGCAGCGTGGCGCCGGCGCGCCGGCTACCGTGTCTGGCATTGATCCTGACCAAGCATGAGGAGAGCGCCGTGGACCGCCTGATGAGCCCCGCCCCCGCGCGCGGCCGGCACGCGCCGGCCGGCGCTGCCCGAGCCGCCTGGACCTATGCCCTGATCACCCTGGGCGCGCTGGCGGCAGCGGGTGTGACCACCACCGCCGGTGCCGCCGACCTCGCCCCGGCCACCGGCATCGACGCCCAGCGCGCCGCCTGCCAGCGCGCCCCCTATGAGGACCGCCGGGCCTGCCTGCGCGAGATCGGCGCCGCCCGCCAGGAGGCCCAGCGCGGGCGGCTGGCCGATGGCGGCAATGCATCCGTCTACCACCGCAATGCCCTGCGCCGCTGCGAGGCCCTGCCCGCAGCCGACCAGGCCGACTGCCGCGCCCGCATTGAATCCGGCACCACCACCGGCGGCGTGCCCCAGGGCGGTGTGCTGCGTGAGTACCGCCAGGTGATCCCCGCCAGCCCGGCCGCGGTGCCGTCGGTGCCCGACCCGGCCAGCGGCCCGGCGTCGGATGCGGCCGGCACGCCGGGGACGCGGTCCTGATCCCGCACAGCGCCGCAGCGCAGCGGGCTCGGCCGGAACATCCCGGCGCGCGCGGTCCCCGACAGGGCCTGCGCAGGCCGGTTGCTCAAAGGCGGTGGAGGGCTTGGGCTCCGCCCGGATGGAGCCGGCGGCGGCCGGCCGCGGTCAATCCCGCCAGTCGATCAGGTCCAGCAGCGCGGCCGGTTGCTGGATGACCGCATCGGCGCCCCAGCTGGCCACCTCGCCGGCCTCGCCCAGGTAGCCGTAGGCCGCGGCCACGGCCGGCATGCCGGCGGCGCGGGCAGCCTGCACGTCGCGCAGGTCGTCGCCCACATAGATGGCAGCGGCCGGCTCCACGCCGATCTGCGCGCAGGCATGCAGCAGCGGCGCCGGGTGGGGCTTGGCATGCGGCGTGGTGTCGCCGCTGACGACCACCGATGCGCGTCGGTCCAGGCCCAGCCCGGCCACAACGCGCGGCGTGAAGCGCTGCGACTTGTTGGTCACCACGCCCCAGGGGATGCCACGATCTTCCAGCGCGGACAGCAGCGGCTCGATGCCGTCGAAGAGCCTGGAGTCGCGGTCGAGCATCTGCTCGTAGAGATCCAGGAAGGCGACGCGGTGCGCCTCGTAGTCCGCATGGTCGGGCCGCAGGTCCAGCCCCGCGCCCAGCAGGCCGCGTGCGCCGGCCGATGCATAGGGCCGCAGGGCTTCCACCGGCAGCGGCGCCAGGCCGCGCTGCAGGCGCAGGGCGTTGAGCGCGCCGGCCAGGTCGGGCGCGGTGTCGGCCAGCGTGCCGTCCAGGTCGAACAGCACGGCGCCGGGGCGGGCGAAGCGCGCAGCCACCTCAGGCCGCCTTGCGCGCGGCCAGCATGTAGTTGACGCTGGTGTCGCCGCTGAGCCAGTAGCGCTGCGTCAGCGGGTTGTATTCCAGCCCCTTCATGGCCAGCGGGTCCAGGCCGGCGTCGCGGCACCAGGCGGTCAGCTCGGCCGGGCGCAGGAAGCGGGCGTATTCATGCGTGCCGCGGGGCAGCAGGTTGAGCACGTACTCGGCGCCGACGATGGCGAAGAGAAAAGCCTTGGGGTTGCGGTTGATGGTGGAGAAGAACACCCAGCCGCCCGGCTTGGCCAGCTGCGCGCAGGCGCGGATGACCGAGGCCGGGTCGGGCACGTGCTCCAGCATCTCCATGCAGGTGACCACGTCGTACTGCGCCGGCTGCTCGGCGGCCAGCGCCTCCACCGCCACCGCGCGGTACTGCAGGTTGGCCACGCCGGCTTCCCAGGCGTGCAGCTGGGCCACCTTGAGCGGCTTGTCGGCCAGATCGATCCCCAGCACGTTGGCACCGCGCTTGGCCATCGATTCGGCCAGGATGCCGCCGCCGCAGCCCACATCCACCACCTTCTTGCCGGTGATCTGCGCCTGCTGGTCGATCCAGTCCAGGCGCAGCGGGTTGATCTGGTGCAGCGGGCGGAACTCGCTGTCCGGGTCCCACCAGCGATGGGCCAGCTCGCTGAACTTGGCCAGCTCCATCGGGTCGGCGTTGAGCGGAGCTTGGGGGGCGGCCACAGGGGAGGAAGTCGGTTGGGCACTCATGCCGCGATGCTACTGCGCCCGCCTCACAATGCCCGGCTTGCAGGCCTCTGTCCGCCCCTTGCTGCCACCGACCATGCTCACCCTCTACGGCATCCCCAACTGCGACACCGTCAAGAAGGCCCGCGCCGCGCTGGAGCAGGCCGGCCGCGCGCATGCCTTCCACGACTTCAAGAAGCAGGGCGTGCCCGAGGAGCGGCTGGACGCCTGGCTGCGCGAGCTGGGCTGGCAGGCGCTGGTCAACACCCGCGGCACGACCTGGCGCAAGCTGGACGCGGCCGAGCGCGACGCCGTCACCGATGCGGCCTCCGCCCGCGCGCTGATGCTGGCCCAGCCGAGCGTCATCCGCCGGCCGGTGGTGGAGCAGGACGGCACGGTGGTCGGCGCCGGGATGGATGCGGTGCAGGGGCTGCTGGCCGGGTGAAGCCGGAGAGCGCGCCTGACGAGGCCGGTTGAAGCCGCTCGAAGGCGGGTTGAAGACCGATTGAGGCCTGAATCAGGGCTGGATCACGGCCGGATGACGGCGGGATGCCACATGCCGGGCCGTGCCGGGCTGCCCTGCGCCCGGGGACAATGCGGGCCGCCGGCCCGTTGACCGCGGGCACGGCGTCCCCGACACGCACACACCGATCCACGACCACCAGGCCGCAGCCCTTGCCGGGCCCGGCCAGCCGCGGCGGATCGCATCACCCGGGGACCGCATCGCGTCAGGAGCGGGCCGCATGCCCGTGCCACCACAACAGGCCAACGCTCGGGAGGGAGCAATGGACAAACAAGCCTCGGTTCGACTGGTGTTTCACGGGCAGGTGCTGCCCGGCTTCCGGCAGGAGGACGTGCAGCGCGCCCTGGCCGCGCTGCTCAAGCTGGACGACGCGCGGGCCCAGGCCCTGTTTGGCGGATCGCGCGTGGTGCTCAAGCGCGAGCTGCCCGTCGATCAGGCCGACCGCTACGTCGCCCATCTGGCCAAGCTGGGCGCGCTGGTGCACCTGGAGGCCGCGGGCGGCGAGGCGGCCGGGGCTGCCGCGCCGGTGTCCCCGGCCGGCGCGGGCGCGGTGCCGCTGCCGGCTATCCCGTCCACCCCGTCGGCACTGCGCGCGGACACGTCGCCTTCCTTGCCGACCTCTGCCACGCAGGTCTCTTCCACGCCGGCCGATGCCGGCGACGGCCTGGGCTTGGCCGGGCTGACCACGCCGCGCGGCGCGCCGCTGCTGCCCCGGCTGGATGAGCAGGAGGCTGCCCCGGGCGCTGCAGGCGCGTCCTTCGCGTCGGCGCAGGGCGGCGCCTCATCACCTGCGGCGCCCCTGGTAGCGCCCGCCGCCCAGGCGCCGGGCCTCGGCCTGGAGCCGCTGGCCGCGCCCGGCAGCCAGGCCTCGGCCCTGCCCGCTGCGGCCGACGCGCCCGCCGGCCTGTCGCTGCAGGGTGGGGCGGCCGAGGAGGAGATCGTCTGCCCCACCTGCGGCGAGCGCCAGAGCAAGCGCATCCTGTGCCGCAACTGCGCCACCAACATGCCGATGGGCATCGCCGCCAAGGAAGAGGCCGCGCGCATCGAGCGCGAGCAGCGCCTGGCGGAGTCGCGCGGCCGCCGCGGGCAGGGCGCCTGGCCGGGCGACGAGCCGGGCCGGGCGCCGGGCGATAGGCAAGGCGGCGCGGACGAGGCCGATGCCGATGCCGAGGCACCACCGCTGCTGGGCATGGGCTTTTCCGGCCGCATGGGGCGGCTGCAGTACGCCACGGCCGGCTTTGCCATCATCGCCGCCTGCCTGTTCGCCGGCGTGCTGGCCTTCAAGCTCTTCAGCAGCCCCATCGCGCTGGGCGTGCTGGTGCTGGTGGGCGCGGTGGCGGTGTTCGCCTACTCGCTGCGGGTGACGGTGCTGCGGCTGCACGACGTCAACCTCAGCGGCTGGTGGTCGCTGCTGCTCTTCCTGCCCTCGGCGGCGGCGCCGGCCTCCCCTTCCTCAGCCTGCTGACCACAGTGGCCAGCCTGGCGCTGATGGCCTGGCCCGGCTCACGCGGCGACAACGACCACGGCCCGCGCCCGCGCTCCGGCGGCTGGAAGCCGCTCGTCGCCGCCATCCTGATGCTGGTGCTGGGCACCGCGCTGCTGGCCAGCAGCGTGCGCAACTCCAGCGACGCGATCCAGCGCCTGGCCCGCATGCGCGGCGGCCAGGGCACGGCCGACATGGAGCGCAGCCTGGAGCAGGCGATGGTGCAGGCGGTGCTGCCGCCGGCGGCGCGCTCGGCCTATGAGCGCGACTACCGCGACGGGCCCGACCACAAGGCATTCGCCGTGTCCTCCAGCGGCGCCTGGGGCTGGTGGACGGGGGCCGTGTCGGCCGAGCGCGCCGTGGAGCGCGCCCTGGCCGAATGCGACCGCCGTCGCGAGGCCTATGCGGCCGAGTGCCAGGTGGTCAATGTGGATGGCCAGTGGGGCGGCGAGGACTGAACGCCCCTGCTGCTGCGAGCGCCGTGATCGCCGTGATGGCCCTGAGCGCTCTGATTGCCGCGATCGCCCTGATCGCCGGTGGCCGTGATGGCGTGATGGCGTGATGGCGTGATGGCGTGATGGCGTGGGGCGTGGGGCGTGGGGCGTGGGGCGTGGGGCGTGAGGGGCGATGCAGTGCACCCTGCGCCCATCAGCACCGGCACCCGGCACCCGGCACCCGGCACCCGGCGGCCCGCAGCGCTGCGCTCCCGGGCCCTTCGCCGTCAATAGCGCAGCTCGTAGCGCTGGCCCTGGTGGCCGATGATGGCGGTGCGCAGGTTGATGCGCTCCAGCGTCAGCCCGGGCGCCAGCGTGCCGCCTTCGCGCACGACCTGGCCGTTGACGATCAGCAGCCGCTGCGCCGGATCGTCGGCATAGCGCGAGCCGCTGATGGCCAGCTGGCGCTGCAGGGCATCGGGCAGCGGGGGCAGGGCGGCGCTGCGGCTGGTGCTGCTTCCGTTGCCGTTGCCCGTGGCGCCTGTCGTGCCTGGTGTGCCCGTGGTGCCCGTGGTGCCCGGGCGGGCCGCGGCGGCCGGCGGGGCGGCTGCTGGCTGTGTTGATTGCGTCGATGGCGCCGGCATGGCGGGTGCCGGGCTCGCCGGCGGTGCGGCCGGCGCGATGGTCGGTGCAGCGGTCGGCGCAACACTCGGCTGCACCGCGGCGGGAACACTGCGCGTAGCGGCGGGCGCGACAGGCGCGATCGACGGCGTGGGCAGCGGCGGCGTGGCGGGCGGGCCGTCCACCGCGGCCCGGCCTGCGGCGGCCGGCATGGGCGCCTGGGGCGGCGCGGTTCCCGGGCGGGCCGCTTCCTGGCGACCAGCGGGGTTGCCGGCTTCATCGGCTTGGGTCAGCCGCGTCGGCGCGTTGCCATCACCCGCCTCGCCCGCCTCACCCGGCCCGCGCATGGTCATCCAGGCCAGGGCCGCGGCCAGCACCACGGCAGCGCTGCCGGCCACCCAGGCCACACGGGCCACCCAGGCCACCCCGGCTATAGGCGGCGGGCTGCGGCGGGCCGCGGGCGGGGCGGCCTGGGCGCCTGCCGGCGGCGGCGGGTCGGCGGGCGGCTCGGGGCGCAGCACGCTGGGCGCGGCGCCGCCACGCTTTCTTTCGCGCTCGGCTTCGGCGCGGCGCAGGGCGTCGAGGATGTAGGACATGGTCAATCCAGGGGTTGCAGGCGCGGCTCGTCCACGCCGGTGGCGCGGCCCAGCAGCATCAGCGTGGCGGGCCCGGCCACGCCGTCGGGCTTGAGGCCCTGGGCGAGCTGGAAGGCATAGAGCCGCGAACGCACCTGGGCCTGGCGCGCGGCAGCGCCGCTGTCAGCAGGGACGCCCAGCCGCGCCGCCAGCCAGTCGGCGGCGGGGCCGCTGTCGCCAGCCGACAGCCGGCCGCGCCAGCCCGGCGGCGTGCGCCACAAGGTGATGAAGTCACCGCGCCAGACCTGGGCCAGGTCGGCCAGGGCCACGCGCGCGCTGCGCCCGTCGAGCTGCAGCACGGCGGCGCCGCGGCCCAGGCCGGTGAGCAGCGCATGGCGGGTGCTGCCGTCGCCCACCTGCAGCGCCAGCACGGCAGGCCGGTCCAGCGGCCGCAGCACCGCCAGGCCGCCGTCATGGCGGAAGCACAGCGCCTGCTGGGTGCGCGCGGCGTCGCAGGCATCGGCCCCGCCCGGCACGGCCAGGCGCCACCCGGCGGCCAGCTCGCGCAGCGGCTCGCGCGGGGAGGCGGGCAGCCGGCGCAGTGCGGCCTCCAGCGCTGCGCCGGCCAGCAGCGGGGCGGCCTGGGCCGACGTTGCGGCGCCGGGCACGGCCACGCGCGTGGCCATCGTGAGCCCGCCCATGCCGGCGCCGTCAGTCTCGTGCGGGGCGTGCCGGTTGTGCGTCTCGCCTGTCTGATGCGGGCTGCCCGGCAGCGCGCCCGCCGGCCCGGCTGCATCGGGGGCCTGCGCTGCACCGGCTGCGTCCGCGGTGGATCCGGGCCCTGCCTGCCCCTGGGGGCCGGCCGTGGGGCTGCCGTCCCGCGTGTGTGTGGCCATGCCGCCGGGCAACCAGCCGAGCCCTGCGTGCAGGCCCGATCCGCCGCGCCACAGCAGGCTGGCTGCGGCCAAGACCGCCAGCGCGCCCACCACGCCCAGGCCGACCAGCGCCGCCGGATGCGTGATCGACGCGGGCACCGCCCGGCCACGCCGGCTGCCCGCCACGGCGGCAGCCGGTGCACGCGGGCGCGCGGAGCCGAAGATCTCCTCGGCCGCGTGGTCCACGATGCCCGGGCTCACCGCCGCCTCGCCGGTGGCATAGGCCCCCAGCAGCGCGCGGTCGCACAGCAGGTTGATGCGCCGGGGCACGCCGCCGCTGACCTGATGGATGCGGCGTATGGCCTCGGGCTCGAAGAGCTGGCTGCGCGTCACCCCGCCCACGGCCACGCGGTGGGCGATGTAGCGGCCGGTCTCGGCCTCGGTCAGCGCGCCCAGGTGGTAGCGGGCGATGACGCGCTGGGCCACCTGCTCCAGCTCGGGCCGCTCCAGCATGTCGCGCAGCTCGGGCTGGCCGATGAGGATGATCTGCAGCAGCTTGCGCTCGCTCGTCTCCAGGTTGGTCAGCAGGCGCAGCTGCTCCAGCACCTCGGCGGCCAGGTTCTGTGCCTCGTCGATGATGAGGACGTTGTTCTGGCCCACCGCATGGGTGCGCAGCAGGTACTCGTTGAGCGGGTCGACGAAGTCCTTCACCGTGGCCGCGGCAGCCGGGTAGGGGATGTGGAACTCGTCGCACACCGTCTTGAGCAGCTCGATGACGGTGAGCTTGGGATTGAAGATGTAGGCGACGTTGCAGCGCCGTGGGATCTGCTCCAGAAAGCGCCGGCACACGGTGGTCTTGCCCGCGCCGATCTCGCCGGTGAGCAGCACGAAGCCGCCACCGCCGCCCACGCCGTAGAGCAGGTGCGCGAGCGCTTCGCGGTGCTGCTCGCTCATGTAGAGGAAGCGCGGGTCCGGCGCGATGGAGAAGGGCTCGCGCTCCAGGCCGAAGTAGTGGGCGTACATCGACGGCGGTCGGGTGCAGGGCAGGGCTGGGGATCATGGCCCCGCGCATGGAGAAAAGCCACCGCCGCGGCGGTGGCTCGGGGCCAGGCCCGGTGCGGGTCAGACAGTCAGACGCTGCGGCCGCACTCGCCGCGCGGCCAGCGTGGCGATCGTCATGACGGGCACGGCCGTGCCGTGCTCAGGCAGCCAGCAGCTGCCTGAGCACAAACGGCAGGATGCCGCCGTGCTTGTAGTAGTCCACCTCGATCGGCGTGTCGATGCGCAGGCGCACGGTCACGCGCTGGGTGCTGCCATCGGCCTTCTTGATGACCAGCGTGGCGTCCTGCTGCGGGCGGATGTCCTGGCCCACTTCGATGTCGATGGTCTCGTCGCCCTTGAGGCCCAGGCTCATCCACGAGTCGTCACCCAGGAACTGCAGCGGCAGCACGCCCATGCCCACCAGGTTGGAGCGGTGGATGCGCTCGAAGCTGCGCGCCACCACGGCCTTGATGCCCAGCAGCTGCGTGCCCTTGGCCGCCCAGTCGCGCGACGAGCCGGTGCCGTATTCCTCGCCGGCGAAGATCACCGTGGGCGTGCCCTGCTCGATGTACTTCATCGCGGCGTCGTAGATGAACATCTTCTCTGCGCCGGGCTGGAAGAGCGTCAGCCCGCCTTCCTCGCGCGAGCCGTCCTCGCGCGGCGGGATCATCAGGTTCTTGATGCGCACGTTGGCAAAGGTGCCGCGCATCATCACCTCATGGTTGCCGCGCCGTGAGCCGTAGGAGTTGAAGTCGGCCTTCTGCACCCCATGCTCGATCAGGTACTTGCCGGCGGGCGAGGCCTCCTTGATGGAGCCGGCCGGCGAGATGTGGTCGGTGGTGATCGAATCACCGAAGAGGGCCATGATGCGCGCGTCCTTCACGCCGGTCTCGCTGACTGCGGGCGTCATCTCGAAGCCGTCGAAGAAGGGCGGCTTGGCGATGTAGGTGCTGGTCGGCCAGGTGTAGACCTGCCCGCCCACGCCCTTGATCTGCTCCCAGAGCTTGCCGGGCTTCTCGGCCACCTGGGCGTAGTTGGCGCGGAAGGCCTTGGCGTCCATCGCGTGCTTCATCAGCTTCCAGACCTCGTCGCTGGTCGGCCAGATGTCGCCCAGGTACACGTCCTTGCCGCCGCGGCCCTTGCCCACCGGCTCGGTCATCAGGTCCTTGGTCACATTGCCGGCGATCGCATAGGCCACCACCAGCGGCGGGCTGGCCAGGAAGTTGGCCTTGAGGTTGGGGTGGATGCGCGCCTCGAAGTTGCGGTTGCCCGAGAGCACCGCGGCGCAGACCAAGTCGTTCTTGTAGATGACCTCGTTGATCTCCTGCGCCAGGTCGCCGGCATTGCCGATGCAGGTGGTGCAGCCGTAGGCCGCCACGGCAAAGCCCAGTTTTTCCAGATAGGGCAGCAGGCCGGCCTTGGTGAGGTACTCCGTGACGATGCGCGAGCCGGGGGCCAGCGAGGTCTTCACATGCGGCTTGACCTTCAGCCCGGCCTCCACCGCCTTCTTGGCCAGCAGGCCCGCCGCCAGCAGCACGCCGGGGTTGGAGGTGTTGGTGCAGGAGGTGATCGCGGCGATCAGCACGTCGCCGTTCTTGATGTCGATGCCGTTGCTGGTGGTGAAGGTCTGGCCGAGCTTCTCCGCCGGCTGGTTGAAGCCGTTCTCGGCCACCGGCTTGGAATACAGCTCGCTGAAGGTGCTGGCGAGCTTGCCAATCTCGATGCGGTCCTGCGGGCGCTTGGGGCCCGCCAGCGAGGGCGTCACCGTGCCCAGGTCCAGGCTGACCACCTTGGTGTAGTCGATCTGGCCCGAGCGCGGCACGCCGAAGAGCTTCTGCGCGCGGAAGTAGGCCTCGAAGGCCTCGATCTCGGCCTTGGTCCGGCCGGTGCCCTTGAAGTAGTCGATGGTCTTCTCATCGACCGGGAAGAAGCCCATGGTTGCGCCGTACTCCGGCGCCATGTTGCCGATGGTGGCGCGGTCGGGTACCGCCAGGCTGGCCGTGCCCTCGCCGAAGAACTCGACAAACTTGCCCACCACCTTCTCGCGGCGCAGGATCTCGGTCACCGTCAGCACGAGGTCGGTGGCGGTGACGCCCTCGCGCAGCTGGCCGGTGAGCTCGAAGCCCACCACGTCCGGCGTCAGGAAGTACACCGGCTGGCCCAGCATGCCGGCCTCGGCCTCGATGCCGCCCACGCCCCAGCCGACCACGCCGATGCCGTTGATCATGGTGGTGTGGCTGTCGGTGCCCACCAGCGTGTCGGGGTAGTGCACGCCGTCGGCCCGGCGGTGCACGCCGCGGGCCAGGTATTCAAGATTGACCTGGTGGACGATGCCGAAGCCCGGCGGCACCACGCCGAAGGTGTCGAAGGCCTGCATGCCCCACTTCATGAACTGGTAGCGCTCCTTGTTGCGCTCGAACTCCAGCTTCATGTTGAGGTCCAGCGCCTTCTTGGTGCCGTAGTAGTCGATCATCACCGAGTGGTCCACCACCAGGTCCACCGGCACCAGCGGCTCGATCAGCTTGGGATTCTTGCCCTGTGCGTCGGCCACGTTGCGCATGGCGGCCAGGTCGGCCAGCAGCGGCACGCCGGTGAAGTCCTGCAGCACCACGCGGGCGACGACGAACGGGATCTCGTCAGTGCGCTCGGCCACCGGCTTCCAGTTGGCGAGCTGCTCGACGTGCTCGGCCGTCACCTTCTTGCCGTCGCAATTGCGCAGCACGCTCTCCAGCACCAGCCGGATCGACACCGGCAGCCGCGACACATTGGGGAACTGGCGAGCCAGCTCGGGCAGCGAGTAGAACTGCCCGGTCTTGCCGGATGCGGTGGTGAAGGTCTTGAGCGTCTTGGCGAAGGCGTGCTGGGCAACGGGGGCTTTGGCCATGTGAAGGGCTCCGGTTGGTCGTTCAGGTTGTGGGAACCGCGTCCGGCGGCAGAGGGCAGGCAAGGCAGACAGACTGGGCGGGCAGGGCGGGCAGGACACCGTGCGGTGCCAGGCTGCAGGCCGCGGCAATGCACCGCGCTGGGATGCAAGAACGGAGCCTGATTGTGGGCTGCCGTGGGGCGCGGCGCCAACACAGGGCATCCCGCCGGCCCGGGCGGCGGGCGGGGCTGCGGCGGTGCCGCAAGGGGCCCCCTGGCGTGCGTGCGGGCGAGGTGCGGCTGCCCGCCATCCATAAGCTCATCACGATTGAATTGATAGCAGGCATGGGCTTCACGTGATGGACACGGCTGCCTAGCATCGGGGTTCCCCTAGGGTTCCCGCATGAACACCGCACTGCTGTCCAACCTTCTCGATCCCCCCATCCTCTTCTTCCTGCTGGGCACGGTCATCGGCCTGCTGCGCTCCAACCTGGACGTGCCCCAGCCCATTGCCAAGTTCTTGTCGCTCTACCTGCTCATGGCCATCGGCTTCAAGGGCGGGGTGGCGCTGGCCAAGACCGGTGTGTCGCCGCAGATGGGCCTGGCCCTGGCAGCAGCCGTCATCCTGGCCGTGGGCGTGCCGCTGTGGACCTACGCCGTGCTGCGCCGGCGGCTGGCCACCTTCGATGCCGCGGCCGTGGCGGCCACCTACGGCTCGGTCAGCGCGGTCACCTTCATCGCGGCCAACCAGTTCCTCGAGCGCCAGGGCGTGGCCTTCGGCCCCTATATGACGGTGGCGCTGGTGATCATGGAGTCGCCCGCCATCGTCATGGCGGTGCTGCTGGCCAACCTGGCGCGCAAGCGCATGCGCGAGCAGGGCCAGGCCAGCCCCGCCGCCAGCCGGGCCGCGCCCCCCGCTTCGCTGGGCGAGGTGGTGCGCGAGGCCTTCACCGACGGCGCTCACCTGCTGCTGATCGGCAGCCTGTTCATCGGCTGGCTGTCGGGCGATGCCGGGCAGAGCGCGCTCAAGCCCTTCATCGGCGATGTCTACAAGGGCCTGCTGTGCTTCTTCCTGCTCGACATGGGGTTGCTGGTGTCGCGCCGCCTGCGCGAGCTGCCGCCGGGGCGGGGCTTCCTGCTGGCCTTCGGCATCGGCGTGCCGCTGGTTAATGCGGCGGGCGCGCTGGCGCTGGCCGCGCTCTTCGGCCTGGGCGCGGGTGATGCCACGCTGCTGATGGTGCTGGGCGCAAGCGCCTCCTACATCGTCGTGCCGGCGGTGCTGCGCCATGCCATCCCCGAGGCCAACCCGGGTCTGTACTTCGGCCTGGCCCTGGGCATCACCTTCCCGTTCAACATGGCGCTGGGCGTGCCGCTGTATCTGGGCATGGCCCAGACGGCGCTCGGCTGGCTGGGGCGGTGATGCACGCGGCGGCATGCGCCGCAGGCATGGCGCTGCCGGCGGCTCGTGGCGCAGCCATGACAGCCGGCTTGCAGCCGCTCACGATTTCGTCAGCCGCCGTGGCCGCGGGGCTTGAACTTCCGTGACGCAATCCACATCTCACCGCACGCGTCATGCGCCGGCGGCCGGCTTCCCGGGCTGCCCGCCGGCGCGGCTGCAGGAGGAATGCGCATGGTCAAGCTGCCCGCCAACGGCTGGTCCCGTTTCTGGATGACCGGCTGCACCGCGCTCGTCCTGCTCGCTGCCGGCGACGCTCAGCCGCCCGCCGACGAGGGCAGCTCGCGCCGCCAGGCGGTGACGCTGGCCAGCGGCTATCCGGTGGACGAGACGCTGGAGCGCATCGTGCGCCAGGCGCGCCATCAGGGCCTGGCGGTGGTGGCGCGGCTGGATGCGCCGTCTGATGCCGCAGCCGGCCGCCGCGTGCTGGTGCTGGGCGACGAGGCGCAGCGCACGCCGGTGCTGCAGGGCCAGCCGCACAACCGCCTGGCGCTGCCGCTGCAGGTGGTGGTGGCCCCCACGGCCGACGGCCGCGCCGAGGTGGCGGTGGACGACGCGGCCTACTGGCAGCAGCAGCCGGTGGTGCCCGGCGAGGTGGTGGCCCGCGTGGCCGCGCTGCCCACGCTGATCGAGTCGGCCCTGCGCGGCTGATTGCAGTCCGATTGGCCGCCTGATCGGTAGTCTGATTGGCGGGAATACGGCCCGGTCGAGCCAGAGGGCCGTGCCTGCACAGCCCTCAGCCCGCCACCAGCGACTGCCGCCCCACCCATTCCTCGCCCGCCGCCAGCTCCACCGGCTGGCCGATCTGCGCGGCTTCAACGCACAGCATCTGCCGCCAGGCGTCGGGGCCCAGGTCGGGCAGGGCGGCGGCCTTCTCCGCACCCGGGTTCCACACCACCACGTCGGCAAAGCCGTCGGCACTGATGCCCAGCCGTCGGCCCGGCTCGCGCAGCAGCAGGGTCTGGCGGCCCGCGCCCAGGTAGATGCGGTCCACCTCCTCCTCGATGCGCAGCTCGGTCTCCACCTCCACGTCCTTGCGGCCGCCGCGGGCGCTGTCCTCATAGCGGCTGCCGCGCAGGCCCTCCAGGCGCACCTGGCGCAGCTCGCCGATGCGCAGATAGGTGTGCAGCGCGGCCGTGAAGCGCAGGGGCTCCGCGCCCTCCGGCCCGGCGTGCGTGACGGCCAGCTCGACGTCCAGCCGCTGCCCGCCGATGCCCACCGTCAGCTCGCAGACGAAGGCCTGCGGCCAGATGGCGCGCGTGGCCTCGTCGTCCGTCAGGCGCAGCACGGCCATGGCGTGGCCGGGCAACTGGCTGCGCTGCACCGCCTGCCAGGCGCGGTTGCGCGCAAAGCCGTGGCGCGGCAGCGGCCCGCGCTGCTCGAACTGCGGAAAGATCACCGGCACCCCGCCGCGCAGCGCCTGCCCCGCGGCATGCCGCGCCAGCGGCGAGACGAAGAGCTGCTCGCTGCCGCCGGCGGGGATCCATGAGACGAGCTGCGCGCCGTGCAGCAGCACGGTGGCCTGCGCGCCGTCGCCGGCGCGGATGCGCAGCGCGGGCAGGCCGTGGTGGTCGGCCAGGCCCAGGGCCGGTTGGGGCGTGGAGTCGGGAAGGGCGTCGGTGGGGGTGTCGGCGTTCATGGCGGCAGCTTAGGGCCAGTTGGCAAGGCAAGGCGGCGGCGGGGCGCGGCGTTCTGCGCGCAGCGTGGGCCGCCGGCCGTGAGCGCTGCGGTCTGCGGCGCGGTCTGTGGCGCGGTCTGCGAGGCCGGTTGCCATCCGCGCAAGCTGCGCGCCGTCGGGGCGGCTGTTCCATCGACCGCCTGGTGCGCTGGCGGCGCACACTGGCCGCCCGCCATGTCGCGCGTCATCCACATTCATCCGCAGGCGCCCGCCCAGCCTGCACCCGGCCAGCCGTGCAACGGCTGCGGCGTGTGCTGCCTGGCCGAGCCCTGCCCGGTGGGCATGCTGGTGAGCCGCCGCCGCCACGGCGCCTGCGCCGCCCTGCGCTGGGACGAGGGCGGCCGGCGCTACGTGTGCGGCGCGCTGGCCGGTGCCGCCGCCTGGCGGCTGCCGCTGCTTGGCGCCTGGCCCGGGCGGCTCGCCGGGCGGCTGATGACGCGCTGGATCGCCGCGGGCATCGGCTGCGACGCCAGCCTGGTTGCCGAGCCTGCCGGCCGCGGCCCGCACTCAGGCTGAGCGCGACCCCAGCCACACCCCCAGCGCTGCCAGCGCAAAGCCGGCGATCTCGAGCACGCTCAGCGTCTCGCGCATGCCCACGCGGCTCATCACGGCCGTGACCGGCGGCACCAGGTAGAAGAGGGCGGCCACCTTGGTCGCCGCGCCGTGGCGGATCAGCACGAACAGCAGCGCAAAGCCCAGCACCGAGTTGACGAGCACCAGCCAGGCCAGCGAGCCGTAGAGCGGCCAGCCGGCATCCAGCCGGAAGTGCTCCAGCCCCCAGGCCAGCGGCAGCAGCGCCAGCGCGCCGGCCGCGTTCTGCACGAAGAGCCCGGCCCGCAGGTCGCCGCCGGACGCATGCCGCTTCTGGTACAGCGTGCCGGCGCTGATGCCCAGCAGGCCCACCACCAGCGCCGCGCAGGCCGCCAGCGTGGCCCGTGCGTGCAGCAGCCGCTCGCCGATGACCAGCAGCACGCCGGCCAGCCCCAGCGCCAGGCCCAGCCACTGCCGGGGCTGGATGCGCTCGCCCAGCAGCCGGGCCAGCGCCGCCACGGTCAAGGGCATGGTGCCGATCACCAGGGCCGACAGCCCGGGGCTGGCGCCCAGGTGCATCGCCGCATACACGCCGCCGAACTGCACCGCCATCGTCAGCACGCCCACCACCGCGCTGTGGCGCAGCGCCTGCCGCCCCGGCCAGGCCACGCGCGCAGCCAGCATCAGCAGCCCGAACACCAGCGCACTGAAGCCGAAGCGCAGCACCAGCATCGTGAACGGCCCGCCATGCGCCACCGCCACCGCGCCGGCCAGGTAGCCGGTGCTCCAGACGACGATGAAGCTGCCGCCGATCAGCGTGTCGGCGCGGCCGTTGTGCGGTGCAGGCCCGTCGTGCGAGGCGGAGCCCGCGGAGGAAGAGGACGACATGCGGTCACCATACGCAAACCGCGCCGTGCACGCATGGTGGCAAGCGCTTGGCCGCATGGGCCGCTGCCTACAATCGCAAGCTTTGCATCCCCTTGCCGGCTTGCTGCCGCATACCCGTCCACCATGCCCAAGAAGACCGCCCCCGCCACGGTGGCCGCCCAGCCGGCCGCCTCCTCCGTCAAGAAAGTCGTGCTGGCCTACTCGGGCGGCCTGGACACCTCCATCATCCTCAAGTGGCTGCAGGACCAGTACGGCTGCGAGGTGGTCACCTTCACCGCCGACATCGGCCAGGGCGAGGAGATCGAGCCCGCCCGCGCCAAGGCGCTGAAGATGGGCATCAAGCCCGAGAACATCTTCATCGAGGACCTGCGCGAGGAGTTCGTGCGCGACTTCGTCTTCCCGATGTTCCGCGCCAACGCGCTGTACGAGGGCGAGTACCTGCTGGGCACCTCCATCGCCCGCCCGCTGATCGCCAAGCGCCTGGTCGAGATCGCCAGGAAGACCCGCGCCGACGCCATCAGCCACGGCGCCACCGGCAAGGGCAACGACCAGGTGCGCTTCGAGCTGGGCGCCTATGCGCTGATGCCCGGCGTCAAGGTCATCGCCCCGTGGCGCGAGTGGGACCTGCTCAGCCGCGAGAAGCTGCTGGCCTATGCCGACCAGCACGGCATCCCGGTGGACTTCAAGAAGCGCAAGGGCGGCGCGCCGTATTCGATGGACGCCAACCTGCTGCACATCAGCTACGAGGGCGGCATCCTCGAGGACCCGAACTTCGCGCCCGAGGACAACATGTGGCGGCTGACGGTCAGCCCCGAGAAGGCGCCGGGCAAGCCGCAGGTGGTGGAGCTGACCTACCAGCGCGGCGACATCGTCGCCATCGACGGCGTCAAGATGAGCCCCGCCCAGGTGCTGGCCACGCTCAACCAGATCGGCGGCAAGCACGGCATCGGCCGCCTGGACAAGGTCGAGAACCGTTATGTGGGCATGAAGAGCCGCGGCTGCTACGAGACCCCGGGCGGCACCATCATGCTGGCCGGCCACCGCGCCATCGAGTCCATCACGCTGGACCGCGAAGTCCTGGCGCTCAAGGACGACCTCATGCCGCGCTACTCGCGCATGATCTACAACGGCTACTGGTTCAGCCCCGAGCGCGAGCTGCTGCAGGTGCTGATCGACAAGAGCCAGGAGACGGTCAACGGCACCGTGCGTCTGAAGCTCTACAAGGGCACGGTGATGTGCGTGGGCCGCGAGAGCGCCACCGACTCGCTGTTCGACCCGCAGATCTCCACCTTCGATGACGACGGCGGCGCCTACAACCAGGCCGATGCCGGCGGCTTCATCAAGCTCAATGCCCTGCGCATGCGCATCGCGGCCAACGCCCGCGCGCGCCGCGCCGCGGTGGCCAAGGGCGCGGGCAGCGGCAAGACGGGCAAGGCAGGCAAGGGCGGCAAGGCCGCTGCGCCGGCCAAGCAAGACAAGCAGGCCAAGGCTGCTGCGGTGCCGGTGAAGGCGCCCAAGTCCGCTGCGCCCGGCGCCGCCGGCAAGACGGCCGCCCAAGCCGGGGCCAAGGTCAAGGCAAAGGCCGCCGCCCAGCCCTCCGCGCCGCGCACCGCTGCGGCGCCGAAGGCCGCTTCCGGCAAGAGCGCCAAGGCCGCCAAGCGCTGAGCCTGAGCCCTGAGCTCACCAGGGCGCCTGCGGTCGGCCCCCGTGGCGCCCTTGGGCGGCCTCGCGTCAGCATCGGCCCGGATCGGTTCGGCAGGAGCCGAGGGCGGCAACCGAAAGCCAAAACAAAAAGGCCCCCGGGGGTGCCGGCCGCCTCCCGGAGCAAGCCGGGCAGAAGGTGACCCCCAGCTCGCCCCCGGCCGGTCCCCAGGGAGCTCGATCTGCGCGGCATCATGGCGGCCGCGTCAGCAACCCCGGCAGTATCGAAAGCCATCTGACCGGCTGCCACCCCACTCGGAGGGCCGCCCCGCTTCAGAGGGCCTGAGCGCCGCTCCCGCCCGCTCCCGCCCGCTGCCGTGCGGCTCGCATCGCGCCTGACCCACCTCTTCCGACCTACTCGAAAGCCACCATGACCACCACCACCCTCGCCGGCGCCGTCGCCACCCAGGCCAACGTCTACTTCGACGGCAAGTGCGTCTCGCACACCGTCACGCTGACCGATGGCACGCGCAAGAGCGTCGGCGTCATCCTGCCGTCCACGCTGACCTTCAACACCGGCGCGCCGGAAGTGATGGAGACGGTGGCCGGCCGCTGCAGCGTCAAGCTCAAGGGCGCCAGCGACTGGACCACCTACGGCCCCGGCGAGCGCTTCGACGTGCCGGGCAACTCGTCCTTCGAGATCAAGGTCGAGGGCGAGCCGTATCACTACATCTGCCACTTCGGCTGATCGCCCTCCAAGCGCCGGGCTGAAGCAAGAAAGCCGCTGCTGGGCAGCGGCTTTCGTCGTTCATGGCTCGGTGCAGCAGCTCACAGCACCACCGGCTCGGGCTCCAGCCGGATGCCGAAGCGGCCGTAAACGCTTTCCTGGATGGCGCGGGCCAGCGTCAGCACCTCCGCCCCGATGGCGCCGCCGCGGTTGACCAGCACCAGGGCCTGCTTCTCGTAGACACCCGCCTGGCCCACGCTCTTGCCCTTCCAGCCGCAGGCGTCGATCAGCCAGCCGGCGGCCAGCTTCACGCTGCCGTCGGGCATGGGGTAGTGCACGATCTCCGGGTCGCGGCCGATGATGTCGCGGCACTGCTCCTCGGTCACCACCGGGTTCTTGAAGAAGCTGCCGGCATTGCCGATCACCGCCGGGTCGGGCAGCTTGGCGCGGCGGATCTGGCACACCCAGTCGAAGACCTGCCGCGGCGACGGCGCGCTGATGCCGGCCTCGTGCATCTTGCGCTCCAGGTCCAGGTAGCCCAGCTCGGACTGCCACGGCCTGGGCAGGCGAAAGCGCACGCGGGTGATCAGGCTCTTGCCGGCCAGCTCGTGCTTGAAGATGCTGTCGCGGTAGCCGAAGCGGCAGGCCGCGCGCGGCAGGGTGGCGCGCCGCCCGGTGGTGAAGTCCACCAGGTCCAGCGAGTCGAAGCGGTCCTTCAGCTCCACGCCATAGGCGCCGATGTTCTGCACCGGCGAGGCGCCCACGGTGCCGGGGATCAGTGCCAGGTTCTCCAGCCCCGGGATGCCGTGGTCCAGCGTCCACTCGACCAGGCCGTGCCAGCTCTCGCCGGCACCGGCCTCGACGATCCAGCAGTCCTCGCGCTCCTCGGCGATGCGCTTGCCCAGGATTTCCACCTTGAGCACCACCGGCTGCACGTCGCGCGTGAGCACGATGTTGCTGCCGCCGCCCAGCACGAACTTGGGCGCGATGCCCAGCTCCGGGTGGTCCACCACGCGGCGCACGTCGGCTTCTTCATGAATGCGCACCAGCGTGCGTGCTACGGCCGGCAGGCCGAAGCTGTTGTAGTCCCGCAGGCTGACGTTGCGCTCGATGTGCATGGCAGAATTTTCGCCCAACCCGCCTCTCCGGCCCTTTCTGCCCCTGCGCCATGCCCAGCTTTGACACCGTCCTCGAACCCGATCTCGTTGAAGTGCGCAACGCGGTGGACCAGGCCAACAAGGAGGTCGGCACGCGCTTCGACTTCAAGGGGTCGAGCGCCAAGATCGAGCACAAGGACAAGGAGATCACGCTCTACGGCGACAGCGATTTCCAGGTCGGCCAGGTGCGCGACGTGCTGACCGCCAAGATGACCAAGCGCCAGGTCGATGTGCGCTTCCTCGACTTCGGCGACATCGAGAAGATCGGCGGCGACAAGGTCAAGCAACTGGTCAAGGTCAAGGCCGGCATCGAAGCCGAACTGGCCAAAAAGATCGTCAAGCTGATCAAGGACAGCAAGCTCAAGGTGAGCGCCAGCATCCAGGGCGACACGGTGCGCGTGCAGGGCGCCAAGCGCGACGACCTGCAGGCCGCCATCGCGCTGATGCGCAAGGACATCACCGAGGTGCCGCTGTCGTTCAACAACTTCCGCGACTGAGCGGCTGCACGCAGCAGCCGGCATGTCGCGCATCGGGGAGGGTGAGATGCGCGTGATCCTGATGGCCGGCCTGCTGGCCGCAGCATCCATCGGCATGGCGCACGCACAGAGCGTGACCATGACCGGTGCGATGGGCAACCGGGCCCTGCTGATCGTCGATGGCGGGGCGCCGAAGGCCGTGGCCGCGGGCGAGACCCATCGCGGCGTGAAGGTCGTCAGCGTCTCCGGCGGCCAGGCCGTGGTCGAGGTCGGCGGCCAGCGGCAGGTGCTGGCCATCGGCTCCGGGCCCGTGGCCTTCAAGGGCGCGGGCGGGGGCTCTGGTGCCGGCACGCGCATCGTGCTGACGGCGGGCACGGGCGGCCATTTCCTGTCGGCGGGCCAGATCAACGGCCGCGCGGTGCAGTTCATGGTGGACACCGGCGCCACCTCCGTGTCCATCGGCCGCGCGGAGGCCGACCGCCTGGGCATCAAGTACCAGGACGGCCAGCCCATCATGCTGAGCACGGCCAACGGCCTGGCCCAGGGCTGGCGCGTGAGCCTGGGCTCGGTGCGCATCCAGGACGTGGAAGTGCATGGCGTGGAGGCCACGGTCACGCCGCAGTCCATGCCCTTCGTGCTGCTGGGCAACAGCTTCCTGACGCGCTTCCAGATGAAGCGCGAGAACGACACGCTGATGCTGGATCGGCGGTACTGAGCATCGCGTCCGTCGGCGGCTTGCAGCCGGCTCTCGCCTCGGTCTGCCGGCCGTGGCGCGCGTCAGCGCTGCGGGGAGGGGGGCGAGACAGGCTCGCGCCCTGCGGCCCGCTCGTTGGCCAGCGCATCGCCCTGCCAGTCCCCGCCCGGCGCACGCTGGCGTTGCGCCTGGCGCTCCTGGGCGAACAGCTCCTCCAACTGCTGCCGGCCTTGCTTGGCCAGGGCCACCAGCTGCGCTTCGTCGCGGTGATGGGGCCACATGCGCTCCAGCTGCTCCACCGAATGGCGGCGGAAGCGCTGGGCCAGTTGGCGGGCGCGCATGGGGCTCCAGCCCATGGCCTCCAGCACGCTGCGGCCGCTGCGCAGGGCGGCGTCCAGCGTCTCGCGCTCGATCAGCGCCACGCCCCGGTCGCGCAGGGCGTAGTAGTGCTGCACGTTGCGCGCCCGGGCGATCAGCGTGAGCTGCGGGAAGTGCTGCCGCGCCAGGTCCACGATGCGCAGGCTCTGCTCGATGTCGTCCACCGCCACCACCAGCACGCGGGCCGTGGCGGCGCCGGCGGTGCGCAGCAGGTCCAGCCGGGTCGCGTCGCCATAGAACACGCGAAAGCCGAAGCGGCGCAGCGCGGCCACCTGCTCGGCATCGTGGTCCAGCACCGTGCCGCGCAGGCCATTGGCGTACAGCAGCCGCCCGACGATCTGCCCGTAGCGGCCAAAGCCCGCGATGATCACCGGCGCATCCTGCGGCTCGTCCGACGCGGCCTGCGCGGCAGCCGCCGGCACGGCGTCCTGGCGGGCGGCACGGCGGGACAGCGCTTCGGACGCGGCCAGCAGCACCGGCGTGAGCAGCATGGACAAGGCCACGCCGCCGACCAGGGTGGAGCCGGTGGCCGCATCGAAGAGCCCCGCGCCCGTTGCGCCCTGGAAGACGACGAAGGCGAACTCCCCGCCCTGGGCCAGCAGGCAGACGAAGACGCGGCGCTCGCCCGCCGGCAGGCCCATGGCGCGGGCCAGCACGGCCATCACCGCGGCCTTGACGATGAGCAGTGCGCCCAGCACGGCCAGCAGCGGCCCCGGATGGGCCACCAGCGCCCGGAAGTCGATGCCCATGCCGACGGCCATGAAGAACAGGCCCAGCAGCAGGCCCTTGAAGGGCTCGACATCGGTCTCCAGCTCGCGCTTGTATTCGCTCTCGGCCAGCAGCACGCCGCCCAGGAAGGCGCCCAGCGCCATGGACAGCCCCACCCACTGCATCAGCCAGGCGATGCCGGCGACCAGCCCCAGCGCCGCGGCGGTGAACACCTCGGGCGAGCCGCTGCGGGCGATCCAGCGCAGACCGTGGCGCAGCAGCGGCCGGCCCAGCAGCAGGATGGCGGCGATGGCGCCCACCGCCCGTGCGGCATCGGCCCACGGCAGGCCGCCGCCGTGCTGCCCGGCCAGCAGCGGCACGACGGCCAGGATGGGGATGGCAGCCACGTCCTGGAAGAGCAGGATGGCCAGGCCCGCCTGGCCGGATGGGGTGGGCAGCAGGTTGCGCTCGCCCATCACTTGCAGGGCGGCCGCGGTGGATGACAAGGCCAGGCCCAGCCCCGCGACCAGGGCCACCGGCAGGCTCACGCCCGCGGCCATGGCGATGGCGGCAATCACCGCGGCGCAGCCCAGCACCTGCACCGTGCCCCAGCCGAAGATCGGGCGGCGCAGCGTCCACAGCCGGCGTGGCTCCAGCTCCAGGCCGATCAGGAACAGCATCAGCACCACGCCGAACTCGGCCAGGTGCAGCACCGTCTGCGGGTCGGGCAGCAGGTTCAGGGCGTAGGGGCCGACGACGATGCCGGCCACCAGGTAGCCGATGATGGAGCCCAGCCCCAGCCGCCGGGCCAGCGGCACCACGGCCACGGTGGCGCCCAGGTAGACCAGGCTGTTGACCAGCCAGGCGCTGCCCGCCGTGCCGGCGGCGCTCATGCCGCGCTCCGCTGCATCTCGTCGGGTTGTGGCCGGTCGGCGCCGGGGACGCTGCAGGCCGGGCAGTCGGGCAGGGCGGTCATCTCCGGCCAATGGGGATAGCTCGCCAGCCGCTCGGCATAGAGCCGGGCGTGCGCATCCAGCACCTCGTCGGCCGCCGCCTGTGCCCCGTGCAGCACCAGCGGCGGCAGGAAACGCATGCCGCACACCGCAGCCGTCTGCTCATAGGGCGGCAGGAAGGCGTCGAAGAAATACCGGTTGTAGCCATCGGGCCGGTAGGCCGACTCCGCACCGCCGGTGGACGTGGCCAGCCACAGGTCCTTGCCGCGCAGCGCCGTGCCACCCGGCCCGTAGGCCCAGCCGAAGGTCAGCACCTCGTCCACCCACTGCTTCATCAGCGCCGGCATGCCGTACCAGTGCGTCGGGTGCTGCCACACCACCAGGTCGGCCCGGCTCAGCTGCGCCTGCTCGGCCGGCACGTCGATGTCGAAGTCGGGGTACAGCCGTGCCAGGTCGCACACCTCCACGGTTTGCCCCGCCCGGCTGACGGCCGCGGCCGCCTCGGCCATGCGGCGGTTGGCGCGCGAATGGGGCAGGTCGGGATGGGCCAGCAGGATGAGGACGTGGGGCATGGTGGTCGGCATTGGGGGGCGGGGCGGCGGGAGGCGGCATGGCGGGTCGTCGCACGCCCGGCCGGGTGAGGCATCGGCGTCCTGCAGTGAGGACTGAACCCCGAGCCCCTACCATAAGCCAGCCCCTTGCCGCGCTTGCCGCGCCCTTGCCGCGCCCGCGCATGGCTTCATGCCCGGCACCGGCATGCGTTCCGACATGCGCCTTGCCGCTTTCGCATGTGGGGTCTGCGTGGCGTGCCCGCCCATCGGCTTGACTGGCCTTCGTTTCCCTCTCCCATGCCCTCTGCCCGCCCGCCCACACTCGCCCTGCGCGACATCCTCTTCACCCAGGGCTTCGGCACCCGCCGAACCTGCGACGCGCTGATCCTGGGCGGCCATGTACGCGTCGCAGGGCAGATGGTGGACGACCCCCGGGCGGCCTTCGCTACCGACCGCCTGGTCTTCGAGGTGGACGGCGTCGCCTGGCCGTATCACGACAAGGCGCTCATCCTGCTGCACAAGCCGGCCGGCTATGAATGCTCGCTCAGGCCCTCGGCCTGGCCGGGCGTGCACACGCTGCTGCCGCCGCCGCTGCGCCAGCGCGGCGTGCAGCCCATCGGCCGGCTGGATCAGGACACGACCGGGCTGCTGCTGCTGACCGACGACGGCACGCTGCTGCATCGCCTGACGTCGCCCAAGCATCATGTGCCCAAGGTCTATCACGCCCGCACGGTGCATCCGGTGACGACCGGGCAATGCGCCCGGCTGGTCGACGGCGTGGTGCTGCACGATGACCCGCAGCCCGTGCGCGCCGCGGCCGCCCGCCCGCTGGACGACCATCTGCTGGAGCTGACCCTCACCCAAGGCAAGTACCACCAGGTCAAGCGCATGGTGGCCGCGGTGAGCAACCGGGTGGAGGCGCTGCACCGGGTGGCTTTCGGGACGCTGAGCTTGCCGCCGGACCTGGCGCCTGGGCAGTGGCGGTGGGTGCGTGAGCAGGATCTGTTCGGCACGCCGGCCGCCCGGCCCGCGAACACGGGGCATGGGCCCGGCTCAACTGCGGGCTGACGCGCAGTGCCGCCCGCTGCGGGCTGCCGAACAATCCGCCGGTCTGCGATCCCAAGCGTTGCCATGCCATCCTTGCCCTCTCTGCTCTGGTCCCTGCTCTGGCGCAGCCTGCTGCTGCTCGTCGTCATGCGGCTGGCGCTGCAGTTCGGCGTGGAGGCGCTGATGCGCGGGGCGACGCCGGTAGACCAGCTGCGCTGGGCGCCGGCGCTGCTGTGGGCGCTGATGTCTTTGCTCACCGGCGTGCTGGCGGTGGTGCCCGGGGCGCTGCAACGCCTGCTGGCCGGCGGGCGGCTCGGGCTGCAGCCGCTGCAGTGGCGGCTCTTCGGCGTCGGCACGGCCGTCTACGACATGACGATGGCCGTGGTCAGCTACCTGCTGGCCGCGCAGGGCACGCCGGCGCAGGCGATGGCGTTCCGGGTCTACGGCTTCCTGCCGGTCTTCGGGGTGGCGGTGCTGCTGCTGACGCTGGCCGTGCGGCGCGCGGGCCGGCGGGCGGCAGCCGCCTGATCGACGCCGACGGCCGCGGGCCCCACGACCATCGCCGCGCCGCCTGGCCGCGCCCGGCATGGCGCAGACCACCCGGGGATAATCCCGCCCCATGCGGATCTATCGTGGCTTGCATTCCACCCGGCAGGCGCTGGCCCGGGGTGAGCGGGGCGGCTGTGCGCTGACCATCGGCAACTTCGACGGCGTGCACCGCGGCCATCAGGCCATGCTGGCCCTGCTGCGCAACGAGGCCCGCCACCGCGGCCTGCCCAGCTGCGTGATGACCTTCGAGCCGCATCCGCGCGACCACTTCGCCCGCGTCGCCGGCCGGCCCGAGCTGGCCCCGGCGCGCATTGCCACCCTGCGCGACAAGCTGATCGAGCTGGAGGCCTGTGGCGTCGATGAGGTGGTGGTCATGCCGTTCGACGATCGGCTGGCCTCGCTCAGCCCGCAGGCCTTCATCGACGACATCCTGCTGGCTGGCCTGGGCACGCGTTACCTCTTGGTCGGCGACGACTTCCGCTTCGGCGCGCGCCGGGCCGGCGACTATGCGCTGCTGGATGAGGCGGGTGAGCAGGCCGGGTTCGACGTGGCGCGCATGCTCAGCTACGAGGTGCACGGCCTGCGCGTGTCCAGCTCGGCCGTGCGCGACGCGCTGGCTGCTGGCGACATGGAGCAGGCGGCGCGGCTGCTGGGCCGGCCCTATGCCATCAGCGGCCATGTGATCCACGGCCGCAAGCTGGGCCGGGCGCTGGGTGAGTCGGCCACCGGCCGCGCGGACGGGTTCCGCACGCTGAACCTGCGCTTCGGCCATCCCAAGCCGGCTGCCAGCGGCATCTTCGCCGTGCGCACCCACGGGCTGGCGGATGAGCCGCTGGACGGCGTGGCCTCGCTGGGCGTGCGGCCGACCATCGAGGATGCCGGCCGCGTGCTGCTGGAAGCGCACTGCCTGGACTGGCCGGCCGCCCTGGGCGTGGAGGGGGGCTACGGTAGACTCGTGCGGGTGGAGCTGCTGCACAAACTCCGTGACGAGGCCCGCTACGACGGGCTGGACGCGCTGACCGCGGCCATCGCGGCCGACGTGGCCCATGCGCGCGACTGGTTTGCCGCCCACGCGGCGGTGCGCCGCCAGACCACCCGCGACCGAATTTGACCGGTCCTGCCCGCCGCCGTGCCTGGCCACGCGGCGCGGCTCTCGGCCCGAGGCCGGCCGCCTGACGGGTGTGCGTGATGCCCGAAGCCGCCGGCCGGCCGCCCCACCCGAATCCGATCCCGCTGATTGCGGCCCGTTGCGCCTGCTCCCAGGCCATGCGGCGCGGCCGACCGATGGAATGCCCATGTCCAAGCCCGACACCCCCGCCACCGACGCGTCCGCCACGGATTACCGTGCCACGCTGAACCTGCCCGACACGCCCTTCCCGATGCGCGGCGACCTGCCCAGGCGCGAGCCGGGCTGGGTGCAGCAGTGGGAAGAGCAGGGCATCTACAAGAAGCTGCGTGACGCGCGCTGCGGCGCGCCGAAGTTCGTCCTGCACGACGGCCCGCCCTATGCCAACGGCAAGATCCACATCGGCCACGCGGTCAACAAGATCCTGAAGGACATGATCGTCAAGGCGCGCCAGCTCAAGGGCCTGGACGCCATCTACGTGCCCGGCTGGGACTGCCACGGCCTGCCGATCGAGAACCAGATCGAGAAGACCCACGGCCGCAACCTCAGCCGCGACGACGTGCAGGCCAAGGCCCGCGCCTATGCCGCCGAGCAGATCGACGGCCAGCGCGCGGACTTCAAGCGCCTGGGCGTGCTCGGTGACTGGGCGCATCCGTACCGCACGATGGACTTCAGCAACGAGGCCGGCGAGATCCGCGCGCTCAAGCGCATCATGGAGCGCGGCTTCGTCTACCGTGGCCTCAAGCCGGTGTACTGGTGCTTCGACTGCGGCTCGTCGCTGGCCGAGTTCGAGATCGAGTACGCCGACAAGACCTCGCAGACGCTGGACGTGGCTTTCCTGGCCGCCCAGCCCGATGCGCTGGCCGCGGCCTTCGGCCTGGGCCGGCTGGACAAGGACGCCTTCGCCGTCATCTGGACGACCACCGCCTGGACCATCCCGGCCAACCAGGCGCTCAACGTCCACCCGGAGCTCAGCTACGCCCTGGTGGACACGCCCAAGGGCCTGCTGCTGCTGGCCGAGAGCCTGGTCGAGAAGGCCACGGCCCGCTACGGCTTTGAAGCGGGCGAGGTGAAGGTGCTGGCCACCACTGTCGGCGCCAAGCTGGACGGCCTGCGCTTCAAGCATCCCCTGGCCCAGGTGGACGCCGGCTACGACCGCCAGAGCCCCATCTACCTGGCCGACTATGTCAGCGCCGAGGACGGCACGGGCATCGTGCATGCCGCGCCGGCCTACGGCGTGGACGACTTCAACTCCTGCCTGGCCCACGGCCTGGCCTTCGACGCCATCCTCAACCCGGTGCAGGGCAATGGCGTCTATGCGGCCGACCTGCCGCTCTTCGGCGGCCAGCACATCTGGAAGGCCGCGCCGCTGATCATCCAGACGCTGCGCGACCACGGCCGGCTGCTGCACACCACCAACCTGCAGCACAGCTATCCGCACTGCTGGCGGCACAAGACGCCGGTGATCTTCCGCGCCGCGGCGCAGTGGTTCGTGCGCATGGACGAAGGCGAGGGCGTGTTCACGGTGGACAAGGCCGACAAGACCCTGCGCCAGCTTGCCCTGGATGCGATCGACCAGACGGCCTTCTACCCCGAGAACGGCCGCGCCCGGCTGCGCGACATGATCGCCAACCGGCCCGACTGGTGCATCAGCCGCCAGCGCAACTGGGGCGTGCCGCTGCCTTTCTTCCTGCACAGGGTCACGGGCGAGCTGCATCCGGACACGCTGGCCCTGGTGGACCGCGCCGCTGCGCTGGTGGAGCAGGGCGGGGTGGAGGCCTGGGCCAAGCTGGATCCGGCCGAGTGGCTGGGCGAGCAGGCGGCAGACTATGCCAAGAGCACCGACATCCTGGACGTGTGGTTCGACTCGGGTACCACCTTCTTCCATGTGCTCAACCCGCAGCAGGGCAGCCATCCCACGGCCGGCCATGCGCAGGGCCCGGAAGCCGACCTCTACCTGGAAGGCCACGACCAGCACCGCGGCTGGTTCCACAGCTCGCTGCTGGTGGCCTGCGCGATGTACGGCCGCGCGCCCTACAAGGGCCTGCTCACCCACGGCTTCACCGTGGACGGCAAGGGCCGCAAGATGAGCAAGTCGCTGGGCAACGTGATCGCACCGCAGGAGGTCAGCGACAAGCTGGGCGCGGAGATCATCCGCCTGTGGGTGGCCTCCACCGACTACTCCGGCGATCTGGGCATCGACGACAAGATCCTCGCCCGCGTGGTCGACGCCTACCGGCGCATCCGCAACACGCTGCGCTTCCTGCTGGCCAATGTGTCGGACTTCGATGCTCGGATTGACGCCGTGCCGCTGGCCGAGCTGCTGGAGGTCGACCGCTACGCGCTGGCCCGCGCCGCGCAGCTGCAGGCCGACATCCTGGCCCACTACGAGGCCTATGAGTTCCACCCCGTGGTGGCCAAGCTGCAGGTCTATTGCTCCGAGGATCTGGGCGCCTTCTACCTGGACGTGCTCAAGGACCGGCTCTACACCACCGCGCCCAAGAGCCACGCCCGCCGCTCCGCCCAGACGGCGCTGTGGCACCTGACGCACGCCATGCTGCGCTGGATGGCGCCCTTCCTCAGCTTCACGGCCGAGGAGGCATGGAAGGTGTTCGCCCAGGCCCAGGCCGGTGACACGATCTTCACCGAGACGTACTGGGACCTGGGCCAGCCGGATGCCGCGCTGCTGGAGAAGTGGTCGCGCATCCGCGCCGTGCGCGAGCTGGCCAACAAGGAGATCGAGGCCGTGCGCGAGCGCGGCGAGGTGGGCGCCTCGCTGCAGGCCGAGCTGACCATCGCCGCGCCGGCCGTGGATGCCGGGCTGCTGGCCTCGCTGGGCGACGACCTGAAGTTCGTCTTCATCACCTCGTCGGCCGTCGTGCACGCCGCGGACGAACTGGCGGTGCAGGTCACGCCCTCCAAGGCGCCCAAGTGCGAACGCTGCTGGCACTACCGCAGCGACGTCGGCCATGACGCGGCCCACCCCACGCTGTGCGGACGCTGCACGGCCAACCTCTTCGGCGCGGGCGAGCCGCGCAAGGTGGCGTGATGGCCAAGTCCGCAGCCCGCAGCAATGTGTGGATCTGGCTGGCCATCGCGCTGGCCGTCATCCTGGTCGATCAACTCACCAAGGTGCTGGTGCTGCACAGCTTCCAGTACGGCGACGTGCGCCCGGTGGCCAGCTTCTTCAACCTCGTGCGGGTGCACAACACCGGCGCGGCGTTCTCCTTCCTGGCCGGCGCGTCGGGCTGGCAGCGCTGGTTCTTCATCGGCCTGGGGCTGGTGGCCGCAGGCGTGATCGTGTGGATGCTGCGCACGCAAGGGCACCAGCGGCTCTTTGCCTGGGCACTCACACTCATCCTGGGCGGTGCGCTGGGCAATGTCATCGACCGCGCGCTGCACGGCTATGTGGTGGACTTCCTCGACTTCCACGTTGGCGGGCGGCACTTCCCGGCCTTCAACATTGCCGACAGCGCCATCACGCTGGGCGCCATCCTGCTGATCCTGGACGAGCTGCGGCGCGTACGGCGCGGCTGAGCGCCTGGCGGCGCAGCTCAGCGCCCGCGCAGTACGCCACAGCCGCCGCCCGGGTCTACCCGGTTTGACGCTGCCCCGGGTGGCGCTTAAGTTCATGCGCGAAGGCGCCGCTGCCGGCGCCCCGGGAGCCAGCATGAGCGCCACCGCCTCACCTGCCGTGTCGACGAGCCCGCGCGGTGCCGCACCGGACACCGCACCGGACACCTCACCGGGCGCTGCGGCGCAGGCCGCATCGTCGACCGATCCGCCGCTGCCGGCTGATCGTGAGTCTCCTGATGCGGCCCCACTGGACGACGACGCGGCGCTGGCCCGCGCGGCCGATGCCATCGCCGCCTCGCAAACAGCCCGGCGCGCCGGCTCGACCACGGTGTTCGACCTGCCGCTCAGCCGCCTGCGCTGGGGCGACCCGCTGCGCTGGCTGGCCGCCGGCTGGCAGGACTTCCGCCGCTGCCCGGGCATCGGGCTGTTTTATGGCGGCTGCTTCGTGGTGATGGGCTGGCTGCTGCTCTACGTGTTCCGCCATGCGCCGGCCTACACGATCGCGCTGTCGGCGGGCTTCCTGCTGATGGGGCCCTTCCTGGCGCTGGGGCTGTATCAGGCCAGCCAGCGGCTGGAGCGCGGGGAGCGGCCCGACCTGGCCAGCTCCATCCTGGCATTCGAGGACCGCATCGGCACGCTGGCCATCTTCGGCGGCGTGCTGCTGATACTGGAGATGCTGTGGGCGCGGGCCTCGCTGGTGGTCTTTGCGCTCAGCTTCGACGGCATGCCGGACTTCAAGGGCTCGCTGATGGCCTTGCTCGACCCGCAGAACATCCAGTTCATCCTGGCCTACATGGCGGTCGGCGCCGTATTTGCGTCGCTGATCTATGCGGCAAGCGTCGTCAGCATGCCGATGATCCTGGACCGCGACGTGGACGCCATCACCGCCGGCCTGACCAGCATGCGCCTGGTGCTGACGCAGACCGGCGTGATGCTCTGGTGGGCGGCGCTGATCGTCGTGCTGACGGCGCTGGCGCTGCTGCCGGGCTTCCTGGGCCTGCTGCTGGTGGGGCCTGTGCTGGGGCATGCGTCTTGGCATGCCTACCGCGCGGCGGTGGGGCATCACGCGGCGCCGCCGGCGCCGTGATGCGCATGCCCGGTGATCAGCGCCGCCGGCTGCCGAAGGGCGGCTGCCCGCGCCAGTAGCGGATCATCAGCCAGCCGCCCAGCATGCCGCCCAGATGGGCGAAGTGGGCCACGCCCGAGCCGTTGCCGAAGACGCCCAGCAGCAGCTCCAGCCCGCCGTAGAGGGCTACGAACACCTTGGCCCGCATGGGGATGGGCGGGAACAGCGGCATGATCATGCGGTTGGGGAACAGCATGCCGTAGGCCAGCAGCAGGCCGAACAGCGCGCCCGATGCGCCCACCGTGGGCGCGTTGCTGCCCGCCAGCCCGGTCACCACCAGCTGTGCGGCCGCAGCCGTGAGCACGCTGGCGAAGTAGAACTGCAGGTAGCGGGTGCGGCCCCACAGCTGCTCCAGCTCCGAGCCGAACATCCACAGGCCCAGCATGTTGAAGAACAGGTGGCCCAGGCTGCCGTGCAGGAAGGCGTAGGTCACCAGCTGCCAGGGCAGGAAAAGCGAGGTGCCCACCGGCCACAGCGCGAACAGCGTGGTCAGCAGCGGGTCCAGGATCACCGTGGCGCAGAAGGCGGCCACGTTGGCCAGGATCAAGGCCTGGGTGACAGGGGGCAGGGGGAGCATGCAGCGCGTCAGGTCGGAGCCGGCTGGGGCGGCGGTGGCGCGATCATCCCGCACAAATCCCGAACGGGCAGGGCCACGGGCTTGAGAAGCCAGCTGGCGCGACCGATGGGCCGCTCAGGCGGCGGGCCGCTGTGGTGCCTCGGGCCGGAATCGAACCGGCACTCCCTTGCGGGAAATGGATTTTGAGTCCATCGCGTCTACCTATTCCGCCACCGAGGCACGGGGCAAGGAGGGCGCGGATTATCACATGCGCACTCTGCACAAGGCCTGCGGCGACAATGGCGCCAGGAGTGCCCTCATCGCCTGCCCCGCCTATTCGCCCATGCCCAAGCCGCCCGTGTATCCCACCCTGGAAGACGCCATCGGCCGCACGCCGCTGGTGCGCCTGCAGCGCCTGCCCGGCGCAGACCTGGCCGCGCGCGGCAACACCATCCTGGCCAAGCTGGAGGGCAACAACCCGGCAGGTTCGGTCAAGGACCGCCCGGCCATTAGCATGATCCGCCGGGCCGAGGAGCGCGGCGAGATCAAGCCCGGCGACACGCTGATCGAGGCCACCTCCGGCAACACCGGCATCGCGCTGGCGATGGCTGCGGCCATCCGCGGCTACCGCATGGTGCTGATCATGCCGGAGGACCTGTCCATCGAGCGGGCGCAGACCATGAAGGCGTTCGGCGCCGAGCTGATCCTCACGCCCAAGGCCGGCGGCATGGAATACGCCCGGGACCTGGCCGAGCGCATGCAGAAGGAAGGCCGCGGCCGGGTGCTGGACCAGTTCGGCAACGAGGACAACCCGCGCGTGCACTACGAGACCACCGGGCCGGAGCTGTGGGACGACACGCGCGGGCGCATCACGCACTTCGTCAGCGCGATGGGCACCACCGGCACCATCACCGGCGTGTCGCGCTACCTGAAGGAGCGCAACCCCCAGGTGCGCATCATCGGCGCCCAGCCCAGCGAGGGCTCGCGCATCCCCGGCATCCGCAAGTGGCCAGAGGCCTATCTGCCCCGGATCTACGACGCCTCGGCCGTGGACGAGCTGGTGCTGGTGGACCAGGCCGATGCCGAGGACATGGCCCGGCGCCTGGCGCGCGAGGAGGGCCTGTTTGCCGGCATCTCCGCAGCCGGTGCGTGCTGGGTGGCGCTGCAGATTGCGCAGCATGTGGAGAACGCGACCATCGCCTTCATCGTCTGCGACCGCGGCGACCGCTATCTGTCCACCGGCGTGTTTCCGGCGTGATGACCGCCTGATGAGCACGGCGAGCTTCACCTACTGCCCGGCGTGCGCCACGCCGCTGCAGCCCGTGCACGAAGGCGGCGCCGAACGCCGCCGCTGCCCGGCCTGCGGCTACACGCACTGGAACAACCCGACGCCGGTGCTGGCCGCCATCATCGAATGCAGCGACCGCGACGGCCGCCTGCTGCTGGCGCGCAATGCGGCCTGGCCGATGAAGTTCTACGGCCTGGTCACCGGCTTCATGGAGGCCGGCGAGACGCCGGAGGACGGCATCCGCCGCGAGATCGCCGAGGAGACGGCGCTGCAGGTCAGCCGCCTGTCGCTGGTGGGCGTGCACGACTTCCAGCGCATGAACCAGGTGATCATCACCTATCACGCCGTGGCGCACGGCGAGGTGGTGCTCAGCGAGGAGCTGGCGGACTACAAGCTCATCGCGCCCGAAGCGGTCAGGTGCTGGCCTGCCGGCACCGGCCGCGCGCTGGCGCAGTGGCTGCAGGGCCGCGGCATCGAGCCGCAATGGATGGACCTGCCGCGCGGCTGAGGCCGGCGGCGCAACCCGATCAAGACGAGAAGAGGACCGCGATGGACATCGCCAAGGAAGTGGACGCCACCGGGCTGGTCTGCCCGCTGCCCATCCTGAAGGCCAAGAAGGCGCTGGCCGAGCTGGCCAGCGGGCAGCTGCTCAAGGTGCTGGCCACCGACCCGAGCTCGGTGCGCGACTTCCAGGCCTTTGCCCGCCAGACCGGCAACGAGCTGGTGGAGCAGCAGGCCGAGAGCGAGCGCTTCATCCACATCCTGCGTCGGCGCTGAGCGCCTGCCCTGCATCGGGTCGGCTGGCCTTGAACGGCCGGGATCAGCGCTGATCAGCCCTGGAGCCCCGGCGTGCGCAGCCGGCGCTTGATCAGCCGCATCAGCGCGCCCAGCAGGGGCGTCTTCTCATACAGCTCTTCGGCTGGGTCCCAGTAGTCGCGGTGCTCGGCGATGCGGCCGTCGGCGGCCAGGCGCAGGTGGCTGGCGCCGTGCACCGTCCAGCGGCCGTCGGGCATGCGCGGCGAGTCGAACACCAGGTCCCAGCTCAGAAAGGCATCCGGGCCTTCGCACAGCGCACGGTGCACGATGAAGCGCGGGGCGCTGAGCGTCTCGAACATGTGGGCATAGACGCGGCGGATGCGCGTGCTGCCCTCCACGCACTGGAACGGGTCCTTGAAGCGGGCCTGAGGCGTGTAGACCTCGTCCATGCCGGCCAGCGTGGCCGGGGTGAGGGTCTCGAAGAAGTGGACGATGCGGGCCAGGCGCGGGTCGGTGGTCATGGGCGGCTCGATCAGCGGGTGGAGCGGCTTCACAGGCCGGTGGCCCGCCGCACGGTGGCGAAGTAGGCGCCATGCGGCAGATGGCGCAGCAGCTTGAGCCAAAGCGTGAAGCGGCGCGGGAAGTGGATCTCGAAGCGCCCGCGCGCCCAGCCCTGCAGCATGGCGCGTGCGGCCTGCTCGGGCGTGATCAGCGCCGGCATGCGGAAGGCGTTGCCGGCGGTCAGCGGGGTCTCGACGAAGCCGGGGTTGATCAGCGACACGGCCACGCCGTGCTCGCGCAGGTCCAGCCACAGCGTCTCGGCCAGGTTCTGCAGGGCCGCCTTGGTGGGGCCGTAGGCCAGCGAGTTGGGCAGGCCGCGGTAGCCGGCCACGCTGCCGACCAGGCTGATGTGGCCGCTGCGTGCGGCCAGCATGCCGGGCAGCATGGCGGCCAGCAGGTGCAGCGCGCCCTGGTAGTTGACGGCCAGGTGGCGCTGCATCTGCGCCAGATCGAAAGCGGTGGCGCGCAGCGGCTGATAGTGGCCGGCGCAGTAGAGCAGCAGGCTCGGCTGTCCCAGCGTCTGCACCTGGCGTGCGGCAGCCTGCACGGCGGCCTCGTCGGTCACGTCCAGCGGCAGGGCCACGGCGCCCGGATGCTGGGCGACGAAGGCCTGCAGCGCGCCGGCGTCACGGGCCGAGACGACCACCCGCGCGCCCTGCGCATGCAGTGCCGCGGCGGTGGCCCGGCCGATGCCGGAGGACGCGCCGACGATCCACACCAGGCGGGCGGACCAGTCGGACAAGGGAGGGTTGAGCGGCATGCGTGGCTTCCCCGGAGGGCGGACAGGAGGGCGGGGAGGAGGGCGTGGGCAGGGCGCCTTCACGGCGCCTTGGTGAAGGACAGCAGCACCTCGCCCAGGCGCACGCCGAACTTGCTCATCACGGCGCGGTTGAGCATGACGCGCTCGTCGACCAGGAACATCCAGTCGTCGAACTGCACGTTGATCACGCGGCCGTCGACCGGCAGGGCCAGGGTGTAGCGCCACCGGAAGGCGTTGCCGGCGACCTGGCCCTCGGCGGTGCCGACGACGTCGGCGGCGGTGCCGGTGTAGCGGCCGTCTTCATGCCGCACCAGGCGCCAGATGCGCTTGTCGCGCTTGCCGTCGCTGTAGACGAAGGTCTCGTCCAGCGTGCCCACGTCGCCCTGCCAGCAGCAGTCCATCGTGACGACGAAGCGGCGCACCACCTTGCCGCTGCGGTCGGTGAAGATGCCGTGCGCCATGACGCGGCCGTCGAAATAGCGGCGCAGGTCGAGCACCGGCTGCTCGGCTGCGTAGTCGCTGACCTGCGGGCCGGCGCAGCCGGGCAGCAGCGTGGCGGCGGCCAGCACACCGGCGCCAGCCAGCAGGCGGCGGCGATGCATGCCGGGCTTGGCCGCGGGCGCGCGAGCCGGGGCGGCCATCGTGGAAGCGAGCCGCGCCGCGCCGGGCGGGACGTCGCCGGCAACAGTGGTGGGCCGCAAGGCAGCAGGGCAGGTCATCGGTCTTCTCCATGACGCGCACGGTGGCGCAGCAGCAGGGCCAGCGCGGCGGCCTTGAGCAGCAGCGGCAGGCCGGCATAGGCGGCCATCAGCGCCCACAGGGCCTGGGCGCTGCGAGCGCCGGGCGTGTAGCCGGCAGCCGCCAGCAGCGGCAGGGCCAGGCCCGCGGCCAGGGCCAAGTTGAGCTTGGCTGCTGCCTGCCACCAGCCGAAGTACGCGCCTTCTGCCGTGCCGCCGTGGCCGGCACGCCGCACCAGGCCGGCCAGCAGGGCGCCGGGGAAGGTCAGATCCGCCCCCAGCGCCGCGCCGGTGACGATGCATACGGCCAGGAAGAGCCACGCATCGCCCGCGCCCAGGGTGCCGACGCCCGCGAAGCCGGCGATCGCCAGCCCCATGCCGGCCGCCCAGCCGCCGGCCAGGCCCAGCCGCGGCACCAGGCGCAGCCAGGCCGGCACCGACAGCGCCGCGGCCAGGAAGTAGCTGCCCAGGAAGGCGGGCTCCCAGGCTGGCGCCTGCAGCCGGTCGCGCACGACGAAGAGCACCAGCGTGGCCGGCACCGCGCTGGCGATGCCGCTGAGCATGAAGACGGCCAGCAGCGAGCGGAAGGCGGGCTGGCGCCAGGGCCCGCCGCGGCTGGGCACCGGGCGGGGCCGCGTGACAGGGCGGGCGACAGCCTGGGCGACGGGCGCGACGGCAGGTGTGCCGGCCCGCGGCTCGATCGGCCGGCTCTGTTCATGGCTGACCTGCTGGCGGCCGGCCTGGCCATCCTCCATATCGATCGCCAGGCGGACCTTGGCGCCGACCGCCCGCTGCGCCGGCCGCGGCGCGCAGGCCAGCAGTGCCACGCCGGCGGCCAGCAGCACGGTCAGCACCGCGCTGGTCAGCGCCAAGCCGGCCACCGCGGGCAGCACGCTGGCGATCAGCACACCCAGCAGCGCAGCGCCCTCGCGCCAGCCGACCACGCGGGCGCGTTGGGCCGCATCGCCGCCCAGCCGCGCGCCCCAGGCCTGGTGCAGGATGCTCACCCCGCTGTAGGCCAGCGTGGTCCACAGCAGGCCGGCGCCCAGCCAGGCCAGCAGCCCGGCAGTGTCCAGAGCCGGTGGCGTGAACAGCAGCGCAAAGCCGATGGCGATGGCGCCGCAGCCGGCTGCCGCCGCGCGCCAGGCCGCGTGCGGGCCGCGGTCGAGCAGGTGGTCGGCCAGCCGGCCCAGCGCCGGGTCGAGCAGCGCATCGAAGAGCCGGCTGGCCAGCAGCACGCCGCCCAGCGCGACCAGCGGCGCGCCGTGCACCGCGGCGTAGTGCGGCGGCAGCAGCACATAAAGCGGCAGCGCGACAAAGGCCAGCGGCAGCCCCAGCGCGCCGTAGCGCAGGCCGTGCCGGGCGGTGAAGCCGGCTGCAGACGAGCTGCCCGGCGCACAGGCCGGCCCGCCGTCGCCCGGGCCTGCATCCGGCCCTGCGCGGCGCGCGCCCTGCCCGCCGGGGTCACGCTCTGTCCTGCCCGGGGTCTGCCCGCCTTCCGGGCGCGACCTGCCGACCATGACCGGCTCAAGCGCCATCGCGCCCTGCCGCTTCGCCGATCAGCGTCTGCCGCAGCGCGGGGGCGGAGGTCTGCGGCGCCAGCCAGATACCGAAGAACAGGCGCGCGAATGCCGCGTCGTCCAGCTGCGCCGTGGGCCGGCCGTTGTGGAAGAAGCGCACCTGCCCGCCGCCCGTGTGCACGCCGCTGAGCCGGTCGCCGGCGGCCACGTCGGGGAAGGCGCGCTCCATCAGCGCCTGCCAGGCCGTGGCCTGCGCGGTGGTGAAGCTGCCCACGCGCTTCATCTCGGCGATGGAGCGCTCGGCGATGTCCGGGCCGCGCAGCTTGCGTGCGTACTGCAGCTCCAGCGCGAAGGGCTGGCCGTCGTAGCGCGCGGCGTCGAAGCCGGGAGCGGCCCACAGCCGCGCCTGGTAGACCGGCAGGCCGAAGAAGCGAAGCGCGCCCTTGCCGATCAGCCGTGCCTGGGGCAAGGCGGCGAGGACCTCGGCCGGGGGCGGGGTGGCCGGGACGGCGGGAGAGGCGGGCGAGGCAAGCGGGCGGATGGTGGTCACGGCGGGAGCGGGTGGCGACACCGGTTGCGGCGTCGGGGAGGACGGGAGCCGGGATGCCGGCTGCAAGGTGGGCAAGGCCGGGGCGGCCGGCCCGGCGTGCGTCGGCTGCTGTGCCGCGGCAGCCAGGTGGCCGGCCACCACCAGGGCGGCCAGGCTCAGCCGGGCGCAGGCCGCGTCAGCCGGGGCGGCGCAGGGTGAACTGCACGACATCGGTGTTGCCCTCGGCGAAGGCGGCCTCGCAATAGGCCAGATAGAAGTCCCAGATGCGCATGAAGCGCTCGTCGAAGCCCAGGGCCCGCACCTCGGCCGCCTGCTGCAGGAAGCGCTCGCGCCAGCGGCGCAGCGTCTGGGCATAGTCGGCGCCGAAGGCGAAGGCGCGCTCCACCACCAGCCCCGCGCGCGCCGCCTGCTCGCGGAAGGCCGCCTGGCTGGGCAGCAGGCCGCCGGGGAAGATGTACTGCTGGATGAAGTCGCTGGAGCGGGCGTAGCGCTCGAACAGGTCGTCGCGGATGGTGATGGTCTGGATGCAGGCGCGACCGCCGGACTTCAGGCAGCGGCGCAGGGTGTCGAAGTAGCCCGGCCAGTACTCGCGGCCCACGGCCTCGAACATCTCGATGGAGACGACGGCATCGAACGGCTCGCGCTCGTGTGCGGCGGGCAGGTCGCGGTAGTCCTGCAGGCGCAGCTCGCACTGCGCGGTCAGCCTGGCCTGCTGCAGCCGCTCGCGGCCCCAGGCGAGCTGCTCGGTGGACAGCGTGATGCCCGTGACCTGCGCGCCGAAGCGCCGTGCCGCCGTCTCGGCCAGCCCGCCCCAGCCGCAGCCGATCTCCAGCAGCCGCGAGCCGGGCTGCACGCCGGCCTCGTGCAGCGCCCGCTCCATCTTGGCGTCCTGCGCCTGGGCCAGCGTGCGGCGGCTGTCGCCGTCGAACCAGGCGGCGGAGTAGCTCATGCCCGCATCCAGCCACAGCCGGTAGAAGCCGTTGCCCAGGTCGTAGTGGGCGTGGATGTTGCGGCGGCTGCCGGCGCGGGTGTTGCGGTGCAGCCGGTGCAGCAGGCGGTGCAGCAGCGCGCCCCACCATGAGCCGTAGACCAGCTGCTCCACCGCATCGCGGTTGGCGATCAGCAGCCGCAGCAGGGCGGGCAGATCCGGGCTGGACCATTCGCCGGCGATCCAGCCTTCGGCAAAGCCGATGTCGCCGGAGCGCAGCGCGCGGCTGCAGGCGGCCCAGTCGTGCAGGCGCAGCACCGCGCGCGGCTCCTGGCCGCTGCCGCAGCGGGTGTGGCCGCCGCCGGGCAGGTGCAGCTCCAGCGTGCCGTGCGGCAGGCGGGCCAGCAGGGCCAGGGCGCGCCGCGCCGCAGCAGGCGTGCCCGGCGGCAGGGCCTGGCGCGTGGGCACGGTGCGGCGGGTCAGGGCGAGGGTGTCGGTGTTCATCGGGGTGAATGACGAGCGGATGACGGGCGGATGACCGGGGCGAATGACGGGGGCGAATGACGGGGAGGGCAGCCGGGCCGCGTTGGGCGGCGATGCCCGGGATCAGCGGGTGACGAAGGAGTCGGGCGGCGTGGGCTTGCCGAAGAACGGCACGCGGCGCAGCCACAGCTTGAGCGCCTGCCAGTGGATGCGCGGCAGCACGCCCAGCGTCATCAAGGGCAGGGCGAGCGCCGTGCGGCGCAGGCTGGCGCGGGTCAGCGGCCGCAGATCGCCGCTGAGCGCGGTCTGCAGCAGCGGGCCGTGCTCGTCGTCCAGGTCCACGCGGGTCAGCAGGTGCTCGCGCCCGGCCGTGGCCGTGCGCAGGAAGCGGAAGCGGTAGAGCCCCCGCACGCGGTTGAAGGGCGAGACATGGAAGACCTTGCGCGCCTCGACCTCTGCGCCCCAGCGCAGGCGCGGGCCGTGCAGCAGGTAGACGTGGCGCTCGCCGAAGGTGTTGTTCACCTCGGCCAGCACGGCGGCCAGGCTGCCGTCGGCCCGGTGCGCATACCAGAAGCTCACCGGCTTGAAGGCATGGCCCAGCATGCGCGGATAGGTCTGCAGCCAGATCTCGCCATCGGCCTCGGTGATGCCTTCGCTTGCCAGCAGCGCCTCGGCCCAGGCCAGCGCGTCCGGCCCGCCTTCGCCGTGGTCGGCGTCATGGAAGGCGATCAGGCCGAAGCGGTTGCGCGGCAGCGTCGCATCCGGCTGGGCGCGCAGGCTGCGCATGGGCAGCATCAGGAAGGCCGCCGGGTAGGCAAAGGCATGCTGCACCGGCCGCAGGCGCCGGTGCCAGACCTCGCCGCGGCCGATCAGCGGGCGATGAGAGGCGGCGGTCATGCCGCCGCCTGCTGCAGCTCGCCCGCCTGGGCGGCGCGGCGCAGGCCCTGCACCACGGCCAGCGCCGAGCGCAGGCCGTCCTCGTGGAAGCCGTAGCCCGTCCAGGCGCCGCAGAACCAGGTGCGCCGACGGCCCTGCAGGGCGGCCACGCGGCGCTGGGCGCGGATGGCGGCCAGGTCGAACACCGGGTGCGCGTAAGCAATGCGGCGCAGCACGGCATCGGGCCGCGGCTCGCGCACCGGGTTGAGCGAGACGATCACCGGCTGTTGCCAGGGCAGCGGCTGCAGGCGGTTGATCAGGTAGTGCAGGCACACGGCCGCGCCTTCCCGGCCGGGCTGCGGCGCGCGCTCGTAGTTCCAGGCGGCCCAGGCGCGGCGGCGGCGCGGCAGCAGCGCGGTGTCGGTGTGCAGCACGGCCTCGTTGTCGTGATAGCGGATGGCGCCCAGCACCTCGCGCTCCTCGGCGGTGGCGTCGGCCCCCAGCAGGCGCAGCGCCTGGTCGCTGTGGCAGGCCAGCACGACTTGGTCGAAGCGCTCGCTGCCGGCGTCGGTCAGCACGTCCACGCCGGTGGGCAGCCGGCGCAGGCCGCGCACCGGCGTGGCCGCGCGGGCGTCGCCAATGGCCGCCACGATCTTGTCCACGTAGCGGCGCGAGCCACCGGCCACCGTGTGCCACTGCGGCCGGCCGTTCACCTGGATCAGCCCGTGGTTGTGGCAGAAGCGGATCAGCGTGCCGACCGGAAAGCGCAGCATCTGCTCGGTGGGGCAGGACCAGATGCAGGCCACCATCGGCAACAGGTACCAGTCGCGGAAGGCCGCGCCGAAGCCGTGCTGGTGCAGGAAGTCGCCCACCGGCTGGGCCAGCTCCACGTCGCCGCCCTCGGCAGCCAGCCGCGTGGCCAGGGCGTTGAAGCGCAGCAGCTCGCGCAGCATCCCCCAGAACGCCGGGCGCAGCAGATTGCGCCGCTGCGCGAACACCGTGTCGAGCGACGAGCCGCTCCACTCCAGCCCGGCGTCCACCGCCTGCACCGAGAACGACATGTCCGACTGCGCCGTGTCCACGCCCAGGTCGGAAAAAAGGCGGATCAGCTGCGGATAGGTGCGCTCGTTGAAGACAAGGAAGCCCGTGTCCACGCCGTGCGTCACGCCGTCCAGCGTCACGTCCACCGTGTGTGCATGGCCGCCGAAGCGGCCATCGGCCTCGAACAGCGTGACCCGGATGCCGGTCTCGCGGCCCAGGTTCCAGGCCGCGCCCAGGCCGGCGATGCCCGAGCCGATGACGGCAACGCGGCTCATGAGGGGCGGCCCCCGCGAGCCGGGCTCAGGGTGGGCGTGGTGCGTGCAGCAGGCGGGCGGGGCGCAGGCAGGGGCAGGGCAGTCGGGTGTGCGGGCACGAACGCCTCCGGTCGTATCGTGAACTGATCAGTTCAAACGATACACCAAAACGTATTTTCAATGCACGTGACTGTCTACCGCAGCCTACAATTTGCCGATGGCCCGCCTCTCCTACCGTGAACAAGTCCTGCGCCTGCGCGAGGACGCCATCGTCCAGGCCGTCAACCGTCTGCTGGCCACCAAGGGCTATGACCTGATGACGGTGGACGAGGTGGCAGCCGAGGCCGGCATCGCCAAGGCCAGCCTCTACAAGCACTTCACCTCCAAGGAGGAGCTGGCCGGCGCCGCGATGGTGCGGGTGCTCGACCGGGCGCTGGCCTTTGTCGACGGGCTGCGCGCCGGGCCGCCCGCGGCTGCGCTGGACCAGCTCAAGGCCGTCGCCCGCTGGGCGATGGAGACCCAGCTGCAGGGCGACATGCCGTCGCTGCCGGCGCAGAACTCCACGCTCAGCGCCTCGCTGCAGGCCAACGAGGCCTACATGGACCGGCTCTTCGACCTGAGCAACAAGCTGGGCATCTGGATCACCGGCGCACAGACCGACGGCTCGCTCAACCCGGCGCTGCCGGCCGAGCTGGTGCTCTACACGCTGTTCGCCCGCGCCTGCGACCCGGTGCTGGGCCTGCTCAAGTCATCCGGCCAGTACACCAATGAGCAGATCCTCGACTGGCTGATCACCACCTGCTTCGACGGCCTGGGCGCGCCCGTGCCGCGCTCGGGCTCGCGCATGAAGGCCGGCTGAGCGGCCTCCGGCGCCAAAGCAGAAGAGCCGCACGGGGCGGCTCTTTTGCTTGATGTCACGCGTGGACGACGCGTGGGCGGCGGGCCCGGCGCGGGCTGGATGCCGCCGGGCCGGCGGCACAGCGGCACGGGCGGGGCTCAGCAGGTCACGGTCTTGATGTATTCGCAGAACCACTTGCCCACTTGCGGGTGGGTCAGCGCCAGCTCCACGTTGGCCTGCAGGAAGCCTTCCTTGCTGCCGCAGTCGTAGCGCTTGCCGGTGTAGGTGTAGGCAAAGACCTTCTCGCGGCGCAGGATGCCGGCGATGCCGTCGGTGAGCTGGATCTCGCCGCCCACGCCGCGCGGCTGGTTGCGGATCTCGTCGAAGATGCCCGGCGTGAGGATGTAGCGCCCGGCCACGCCCAGGCGGGACGGCGCCGCCTCAGGCGCCGGCTTCTCGACGATGCGGCTGACTTCCATCAGCGAGGCATTGACCGGCGTGCCGGCGACGATGCCGTAGCGCTTGGTCTGGTCCGCCGGCACCTCCTGCACGGCCAGGATGGAAGCGCGCCAGTCCTTGAACTGGTCCACCATCTGCTTGAGCACCGGCGGCTCGCCCACCATCAGGTCGTCGGCCAGCAGCACGGCAAAGGGCTCGCCGCGCACCAGGCGCTCGCCGCACAGCACCGCGTGGCCCAGGCCCAGGCTCTTGGGCTGGCGCACGAAGACGCATTCCATGTCGTCGGGCTTGATGGACTGCACCAGCTCCAGCAGCTCGTGCTTGCCCGCGGCCTCCAGCTCGTGCTCCAGCTCGTAGGCCATGTCGAAGTGGTCTTCGATGGGGCGCTTGTGGCGGCCGGTGACGAAGATCATCTCGCGGATGCCGGCGGCATAGGCCTCTTCCACCGCGTACTGGATCAGCGGTTTGTCCACCACCGGCAGCATCTCCTTGGGCTGCGCCTTGGTGGCGGGCAGGAAGCGGGTGCCGAGGCCGGCGACAGGGAAGATGGCTTTGTTGATCAGCATGACAGGCAAGGCTCCGCTTCTGGGCTGGTGTTATGGGAAGAGGTGGCGCCATTGTGCGAGCCACCGGTGACAGCGGTTGTAGGACTGGACCACCGCCTCGCGGGGTATCCCTAGGTCAAGGGTAGGCGAGGCCCTGCAAGAGCCGGGCCGCCGTGGCGCTCAGCTCGCCACTCGGCAACCCTTGCCTCGCCCCGCGCTCAACCCAGGCGCTGGCGCTGCTCGCGCACGCGCTGCAGCGCCGCGCTGAAGTCCGCCAGCCGCTGGCGCTCCTGGGCGACCACCGCCTCGGGCGCGCGGGCGACGAAGCTCTCGTTGCCCAGCTTGGCCTCGGCCTTGGTCAGCTCGCCTTCCAGGCGCTTGATCTCCTTGTCCAGGCGCTCGCGCTCGGCGGCCAGGTCGATCTCCACGTGCAGCGCCAGGCGGGCTTCGCCCTGCACGGCCACGGGGGCCATCGTCGTGGCCGCGGCGAAGGCCGGCTCGTCCAGCTGCCGCACCTCGCTGAGCTTGGCCAGGGCCTTGAGCACCGGCGCGGCCTGGGCGATGAAATCCGCCTCGCCAGTGACCAGCAGCGGCACGCGCTCGGCCGGCGATAGGTTCATCTCGCCGCGCAGGTTGCGCGCGGTGCCCACCACCGCCTTGAGCCTGGCCACCCAGGCGTCGGCCTGCGCATCCACGCGGCCCAGGTCGGGCACGGGGTAGGGCGCGACGACGATGCTGGCGTCGCTGCCGGCCTCCTTGCGGCCGGCCACCGGGGCCACCACCTGCCACAGCTCCTCGGTGATGAAAGGCGTGATCGGGTGCAGCAGGCGCAGCACCGTCTCCAGCACGCGGATCAGGGTGCGGCGGGTGGCGCGCTGCTGCGCCTCGGTGCCGGCCTGGATCTGCACCTTGGCGATCTCCAGGTACCAGTCGCAGTACTCGTCCCAGACGAACTGGTAGATCGCACTCGCCACGTTGTCCAGGCGGAACTCGGCGAAGCCCTGTTCCACCGCCGCCTCGACGCGCTGCAGCTCGCCGACGATCCACTTGTCGGCCGGGCTGAAGTCCAGGTAGCCGCCGGCCAAGCAGGCGCCCGGCTCATGCGCCTGCAGGCCGCAGTCCTGGCCCTCGCAGTTCATCAGCACGAAGCGCGTGGCGTTCCAGAGCTTGTTGCAGAAGTTGCGATAGCCCTCGCAGCGCTTGGAGTCGAAGTTGATGCTGCGGCCCAGGCTGGCCAGCGCCGCAAAGGTGAAGCGCAGCGCGTCGGCGCCGTAGCCCGGGATGCCTTCGGGGAATTCCTTCTCGGTCGCCTTGCGCACCTTGGGGGCCGTCTCGGGCTTGCGCAGGCCGGTGGTGCGCTTGTCCAGCAGCGGGCCCAGCTCGATGCCGTCGATGAGGTCCACCGGGTCCAGCACGTTGCCTTCGGACTTGGACATCTTGTGGCCCTGCGCATCGCGCACCAGGCCGTGGATGTAGACGTGCCTGAACGGCACCTTGCCCGTGAAATGCCTGGTCATCATGATCATCCGGGCGACCCAGAAGAAGATGATGTCGTAGCCGGTGACCAGCACGGATGAGGGCAGGAAGAGGTCCATCTCCTGGGTCTGCTCGGGCCAGCCCAGGGTGGAGAAGGGCACCAGCGCCGAGGAGTACCAGGTGTCCAGCACGTCCTCGTCGCGGTTGAGCGGGCCCTCGTAGCCCGCGGCCTTGGCGCGCGTGCGCGCCTCGTCCTCGCTGCGGGCGACGAAGATCTCGCCATTGCTGCCGTACCAGGCCGGGATCTGGTGACCCCACCAGAGCTGGCGGCTGATGCACCAGTCCTGGATGTTCTTCATCCACTGGTTGTAGGTGTTGACCCAGTTCTCCGGCACGAACTTGACCTCGCCGGACTCCACCGCCTCGATGGCCTGCTCAGCGATGGACCGGCCTTGAGCGCCGGGCTTGGTCATGGCCACGAACCACTGGTCGGTCAGCATGGGCTCGATGACCTGGCCCGTGCGGGCGCAGCGCGGCACCATGAGCTTGTGCTTCTTGACCTCCACCAGCAGGCCTTCGGCCTCCAGCTGAGCGACCAGTGCCTTGCGGGCGACGAAGCGGTCCAGGCCGCGGTACTCGGCCGGGATCTCCGGCAGGTGCGACACCACCTGCGCATCCAGCGTGAAGATGGTGATCATCGGCAGCCCGTGGCGCACGCCGACCTGGTAGTCGTTGAAGTCGTGCGCGGGCGTGACCTTGACCACGCCGGTGCCGAAGTCCTTGTCCACGTGCTCGTCGGCGATCACCGGCACCCGGCGGCCGGTGATGGGCAGCCGCACCTGCTGGCCGATCAGGTGGCGGTAGCGTTCGTCCTCGGGGTGCACCATCACGGCGGTGTCGCCCAGCATGGTCTCCGGCCGCGTGGTGGCCACCACTAGAGACTCGTCCGAGCCGTCGAGCGGATAGCGGATGTGCCACATCGAGCCGTCCTCTTCCTCGCTCTCCACCTCCAGGTCGGAGACGGCGGACTTGAGCACCGGGTCCCAGCTCACCAGGCGCTTGCCGCGGTAGATCAGGCCTTCCTCATAGAGGCGCACGAAGGTCTCGACCACCACCTTGGACCGCTTGTCGTCCATGGTGAAGTACTCGTGCTCCCAGCTGACCGAGTCGCCCATGCGCCGCATCTGCTGGGTGATGGTGGAGCCGCTCTGCTCCTTCCACTCCCAGATGCGGGCGACGAAGTTCTTGCGGCCCAGGTCGTGGCGGCTCTGGCCTTGCTCCTGCAGCTGGCGCTCCACGACGATCTGCGTGGCGATGCCGGCGTGGTCGGTGCCCGGGATCCACAGCGTGTTGTGGCCCTTCATGCGGTGGTAGCGCGTCAACGAGTCCATGATGGTCTGGTTGAACGCATGGCCCATGTGCAGCGTGCCGGTCACGTTGGGCGGCGGCAGCTGGATGCAGAAGGACGGCCGGGCCGCATCCAGCGTGGGCTTGTAGAGGCCGCGTTGCTCCCACAGCGGGCCCCACTTGGCTTCGATGGGCGCGGGGTCGAAGGACTTGGGCAGGTCTTGGCTCATGACAAAAGGGCGCGCCGGCTGGCCCGCCCGCAAAGGCATGAGCGAGGCAGCCGGCACGCCGCAGCGTGTGGGATGGGGAACCCGCGATTTTAGGGACGGGGTGCTGCCGCCCGGCCGGCCCGGGCCGCGGCGCGGAAGCGGGCGATGCGCTCGGCATCCGCCGGGTGGCTGGACAGGGCGATGCCCAGGCTGCCCGGCTCGTCGCCGTCATCGCCCGGGCGTGCGGGCGGCTCGGCCGGCGGCGCCTCCTGCCCGCCTGCGCCGCGGCCCTTCTCGCCGGGGCGGGACGCCGCCGCATCGGCCGGTGTCGGCGTGCGCCGCAGGCCGCCACCGGGGCGGCGCGCCTGGGCCAGGCGCTCGAAGAGCACCACCATCGCCTCGGGCGAGCGGCCGCTGGCCTGCAGCATGGCGATGGCCTCGTCGTCGGCCTGGCGCTCGAAGTCGCGCGAGTAGGCCATCTGGCCCAGCAGCACCGGGGCGCTGGCCATCACGCTGCTGAAGTCGCCCAGTGCCAGGCTGGTCACCGTGCCCATGATCCCCACCTGGATCACCGAGCGCATGCCGTGGCGGTGGCGCACGTGGCCCAGCTCGTGGGCCAGCACGCCCAGGATGGCGTCGTCCTGCCCGCTGAGCAGCTGCACCAGCTGGTCGGTCATCACGATGATCCCGCCGGGCAGGGCAAAGGCATTGGGGCCCATCTGCGGGCTGTGGCGGAAGTGCAGCTCGTAGGCCGGCGCGTCGCCGCCCGTCCAGGTCTGGGCCACGGCCCGGGTAAAGGCGGCGGCCAGTTGCTCGCGCCGCGCCGCGGGCAGCCGGCTGGGCTTGAGCCAGTCGCCGTCCATCGACTCGAAGGCGGCGCGGCCCACGGCCAGGTCGGCCGACTGCGGCGTGACGGCCAGCAGCCCGCCGGCAGCCAGCGGCAAGCCCCAGCGGTAGCCGGCGGCCACCGCGGCGACCAGCACCAGCGTGGCCACGAGCACGCCGCGCCAGCTCTGCTGCGCCCGCACGACCAGGCTGTCGCGGTGGCCGGCGCGGCGCAGCCAGGCGTCCCAGGCGGCGGCATCGCGCGCCTGCAGCGAGCCGCCGTCCGGCAGATGGGCCACGCGCGCGCCGTGGCGGGTGCGCTCGGGCCACTGCACCTGGCGGCGCGGCACGTCCAGCGCGATCTCGTCGCCGCGGATCTGCAGCAGGTCGCCAGCCAGTTGCAGCCACACGCGCCGGGGCCGCGAGCTGCGCCCGTCGAAGTAGTCCGCCGCCGCGCCGGGCGTGGCGGGCGCCGCAGGGCCGGCGTCGTCGATGAGGGCCGGGGTGCCGACCATGCCGCTCACAGCCCGATGTCCAGGCCGAAGACCTCGGCCGCCACGTCGCCCGAGGCGTCGTCGCTGCCCCGGCCGGCCGCCGCGGTGAGCTGCTCCAGGTCGAAGCGCGTGTGCAGGCTGACCGCCTGCAGCTTCAGCCGCGCGGTGGCCACCGCCGCGAACGGCCAGTACAGGCCCAGCGTGAGCATCACCAGCAGCCAGTTCCGGAAGGTGACGAGGAACAGCGCCATGAAGGTGAGCTGGCTCTTGAAGCGCACGCGCGAGTTGCCGGTCTGCGTCCACAGCAGGTTCTGCAGCCGCGACACGAAGTACGGCTGCACGATGGCCTGGAAGAGCACGAACATCAGCACCAGCCCCGGCAGGATGGCCCAGATCAGCGCTGCCGAGCCCCGCCCGCGCGCGCCGGCGATGGCGCCGCCGGCGACCAGCGCAAAGGCCACGCCCGCCGCGATGGAAGCCAGCAGCGTGACGCCGCCGGTCTTGAAGAAGAGCCTGTAGAAGTCGCCCGGCTCCACGCGCAGCTGCGCCTGCAGCTGGCCGCAGGCGTAGTGCTCGTGCTGGTACTTCTTGACCCGGTAGAAGGTGTAGGGCAGGCAGGCATAGAAGGCCAGCACCGCCAGCATCATCGGCACGCCGGCGGCGGCCTTGCCCCAGGCCTCTTCCATCGCCTGGCCCAGCGCAGCCAGGGCGCCGAAGGCGGCCATGCCGGCCACCACGGGTGCGAAGGCGCGGTAGGCGTCAGCCACCGATCCGGTGAAGCGCAGCCGCAGCCCGCGCCAGCTGGTGTTGGCCAGCCGGAAGCGCATGGACGCGCAGAACAGTGCCGGCCACACCGCCGCCAGGATCAGCAGCGCGATGCCGCCGGCCACCGGCGAGACCTGCCCGGCCAGGCCATAGGCGCCGAAGAGCAGCACCGTGAGCAGGAAGCCGCGGAGCATCCTGCGCGGGTCGCCGTGGAAGTCCAGCGCATGGCCGGCCACGCGGGTGGAGGTGTGGAAGTACTTCAGCCGCCGCGCCTTGGCCCAGGGGTAGTACAGCCCCAGCGTGGCCAGCGTGAGCAGCAGGTTGACGATCCAGATGCGGAAGTACTCGCTGCCCGAGCCGGTGAAGACGACGGCGTGGCGCTCGTCCGGCCGGGTGCTGCGGGCGGGCTGGGCCCAGGCGGGAGCGGCCAAGGGGGCCGCCGGGCCGGCGCCGGTCGCCCTGTCCCAGGCCGGCTCGCGGCGGGCCGCGGCCGGGCTGCTGCCCGCGCGCGTGGCACCCGGGGTGCCGAAATCGATGGCGCGCTCGCCGGCGCCCAATCCCTTGCTCATGCCTGCCCCCCTCGCGGCGCCGGGCGCCGCATTCCTTTCTGCCTTGCGGCGCCGGGCGCCGCTTTCCCTTCTGTTCGGTACTCGGGCGCCGGGCGCGCTTTCCCTTCCATTCGGAAGCCGCGGGCGCCGCCGTCCTTGCCGTGTCCTGATCCGGTGTGGTGATGTCGCCCCCGCCTGGCGGCGAGAGCGCGGCGGGCATTGTGGAGGCCGGCCGTGACACTGGCAACGCGGCGCACCCGGGGGCAGGGCGCGCCGCGCGGGCCGGCGTCACATCAGCAGGTGCTCGCCTGCGTTGTCGCCGCCCAGGATGACGTAGTTGACGCGGCGGATGTCGGCCAGCTGCGTGCCGCCGGCGTACGAGATGGAGCTCTGCAGGTCCTCGCGCATCTCGCGCAGGGTGTCGGCCAGCCGGCCCTTGACCGGCTCCAGGATGCGCTTGCCCTCGACGTGCTTGTACTCGCCCTTGTTGAAGTCGCTGGCCGAGCCGTAGTACTCCTTGTAGAGCCGGCCATCCACCTCCACCGTCTGCCCGGGCGACTCCTCATGCCCGGCGAAGAGCGAGCCGATCATCACCATCGTGGCGCCGAAGCGGATGCTCTTGGCAATGTCGCCATGCTCGCGGATGCCGCCGTCGGCAATGATGGGCTTGGTGGCCACGCGGGCGCACCACTTGAGCGCACTGAGCTGCCAGCCGCCGGTGCCGAAGCCGGTCTTCAGCCGCGTGATGCAGACCTTGCCCGGGCCGATGCCGACCTTGGTCGCGTCCGCGCCCCAGTTCTCCACGTCGATCACCGCCTCGGGCGTGCCGACGTTGCCGGCGATGACGAAGGTCTCGGGCAGCGTCTCCTTGATGCGGCCGATCATGCGCTGCACGCTGTCGGCATGGCCGTGGGCGATGTCGATGGTGATGTAGTCCGCACCCAGCCCTTCGGCCTTCAGGCGCTGCAGGGTGTCCACGTCGGCATCCTTGACGCCCAGCGAGATGGACACGAACTGCCCGGCCTCGCGCATGCGGCGGGCAAAGGCCACGTTGTCCAGGTCGAAGCGGTGCATCACGTAGAAGTGGCCGCTCTCGGCCAGGCGCTGGCAGATGGTCTCGTCCACCACCGTCTTCATGTTGGCCGGCACCACCGGCAGCTTGAAGCGGCGTGCGCCGAGCTGCACCGACGTGTCGCACTGGCTGCGGCTGTCCACGCGGCACTTGCGCGGCAGCAGCAGCACGTTGTCGTAGTCGAAGATTTCCATGGGTTTCTCTCGCTTCCGTTTGAGGTGGCGGCGCGTTGAGAAGCAGTGCGCCGCCGAGGCTGCGAGCGCTTGACTGACGGACCCGGTGGCGTGGCGGCAGAACACCTCTCGAGGCGCGGAGAGGGGCCGCAAACGAAAACCGGGCGCCAAATTTGGGCCCGGTGGCTGATTCTAGGTGCGTGAGGCCTGTCCTTCGGCGCGCCGGGGCATGCGGCAGCCCCGGGCGTGATGCGCCTCACGGCCGGGTCGGGCAGGGGCCGGCTGAGACAATCGCGGCATGTCCGCCGTGCCGCCTGCCCACCCCTTCGCTGATCCGCCCGCCGATCGCGCCGCCGATCCGTCCTCACCGCTGCTGCGCGGGCTCAATCCCGAGCAGCTGGCCGCCGTCACGCTGCCGCCCCAGCATGCGCTGATCCTGGCCGGTGCGGGCTCGGGCAAGACGCGGGTGCTGACCACGCGCATCGCCTGGCTGATCTCCACCGGCCAGGTGTCCCCCGCCGGCGTGATGGCCGTGACCTTCACCAACAAGGCGGCCAAGGAGATGCTCACGCGGCTGGGCGCCATGCTGCCCATCAACCCGCGCGGCATGTGGATCGGCACCTTCCACGGCCTGTGCAACCGCTTCCTGCGCGCGCACTGGAAGCTGGCCGCCCTGCCGCAGGCCTTCCAGATCCTCGACACGGCGGACCAGCTGTCGGCCGTCAAGCGCGTCATCAAGGGCCTGAACCTGGACGAAGAAAAGGTGGTGCCCAAGCAGACCACCTGGTTCATCGCCAATGCCAAGGAAGACGGCCTGCGGCCCAAGGACATCCAGCCCCGCGACGAGCTGGGCCGGCTGCAGCTGGCCGTCTACCAGGCCTACGAGGACCAGTGCCAGCGCGAGGGCGTGGTGGATTTCGCCGAGCTGATGCTGCGCACCTATGAGCTCATGCGCGACCATGCCGAGCTGCGCGAGCACTACCGCCGGCGCTTCCGCCACATCCTGGTCGACGAGTTCCAGGACACCAACCGGCTGCAGTACGCCTGGCTGAAGATGTTCGCCGGCCCGGGCTCCGCCGTGCTGGCCGTGGGCGACGATGACCAGAGCATCTACGCCTTCCGCGGCGCGCAGGTCGGCAACATGGCTGACTTCGAGCGCGAGTTCCGCGTGCAGCACGTGATCAAGCTGGAGCAGAACTACCGCAGCCACGCGCACATCCTGGATGCGGCCAACCACCTGATCAGCCACAACACCCGCCGCCTGGGCAAGAACCTGCGCACCGACGCCGGCGCCGGCGAGCCGGTGCGGGTGTTCGAGGCCACCAGCGACTTCGGCGAGGCGCAGTGGCTGCTGGACGAGGTGCGCCAGCTGCACCGCGACGGCCTGCCGCGCAGCGAGATCGCGGTGCTCTACCGCAGCAATGCGCAGTCGCGGGTGATCGAGTCGGCGCTCTTCAACGCCGGCATCCCCTACCGCGTCTACGGCGGCCTGCGCTTCTTCGAGCGGGCTGAGATCAAGCACGCATTGGCCTACCTGCGGCTGATCGAGAACGCCAACGACGACACCAGCTTCCTGCGTGTCGTCAACTTCCCCACCCGCGGCATCGGCGCGCGCACGCTGGAGCAGCTGCAGGACGCCGCCCGCTCCACGGCGCGCAGCCTGCACCAGAGCGTGGGCGCGGTGGCCGGCAAAGGTGGCGCCAACCTCAAGGCCTTCTGTGCCCTGATCGACGCCATGCGCGAGGCCACCCGCGGCCTGACGCTGCGCGAGATCATCGAGCACGTGATCGAGGCCTCGGGCCTGGCCGACTTCTACCGGCTGGAAAAGGAAGGCCAGGAGCGGCTGGAGAACCTCGCCGAACTGGTCAACGCCGCCGAGGCCTTCGTGACGCAGGAGGGCTTCGGCAAGGACGCCGTGGCCCTGCCGGTGGACGAGACGGCGCCGGGCGCGATGGCCCAGGGCTATCCGCCGGCCGTGGCCACGGTGGACCTGACGCCGGACGCCGAGACGGGCGAGATCGTCTCGCCGCTCGCGGCCTTCCTGACGCACGCGGCGCTGGAGGCCGGCGACAACCAGGCGCAGGCCGGCCAGGACGCGGTGCAGCTGATGACCATCCATGCCGCCAAGGGCCTGGAGTTCGACGCCGTGTTCATCACCGGGCTGGAGGAGGGCCTCTTCCCGCATGAGAACTCCATGTCCGACCCGGACGGGCTGGAAGAGGAGCGGCGGCTGATGTATGTGGCCATCACCCGCGCGCGCAAGCGGCTGTACCTGTCCTTCAGCCAGACGCGCATGCTGCACGGGCAGACGCGCTATCACATCAAGAGCCGCTTCTTCGACGAGCTGCCCGAGAGCTCACTCAAGTGGCTGACGCCGCGCAACGCGGGCTTCGGCTCGGGCTTTGCGCGCGACTATCAATCCGCCTGGTCCAGCGGGCGCGGCATGGGCTCGGTGGTCGGCGCCGGGCGGGTGGAGCCGGCGCCGGCTTTCGTGGCGCAGGCGCAGCAGCGCAGCAACCCGCAGGGCCTGCGCGTCGGTCAGGGCGTGTTCCACACCAAGTTCGGCGAGGGCGTGGTGGTGACGCTGGAAGGCAGCGGCGAGGACACGCGGGCGCAGATCAACTTCGGCCGTCACGGCCTGAAGTGGCTGGCGCTGGCTGTCGCCAAGCTCACGCCCATCGAGTAAGCCGCCTCGGCCGCCTGCAGCCTGGGCCGGCACGGTGATCGGCTATGCGCCCGCGGCTCGACCCGCTGTGCTGCCGGCCGCGGCGCGGCACGTCGGCGCGTACGCCGCGTACGCCGTGAATCAGGCGGCAGTGCGGCCGGCGCTGCCCTGCTCGAAGCAGTCCACCACCGTGAAGTAGAGCGAGGCGTAGAAGGCCCCGCCCAGGCCCAGGACCAGCGGGAAGACCAGCACCTGCAGCATGGCCGGCTGCGCGCCCAGCAGCAGGGCCAGCACCGCCAGCAGCGAGGCCAGCAGCGCGGCCAGCGCGCCCCAGCCCAGGCCGTAGACGCAGAAGGCGCCCTTGTTGTGCCAGCAGGCCACCAGGCTGCTGAAGATCGCCTGCCCCGGCTTGTGCCCGGCCCAGTGCACCAGGGCCGGCGCATGCCAGAAGGCCAGCGACACCGGCGCGTAGCACAGCAGCGCCAGCAGCATGTCGCGCTGCAGGGCGGCAGCGTCGATGGCGGCCTCGCGCGTCTCGGGCGTGGCCTCGATCACCGCCTGCCACGCTTCGCCGCCCGAGCCCAGCAGCCCGGCCAGCAGCAGCGCGCCGGTGGCGGCCAGCAGATAGACCACGCCCAGGCGCAGCTGCAGCAGCCGCTGCGGCGTCGAGCGGCCCCGCCAGGCCTCCAGCAGCACCGGCGGGCCGAAGCGCTCGCCGGCCAGCGCCCGCTGCGACGCCCGCATGAAGCCCAGCCAGATCGAGGGCTGCAGCACGCCCACGGCCAGCGCACCGATCACCGGGAAGCTGGCCAGCAGCAGCGTGCCGAAGAGCGTCATGCCGAAGAGGCCGATGAAGCCCAGCGGCTGCTTGCCCACCAGCGCAAGCCCCATGCGCACCCACACCAGCCCGCGGCTGGCCGGCACCTGGCGCAGCCGCATGGACCGCGTCGGCAGGCCGCCGCTCACCTCAGACATGGGCCGGCCTCCACGGTTGTTCGCGCCGCAGGCGCAGCACGCGCTCGAAGTGCGCCGGGTCGTGCGGCTTGAGCAGGCTGGCCTCGCGCGGCAGATGCCAGTCCCACAGGCGCGAGCACCAGAAGCGCATGGCGGCTGCGCGCAGCAGGGCGGGGAAGAGCGCGTGCTCCGCGGCGGTCAGCGCGCGCGCGCCGGCATAGGCGTCCACCATGGCCCGGGCGCGCGGCTCGTCCAGCGCGCCGGTGGCCCAGTCGATGCACCAGTCGTTCAGGCACACCGCCAGGTCGAAGAGAAAGGTGTCGCAGCCGGCGAAGTAGAAGTCGAAGAAGCCCGCCAGCCGGTCGCCGTCGAACATCACGTTGTCGCGGAACAGGTCGGCGTGGATGGGGCCGTGGGGCAGGGCGGCGTAATCGGCGCTGGCGGCAAGCTGCTGCTGAAAGCGCAGCTCGTCCGACAGCAGCGAGCGCTGGGCGTCGTCCAGATGCGGCAGCACGACGGGCACCACCTCGGTCCACCAGGCCAGGCCGCGCAGGTTGGGCTGGTGGCGCGGGTAGTCCTGGCCGGCCAGATGCATGCGCGCGAGCATGGCGCCCACCTGGGCGCAGTGGGCGGCCTGCGGGGCCATCTGGTTGGCGCCGCTCAGGCGGGTGACCACCGCTGCCGGCTTGCCGGCCAGGCTGTGCAGGATCTCGCCGGATGCATCGGCCTGCGGATCGGGCACCGGGATGCCGCGTGCCGCCAGGTGCTGCATCAGGTGCAGGTAGAAGGGCAGTTGCTCGACGCTCAGTCGCTCGAACACCGTCAGCACGTAGCGCCCGCGCTCGGTGGTGACGAAGTAGTTGGTGTTCTCGATGCCGGATGCGATGCCCTGCAGGTCCTGCAGGCGCCCCAGGTTCAGCCGCGTGAGCAGCGCCTGGGCGGCATCGGGGGTGACTTCGGTGAAGACGGCCATGAGATGGGCAGGACGGGTGCGCCGCAGGCGGCTAAGACAGCCTCGACGCAGGGCGGGCGGGGCGGCGCGGATTGTAGGAGCCGGGGGCCGCGCGAAGCCTGCCCGACGCCCGCCCGAGGCCCGCCCCCACGGCCCCGACCGGCAGGGGCCATGCGCACGGCGGGCCGCCCCGCTGCCGGACAATCCGCCGCATGACCGTGCCCACCCTGCTCCTCGTCGACGGCTCCAGCTACCTCTACCGCGCCTATCACGCCCTGCCGGACCTGCGCGGCCCCGGCGGCGTGCCCACCGGCGCCACCCACGGCATGGTGGCCATGCTGCGCCGGCTGCGCGAGCAGGTGCCCTCGGTGCTGGCCGCGTGCGTCTTCGATGCCAAGGGCCCGACCTTCCGCCACGAGTGGTATGCCGACTACAAGGGCCACCGCCCGCCCATGCCGGAGGACCTGGCCCGCCAGATCGAGCCCATCCACGAGGTGGTCAGGCTCATGGGCTGGCCGGTGCTGGAGGTGCCCGGCATCGAGGCCGACGACGTGATCGGCACGCTGGCCCGGCGCGCGGCCGAGGCGGGCATGAACGTGGTCATCTCCACCGGCGACAAGGACATGGCGCAGCTGGTGGACGAGCGCATCACGCTGGTCAACACCATGAGCAACGAGACGCTGGATGTGGCCGGCGTGGAGGCCAAGTTCGGCGTGCCGCCGCGGCTGATCGTGGACTACCTGTCGCTCATCGGCGATGCGGTGGACAACGTGCCCGGCGTGGAGAAGGTCGGCCCCAAGACCGCCTGCAAGTGGATCAACGAATACGGCTCGCTGGACGGCGTGATCGCCGCCGCTTCCGGCATCAAGGGCGTGGCCGGCGAGAACCTGCGCAAGGCATTGGACTGGCTGCCGCAGGGCCGCAAGCTCATCACCGTCAAGACCGACTGCGACCTGGCCGCTCACGTGGCCGGCTGGCCCGAGCTGGCCGGCCTGCACCTGCACGAGCCTGACCACGCCGGGCTGCTGGGCTTCTTCGACCGCTACGGCTTCAAGACCTGGAAGGCCGAGCTGGAGCGCCAGACCCGCGCCCAGGCCACGGCCGATCTTTTCGCCGATGTGCCGCCGCCGCAAGCCCCGGCCGTGCAGGGCGAATGGGAGACGGTGACCGACTGGGATGCGTTCGACCGCTGGCTGGCGCGCATCCAGGCCGCGGATCTGGTCGCCCTGGACACCGAGACCGATTCGCTGGACCCGATGAAGGCGCGCATCGTCGGCCTGTCCTTCAGCGTGGAGGCCGGCAAGGCCGCCTACGTCCCGCTGGCGCATGCCTATGCCGACGTGCCGCCGCAGCTGCCGCTGGACGAGGTGCTGGCGCGCCTGAAACCGTGGCTGGAGGACGCGGGCCGCGCCAAGCTGGGCCAGCACATCAAGTACGACATCCACGTGCTGGCCAACCACGGCATCACCGTGCGCGGCTATGTGCACGACACCCTGCTGCAGAGCTATGTGCTGGAGGCGCACAAGCCGCACAACCTCGACAGCCTGGCCCAGCGCCACCTGGGCCGCAAGGGGCTGAGCTATGAGGACGTCTGCGGCAAGGGCGCCAGCCAGATCCCGTTTGCCCAGGTGTCGTTGGAGCGGGCCACCGCCTACTCCTGCGAGGACAGCGAGATGGCTCTGGCCGTGCATCGCGTGCTGTGGCCCCGGCTGCAGGAGGAAGGCCGGCTGCGCGAGGTGTACGAGCGCATCGAGCTGCCCACGTCGGCCGTGCTGCAGCGCATCGAGCGCCACGGCGTGCTGATCGATGCCGATCGGCTGCGCCAGCAGAGCCAGCAGCTCGCCGAGCGGCTGGTGGCGCTGGAGCAGGAGGCCTACGCCCTGGCCGGCCAGCCCTTCAACCTGGGCTCGCCCAAGCAGATCGGCGAGATCCTCTTCGGCAAGCTGCAGCTGCCGGTGGTCAAGAAGACCGCCAGCGGCGCGCCGTCCACCGACGAGGAGGTGCTGGAGCAACTGGCCGCCGACTACCCGCTGCCAGCCAGGATCCTGGAGCACCGAGGCCTGGCCAAGCTCAAGAGCACCTACACCGACAAGCTGCCGACGATGGTCAACCCCGCCACCGGCCGCGTGCACACCAACTACGCGCAGGCCGTGGCCGTGACCGGCCGTCTGGCCAGCAATGAGCCGAATCTGCAGAACATCCCCGTGCGCACGCTGGAGGGCCGCCGCGTGCGCGAGGCCTTCATCGCCCCGCCGGGGCACGTGATCGTCTCGGCCGACTACTCGCAGATCGAGCTGCGCATCATGGCCCACCTGTCGGATGACGAGAACCTGCTGCGCGCCTTCCGCGAGGGGCAGGACGTGCACCGCGCCACCGCGGCCGAGATCTTCGGCGTCACGCCGGATGCGGTCAGCAGCGAGCAGCGCCGCTATGCCAAGGTCATCAACTTCGGCCTGATCTACGGCATGAGCGCCTTCGGCCTGGCCAGCAACCTGGGCATCGAGCGCTCGGCCGCCACGGCCTACATCGACCGCTACTTCCAGCGCTACCCCGGCGTGCGCCGCTACATGGACGACACCCGCCAGCAGGCCCGCGAGCGTGGCTATGTGGAGACTGTCTTCGGCCGCCGCCTGTGGCTGCCCGAGATCAACGGCGGCAGCGGCCCGCGCCGGGGTGCTGCAGAGCGCGCCGCCATCAATGCGCCCATGCAGGGCACGGCGGCCGATCTCATCAAACTGGCCATGATCGCCGTGCAGCAGGAGCTCGACGCCTCAGGCCGCCCCGTGGCGATGGTCATGCAGGTGCACGACGAGCTGGTCTTCGAGGTACCGGAGGATCAGCTCGACTGGGCGCGCGAAGCCATCCCCCGCATCATGGCCGGCGTGGCCGAGTTGAAGGTGCCGCTGGAGGCCGACGTGGGTGTGGGGCGGAATTGGGAGGAGGCGCATTGAGCCGCCTCGCCCAGCATCGACAACGCCGCATTGCATTTGCACTACACTGGCCGTCATGAAGACCGCCCAGTTGCCTCCCGTGCGCGTCGAGCCTTCGGTTCGTGAGGAAATCGAAAGCGTGCTGCGTACGGGCGAGACCTTGTCGCAGTTCGTCGAAGCAGCGGCGGTTGAGGCTGCACGGCGACGCAAGGCTCAGGATGAGTTCGTGGCGCGGGGACGCGAGTCCCTGGCCAAGGCCAGGGCGTCCGGCGAGTTCGTGCCTCTGGATGACGCGCTCAAGGCCATGCGCGACCGGCTGGAGGCCCGCATGGCAGAGCATCGATCCAATGGAGCGGCGCCGTCGATCGGCAAGCCGTGACCTACGCCGTCACCCTCACGAGGGAGGCGCTCGAAGACCTGCGGCGCCTGGAGGACTTCCTGGTCGAGGCGGCACTGCAGTACGGTGACCTGGAGCTGCCGCAGCGGGCGATGGCTGAAATCGAAAGCCAGCTCCGCATCCTGCGGACCAACCCGTTCACCTGCCGCGTTGCGGCTGACCGGCCTTACGAGCGCGAACTGGTGATCCCGTTCGGCGGCTCAGGCTATGTGGCGCTGTTCGAGGTGGTCAGTGACCACGAAGTGGTGGTCACCGCCTTGCGACACCAGCGAGAAGACGACTACCACTAGACCCGCCTGGGCGCCGGCCCAGCGGTCCGGCTTCACATTTCGTTGAACACCGACCCCACGATCTTGGCGGAGGTGTCCTGCAGGTCCTGCACCAGCGCCTCGATGGCGTGCAGGTGCGACTTGCCCTTGCGGGCCAGCACCAGGGCGGCGCCGCAGCGGGAGGTGATGGACACGGCGTCCGAGCCGTGGACGGCGGCGGGCGTGTCCACGATGACGTGGTCGAACTTGCCGACCAGCTCGCGCATCAGCAGGCCGAAGGCCGGCCGCTCGACCAGCTCCAGCGGGTTGGGCGGCACGTTGCCCACCGGCAGCACGAAAAGGCTGGGGAAGGCGTGGATGGCGCGGATGACGTTCTTGGTGGCGCGGCCGGACAGGATGGCCGACAGGCCCGTGGTGTTGTCCACGCCGAAGAGCTCGTGCTGGCGCGGGCTGCGCAGGTCGGCATCCACCAGCAGCGTGCGGCCGCCCAGCTGCGAGAAGACGGTGGCCAGGTTGGCCGCGAAGTAGGACTTGCCGTCGCCGATGTCGGGGCTGACGATGGCCAGCGCGCGCTTGGTGTCCGTGTCCTTGAACAGCTTGTTGATCAGCTGGCTGCGGATCATGCGGAAGGACTCGGCCTGCCGCGAGAAGGGCTGGTTGCCGGTGACCAGCTCCGGGTGCAGCTTGGCGTCGCTGTCGTTGGCCAGCGGGTAGTGGTACTGCTTGGACAGGGCATGCAGCACGTCGTCGTTGCTGGCATAGCCCAGGGCCACGGCCGCCTCGCCGAAGCGCAGGCCCTTGTCGCGCTGGTAGGTGAGGATCTTCTCGACCTCTTCGGCCGACAGGTTCTTGGCCTGGCGGATGATGTCGCCGATGGAGTGCTCGTGGATGGCGACGGACTCGTCGGAGTAGTCCTGGGGCGCCATCGTGGAGAACTGACGCGAATCGCGGAAAACGGCCATGAAGGGGGCTCCGGCTTCGTTCGTTACTTGGCTGCCGCGCCGGGCAGGGAGCGCATGAGGCTCTGCGACAGGGCCGGCAGGCGCTGGCGGCCGAACAGGCGGCGCTGGCGGGCATGCAGCTGCAGCGTGCCGATGACGGGCAGCGTCAGGGTGCGGGTGAGGTCGTCGAGCGTGCGCACGCGGCGGTCGCGGTTCTCGATCAGCAGGCCGATGCCGATGGCGATCGGAAAGCCCAGCAGCACGGCCAGCGCGGTGTTGATCAGCAGGTTGGGCGACGAGGGCTTGAGCGGCTCGGTGGCGGGCGTGAGGATGGCCACGTTGGGCAGCTTGTTCTCGCTCTCCAGGCTGCTCTGGTTGAGGCGGGCCAGCACGGCGTCGTAGGCGCGCTGGGCGTTCTCGACGTCCTTTTGCATCACCGCGGCCTCGTCGCGCAGGGCCTTCATCTGCAGCACCTTCTGGCGCTGGGCGTCGAAGGCGGCCTGGACTTCGGCCACGCGGGCCTGGTTGATGGTGGCAGTGACGCCCACGCCGCTGCCGATGCGGCCGGTCTCGGCGTCGATGCGGCTGCGCAGCTCGTTGATGCTTGCGCGCTGCTGCACGACGGCGGGGTGGTTGTCGCCCAGCGTGGCGGTCAGCTCCTTGAGCTTGGCCTGGGCACGCGACAGGTCGGCCTTGAGGCTGGCGATCAGCGGGTTGGCCAGCACGTCGGTCAGCTCGCCGGCGCTGCGGCGGGCCTGGGTCTGGCGGCTGGACGATTCAGCGGCCAGGGCCTGCAGCGTGACCAGCTGGGTGGACAGATCGTTCAGGCGGGCGTTCTCGATGTCCAGGCGCTCGTCAGTGGCCAGGATGCCCTTCTCGCGCTGGAAGGCCGACAGCTTGGCCTGGGCCGCCTCCAGCTCCTCGCGCAGCTGCTTGGAGCGCGAGTCGAAGAAGCTGGAGTACTGCTTGGCCGGGTCGGTGCGCAGGTCGAGGTTGGTGTCCAGGTAGGCCTGCACGAAGGCGTTGGCCATGAAGGCGGCCTGCTGAGGGCTGTCGGCCTTGTAGTTGACGGTGATGAGGTTGGACTCGCGCGAGGGCTTCACGTCGAGCTTCTTGGTGAGGCGCTCGGCCAGCCAGGCCTCGATGCTGCCGGTGCCCTTGGTGTCTTCCTGCCATTCGATGCGGGTCTGCACGCTCTCGCCCAGGCGCAGGTTGCGCACCACGCGCTGGGCGACGCGGTCGCTCTGCACGATCTCGACCTGCGTGGCCATGAAGCCGGGTGTGGTGGTGCCGGTGTAGAGCAACGCGGAGACCGGATCGGGCTTGGAGTCCACGACGACCACGGCGGTGGCGGTGTAGCTCTTGGGCCAGATGAGGCTGGCCAGGACGGTCAGCGCGACGATGCCGGCGAAGGAGCCCAGCACCCACTTCCAGCGGGCGACCAGGATGGACAGGAACTGCGTCAGGGACATGCGCGCGCCTCGTTCTGGGACAGGCTGGCTGGGGATGCGGGCCCGCCGGCGGTGCGGCGGGGTGTGCGGAAGGACGGAGCCGGCCGCTGAGGGATGGGCCCGCCGCCGCTGGAGGCCCGGCTAGCCCGGCAGGCGGCCGGGCGCGATGCGGCCCGCTGGGCCGTTGCCGCCCGCGGGCAAGCGGCCAGGGGGCCGCGAAGGCGGGCGGATAGTGTAGTCGTCGGGGACGGGGACGGCTGGGCGGCGAACAGAGCGGTCGGGTGGGCGGACGGCATTGGCCGGAAGTGTCGGCGGCGGCACTGGCCGGCACAATGGCGGGATGCCCGCCCCTGCATCCCGCAGATGCAGGGCGCAGGCAGCGGAACCAAATCACGGCGCCTGGCCTTTTCTCTTTTCTGAGCGTGCAGAGCGGAGCGGCCTTCTGGGTGTGAAGGCGGCAGTCCGCGCATCAGCGGCGGCTACATCGCTCATCCGGCCACGCCCGCCCTATCAAACGCGATCCTGACTGCCTGACCACGCCACCCGACCGCGCCATGCCCGCCCGCCTGTCTCGACCGCACCGCACGCCCGCCTGGGCGGGGCTGCTGCTGGCCGGCCTGCTGGTGCTGGCCCAGGGCTGGGGCCTGTGGCACCGGGTGGCGCACGGCGCGGCAGGGGCTGCCCGAGCCCAGCCCAGCGCTTCAGCGGTCGCGCTGGCCGGCGCTTCCGCAGACGAGGCCACCAGTGCCCCGGGCGATGTCTGGTTCGGCCACGCGGCGGGTGCGCATGGCGGGTGGGACTGCCTGTGGTTCGACCACCTGGCCTGCGGTGACGGGGCGCCTGCTGCACCGTCCCTGCCGGCTGCGGCGGCAGCGCTGCCCGACGCGGCCCTGCCGCTGGCCGTCGCCGCGCCCGTGCCGGGGCCGCGGGCGGCTTTCCAGGCGCGGGCACCGCCGGGCGGCTGGGGCATCGCCTGATCGCTGCGCGGCAGCGGTGTGGCTGGCCGCGTGCCGGCTCCACCCGGCGCTGCTGCGCGATCTGGCGACCGCACGACCGCGCACCCCGCACCCAGCCGCCGGCCAGGGATCCGGTGATCCGGCCCACGTGCGTGGCGGCAAGCCCCTTTCCATTTCCATCGCCTTGCGGCCCAGTTCGCGCCCCTGATCCGGGCTGCCGTGGGCCGTCCCGCCTCCTTTGCTGCCCTGGCCCGAAGACCGCTGCGCCCTGCATTGCGCCGGCCGGCCGGGCGGCTGCTGATTGCCTTTGCCATGTCCTTGATGCCTTGCCTCGATTCCGCTTCCCCCGCCTTGCCTGACGCGGCCTGCCGCCGCCCGTCCCGGGCGGGGTCGGCGACACCCCGGCGCGCCGTACGGCGGCTCCATGTGCTGGCTGCTGCGGCGGCCTGCGTCTGCTCCGGCTGGGCCGGGGCGCAGTCGGCGCCGCCTGCGGACTCGCCGGTCGCACTGCCGACCGTGGAGGTGCGCGCCGAACCGCTTGCGCCCGCGCCGGCAGCGAGCGTGCTGTCCGGCGAGCGCCTGCTGCGCCAGCGTCAGGCCACCCTGGGCGCCACGCTGGACGGGCTTCCCGGCGTGGCCGATGCCGGCTTCGGCCCGGCGGTGGGCCGGCCGGTGGTGCGCGGGCAGGACGGCGACCGCACGGCCATCCTGAGCAACGGCTCGGCCAGCGTGGATGCGTCCAGCCTCAGCCAGGACCATGCCGTGCCCATCGAGCCGCTGGTGCTGGACCGCGTGGAACTGCTGCGCGGGCCGGCGGCGCTGCGCTACTCCAGCCATGCGGTGGGGGGCGTGGTGAACGCGGTGGACAACCGCATCCCGCGCGAGCGGGCCGGGCGCCCGGCCGGCCTGGCCGAGCTGCGCCTGGGCGGTGCGTCCGAGCAGCGCGCGGGCGCCGTGGCGCTGGACGGCGGCACCGGCGACGGCAGTACGGACAGCAGCGGGGGCAGCGCAGGCGACGACGCCGCATCCGGCAGCGACTGGGCCTGGCATGTGGACGCCTTCTCGCGCGACAGCGCCGACCTGCGCACGCCGCGCCACACGGTGGAAACCGACGATGGCCCGCAGTCCCGCCGCCGCGTGGCCAACTCCGCCAGCCGGGCCGACGGCGGCGGCGTGGGCGCCACCTGGTTCGGCAGCCGGGGTTGGCTGGGTGCCAGCTTCGACGGCCAAGGCCAGGTCTACGGCAGCGTGGCCGACGACGAGGTCAGCATCCGCATGCGCCGCAACACCGGCCGCATCGCCGGCGAGTGGGCGCTGGACGGCTGGCTGCAGGCCCTGCGCGGGCAGGTGCAGCTGACCGATTACCGCCACACCGAGATAGAGGGCGGCCAGCCGGGTACGGTGTTCAGCAACGAGGGCGCGTCCGGCCGGCTGGAGGCCGACCACGCGCCGATCGCCGCGCTGGGCGGCGCCACCGGCACCTGGGGCCTGCAGGCGGATCACGCGCGCTTTGCCGCGCTGGGCGAGGAGGCCTTCGTGCCCCGAACGCGCACGCGCAGCCTGGCCTGGTTCGCGCACGAGCAATGGCGCCTGGCGCCGCTGACGTGGTCGCTGGCCGTGCGCGGCGAGCGCACGCGGGTGGCCTCGGCCGGCGATGAGCCGAATGCCGATGAGCCGCGCTTCGGTGCGGCGCAGCAGCGCCAGTTCGACACCACCAGCGTGGCCCTGGGCGGCGTGGCTGATCTCGGCAGATGGGCCCCGGGCTGGCAGCTGCAGGCCAACCTGGCCCACACCGAGCGCGCGCCGACGTATTACGAGCTCTTTGCCAGCGGCGTGCATGTGGCCACGGCCGCCTACGAGGCTGGCGATGCCACGCTGGGCGTGGAGCGCGGCGTGCAGGGCGACGCGGCGCTGGTGTGGAAGGACGCCGGCTGGCAGGCGCGGCTGGGCGGCTTCGTCAGCCGCTTCGGCCGCTACATCGCGTTGCAGCGCGACGCCGCCTACGACACGGTGGAGGATGGCCGGACGCTGCCCGGCTACCGCTTCGGCGCGGTGCGGGCGCAGCTGTGGGGCCTGGAGGCACAGCTCGGCGGCTCAGCCGAGCTTGCCGGCCGCAAGGTCCGGCTGGAGGCCAGCGCCGACAGCGTGCGCGCCGTGGACCGCGACAGCGGCCAGCCGCTGCCGCGCATCGCGCCGCTGCGCCTCGCGCTGGGCGCAGCCACCGACTGGCTGGGCTGGACCTGGCGCGTCGATGTGCGCCATGCCGTGCGCCAGGACCGCGTCAGCGCCGACGATGTGCCCACGCCGGGCTACACCGTGGCCGATGTGTCGCTGAGCCGCGCGCTGCGCTGGGACGGCGTGAACGGCCGCTTCTTCGTGCGCCTGGACAACGTCACCGACGAGCTGGCCTACAGCGCCACCACGCTGCGCACCGTGCGCGACCTGACCCCGCTGGGCGGGCGGGCGCTGTCGGCGGGGCTGCGGGTGAGCTTCTGAGCGTGGTGCGGCCGGCCGGGTGCGCTGCTCAAGCGCAAGCGACCCGGCCTGCCGCGAAGGAGCGCGGCCGCTCGCCCCTCAAGGCGCCAGCCGGCAGCGCGTCCAGCGCCCGTCTTCGCCCAGCTGGTAGAGCAGCCGGTCGTGCAGCCGCGACGGGCGGCCCTGCCAGAACTCGAAGCGGTCGGGCTGCAACCGATAGCCGCCCCAGTGCGGCGGGCGCGGCGGGTTGAGCGCGAAGCGGGCGCCGTACTTGGCTGCGTTGGTCACCAGCGTGGCGCGCGACGGGATCACCTGGCTCTGCGGCGAGGCCCAGGCGCCGATGCGCGAGTCCAGCGGGCGCGAGGCGAAGTAGGCGTCGCTCTCGGCATCGCTGACCTTGCTCACCCGGCCCTCGATGCGCACCACGCGCTCCAGCTCCACCCAATGGAACTGCAGCGCGGCAAACGGGTGGGCGGCCAGCTCGCGGCCCTTGCGGCTGTCGAAATTGGTGTACCAGACGACGCCCTGCTCATCGAAGCCCTTGATCAGCACGATGCGGGTGGACGGCCGGCCGTCGGGGCCGACGGTGGCCACCGTCATGGCATTGGGCTCGGGCAGCTCGGCATGCAGGGCTTCGTCCAGCCAGCGGCGGAAGAGGGCGTGCGGCTGCTCGGGGGCGCTGTCCTCGTCGAGCTGGGCGCGTTCATAGCTCTTGCGCAGGTCGGCCAGGCGGGTCATCGAGGGCTTTCTCGGTGTGTGTGGAGCGGACCTGGGAGTTTGTCCCAGCCCGGGGCAACCCGGCATTCTGGGGCGGTGCGCAATGCCCATGCTGCGGCGCACCAATTTTTCGCGGGTAAGGCCTTAAGTGAAGCTACGCTGGCCTGCCCGGGTGGGCTGCGGTCCGATAGCGGCATGGCTGCCAGGCGCTTCCCCCAGTTTGCAGTCCCCGGGCCGGCGGTCGCCGCCGCGCCGGGGGGCTCTGCCCTGGGCGTGGGCGGCGGCTTGGCCGAGCGGGCGCTGCCCGCCGTGGTGGTGCTGGCGGCCGGCGGCATTGCGGTGTCGGCCCGCCATGAGGCGCGCCAGGGACTGGCCGGCGGCAGCGTGCTGGGCGCCACGCTGGCCCAGGCGCTGGCCGCCGAGATGCCGGTGGTGCTGGTGACCACCGACGCGCTGGCGCAGGAGGCCCGCCGCGTGCTGGCCCTGCGCGACATCGTCGTGCTGCCCGAAGGGCCGCTCGGCCTGGGCCAGGGCATGGGCTACTGCATGGCCGTGGGCGTGGGTGTGCGCCCGCATGCCAACGGCTGGATCATGCTGCCCGGCGACATGCCGATGGTGCAGCCGGCCACGCTGCGGGCCGTGGCCGCGCAGCTGGCCGTGCATCCGGTGGCCTATCCCACCCACCGCGGGCGCAGCGGCCGGCCGCTGGGCTTTGCCGCAGAGCTGTACTCCGAGCTGATCAAGCTCGACAGCGACGACGCGCCGCGCAAGCTGTGCGTGCGCTACCCGGCCAGCGGCGTGGAGGTGGAAGACCCCGGCGTGCTGCTGGACGTGGACACGTCCGACGACCTGCTGGCCGCGCGCCGGAGCCTGCACCTGCCGGTGCCGCCGGAGCTGCCGCGCTCGCCGGACCTGCCGACGGCCGCGCGCTGAGCCTTGGGCCCTGAGCCCTGAGCCCTGAGCCCTGAGCCCTGAGCCGCGGGCCCTGAACCGTGGACCCTGAGGGTCGGCGCGTGATGAGGCCGCACCCTGGCGACAGGGCCCCCGGCGTGCCGGGCCGGCGGATTGCCGGCTTGCGCTGCGCTGCACAATGGCTCGATCCCGAGCCGGCCCCCGGCCTCCCCCCGGCCCCCTTTGCGCCAGCGCCATCCCACGCGAGCCCGCCCCATGTCGCCCCTCTCGCCCAGCCCGACGCCCGCCCTGCATCCTGCGGTGGCGCAGGTCACCGAGCGCATCCGCCAGCGCAGCGCGGCCAGCCGCGCCGCCTACCTGCAGCGCATAGCCCGCTGGGGCCAGCGCCCGCCCGGCGCCCGGCGCCTGGGCTGCGCCAACGTCGCCCATGCCGTGGCCGGCGTGCCGGCACCGGACAAGCTGCGCATCGTCGAGGCGCGCGGGCCCAACCTGGGCATCGTCACGGCCTACAACGACATGCTGTCGGCCCACCAGCCTTACGAGGCCTTCCCGGCCTGGCTGCGCGACGAGGCCCGCCGCCACGGCGCGACTGCGCAAGTGGCCGGCGGCGTGCCGGCGATGTGCGACGGCGTGACGCAGGGCTTTGCCGGCATGGAGCTGAGCCTGTTCTCGCGCGACGTCATCGCGCAGGGCACGGCCGTGGCGCTGAGCCACGATGTGTTCGACGGCGCGCTGCTGCTGGGCGTGTGCGACAAGATCGTGCCGGGGCTGCTGATCGGCGCGCTGCACTTCGGCCACCTGCCGTGCGCCTTCGTGCCCGCCGGGCCGATGAGCAGCGGCCTGTCCAACAAGGAAAAGGCCCGCGTGCGCGAGCAGCATGCGCTGGGCCTGGTGGGCCGCGATGCCTTGCTGGAGGCAGAGTCCCGCGCCTATCACGAGCCCGGCACCTGTACCTTCTATGGCACGGCCAACAGCAACCAGATGCTGCTGGAGGCGATGGGCCTGCACGTGCCGGGGGCCGCCTTCATCCACCCGCATGACGCCCTGCGCGAGTCGCTCAGCCGCGAGGCGGTGCGGCTGCTGCTGCAGCAGATGGCCAGGCGGCGCAGTGAGGTGGCCATCGGCCGCATCGTCGATGAGCGGGCCATCGTCAACGCGATGGCCGCGTTGCTGGCCACGGGCGGCTCCACCAACCACCTGATCCACTGGGTCGCGGTGGCACGCGCGGCGGGCATCGTCATCGACTGGGACGACTTCTCGGCGCTCTCCGCGGTGGTGCCGCTGCTGGCCCGCGTCTATCCCAACGGCGAGGCCGACGTGAACCAGTTCCAGGCCGCGGGCGGCCCGGGCTGGGTGATCCGCGAGCTGCTGGACGCCGGGCTGATGCATGCCGACGTGCTGACGCTGTCGCCCGGCGGGCTGCGCCAGCAGACCACCTGGCCGGTGGCGCGCGCCGATGCGCCCGGCGGCCTGGCCTTCGAGCCGGTGCCGCAGGCCAGCGGCGATGCGTCCGTGCTGCGCCCGGCGGCCGATCCGTTCAGCGCCACCGGCGGCCTGCGCCTGCTGGCCGGCTCGCTGGGGCGGGCGGTGATCAAGGTCTCGGCCGTGCCGGAGGAGCGCTGGGTGGTCGAGGCCCCGGCGCGGGTCTTCGACAGCCAGGAGGCGCTGCAGGCGGCCTTCAATGCCGGCGAGCTGGACCGCGACGTGGTGGCCGTGGTGCGCTTCCAGGGCCCGGCCGCCTGCGGCATGCCCGAGCTGCACAAGCTCACGCCGCAGCTGGCGGTGCTGCAGGGCAAGGGCTATCGCGTGGCGCTGGTGACCGACGGCCGCATGAGCGGCGCATCGGGCAAGGTGCCCGCGGCCATCCACCTGAGCCCCGAGGCGCTGCATGGCGGCCCGATCGCCCGCGTGCGCGACGGTGACGTGATCCGCCTGGACGCGGTGGCCGGCACGCTGGACGTGCGGGTGGACGCAGCCGAGTTCGCCGCGCGCGAGCCGGCCGCCATGAGCGAGGCGGCCAGCGACGAACACGCCCACGGCCTGGGCCGTGAGCTCTTTGCCGGCTTCCGGCGCAACGTGACCAGCGCCGAGGAGGGCGCCTGCACATGGCTGTGAACGAGGCCCCCGGCAGGTGGGGGGATGACGCTGCTCAGGCCGGCGCGGCGGGTGCCGCATTGCGCTGCACCGCCGACGAGCTGATCGCCGCCGGCCCGGTGATTCCGGTGATCGTGATCGACGACGTGGCCCACGCCGTGCCGATGGCCCGCGCGCTGGTGGACGGCGGCGTGCGCGTGCTGGAGGTGACGCTGCGCACGCCGGCCGGGCTGCCGGCCATCGCCGCCATCGCCCGCGAGGTGCCGCAGGCCATCGTCGGCGCCGGCACCGTGTGCAGCGCAGCCGATGCGCAGGCCGCCGCCGACGCCGGGGCGCGCTTTGCCGTCAGCCCCGGCTACCTGCCGGCCATCGGCCAGGCCTGCCGCGACGCCGGCCTGCTGCTGCTGCCGGGCGTGGCCACGGCCAGCGAGGTGATGGCCGCGCGGGCCGACGGCCATGCGCTGCTCAAGTTCTTCCCGGCCGTGCCGGCCGGCGGCGTGGCCATGCTCAAGGCCTGGGCCGGGCCGTTTGCCGACGTGCGCTTCTGCCCCACGGGCGGGCTGACACCCGAGACCGCGCCGCAGTTCCTGGCACTGGCCAACGTGCCGGTGTGCGGCGGATCGTGGCTGACGCCGGCCGATGTGATGCGTGCGGGCGACTGGGCACGTCTGGCCGCGCTGGCCCGGGCGGCATCGGCGCTGCGCAAGCCAGTGTGAGGGCGTGCCGCCCACAAAGCACATCGGGCGCCCTGGGCGCCCGATGCTGCTTGAGGCCGGCCGCAGCCGGCTCAGGGCTCAGCGGTCGCTCTCGCGCACGATCACCCAGTCCCCGCCCTCGCGCTTCCAGGTCAGGGCCTTGTCGGTGCTGTCCTTGAAATCGGCCGAGCTGTAGCTCTGCACGAAGCGCGTCTCGACCAGATCGGGCGAGATGGACTTGAGCTGCACCTGCTCGACACGCACCTGGATCGCGCCGGGCTTGCCCAGGCGCGCACGGCGCTCGGCCTGCCATTGCTCACGGCTGACCTTGGCGGGGTTGAAGCCGCGGCCGTAGAAGCCCAGATAGCGGTCGGCGTCCTTGGCCGACCAGGCGGCGGCCCACTGCTCCAGGCGCCGGGACACCTGCTGCTCGACTGCGGCGGGCATGCCGGCTTGGGGAGTGGACGACGCGGGCGCCACGGCAGGCGGCGTGGCGGCGGGCGTGGCAGGCGAGGCCATGGGGGAGGCCACCGGCGCGGCAACCGCAGCGGGTGCGGCCTGCTGCAGCTTGGCCGCGCGCGCGTCCAGCTCGCTGCGCGGCGTGGCCGGCACCACCACCTCGGCCACCGGGCAGCGCTCGGCGGCGTCCTGGCCGGCGGACCAGTTCTGCGCGCCCTCGGGTGCGTCGCCGCCGCGGCGGCTCACGCCCAAGGCGGTGGTCAGCGTGTTGGCCGCGGCCTGGGTGCGGGCCCAGGCCAGGGCCAGGTCGTGCTCGGCCATCGCCTGTTCGCGGCGGGCGGTGTAGAGCTCGTTCTCGGCATTGAGCAGGTCCAGCAGGCTGCGCTGGCCGATGTCGAACTGCTGGCGGTAGGCGTCGCGCGTCTTCTGGATGGACAGCACGTTGCGCTCCAGCGCGGCCAGCTGCTGCTGCAGCTTGCCGATGTCGTTGTAGGCGATGGCCACCGTCTGGCGCACGTCGCGGCAGGCCTTGTCGCGCAGGTCGGCCGCCTGGTTGAGCAGGGCCGCGTACTGGCGCACGCGGGCGCGGTCGCTGCCGCCCCTGAAGAGGTTCCAGTTGAGGACAACCTCGGCGGTGGTGTCGCGCTTCTGGTCCTCGACGCCGTCGAAGTTCTTGCCGGCGCCGCTGCGCAGACGGGCTTCGATGGTGGGCTGGTAGAGCGCGCCTTCGGCCTGGCTGGCCTGGGCGCGGGCGGCGCGCAGGCTCTCCACCGCGGCGCTGATGGCGCCGTTGCGCGCCAGCGCGATCTGCTGCGCCTGGGCCATGCCGGCCGGCGCGCCGGCATCCAGCAGCGGCGGGCGCGGCATCTGCGCGGGCGGCACCTCGCCGACGATGCGCAGGTAGCGCGCGCTGACGTCGTGCAGGTTGGCCAGCTCGGTGGTCAGGTTGCTGTCGGCCAGGGCCAGGCGGGCATTGGCCTGCTCCAGGTCCACGCCGCGGCCCACGCCGGCCTTGAAGCGCGACTGCAGCTGGTCGAACGTGAGCTTGTGCTGCACGTAGTTGTCCTCGGCCAGCTCCACCAGGCGGCGGTAGCGCAGCACGTCCACATAGGCCTGGGTGGCGCCCAGGGCAGCCTGCTCGGTGGTGTCGAGCAGGTCGAACCAGCGCGTCAGCCGCGCATGGCCCAGGCGGGCGATGTCCAGCCGCGTGGCCTGGCCGTCCCACAGCAGCTGGCGCAGCGTGAGCGCCACGCCGTTGCGGCTGAAGCTCACGCTCTCATCGGGCACACGGCCTTCGATCACGTCCGAATCACGGCCGACGCTGGCGCTCAGGTCCAGCCGGGGCAGCAGGCCGCCGCGGGCCACGTCCACCTCATTGAGCGCGGCCTGCAGCGCGTTGTAGCGGGCGGTGACCTCGGGATTGGTCTCGATGGCCTGCTGCGCGGCCCGCTGCAGGGCTGCGGGGGCCTGGGCATGGACGCTGACAGTGGCGGCCAGGGCGAGGGCAGAGAGCGCAAGGCGCAGGGGGGCAGGCATCTGCTGGGGGGACCTTGTTGTGGGTGCTGGCCGCAGCGGCAGGGCCGCCGGTGCGTACAAAGCCCTCGATTGTCCGAGCAGGCCGCCATCGAGGTACACCCGCACAGGCGCTTCGGGCGTGAACTCATCACGATCGACCGCTGCGCCGCCTACGCCGGGCCGCAAGCGGTGAGAAAGCACCGCCCGCGGCGGGTTCATCGGTGGCTGCGGGCACGGGGCTCGCCCCAGAATCGGCTGCCCGTTCGCCCCCATGCATCGCCCCCTGCTCCCCTCCACCCGCGTGATGCGCCTGCCCGGCCGGGGCAGGCTCGGCGGGCTGCTGGCAGCCCTGGTGCTGCTGCTGGCCGGCGCCTGGCTGGGGCCGGCGCCGCAGGCCTGGGACCGCGCCCGGCTGCTGCAGACGGCCGAGCAGCGCAGCCCGCAGCTGGCCGCGCAGGTGCGCGCGCTGCTGGCGGTGATGGAGGAGGGTGCCCTGCAGGATGAGCCGGCGCGGCTGAAGGCGGTCAACGACTTCTTCAACCGGCGGGTGGCCTTTCGCGACGACTCGGTCGCCTGGGGCCAGCTCGACTACTGGGCCACGCCGCTGGAGATGCTGGCCAAGGGCCAGGGCGACTGCGAGGACTACGCCAATGCCAAGTACTTCGCGCTGCTGGCCTCGGGCGTGCCCGGCGCCAAGCTGCGCCTGGTCTACGTGCGCGCGCAGCTCGGCGGCCCCGGCGGGCCGGTGCAGGCCCACATGGTGCTGGCCTACTACCCGCAGCCCGAGGCCGAGCCGCTGATCCTGGACAACCTGATCAACGAGATCCGCCCGGCCGCCCGGCGCCCGGATCTCACCCCGGTCTTCAGCTTCAATGCCGAGGGCCTGTGGCAGGGCGTGGGCGCGGTGCGCGCCGGCGACCCGGTGGCGCGGCTGTCGCGCTGGCGCGAGCTGCTGGCCAAGACGCGCGAGGAGGGGCTGTGGTGATCGCCGCCTTCTCCCCCTTGCCTGCAATGTGTTTGGATATGCGGTGGCCGGTGCAGCCGGCCGCCCGCGCCTGCCTGCCGCCTGCGGCGTGGGCGGGCTTGCCTGGAGTGGATGCCTCATGTCGCTGATCCGTCAGATCTGGTTGCTCGTCCTCGGCATGGTGCTGACCGCCTTCCTGGGCAGCTTCGGCGTCTGGATGGCCTCGGCGCGCGACTACCTGCAGGCCCAGCTGCAGATCAAGAACAGCGACAACGCGCAGGCGCTGGCGCTGACGCTGTCGCAGCAGCGTGGCAATGCCGACCTGATGGAGCTGGTGCTGGCCGCGCAGTTCGACACCGGCACCTACCGCTCCATCCGCCTGCTCGACGGCCGCGGCCGCGTGGTGATGGCGCGCGAGGCCACCGGCCCGGCGGGGGCCGCGGTCGGCGACGTGCCGCAGTGGTTCGTGCGCCTGGTCAACATTGAATCCGCGCCCGGCGTGGCCCAGGTGTCCGACGGCTGGCGCGCGCTGGGCCGGGTGGAGGTGATCAGCCACTCGTCCTTCGCCTACCGCCAGCTGTGGGACGGCAGCGTGCGCACGGCCGCCTGGCTGGCGCTGATCGGCGCCGTGGCCGGGGCCCTGGCCGCCTGGGGCGTGGGCCGCATCCGCCGCCCGCTGGCGGCCACGGTGGAGCAGGCCCGTGCGCTGGAGGACCGCCGCTTCATCACCGTGCAGGAGCCGCGCGTGCCCGAGCTGGCGCAGCTCAGCCGGGCGATGAACTCGGTGGTCACGCGGCTGAAGGCCGTGTTCGAGGAGCAGTCCACCCAGGTCGAGGCGCTGCGCGTGCAGGCGCATTGCGACGTGCTGACCGGCCTGGCGCGGCGGCGGCACTTCATCGGCCAGCTCGATGCCTGGCTGGAGCGCGAGGACGGCCCGGCTGACGGCGCGCTGGTGATTGCCCGGCTGATGAACCTGATGGAGGCCAACCAGCAGTGGGGCCGCAAGCGCACCGATGCGCTGATCCAGGCCCTGGGCCGCGCGGTGCTGCAGGCCGCCGGCCGCCACGGCCTGGCCGGCCGCCTCAATGGCGGCGACCTGGCCCTCGCCCTGCCGGCCACCGGCGCCGAGGACGCCGCGCGCGCCCTCAGCGCCGCGCTGCGCGAGGTCTGCGCCGCGCTGGAGCCGCAGGCCGACGTGGCCGTGGGCGCCGTGGCCTGGCGGCGCGGCATGTCGGTGCACGACACGCTGGCCACCGCCGACCAGGCGCTGGCCCGGGCCGAGAGCCGCGGCGGCTTCGCCGTGGAGGTGCAGGCCGTGCCCCTGGCCGACGTGCCGGGGGCCGAGGACTGGCGCCAGCGCGTGCTGGAGGCCGTGGCCCGCCGCCGCGCGCATCTGGCGCGCTTTCCGGTGGTCGCGCGCAGCGGCGCGCTGCTGCATCAGGAATGCCCGCTGCGCCTGAAGCTCGACGGCGAGCCCGCGCACGAGCTGGCCGCCTTCTGGCTGCCGCTGGTGCGCCGCGCCGGGATGATGCCGGCGGTGGACCTGCTGGCCGTGGAGCTGGCGGTGCGCGAGATCGCGGTGGACGGCGTGCCGCGCTGCGCCAACATCTCGCCGGCCTCGCTGGCCGACGGCGCCTTCCTGCCGCGCCTGGCGGCGCTGCTGGCCGACCACCGCGCGGCGGCCGCATCGCTGTGGATCGAGGTGGACGAGGTGGCCGCGGTGGACCACTTCGACGCCGTGCGCGAGCTGGGCCTGCGCCTGCGCCCGCTGGGCGTGCGCGTGGGCCTGGAGCATGCCGGCCTGCGCCTGGCCGAGCTGCCGCGCCTGTTCGAGGCCGGGCTCGACTACATCAAGCTCGACGCTGCCGTGGCCAGCGGCGTGGCCGACGACGCCGACCGTGCCACGCACGTGCGCTCCACCGTGGCCATGCTGCACGCCCTGGGCCTGAAGGTGTGCGCCGAAGGCGTCTCCACCGCCGAGGACATCCCGGCCCTGTGGGCCTGCGGCGTCGATGCAGTGACCGGCACGGCGGTGGCGGCGCGCTGAAGGGCGCACATCCGCGGGCGCCGGCGCGCGTCGATCGGCTTGGAGCCGCCGGCCCGCACCCGCCGGCATGAGCGCATCGCCATGAAGAAAGGCCTGCCGGTGAAGGCAGGCCTTTGGAGCATCCGGCGATGCACGCGGTGAAGCACGCGGCCCACCGGCGCCATGACGGCGCCGGCGGGGCAGAGCCTCAGGTGTTGTCCACCAGCAGCTTGCCGCGGTTGAGCAGCTCCTGGATCACCTGGTTGTCGGTGGCCGATGCGGCCAGGCCCATGTCGGTGCGCAGGTTCACGCCCGTGAGCACGATGCGCTGGTCCTCGGAGCCCGCCGCATAGGTGCCGCCGGCGAAGTTGCCGGAGGAGCTGATGCGGATCACCGTGTCGCTGCCGCTGGTGTCGATGTCCAGGTACTGCGCCAGGTTGCCCGTGCCGCCGGTGGTGTTCTCGCCCTGCAGCAGGTCACGCAGGTCCAGCACGTCGCCACCGGCCGCGCGCGCGGCGGTGTTGAAGTCGGTGATGGTGTCCACCGCGCGGCCGCTGCCGGCCGTGCCCGCATCCGCCAGGTTCCACGCGAACACGTCCGCGAACGGCGAGCCGACCACGTCGCCGGTCAGCGTGTCGTTGCCGGCGCCGCCCTCGATGCGGTCGGCACCGGTGCCGCCGCTGAGGGTGTCGTTGCCCGCACCGCCGTGGATGATGTCGCGCCCGGCCGAGCCGGTGATGGTGTCGGCCGTGGCGCCGCCCCAGGCCTCCTGGCCGGTGCGGATCAGGTACTGGCCGTTGTTGCTCGGGTCTTCGATGATGTCCTGCAGCTCGGTCAGCACGGGCGTGGTGCCGGGCTGGAACAGCGCGACGTTGTCGGTGCTGAAGTCCAGCCAGGTGGTGGTGCCGCTGGGGCGGTAGTCGATGTCCAGCACGGCATTGCCGCCCTGCTCCCAGTAGAGGACCTCCACCGTGTGGAAGCCCTCGCCCAGCGTGACGGGCGTGGTCGTGGTGCGGGTCGTCGGCGACTGGTTGGCGTCGTACTCGAACACCACCTGGCCGTCGATGCGCAGGCTGAAGCCGTCGTCTGCGCGCACCTGGAAGTCATAGGTGCCGGCGTTGAAGTAGGCCGAGCCGACCATGCGCAGGATGGAGTCGGTGGTCTGGCCGAAGCTGCTGGTGGCCGTGAGCGTGGCCGCGTCGCTGCCGCTGGTGCTGCCGCCCAGGAAGTTGTAGAGCGCCCTGCTGGTGATGGCCGCGCCGGCGGCCACCGTGGAGTTGGCGCCCAGGTTGCCGGTGACGGTGGGGCTGATGCCGTACTCGATGTTGTCGGCCACCCAGGTCGCGTCCGATGCGCTGGCGCTGGCCGACTGGGTCGTGCCCACCAGCGTGCTGCCGGCCCGCGTGTTGATGATGGACGTGATCTCGGCCAGGTTCTCCAGGTTGCCCACGCTGCCGTCGCCGGTCTGCACGTTGTAGGCCGAGCCAGGGTTGGCCGTCTCGTTGTAGCCGAAGTACTCGCCATGCAGGCCGGTGGCCGTGGACAGCGCGGTGGTCGAGGCCTCCAGCGTGTGGGTGCCGCTGCCTTCCACGCCCACGTCGCCCGCGCCCACCAGCACCTTGAAGACCAGGCTCTGCGTGGTGCTGGCGGTGCTGCCATTGGGCTCGGTGCTGGTGGCCGTCACGGTCAGCGCCACGTCGCCGGTGTAGCTGCTGCCCAGCTGCAGCTTGGCGCTGGCCAGGTCGGCGGCCGACAGGGTCACCGTGCCGTTGGTCACGGTCAGGCCGCTCGGCGCGCCGGCGGTGACGATGGTGGCCCCGGTGGGCAGGCCGGAGATGGCCAGCGTCAGCGACTCCGAGCCGTCGGTGTCCGCCAAGCCGGCGGTGATGTAGCCCGACAGCGCGATCTCGGTCTTGGCGCCGCCGGCGGCATTGCCGGCCAGCGCGCCCTGGGACTCGATCAGCTTGATGTCGTCGATCATCGCGCCGCGGCCGTTGGTGTTGAACTCGCTGGCGTCGGTGACGATGGTGATGGTCTGCGCCGCGCCGGTGCCGACGAAGCTGAAGTGCAGCGTCTCCCAGTTGAGCGCGGTGTTGCTGCTGGTGCCGGCGTAGCTGGCCACCTCTTGGCCGTCCACCAGCACTGCGATACGGGTGAAGTTCTGGCCGAAGCCCAGGCGCCCCGCGTAGTCGAACGACAGGTCATAGACGTAGCCGGCCTTGGTCGTCACCGTGCGCTCGATGCCCAGGGTCTGGATCAGCGCGCCAGCGTTGTTGGCATTGTTCAGCTCCAGCCAGTTGCTGCCGTTGCCGGTATCGGCACTGATGGCCGTCTGGTTGCCCGCGGCGTTCTGCATGGTGTCGCCGTTGCTCCATAGCTCCCAGCGGTTGGTGCCGCCAGCATAGGCATCGGGCGTGTCCACGCGCGTCCAGCCGGCCAGCGTGGTCTGCGACAGCGTGTCGGTGGACGTGGTGTTGGGGTTGAGCTGTGCCTGTGTCAGGCCGGTGTCGCTCGTCTCCCAGGAGGTGGTGAACAGCGTGGTGCTGTGGTTGAGCGTCGTCAGCGTGGGCGCATCGGCCACCGGCGTGATGTCTACCCGCATCGTCGCGGCAGCACCGGTGGCGCTGCCGTCGGTGGGCCGGTAGTCGAAGCTGGCGTAGTCGCTGCGCAGGTTGCCGGTGCCGCTGGTCGGGAAGGCATCGGCGCCGCTCTCGTTGGCATCCGGCACGAAGCGCAGGTTGCCCGCGGCGATGGTCGCCTGGCTGACCGTCTGGTTGAGCGTCACGTTGACCCAGGCGGTGCCGCTCCAGACCTGCAGCGTGCCGTCGGCCGGCAGGCGGGTGATCTGCACGCCCAGGCTGCTGGCAGCGCTGTCCACGTCGCTGACGTTGAACTGCGCCCAGGTGAAGACGTAGGCCGTGTCTTCGGTTCCGCTCACTGCCCCGCCAGCGGCCAGCGGAGCGTCGTTGACCGCGGTGACGTTGAGCGTGAAGGTGTTGGGCGCGGCGTCGAAGCTGCCGGCGTTGTCCTGCACGCTGAAGGTGAAGGAGCCGTAAGGCGAACCGCTGGCATTGGCTGCGGGCTGGAAGACGAGCTTGCCTGCGGCGATGTCGGCTGCGCTGATGACGGCGCCCGCCGTGACGGCCACGCCACCCAGCAGCAGCGAACCGGCAGCCGGCAGCGTGTCGATGCGCACCCCCTGCAGCGAGCTGCCGGCGTCCACGTCGGTGAAGGCGAAGTCGGCCGAGGTCAGCGTGTAGCCGTTGTCCTCGGCCACCGTGCGGCTCACGTCGGCGCTGCTCGGCCGATCATTGACCGGCGTGACGTTGACGGTGACCACGGAGTCCACCGTGCCGCCCTTGCCGTCGGAGACGCTGACGGTGAAGCTGTCGGTGCCGTTGTAGTTGGCCGCCGGCGTGTAGGTGTAGGCGCCGGTCGTGGTGTTGAGTACCACCGAGCCGTGGACCACGCCGGTCTTGATGGAATAGCTGAGCGTGTCGCCGTCGATATCGGTTGCCACGACCTGGCCGCTGATCGCGGTGTCCTCGGGCGTGATCTCGCTGCGGTTGCCCGTCACCGGCGCGTCGTTGGCGGGCGTGACGTTGATGGTCACGACCGAATCCACCGTGCCGCCCTTGCCGTCGGAGACGGTCACGGTGAAGCTGTCCGGGCCGTTGTAGTTGGCCGCCGGCGTGTAGGTGTAGGCGCCGGTGGTGGTGTTGAGCACCACCGAGCCGTGGGCCACGCCGGTCTTGATGGCATAGCTCAGCGTGTCGCCGTCGATATCGCTGGCGATGACCTGGCCGCTGACCGAGGTGTCCTCAGGCGTGGTCTCGCTGCGGTTGCTCGTCGCCGGGGCGTCGTTGGCGGGCGTGACGTTGATCGTCACGACCGAGTCCACCGTGCCACCCTTGCCGTCGGAGACGGTCACGGTGAAGCTGTCCGGGCCGTTGTAGTTGGCCGCCGGCGTGTAGGTGTAGGCGCCGGTGGTGGTGTTCAGCACCACCGAGCCGTGGGCCACGCCGGTCTTGATGGAATAGCTGAGCGCGTCGCCATCAACGTCCGTGGCCACGACCTGGCCGCTGACCGAGGTGTCTTCAGGCGTGGTCTCGCTGCGGTTGCTCGTCACCGGGGCGTCGTTGGCGGGCGTGACGTTGATGGTCACGACCGAATCCACCGTGCCACCCTTGCCGTCGGAGACGCTGACGGTGAAGCTGTCCGGGCCGTTGTAGTTGGCAGCCGGCGTGTAGGTGTAGGCGCCGGTCGTGGTGTTGAGCGCCACCGAGCCGTGGGCCAC
>JACRNC010000018.1 GCA_016219375.1 Burkholderiales bacterium
CGGCACACGCGACTGGTCGCACATCCGGGCCGTTACCCTCAACCCTGAACGCGACTCTGTGGTCACAACGGCTGTGAGCCGAGGAGACATTCAGCCGATTGCTGCGTGACAGAGGCGACAAGTAGCTTGACGCGCGCCGGACCCGTTCAAGCTCGTCATCGTTCGCGACATGTGGCTCACCGGCTTCGATGCACCGTGCATGCACACGCTGTATGTGGACAAGCCCATGAAGGGCCACAACCTGATGCAGGCCATCGCACGGGTGAACCGGGTGTTCAAGGACAAGCCGGGCGGGCTGGTGGTGGACTACATCGGCATCGCCAACGAGCTCAAGGCTGCCCTCAAGGACTACACCCAGGCCAAGGGCCGCGGTCAGCCGACGGTTGCGGCCGAGGACGCGCTTGCCGTGCTGCTCGAGAAGATGGGCGTGCTGCACGACATGCTGCATGGCTTGGACTACAGCGCCTTCCCCACCGAGGCCTGGCAGCTGCTGCCGGGCGTGGCCAACCACATCCTCGGGCTGGAGGACGGCAAGAAGCGATTTGCCGACACGGTGCTGGCGGCCAGCAGGGCCTTTGCGTTGTGCTGCACGCTGGATGAGGCGCTGGCACATCGCGATGAGCTGGCTTTCCTGCAGGCGGTGAAGGCGGCGCTGACCAAGTTCGGCACGTCGGGCAAGAAGCTCAGCGACGAACAGAAGGAACACGCGCTGCGCCAGATCATCAGCAAGGCCGTGGTCAGCGCCGAGGTGGTCGACATCTTCAAGGCCGCAGGGCTGAACCGCCCGGACATCGGCATCCTGTCCGATGAGTTCCTGGAAGACGTGCGGCACATGAAGGAGCGCAACCTGGCGGTGGAGCTGCTGGAGCGGCTGCTGAAGGACGACATCCGCTCGCGCTTCAAGACCAATGTGGTCCAGCAGGCGCGGTTCTCCGAGCTGCTGCAGCTCAGCCTCCAGCGCTACCGCAACCGGGCCATCGAGACCGCACAGGTCATCGAAGAGCTGATCGAGATGGCCAAGAAGTTCCAGGAGGCCGCACTGCGGGGCGAGCGCCTGGGGCTCAGTGCCGATGAGATGGCCTTCTACGATGCCCTGGCCACCAACGAGGCCGCGGTGCGCGAGCTGGGCGATGCCACGCTCAGACAGATTGCCGTGGAGCTGACGCAGAAGCTGCGCGCCTCCGTGACCGTGGACTGGTCCGTGCGCGACACCGTGCGGGCCCGGCTGCGCGTCATGGTCAAGACGCTGCTCAAGCGCTACAAGTACCCGCCGGACCGCCAGGAAGAGGCGACCGAGACGGTGCTCAAGCAAGCCGAGTCGCTGTCGCAGGAGTGGGTGATGGCTCCATGACCTGATCGGCCCCACCCCTTCACACCACCTTCAAAAACCGTCCCTAAGGTGCGCCGCAACGCACAACCACCTTGGGGACAGGCATGACCGATCAAGACCGTCGCAGCTTTCTGCGCAACATGGGCACGGCCGTTGGGGCCAGTGCGGCGCTGGCGAGCTTTCCGCCGGCGATTCAGCGGGCGCTGGCCATTCCGGCGGCGCGGCGCACGGGGACGCTGCAGGACGTGCAGCATGTGGTGATCCTCACGCAGGAGAACCGCTCGTTCGACCACTACTTCGGCACGCTGGCCGGGGTGCGCGGGTTTGCCGATCCCTTCCCGATCCCGGTGATGGAACGGCCGGGCAACTTCGCGCGCAAGTCGGTGTTCGTGCAGCCCATCGGCGGCGGGGCGCCGGTGCCGGGGCGGCCGACCTGGGGTGGGGCGGGCACGGCGATCGCGCCGTTCCACCTCAACACGCAGCAGGACTTCTCGATCATCCGCGTGAGCGGCACGCCGCACTCCTGGGGCGATGCGCAGGCGGCCTGGGACCTGGGGCGGATGAACAACTGGCCCAAGGCCAAGCAGAACCATTCGCTGGGCTACTACAAGGAAGCGGACATCCCCTTCCAGTTCGCGCTGGCGCGGGCCTTCACGCTGTGCGACCACTACCACTGCGCGACGCAGACCGGCACCAACACCAACCGGCTCTTCCTGTGGAGCGGCGGCAATGATCCGCTGGGCCTGGGCGGCGGGCCGTCCACCGACAACAGCCACGACTGGTTCAACGAGAACCCGGCCACCGACTACACCTGGGTGACCTATGCCGAGCGGCTGCAGGACGCGGGCATCAGCTGGCAGGTCTACCAGAACATGGCGGACAACTTCACCGACAACCCGCTGGCCGGCTTTCGCCCGTTCCGCAATGCCTGGTACCAGCGGCCGGGCTATTCGCAGGCCCTGCGCGAGCGCGGCGTGTCCACGCGCGATCTGGACCAGCTCAAGGCCGATGTGATGGCCGGCCGGCTGCCGCAGGTGAGCTGGATCGTGGCCACGGCCGAGGGATCGGAGCACCCGGGGCCGTCCAGCCCGGCATCGGGTGCCGACTACACGGCCCGCGTGCTGGATGCGCTGACGGCCAACCCGGCGGTGTGGGCCAAGACGGTGCTCTTCCTCAACTTCGACGAGAACGACGGCTTCTTCGACCACATGCCGCCGCCGGCCGTGCCGGCCTATCTGCGCTATGCGGACGACCCGGGCCAGGCGCTGCTGGCCGGCGCGTCCACGGTGGAGACGACGGGCGAGTACCACCACCTGCTCGACGGCTCGGATGCGCAGTGGCAGCACCGGCCCTACGGCATGGGCCCGCGCGTGCCGATGTATGTGATCTCGCCGTGGAGCAAGGGTGGCTGGGTCAACTCGCAGGTGGCCGACCACACGTCGGTGATCCGCTTCCTGGAGGCGCGCTTCGGCGTGCGTGAGCCGCTGATCACGCCGTGGCGCCGCGCGGTGGCCGGTGACCTGACCAGCTGCTTCGACTTTGCGACGCCCGAGGACAGCGCCTTCGTGCAGAGCCTGCCCGACACCGAGGCCCGCCGCCTGGCCGCACGCGCCCTGCCGGCCACCAAGACCCCGGCCACGCCGACCACGCTGGCCGCACCAGTGCAGGCCGCGGGCGTGCGCCCGGCGCGGGCCCTGCCCTATGACCTGCAGGTGCAGGCCACGGTGCAGCCCACCGGCGTGACGCTGCGCTTCGACAACCGCGGCGAGGCCGGCGCGGTCTTCCATGTCTACAACCGCCGCGCGCTGCAAGAGACGCCGCGCCGCTACACGGTGGAGGCCGGCAAGCAGATCGAGGGCCTGTGGCTGGGCACCGCCGGCAGCGCCTACGACCTGTGGGTGCTGGGCCCCAATGGCTGGCACCGGCACTTCACCGGCACGCTGCCGGCCTCGACCGGCAACGCCGCCCGCCCCGAGGTGCGCGCGCAGAGCGCCCGCGCCAGCGGCGAGCTGCTGATCGAGCTGCGCAACGACGGCGGTGCGGCCTGCACCTTCGTGCTGCAGGCGCTGCGCTACGGCAACGTGCCGGCGCAGGAGGTGACGGTGGTCGCCCGCTCCACCCACGCGCTGCGCCTGCCACTGGCCGCCAGCCACCACTGGTACGACCTGGGCCTGCGCGTGAAGAACCTGCCCGGCTGGAGCCGCCGCCTGGCCGGCCACATCGAGACCGGCGCACCGTCCATCAGCGACCCGGCGATGCAGGGCGCGGCGCTGCTCGATCAGTACACGGTCTGAGCGCTGCAGGCGCGACGGCTCAACGACGAACAAGGAAGCAAGCACCATGAAGCTCACCCCCCACACCCTGGCTGCGGCCCTGGCCTTGGCGACCGCCGCCCTGGCCGCCCCGGCCCACGCCGCCATCGCCCTGGGCGAGAACCTGATCGTCAACGGCGATGCCGAGTCCGGCACGGCCGGCTGGACGGGGTTCGACGGCTACGACCTCTTCCAGGCCGTGAGCTACGGCGACAACTGGGTCAAGCCCAGCGAGCCTGGCCCCGCCGACCGCGGCGCGCGCCTCTTCACCGGCTTGGGCGGCCAGAGCGCGGGCTATCAGCTCGTCGACGTGGGCGCGCTCACGCAGGCCAGCACGCCGCTGGCCTACAGCCTCAGCGGCTGGCTGGGCGGCTGGCAGGCGCAGGAGGACAACGCACTGCTGTACGTGTCCTTCCTGGACGCCACGGGTGCGGAGATCGGCCACAGCGCCATCGGCCCCGTCATGCCGCAGGACCGTGGCAATGCCACCGGACTGGTCTATCGCCAGGACAGCGGCCTGCTGCCGGTGGGCGTGGCGCAGCTGCAGTTCTCGCTGTCGATGGAGCGCCTGGGCGGCGGCGACAACGACGGCTATGCCGACAACCTGCGCTTCGTGCTGACGCCGGTGCCGGAGCCGGCCACGTGGATGCTGCTGGGCGCCGGCCTGGCGGTGGCCGGCTGGATGGCGCGGCGGCGCGCGGGCTGAGCGGCCGCCGGCGCTCGGCCGCTGTGGCACGATCCCGGCACTCCGCCGAGATTGCGCCGCTGCCCCACCATGAACGCCGAACGCCTTGACTTCACGCCGCTGCGCATGGCTTTGCAGGCGCTGGAGGACGGCCTGGCGGTGGTCGAAGACCAGGCCTGGTTCAACGAGCAGGATGCCAAGGTGCGCAACACGCTGATCGCAGGCGTGATCCAGAGCTTCGAGTTCGTCTACGAAATCAGCATCAAGATGCTGCGCCGCCAGCTGGAGCGCGAGGCCGACAACCCGGTGGACATCGATCAGGCGGGTTTCCGCGACCTGCTGCGCATCGCCGCGGAGAAGGGCCTGATCGACGACGTGGAGGCGTGGTTCGGCTTCCGGCAGATGCGCAACATCACCGCGCACACCTACGACCAGGCCAAGGCGCGCCAGGTGTACGAGGGCACGCAGGCCTTCCTGGCCCATGCGCGGGGGCTGCTGGATCGGCTGGAGGCGCGCCATGCCTGAGGCGGTGCAGGGGCCGCTGCCGGCCCTGCAGATGGAGCCGCGGCACTGGGACATCGTGCGCCGCATCCTGGCCGAGCAACTGCCCGGCTGCGAGGTCTGGGCCTTCGGCTCGCGGGCGCGGGGCGCGGCCAAGCCACATTCAGACCTCGACCTGGCCATCGTCACCGACGAGCCGCTGCCCTGGGTCAAGGCCGCAGCCTTGCAGGAGGCGTTCTCGCAGTCCGACTTGCCTTGGCGCGTGGACGTGGTGGACTGGGCGTCCACGAGCGAGGCCTTTCGCCGGTTGATCGAGTCGCACCGGGTGGTGGTGCAGGCGGCCGCCAGCGCCTGAGGCCGCAACCACAGCAGCTGTGCCGGCGACTGGATGAGGCGCTGCCCGCAGCCGAGCGGGCCGAGCGTGCCGCCGGTGGGCACGGCGCAGCTCAAGGATGCGCAGCAGGACGTCTACCGGCTGCGAGGCCTGGCGCGACAACCGCTGTGAATGACGGGGGCTGTGGCCCTCAGGCGGCTGGCTGATCGCCCTGTACGGTCAGCCCGCGCGCATAGACCTCGCTGAACAAGGCCGGCATGCGCCTGAGCTTGCCGCTGGCGATGTCCACGCAGACGTAGTGCGTCGCCGCGCGCAGCAGCGTGGTGCCGTCCGAGGCGCGCACGAACTGGAAGCGCCGGTGCAGCGACAGCCGGTCCAGCGCGGTGATCCAGGTGGCGCACAGCACGCGGTCGCCCAGCAGCGCGGGGGCCAGGTAGTCCAGCTCATGCCGGCGCACCACCACGCCGGTGCCCAGCCGGGTGTAGTCCTCGGGCTTGAGGCCGAGGTGGCTGGAGTGATCCCAGGCCACGTCTTCCAGCCACTGCAGGTAGTGCACGTTGTTGACGTGCTGCATCAGGTCGATGTGCGCGGGCTGCACGTCCACGGGCAGGATGTGCGGGGACGGGGCGTCCCAGGCAAAGGGGGGCAATTCGGTCATGCCCGCCAGCTTAGTGGCACGGGATGTGTCGATAAAATCAGCTTTTTTCGACACGTCTGTCAGACGTGTCGATGCAGTCGACATGTGGCGCAAACGTGTCGACGGATTCCCATTTCAGCGACATATGCCCTACAACCCCGCTCGGCCTTACAACGACCTCCCTTTGTTGCCACCCCAGGCGGAGCTGGAATCCCGCGCGGTGCTCAAGGCATGTGTGGAAGCACGCGCGGCGGTGGCTGAACTCAAGGCCGCGGGCCAGCTCATCCCCAATCAGGGCGTGCTGATCAACTCCATTCCCTTGCTCGAAGCCCGGGCCAGCAGCGAGATCGAGAACATCGTCACCACCACCGATCAGATGCTGCTCTTTGCCGGCGCGGCAGAAGGCGATGCCGACCCGGCGACCAAGGAGGCGCTGCGCTACCGCACTGCCCTGTGGGAGGGCTATCAGGCGCTCAGGCAGCGGCCGCTGAGCACCAACACGGCGATCCAGATCTGCCGGGCGATCAAGGGCGTGGACATGGACATCCGCAGCACGCCTGGCACCACCTTGAGCAACGACCGCACGGGCGAGGTCATCTATACCCCGCCGGAGGGCGAGCCGCTGCTGCGCGAGAAGCTCGCCAACTGGGAGCGGTGGATGCACGCCCTGCTGCCCGGCAGCGAGGAGATGGACCCGCTGGTGCGCATGGCCGTGGGCCACTACCAGTTCGAGGCCATCCACCCGTTCACCGATGGCAACGGGCGCACGGGCCGGGTGATCAACCTGCTGCACCTCGTCCAGGAAGGCGTGCTGGACATCCCGGTGCTCTACCTGAGCCGTCACATCCTGCGACACCGGGCCGATTACTACGGCGGGCTGCAGGCCGTGACCGCTAGCGGCGCCTGGGAGCCGTGGCTGCTCTACATGCTGCGCGGGGTGGCCGAGACGGCGCGGTGGACCACGGCGAAGATCACCGACATCCGCCTGCTGCTGCAGGACACGGCACAGCGCATGAAGCGCGATGCCCCGTCGGTCTACACGCGCGAGCTGGCCGAGATCATCTTCGTGCGCCCCTACTGCCGCATTGCGCACCTGGTGCAGGCCGGCATTGCCAAGCGACAGACGGCCAGCGTCTACCTCAAGGAGCTGGCGGCCGTGGGCATCCTGCAGGAGCACAAGCTGGGCCGCGAGAAGGTCTTCCTCAATCCGGCCTTCGTCGATCTGCTCAAGAAGGACTGAGAAGCCCAGCCATGACCGTGCCCACCGACCCCGACCGCCGCCTGACCGACCTGGAAATCAAGGCCGCGTACACCGAAGACCTGCTGGATCAGCTCAACGCGGTGATCGTGCGCCAGCAGCAGGAGATCGATGCGCTGCGGCGGCTGGTGCAGGCGCTGCAGCAGCAGATGCCGCAGGCCGGGCAGCCGGTGTTCCGCAGCCTGCGCGACGAGCTGCCGCCGCATTACTGAGCGGCCGCATCGGCGCATGCCCGGCCCCGCCCACGGCCCACAGCGGCGGCGCCTTGCCCGCACGCGCCAGCCGGGCGCGGGGCTGTACCGGTGACGCGCGGCGGCGCGCGGCGTACAACGCGCAGATCCGCGGCCCTGCATGCGCCGCCTGCCGACAAGGAGCCCGTCATGGCCCGCCCTGCTCTTGCCTCTGTTGACTCCGTTGCCCCTGTTGACTCCGTCGCCGCCGCCGATCCCGCCGCGGTCAGGCCTGCGGCCGCGGACCCCTGGCGCACGCACGAGATCCACAACCAGTTCGACGAACTGACCGACTACAACCTCTACGCCACCGACATCCCGCTGCGCGAAGCGCTGCACCGCGCGGGCGCGCAGGCCTGGGCGCCGATGCTGGATGCCTATGGCGCGGAGCTGGGCCGGCCGCAGACCTTCGAGTGGGCTGCGCAGGCCAACCGCCACACGCCGGAGTTCCGGCCCTTCGATGCGCGCGGGCGGCGCATCGACCAGGTGAGCTTCCACCCCAGCTGGCATGCGCTGATGGCGATGTACCGCCGCCAGGGGCTGATCAGCCTGCCCTTCCGCGATGCGCAGCCCGGCCGCTGGACGGCCTGGGCGGCGGGCTTCTACCTGCATGGGCAGGTGGAGGACGGCACGCTGTGCCCGGCGACGATGACGCAGGCCGCCATCCCGCTGCTGCAGCGCGAGCCGGCGTTGTGGCAGATGCTGGGCCCCAAGCTGCTGGACGACGGCCATGACGAGCGCGATGTGCCGATGGCTGACAAGCGCTCGATCTGGATCGGCATGGGCATGACCGAGAAGCAGGGCGGCTCCGACGTGCGCGCCAACACCACCGCCGCCACGCCGGTGGGCGCCGGCGGACGCGGGGGCGAGTACCTGATCCGCGGGCACAAGTGGTTCTTCTCGGCGCCCATGTGCGATGCGCACCTGGTGGTGGCGCGCACGGAAGGTGGCGGGCCGTCGTGCTTCTTCGTGCCGCGCTGGCGGCTGGACGGCGGCAAGAACCCCATCCACGTGCAGCGCCTGAAGGACAAGGTGGGCAACCGCAGCAACTCCAGCAGCGAGGTGGAATTCCAGGACGCGGTGGGCATCCTGATGGGCGAGGAGGGCCGCGGCATCCGCACCATCATCGAGATGGCCAACTACACGCGCCTGAATTGCGTGGTGGGCAGCGCCGGCTACCTGCGCCAGGCCGTCGTGCAGACCCTGGCCTACACGCGCCAGCGCCAGGCCTTCGGCCGCGTGCTGGTGCAGCAACCCCTGATGCGCGCCGTGCTGGCCGACCTGGCGCTGGAGAGCGAAGGCGCGCTGGCCATCGCCCTGCACCTGGCCCGCGCCTATGAGGCGGACGAGGCCGGCGAGCCGCTGGCCCGCGCCTGGAAGCGCGTGATGACGCCCGCGGCCAAGTTCTGGGTGTGCAAGCGCGCGGTGGAGCTCACCGGCGAGGCGATGGAGGTCTTCGGCGGCAACGGCTATGTGGAGGACGGGCTGATGGGGCGGCTGTTTCGCAACGCCCCGGTCAACAGCATCTGGGAGGGCTCGGGCAACGTGATGTGCCTGGACGTGCTGCGCGCCCTGTCGCGCGAGCCCGAGGCCGGCGGGCTGCTGCTGCACGACCTGATGGACGGCGCGGCCGGCGAGCCGCGCCTGCTGGCCACGCTGCAGGGCCTGCAGCAGATGATGGCCGACCCGGCCACGCTGGAGGCGCGCGGGCGGCGCTTTGCGCAAGGGCTGGTGCTCGTGGCCCAGGCGGTGCTGCTGCGCCGGCAGGCGCCGCAGGCCGTGGCCGATGCCTTCATCGCCTCGCGCTTCGATGCGCAGTGGGGCGGCGTGGCCGGTGCGCTGGATGTCGGCGGGATGGACGTGGAGGCCCTGCTGCAGCGCGCGCTGCCGGCGTGACGGGCCGGCCCCTGACCTTGCGCATGCCCATGCCCCCGCGCCGGATCAGCATCACATCTTCGGCTGCCCGTTGGACGCCATCACGCCGCCGTCCACCGGCAGGTTCACGCCGTTGACGAAGCGGGCATCGTCGCTGGCCAGGAAGGCCACCACGCCGGCGATGTCGGCCGGCTCGGCCACGCGGCCCAGCGGCATGCGGTCCATGAAGCGGGCCATCAGCTCGCCGTCCTGCAGCATGTCCTCGGTCATGTTCGATCGCGTCAGCGACGGGCACACCGCGTTCACCCGTACGCCCTGCCCGCCCAGGTCCAGCGCCATCTGCCGCGTCAGGTTGACCACGCCGCCCTTGGCCGCGTTGTAGGCCGCCATCGCCCAGTCCGCGGCCAGGCCCGAGACCGAGGCCACGTTGACGATGCAGCCACTGCGCTCCAGCAGCCGCGGCACGGCGGCGCGGCTGCCGAAGAACACCCCGCTGAGGTTGATGGCCAGCGTCTGCTGCCAGTCGTCCAGGCTCACGTCGCTGACGCCGCCCGAGGGCGCGATGCCGGCGTTGTTGACCATCACGTCCAGGCCGCCGAAGCGCTGCACCGCGGCATCCACCAGCGCCTGCACCTGATCGAAGCGCGAGACATCGCACACCTGCACCAGCGCTCGCTCGGCCGGCAGCCCGGCGGCCACGGCGTCGAGCTTGTCGCGCGTGCGCCCGGCCAGCACCACGCTGGCGCCCTCCTGCGAGAAGCGCTCGGCAATGCCCTGGCCGATGCCCGATCCGGCGCCGGTGACGATGACCACCTTGCCGTCGAAGCGGCGCAGGGGGGTGACGGGTGGGGTGGATGGCGGAGAGGCGGGCATGACGGTGCTGCGGCAGATGAAGGAGGCCTGGCGGCGGGCAAGTCATGTACCCAGGCCGTGCCGATGCCGGATCCGGCGGCCATCGTTCGATCCGATCGTGCGCAGCGTTCAGCCGCGGTGTGCCCAGGCCCGGGCCGTTCTCTGCAAGATGACCGCCCACCCTGCACCGGCCTGCCCGGCTTTCAGCCATGACCGCCCTGCCCACGCTCTTCCTGTCCCACGGCGCGCCCACCTATGCGCTGCAGCCGGGCGATGCCGGCGCGCAGCTGGCTGCGCTGGGCGCACGGCTGCCGCGGCCGCGTGCGCTGCTGGTGGTGTCGCCGCACTGGATGACGCGCGGGCTGGCCATCACCGCAGCGGCGCAGCCGGGCACGCTGCATGACTTCGGCGGCTTCCCCGCGCCGCTCTATGCGCTGCAGTACCCCGCCCCGGGCCAGCCCGCGCTGGCCGCGGCCATCGCGGCGCAGCTCACCGCCGCCGACTGGCCGGTGGCGCTGGACGAGCAGCGCCCGCGCGACCACGGCGTGTGGGTGCCGCTGCTGCACCTGCTGCCCGCGGCCGATGTGCCGGTGCTGCAGCTGTCCATGCCGCAGGGCCTGGGCCCGGATGCCGCCTGGGCGCTGGGCCAGGCGCTGCGGCCGTGGTCCGACGAGGGGGTGCTGGTGATCGGCTCGGGCAGCCTGACGCACAACCTCTACGAGCTGGGCCCGCCCGATGCGCCGGCCGCCGCGCATGCGCAGGCCTTCGTCGAGTGGGTGCGCGCCGCGGTGCTGGCCGGCGATGACGATGCGCTGGTGCACACGCTGCAGCGCGCCCCGCAGGCCGCGCGCGCGCATCCGACCATCGAGCACTTCCTGCCGCTGCTGGTGGCCGCCGGCGCCGCGCGGCCCGGTGCGCCGGCCGCGGTGCTGCCGGGCGGCATGCGCCACGGCGTGCTGTCGATGGAGTCCTATGTCTTCGGCGCCCTGGCCGGCGGGCAGCCCTGTGATGCACCCGCCGCCCTGGCGCAGTAGCTCCCACAGCAGCCCTTACCGGCTGCGGCAGCGCGCTGCGGCGGCTGCCCCCTGCAACGCGGGATCACCCCGAAGCAGCCGTTGACTCCGGCCGGGGCCGGCCGGGGCCGCTTCCTAGAATGGCCCGGCCCCCGCTGTTCACCCTGACGGCCCGCGTGAGCTCCCCAGCCGCGCGGGCCGTTCGGTCTTGTCCGTCCTCTGCCCATGCCGCTGCAGCTCAGCCACGCCAGCCTGTTCAGCATCTCGCCCAACCCGTACATGGTGCTCAACCGGGACCTGGTGTACGTGGATGCCAACGATGCCTACCTGCGCGTGACCGGCCGCCGCCGCGAGGAGGTGATCGGCCGCCACATCTTCGACGCCTTCCCCGGCGACCCCGACGACCCGCAGGACAGCGCGGCCGTGCTGCGCCAGTCGCTGCGCCACGCGCTGGACCGCGGCGAGACGCACCACCTGCCGCTGATCCGCTACAGCATCGCCCGCCAGGTGGACGGGCGCGAGGTGGTGGAAGAGCGCTTCTGGAGCGCCACCCACGTGCCGGTGCGCAATGCCGAAGGCGCGGTGGTGGCCGTGCTGCAGCACACGGTGGACGTGACCGAGCTGCAGACGCTCAAGCAGGCCATGCGCGCCAGCCGCACGATGGAGCTGGAGAAGGGCATCCTGGAGCGCGCCCGCGAGGTGGCCGCCAGCAACGCCATGCTCGATGCCCAGCACCGCCACCTGCGGCGCCTGTTCGAGCAGGCGCCGGGCTTCATCGCCGTGCTGCGCGGGCCGCTGCATGTCTTCGACCTGGTCAACGAGTCCTACCGCCAGCTCATCGGCCACCGCGACGTGGTCGGCAAGACGGTGCGCCAGGCCCTGCCCGAGGTCGAAGGCCAGGGCTTCTTCGAGCTGCTCGACCGCGTCTATGCCAGCGGCGAGCCCTATGTGGGCCGCAGCATCCGCGTGCTGCTGCAGCGCACGCCGGACGCGCCGCCCGAGGAGCGCTGGATCGACCTCGTCTACCAGCCGGTGCTGGAGGACGACGGCTCGGTCTCCGGCATCCTGGCCCAGGGCCACGACATGACCGAGCAGCACCAGGCGCAGGAGGAGATGCGCCGCTACCGCACGCAGCTGGAGCAGTTGCTCAGCGAGCGCACCCAGGACCTGCTGCAAAGCCGCGCCGAGCATGAGCAGACCCGCGCCCAGCTGGAGCACGTGCAGAAGCTCGAAGCCCTGGGCCGGCTGACCGGCGGCATCGCGCACGACTTCAACAACCTGCTGCAGGTGCTCAACAACTCGCTGCTGCTGCTCAAGCGCGTCACCCAGGGCAACGAGCCGGCGCAGCGCTGGATCGCCACCGCCGGCAATGCCGTGAGCAGCGGCGCCAAGCTCACCGGCCAGCTGCTGGCCTTTGCCCGCAAGCAGCCGCTGGAGCCTCGTGCGCTCAACATCGGCCGGCTGCTGCAGGGCATGGACGACCTGCTGCGCCGCTCGCTGGGCGGCGCGGTGGAGGTGGAGACGGTCATCGCCGGCGGCCTGTGGAACACGCATGCCGACCCGACGCAGCTGGAGAACGTCATCCTCAACCTGGCGATCAACGCGCGCGATGCGATGGACGGCGAGGGCCGGCTGACCATCGAGGCGCGCAACGCCATGCTCGACGACCTGTATGCCGACACGCATCACGAGGTCGCGCCCGGCCAGTACGTGCTGCTGGCCGTCAGCGACACCGGCTGCGGCATGCCGCCGGACGTGATCGAGCGCGCCTTCGAGCCCTTCTTCTCCACCAAGCCGGCCAACCAGGGCACGGGCCTGGGCCTCAGCATGGTCTACGGCTTCGTCAAGCAGTCCGGCGGCCACGTCAAGATCTACAGCGAGCCCGGCCACGGCACCACGGTCAAGATCTACCTGCCGCGTTCGCACCAGGCCGAGGAGCAGCCCGAGCTGCGCGTCACCGGCCCGGTGGAAGGCGGCACCGAGACCGTGCTGGTGGTCGAGGACGACCCGGCCGTGCTGGCCACCACCGTGGAGACGCTGGACGACCTGGGCTACCGCGTGCTCAAGGCCAGCGACGGCCAGAGCGCGCTGGCCATCGTCAACAGCGGCGTGCCCATCGACCTGCTGTTCACCGACGTGGTCATGCCCGGCCCGGTGCGCAGCGTGGACCTGGCCCGCCAGGCCCAGCAGGCGCTGCCGCAGCTCAAGGTGCTGTTCACCTCGGGCTACACCGAGAACGCCATCGTCCACGGCGGCCGGCTGGACCCGGGCGTCAACCTGATCAGCAAGCCCTATCGCCGCGAGGATCTGGCGCGCAAGATCCGCCAGGTGCTGCAGCAGGGCGCCGGCGCCGCGGCGGCCCAGCCGGCGCAGCTCGACGTGCTCTTCGTCGAAGACGATGCCGAGCTGCGCCACCTGGGGCTGGAGCTGCTGCGCCTGCTGGGCCACCGCGTCACGGCGGTGGGCTCGGCCGAGGAGGCGCTGGCGCAGATGGCGGCCCCGCCGGGCCATCCGGGGCACGCGGGCCAACCGGGCGGATCGGGCGGCGGATCGGGCGAGCCAGGAGAACGAGGCGGATCAGGCGAACCAGGCCCAGCGAGCCCCCCCGGCGGATCGGACGCCCCCCCGCGCGAGCCGCGGCGCTTCGACGTGCTGCTCACCGATGTGGCCCTGCCCGGCCTGTCCGGCGTCGAGCTGGCCCGCGAGGCGCGCGCGCGGCAGCCCGGCATCCGCGTGATCCTGGCCAGCGGCTACGGCCGCTCGGCGCTGCCCGAGGCCGAGCAGGCCGGCGACCGCACCCTGCTGCTGCCCAAGCCCTACAGCGCCGACGGCCTGAAGGAAGCCCTGGCCCGCGTGGCACGCGCGGTGCGCTGAAGACCCAGCGCGCCTGTCGCGGCATGGTGCTTGTTGAGCCGGCTGTCAGCAGCCGCGCCCGGCAGCCCGCTTCGCTGCCCCTTTAGCAGCCCGCCTTGCAGCACGCTTGGCGGTTTTGACGGCAAGCTCTTGCTGCGCCGAAACATGGGTTCTGCACAGCGGCCCACTTTTCGCTGATCACCCCTTGGTCGGTGGGCGCTCCCGCGGTACGGTCGGCGGCGTTCCGCCGCCCTCTGGCGGCTTACTGCTCATCCCGCCCTGACATGAGTGCCTACGACCAAGACCTGCCGCGCACACCGGCCAACCACGCCCCGCTGTCTCCGCTGTCCTTCATCGAACGCACGGCCGAGGTCTACCCCCGGCGCCTGGCCATCGTCCACGGCGACCTGCGCCAGACCTGGGCCCAGACCTATGCCCGCTGCCGCCGCCTGGCCAGCGCCCTGCAGCGCCGCGGCATCGGCAGGAACGACACCGTGGCCGTGATGCTGCCCAACACGCCGGCCATGGTGGAGGCCCATTTCGGCATCCCGATGGCCGGTGCCGTGCTCAACACGCTCAACACCCGGCTGGATGCGCCCACGCTGGCCTTCATGCTGGACCACGGCGAGGCCAAGGCCGTCCTCGTCGATGCCGAGTACGCCGCGCTGATGGCCGAGGCCATCAAGCTGCGCCAGTCCGCCACGCCGCTGCTCGTCGTCGATGTGGAAGACCCGCTCTACGGCGGCCCTGTGCAGCACATCGGCAGCATCGGCTATGAATCCCTGCTGACCGAGGGTGACCCGGCCTTCGCCTGGAGCCTGCCCGGTGATGAGTGGGACGCCATCGCGCTCAACTACACCAGCGGCACCACCGGCAACCCCAAGGGCGTCGTCTACCACCACCGCGGCGCGGCGCTCAACGCGGTGTCCAACGTGCTGGAGTGGGACATGCCCAAGCACGCGGTCTACCTGTGGACGCTGCCGATGTTCCACTGCAACGGCTGGTGCTTCCCGTGGACGGTGGCCGCGCGCGCCGGGGTCAACGTCTGCCTGCGCAAGGTGGACGCCGCCGCGGTGTTCGACGCCATGCGCGAGCACGGCGTCACCCACTACTGCGGCGCGCCCATCGTGCAGGCCATGCTGGTCAATGCGCCCTCGCAGCTCAAGGCCGGCGTGCCGCGCGGCATCAAGGCCATGGTGGCCGGCGCCGCGCCGCCGGCGTCGATGATCGAAGGCATGGAGCAGATGGGCTTCGACCTGACCCACGTCTACGGCCTGACCGAGGTCTACGGCCCCACCACCGTGTGCGCCACGCATGACGAATGGGCCCGCGTGGACATCGGCGAGCGCGCCCGCCTGAACGCCCGTCAGGGCGTGCGCTATCACCTGCAGCGCGACGTGCGCGTGCTGGATCCGCTGACCCTGCAGCCCGTGCCCGCCGACGGCGAGACCATGGGCGAGATCATGGTGCGCGGCAACATCACGATGAAGGGCTACCTCAAGAACCCCAAGGCCACGGCCGACGCCTTCCGCGGCGGCTGGTTCCACACCGGCGACCTGGCCGTCCAGTACCCCGACGGCTACGTCAAGATCAAGGACCGCAGCAAGGACATCATCATCTCGGGCGGGGAGAACATCTCCTCCATCGAGGTCGAGGACGTGCTGCACCGCCACCCCGCCGTGATGGCCGTGGCCGTGGTCGCCAAGCCCGATGCCCGCTGGGGCGAGACGCCCTGCGCCTTCGTCGAGCTCAAGGCCGGCGCCACCGTCACCGCAGAGGAGCTGATCGCCCACTGCAAGCAGCACCTGGCCGGCTTCAAGGTGCCGCGCGCCATCGTCTTCGGCGAGCTGCCCAAGACCAGCACCGGCAAGATTCAGAAGTTCGAGCTGCGCAAGCAGGCTGGGTCGGTGTCGGCGATCGACGTGTGAGGGGGGTGACTCGGAGCGTTGTGCGTGGATCGGGAAGCCCCCTGGCATCCCGATCCAGGCACGGCTTCGTTGGGCGAGCCGTGATGCGCGAGCCAGACGCGGCCAGCAGGGCGCGGTGATGCGGGTGGCGCGGGCGTGCCGCTTATCGCCTGCTCGGTGCCGTGGGGCCAGCGGGGCCGATACTGCCGCGATGCATGGCGCTCCGCTCTCATCTTCCTCTCCCGCTTCCGCTTCCGACCCCGCACTCGTCCACTGGACCGAGGGCGGCCAGCCGCGACAGGCCCGCTGGCTGTCCCCGTCCGGCGCCCCGGCCCCGCGCCGCGTCGTGCCGGCCGACGACACGCTCAAGGCCGACGCCGCGCTGCGCCTGATCAGCGAGGGCACGGCGCTGCTGTGGCAGGGCGACTTCCACAACGCCCGCCAGCTGCTGCAGGCGCTGGCGCGGCGGGTGGACGAGAAGGCCGCACGCGGGCGGCCCGGTGCCGGCGCTGATCCCGCCCTGGCCTTCCACCGCCACCGCCAGGCGCAGGCCCACCGCGCGCGCATCCTGGGCGGCATCCTGCTGCCGCTGACGGCCGATGGCCACATCCCGCTGCGCCGCGCGCCAGATGCGCACGCGGCCCTGGCCGAGGTGTTGGGCTTGCCGATCCAACCTCCGCAGGTCCCACCCCCGTCCGCCAGCGCAGCGCAGCCGGATACCGGCTCCGCCGGCCCGGCGCCACCGAATCAAGCCGCGGCCGATGCACCGCTCGCCGCCCTGCTCTCCCTGCGCGAGCTTCAGGGCCTGATCGGCGCGCACGAGTGGCGCAAGAAGGGCGTGCCCATCCCGGCACTGGGTGCGGCCATCCACCCGCACCACGGCGTGTTCTCGCCGGTGCGCGGCGAGTACGTCGACCTGGTCGCCCGCGCGCCGCTGCCCGCGGCACTGGCCGCCCACCCGCTGGCGCTGGACGTGGGCACCGGCACCGGCGTGCTGGCCGCGGTGCTGGCCCGCCGCGGCATCGCCCGCGTTATCGCCACCGACCAGGACCCGCGCGCCCTGGCCTGCGCGGCCGACAACCTGCAGCGCCTGGGCCTGGCGCGCAGCGTGACGCTGCAGCGCGCGGATCTGTTTCCGACCAGCGCCTCGCCCGCCGACGGCTCCGCGGCCGACGCCTTGCGCGCCGACACGTCTTGCGCCAACCGGTCTGCCGCTGCTTCTTCCGCCGCGGCATCCTCCCAGGCGGACCAGCACCCCCGCTTCGGCCTCATCGTCTGCAACCCGCCCTGGGTCCCGGCCAAGCCCGCCTCGCCCATCGAGGCCGCGGTCTACGACCCCGACAGCCGCATGCTGCGCGCCTTCCTGGCCGGCGCCGCGGCGCGTCTGGCCGCGGGCGGCGAGGCCTGGCTCATCCTGTCGGACCTGGCCGAGCACCTGGGCCTGCGTCGCCGCGACGAGCTGCTGGCCTGGATCGAAGCCGGCGGCCTGCAGGTGCTCGGCCGCCTGGACGCGCGCCCCCAGCATCCCAAGGCCGGCGACCGGCGCGACCCGCTGCATGCCGCGCGCGCGGCGGAGCTCACGTCCCTGTGGCGCCTGGGCCGGCGTTGAGCGCGCCGGCCGTGCTCAGGGTGCCACCTGCGCCAGCCGCCCGCTGAGCTGCTCCATCGCCTGCCGGATGGCGCCGGAGCCGGCGTTCACGCGGGCGATGCCCTGCTCCATGTCCGACGCATGCCGGCGCAGCTCGGCGTTCTGGCCCAGCTGATGGTGGCTGACCTGCTTGAGCTTGGCCGTCTCGCCGCTGACCGCGGCCACCGAATCGAGGATGGACTGCAGCGAGTCGCGCGCCTGCGCCGCATCCCGGCGGCCGGCCTCGGCCAGGCTCTGGCTGCTGTCCAGAAGCCTGGCCGTGCGCGAGACGTTGTCCAGCACCACGCCCAGCTCCTGGCCGATGGCGGCGGCCGCCTCACCGGCCTCGCCGGCCAGCTTGCGCACGTTGTCGGCCACCACCGCGAAGCCGCGGCCATGCTGGCCGGCATGCGCGGCCTCCACCGTGGCATTGAGCGCCAGGATGTTGGTCTGGAAGGCCAGCGCCTTGATGCGCTCGGCGATGTCCGAGATGGCCTGCGAGCGCGACTGCAGCGTGCGCACGATGCCGTCGGCCTGGCCGATGGATTCGGCCAGCGCCACCGTGGTCGTGATGGCGCTGCCCACCACCTCGGCGCCGCTGGCGGCGGTGCGGCGCGCGCCCTCGGCCTCCTGGGCCAGCGCGGCGGAGGCCGCCTCCAGCGTGCGCGCCAGCTCGGCATTGGCGTCCGACGCCGCACGCAGCGCGCGGGCCTGCTCCCTCTGGCTGCCCAGCGCCTCGACCATCTCCTGCACGCTGCGGCCCACCTGCGCGCTCTGCGCGCCCACCTCGGCCATCAGCGACTCGATGGTCGCCAGGTGCACCTGGCGCAGCCGGTCACCCTGCTCCTTGGCCAGCTGCGAGCCGATGGCCAGCACGCCCACGAAGGGCACGAGCCCCAGCGTGCTGATGGCGCCCTGCAGCGTCGGGTCGGTCACCGGATTGGCCGGGAAGCTCATCCCCGCCATCTGCGCCAGCTGGAAGCCGCCCAGGATGGCCACCGCGCACACCGTGCCGATGGCGCCGAACACCGGCCCGCCGGAGAACGCCGCGATCAGCGGCACCGTGGTGAACCAGGCCGCCACCGTGGCCGACGGCTGCCCGCCGGTGCTCCACACCAGATAGGTGTAGAGCGCGCAGAAGCCCAGCAGGTTGGCCACCTGGGCCAGGCGCAGGCTCTGGAAGACGTTCATCGACACCCAGATCACCGGCAGCAGCAGCAGCAGCGTGGCCGCGATCGCCCAGGCCGCGCCCGGATGGCCCATCCACAGGTACACGCCGATGAAGGACGGCCCGGCCAGCGCCGAGGCCACCGTCAGCGCCACCAGGCTCTTGGCGCGGGCAAAGGTGATCTCCTCGTCGCGCAGCGCGGCGGGGATGAAGGCGTCGAAGACGCGGGTCAGCAGGTTCATGCGGGGGCTCCCGGCTGGGCCGCGGCCGGCCGGCGGCAGCGCGGCAGGCATGACGGCGTCACGATGCGCGTCGCTCGGACGCGCGCCTGCTTCGGTTTTCGGCCGCCCGCGGCACCGTCTTGAGCCGCCGCGGCGGCCGCCACGCGGCGGGCCCGCCATGCGGGATCCGGCACACCCGCCACCCGGTCCCCACCCGGCCCGCTACCCGGCCCGCTACCCGGCCCGCTGCCCGGCCCGCCGCCCGCGGCCGCCCCTCTCGCGGCGGGCCGCACCGTGAGCCCCTTCACCATCGCGGGGGAGGGGCTGCGGCAGCACCGCTGGTAAGCTAGCCGGCCGTTTCGGGCCGCTCCAGGTCTGGCCTGGCGCGCCGGCTCCACCGGCCGCAGGCCCGCCGCCGATGCGGCCGCCTCGCCCAGCGCCCCACCCCCGGGGCCGACGCCTTCGGGCCCGTCCCGCAGGCCGGCTCCGGCAAGCGTCCCCGCCGGCCGCCAGCCCCCGTCTTCCGACCCCTTCTCAGAAAGCGCCCGTCATGGCCTCCGTCAACAAAGTCATCATCCTCGGCAACCTGGGCCGCGACCCCGAGGTGCGCTACACCCCCAGCGGCTCCGCGGTGTGCAACTTGCGCATCGCCACTACGCGCAACTGGAAGGACAAGAGCACCGGCGACCGCGTCGAGGAGACCGAATGGCACTCCGTCGTGCTGTACGACCGCCAGGCCGAGATCGCCTCTGAGTACCTCAAGAAAGGCCGCCCGGTCTACATCGAAGGCCGCCTGAAGACCCGCAAGTGGCAGGACAAGGACGGCAACGACCGCTACACCACCGAGATCGTCGCCGACAGCATGCAGCTGCTCGGCGGCCGCGAAGGCGGCGAAGGCGCCAGCCGCGGCGGCGATGAAGGCGGTGGGTACGGCGGCGGCGGCTACTCGCGCGGCGAGCGTGGTGACCGCGGCGAGCGCGACGGCGGCGGCGACTCCCGCCCCGCCCCGCGCCAGGCCCCGGCGCCCCGCCCGCCGGCCGCCAAGCCGGCCCCGTCCTCCGGCGGCTTCGACGACATGGACGACGACATTCCGTTCTGATCGGCCGGCCGCCCAGTCACAAAGACGGAAGCCACAAAGACCAAGCCCTGGGTGAACTGCCCAGGGCTTTTCTGTTTGGGCCGCCGCGGTCGATGCGGCCGCGGCGCGCCGGCTCAGAAGTTGCAGCCGAAGCCGTTCTTCGGCCCCCACCAGCACACGGCCCCCTTGCCGTCGGCGCAGATGGTGACCTGCCCGATGCTGTCGCAGGTGAAGGCGCTGCGGCGCTTGGCCAGGACCACCTTCTTGCCCGAGGTGGCGGACTGCCTCATGGTGTCCAGCTGCTTCTGTGCCGTGGCGCCCTCGCTCTTGCGGGGCAGGCGGCGCAGCACCGCTTCGGCGCCTTCGGTGGTCTGTCGGGTCACGGGGCGCCGCGTGCCGCCAGCCCTAAGAGTAGGGACGGTAGGGAGTAGGGGTGGTGGGACTGGGCCGGCCGGGGAGCCAGCCGGTACAGATGCGCCGCAACGCTCAGCATGCGCGGCGGGCAGCCAGCTTGCCGATGCCTTGCTGCCCGCACCCAAGTTCACGAAACCTCAACGACTCACCCCGTCAGGCGCAGCAAGCGCCCGCCCAAGTGCCCGTGTCGCACGCAAGATCCTCAAGGGCGTGCCCCGCCCTTGTCCCGCGCGCCGGCGCCGCCATCTCATGCCCGCATGACCCTCCTGCGCAAACTCTGGCGCCTGGCCAACCGGCAGCAGCTGATGCTGCACTTGGCCGCCTTGTGGAAGCTCTTTCGCCACCCGGCCACGCCGCGGCCGGCCAAGTGGGTGGCGCTGGCGGTGCTGGTCTATGCGATCAGCCCGATCGACCTGGTGCCGGACTTCATCCCCGTGCTGGGGCAGATCGACGACCTGATCATCCTGCCGCTGGGCCTGTCGCTGGCCGTGCGCCTGGCGCCGGCCGGGCTGTGGCAGGCGCAGCTGGCCGATGCGCGGGCGCATCCGGACCAGGTGCGGCGGCTGGCGCGGCGGGCTTGGTGGGTGCTGATCGGGCTGATCGCGCTGAGCGTGACGTTGCTGGTGGCGGTGATTGCGGCGCTGGTGCGCAGCTTCGGCTGACGCAAGCGGCGCTCAGTCACCCGCTCGCGGCGCGGCTGGTGCGGCTGGCACGGCCACCGGGCCCGCCCCGGCGCCGCGCGCCTGCGCCCGGAAGGCCGCCGGCGTCATGCCGGTCCAGCCCTTGAAGGCGTGGATGAAGGCCGCCGGCTCGGCATAGCCGAGCTGCTGGGCCACGGCCTCGATGCTCAGCGCGCTGGTGCTCAGCAGCTGGCGGGCCTTGTCCTGGCGCGTCCGGGCCAGCAGCTCGCGAAAGCTCGTGCCTTCGTCCTGCAGCTGGCGGCGCAGGCTGCGCTCGGCCAGGTCGAAGCTGCGGGCGACCTCGGCCGCGCTGGGATAGCGCTGCACGAACAGCGCCAGATGGGCCAGCACGCGGTCGGCCAGGCGGTCGCCGGCGCTGCTGCGCTGGGCCTGCAGCTGCTGGTCGCACAGGGTGCGAAAGAGCGCGTGCGCGGTCGGGTCGGCCGTGGGGAAGCGCAGCTGCAGGTGCTCGTTGCGCAGCCAGAAGCGCGCCCGCGCATGGCCGAAGCTCACCGGGCAGCCGAAGTGCGCCTCGTAGGCCGCGGCCTCGGGCGGGCGCGGGTAGGGCATCTCGATGCGCTCGGGCTGGATGTCCAGGCCCATGCCCTGCTGCATGTCGCGCAGCAGCTTGTAGGTGCCGGCCACTTCGCCGTCGACGCGAAAGCGGAAGGGCTGCTCTGCCATCGGCATGGGCGTGAGCACCAGGGCGCTTTCGCGCTCGCCGGGCTCCAGGCTCAAGCTGCCGAAGAGGAAGGTCAGCTCCTGGTACTTGATGCCGGTCTGGAAGGCCTGCCAGGCGTTGTCGCAGGTCATCAGCAGCATGGCCAGCGGGCCGTAGCCGCCCAGGCCGTACTCGGTGCCCAGCTTCAGGCCGGCCAGCGGGTCGCGCAGGCCGGCGGCCAGCTCGGCATAGATGCGGATCTCGCGCGAGCGCTCGATGCGCGTGTCCGGGGCGATGGTTTCCAGGTCCAGCCCGTGGCGGGCGAGCACGGGCGACGGGTCCTCGCCCAGCTTCTTCAAGCCGCGCACGGTGTAGAGCAGGCCGAGGACGGATCGGGTGGGCATGGTGAGGCCGCGGGGCGGCGGAAAGGACGGCTGCACAGGTGGCCAGGACGGCAGGCCACGATCGACGGCGAGCGCGGATGTCGGGCAGACGGCGAGCAGACAGCGAGCAGACGGCCGCCCAAGCGGGATGACGCGCCCACGGCCGCTGCGGGCACCCCGACGATGGCCGGCGCTGCCAGGCACGGGCTGCTCGCTTACCCGCAGCCGGGCGGCTCCGGTGGCCGTCAGGGCGGTGGCCTGGCCGGAATTATCAATTTCTCGCCGAAGCGCACCTAGCCCGGGCTTGCACCCAGGCCCACCATGCGGCCACTCAGACGAACGCGCACTGCGTCACACCCCAGGAGACCGCCATGTACCAATCCCCGGACCCCCTGCACCCGACCGCCCGCCCGGCCAACCCCGGCGCCGCGCCCAGCGACACCCTGCCCAAGCGGGTGGAGGTGGTCGTGGTCGGCGGCGGCTTCGGCGGCCTGTGCATGGCCATCAAGCTCAAAGAAGCCGGCATCACCGACTTCGTCGTCCTGGAGAAGGCCGACGAGGTGGGCGGCACCTGGCGCGACAACCACTACCCCGGCGCCGCCTGCGACGTGCAGTCGCACATGTACTCCTTCTCGTTCGCCACCCAGCCCAACTGGACCAAGCGCTACGCGCCGTGGCACGAGATCCAGCAATACATCCTGGACGTGACCAAGCAGTACGGCATCCGCGCCTACACCCGCTTCGGCCGCGAAGTAGTGGGCGCGCGCTTCGATGAAGCCACCGGCCTGTGGACCATCAAGGCCAGTACCGGCGAGACCATCCAGTGCCGCCACTGGGTGCTGGCCACCGGCCCGCTGCATGTGCCGGCCATCCCCAACATCAAGGGCCTGGACAGCTTCAAGGGCAAGGTCATGCACTCGGCCCAGTGGGACCATGGCTATGACCTGGCGGGCAAGCGCGTGGTGTCCATCGGCACCGGCGGCAGCGCCATCCAGTACGTCCCGGAGATCGCACCCAAGGTCAAGCAGCTGCATGTCTTCCAGCGCTCGGCCGCCTGGGTCATCCCGCGTGACGAGCGCAAGTACAGCGAGCTGCGCAAGAAGATCTTCGCCGCGCTGCCCATCACCCGCACGCTGCACCGCTGGCGCCTGTACTGGACCAACGAGTCGCGCGTGTGGCCCATCTTCAACCCGCCGCTGGCGCGCATCGGCGAGAAGCTGCTCAAGAAGTGGATCGCCTACCAGGTCAAGGACCCGGCGCTGGCCAAGAAGCTCACGCCCGACTACACCCTGGGCTGCAAGCGCATCCTCATCTCCAACAAGTGGTATCCCACCTTCAACCGGCCCAACGTGGAGCTGGTGACGGACGGCATCCGCGAGGTGACCGAGAACGGCATCGTCACCAAGGACGGCAAGCTGCGCGAGGCCGATTGCATCATCCTGGGCACCGGCTTCGTCGTCGATCCGCGCATCTACATGCGCGACTTCGAGATGGTCGGCCGCGGCGGCCACACGCTGGCCAAGGACTGGGCCAAGAGCCCGACGTCCTACCTGGGCATCAGCACGGCCGGCTACCCCAACTTCCACCAGCTGGTGGGCCCGCACACCGGGCTGGGCCACAACTCCATCATCTTCATGATCGAGCAGCAGGCCGACTACATCGTCAAGTGCATCCGGCTGCTCAAGGCCAAGGGTGCCGACTATCTGGACGTGAAGCCGCAGGCGCAGGCCGACTTCCTGGCCAACGTGACGCGCAACCTCAAGGGCACGGTGTGGAGCACCGGCTGCAAGAGCTGGTACCAGACGGCCGACGGCATCAACTTCGCCATCTGGCCCAAGAGCACCTGGAAGTACTGGCTGGCCTGCCGCAACGTGAAGGTCGAGAACTACGACTGGGTGCGCTGCGCGGCGCAGCCGCAGGCGGCGGGCACGGCAGGCAAGTTCAGCGGGCAGGCGCGGGCCACGGCTTGATCGGCTTGGCCTGGCGGCTTCGACCGCGGCTGCCGCTGCGCCGGTCAGCTTGTGGTCGGTAGCTGGCGGCCGGCAGTCGGCAGCCGGGCCCGGTCGCGATCAACGCGCCGGCCGGGTTGCAGTCTGCTCAGTCTGCTGCTGGGGGGATGATCGGACGGCAGCTGCCGTCCTCCCTGGCTTGAATGAGCGACGGCGCGGTCCCTTGCGGGCCGCGCCGTCTTTCGTTTGTCTCCCGAAGGCGCCGTCCCGGACGCCTTCGAGGGGGTTCATGAGCAGGCCATGACCCGGCCACGAACTCCCTTCCACCTGCCGCGGCGGGGCATCACTCCCGCGCGGCAGCAGCCGGATCAGCGCTGAGCGCGGCGGCGCGAGGCCACCATGCCGATGGCGCCCAGGCCGGCGAGCATCAGGGCGTAGGTTTCGGGCTCGGGCACGGCCGAGATGTTGATGTTGCCGCCGTAGGAGCCGGAGGTGGCGCCGCCGCCGACCACGCCAGAGATGGTGAGCGTGTAGCTGCCGGTGCCGATGGTCGTCGGTGCCAGCGTGTAGACCTCCAGGCCGTCCGTCGAGGTGGCGGTGGGCGCAAAGTTCCAGCTGTTGGTGCCGTTGGACAGCACGATGGACGTGAAGTCCCAGTCCTGCTTGGGCTGCAGCCAGACCGAGATGGCCGAGCCGTCGATCACACCGGGCGTGACGAGGTCGAAGTAGAACTCGTCGGTCCACGTGCCGGTCAGATGAGCGCCGCCGAAGAAGGCGCTCTTGCCGTCGGCGTTCGAGACGAAGGTCAGTGCGCTCGCGGCGAACGAGCCCGCCGAGGCGACGGCCAGCGCGACGCCGGCCACCAAAGTCTTGAGTTTCATGTCTGCTCCAATTGCTGTCTGAGAGTCAAAACCTCCGCCTCTCACGGTCGGAGGAGCTACCCCGCCTGAGAATTCGGCGAAGCCTGGAGCAGTTATAGGAGCCTCGGTTCCGCGGCGCATCACCCCTATGTATAGCGTTCCCATGACTTAGGGATGCACCATGCTGCGGCGCAGCGACGGCGTCGGCAAAAACGCGACGTGTATCTGTTTGTTTGGGCGGCGGCCGGTGGTCTGGCAGATGGTGCCGGCAAATCTGACCGGCCGCGGTGGGGCGGCGTCAGCGGTGGAGGGCGCCCTCGCGCTCCGGCTGGTAGACCACCTCGTCGATGCGCACGGTGACCGGGCCGGACGGGGCCGGCCAAGTCATGCGCTGGCCTACCCGCAGGCCCAGCAGCGCGCTGCCCACGGGGGCCAGCACGGATAGGCGCTCGGCCGGGCCGTCGGCGTCCCGCGGGTAGACCAGGGTGCGCTGCATCGGCTCGCCGCCGGGCTCCACGGCGAAGCGCACGGTGGCATTCATCGTGACCACGTCGGGCGGCATGTCGTGCGGCTCGCGCACCTCGGCGCGGTCGAGCTCCGCGCGCAGGGCTGCGGCCGCGGGCGTGGCGGGGACGGCGTCGAGCAGCCGCTCCAGGCGCTCGACATCCAGGGACGACAAGATGATGGGCGTGGTGGGCGTGATGGGCTGCTGCATGCGTGGCGCTCCTTCCTGGGCGGTGTGGCGGGGTGGCCGGCCCACGGCAGCACCCCGGATGGACCAGGCCCCGCCCGGCTCGCGCCATACAGGCGGCGAGCCGGGCGGGGCCCGGTGCGTCGGATCCGACGCGATCAAGAAAAAGGCCGCCCGCAGGGGCGGCCTTGTGCAAGTGACACGGCGCGCATCCTAGGCGCCGGGGCAATCCGCACGCAAAACGTGCGATATCCGGCGCGGCCTCGGGCGCGTCGCCCGATGCGCTGCGCGCATCAAGCCTTGCATCAAGCCTTGAACTGCAGCGACTTGAGCTCCAGGAACTCCTCCAGCCCGAAGCGGCCCATCTCGCGGCCGTGGCCGGACTGCTTGTAGCCGCCAAACGGGGCGAAGAGATTGAAGCCGCCACCGTTGATGTCCACCTGGCCGGTGCGGATGCGGCGGGCCACGCGCTCGGCCTGGGCGTCGTCACCCGCCCACACGGCGCCCGCCAGGCCGTAGATGGTGTTGTTGGCAATCGCCACCGCCTCGTCCTCGTCGCGGTAGGTCAGGATGCTGAGCACCGGGCCGAAGATCTCCTCCTGCGCCACGGTGGCGTCGGGCTTGACGCGGCCCAGGACGGTGGGCTGCACGTAATAGCCGGTGGGCAGGTCGGCGGGCGCATCGGCGCCGCCGCACAGCAGCTCGGCGCCTTCCTCGATGCCCTTGCGGATGTAGCCGCGCACACGTTCCCGCTGCACGTCCGAGACCAGCGGCCCGAGCTTGGCCGTCTCACCGAAGGGGTCGCCGATGGTGAAGCGCGCGGCCGCCTCCACCGCCAGCTGGGCCGCCCGTTCGTACTGCGACTCGTGCACCAGCATGCGGGTGTGGGCCGAGCAGGTCTGGCCGCTGTTGAGGAAGCAGGCGTTGACCGTGCCCTTGACGGCCGCGGCCAAGTCGGCGCTGGGCAGGATGACCGAGGCCGACTTGCCGCCCAGCTCCAGCGCCACGCGCTTGATGGTGGCCGCGGCCACCTCGCTGATGCGCCGCCCGGCGCGGGTGGAGCCGGTGAAGGAGACCATGTCGACCTCGGGATGCGCCACCAGCGCCTCGCCGACCACCGGGCCGGTGCCCGAGACCAGGTTGAACACGCCCGGCGGCAGGCCCACCGAGTCGATCACCTCGGCCAGCACGAAGGCATTGAGCGGCGTCACCTCGGACGGCTTGAGCACGATGGTGCAGCCGGCTGCCAGGGCCGCCGCCACCTTGGCCGCGATCTGGTGCAGCGGGTAGTTCCAGGGCGTGATGGCGGCCACCACGCCGACCGGCTCGCTCACCACCTTGGAGTGGCCGACCTTTTCTTCCCACTGGTGGCTCGTGGCCAGCTTGGCGTAGTAGCCGAAGTTGGCGATGGGCGTGCCCACCTGGATCATGCTGGCCAGCTTGAGCGGCATGCCCAGCTCGCCGGCGATCAGCTGCGCCAGCTCGGCCTGCCGGGCCTTCAAGCCCTCGGCGATCTTCTGCAGGAAGGCCGCGCGCTCGGCCGGCGGCGTGGCCGCCCAGCCGTCGAAGGCGGCGCGGGCAGCGCGCACGGCGGCGTCAGCGTCCTGCGCATCGCCCTCCGGGATGCGGCCCATGACCGCCTCCGTCGACGCATTGATGACGTCGATGCGGCCGGCGCCGTGCGGGGCCGTCCAGCGGCCGTTGATGTAGAGCTGCTCGCGTTGCTGCATGGGGTCTCCTCGTTGGGGCGCCGGTGGCCGGCGGCGGTGAAGGCCGACAGCGTAACGCGGAAAAGCCGGCCCGTCTGCGCATCGGGCCTGTGTGCTGCGATGCGGAACACCAGGTGCCTACTTCTGAGCGGTCCAAGGCAGCGGCGGCTTGGCGTCAACGCCGTCAGCGGCTGCCCGGCCCGCGGGCGCGTGACGTTCGCGCACCTGGCCGCGTGGCGGCGACGCCTGGGCCTCCAACAGCCCGCCCCGCCCCGCGGCCAGCCGCCTCAGGCCGCGTCCAGCGTCGGATAGTCGGTGTAGCCCTCCGCCCCGCCGCCGTAGAGCAGCTTGGGCTTGAGCGCGTTCCACGGCTGGTCCTCGCGCAGGCGGCGCACGAGGTCGGGGTTGGCGATGAAGGGGCGGCCGAAGGCGACGAGGTCAGCCTCGCCCTTCTCGACCACGTCGAGCGCCATCTGCCGGGTGTAGTTGTTGTTGACCATCCAGGGCGCCTGGCAACGCTGGCGCAGGGCCTGGTAGTCGAACGGGGCGATGTCGCGCGGGCCGCCGGTCTGGCCTTCGATGACGTGGACGTAGGCCAGCTTGAGCGGGGCCAGCTGCTCGGCGACGTGATTGAAGAGCGGCTGAGGGTTGCTGTCGCTTGCATCGTTGACCGGGGTGACCGGCGACAGGCGGATGCCGGTGCGGCCGCCGCCGATCTCCTCGGTCACGGCGCGCATCACCTCCAGCAGGAAGCGGGCGCGGTTCTCGATGGAGCCGCCGTAGTCGTCGTCGCGCTTGTTGGAGCCGTCGCGCAGGAACTGGTCGAGCAGGTAGCCGTTGGCCGCATGCACCTCCACGCCGTCGAAGCCGGCCGCGATGGCGTTGCGCGCGGCCACGCGGTAGTCCTGCACGATCAGCGGGATCTCCTCGGCGTCCAGCGCGCGGGGCTCGGAGACGTCGACGAAGCCTTCGGTGGTGAAGGTCTTGGCCTGGGCGCGGATGGCCGACGGCGCCACGGGTGCGGCGCCGCCCGGCAGCAGCGACACATGCGAGATGCGGCCCACGTGCCAGAGCTGGATGACGATCTTGCCGCCGGCGGCATGCACGGCGTCCGTCACGCGCTTCCACGCGGCGATCTGCTCGTCGCTGTAGATGCCGGGCGTGTCCAGATAGCCCTGGCCCATCGGGCTGATCTGCGCGGCCTCCGTCACGATCAGGCCGGCCGTGGCGCGCTGGCGGTAGTACTCGATGGACAGCTCGTGCGGCACGCGGCCCGGGGCGGCGCGGTTGCGCGTCAGCGGGGCCATGACGATGCGGTTGGCGAGCGAGAGGTCGCCGATGCGGATGGGGTCGAACAGGGTCGGCATGGGGTTCTTTCTTGAGGTGTGCGGAAAAGGATCGCGCGCCGGCCGGGCCGGACGAAGGCTGCACCGGCGCGCCGGGGAACCGTTGCGAGGCCGCCTAGGGTACGCGCGCGTCCACAAGACCGCAGGCTGCGCTTGGGTTTTGTCTTCCGTGCTTGGTGAGGGGATGCACGCCGGGGATGCATGCCGGGGATGCACCCCGCGCGCGCTGGCGCTGCGGTGGCAGGCGGGCAGGTGACGGGCGGCCGGTGGAGCACGCTTGTCAGCATGCGCCCGCAGCCGCGTCGGTGCGGGATGACGCCGCGGCTCGCAGCGGGACGACAGCCCGGCGCAAGCCACCGGCCTAGAGTGACCAGCATCCGCCGGTGTCCCGCCGCGTGCGTGGCGCCGGTCCAGCCTTGGAAGACCGACAGGAGAGACCGCCATGAAGACCACCGTCAAGACTCCGTGGAGCAAGAAGACCGGCGTGGCCGTGATCGCCGGCGTGCTGGCTGCCGCCGCCCTGGTGGGCTGCGAGCGCCGCGACGAGCAGGTGTCGCAGACGCCGGGCCAGAAGCTCGACGAGGCGATCGCCGACAGCCGCGAAGCCGGCCGCGAGGCCAGCGCCCGCATGGAAGAGCGCGTGGACCAGGCCCAGGCCTCGGCCGAGCAGAACGCGCAGGAGGCCAAGGTGGCGATCGCCGAGCGCACCGACCAGGCCAAGGCCGCCGTGGAGCGCGGCACCGAGAAGACCGCGCAGGCCTTCGACGACGCCAAGCTCACGGCCGAGGTCAAGTCCGCACTGATCAAGGACGAGACGGTGCAGGCCACGGCGATCAACGTGGACACGAAGAACGGCGCCGTCACGCTGACCGGCACCGTGCCGTCGCAGACGGCCCGCGAGCGCGCCGTGTCGCTGGCGCGCAAGGTGGACGGCGTGGCCGCGGTGCGCAACGACCTGACGGTGACGCCGCCGGATACGCGCACGTCGTCGTCGTCCAGCAAGGACTGAACGCCCGCGACCCGCATCCCCGCCGCCGCCAGCGTGCCGCCCTGGCTGCCCGGCACGGCGGCGGCGGCGCGCTGGACGCCGCAGGCACATGCGGGGCGGCGATGCCTTCTGGATGACCGCGCCGGCCCCGCGGCTTTCTGCCGGCTTGCGGCCGGGCGGCGCAGGCCCCTACCATGCTCGGTCCTGCGTCCTTCCTGGCCACGGCGCGCCCGTGGCCTGCGCCATGAGCATCGACCCCCAGCTGCGCTCGCTGAACATCGACATCCCGGCCTGCCCGCAGACGCTGGTCAAGCTGTCGTTGCTGATGAACCAGGACGACGCGCGGGTGGGCGAGATGGCCGAGCTGATCGAGGCCGACATGGCGCTCGCATCGGCCATCGTGCGCACCGTCAACTCCGCGCTCTTCGGCCTGCTGCACCGCGTGCAGACCGTGCACGAGGCGGTGCGCTACCTGGGCATGCGCGAGGTGGCCGGCATCACCTTCGAGATGGGTCTGCGCGCGGCCTTCCCGCCCGGGCCGCTGATCGAGCGCATCTGGGACCGCGCCGGCCTGCGCGGCCTGGCCATGAGCCGCGTGGCCGCCCGGCTCGAGACGGACGCCTGGCTGGCGCATACCTCGGGCCTCTTTGCCGAGAGTGGCCGCGCGGTGCTCTATGCCTATGACCGCCAGCGCTACACCGAGCTGGAGGCCGCCGCGGCGGCCGACGAGGCGGCGGTGATCGCGGCCGAGGTCGAGGCCTTCGGCGTCAGCCACGCGGCGCTGGGCGCGGCGCTGTGCCGCTCCTGGGGGCTGTCCGCCGACGTGGCGGCCTTCGTGCGCGCCCGGCCGCAGTCGGCCGAGGACTGGGCCCGCGAGACGCCGCGGGTGCAGCGCCTGCTGGCCATCGGTGCCGAGGTGGACGCCGCGCTGGAGCCGCGCCCCGGCGCGGCCCGCGCGCTGGTGGGCTGGTCGGTGGAGGCGGTGCGCGAGGTGGTCGCCTCAGTGTGCGGGCCCCTGAGCACTGGCACCGGCACCGGCGCCGGCGCCGGGGTGTGAGCACGCCGCAGCTGCCGCGGGTCGACGCGCCGGCCTACACCCTGCGGGGCGTCGGCAAGCGCCATCCCGGCGGTCTGCTGGCGCTGAGCAGCATCGACCTGGACCTGCCCGCAGGCGGCTTCACCTGCCTGCTGGGTGCATCCGGCTGCGGCAAGAGCACGCTGCTGCGCATCCTGGCCGGGCTGGATCAGCCGAGCACCGGCAGGCTGGAGCGCGCCAGTGCACCGGCTCGTGCGCAAGGCCACAGCGGGCCGCGCTCCGGCGGCGACATCGGCTTCGTCTTCCAGGAGCCCACGCTGATGCCCTGGGCCAGCGTGCTGGACAACGTGGCCCTGCCGCTGCGGCTGCAGCGCCGCCCGCGCACCGAGCGCGGGGCCGCGGCGCGCGAGCAGCTGGCCGCGGTCGGCCTGGCCGGCTTCGAGGCCGCGCTGCCGCGCGAGCTCTCCGGCGGCATGAAGATGCGCGCCTCCATCGCCCGCGCGCTGGTCACGCAGCCGGCCACGCTGCTGCTGGACGAGCCCTTTGCCGCGCTGGACGAGATCGGCCGCGAGCGGCTCAACCGCGACCTGCTGGCGCTGTGGGCCACACGGCGCTTCACGGCGGTGTTCGTCACCCACAGCGTCTGGGAGGCGGTCTTCCTGGCCGAGCGCATCGTGGTGATGAGCCCCCGCCCCGGGCGCGTGGCGGCGGTGATCGACGTGACCCCGCCGCAGCCCCGCGACGACGCCTGGCGGGCCAGCGCGGACTACGCGGCGCGCTGCGCGGCCGTGTCGGCGGCCCTGCGGGCGGCGGGCGGTGACGAGGGCTTGGCCGCGAGCCCCGCCGCGCCCGGCTCGCCCGGCGCAGCCGCAGCGGGTGCAGGGCAGCCGTGAGCACGTCGCCATCGCCAGTCTGGCGCCGCGCCCTGGGCCCGCTGATCGCGGTGCTCGTCTTCCTGCTCGGCTGGGAGGCGACGGTGCGCGCCTTCGACCTGCCGCCTTACCTGCTGCCCGGCCCGCGGGTGGTGGCACAGGCCCTGGTGCAAGACTTCCCGTCGCTGGCCGCGAGCTGGTGGGTGACGGTGCGCATCATGGCCGCGGCCCTGCTGCTGGCCGTGGCCGGCGGCGTGCTGCTGGGCGCATGGTTCGCGCTGTCGCCGCGCGCGGAGCGGCTGCTGGCGCCGTTCGCGGTGGTGCTGCAGGTCACGCCGGTGATCGCCGTGGCGCCGCTCATCCTGATCCTGACCGACAGCGCGCTCGCCACCATGCTGGTGTGCGCGTGGATCGTCGCCTTCTTCCCCATCGTCTCCAGCACGGTGACGGGGCTGCGCAGCGCGGATGCCAACCTGCGCGACCTGTTTTCCCTCTACCGCGCCAGCCGCTGGCAGACGCTGCGCTGGCTGCTGGTGCCGACCAGCCTGCCCTACTTCCTGGGCGGGCTGCAGGTGGCCGGCGGCCTGGCGCTGATCGGCGCGGTGGTGGCCGAGTTCACCGCCGGCGCCGCCGGGCGCGAGACGGGCCTGGCATCGCGCATCCTGGAGGCGAGCTTTCGCACCGAGATCCCGAAGATGTTCGCGGCCCTGGTGCTGGTGTCGGCCACCGGTGTCGCCGTGCACCTGCTGCTGCGCGCGCTCACGCGCCGGCTGATCGGGCGCTGGCACGAGTCGCAGCGCTGAGGGGCGGGCCGCGGCAGGCCCGGGCTCAGGGACGGCAGGCCGGGGCAGCGGGCGAGGGCAGCCGCAGCGCGCAAGGGCAGCCGCAGCGCGCCTGTGCCATCCTTGCCGGCGCTGCCTGAACCCGACATCGCGCTGCCATGACCGCCCGCAACCACCTGCCTCACCGCTTCCGTCCTCGCCTGCCTCGGGCCCCCCTTGCGCTTGCCGCGCTGGTGGCCATGACGGCCCTGCCCGCCCACGCCGCCGACCGCGTCACCCTGGCCACCAACTGGAAGGCCCAGGCCGCGCACGGCGGCTTCTATCAGGCGCTGGCCGATGGCACCTATGCGCGCTATGGGCTGGACGTGACCATCCGCCCCGGTGGGCCGCAGGTGAACAACCGGCCGCTGCTGCCGGCGGGCAAGGTGGACTTCCTGATGACCGGCAACCTGCTGCACAGCTTCGACAACGTGAAGAACGGCGTGCCGGTGGTGGTGGTGGCGTCCTTCTTCCAGAAGGATCCGCAGGCGCTGTTCGCGCATCCGGACTCCGGCGTGCGGCAGTTCAAGGACCTGGCGCGCGCGCCGGTGGTCTATGTGGCCAAGGACGCGCAGTTCTCGTGGTGGCCGTGGCTGAAGTCCGCGCATGGCTTCGAGGATGCGCAGCTGCGGCCCTATGCCTACAACCTGGGGCCGTTCCTGGCCAACAGGCAGTCGGTGCAGCAGGGCTATGCCATCGAGGAGCCGATCGCCATCGAGCGCGCCGGCGGCTTCAAGCCGCTGACCTTCCTGCTTGCAGACCACGGCTACCAGACCTACTCCACCACCATCGAGGTGCGCCGCCAGATGGCTGAGAAGCAGCCGGACCTGGTGCGCCGCTTCATCGACGCGTCCGTCCTCGGCTGGGTCAACTACCTCTACGGTGACCGCCGGGCGGCCGACGCGCTCATCCTGCGCGACAACCCCGAGATGACGGCCGACACCATCGCCCGCTCGGTGCAGCTGATGCGCGACCTGGGCATCGTCGACAGCGGCGATGCGCTGACGCAAGGCATCGGCGCGATGCGCCCCGAGCGCGTGCGCGCCTTCTATCAGCAGATGGTGCAGGCGGGCCTCTACCGGCCCGGCGAGGTGGATGTGGCCCGCGTGGCCCGCTACGACTTCGTCAACCGCGGCATCGGCCTGGCCGAGAAGGCGCGGCTGACCGGCGCTGGCCAGCAGCCGGTGGGGCCGCAGCGGCCCAATGTGTCCATCCCGCGCACGCCGTCGCGCGAGTCGGCGCGCTGAGCCGTTGAGGCGGGCGCCGCCGGCGCCGCGGCAAGCGTTGCAAAGTTGACGCGCCCGGGTGCAGACCCGGGTCAAGGCCGGCGCCGCGGGCGCCGAAGCCCGGGCGATGCACCCGGCTGCCGCCCCGCCCACCTCCGACACCGGCCCCGCCGCAGGCAGCGCGCCGGCCGGGCCGCCGGCGCAGCGCGCGGCAGCCGCCGGGCCGGCCGCACCGCCATCCGCACCACCATCTGCGGCACCTTCCCCACCACCGTCCCCTGCGACCGGCCCTGGCCTGGCGCTGCCGCCGCCCGGCCGCGCTGATGCGGCTCGCACCGCCGCCGGCTGGTCGGCCGACCCGCAGCTGGCAGGCCAGGTCCGCGCCGACCAGGTGCGCATGCTCTTCGACCAGATGTGGCTGACCACCTGGGCCGCGGCCGGCTTTGCCGTGGTGCTGGGCGCGCTGCTGTGGTCCACCGTGGCGCCGGCCAAGGTGGCGGTGTGGCTGGCGGCCAAGCTGCTGGTGATCGCGCCGCGCCTGGTGCATGCCCGGCTCTACCAGCGCAGCCGCGACGCGCAGCACGCGCACTGGTACCGGCTGTTCATCATCATGCTGGCGGCCGATGCGCTGGTCTGGGGCATGGCCGGCTGGTGGCTGCTGCCGCTGGACCGGGTGGACATTGCCGCCGTCATCGCCGCCAGCCTGGTCGGCGCCACCGCGCTGGCCACCTTCACGCTCTACAGCGACTGGCGCGCGGCGGTGTGCTTCGTGCTGCCGGTGATGCTGCCGATGGCCGCCTACATGACCCAGCGCGGCGACCGCTACGGTGCCTTCGGCGCCGGCGCGGTGCTGCTGTTCACCGTGCTGCTGCTGCTGGAGACGCGGCGCTCGCAGCGCAACCTGGTGGAGCTGCTGAGCCTGCGCTACACCACGGACCGCATCGCCCGCGAGCGGGCCGACGCGCTGCAGCTGGCCCAGCGCCACAGCGCGGTCAAGAGCCGCTTCCTCGCCACGATGAGCCACGAGCTGCGCACGCCGCTGCACGGCATCCTGGGCCTGACGCGTCAGGTGCGCGAGCGGCTGGAGCGGCCGGCCGATGGCTCCGGCGCGCCCGGCGGTGCGGCCGAGGCCCGCCGCCTGGCGCTGGTGGAGCGCTCGGGCCAGCATCTGCTGGCGGTGATCAACGACGTGCTCGACTTCTCGCGCATCGAGGCCGGCCGCCTGGCCCTGGTGGAGGAGACCTTCGACCTGGCCGCGCTGGTGGACGACGTGCTGGCCCTGTCCGCCGTGGCCGCCGCCGACAAGGGCCTGGCCCTGCGCTGCCGGCTGCGCGTGCCCCGCCCCTGCCGCGTGCGTGGCGACGCCGCCCGCGTGCGCCAGGTGCTGCACAACCTGGTGGGCAATGCCGTCAAGTTCACGCCGCGCGGCAGCGTGCGGGTCTCGGTGTGGCGCGAGCCGGGCCGCACGCGCGGCGGGCCCGCCGTGGCCGGCCTGGCCCCGGCTTCATCCGCTGCATCGGCGGCAGCGGTCCCCGCCGCGCCTGCATCCGACCGCGTGCTGATCGCCGTGCAGGACACCGGCCCCGGCATCCCGGCCGCCGAGCTGGTGCGCATCTTCGACGCCTTCCACCAAGTCGATGCCGCCGACAGCCGCCGCCACGCCGGCACGGGCCTGGGCCTGTCCATCTCGCGCGAGCTGGCCCGTGCGATGGGCGGCGACCTGGCCTGCACCAGCACGCCGGGCGAAGGCTCCACCTTCACCTTCAGCGTGCGCCTGCCCGCCGCCGCCCCGGCCGCCGCAGCCACGATGCGCACCCGGGGCCACGGGGCCCAGACCAGCGGCACCACGGGGCGCGTGATCAGCGGCGTCACCAGCGACGTGAGCAGCCCCGTGACCAGCGGCGGGGTGGCCGGCACGGATCAAGACGCCGACACCGGCAGCCGGGCCCGGCGCCAGGCCGCAGCTCCCGGCGGGCCAGGGTCGGCAACCCCAGCAGCCGACTGTGCGCCCCCAGCCGCCCCGGCCGGCCAGGCTGACCACGGGCCCCGCAGCCTGGCCGGCCTGCGCGTGCTGCTGGCCGAGGACAACCCGGTCAACGCCCTGGTCGCCGAGGCGGTGCTGCAGCAGCTGGGCTGCGTGGTGGAGACGGTGGAAGACGGCGCCGCCGCCGTCGCCCGCGTGCAGGCCGGCCAGCGCGGCGGCCCGCCGCCCGCGGCCCGGCCCATCGAGCTGGTGCTGATGGACTGCCAGATGCCGCTGATGGACGGCTTCGAGGCCGCGCGCCGCATCCGCGCCGCCGAGGCCGCCAGCGGCCAGCCGCCCGTGCCCATCGTCGCCCTCACCGCCAGCGCCCTGCCCGGCGACCGCGAGCGCTGCCTGTCCGCCGGCATGCAGGGCCACCTGGCCAAGCCCTTCAGCCCGGAGGATCTGACGGCCGTGCTGCACGCCTGCCTGCGCCCTTGACGCGGCCGGCGCCCGGCTCAGTGCGCTGCCGCCGCTTGGTAGGCCCGCCCCAGCTCGCTGGCCGCCGTGTGCAGGCGCTTGTCCAGCGTCCACAGCAGGGCGTCGCCAGCCAGCGCAGCCGCCAGCAGGCTCACATCCACCAGCCCGCAGCCGCGGCCCGCGAGCTGCCGCTGCTCGATGAGCGCCAGCAGCTCGGCCGGTGACGTCACCGGCAAGGGGGCCAGCGCCGACAGCAGTGCGACGACCTGGCGCCGATCGGGTGGGGTGCCGCATGCCACCTCCACCACGACATAGGGGTGGCTCACGACCCAGCCGCCCTCCAGCAGCATGGCCAGGTGCTCGTTGCGTTGCTTGAAGTGCTGCACCCAGACCGAGGTGTCCACCAGCACCTTCATGACGCTGGCATCTCGTCGCGCCGGCGGGGGGCCAACTCGACCTCCGGCATCTGGCCGCCCAGGGCCGCCAATCGGCGTGCCGCCTGCAGCTGGATGAAGGCCTCTACGCACTCGCGCAGCAGATCGGATGGCGCGATGTCCGGCTCGGCCAGGGCGCGTGCCCGGGCCAGCAGTTCGTCGTCGATGGTCAGCGTGGTCTGCATGGTGCACCGTCCCTTGTGGGCCATCAGTGTGAGCATGAGTGTGGGCCACTCGCTGCGCGGTCGCAACCGACGCGGGCGGTGAGCTGGGGCGCCGCAGGCCGGCCCGCAAACGACACGCCCGGCCAAGCCGGCTCGCAAACAACAACGCCCGGCCAGGCCGGGCGTCGGGAAGGAGGCGGGCACCCGGCGGGTGCCGGTGCCAGGCCTGCGCCGTGCGGCTTACTGCTTGATCGCCTCGACCTGGATCACCAGGCGCACCTCGTCGGGCACGGCGCCCTGCAGCTCGGTGATGCCGAAGGCGCTGCGCTGGATGGTGGTCTCGAAGTCGCCGCCGCAGACCTCGCGCTTGAGCATCGGGTTCTCGTAGCAGTTGAAGCCGTTGGCCTTGAGCGTCACCGGCTTGGTCACGCCGTGCAGCGTGAGCTGGCCGGCCACCTCCGTCACCTTGTCGCCGCTGAAGCTGAACTTGTCGCCGACGAAGGTGGCCGTGGGGTACTTGGCCGCGTTCCAGAAGCCTTCCTTCAGATGCTTGTCGAAGGCCGGCGTGCCGGTATTGATGGCGGTGGTGTCGATGGTCACCTCCACCCGGCCGGTCTTGGCTGCGCGGTCCAGCGTCACCGCGCCCTTGGTGTTGTCGAAGCGGCCTCGGTTGGTGGACGTGCCGAAGTGCTTGACCTCGAAGGTGACGAAGGTGTGCTTGGGGTCCACGCTGTAGCTGGCCGGGGCGGCCTGCACGGCGGTGGACAGCAGCGCGGCGGCGGCAGCGGACAGAACGGCAACGGTGGTCGGACGGGTCATGGACGGGCTCCTGTGGGGCGGGTGAGGAATCGACGAAGGGGATGCCGGCAGGGGCCGGCGGCGGAGAAGGACGCAAGGAAAGCGTCGAGGATGAAGGTGACCAGGGAAGCGACGAGAGACGCGACAAGAGACGCGACAAGAGAAGCCATGCGCGACATGCCGGGCCGCGGCCGGTCTGCAGCGGGGCAGCGGCACGTGCATGGCGGCTAGCCGGGCAGGCCGGTGAGCGTCAGGCGGAAGTCCACCTGCACCTCGTCGGCCACCATCGACGGGTCGGCCCATTCGCCGGCGCCGATGTCGAAGGCCAGGCGCTTGAGCGTGAAGCTGCCCGTGGCGAGTTGGTTGGCGCCGGAGCGGGCCAGCGCCACCGGCACGACGATGTCGCGCACCTGGCCCTTGATGGCGAGCTTGCCGGCCACCTCATACCGGCCCGGGCCGGCGGCCTTGATCGCGGTGGACGTGAAGGTGGCGCGCGGAAAGCGGGCGGTGTCGAACCAGTCGGGCTTCTTCAGCTCGGCCGTGGTGCCGGCATCACCGATCTCGGCGCTGGCCAGATCGACGCTGAAGCTCACCTTGCCCGCCTGCGGCTGGCGCGGGTCGAAGGCAATCTGCGCATCGAAGCGCTTGAAGTGGCCCTCCACCGGCACGCCCATCTGCCGCGTGACGAAGCGCACCTGGCTGGAGGCGGGCACCAGCCTGGCCGCCGGTGCGGCCGCTGCAGTGGGCTTGGCGGGGGGCTTGGCCGCGGCCGGGGCCGGGGCCGTGGCCGGTGCGGTGGCCTGGGCCCGGGCGGGCGCGGCGATCACCCAGGCGGTGGCCATCACCAGCGCGCCCAGTGCCAGCGCGGCGGCGCGGCCGGCGCGGGGGCTTGCCGCCAGCGTCTGCGCCAGGGCGGACGGGTGGGCCGCGGGGCGGGCAGACAAGCCAGCCGAAGAGTGGCCGATGCCGCGGGTGGGGTGGCGCGTCTCGTGGCGGGTCATGCGTTCGGAATGCAAGGTCGGGTGGGTCGGGCTGAAGACGGCTGAGGTGGGCTGGATCGGGCGGGGCGGGCCGTCGGCGTCAAGGTGGGGCAGGGCGGGCAGAGCAGGGCGGGCGGGGCCATCAGCGCCCCAGCCGCATGCGCCCCATCAGCCCGTCGCGGTCGATGAACTGGTGCTTGAGCGCCGCCAGCACGTGCAGCACCACCAGCCCGGCCAGGCCGAAGGCCGAGAGCTCATGCAGCGGCTTGATCGCCTCGGCCAGCGCGCGGTCGTGCGGCACGAAGTCCGGCAGCGGCAGCACGCCGAACCACACGATGGGAAAGCCCGCTGCCGAGCTGTAGGCCCAGCCCGTCAGCGGCACGGCGAAGAAGGACAGGTACATCAGCCCGTGCGTGGCGTGGTAGGCCGTGCGCTGCCAGCCGGGCATGGCCGCCTGCATGGCCGCGGGCAGCGGCGGCGCGCGGTGCGTCAGCCGCCACAGCAGCCGCAGGGCCGAGAGCGCCAGGATGGCCACGCCGGCCCACTTGTGCCAGTTGTAGAGCTTGAGCCGCTGCGGCGACATCGGCAGGTCGGCCATGTACAGGCCCACGCAGAAGGCGGTGACGATGGCCGCGGCCAGTACCCAGTGCAGCAGCACGGCAACGGGCCCGTAGCGCCCGGCCGGGCTGCGGGTGGGGATGCGGTTCATGCGGCGGCCCTCCATGCAAGGTCGTGGCACCGCGGGCCGTGCCGGCATCGACGCGCCGGCCGCCCGCGGCTTGTTGTGATGGCACGCATGATGCGCCGCCGTGAAAAACCGGCGGTTCATCACGGTTGACGCGGCATTTCAAGGCCTTTGAACGCCGCATACGGGCACAAGCGGGCTCAACCCTGGCGCGCAGCCGCCGAAACCCGAGGAACGCCAGCCCGCCCGCTGCGGGCGCGCGCCACCGCCGCCATGAATCCGCAAACCCTGCCCGCGCCGCTGCTGCCTGCCGCCGGCCCGCCCACGCTGGCGGACCTGCTGCTGGGCCGCGACCCCCGGCAGCGCCTGCGCGTGTCGCGCTCGCTGCTGGCCGCGCAGGCCTATCTGGTGTGCGTGGCGCTGATGGGCTATGCGGTGTGGGCCGACTTCATGCAGCCGCGCCCGGCGCTGGTGCTGTCGGGCCTGATCGTTGCCAACATCCTCGTCTTCTATGCCGTGCTGCGCTCGGGCTTCAACCAGCGCTTCGCCGAGCCGGCGCTGACGCTGCCGCAGATCCTCTCGGCGCTCACCTGGATCGTCGGCGCCTATGCCATCACCGGGCCCATCCACGGCTCCACCATGATGCTGCTGGCCCTGGTGCTGATGTTCGGCACCTTCAACCTGGACGCCCGCGGCGCGCGCATCGCCAGCGCCTACTCCGTAGTGCTGCTGGGCGCGACCATCGTCTACAAGATCTTCACCGAGCCGCACCACTACAGCGTCGAGCTGGAGGTGGCCAACTTCGTGCTGGCCGCCACCACCATGCCCACCGTGTCGGCCCTGGCGGCGCAGCTGGCCCGCATGCGCGCCCGGCTGCGCGCGCAGAAGGACGAGCTGGCCCTGGCGCTGGAGCGCATCCAGCTGCTGGCCACGCGCGACGACCTGACCGGCCTCTTCAACCGCCGCCACATGCTGGAGGTGCTGGAGCAGGAGCGCCGGCGCGCCGCGCGCTCGGGCAGCCGCTTCTGCGTGGCCATCCTGGACCTGGACCACTTCAAGCACGTCAACGACACCCACGGCCACGCCGTGGGCGACGAGGTGCTGCGCCAGTTCGCCCAGCAGGCCCTGGCCGTGCTGCGCGAGGCCGACGTGCTGGCCCGCTGGGGCGGCGAGGAGTTCCTGCTGCTGCTGGCCGACGGCGACACCGAGCGCGCCAGGCAGGCCGTCGAGCGCCTGCGCGACCACTTGCTGGACCACCCCGGCGCGGCCAGCGTGCCCAGCCTGCGCATCCGCTTCTCCGCCGGCCTGACCGCCTACCTGCCCGGCGAGGCGCTGGACGCCACCATCGAGCGCGCCGACCGCGCCCTCTACTGCGCCAAGGCCCACGGCCGCAGCCGCACCCAGGTCGGCTGACCTGGGGCGCCCGCTTGCGTACCGACGCCAGCCACCGATCCGGAGTTAGCGCCCTGGTGCGCCGTGGTGAGTCGCTCCCGCGCCGCCTGCGCGCGGCTCTGGCGGCGCTGGCGCCCGGCCACCCCCGCGGCTGCGGTGCAGGCCGCCGCAGCGGCACCCCGCCTGCTTGGCACCGCCCGCGGGTCAACCCGCAGCCGCTTGGCGCCGCCGGGCAAGTCCGCGCCGCCGGCGCTGCCTAAAGTCCCGCGCCCGTTGCGCCGATAGACCGCACAGGCGGCCCGCCGGCAACCCATGCAGGCGCCGCCTTCCGGCCCCGGCCGCACGACGGCCCCTTGTTGACGATCTGCCGACCCACCTGCCGCCCGATCCCGTCTGCCGCCCGCATGGCCACCGCCGCTACTCCGCAAGACCCCGCCGCCCGCCCGCCGTCGGCCCCGCTCCCGGGCGACGCCGCTGCCGCTGCCGCGGCCGGTGGTGCATGGGGCCCGTCGGCCACGGCAGACGCGCCTGACGTGCCTGATGCGCCTGACGCGGCCGGCCCCGCCATCGACCGGCCCGGCGCGCCGCCCGAGCGCGGCCCGCGCTGGCTGCACAAGCTCGGCGACCTTGTCCTGAGCACGGACCGCCGCCAGCGCCTTCGCATCGCCCGCGCCATGACCTCCATGCTGGTCTATGCGGTGTGCATCGGCTTTACCGAATACGTTTCCCAGCAGGGCATGGTGGACCCCCGCCCCGTGCGCCCGCTGCAGATCGCGCTGGCCACCTGGGTCGTCTTCATCTACGCCTGGCTGCGCAGCGGCCTGAACCAGCGCAGCCGCGACCCGGCGCTCACGCTGCCGCAGATCTTCGGCGCCATCACGCTCATCGCCGCGGCCTACTCCATCTGCGGCCCGCTGCGCGGCGCGCTGATGATGCTGCTGGCACTCACGCTGGTCTTCGGCATCTTCAACCTCGACGCCGCCGGCCGCCGCGCCAGCTACCTGTATGCCGTGGCGCTGATGGCCGTGGTCATGAGCATCATGGCCGTCAGCAGCCCCGAGGACTACCCCGCCGGCATCGAGCTGGCCCACTTCATCCTCGTGGCCACCACGCTGCCCGTCATCTCCGTGCTGGGCGACCAGCTCAGCGCCATGCGCCACCGCCTCAAGAGCCAGAAGGCCGAGCTGGAGGACGCCTTCATGCGCATCCAGGAGATGGCCATCCGCGACGAGCTCACCGGCCTGTACAACCGCCGCTACATGCTGGAGGTCATCGCCCAGCAGATCCAGCGCCTGGAGCGCAGCGGCGCCAGCTTCAGCCTGGTGATCCTGGACCTGGACCACTTCAAGCGCATCAACGACACCCTGGGCCACGCCGTGGGCGACCAGGTGCTGCGCCACTTCGCCCAGGTCGCGCGCAAGAACCTGCGCCAGACCGACGTCATCGCCCGCTGGGGCGGCGAGGAGTTCCTCGTCCTGCTGCCCGACACCCCCGGCGACCAGGGCATCCAGGGCGTGCAGCGCATGCGCGCCTCCCTGGAAGAAGGCCCGCTGGTCCAAAAGCCCGAGGTCAAGGTCACCTTCTCCGCCGGCCTCACCGAGTTCCAACCCGGCGAAACCCTGGAGCAGGCCATCGAGCGCGCGGACCAGGCGCTGTACCAGGCCAAGGCGCGGGGGAGGAATTGCACGAAGGTGGCGTGAGGGTCAGAAAGCCAGCACTCCGCCATATGAGCTCACGAAGGCGGCCTGCGCCCCGCGCAGCCGCCCTTGATCCCGATCAGTCACACGCCCTTGCGCCGCCACACAATGCGGCGAAACGGGAGGGCTCATGGCCGATTGGGTCAAAGGCTTCTGGGGCAAGGCGCGCCCCGTGCCTGGGGCAGCGCACGCGCATCATGCGCTCGCCTATCACTGCCTGGATGTGGCCGCTGTCGCGGTGGCCTACCTGCGCCGCGCGCCGGCTCTGCGGCGGCTTATTGCTGACACGCTGGGGGTGCCCGATGACGAGCGCCTGATCGGCTGGCCGGCCTTCTGGCTGGCCCTGCACGACATCGGCAAGTTCGGCGAGGACTTCCAGGGCCAGTGCCCCGAGCTGTTCCACGAGCTCCGGGGACGCGAGCCACGCTTGCAAGGCAGCCCAGGCGTGCGGCACGACAGCACCGGGCTGCTGTTGTGGAAGCAGCGGCTGTCCAAACATGCTGTTGCACAAGGCTGGTTCGGCGCACGGACGGCTGATGCCATGGAAGCTTGGCATTGGTGGGCACGAGCCGTCATCGGCCACCACGGCCAGCCGCCACTGGAGCGGCGGCTGTTTCCGCGCGACCATTTCGACGAGGAAGACATACGAGCGGCGTCGAACTTCGCCGAGGTCGCCCGCGCGCTGCTTCTGCCCGAGCCGCCGCCTTTCGAGTCCGCGGATGTCGAGCACCTGGAGCTGGCCAGCCGGGCGCTGTCCTGGTGGCTCGCGGGTCTTGCCGTGATGGCCGACTGGATCGGCTCCAACCAGGATCACTTCCCCTATCGCGCAGGCGGCATGTCGCTGCCGGACTACTGGCTCTGCGCGCAGCAGCAGGCCGCTCAGGCGCTGGATGCGGCCGGCGTGCTGCCCATGCCCAGCGTGGGCGAGCTGCGCTTCGCCGAGCTCTTCCCGCAGATCACCGAGCCGTCTCCGCTGCAGCACTGGGCGGCGACCGTGGAGCTGAGCGACCAGCCGCAGATCCACCTGCTCGAAGACGTGACGGGGGCCGGCAAGACCGAGGCCGCCGTCATGCTCACGCATCGGCTGATGGCGCGGGGTGTGGCCTCCGGCTTCTTCATCGGCCTGCCGACCATGGCCACGGCCAATGCCATGTACGGCCGCATTGCCGAGGTCTATGCACGACTGTTCCCCGGCATGGCAAGCCTCGTGCTGTCGCATGGCCAGCGCATGCTGGTGGAGGCCTTTGCCGACTCCATCCTGCGGCCCGGCGACGAGGAGCACGACCCCAGCCAGCAGGATGAGACGGCCACCGCCCGCTGTGCGGCCTGGCTGGCGGACCACAACAAGTGCGCGCTGCTGGCCCCGGGTGGTGTGGGCACGCTGGACCAGGCGCTGCTGGCGGCCTTGCAGAGCAAGCACCAGTCGGTGCGCCTGCTGGGCCTGTTCCGCAAGGTGCTGGTGGTCGACGAGGTGCATGCCTGCGATCCGTACATGCAGCGCGTACTGGAGACCGTTCTGGAGTTCCATGCCCGCTCAGGCGGCAGCGCCATCCTGCTGTCGGCCACGCTGCCGCAGCGCATGAAGCAGTCGCTACTGGGGGCGTTTGCGCGTGGGCGGCACAGCAAGGCTTTGCCACTGCTAGAGCAGGACTTCCCGCTCGTCACCGCCTGGCATGCGGGCATGCCGGCGGCGTACGAGCGGCCCATCAACACCCGGCCCAACGTTGTTCGCCAGCTCAAGGTGCGCTACGTCAGCGAGCTTGAAGAAGTGATCAGCGGCATCGTGCAGGCGCTGGAGGCGGGCCGCTGCGTCTGCTGGATGCGCAACACCGTGGCCGATGTGCTCGATGCCTACGCCCTGCTTGCACAGCATGTGCCGCCGGAGCGCATCACCGTCTTCCATGCGCGCTTCGCCTTGCGCGACCGGCTGGATACCGAGGGCTTCGTGCTCGACCAATTCGGCAAGAGCAGTGCTCCTCAACAACGAGCCGGAAAGTTGGTGCTCGCTTCACAGGTGGCAGAGGCCTCCCTGGATGCCGATTGGGACTTGGTCATCTCCGACCTCGCGCCCATTGACCGCCTGCTGCAACGCGCCGGCCGCCTCATGCGCCATGTGCGTGATGCTGCGGGCAGCCGCCTCACGCAACCGGGCGCGGTGGACGGCCGGGGCGAGCCCTGCCTGTGGGTGTTCGGACCGGCGTGGAGCGAGCAGCCCGCCGCCAACTGGTTCAAGGCCCACCTGCCCAAGGCGGCCAAGGTCTACCCCAACCATGCCCAGCTCTGGCACACCGCCCGCGTGCTGCAGCAGGGGCAACTCAGCATGCCGGGCGATGCGCGCCGGATCATCGAGGCGGTGTATGGCGAGCAGGCCGTGGCGCCGGAGGGCCTGGCCAGGATCGCCCAGCATGCCGAAGGCGACGATGAGAGCGAGGCGAGCCAGGGCCAGCAGAACAGCATCAAGCTGGAGGAGGGCTACACCCGCGGCCCCATCGACTGGTGGGCCGAAGCCGCCACGCCCTCCCGCTTGGGCGAGCCCACCACCGACGTCGTCCTGGCCCGCTGGGACGGAGACCGCCTGCTGCCCTGGGCGGTGCACGACAAGCCGCGTGCGGCCTGGGCCTACAGCAGCCTGCGGCTGGCCCAGCGGTTGATCGCCAAAACGGCCGAGCCCGCCTGCCCAACGCGCCAGCAAGAACTGCAGCGCGTGCTGGACGAGCTGCCCGGCCACGGCCGCTGGAGCGTGGTGCTGGCTTTGGAGCTAGCCGACGAGCACTGGACCGGGTCGGCGTTGGCCGGACCCGAAGGCAAGGAGGTGCGGAAGGCGTGGCGCTATGACCCCCGGCTGGGGTTGCTGCCAGACCAAGACAGATGAGCCGGCGGTCATTGGCCGCCGGCTCGCCCCGCTGGCGCGGGGAACGGGTTTTCCCTCACACAGGACACGGTTCATCCCCGGGGGGAAGCAGTGAACAGTCAGTGTAGGGGTCGGCGTCTTGACGCGGCGCACAAGGCGGCCGAAGATGCAAGGGAATGTCCTTAATGCTTCCAGCACACAGGACACTTTCTAAGTGAAGAGCGGGGCGCTATGCTTTCGCTAACGCTGTCAAAAACGACGAGGGAGGAAAGCCAACATGAACTTGTTGGACGCACCGTGGCTGCCCGTTCGCCGACGCTCCGGCGAACGGGCCTGGGCCACGCCACTGGAAGCCTTGAGCGACCCGAATGTGGTGGGGGTCGACGCCGACCGGGGTGACTTCAACGTCGCCGGCCACACGGCCCTGGTCGGGCTGCTGCAGACCGTCACGCCGGTCGACACGGCCACCGCCTGGAAGCGCCTGTTCGCCAACCCGCCCGGCATCGACACGCTGCGCGAGTGGTGTGCGCCCATCCGCTCCGCCTTCGAGGCCGATGGCGATGGGCCCCGCTTCATGCAGGACTTGCCCTTTGCCGCTGCCGAGACAGCCTCCATCGCCAACCTGCTGATCGACTCGCCGGGCGAGAACGGCATCAAGAACAACGCCGACCACTTCATCAAACGCGGCCGGGTGCGCCAGCTCTGCCCGTGCTGCGCGGTGATGGCGCTGCTGACCCTGCAGATCAACGCGCCCGCGGGCGGGGCCGGCAACCGCACCGGGCTGCGGGGCGGTGGGCCGCTCACCACCTTGGTCACGTGCATGGCGCCGCGCAGCCTCTGGCATGACGTCTGGCTCAATGTGCAGCAGCGCGGCGCCTTCCTCAGTGCCTGCGGTGATGCCGGCAAGACGGCGCCCCACTTCAGCTTCCCCTGGCTGGCCGAGGTCGCCGCCATCCAGCCCGAAGGGGGGCAGACGGCGCCGCTGGCCGTCCATCCTGCGCATGTGTGGTGGGCCATGCCGCGCCGCATCCGGTTGGACTTTGACCAGACGGCCAGCGGCGACTGCGACCTGTGCGGACGCCCTGGCGACAAGCTCCTCACGCGCTACATCACGCGGCCCCAGGGCCTCAACTACAAAGGCCCGTGGGCGCACCCGCTTTCCCCCTATTACCAGGCCAAGGACGAGTGGCTGCCCGTCCACCCCCAGCCCGACGGCCTGGGCTACCGGCACTGGGTCGGCTGGGTGCTGGGCATGGCGCGTGACAACGGTCGAGTGCGCCCCGCCAAGGCGGTGGAGACGGCCTTGAAGTGGACGGACCTGGGTGTCGATCTGTCCATCTGGGCCTCGGGCTACGACATGGACAACATGAAGCCCCGCTGCTGGTACGAGTCCCGCCTGCCGCTGTTTGGACTGCCGCAATGCGACGAGGAAGAGCGGCTGATGGTGGCCGAGGACGTCGGCGCCTGGGTGATGGGTGCGGAGCAGGCCGCTCGCTGCCTGCGCGCGGCCGTGGCGGCCGCCTGGTTTCCCGGCGACACCCGCGGCGACCTGGGCCAGATCACCGCCAGCTTCTGGGCCGCGACCGAGGCGCCGTTCTATCGCCTGGTGCGCGAGCGCATCGAGTCCGCCCGGTCCGGGTTGGAGCATGACGCCACCGCCACGGCAGAGCGCTGGCTCGCCACGCTGAGCCGCGCGGCGCGGGATCTCTTCGATCACCAATACGTGGGCGCGGGCAACGTCGAGCGCCAGCATCCGGATCGCATCGCAACGGCCTACCGCAGTCTGCGCGCCGCGCTCAACGGCAAGGCCATCCGGCAGGCGCTGCGTCTGCCCGTCAAGGAGATCCCTGCATCGCGTCGCGGCCCCGGTACGGCCGCACGCAAGAGCGGTGCTGCAGCAAGCAAGGAGGGAGCATGAAACTGGAGATCAAACGTGACAACGCTGCCGGCGAGATGCTGGTGAAGTGGTGGGCCGAACTGGCCGACGACAAGGGCGGCCGGGCCGAGCTCAAGCGCGCGGCCGATGTGACCCGCGTGGTCATGTCGCCCGCCTACCAGCGGCTGCACCGCATGCTGTGCAAGGTGCTGCCCGAAGGCCAGGTGCCGGCCCACAAGGAGGACCGGCTGGCCATCGCCGCGGCCCTGCTGGCGCACGTCAAGGACGACGACAGCGGCGCCTCGCTGCCTGTGCTGATGAGCAAGCGGGAGCAGGAAAGCGACCGCCCGCCGGTCAGCCCGCTGCGCTTTCGCCGGCTGCTGGAGACGACGGATGTCGACGATCTCTTCGTCGGCCTGCGCCGCGTGCTGCCGCTGTTGGGCCACCGGGTCAACGTGGTGGCCTTGACCAATGACCTCCTCAACTGGGGCGACGCCACGCGCAAGCGTTGGGCCTATGGCTACCAGTGGCCGCAGTCGTCCTGAGCCGCCTCATCTTCTTCATCGACCCATCAAGACACTTCTCATCCGGAGGGAGCCCATGTCTCGTTTCGTTCAACTCCACGTCCTCACGCACTATCCGCCGTCCAACCTCAACCGCGACGACACCGGCCGGCCCAAGACCGCGCTGGTCGGCGATGCGCTGCGGCTGCGCATCTCCTCGCAGAGCCAGAAGCGGGCCTGGCGCACGTCGGACGTGTTCGAGACGGCGCTCGCCGGCCACATTGGCACGCGCACCAAGGAGTTGGGCCCCGAGCTGTACAAGGCGATGACGGCAGCTGGTGCGCCGGACAAGGACGCCCGCGCCTGGGCGCGGGCCATCGCCGAGAAGTTCGGCAAGCTCAAGGCCGAGAAGAAGGAGAAGGCCGACAAGGCCGACAAGGCGGAGAAGGGCGCCGACAAGGCGGACGTCGCCTACACCGACCTGCAGATCGAGCAGCTGGCCCACATCAGCCCGCAGGAGTGGGAGGCCGCCATGACCCTGGCGCGGGCCTGCGCCGAGCGCAAGTCCGCCCCGCAGGCGGACGAGCTGTCGCTGCTGACCCAGCCTCGCTCGGCGGTGGACATCGCCATGTTCGGCCGCATGCTGGCCGATGCGCCGCAGTTCAACGTGGAGGCCGCGATCCAGGTCTCGCACGCCTTCACGGTGCACAAGGCGCAGGTGGAGGACGACTTCTTCAGCGCGGTGGACGACATCAACCCGCGTGGCGCCGGCCACATCGACGAGCGCGGCTATGGCGCCGGGCTGTACTACCTCTACGTCTGCATCGACCGTGAGCTGCTCAAGACCAACCTTGGCGGCGACGAGGCGCTGGCCGCCAAGGGCCTGGCCGCGCTGGTTGAGGCCATCACCAAGGTGTCGCCAACGGGCATGCAGAACAGCTTCGCCTCGCGCGCCTACGCCGGCTACGTGCTGGCAGAAAAGGGCGCGCAGCAGCCGCGCTCGCTGTCGCAAGCCTTCGTCGACCCGGTGCGCCCCGGCGCGGGCGGCGACGATGACGGCAGTGGCGGCGGCACCGGCATGGTCGCGGCGGCCAAGCGCGCCCTGAAGAAGCGTCAGGACGGCTTCGACCGCGTCTACGGCGCCTGTGCGGATGCGCGCTACGAGCTGGACGTCGAGGCCCCGCAGGGCTCGCTCAGCGAGCTGATCGCCTTCGTCCAGGGCTGAGGTCATGGAGCTGCTCGTCTTCCAGCTCCAGGGCGAGCTCGCCGCCTGGGGCGAGCCGGCCGTCGGCGAAAACCGGGGCACACAGAGCCACCCCAGCCAGTCTGCGCTGGTGGGGCTGCTGTGCGCCGCTCTCGGTCTGCAACGTGACGACCCCGCCATCCAGCGCATGGCGCAGGGCTATGCCTTTGCCGTGGGCATCCAGCAAGACGGCCGGCTGCTGCGCGACTTCCACACGGCGCAGGTGCCCCCGCGCAGTGCGCTCAAGGGCCGCCCGCATCGCACCCGGCGCGATGAGCTCACGGTGCCCGAGCTGGGCACCATCCTGTCGCGCCGCGACTACCGGCAGCAGGTGGCGTATGTGGTCGCGGTCCAGGCACTGGACGGCGCCCCGCACGCATTGAACGCGCTCGCGCAGGCGCTGCAGCAGCCGCGTTATGTGCTCTACCTCGGCCGCAAGTCATGTCCGCCGTCGGCACCGCTGGCGCCGGAGCTTGTGCAGGCGGACACCGTGTGCAGCGCCTTCGACACCTACCTGCGCGCCATCACCGAGCGCATTGCGGCCGCTCACGACCAGCGGGGCCGCGCCCGCCTGCCGCTACCCGCACCCATCGACGCGCTGGCCTGGGACGACGCCATGAGCCCGCACATGGGCGCCGCGCCGGACCTGAGCGTCACGCGCAAGGACCGCGTGCTGCGCCGCCGCGGCTGGCAGTTCGCCGACCGCATGGAGCACCTGCACAGGCTGCAGCCGCCGGCGCCAGAACAAATTGAGATCGCCGAGGGAGACGATGTACTTCAGCCTGATCCTTCCTGAGCCGGGGCAGGAGCGTGTGGCCGCCCGCGCGCACCTGACCGATCCGTATGCCGAGCACCAGTGGCTGTGGCGCTGGTTCCCGGCCGAGGCCGGTACGGCGCGTGATTTCATCTATCGCCGCCGCGAGGCGGACGGCATCCCGCGCTACTACGTGGTCTCCAAGCGGCATCCCGTGCAGCCGCAGCCGGGGTGGTCCCTGCAATGCAGGCCGTATGACCCGGAGTTGGCCAAAGGCGAGCGTCTGGCTTTCGACCTGCGGGCCAATGCGGTGGTCAGCCGCCCGGCAGACGGCAAAGGCCGGCGCCATGACGTGGTGATGGACGAGAAGCGGCGCCTGCTGCAGGAGCGGGGTCTGGAGCAGTGGTCCAGGTGGGACCGCAGCGAACGCCCGCCGCTCTACGAGATCGTCCATGCGGCTGGCTACAGATGGCTGGCCCAGCGCGCCGAGGCGTGCGGCTTCCAACTGGACGAGGCCCAGCTGCGGGCGGATGCCTATGTGCAGCACCGCATCAAGGGCGCCGTGAAGTTCACCAGCATCGACTTCAGCGGCGAGCTGCTCGTCACCGATCCGGAGAAGTTCAAGGCCGTCCTGCTGAAGGGCATTGGCCATGCCAAGGCCTTCGGCTGTGGGCTGCTGTTGGTCAGACGCCTGGTGTGAGCCCGCGCGGCATGCCAAGGCTTGACACATGAGCGGCCTGCTGCCCCCGCTGAAGCCGCTGCCCATCAAGGAGCGGCTGTCCGTCATCTTCATCGAGCGCGGCGAGATCGACATGCTCGACGGCGCGTTCGTGGTCGTCGACGTCACCGGCGTGCGCACCCACATCCCCGTTGGCGGGGTGGCCTGCATCATGCTGGAGCCGGGCACGCGCGTGTCGCACCGCGCCGCCGCCTTGGCTGCCCGGGTGGGCACGCTGCTGGTGTGGGTAGGCGAAGCTGGCGTGCGCTTGTATTCCGCTGGCCAGCCGGGCGGAGCGCGGTCGGACCGCTTGCTCTACCAGGCGCGTCTCGCATTGGACGAGGGGCTGCGGCTCAAGGTCGTGCGCAAGATGTATGCATTGCGCTTCGGCGAGGAGCCGCCCGCGCGGCGCAGCGTGGAGCAGCTGCGCGGCATCGAAGGCGCCCGCGTGCGGCGCACCTACCAGCTCATTGCGCAGAAGTTCGGCGTCAAGTGGTCCGGTCGTGACTACGACGCACAGGAATGGGACGCGGCCGACATCCCGAATCGCTGCCTGTCCGCCGCCACGGCCTGCCTCTATGGCGTGACGGAGGCCGCCGTGCTGGCGGCGGGCTACGCACCCGCGGTGGGCTTCATCCACACCGGCAAGCCGCTGTCCTTCGTCTACGACATCGCCGACCTCTACAAGTTCGACACCGTCGTGCCGGTGGCCTTCAAGATCGCCGCAGATGCCCCGCACAACCCCGAGCGCGCGGTTCGCCATGCCTGCCGGGACATCTTCCGCCAGAGCAAGCTGCTGGAGCGCATCATCCCGGACATCGAAGACGTGCTGGCCGCCGGCGAGATCCCCAAGCCAGAGGCGCCGCCCGACGCTGTGGCGCCCGCCCTGCCCAATCCCGACAGTCTCGGCGATGCTGGTCATCGTTCTTGAGAACGCCCCGCCCCGCCTGCGCGGACGGCTCGCGGTATGGCTGCTGGAGGTCCGCGCAGGCGTCTATGTCGGTACCTATTCCAAGAAGGTGCGCGAGCACATCTGGGACCAGGTCTGCGAGGGCATCGAAGACGGCAACGCCGTGATGGTGTGGTCGTCCACCACCGCCGAGGCGGGCTTCGACTTCAAGACCATCGGCCGCAACCGCCGCATGCCTGCCGAGTTCGACGGCGTTCGCCTCGTGAGCTTCTGGCCCGAGAGCACGTAGCTCTTTAACAAGTCGAAATCAGCCTGGCCGGTTGGTAGAAAATCGGTGTGGCGAAAACGCTCGGTATATCAACGGGTTAGAGGAAGTGCGTTCCCCACGCGCGTGGGGATGAACCGCCCCGGCCGTGATTGCCGTGGAGGTTCCCCAGGCGTTCCCCACGCGCGTGGGGATGAACCGACGGCGTGCTGCTCAAGACCGGCTATCTGACGGCGTTCCCCACGCGCGTGGGGATGAACCGTCCTGACCCCAGGCCCAGCAGGATTCGGCGAGAGCGTTCCCCACGCGCGTGGGGATGAACCGAGTGCGACAAGCCCTACATCCGCGTGCGCGGAGCGTTCCCCACGCGCGTGGGGATGAACCGAAACCCCCTTCGCCTCCACGCTCGCCGGCGAGGCGTTCCCCACGCGCGTGGGGATGAACCGTAGCCCGGCGACGATTTCGACGCCAGCCAGTAGCGTTCCCCACGCGCGTGGGGATGAACCGGGCTGGGTGCATCCGCGAGGGCGTTCGTTGCTGCGTTCCCCACGCGCGTGGGGATGAACCGAACTCTGGTTTGATGGTGCGTATGCGGCTCATCGCGTTCCCCACGCGCGTGGGGATGAACCGTTGTCCGAGCCGACGAACACATGGCCCACCGGGCGTTCCCCACGCGCGTGGGGATGAACCGTACC
>JACRNC010000015.1 GCA_016219375.1 Burkholderiales bacterium
CGGCACACGCGACTGGTCGCACATCCGGGCCGTTACCCTCAACCCTGAACGCGACTCTGTGGTCACAACGGCTGTGAGCCGAGGAGACATTCAGCCGATTGCTGCGTGACAGAGGCGACAAGTAGCTTGACGCGCGCCGCTTCCTTGCGGGAACCGTCGGTGCGCTCGTTGCTCCAGGAGCCACGGGTAAGAGCTTCTGGGCGCTGGAAGCGGCCATGAGCATCGCATGCAGCGTTGCCGGCGGCGACCTCGTGGGCCTTGCCCCCGCACACACCGGGCGCGTGGTCTATCTGGCCGGGGAAGACCCGCCGCCCGCGCTTGTCCGGCGCATTCACGCCATCGGCCAGCACCTCGGGCATACAGCCCGCCAAGCCATCGCCGAGAACCTCGTGCTTGAGCCGATCATGGGCAAGCGCCTGAACGTCATGGACGAGGCTCACTTGCGCCGCGTCATCGAGTACAGCGCCGGGGCGAGGCTGATCGTGCTGGACACCCTGAGCCGCATCCACGCCCTCGATGAGAACAGCAACGGCAACATGGCCCACCTCGTGGCCGTGCTGGAGCAGGTCGCGGCTACCACGGGCGCATCCGTGCTCTACCTGCACCACGTCAGCAAAGGAAGCGCCCGCGAAGGGCAGACCGACCAGCAGCAGGCCGCGCGTGGCGCGTCCGCGCTGATCGACAACGCCAGGTGGTGCGGTTACGTCGCCCGCATGACTGAGGACGAGGCGAAGCGCCTCAGCGACCGCGCCCATGACCGGCAACCCATCGGCGATGAGCGGCGCGGCTTCTTCGTGCGTTTCGGCGTCAGCAAGCAGAACTACGACGCCACGCCGCTTGATCGCTGGTACATGCGGCACGCCGGCGGCGTGCTGGTGCCGGTGGAGCTGTATGAGGCCAGCCGGAATGAGGAAAAGGGACGTGACGGTCGGAGGCGAGGCGATGGCTTTTGACCTCACCCATGCCAGGCACGATCCAATGCACTGCTTGGTCCCCGGCTTGTTCCGCAGTCTCAAGCGCGGCGAACGGAAGAAGCTCAAGCTCGATGTGACGTATCACTACGCCGAAAATGAACTAGCGCGGTTCGTCGGATTCGAGCCTCTTGGTGCTGATGACATGCGGCTGCTGCAAGGTCTTGTGGCTCTTGGAGGGCCGAAGGGCATCATCCTGACGCCAGAGCCAACAGCGGACTTGCCGAAGCAACTCCGTCTATTCCTTGAGCCGAAGTTCGACGCGGTAGGGCAGGATGCGCTGGTCGTGAGAGAGAGTATGACCAGCCTGCTAGGCGAAATCGGCTTGACCGATGGCGGCGACAATATCAGGGCGATCAAGGCGAGCTTGCTGCGCATGGCAAACGTGACGGTGGTCGTCACCAAGGGGAGCAGGCAAAGGTCTTTTCATCTGATGAGCTACGCCTTCGACGAGGAGGACGGGCGGCTATTCGTCGCGCTGAACCCTCAGATTGCAGAGGCGATTCTTGGGCGTCGCCCGTATACCCGCATCGAGATGGCCGAGGTGCGGGCGCTACAGACTGACCCGGCCCGTCTGATTCACCAGCGGCTATGCGGCTGGATCGATCCGGGCAAAGCCGGGCGTGTGGAACTGGATACCCTTTCCGGTTATGTCTGGCCGGACCAGGCGAACGCCGAGGCCATGAAGAAGCGCCGCCAGAAGGCCCGCAAGGCTCTGGCCGAGCTTGCCACCGTGGGATGGAAGGTCAGCGAGTATGCGGCAGGGAAGTGGGAAATTGGCAGGCCGAAGCCCGTAGTAACGTTCCCCAAGCTCCGTAGCAACGTTCCCCTTCACCCGTAGCAACGTTCCCCGCCTCAAACCGGAAAACAGAGCAACGGCGCGGGCTTGCGGCTAGTCCGCAAATTCCATCCATGATCTTCCAAGATCATCCACTAGGCGAGGCACTTGCCGCCGCCCTTTAGGGCGACGCCAAGTCCTTGCCGATGGTCGGCCTGCGGCCGAGTTGTACGCCAGAAGGGCGGTCAGCTCCGGCCGGTTCTTTTTAGCGGCTAAAACGCTGCGCCCCTCAAGTGTCAATCAATAGGCAGGTGTTGTATGTTGTAGCGTGCTACAACATACAACAGTTCAATTCGATGCCCTGGCCACGGCATGAGATCGGCCTTTCTTTCGCGCGCTACGTCGAGCTGCAGCATCGTCATCTCCGGCGAGGCTGGCCATGTCCGGGCCATGGTCGACCATCGTCACGTCCGACGATGCACCGAGGGCCCCATCGCCAGTTCTGACGATGACGGCCGCCGGCGCTGGAGCTCGCATCGCCACTTCTGACGATGCGATCCTCTCTTTGACACTTGAGGGGCCGAGCGGCGGGGAATCTCCAGGCCTACTCCCCTCTTGGCGTTCAATTTTCCGTGCTGAATGAGCTGCCATCCCTGTTTCGATGGGCGTGCCTGTGTCATCGGCTCCATGTCAACCATTTCGGCCAATTATTGGAATGTTGTGTAGGCCAGCACTCCGTAACCTTCGGAGTAGTTCAGTTGATAACGGAGGTTTACGTACATGGCGACGACAGAAAGCAGCTACCCCGAGGAGCTGGCCGCACGGCTGGCTCTTCAGCAGAAGACCTCGCAAACAAAGCGCAGGGACTACCTGGCCGCTTTCATGGCGGTGCGCTCGGACGTGAAGGAAGCGATGGAGGCCGGCTACGCGCTCAAGATCATCTGGGAGCACCTGCGCGAGGTCGGGCGCATCCCTTTCCGGTATGAGACGTTCCTGAAGTACGTTCGCCAGCACATCACCAATGCGCGGCCTGGCTCCATGGGGCAGGGTACGAAGTAAGCAAAGTTCCATGCTCAATCGCTGCAAGCGCATGGCTGAAACGCTGTTACCGGCCTCTTGGATCGCTGCAAGCACGCGGACATTGGCAATTTCCGTTGGTTTTCCCGCTGCTGGCGCGCTGTTGCGAAGCAACGGTGCGGTTACAGCGCGAAATTCGATGAGTCATACGAGGCAAAAACAACGCCGTAAGGCGGGCAGGATGTGTGAAGTAGGCCCACCCGCAAGCGGGTTGTCCTTCTTCACTTCCCCTTATTCGCGCCGGGGGCGCTCAACGGGGCATCCTGCTCTGCGAGGCTGCCGGCTACCGCCGGCTGGAGAGCGAATGGACGACGAGAAGAGAGTCACGCGGAAGAGCAGCCCGCCCATCAAGGTGTACTGCCTTCCTGAAGAGCGCGAACTGATCGAGGCGAACGCCAAGAGGGCCGGGGTCAGCGTGGCGCGCTACCTGCGCGACGTGGGCCAGGGCTACCAAATCAAGGGCGTCATGGATTACGAATACGTGCGCGAGCTGGTGCGCGTGAATGGTGACCTTGGCCGGCTGGGCGGCTTGCTCAAGCTATGGCTTACCGATGACCCGCGCACGGCCCGCTTCGGTGACGCCACGATCCTTGCCCTGCTGGGTCGGATCGAAGCCACCCAGGACGAAATGAGCCGGCTCATGAAGTCGGTGGTGCAGCCGAGGGCCGAGCCTTGAGCTTTTTAGCGGCTAAAGAGCCAGGGGCCGGCCGATGATCGCCAAGCACGTACCCATGCGCTCGCTGGGCAAGTCCGACTTCGCCGGCCTGGTGAACTACGTTACCGACGCGCAGAGCAAGGATCACCGGCTGGGCCAGGTGCAGATCACGAACTGCGATGCCGCGTCCGTGCAGGACGCCATCACCGAGGTTCTGGCGACCCAGCACACGAACACGCGGGCCAAGGGCGACAAGACCTATCACCTGATCGTCAGCTTCCGGGCCGGCGAGCAGCCCAGCGCCGACACCCTGCGGGCGATTGAGGAACGAATCTGCGGCGGGCTGGGCTATGGCGAACACCAGCGCGTCAGTGCCGTTCACAACGACACCGACAACCTGCACATCCACATCGCCATCAACAAGATTCACCCGACCCGGAACACGATGCACGAGCCGTACTACTCGCATCGGGCGCTGGCCGAGCTTTGCACGACCCTGGAGCGCGACTACGGGCTGGAGCGGGACAACCACGAACCACGCCAGCGCGGTGCCGAGGGCAGGGCGGCCGACATGGAGCGGCACGCGGGCGTGGAAAGCCTGGTCGGCTGGATCAAGCGGGAATGCCTGGACGAGATCAAGGGCGCGCAGTCCTGGCAGGAGCTGCACCAGGTCATGCGCGACAACGGCCTGGAACTGCGCGAGCGTGCGAACGGCCTGGTGATCGAGGCCGGCGACGGAACGATGGTCAAGGCGAGCACCCTAGCCCGCGACCTTTCCAAGCCGAAGCTGGAGGCCCGGCTTGGCCCGTTCGAGGCTGCGCCCGAACGGCAGACACGAACCAAAGCGAAGCGGCAGTACCAGAAAGACCCGATCCGCTTGCGCGTGAACACCGTCGAGCTGTACGCCCGGTACAAGGAGGCACAGCAGCACCTCACGGCCACCAGGGCCGGCGCGCTGACCGAGGCGAAGCGCCGGAAGGTTCGGGCCGTCGAGAACGCCAAGAAGGCGGCGACCACCAAACGGGCGGCGATCAAACACCTGACAGATGGCCGGCTGACTAAGCGGCTGCTTTACAGCCAGGCCAGCGCCGCCCTGCGGACCGATCTGGAGGCGATCCACAAGCGCTACGACCAGGAGCGGACGGCGATCTACCAAGCGCACAGCCGGCGCACTTGGGCTGACTGGCTCAAGCACCAAGCCCAGGCCGGCGACGGCCAGGCGCTCGATGCGCTGCGCGCCCGCGAGGCGGCCCAGGGCCTCAAACGCAACACCATCCAGGGCAACGGTCCCGCCAAGCCCGGCCATGCCCCGGTGATCGACAACATCACGAAGAAGGGCACGATCATCTACCGCGCCGGCAGCTCGGCCGTGCGCGATGACGGCGAGCGCTTGGCCGTATCCAGCCAGGCCGACCGCGCCGGCGTCGTGACAGCGCTGCGCCTAGCGATGGAACGCTACGGCGAGCGCATCACCGTCAGCGGCAGCGTGGAGTTCAAGGCCGCCGTGATCCGGGCGGCCGTGGATGCTCAGCTTCCCATCACGTTCGCCGATCCGGCCCTGGAGAGCCGGCGGCAGGCCGAGGTCACCAAGGCACAGGTCAAGCGCCGGCCGAGTGTGCCGGCAGTCGGCCAGGAACCGCCGCCACATCGCCGGCACGGCCTGTGCACGCTCGGCCAGCTCGACAGCCTGCACATCGAGGGTAGGGCCCAGCGGCCGACTCAGGCCACCCATATCCCGACTCCGCCAGCGGCCAAGATGCAGAAGTTGGCACCGTCTGAGCTGGAGAAGCGCGAGGCGCGGCTACGGGCGCAGATGGAAGCCAAGAAGGCGAAACGCCAGGGTAGGAAGGGGCGCGGCGTTTGATACTTGCATGGGTGACTGCATAGTTCTATGATTGCAGTCATGGAAAGCAAGTGAGAGGTTTTGAATTATGGCAATTCTGACTGTAAGGAATGTGCCGGATGACGTGCATCGCGCTTTGCGCGTGCGGGCGGCCCAACATGGCCGCAGCACGGAAGCGGAGGTGCGCGAGATTCTGGCGGCCGTGGTCAAGCCGGAGAAGCGCGTGCGTGTGGGTGAAGCCCTAGCCGCCATCGGCCGCAAGATCGGGCTGACCAATGAGGATTTCGCCGTGTTCGAGAGCGTGCGCGACAAGACGCCGGCCAAACCGTTGAGCTTCGACTGAATGATCGTCCTGGATACCAACGTCGTTTCAGAGGCGATGAAGCCGGAGCCGGACGCGGCCGTGAGGGCCTGGCTGAACGACCAAGCGGCGGAAACCTTGTACCTGTCCAGCGTCACGCTGGCCGAGTTGCTGTTTGGCATCCGGGCGCTGCCGGCGGGCAAGCGCAAGAACATGCTCGACCGCGCTCTGGCTGAGCTGCTGGAGCTGTTCAAGGATCGGGTCTTGCCGTTCGATACGAATGCAGCGCGCCACTATGCCGACCTGGCCGTGACGGCCAAGAACGGCGGGCGCGGCTTCCCGACGCCAGACGGCTACATCGCGGCCGTTGCAGCCTCGCGGGGCTTCATCGTGGCATCGCGCGACACATCGCCCTATGAAGCGGCTGGCGTGACTGTCATCAACCCTTGGGAGGATGTATAGGGCCAGGGACACCCGTAAGGGCCGAGAACAGAATCACCGAAGTCCGGGCCTCAGTGCCAAGGGCGATACCGATTAGCTAGTGGCGTAGCTCTTCGATGAAACCTTGCCGTGGGCAAGCGCGAGCTTGGTCAAGGCATTGCCTTTCTTTCATCGAATGGAGATTGCGACCATGAAGCACGTCCGTTTTTTAGCGGCTAAAACCGCGCTCGCTGCCGTCCTGGCCGGCAGCATCATCATCACCCCGGCGCAGGCCGGCATCCCCGTCATCGACGGCGGCAACCTGGTGCAGAACGTCATGACGGCCATCGAGTCGGTGGCGCAGACGCTCAAGCAGATCGAGCAGTACCAGACCCAATTGCAGCAGTACGAGAACATGCTGCAAAACACGATGGCCCCGGCGGCCTACATCTGGGATCAGGCGCAGTCCACGATCAACGGGCTGATGAACGCCGTCAACACGCTGGACTACTACAGGAACCAGCTCGGCAGTCTCGACGCCTACCTGGGCAAGTTCCAGGACGTGAGCTACTACCGCAGCTCGCCGTGCTTCTCGGCCGCCGGGTGCTCGGATGCCGAGCGCGCCGCGATGGAGCAAAACCGCCGCCTGGCGAGCGAGAGCCAGAAGAAGGCGAACGACGCGCTTTTCAAGGGTCTGGAGCAACAGCAGCGCAACCTTACCGCCGACGCTCGCCAGCTCGAACGGCTCCAGTCAGCGGCGCAGGGTGCGACCGGTCAGATGCAGGCCATCGGCTTCGCCAACCAGCTCGCCGCCAACCAGGCAAACCAGCTCCTGCAAATCCGTGGCTTGCTGATCGCGCAGCAGAACGCCGCGACCGCCAGGATGCAGGCGCAGGCCGACCTTGAGGCGCAACAGCAGGCCGCCGGCGCGACTTCTAGGGAATCCAGGATCGAGCGAACGGCCAGCCCGAGAAACTGGCTCGAACTGACCCGCTGACGGAGGCCCTGCACCATGAAGAAAACGATGCTGCTTGCCGGCCTCGTGGTGGTGCTGGTGGCCGGCTGCGACAACAAGCCGGTCATCCCGCCCACGCCAGAGGTCAATGACACCAATTGCCAGATCGAGGCGATCAAGAAGATCGAGGATAGGGCCACGCGCGAGAAATTCGCCGGGCTGTGCTCGCGTCGGTCTCCGGCTGCCGGCGGCATCGCGCCGACCGAGAAGCCCATGAACTGGCTCGAACTGGCCGACCCGAAAGACCAGAAGGGGGTGAAGCCATGAAAGCACTGCACAAGGCGGCGCTGATCGGCGGCGTCACCCTCGCGCTTTACTCCACCGCTGCATCGGCCCAGCTCACCAACCAGGGGATGCTTGACCAGGTGGTGACGGAGTTCGCCACGCGAGCCACGTCCTGGCAGACGGTGGTGATGAATGCCGCGATGTTCCTGTTCTGGACGCTGGGCACGATCTCGCTGGTTTTCACCTTCGGCTTCATGGCGCTGCGCAAGGCTGACATTGGCGAGTTCTTCGCCGAGTTCATCAGGTTCATCCTGTTCTTCGGCTTCTTCCTCTGGCTGCTGCGCAACGGCCCGGCCTTCGCCAACTCGATCATCCAGTCACTGGCCCGGATCGGCGAGCAGGCGTCCGGGGTGGCGTCGGTGACACCCTCGGGCATTGTGGATATCGGCTTCATGATCTTGAAGCAGGCATTCAGGAACTCGTCGATCTGGTCGCCCGTGGATAGCTTCATCGGTGTGGCCTTGAGCGTCGGCATCCTGATCCTGCTGGCTGTTGTCGCCGTGAATATGTTGCTGCTGCTCGTATCGGGCTGGTTGCTGATGTACGCCGGAATCTTCTTCCTCGGCTTCGGTGGAAGCCGTTGGACTTCCGACATGGCGATCAACTACTACAAGACCGTGCTGGGCGTGGCCGTGCAGATCATGACGATGGTGCTCCTGGTCGGCATCGGGAACGACCTGCTTTCCAGCTTCTACGCCAGGATGAACACCGGCACCCTGAACTTTGAAGAGCTGGGCGTGATGCTGGTTTTCTGCGTGGCGTTGCTCATGCTGGTCAATCGTGTGCCTCCGCTTGTCGCCGGCATCATCACCGGCTCGGGTATCGGTGGCGCTGGTGGCATCGGCAACTTCGGTGCAGGTGCTGCCATCGGTGCGGCTATGGGCGCGGCGAGCATGGCTGCCGGAGCGGCAAGTGTGGCTGGCGCGGCCGTGATGGGCGGTGCGGCCTCGGCCGCCGGCGGCATGTCGGCGATCAAGGCAGCGTTCGAGAAGGCAGGGTCTAGCGCCGGTGGCGAATCGGGCGGGATGCCCATGTTTGGTGGTGGCGGTGATTCCGATGCTGGATCGTTCGCGCAGGCGGCGGGCTTTGGTGGCGGCGGTTCCAGTGCCGGCACAAGTACGCCGCTCGGCCAGGCGGCCGGCTTCTACAGCTCGGGAAGCTCCAGCAGCTCGGGCAGCAGCGGCGGCGACTCGAAGGGCGGCGACAAAGCCGGCTCCAGCTCGAAGGGTGGTGGCGATGACGGCGGCTCGAAGGCCAGCGGAGGCGGCGACGTTGGCGGCCAAGCCGGCCGAGGTGCGGGAAGCCTTCTCGCTGCGACGGCTGCGAACCTGGCGCAAGGCATTGGCGACGTTGCGAAAGCCAAGGCGGCCAGCATCCGCGACGCCGCCGCCGAACGCATCGCCGACACCACCGGCGGGAAGATCGCCGCCGCGATCCGGGCGAGCAGCCAGACAGACCAGGCGGCCGAGGATGCGTCCAGCTTCGGCGGCAACAGCCTGACAGGGGCCGATTCGGCCGCTGCTGATCCTATTGATGAAGTCGCCGCGTTCGCCAACCGCGACAAGGAGGTATGACGATGACGCCGAGAGGATTTTTCGACTGCCTGGACGTTGCCGCTGCCGAGCAGAGCCAGGCGCAGGCGGTGGAGTTTGAGCCAGTCGGCGACCAATCGACCGATGCCGGCCGCGAGGCGGAAGTCGCTGCCTTCGTGAATCGACCTGCCTCGGCCACCATCGAGACCGCCAGGCCGGCGGTCAAGGTGAGCGGCAACGCTAGCAACTACAGCGGCGGCAGTGCGAGAAGTACGCCGCTGGCCGAGGCCGCCGGCTTTTACAGCAGCGGCAGCCGATAAGCGCGCCGGCCGGCGTGGGGCCGGCCGACACTTCCACAAACCCACCTGTTAGAGAGGTGAATCATGGCAACTCTGAATCCTACCAATGCAACGCAGGCAGTTCATCATGCAGCCGTGCAGCTCGCCGCGCTCGACTGGCTCGACCAGGACGCGGCGCGGCAGCTCGGGCCGCTCGCCGAGGCCGTGGCAAACGCCTTCATGGTCGTGTTCTACCAGGCCGAGACGGGGCAGGCGACGCCTGCTGACTTCCGTGATGCCTTGGAGGCGGTGCGGCAGTCACTCCGCGCCGCGTAGGCACGCGCACCAGGAACAGCAAGGGCGGCCAGTGGCCGCCCTTGTCATTCCGGGCCTGCATCGTCAAAGGCGACGATGTGCGCCGGCGTGCTCGAGCATCGCCAGATCGTGCGATGACGGCCGCTCTGGCCTTCTCCCTTGGCGTGGATCTCGCATCGTCATTTCTAGCGATGAGATCCAGTGCACCAGGTCACGCACGTCGAGCTGCAGCACCATCAGTAATGGCGATGCTGGCCAGTCCTATCCTTCCAAGCCGTGAATGGTTCGCGCACGTGCTGCGACTTGGTGCGCGTGCTCGATATAGGCCGGGTCGGCCGTAGCTTCGGCGTCGGCCAGGAACGCGGCCACGGCCTCGGCGCCTGTCAGCCATTCGGCCGGGTCAAACGGTGTCAGCATTTCACGGCCTGCGGCCTTCGTCATCTGGCGAAGTGCAATCAGTAGCTCGCCCTGGTCGCCATCCTCAAGGATGCTGTTCAGCAGTTCCACCGCATAGGCCGGGTCTTTGCGGAAGGCTTCGGCCATCGCGTCATCATGCAGGCGTGCGCGCTCTTGGTCAGCTTCCAAGGCTTCACATGTCGGCCACTCGCGGCCCACGGCCGGCGCATCCACCCATTCGCGTTGTTCCGGCGGCAAGGGATACCCACCGGCGGCCTCGGCTTTGGCCAGCAACTCGGCCAGGGTATAGCGCACCTGGTCAGGCGTGACGGCGCGAGCCGGGTCTGCCTTCAAGGCGTCATGGGCCGGGCCCGCCTTCTCATGCAGCCAGTTTTCCAGGTTCTTCGGGTTTGTCATCGGCGGGCCTCATCGAGCCAGGCCAGCGTTTCAGCATCGCGGGCGGCTATGCGGGTCAGCAGCTCGCGCACGAAGGCTGCCATGCTGATGCTGCGCGCGGCCAGGACGGCCGCCGCTTCGGCCTTCACGTCCGCCGGCACGGCGGCGCTCACTGTTTTCATGGTCATCTACCTCCTATCTCAGCTCGACCTCAGATCGACGCCAGGTCGCTGTTCATAAAACGGTGATTTGTTGAACATCTTCACAGCGAGATTGATTGGCTGTCCATGATGTCATCCGCCTGTTAAAATACTCGTCAACTTTTCAACGTCCAGCAATCACTCCTTTGCTGGACATTTTGCGCTAGGACGATGAAGCGGCCAATGGGGCAACGCATCGGGTACGCCCGAGTCTCGACAGATGACCAAAGCCTTGATTTGCAGTTCGACGCGCTGCATAGGGCTGGCATAGCCGACGACCGCCTCTACTCCGACACCGCGAGCGGCAAGGACGCCGAGCGCGAGGAGCTGGCTGCGTGTCTCAAGGCGCTGCGCGAAGGTGACACCCTGGTCGTTTGGCGGCTTGACCGGATGGGCCGTAGTCTGCCCGATCTTGTGCGCATTGTCGGCGAGTTGGAAAGGAAGGGCGTCGGCTTCGAGAGCCTGACTGAGAAGATTGAGACAGGGAGCGCAGCGGGAAAGCTGGTTTTCCACGTCTTTGCTGCGCTCGCTGAATTTGAGCGCAATCTGATCCGCGAGCGTACTCAGGCCGGCCTTGTCGCAGCTCGGGCCAGAGGAAGGCACGGTGGCCGCAGGCCGAAGCTTGATGCGCAGCAGATAAAAGAGATTCAACAACTGATGTCTGACCCAACGATCCCGGTCAGCGTCATTGCGAAGCGATACAAGGTATCGCGGACCACTATTTACAAAGTAGCTCCCGTCAGGCGGCCCGAGCCGACGCGGCAGGCCTGACAACAGAAGGATAAAGATGGACGCCAATACCAAGAAGGGCTACGACCTCATCAACCGACGCCGCAAGCAGTGGGTCAACGAGGAAGAGGTACGCCACGCCTGGATGAAAGGGCTCGAAGAGGCTTTGCAGATCGACCTGGACGCCGAGCGAGCCAAGCGTGACTCCAGCTACAACAACGTTGTCATCGAGTTCAAAGGCCCTGGCCTTTTCAAAGGCAGCGAAACGAGCCCGAAGTTTGTCGAAGCGACCGATGGCCGCCTGCTGAAGTACATCGCTCGCTTGGCATCCGAGCAAGGTCTAGACGAGAAGGACTACATCGGCATTGCCATCGACGGTGAGCATGTGGGTTTCGCCCAAGTGCAGGATGGAAAGATCATCCACCAGCCGCTGATGCCGTTCTCGACCATCACCTTCCAGATGGTGGTAGATGCGCTGCGGGCCAATTTCCGGCGAGCGATCACCTCCGAGAACCTAGCCGAGGACTTCGGGCACCTGTCCAGTACTGGCCGCGAGTTCATGCAGGAGCTGTCCAATGCGCTGGCCGACGCGCTCGGAAAGCAGGGGAATCGCAAAATCAAGATGCTTTTCGAGGAGTGGTCAACGCTGTACGGGCAGGCCGCCGACCTGAGCATTCAGCAGCGCAAGAAAATCAATGGATCGTTGGGCTTCGACTTCGCAGGCCCGGCCGAAGTTGACCTGCCCGCCAAGCTCTTCGTCACCCATACCTTCCATTCGCTGCTAATGAAACTGATTGCGGCCGAGCTCGTGGCCGCGCACGGCATGGCGTCCAGCACGTCACTGATACACGAGCTGCTGGCTCTGGGGTCGGATGAGGCGCTGATCGACGCCCTGCGGTCGGATGTCGAGAACGGTGGATTCTTCAACGCGGTGGGTTTGCATGGCTTCGTCGAAGAGGCCATCTTTAGCTGGTATCTGGACGCCACAACCAAGAAGTCTATCCGCACGTCGACGTGCCTGGCGATTCGCACGCTGCTGGCTCAGCTCTCCGTCTACCGCTTCGACACAATCAAGAAAACCGGCCGATCACGAGATGTCTTGCGTGACTTCTACCAAGACTTGGTGCCGGAGGAATTGCGCAAAAGTCTTGGAGAGTTCTACACGCCGGATTGGCTGGTCGAGCACTCCGTGGCCAAGCTCGGATACAGGCGGGACAAGTGGCTTTCTGCTCGTCTCCTTGACCCGACATGCGGTTCGGGATCGTTCCTTTTGGAGGCCATCGAACAGAAGCGCAGCGCAGCTCTCGCGGCGGGCTGGAATGCCGAGCAGACCGTGGACATGCTGACGACCACGGTCTGGGGTTTTGATCTCAATCCTCTGGCTGTGCAGTCGTCTCGCGTGAACTTCCTGATCGCGATTGCCGACCTATTGCAGCAGTGCAAGGGCAAGGATGTAGAGATTCCTGTACTACTGGCTGATGCGGTTTACTCACCAGCCCCCCATCCAGACGGCGACCAGAAGGTCGTCGAGTACAGCATCGGAAGCCAGCAGGCCAACCTTCAAGTTGTTCTCCCCGCCGACCTGGCCCGTGATCGCGTGTTGCTGGACAAGGTGTTCCAGCTTATGGGCGAAGAGGTCGAGAACGATACGGAGTATCCGCCTGTCGCCAAGGCGCTGGTGAAGGCTCGCATCCTGACCAAGGCACAGGCCGACGAGTGGCATGACCATCTCAAGCTGACCTACGACCAGGTGCTCGCCTTGCACCGACAAAATTGGAATGGCATCTGGTTCAGGATCGTGCGCAACTTCTTCTGGTCAGCCACCGCTGGGCAATTCGATGCCATCGTCGGTAACCCGCCTTGGGTGCGCTGGTCGAACCTGCCCGAGGCGTACCGAAACCGAGCCAAGCCGACTTGCGAGAAGTACGCCATCTTCTCGGATACAAAGTTCCACGGCGGCAACGAGTTGGACATCTCCGCCATCATCACCTACACGACAGCCGACAAGTGGCTGGTCGAAGATGGCAGGTTGGTGTTCGTCATCACGCAGACTGTTTTCCAATCCCCTTCATCGCAGGGCTTTCGACGCTTCCGCATCAACGCGACCGACCGTTTGGTGCCGATTTCGGTTGATGACATGAAGGAGCTAAAGCCCTTCCCGGACGCTGCCAACAAGACGGCCGTCGCGATGTTCACGAAGAAGGTGGGGGGAACGACCCGTTACCCGTTGGACTATCGGGTCTGGCTCGGCAAGCCAAAGACGGACGATGCTGGCAACCCGAAGAAGGGGCGCGGCGGTCAAGTGGCCCGATTGAAGGCCATCGACCCTCGCTTGCATCGTGCCAAGGTGATTGACCTGGTGGACGTGGTCCAGATGGAGGCCAATCCTGTTTCGCAGACGATGGAAGGCGCACCCTGGGCCATTATGAAGCCTGGGCATTTCGCCGCCTGCCAGCCGATGTTTGGGGCTTCGACCTGGGTCAATGGCCGAAAGGGCATCACGACTGACCTCAATGGGGTCTACTTCGTCGATGTGATCGACTCGAATCCGGTCGCTCAGACGGTCAAGGTGCGCACACGCCCGCACGAAGGCAAGACCAACCTGGGCCAGCCGCGCGAGTTTTGGGTCGAGGCCGAGAGCTTGTTCCCGCTCGCGAAGGGGGCAGGGGACTTGCACCCCTGCTACTTCCTGCCAGAGAACACCCTGTATGCGTTCGTCCCCAACAAGGGCATCGACCGCGCGTCGCTGGACACCGCTGCGGCGCGCTACAGCAGCCACACGAACCCCAAGACCTTCAAGTTCTTCAAGGCGTACAAGTCTTTCCTGGAGTCCCGATCCACCTTCAAGACGCGCATGAAGGGAGCGCCCTTCTTCGCGATCTACAACGTAGGCGACTACACCTTCGCGCCCTTCAAGGTCATTTGGGCCGAGATGACAGGTGACTTCTCGGCAGCCGTGGTCGAGTCAGGCTCCGTGCCTGGCTACGGGGCTCGTGTCTATGTGCCTGACCACAAGCTTTACTTTGCCGACTTCGATCAGCCGGAACCAGCCTACTACCTGTGCGGCTTACTGCACTCGGAGATCGTCAAAGAGATGATCGAGGCGCACAACGTGGCGACCAACATGGGCGACATCTTCAAACATGTGAGCTTGCCCTCATACGACGCATCGTCCGCTGATCACAAGGCGCTTGCCGATCTGGTGAAACAGGCCCACCAAGAGCATGACTCCAACGCACGGGCCACTATCGTCACAAAGGTTCGGGCTGCTGCTGCAAAGATCATCGATGCAGAGATTGCATTGCGTAGGTGATTGTTGAACGGACGTTCCAGTAGTAGGTAGGGGGCAACATGAAATCGAAGGACCAGGAAAAAAACGAGCCGTTTTTCATCACCGAGGACGTGGCGGCCGAGATGGCCGCTGCCGGCTACGAGTTCAAGCCACCAGGCCATGCCAGAACGAAGAGCGTGCGCGACCTCTACGGATGGCAGTTCGGCGAAATGCTGGAGGAGGCCATACGCAGGCACCTGGGAAAAGCTGATGCAGCTAGCGAGTGCGAACCGAGAGGCGAAGGCGTATGACGACGGAAGCAGAGGCGCTCGCCAACATCCTTGCGTGGTCTGCTGACAGTCCTGGCTGGCAGCGCGACGCACTGCGCCGACTTGCAACACAAGCGGCCCTGGAGCCGGCCGAGATCGACGAGTTGGCTTCCATCTGCAAGGGCGACAATCCGGCGGTCCCGCTGGAAGCGGGGCATCTTCGCGGCTCGAACCGCGATCAGGGGGAAGTCTATCTGCGGCAGGTGCATGGAGTCCGGCATGTCAATGCTCTGGCTCCCGACCAACGGCTGACGCTCCACCGTGTCGGTTTGACGATCATCTATGGCGACAACGGATCGGGAAAATCCGGCTACGCGCGGATTCTCAAGAAGGTATGTCGCGCCCGTATGCCTGGCCGAGCCGAGGAAATCGCTCCCGACATCTATGACGCTGCACCAGGCACGCCGAGCGCCACGATTGAATACGCGATCAGCGGCCAGAACCGCACTTGCGCTTGGCAGCTTGGACAGGCTGCCGACACTGCGCTTTCAGGCATCAGCGTGTTTGATTCCCGCACCGCGAACGTCCACGTTGATGATACGAATGACGTGGCTTACACGCCGTTTCCGCTCAAGCTGTTGGGTGCGCTGGCGCAGCTCTGCAAGTCGGTCAAGGACAAGCTGGCAGCCGAGATTGCGCAGATAAAGGCGCAAACGCCCGAAGCGATCAGGACGCCGGCATGCAGCCGGGACACAGCGGTCGGCAAGCTCATGGCCAGAGTCACCGCCAACACTGCGCCGGCGGCGGTCGAAGCGTTGGCCACGCTCACGCAAGCAGAGCAAGACCGATTGGCGCAGCTCACGGCGGACCTGGCTGGTGATCCGGCTCGCGCGGCGCGCCAGCTTGTTGCGTTGAAGACTAAGGTTGACGGGCACGTTGCACGCCTGGATCGGCTATTTGCTTCAATCAGCGACGATACCGCCAATAACCTGCGCCGCCTTGCTGTTGATAGCGATGCCGCACGCCGGGCGGCAGAAGCTGCTTCCAGTGCGCTTTTCCGCGACGAACCGTTGCCGCAGATTGGGTCGGAGGTTTGGCAGGCGCTATGGGCCAGTGCCCGAGCATTTTCTGACGCGGAAGCCTATCCCGAACGGCGATTCCCCGTCACAGACCCCGGCAGCGTATGCGTGCTTTGCCAGCAGGAATTGACACCCGTCGCCGCTGATCGGCTCAATCGCTTCGAGGCTTTTGTGCGCGACGACAGCCAGCAACGTGCCGACGCTGCGCGCGTCGCATACGACAGGGCGCTGGCAACGTTCAAGGGTGAGGCTGTTTCGTTGGCCGAGTTGGCGAACATTGTGGCAACCGTCCGCGACGAACTGCGCCAGGATGCCTTGGCGATGGAGATCAGGGGCGCGACCCTTCGAGCCCTGTGGCGTCATCGCCAGATCACGCGACGCCACGCAAGTCCAAGCGCCGCTATTGACGTGCCCGTTACGGAATATTCGCGCCAGGCGCTGGTCGATCAAGCAGCGGGCATTGAGACTCGGGCGAACGCCCTTGCCGCGGAGGCTGGCTCTCCAGCTCGCGCCGCCTTGCTTACCGAAAAGGCCGAGCTTGTGGATCGGCAATGGCTTGGTGGCATCAAAGCCGATGTTCTCGCCGAAATCGAACGCCAGAAGAAAATCGCACTGCTTGAGACGGCCCAGCGGGACACTGCTACCAACCGCGTCACCACAAAGAGCACCGAGATCGCTCAGGCTTTGGTGACGGACGCGCTACGCGCGCAATTTGCTCGCGAGGTGGCGAGCTTCGAGATTGCTGGCCTCGCTGTGGAGCTTCGACAGCAAAACAGCGTTCAGGGCATCCCTCGCTTCAAGGTCGCACTTACACGGAAGCCCACGGCTGCGGTGGGGCAGGTTTTGAGCGAGGGCGAGCATCGCTGCGTCGCCCTGGCCGCGTTCATGGCCGAACTCACCACCACCGAAAACAAGTCCGGCATCGTCTTTGACGATCCCGTTTCCTCGCTCGACCACATGCACCGGGAGGCAGTAGCTAAACGCCTGGTTGCTGAGGCCGCTCATCGCCAGGTCATTGTCTTCACTCATGACCTGGCGTTCCTGTTCGAGTTGAATCGCGCGGCTGACGATGCGCAGCCAAAGCCGCCGGTTGCGATTAGCTCCATCAGCCGGGGTGCTGACAAGGCAGGCTTCTGCCGCAGCGAGCCGCCATTCAAAGCGCGTCGGGTCAGTGACATCACCACAAGTCTGAGCAATCAGCTTGCCGGTGAACGCTACCATTTCGAGCAAGGCAATCAAGACGAGTGGCGAAAGTCCGTCAAATCCATCGCCGCGACGTTGCGCGATACGTGGGAGATCGCGGTTGAAGAAGCTGTCGGGCACGTCATCCGGCGGCTGTCCAACGAAGTGAAGACGCCTGGGTTGGTCAAGCTTACCGCGATCACGGTTCCCGACTGCGAGGCCATGCGTGACGGCTTTGGTCGCTGTTCCGAGCTGCTGCACAGCGCCGCCGCTGCGTTGAACCGCCCTCTGCCGAGGCCAGAAGCACTGACGGCCGAGATCGATGCCTTGGCGGCCTGGGCGGACAGCCTTCGGCAGCGTCAGAGTGCTGCGAGGTTGCCCTGAATCCTTGGCGTCATCCAAGTGCTGTGGAGCTGAGCGTGGTATTGTTCATGGCACTTACATGGCGACCGTTAGTAAGGTATTGATATGTATAGTGGTTTTTTGGTTATTTATAATCGAGTGGGAATGATCCAGACCCGTCTCAACCGTTGCGAGAAGGTCTGAATAGGTCGCCCCCGACCGCAGGGATCCACATGAAGTCTTGAGACGCTACGGCGCCTGGAGCAGCACGGCCTTGGCCCTGGCAATGCCGGCCAAGCAAACTCGGCGCCGGAGTTTTTGGAGGACATGGAGAAGGTCGTGCCCTGGGCAGGCCCAATGCCTTTCGCGTTGTCGTACCTACCCGCCACCAAGCGAGGTTTCCCGCAGTTTCTTCCGGGGCAACCATGCTGTCACCGCTCCATGCAGCAGTGGTTCGCGCTGGGCGATCCGGCGATGGGACAAGCGCTTTAGGACATATCGGTGGTCTGCACGCGCTGTTTGCACTGGCCCAACTACGGCTGGTGAGGCGCCCGCGTGAACGCGGATCTCAAGAGGCTTTACCTACCTGGCACCCACCTTGCATTGCACCGCGTGTCTGGAGGGCATGGTGGTTGTCAGTGATGTCGATGTCCGTCTTCTAAGGGTGTTTCGAGCAGTGGTCGAAGCCGGTGGCTTTGCAAACGCTCAGTCGGCACTCAATGTGGGCTCGTCCACGATCAGCGCGCAGATGTCTCAACTGGAGACGCGGCTGGGCTACGTGCTGTGTCATCGGGGCCGCGGTGGGTTCCGGCTGACAGACAAGGGCGAGGCGCTGTACCGGCTGGTCATTGACTTCTTCCAGTCCGTGCACAACTTTGAGATGCAGGCGGACGCCTTGCGTGGCGGCATGACCGGACAGCTGCGCATCGGCTTCATCGACAACATCGTCACGGATCCGCATTCCCCGTTCCGCGCGGCGGTCGAGAATTTCCGTCAGCAGCCGCTCAATCGCGCGCGTTTGCTGCTTGACGTCCTGCCTCCACAAGAGCTGGAGGAGGCGCTGTTGGACCACCGCGTCGACGTGGCAGTAGGGATCTTTTACAGCCGGCTGCCCCGCCTGGACTATGAGCCGCTCTACCTGCAGCGCGAGATCTTGGTGTGCCACCGAGATCACCCATTGGCCTTCGCGGACGAGACCGAACTGGCGGCGGCGCTGCCGTCAACGCACAAGGTGCTGCGTTCCTTCCTGGGCACGCATGAGTTCCCGTTCGCCAGCCCGGGTGGAGACTGCATGGTCTCCAGCATCAGTCATATCGAGGCGACCGCCTTGATGGTGCTGACCGGCGACTGCATTGGCTTTTTGCCGCAGCACTACGCTCGGCACTGGCTGAACACCGGCGAGATGGTGGTGTTGCTACCCGACCAGCTCTACCGCGACTCGCAGTTCTCTATCGCCACACGTGCCGATCAGCTACGGCCTCCACCCGCCTTGCATGCATTCCTGGGGAGCTTGCGCGCCGCCAAGGTGCAGCAAGGCGCCGAAGCGGTGCGTTCGCAGGTCGAGCGACAGTTCACGTCGATCGTGTCGTGAGTTACTTCGATACGCCGCTATTTATCCGGTCAGGCGGCCTGCCTACAGTTTCCTTTCATGACGGAACCCGATGCAGCTCGCACCGGTCGTCTCACGGAAGGACATGGAATGAACCGTATCGTGTGGGTGATTGCCGGTGCCGCTGCGCTGGCTCTGGGAGGTGCGGCCTCTGCCGCTGATAAGCCGCTGACCAAGGTTAAGGCTGGGCACTTGGTGGCCATTGACATGGCGCCGCTGTTCGTGGCCAAGGAAAGCGGATGCTTCGCCCAGCAGGGGCTGGACGTCGAAACCGTTTTCTTCGCTAACCCCGGGGACAACAACGCTGCCTTGGCCGGGGGCGCCATTGACTTCAGCACCAACCCCTTCACGCTGCCGTTCTTTGCGGCCAATAGCGGCGTGCCGATCCGTGTGATCGCGGCAGCGGGTGGGTGGGGCGTGATGGAGGTGGTCGCCCAAGGCAAGCATGGCTTGAAGTCTATGGATGACCTCAAGGGCTATGTGAAGGCCGGGAAGCCCAAGCTGAAAATCGCCACGCTGCAGGGGGACACCCTGGAGCTCATCCTCAAGCGCGAGTTCAGTCGCCTGGGGTTGTCGGACAAAGACGTCGAGTTGGTCTACTTCAATGACCTGCTGGCCATGGTCGAGTCCTTCCGCTCCGGTCAGGTGGACCTGTTGAGCCATATCAAGCCCTACACCACCGACATGGTGGTCAGCAAAGGTGCCACGGTGCTGACTACCAGCGCCAAGACCTACTCGACGACCACGCCCAACACGGTGGTGAGCGTGCTGGACAAGACCCTTAAGGGGCGTCCCCAGGTTGTGACCAGCTACCTCAAGGGCCTGCAGTGCGCTGCGGCCATTATCAACAAACAGCCGGAGAAGGCGGTGGAGTACCTGGCCAAGGGTAACTACTTCCGCGTGGCTCCCAAGGTTCTGCTGGCCTCCATGAAGGCTGCTCCGGCTCCCGTGAGCTTCACGCCTGATGTGCTGGCCGTGCAGACCGTCGTCGACGAGCTGACCCAGTTGGGCTATGTGAAAGGGTCGATCAGCACCAAGGACATTTTTCGTCTGGACATCATCAAGGGTCTGGAGAAGTGATGAGGGGCGGCCGCGACGCCATGCGCTCTGCCGCCCCCTGGGTGGTCGGCGTGCTTTCCGTCAGTCTCGTCCTGGGACTGTGGGAGATGGCAGGGCTGCGGGAAGGGGCGCTGGCCAGCGTGCTGCCGCCACCTTCGCAGTTCCTTTCGAGCATTGCCCAAAGCGACTTTCGCATCGGGCTGGGGTCGCAGGCCGCCACGGTGACTGAATCCCTCACGGCGACCTTCTTCCGGGTGTTCGTGGGCATGGCGGTCGCGTTTGTCGCAGCCATCCTAACGGGGGCGCTGCTGAGCCTGTCGCGCTTGGCCACCTGGGCGCTGTCGCCCCTGCTTCAGCTGCTGGCCCCCATCGCGCCCATCGCGTGGATTCCGACGGCCATCGTCGTCTTCGGTATCAACGATGTGACAGCCATTTTCATCGTGTTCATGGGGGTCTACTTCATTCTGACCCTGGCTACGCTGGCCGAGATCAGGCGCATTCCGCCCGAGTTCGGCACCGTGGCCGGCAACTTGGGAGCGACTCCCCTACAGCGCTGGCTGTGGGTGACGCTGCCGGCCATTCTGCCCGGGGTGTTCGTGCTGTTGCGCACAACTTCATCGCCGCCTGGATGGCGGTGCTGGTGGCTGAGATGGTGGGGCTGCGTGACGGGCTTGGCGCCATCATCATGATGGGCCGCAACCTGTTCAACAACGAGTTGGTGATGTTCGGCATGGTCGTCATCGGGCTGACGGGCTTCATCGTCGACCGACTGCTGCAGTTCATCGGGCAGCGGATCCTGTGGTGGAGAGTATGAGCATGCTGATGAAGACCGAGGCGGCGGAGGCCTTCCGCGTCGAGAAGCTGACCGTGGACTACGGTGGCAACCATGGCCCCCTGCAGGACTTCAGCCTGTCCATCCGACAGGGCGAGGTTACCTGCCTGCTGGGCCGCTCGGGTTGTGGCAAGACCACCTTGCTCAAGTCGCTGGGGGGCTTTGTGGTCGGACGCGACACGGGGGGCGTGCTCTTCGAGGGGCGCTACCTCAATGGCCCGACGCCCGACATCGTGATGATCTTCCAGGAAAACAACCTTTTCCCCTGGCTGACCGTGCGCGGCAATGTCGAGTTCGGCCTGAAGTTCAAGCCGCGCAGTCAGCGCCGGGGCGACGTGGTTGACGAGATGCTGCGCATCGTGGGCTTGAGCGATGCCGCCAGCCGGTATCCGCACGAACTGTCAGGCGGCATGCGCCAGCGCACCGCCATTGCCCGGGCGCTCGTGTCGGATCCCCACGTGCTTCTGCTGGACGAGCCTTTCAGCGCGCTGGACATCAGCCTGCGCCGGCGCATGCACGCCTTAGTGCTGGAGCTATGGGAGAAGACCTCCATGACCATGGTCATGGTGACGCACAGTATCGAAGAGGCGCTTCAGGTGGGGCACCGCGTGGTCGTGCTGGGCAACCGCCCGGCGAAAGTGCTCATCGACGCGAACACACGCGCGCCTGCCATGAAAGATCGCTACTCCCCGGAGTTTCTGGCCCTGCAGCAGCGCATCGAGTCGGTCATTTACTGAACAAGGAAGGGCAGCCTGTGAATGGCATCCACGACATGGGCGGACTGCACGGCTTCGGGCCGGTGGTCCGCGAGGAGAACGAGCCGGTGTTCCATTCGTACTGGGAAAGCCGGGTCTTTTGCATCACCCAGGTACTCGATACCAAGGAGATCTGGAACCTGGACGAGCACCGCCACGAGATCGAACTGATGAATCCCGCGGACTACTTGACGGCCGGCTACTACGGTCGCTGGCTGTTCGCGATGGAGCGGCTGCTGGCGCGCAAGGACATCCTGCGTGCCGAGGAAGTGCAGCGCCGAGTCGACGAGCTATCGCAAGGCGTGCAGCCGCTCAGTCCTGCGGCCTCATGTGCGCGCGGCTGGCCACTGGCGCCGGAGCGCAGGGTGCGCTGGGGCGCTTGGCGACATGACCAGGAGGTGACGCCCCGCTTCGAGGTGGGTGAGCGTGTGCGCGTGCGCAACATCCATCCGGAAGGACATACGCGTGTCACGGCTTATGCGCGGGGCAAGGTCGGCGTGGTGGACCGCGTCAACGCCGAGGCGTGGGTGTTTCCGGACACCCGGGCGCATTACCGGGGCGAGAACACCCAGGCGGTCTATGGCGTGCGCATCGTCGCCTCCGAGTTGTGGGGGCCCCAGGCCGAGCCCAATGCCTCGGTCTACATCGACCTGAGTGAAGACCATCTTGAAGCCGTCACTGAATGACCGACATGGACACTACATCGAACCAAGGCAAGCCCTGGCAGGCGGTGCGGACCGAAGCTGTGGAAAGCCTGCTAGTGGAGTTGGGCGTCATCGACTCCGCCCGTGTGGACGAGTTCGTCCGGCACTATGAAGAAAAGGTGGGACCCAAGGGTGGCGCGCGCGTCGTGGCGCGGGCTTGGGTGGATGCCCACTTCAAGCAGCGCCTGCTGGCCGACGGGCTGGCCGCCTGCGCCGAGCTAGGGCTCGGGGGGCCTGAAACCGAGAAGCTGCACGTGGTCGAGAACACACCCACGGTGCACAACGCTGTGGTGTGCACCTTGTGCTCGTGCTACCCCTGGCCAATCCTGGGTGTGCCACCTGCCTGGTACAAGTCCAGTGCCTACCGTTCCCGCATGGTCCGCGAGCCCCGTCGCCTGCTGGCCGAGATGGGGCTGAGCCTGGACCCCAGCGTGGAGATCCGAGTCTGGGACAGCGTCTCGGAGATCCGCTATCTGGTGCTGCCCGAACGTCCGGCCGGCACCGAAGGCCTCAGCGAGGAGCAACTGGCCGACCTCGTCACCCGGGACGCCATGATCGGCGTGGCGAAGGTGACCGCATGAGCACAGCGTTTTTCGACACCGCACCCTCGACCTTTCCCACGCCCTGGGCTGCCCGGGCCTTTGCCCTCGTCAACGCGGCGGCGGAAGCCGGCGTGTTCGATCTGCGTGATTTCCAGCAGGCCCTGATCAGGACCATTCAGGGGTACGAGGCTTCCGGGGGCTGCATCGGCGACGAGGCTAGCTACTACGACTGCTGGATCCGGTCCTTGACGGCGCTTGTCCAGGAGCGTTGCATCGACCCGGTGCAACTGTCCGCCATGGAGGCGTTGATTCGGGAGCGCTACGCGAATCGACACGGCCATGCGCACGGCGGTCATCCGCAGCACCCCCACGATCACCAGGACCACGATCACCGGCATCCGGCCCACCCTGCTCACCCCGGTCACCCTCACCAAGGACACACCGTTCTGGAGGGCGGGTCACGAGTGCCTAGGCCCATCTATGTGGAGCGCGCGCAATGAGGCAAGTTGCCGCTGAACCCTATGCCTTCCCGATCGAAAGTTCGTTCGACCCCGGGTCGGCGGCCCTCGTCATCATCGACATGCAGCGAGACTTCTGCGACTCGGCCGGCTACATGGGCCGCCGAGGGGCTGACGTCAGTGCTGCCCAGGCTCTGGTTCCCCGCATTGAGAGGCTGCGGGACGCGGCGCGCAAGGCTGGCATGCAGGTCATCTACACCCGCGAGGGGCACCACCCCGGGCTAGGCGATCTGCCGCCCAGCAAGCGCGCCAAGACACGCCTGGCTGGTGCCGAGATCGGCTCGGCTGGAGCGCTGGGTCGACTGCTGATCCGGGGCGAGGACGGCTGGGACATCGTGCCCGATCTGGCTCCCGGGCCGGACGAGGTCGTCATCGACAAGGTGGGAACAGGCGCCTTCTATGCCACTGACCTCGAGCATCGGCTGAGGGTGCGGCACATCGAGCAGATTGTGCTGGTCGGTGTGACCACGGGCGTGTGTGTGTCGAGCACGGCGCGCGAGGCTGCCGACCGGGGCTTTCACGTGCTGGTACTGGCTGACTGCTGTGCCGAGCCCGACCCGTACATGCACGAGATCGCCATGGATCTGCTGCAGGTCGAGGGCGGCTACATCGCCACCATTGGCGAGAGCGATTCGCTGCTTGAGGTGCTATCCATGTCGGATTCCGCCGGCTAAGGTGACTGCACGGGACGTTGTCATTCCCCGGAGCCTTGTGATGCTCTATGCCGCCGATGTCCCTCACGGAAGCGAAGGCCTTGCCGAACCCGGCTCGGCTCGTGCAGAGGCCCGAACTCCAGCGGCTTGGGGGCTGGCGGCCCGCGCCCGGGCCGTCCATGTGCTGCTCGCCCCCTGGCTGGCCCAGCCGGGCGTGTCCCTGGCCTGCGGTCGCTGGTCCGATGGTGCCATCTCCGAACTTATGCTCGGTGGCAAGGCTTGTCTGCTGCCCGAGCGCTACGACGGCCCCTTCGCGGGCATCCGGGAGCTGCGCCTAGCCGACGCGCAGCACCATCTCCACGTGGATCTGGGTCGGGTTGAGCGTGTCGCCTTTGCAATCGCACCGAGTGTCTGCCTGGGCTTCAAGCCGTCCCTCGAAGTGCGGCTGCTTACCCAGGTGCAGCCGCAGGAATGGACCGTGTCTCTGATGCTTCAGCCCCCTTACGACGGCGATCGCTTGGACCTGGAGGCCGTAACGCGCTTCCTGGAGCTGGCCTGCCGCCAGATGCAGGCGCAGCCGGACCTCACGCAGTGGGCGCTGGATCCGGGGCTCACGTCCAGCAAGCATGGGCAAGCCCTGCTAGGCATACTAGATGCGGCGACCACGCAGGCCGGCTTGAGCATGCCGGCTACCGAGCTCATGATGCCCGCAGCCCGTCCTGACGACCCCTTGTGTCTGCCTCTCCTGAGACAGGCTCTTACGCTGGCGGATGCGTCCCTGGTTATCTTCCGGGAGCGCTCGTTGGTTGAGTTCAAGACGGATCATCTCGATGGCGTGCACCGCCTTGAGGAGAACGGCCACGTGTCCTGGCAGCTGGGTGCTTTCCAGCACCACCATTGCCACCTGGCCCTTGAGGCCGTGACTCGCGTGGTCTTTTCAGCCGAGCCGGTGCCTTGCCAGGGTGGCGGGCTCAACTACACGGTTTGGTTCCAGACCGCCTGGCCAGCTGGCAACCCGCATCGTCCGCATGGGTACTTCTCGGTCACACTCAACCGGCCCTACCTGGGCAACGTGTCCGGCGCAGCGCCTCGACTGGAGGTCATCAAGCCAGTGCTGGATCTGTATCGGCGCTACGCCCAAGAGCCATGGGTGGAAATCGACGACGCTTTCCAGCGCGTGCTGGAGAACGGGCCGCCAGCCCGGCCATGATCCAGTGATGTCGGGGCGTCTTTAGCCGAGGCAAACGCGATAAAACGTAGGTTGGCTAGAGTAAAAGTAATGCGCTGTTGCAAAGCGGTGAAGGGCAGGCGATGCGGGGCATCTTCGGTCTGATCGCGCTCGTGCTGGCGCTGGCCGTCGTCGGCGTGCTGGCGGTCAAGCAGTTGCGCAGCAATCCGGCGGTGCCCGAGGCCCTGCCGCGGGCAGGCGAAGCGTCCGCCCCGGCTGCCATGCCGGCGGCCTCGCTGCCGGCCCAGGTGGGCCGTGAGCTGGACCAGCTCATGCAGAACCGCCCAAGGCAGCTCGACGAGGGGCAGTAGGTGCAGGCCTCGCTCGACGGCTTCGACGCGCCGGCGCGGCCGACGGACCGGCTGTTTTTCGCGCTATTCCCCGATGCAGCCACGGCGCGGCAGGCGTGTGGGCTGGCGGCTGAGCTGCGCGCGCAGCACGGGCTGGCCGGCAAGCCGCTGCAAGCCGAGCGGGTGCACGTGACGCTGTGCCACCTGGGCGACTTCGTCGGCCTGCAGCCCAGCCTGGTGGAGGGCGCACGCCGGGCCGCCGAGTCGCTGGACGAGCCGGCTTTCGACGTGCGGCTGGAGCGCGTGGGCAGCTTCGTCGGCCAGCCCAGCCGGCTGCCGCTGGTCGCCCTGGGCGACGATGGCGTGCAGGCGCTCAAGGCCTTCCAGGCGCGGCTGGACCAGGCGCTGCGCCGGCAGGGTGTCTTGCGCAGCAGCCCGGGCCACTTCGTGCCGCATCTGACCCTGCTCTATGACGATGCGCGCGTGCCGCAGCAGCCGATCGAGCCGCTGCAGTGGCGGGCGTCGGACTTCGCGCTGGTGCGCAGCCTCCTCGGGCAGACGCGCTACGAGATCCTGGGGCGCTGGCCGCTGCGCGAGGCTTGAGAAGGCCGGGCAAGGAGGCGGTGTGCCTGCCTGCTGTCACGGCGCTTCGCTGACGTCACGACCTGGCCGCCATGTGAGCCGTCATGGCAATCGCCTCCCGACGGTTGCAGCCAGCGCTTCCAGCGCAGAAAAGACAAGGGGCGCCGGCTCGGGGCGCCCCTTGTTTCGTCGGCAGCAGCGGCCCTGGGGCGGGCGGCTTGCGGCTGAGATGGTCCTGCCTTGCGCGTGGGTGTGTCAGCGCAGCTGTTCCAGCAGCACGCCGGCGATGCGCTGGCCAGTTTCGCCGCGCACCGGCTGGCCCTGGGCGTCCAGCACCGTCACCAGCGACTGGCCGTCCTGTCCGGCGACCTTGATGCGATATTGGCCGGGCGCCGTGGCCGGTTTGCTGCCGCCGAAGATCCGGCTGAGGAAACCCGGCTCCGAACGCGCAGCGCGGGACGGCTCCACATAGCGGACGAAATACACGCCTTGCGCGCGGTCGCGGTCTTCGACGGTGAAGCCGCTGCGGTCCAGGGCCAGGCCGACGCGGCGCCAGGCGCGGTCGAAGCCGTCGAGTACGACCAGCGTGCCGGGCTCGCCGGCACGGGCCTGGGCCGGGGCCACATTGGGCACCGCGCTGCCGGTGGCGGCTGCAGCCTTGGCAGCTTCTGCGGCCTGGGCGGTGGCACCCAGGCGGACCATCAGCCGGCTGAGCATCTCGGCCTCCAGGCCGGGATCGGTGGGGCGCACCTGCCAGGCGGTCTGCTCGCCCTTGGCGTCGGTCACGTTCTCGACCACGCCGCGGTGGCTGATGTAGATCTCGGTGCCTTGCGCGGTGCGTTCGATGCGGGTGCGGAAGCGGTCGCGCTCGCCGGTGTCGTAGAGCGAGTTCAGGATGCCGCCCAGCATGTTGCGCACGGCGTCCTTGGGCAGCTTGGCGCGGTTCTCCGACCAGTCGGTCTCCAGGATGCCGGCCTCGGGCTGGTCGATGGCCAGCGTGAAGCCCTGATCCAGCCAGAAGGCCTTGGCGATCGGCCACACCTGCTCGGCCGGCAGGGCGGTGACCAGCCAGCGCTGCGTGCCGTCGCGCTGCAGCTGCACGGGGCCTGCGCTCTGCGCGGCGATGGCGGTGGGCGGGGCGGTGCCGGCCTGGGCCGCCTGCTGCGAGGCTTGCTGGGCCGAGGCGCTGACGGGGCCGTCGGCAAGCTGGTAGCGCGAGCCGCCGCTGAGCTGCGTGAGGTCGGGCGGCACCTCCAGCTTGACGGCCTGGGCGCTGCCGCTGTTGCGGTAGTCCACCTTGTCGGAAGCCAGCAGGTTGCCGACGGAGGAGCAGCCGGCCAGGCCCGAGCAGGCAAGGGCAAGGGCGGTCAGGGCGGCGGGGATCCGGCTGGCGGGCATGGAGTGCAGTCTGGACATGAGGTGAGGAGGGGGCGGGGGGCCGCCACGCGTACAGCGGAAGAGGGGCGCGGTCAGGAGGCGTGGATGACGCTGGCGGCCCGCCCCGACAAAGGCGGGTGCCTCTGCAGCGTTTTTCAGATCAGGCCGCATTCACGCAGGGCCTGCTCCAGCACGCCTTCGTTCGCGGCAGCCAGCGGCGTGAGCGGCAGGCGCAGCGTGCCGCCGGCGCGGCCCATGCGGGCCAGGGCCCACTTGACCGGGATGGGGTTGGGCTCGATGAAGAGCAGCTTGTGCAGGGGCAGCAGCCGCATGTGGATCTCGGTGGCGGCCTTGGCGTCGCGCGCGATCGCGGCGCGGCACAGGTCGGCCATGGCGCGCGGGGCCACGTTGGCGGTGACGCTGACGTTGCCGTGGCCGCCCAGCAGCATCAGCGCGACGGCGGACGGGTCGTCGCCGGAGTAGATGTGGAAGCCCTGCGGCGCCTCGCGGATCAGCCAGGCGGCGCGGTCGAGGTTGCCGGTGGCTTCCTTGATGCCGACGATGCCGGGCACCTGGGCCAGGCGCATGACGGTGTCGTGGGCCATGTCGGCCACCGTGCGGCCGGGGACGTTGTAGAGCACCACCGGCAGGTCCACCGCCTCGGCGATGGTCTTGAAGTGCTGGTAGATGCCTTCCTGCGTCGGCTTGTTGTAGTAGGGCACGACCTGCAGCGTGCAGTCGGCGCCGACCTTTTGCGCATAGCGCGTGAGCTCGATGGCCTCGCGCGTGGAGTTGGCGCCGGCGCCGGCCATCACCGGCACGCGGCCGGCAGCCTGCTCGACGGCCACGCGGATGATCTCGCAGTGCTCCTCGACGTCCACCGTGGGCGACTCGCCGGTGGTGCCCACCACGCCGATGCAGTCGGTGCCCTCGGCGATGTGCCAGTCGATGAGCTTGCGCAGCGTCGGGTAGTCGACGCTGCCGTCTTCATGCAGCGGGGTGATCAGCGCAACGATGCTGCCGAGGATGGGTGTCATGGCGGGGCCTTCAGAGTCGGGGCATTCTAGCGAGGGGGTGGGGCGCCGCCGCGGCCGTGCGGAGCGGCAGACCGGGGCGGCTCAATGCGGGCGCACGTCGGCCTTGAGCGCCTTGAGCGCCAGGCGGTCGACCAGGCCCGGGGCGAGCAGCTTGAGCCAGCGCGAGAACTTGCCCTGGGCGGTCATCACCACCTCGCGCCGGCGGGCCTGCAGGCCGTCAAGGATCAGGCGGGCGCAGACCTCCACCGGCATGGCGCCCCGCTCGTCCAGGCCGCTCTTGCCCGCGGGATGGCCGGCGGCGTCATAGCCGCGCAGGCGGATGCCAGTGGCGACCACGCCGGGGTAGGCGACGGTGACGGTCACGCCATGCGGGGCCAGCTCGATGCGCAGGGCCTCGAAGAAGCCGTTCATCGCGAACTTGGTGGTGGAGTAGGCGGTGCGGCCGGGCAGGGCGACGATGCCGGCCAGGCTGGAGACGGCCACCAGCCGGCCGCGGCTGGACTTCAGGTGCGGCAGCGCGGCATGCGTGCACCACACGGCGCCCCACAGGTTGATGCGCATGAGGTCTTCGTACCAGCCGAGGTCGGCCACGTCCTCCAGCAGCGCGTGGCCGGACATGCCGGCGTTGTTGATCAGCGCATCGATGCGGCCGAAGGCCTGGATGGCAGCGTCGATCAGCCGGCGGCAATCGGCCTGCACGCCGACATCCGTGGGCTGCACGCGCACCGTCGCGCCTGCCGCGCGGCAGTCGGCGGCCACCTGCTCCAGCTTGTCGGCGCTGCGCGCGGCCAGGACCAGGGCCACGCCGGCGCCGTGGCGGGCCGCCAGCTGGCGGGCGAGTTCGGCACCGATGCCGTCAGAGGCGCCGGTGAGGATGACGACTTGCATGTTGGGGAGCCGGGCGGATGCGCCGCCGGTCAGAAGCAGGCCCACAGCCGCGTGGCCAGATCGACGGCCAGCGTGGGCGTGAGGTAGGCGGCGAACACGGCGGCCAGCACCGCGACCGCCGCGGCAGCCAGCGCCCAGCGGCGCCAGGCGGGCGGGCGGCTGCGCATCATGCCGGCAGCGCCTGCGGGCGCTGGATGGCGGTTTCCCGCACGGGCAGGTTGAGCAGGGCGGCCATCACGCCGAAGGCCACGGCCAGCCACCAGACCACGTCGTAGCTGCCGGTGGCGTCGTAGAGCCGCCCGCCCAGCCACACGCCCAGGAAGGAGCCGACCTGGTGGGCCAGGAAGACGAAGCCGCCCAGCATGGAGAGGTGCTGCACGCCGAAGACCTGGGCCACGATGGCGTTGGTGGGTGGCACCGTGGACAGCCACAGGAAGCCCATCACCGAGGCGAACACCGCCACGCTCAGCGGCGTCAGCGGCACGCTCAGGAAGACGACGATGGCCACCGAGCGCAGCGCGTAGATGGCGCTCAGGATGTGGCGCTTGGCCATGCGCTGGCCCAGGCTGCCGGCGGCATAGGTGCCGAAGACGTTGAACAGGCCGATCAGCGCCAGCGCCGTGCTGGCCACCTGCGGGCTCAGGCCGTGGTCCTTGAGGTAGCTGGGCATGTGCACGCCGATGAAGACCACCTGGAAGCCGCACACAAAGTAGCCGCCCATCAGCAGCAGGAAGCTGGGCGTGGCGAACGCCTCGCGCACCGCCTGCCCCGTGCTTTGCCCGCCGGTGCGCCGGCCCAGGCTGTGCGCCGGCTCCTTTAGGCCCCAGGCCAGCGGTGCGATCACCAGGGCGGACGCGGCCAGCAGCACCAGCGCCTGCTGCCAGCCGAAGGCGCCGATCAGCCCGCTCTCCAGCGGCACCATCAGGAACTGACCGAAGGAGCCGGCGGCTGCGGCCACGCCCATCGCCCAGCTGCGCTTGTCCGGTGCGATCTGCCGGCCGATGACGCCGTAGACCACCGCATAGGTGGTGGCCGACTGGGCGATGCCGATCAGCACGCCCGCGCCGCCGGTGAAGGCCCAGGCCGAGGCGCCCAATGCCATGCTCAGCAGCCCCAGGCTGTAGAGCACCGCGCCCGCCACCAGCACGCGCAGCGCGCCGAAGCGGTCGGCCAGCATGCCGGCCAGCGGCGAGCACAGGCCCCAGACCAGGTTCTGCAGCGCGATGGCGAAGGCAAAGGTCTCGCGCGGCCAGCCGCGCTCCATCGTGATCGGCACCAGCCACAGCCCGAAGCCGTGGCGGATGCCCATGCTGAGCGTGACGATCAGGCCGCCGCAGATCAGCAGGCGGGCGGCGGACAGCGGCGCGGAGGCGGACGGGGCGGCGGGCGGGGTGGAGGGCATCGGGCCACTGTAGCCAGTCGCCGGCGCGGCTGCTGATGGCGGCTGGCGCCGCGGGCCCTGCCGACGACCCGCCCGCCGGCCGGGCCTCGGCCGCTTCCTAGAATCCCGCGCCATGACGACCGAGCGCTCCACGAAATCCGCCGCCTCCGCTTCCACCTACGGCGAAGCCTCCATCCGCGTCCTCAAAGGGCTGGAGCCGGTCAAGCAGCGGCCGGGCATGTACACCCGCACCGACAACCCGCTGCACATCGTGCAGGAGGTGATCGACAACGCGGCCGACGAGGCGCTGGCCGGGCAGGGCAAGACCATCGCCGTCACCCTGCATGCCGACGGCTCGGTGAGCGTGGAGGACGAGGGCCGCGGCATCCCCTTCGGCCTGCATCCTGAAGAAGGCGTGCCGGTGGTGGAGATCGTCTTCACCCGGCTGCACGCGGGCGGCAAGTTCGACAAGGGCTCGGGCGGCGCCTACAGCTTCTCCGGCGGCCTGCACGGTGTGGGCGTGAGCGTGACCAATGCGCTGTCCACCCGGCTGCAGGTGACCGTGTGGCGCGACGGCCAGGTCGCCACGCTGGCCTTCAGCGGCGGCGACGTGATCGAGCCGCTGGCCGTGCGCAAGGCCGGCAGCGGCGACCGCAAGCGCGGCACCACGGTGCGCGTGTGGCCGGACAAGAAGTACTTCGAGAGCGCCGAGCTGCCGCGGGCGGAGCTCGTCCACCTGCTGCGCAGCAAGGCCGTGCTGATGCCGGGCGTGAAGGTGACGCTCACCATCGAGAAGGCCGGCAAGGACGCGGACGTGCAGACCTGGCTCTACCAGGGCGGCCTGCGCGACTACCTGCTCCAGACGCTGCCCAACGACCCGCTGATCCCGCTGTTCGAGGGCGCCCACCACGCGGCGGCCGGCGAGACGGAGAACTTCGCCGAAGGCGAGGGCGCGGCCTGGGCGGTGGCCTTCACCGAGGACGGCGCGCCGGTGCGCGAGAGCTACGTCAACCTCATCCCCACCGTGGCGGGCGGCACGCATGAGGCCGGGCTCAAGGACGGGCTGTTCGCCGCGGTCAAGGGCTTCATCGAGATGCACGCCCTGCTGCCCAAGGGCGTCAAGCTCATGCCCGAGGACGTGTTCAGCCGCGCCAGCTTCGTGCTCTCGGCCAAGGTGCTGGACCCGCAGTTCCAGGGCCAGACCAAGGAGCGGCTCAACAGCCGCGACGCGCTGCGGCTGGTGGCCACCTATGTGCGCCCGGCGATGGAGCTGTGGCTGAACCAGCATGTGGAACACGGCAGGAAGCTGGCCGAGCTGGTCATCCGCCAGGCGCAGACCCGCCAGCGCGCCAGCCAGAAGGTGGAGAAGAAGAAGGGCTCCGGCGTGGCCGTGCTGCCCGGCAAGCTGACCGACTGCGAAAGCCGCGATCTGACGATCAACGAGCTGTTCCTGGTGGAGGGCGACTCCGCCGGCGGCAGCGCCAAGATGGGCCGCAACAAGGAGTTCCAGGCCATCCTGCCCTTGCGCGGCAAGGTGCTCAACTCCTGGGAGGTCGAGCGCGACCTGCTGTTCAAGAACAACGAGATCCACGACATCGCCGTGGCCATCGGCGTGGACCCGCACGGCCCGGGCGACGAGCCGGACCTCTCCGGGCTGCGCTACGGCAAGGTCTGCATCCTGTCGGACGCCGACGTGGACGGCTCGCACATCCAGGTGCTGCTGCTCACGCTGTTCTTCCGCCACTTCCCCAAGCTGATCGAGCGCGGGCATGTGCACGTGGCGCGGCCGCCGCTGTTCCGCGTGGATGCGCCGGCGCGCGGCAAGAAGCCCGCGGCCAAGCTCTATGCGCTGGACGAAGGCGAGCTGACGGCCATCCTCGACAAGCTGCGCAAGGAAGGCTGCCGCGAAGGCGCCTGGAGCATCAGCCGCTTCAAGGGCCTGGGCGAGATGAGCGCCGAGCAGCTGTGGGAGACGACGCTCAACCCCGACACCCGGCGCCTGCTGCCGGTGGCCTGGGGCGCCAGCGGCTTCGACGAGACGCAGGGCGCGCTCAACAAGCTGATGGGCAAGGGCGAGGCGGCCGCCCGGCGCGAGCTGATGGAGCTGCGCGGCGACGAGGTGGAAGTGGACGTCTAACGGGGTTCCGCGGGCTTGACCCCCGACGTAAGGGGGGGATCGGGTTGTCGTGGGCACCGGGGTGGCGGGCGCTCCCTAGACTGGGCCGCACAACTGGTTGCAACACGGGGCACAGGCCCCGCACGGTGCAGCCGCCCAGACCAAACCCCGAGGAGACACCCATGGCCCGCACGCTTGCCGCTGCGCTCAAGACCTCCCTGTCCGGCCTGGCGCTGGCCGCCGGCCTGCTGGCCCAGCCGGCCCAGGCGCTGACCGACTCCACGTCCACCACCGGGCTGCAGAGCGTCGGCGCGCTCGACGGGCTGTCGGGCGTGCTCATCGCCTCCAACTGGGTGCTGACCGCGGCCCACGTGGCCAGCGGCCTGAGCGTGGGCAGCAGCAGCTTCGTCACCGACGGTGGCAGCGCAACGGTGGCGGCCGTCTACCGCTTCTCCAATGAGGCCTTCCCGGCCAACGACATCGCCCTGGTGCAGCTCTCCAGCAGCCTGTCGTCGGGCGTGCTGCCCACCCTCAATGCCACGCTGCTGACCGACAGCTCCTCGCTGGGCAATGCCACCGTGGCCACCCAGGCGGGAGCGGGCCAGCGCTCGCTGGGCGTGGTGGTGCTCGACAGCGCGCAGACCACCTACACCGAAGGCGGCACCACCTCCACCGTCAACTGGCTGACCTCGCTCTACGGCTCCAGCCTGGAGGGCGGCGACAGCGGCGGCGCGCTGTTCAGCGGCGTGCTCGACGGCACCGAGTCGGGCTCGCCGGTGCTGCTGGGCCTGGCGTCGGCCACGCTGGACGACCCGGGCCTGGGCGTGACGCCGTCGGCCTTTGTGCAGGTGGCCGCCTACCGCGACTGGATCGACGCCACGCTGGCGACCTCCGGCCAGTCGGCGCAGTGGACGGCGCCGGTGCCCGAGCCGTCCACCTGGGCGCTGAGCGTCCTGGGCGGCGCCGCGGCGATCGGCATGGCCCGCCGCCGCCGCGCCTGATGCCGGCCTGATCGGCCGCGCCCGGGCCCGGCTTCTGCCGCGCTCCTGCGGCTTGGCCAAGGGCAGGCTGGTCGCGGCCAGGGGCGGCCAGTCGCGGCCAGGGGCACCCGGCCCGCCCGGCGCCATCCCAGCCCGCACGGCTTCGGCCCTGCGGGCTTTGCGCTTTTTGCATGGTCTAGGATGCGCGGCTTTCGGCGCGGCCTGCGGGCTGCCGCCGTCCGGCGTGCCGCGGCGCGGCGCGCGATGAAGCTGCGAACGACCTCCGGCGCCCATGACCCCTGATCTCTTTGAACCGCCGGCCGGCGGCCCGACGGACGACGGCTCGTCCATCGAGCTGGCCCGCTATGCCGAGCAGGCCTATCTGGAATATGCGCTGAGCGTGGTCAAGGGCCGCGCGCTGCCCGACGTGTGCGACGGGCAGAAGCCCGTGCAGCGGCGCATCCTCTACGCGATGGCCCGCATGGGCCTGACCTTCACGCCGCCCGGCGGCGCCAAGGCGGTCAAGAGCGCCCGCGTGGTGGGCGATGTGCTGGGCAAGTTCCACCCGCACGGCGACCAGGCGGCCTATGACGCCCTGGTGCGCATGGCGCAGGACTTCTCGCTGCGCTACCCGCTGATCGACGGCCAGGGCAACTTCGGCTCGCGCGACGGCGACGGCGCGGCGGCCATGCGCTACACCGAGGCTCGGCTGTCGCCCATCGCCCGGCTGCTGCTCGACGAGATCGACGAGGGCACGGTGGAGTTCGTGCCCAACTACGACGGCTCGTTCGAGGAGCCGCGGCAGTTGCCGGCACGGCTGCCCTTCGTGCTGCTCAACGGCGCCAGCGGCATCGCCGTGGGCCTGGCCACCGAGGTGCCCAGCCACAACCTGGCCGAGGTGGCCGCGGCAACCGTCGCGCTGATCCGCAACGACAAGCTGCCCGACGAAGAGCTCTTTGCCCTGCTGCCCGGGCCGGACTACCCCGGCGGCGGCCAGATCATCTCCAGTGCCACCGACATCCAGGAGGCCTACCGCAGCGGCCGCGGCAGCCTCAAGGTGCGTGCGCGCTGGAAGATCGAGGACCTGGCCCGCGGCCAGTGGCAGGTCGTCGTCACCGAGCTGCCGCCGGGCACCTCCGCGCAGAAAGTGCTGGAGGAGATCGAGGAGCTGACCAACCCCAAGGTCAAGGCCGGCAAGAAGGCGCTGACCGCCGATCAGCAGCAGCTCAAGGCCACGGTGCTGGGCGTGCTGGACGGCGTGCGCGACGAGTCGAGCAAGGACGCGCCGGTGCGGCTGGTCTTCGAGCCCAAGAGCAGCCGCATCGACCAGCAGGAGCTGATCACCACGCTGCTGGCCCACACCAGCCTGGAGAGCTCCGCGCCGATCAACCTGACGATGGTGGGCGCGGACGGCCGGCCGACGCAGAAGGGCCTGCGCCAGATCCTGCTGGAGTGGATCGGCTTCCGGCTGCAGACGGTGCAGCGGCGCAGCCAGCACCGGCTGGACAAGGTGCTGGACCGCATCCACGTGCTGGAAGGCCGGCAGCTGGTGCTGCTCAACATCGACGAGGTCATCCGCATCATCCGCGAGAGCGACGAGCCCAAGGCCGCGCTGATCGCCCGCTTCAGGCTCAGTGAGCGGCAGGCCGACGACATCCTCGACATCCGGCTGCGGCAGCTGGCGCGGCTGGAGGCCATCAAGATCGAGCAGGAGCTGGCCGAGCTGCGCCAGGAGCGCGCGCGGCTGGAGGACATCCTGGGCAGCCCGGCGGCGCTGCGCCGCACGGTGATCAAGGAGATCGAGGCCGATGCGCGGCAGTACGCCGGCGCCAATGGCGAAAGAGACCCGCGCCGCACCCTCATCCAGGCCGAGAAGAAGGCCGTGGCCGAGGTTCGCGTGATTGACGAACCGGTGACCGTGGTGGTCAGCCTGAAAGGCTGGGTGCGCGCGCGCCAGGGCCACGGGCACGACCCGGCGTCGTTCGCCTTCAAGGCGGGCGACGGTCTCTATGGCACCTTCGAATGCCGCACGGTGGACCCGCTGATCGTCTTCGGCACACCGGCCGGTGGCGACAAGGGCGGAACGGCCCGCGTCTACACCGTGCCCGTGGCGGCGCTGCCCGGCGCGCGCGGCGACGGCCAGCCCATCACCACGATGATCGACCTGGAATCCGGCACCCAGCCGCTGCACTACCTGGCCGGCGCGCCGGACACCACGGTGCTGCTGGCCAACACCGGCGGCTACGGCCTGCTGGCGCGCATCGGCGACCTGGTGGCCCGGCAGAAGGGCGGCAAGGGCTTCCTCAGCGTGGACGCCGGCCAGCACCTGCTGCCGCCGGTGACGGTGGCGCCCGACCATGCCCAGGTGGCCTGCCTGTCGCTGGACAGCCGGCTGCTGACCTTTGCGCTGTCTGAGCTCAAGCTGCAGTCCAACGGCGGCCGCGGCCTGACGCTGATGGACGTGGACGACAAGGCGCCGCTGGTGTCGGTGGCCACCTTTGCCAGCGGCGTGCGGGTGTCCGGCACCGGCCGCGGCGGCAAGGCCAGGGAGGTGGACCTGAAGGGCGCCGCGCTGGCCGCGCATGCCGGCAAGCGCGCGCGCAAGGGCAAGGCCCTGGAGGGCTCGATGAAGGGCCAGCGCGTGGTGGCACTCTGAGCGGCAGCAGCTCACGCAATACACCAACGCTCGACCCACCAGCCTGAAAGGCGCCAATGATCACCGTCCATCACCTCGACAACTCCCGCTCGCAACGCGTGCTCTGGCTGCTGGAGGAGCTGGGCCTGCCCTATGAGATCCGCGCCTACAAGCGCGATGCCCAGACCATGCTGGCGCCGCCGGAGCTCAAGGCCGTGCATCTGCTGGGCAAGTCGCCGGTGGTCACGCTGGACGAGCCGCAGGGGCGCATCACGCTGGCCGAGTCGGGCGCGATCATCGAGTACTTCGTCGAGCGTGAGGGCGGCAAGCTGCGCCCGGCGGCCGGCACGCCCGAGCGTCTGGACTACACCTACTTCCTGCACTACGCCGAGGGCTCGGCCATGCCGCTGATGGTGATGAAGCTCATCTTCAGCCGCATCCCCAAGTCGCCGATGCCGTTCTTCGCGCGGCCCATCGCCCGGGCGCTGAGCGACAAGGTGCAGCAGACCTTCCTCGACCCGCAGATCCGCACGCATCTGGACTTCCTGGAGGCGCACCTGGGCCGTCACACCTGGTTCGCTGGTGAGGAGTTCAGCGCCGCTGACATCCAGATGAGCTTTGCCGTGATGGCCGCCCTGGTGCGCGGCGGCAGTGCCGGGCGCCATCCGCGGCTGCAGGGCTTTGTGCAGCGCATCAAGGACCGGGCGGCCTATCAGCGCGCCATCGAGCGCGGCGGTCCGCTGCAACTGCTGGGCGGCTGACCCACGGCCAGCAGGGCAGGCGGCGGGTGGTCAGAATGGCCCCTCCTCCTGCTGCCTGCATCGGCTCACATGGCGTCATCTGCTGCCCCGCTGACTTCTGCCAACCGCCCGCCCGCGCTGTGGCCCTGGGCCTTGCGCCAGCTCTGGCGCGACTGGCGGGCCGGTGAGCTGCGGCTGCTGCTGCTGGCGGTGACGCTGGCCGTTGCGGCGCTGACGGCGGTGAGCTTCTTCGTCGACCGGCTGGACCGCGGCCTGCAGCGCGATGCGGCGCAGCTGCTGGGCGGCGACGGCGTGATCGCCTCCGACCAGCCGCTGCCGCCGGTCTTCATCGACGAGGCGCGCAAGCGCGGCCTGGCGCTCACGCGCATGGCGGCGTTCCCCAGCATGGCGCGCTCGCCGGACGAGCGCGGCGGCGCCACGCGGCTGGTGTCGCTCAAGGCCGTGGACGGCGCCTATCCGCTGCGCGGCCGCATGGTGGTGTCCGACGCGGTGGAGGACGGCCAGCCTGGCGCGCACGAGCGCCGGCTGGCCAGCGGCCCGCCGCGCGGCGAGGTCTGGGCTGATGCCGGCGTGCTGCGCGCCTTGGAGCTGCGCGTGGGCGACACGCTGCTGCTGGGGGATGCCAGCCTGCGCATCGGCGCGCGCATCGTCACCGAGCCGGACCGCGGGGCCGGCTTCATGGCCTTTGCCCCGCGCGTGCTGATGCATGCCGACGATCTGCCGGCCACCGCGCTGATCCAGCCGGCCAGCCGCGTCACCTGGCGCCTGGCCGTGGCCGCGCCGCGGCCGGACGACCCCAATGCCCAGGCCGCGGTGCACCGCTACATGGCCTGGGCCGCGGCCACCATCGAGCAGCAGCGCCTGCGCGGCGTGCGCGTGGACACGCTGGAAAGCGGCCGGCCCGAGACGCAGCAGACCCTGGCCCGCGCCGAGCAGTTCTTGAAGCTCGTCGCCCTGCTGGCCGCGCTGCTGGCGGCCATCGCCGTGGCGATTGCGGCGCGCGACTTCGCGCTGCGCCGCCTGGACGCCTGCGCCGTGCTGCGCGTGCTGGGCGAGCCGCAGCGGCGCATCGCCGGCGGCTATGCCATCGGCTTCATGGTGGCCGGCACGCTGGCCAGCGTGGCGGGCGTGGCGCTGGGCCTGCTGCTCAACCAGGTGTTCGTCGCGCTGCTGGGCGACCTGGTGGGCACGCGGCTGCCGTCCCCGGGGCTGTGGCCGGCGCTCTTCGGCCTGGCCGTGGGCTGGGTGCTGTGCCTGGGGTTCGGCCTGCCGCCGGTGCTGCAGCTGGCCCGCGTGCCGGCGCTGCGCGTGATCCGCCGCGACGTGGGCGAGCCCCGTGCCGCATCGCTGGGCGTGACGCTGGGCGGGCTGGCCGGCTTCGGCGTGCTGCTGTGGAGCGTGGCGGCCGAGCCGCGGCTGGGCAGCTATGCCGTGGGCGGCTTCGCTGCGGCGGCGGCCGTCTTTGCCCTGGGCGCCTGGGCGGCGATCGCCGTGCTGCGCCGGCTGCTGGCCACGCCGCTGGCAGCGCGCTGGCCGTCCTGGCTGCGGCTGGCCACGCGCCAGGTGGCCGCGCGGCCGGCGCTGGGGCTGGTGCAGGTCACGGCGATGGGCCTGGGCCTGTTTGCGCTGCTGCTGCTCACGCTGCTGCGCACCGACCTGATCGACAGCTGGCGCCAGGCCACGCCGGCGGATGCACCCAACCGCTTCGTCATCAACATCCAGCCCGACCAGGCGGCGGACTTCCAGCGCGTGCTGGGCGAGCAGGGCGTGGCCCGCTACGACTGGTATCCGATGGTGCGCGGCCGGCTCGTGGCCATCAACGGCCAGCCGGTGCAGGCCGCGCGCTTCGAGGATGAGCGCACCCAGCGCCTGGTGGAGCGCGAGTTCAACCTCAGCCATGCCGGCCAGCCGCCCGCGCACAACCCCATCGTCGCCGGCCGCTGGCAGCCCGAGGAGCGCGATGCGCTCAGCGTGGAGGCCGGCCTCGCCCAGCGCCTGGGCCTGAAGCTGGGCGACCGCCTGCGCTTCGACGTCGCCGGCCAGGTCATGGAGGGCCGCATCACCAGCCTGCGCCAAGTGGACTGGGCGTCGATGCGGGTCAATTTCTTCGTCATGTTCCCGCTGGCCGAGCTGCCGGCGGGCGTGCCCAAGACCTACATCTCGGCCTTCCGCACCCCGGGCGGCCTGCTCGACCGCGTGCTGGGCCATGACTTCCCCAACCTGACCGTGGTGGACGTGACGGCGCAGATCGCCCAGGTGCAGGGCGTGATGAACCAGGTCATCCGCGCGGTGGAGTTCCTCTTCGTCTTCACCCTGGCCGCGGGGCTGGCGGTGCTGGTGGCGGCGCTGCTGGCCAGCCGCGAATCGCGCACCCGCGAGTTCGCCGTGCTGCGCGCGCTGGGGGCGGGCAACCGCCTGCTGTCGCGCGTGCAGGCGGCGGAGCTGCTGGGCCTGGGCGCGCTCGCCGGCGCGCTGGCGGGCGTGGCCTCGCTGGCCGTGGGCTGGGTGCTGTCCGACCGCGTCTTCGACTTCCCCTGGCAGGCCCCGCTGTGGTGGCCGCTGGTGGGCGCGGCCGTGGGCGCGGTGCTGGCCTGGGCCGTAGGCTGGTGGGGCCTGCGCGACGTGCTGCGCCGGCCGGCGGGCCAGAGCCTGCGCGAGGCGGTTTGAGCGTCAGGCCGGATGCGCGTGGTTTGAATCACTCGCCTTGCGGCGCGCCCACCGATGCAGGTGAGCCCGCCGCCTGGCTCTCCACAGAGCAAGCGACAACCCGTTTCAAACGTCCACCCTCTTTAAACACCGCCGCGCCCCAGCCTGCGTCCGCGCCCCGGGATAACCCGTCCACGGCCCCGGAGCCTTGCGCCACCCGCGCGGCGCAGTGGCTCTGTGCGACGGCGGCAAGAAGCCGAAAACTGGTCGCCTGCCCGGCCGGCCTGCGTTTCAAACGCAGCGCGTGTGCCGGATCAAGACAGGAGACCGCAGATGAACCGACCCGCCATTGCCGCCACCGCCCGCCCCGCCCACGCTGATCCAGCCCCCGGCGCCGCGCCACCCCAGCCCTGGGCCGACCCCAAGCGCCTGCTCTGGCTCTTCGGCCCGGCGCTGCCCTTCATCGCCCTGGCCAGCCTGGTCGGCTACGCGCTGACGGGCAACGTGCTCTTCTGCTGGCCCGGGCCGCTGCTGATGCACGTCATCATCCCGCTGGCCGACTGGCTGGTGGGCGAGGACCGCAGCAACCCGCCGGAGTCCGCCGTGCCCGCGCTGGAGGCCGACCGCTACTACCGCGTCATCGTGGCGCTGTACGTGCCGGCGCAGTTCGCGCTGACCATCTTCGGCGCCTGGCTGGCCGCCACCCAGGTCGAGTCGATCTGGGCCCTGGCTGGCCTCGTCCTCACCGTGGGCGCCATCAACGGCGTGGCCATCAATACCTCGCATGAGCTGGGCCACAAGCACAACGCCTGGGAGCGCTGGCTGGCCAAGCTGGCGCTGGCGCCCACCTTCTACGGCCACTTCTTCGTCGAGCACAACCGCGGCCATCACAAGAACGTTGCCACGCCCGAGGATCCGGCCAGCTCGCGCATGGGCGAGAGCTTCTGGCGCTTCCTGCCGCGCACGGTGATCGGCAGCCTGCGCTCGGCCTGGCGGATCGAGGGTGAGCGCCTGGGCCGCCGCGGCAAGGGCGTCTGGAGCCTGGACAACGACAACCTGCAGGCCTGGGCCATGTCGCTGGTGCTGTTCGGCGCGCTGGTGGCCTGGCTGGGCTGGGCGGCGCTGCCCTTCCTGCTGCTGCAGGCGGTCTACGGCTTTTCGCTGCTGGAGGTGGTCAATTACCTGGAGCACTATGGCCTCAAGCGCGCCGCCGGCCCGGACGGCCGCTACGAGCGCTGCCAGCCCCGCCACTCCTGGAACAGCAACCACGTGGTCACCAACCTGTTCCTCTACCAGCTGCAGCGCCACTCCGACCACCATGCCCACCCCACGCGCCGCTACCAGGCCCTGCGCCACTTCGACGAGGGCCCGCAGCTGCCGTCGGGCTATGCATCGCTGCTGATGGTGGCCTACGTGCCGCCGCTGTGGTTCCGGCTGATGGACAAGCGGGTGATGGCGCACTACGGCGGCGACCTCTCCAAGGTCAACGTGTACGAGCCGGCGCGGGCCCGGCTGCAGGCCCGCTGGAGCACCCCGGCAGCCGGCCGGCCGCGCGTGCCGGCCTGAGCGTCGGTCAGCGTGCGACCAGGGGCGCCTGGACAAGGCCGGCAGCGGGCCCGGGGCGGCTCCGGCCACAAGCGGCAACCGCCGGGCCACCGGCTTGCCGGCAGGGAAGGGTGGATGGCTATAATGGCCCATCTGGCTATTTCGGCCAGTCATGCTGGAGCAGCTGCATGAGCGCGCTGACCTATCGCAACCGCCAGGGGCAGGTGGTAGACATGCCCGAGTTTTCGGCCACCGATGCCAAGAACGGCTTCGGGCGGGTGCTGGAGACGGTGTTCAGCCACGGTGTCGTGGCCATCACCAAGCGGGACGAGCCCAAGGCCGTCCTGCTGTCGCTGGAGGCCTACGAGGACCTGCTGGGCCGCCAGCGCGAGCCGCTGCAGGCGCTGAGCGCCGAGTTCGACCAACTGCTGGCCGGCATGCAGCAGCCGGCCCACCGCCCGGGTTGGGCCGGCGCCTTCGACGCGTCGCCCGAAGAGCTGGGCCGCGCGGCCGTGGCCGCGGCGTCGCGCTGAGCCGGCCTGACGGCGCCGGCGCGCCCCAGCACGCTCCTTCAGCGCGCTTCTTAAGCACGCGGGGCTCAAGGCGCTTTCTGCGTCGCCGGCGGCCGGGGCGTGGCCTGGGAGCCACCCAGGCTGCGCCACCCAGTTGCGCCACCCAGTTGCGCCACCCTGCCTGGCCACCGCTGCAGGCTCACCGCCCGGCCGTCACCAGGCCGCCGCTCTGCCCGCTGACTGCAGCGCCTCCTGCAGGCTTCGCCGCCCCGACGGCCATCCACCTGCCACCCTTCGCGCGCCCCCGGGCGGCAGGCGAGGTCAACGACGGCGGGCTTGGCCCCGCGCGGTTCGCCGCTTGTCGGCGCGGTCTGTCCGGCGTCATTTCCCTTTTGCCTCCACCACCCGTGAAGCCCACCGTCGTCACCCCTCGTCGCAAGCGGGCCGCCAACCAGCCGCAGGCCCCGGACGCTCCCGCGTCCCGCCCGGCCGGCCGCGTGCGCGCGCGCCAGCCGGGTGATGCCAGGGCCGCCCCAGCCTCGGCCGCACCGGCCCCGCGCCTCTATGTGCTGGCCGGCACCAACGGCGCGGGCAAGAGCAGCCTGGGCGGCGCGATGATCCGCGCCCGCGGCGCGGCCTACTTCAACCCCGACGAGGCGGCTGCCGCCATCCGTGCCGCCCACCCGCACCTGAGCCAGACGCAGGCCAACAGCGCTGCCTGGCAGGAGGGCAAGCGGCTGCTGGAAAAGGCCCTGGCCGAGCGGCTGGACTTTGCTTTCGAGACCACGCTGGGCGGCCGCAGCATCGCCGCGCTGCTGGAGCGCGCCGCGCGCCAGGGCTTCGAGGTGCGCATCTGGTTTGCGGGCCTGGCCAGCCCGGAGCTGCACCTGGCGCGCATCCGCTCGCGCGTCACCCACGGCGGCCACGACATCCCCGAGGCGGACGTGCGCCGCCGCTATGACCAGAGCCGGCTCAACCTGGTGCGGCTGCTGCCGCTGCTGGCCGAGCTGCGCGTCTACGACAACTCGGCCGACGGCGACCCCAAGGCCGGCCAGCCGCCGCAGCCGCGGCTGCTGCTGCACTGGCAGGGTGGGCACATGAGTGGGCACATGGGTGGACATAGGGGCGGGCACATGGGTGGGCACATCGCCGCGCCGCCGCTGCCAAACCTGGCGGCCACGCCGGATTGGGCCAAGCCCATCATCGCGGCGGCGCTCAAGCTGCAGCAGGCCGCCTGACACCACGAGCGGCCCGCCGGCCGTCTGCGGACGATCAGCCGCCCAAGCCCGCGTGCCCCGGGGCGCGGCCCGCTCGTGCGCACGCCAAAGCAAACGGCCGGCAGATGCCGGCCGTGTGGCTGATCGGGGGTGCGCCTCAGCCCGCCAGCGTGTCGATCAGCCCCATCTCGGCGCTGCTCATCAGCGCCTCGATGTCGGTGACGATCAAGAGGCGCTCGCCCAGCTTGGCGATGCCGGTGATGTAGCTGGTGTCCACCAGCGTGGTCATCTGCGGTGCGGGCTTGATGATCTCGGGGCTGAGCTGCACCACGTCGCTCACCGAATCCACCACCGCGCCCAGCACGCGGCCGCGCACGTTGAGCACGATGACGACGGTGAAGTCGTTGATCTCGGCCTCGCCCTGGGCGTTGAGGCAGTTGAACTTCACCCGCAGGTCGACGATGGGCACGATCACGCCGCGCAGGTCGATCACGCCCTTGAGGTAGGCCGGCGCATTGGCAATGCGCGTGGGCGGCTCGTAGGAGCGGATCTCCTGCACCGTCAGGATGTCGATGCCGTACTCCTCGGCGCCCAGGCGGAAGGTGAGCACCTCGCGGCTGGGGCCGGCTGCTGCGGCGGTGGCGCGCGCATCGGCCCGGGTCTGGCCGAAGGTGCTGCCTGCTGCGCGGCTGGGGGCGGCGGGCGTCGTGGGGCGGGTGTCGGCTAGGGCTTCCATGTGTCGGTCCAGTATGTCTGGTCGGGATGCGTGCGGGTGGGGGCAGGTGAGGGCCGGTGGGCAGCGATGCGCAGCCCGGGCGGCACCGGGGCGGCCAGCCTGCATACGGCTTATCGGCCGCCGCCGGGCGGGCTTGAGGGCGGCTCCTGGGCCGCTCTTGGGACGGTGGCCTCGGGGCCCGGTCTTGCGCCTTTCAGGCTGCGGCGCCGTCCAGGTGGAACACCGCCACCGCCTGCGCCAGCCGCTGGGCCTGGTCGCGCATGGAGGCGGCGGCCGCGGCGGATTCCTCCACCAGCGCGGCGTTCTGCTGCGTCATCTGGTCCAGCTGCGACACCGAGCGGTTGACCTGGCCGATGCCGTCGCGCTGCTCCTTGGAGGCGGTGGCGATCTCGCCCATCAGCGCGTTCACGCGCTGGATGCCGGCCACGATCTCGGACATGGCCGCGCCCGCCTGCTGGGCCAGGCCGGCGCCGGATTCCACGTTCTCCACCGAGGCGCCGATCAGGCTCTTGATCTCCTTGGCCGCCTGCGCGCTGCGCTGGGCCAGGCTGCGCACCTCGGAGGCCACCACGGCAAAGCCGCGGCCCTGCTCGCCGGCGCGGGCGGCCTCCACGGCGGCGTTCAACGCCAGGATGTTGGTCTGGAAGGCGATGCCGTCGATCACGCCGATGATGTCGGCGATGCGGCGCGAGGACTCGGTGATCTGCTGCATGCTGCCGATCACCTGCTCGACCACCGTGCCGCCGCGGCTGGCCGAGCCCGAGGCACCGTGCGCCAGCTCGTTGGCCTGCACCGCGGTGTCGGCCGACTGGTTGACCGCGCTGGCCAGCTGCTCCAGCGCCGATGCGGCCGCCTGCAGGTTGGATGCCGTCTGCTCGGTGCGCACCGACAGATCCTGGTTGCCGCTGGCGATCTCGCTGCTGGCGCTGCCCATGCTGGACGCCGTGGCCTGCACCTGCAGCAGCGCGGCGTGCACCTTGCCCAGCGCGGCCTGTAGCATGCGGGCGGCGGGCGTGCGCACCGGCAGCGCCGACTGGTCCACATGCAGCTGGCCGTCGCGCTCCATCGCCTGCACCAGCATGCGCAGCTCGGCGCCCTGCAGCGTGTCGCGGCGCATGTCCACGGCGATGATCACCTCCAGCGCCGTCTGCACCACCACATAGGACGCGTGCAGCAGCACCATGCCGATGCTGGGCTCGGACAGGCAGAACACCGGAAAGTCCAGCGCCTGCAGCCGGTCGAAGGCCAGGTGATGCACCGCCACCAGCGCCGCGGCATAGACCAGCACGCGCCAGTCGCGATAGACCAGCAGCAGCGCCAGCGACACGAAGACGCCGAAGTGGAACTCCACCAGCCCGCCGGCCAGCTGGATCTGCAGCGCCGTGGTGCCCACGAGGCTGGTGGCGATCAGCAGGCGCGACAGCAGCGTGCCGCGCATCAGCAGCGCACCGCCGGCCAGGGCGATCATCAGCAGCGCGCCGCCGGCGGCCAGCCCCGGCGTGCCGAAGTGCCAGCCCATGCCGACAGCAAAGAGGCTGAAGGCGACGATGGCCGCCGCCAGGATCAGGTCGCCCAGGCCCGCGTGCGACCGCAGCGTGGCCTCGGCCGCCCCGCGGGCGGCCTCGGTGGAGATCGGCCGGTGGCCGGGGACCGCCAGGGCAGGCTGCCCGACCGAGGTCGGGGACAAGAAAGCGGTCATGGCAATCCCTCTCGCAGATTTGTATTTCCGCGAGCGGAACGGCCCCGAGCCCTGCAATGACAAGGAAGGATGTGCCGCTACGGCTCGCGTCGCAGGCGAGCCGCTGCCCGTCCGGGCCGCCGCCCCGGTGGCAGACCCGGGCGGTGAAGAGGACGGTGCGTATCGCTGCCCGGCTATCGGCGGGGCGGCGGGCCCACTTGAGGGCGCCGCATTTGATCAATCGCAAGATCTGCCACGTTTCGCAGATCTATCACTTTAGGCCTCGTGCCTGTCGGTCCGCGCCTTGTTCAGCGCCCGACTCAGCGGTCCCTGGCCTCGACCTGGAACCGCGCCACCGCCTCGGCCAGCCGCTCGGCCTGCTCGTGCAGCGAGCCGGCCGCGGCGGTGGATTCCTCCACCAGCGCGGCGTTCTGCTGCGTCATCTGGTCCAGCTGCGCCACCGCCTGGTTGACCTGGCCGATGCCGTCGCGCTGCTCGCCGCTGGCGGCCGAGATCTCGCCCAGCAGGTCGGTCACGCGCTGCACGCCGTCGGTGATGCGCGCCATCGCCTGGCCGGCGGACTCGACCAGCCGCGCGCCTTCGTCCACCGTCTCCACCGAGGCGCCGATCAGGCTCTTGATCTCCTTGGCCGCCTGCGCGCTGCGCTGGGCCAGCGTGCGCACCTCGCCGGCCACCACGGCAAAGCCGCGGCCCTGCTCGCCGGCACGCGCGGCCTCCACCGCGGCGTTCAGCGCCAGGATGTTGGTCTGGAAGGCGATGCCGTCGATCACGCCGATGATTTCGCCGATCTTGCTGGAGCGGCTGGCGATCTCGCGCATGTTGTCCACCACCTCGCCGACCACGGTGCGGCCCTCGCCGGCGGCGGCGGCGGCCTGCTGCGCCAGCTGGCTGGCCTGGCGTGCGGTGTCGGCCGACTGGGTCACCGTGCCGGTGAGCTGCTCCATGCTGGAGGCCGTCTGCTGCAGGTTGGCGGCCGCCTGCTCGGTGCGCGAGGACAGATCCTGGTTGCCGTGGGCGATCTGCGCCGCCGCGGTGGACACTGAGTCGACGCCCGAGCGCACGTCCGACACCAGGCCGCGCAGGTGGTCGACCATCGCGCCCAGGCTGCGCATGAGCTGGGCGCACTCGTCGCGGCCCTCGGCCTGCACGCGGGTGCTCAGGTCACCGCCGGCCACGGCCTGCGCCGTGCGCACCGCGTCGGCCAGCGGCCGGGTGATGGAGCGCGACAGCGCCCAGGCCAGCACCGCGCCGAAGGCGATGGCCGCCGCCGTCAGCGCCCAGATGCCCAGCCGGCCGGCGTCGTACAGCGCCTGGCTGCGCCGGGTGGCCACGCTGCCGCCCTCGCGGTTGAAGGCCACCAGCGCTTCCAGCGTGCCCACCGTGTCGCGAAAGCGCAGGAAGGCCTCGCCCATCAGCAACTGCTGCGCCGCGGCGGTATCGCCCCGGCGGTCCAGCTCGCGGATGCGGCGGGTCACGTCCTTGTAGCCGGCCCACTGGGCGCGCACTTTGTCGTAGAGCTGCCTCTCCTGCTCGGACGCCACCAGCGACGCATAGCGCGCCAGCGGCGTCTCGATGCGCACGATGTCCTGCTCCAGCACGCCGAGCGCGTCCTGCTTCTTGTCCGGCCCCACGGCCAGCAGCCGGTATTCGCTGGTGCGGTAGCGCGTGACGCGCTGGGCGATCTCCCAGGCCGTGTCCACGGACGGCAGCCAGTTGGTGTTGATCTCGGTCGTGGCCTGGTTGACCCGGGCCAGCTGGACGCTGGCGAAGATCCCCAGCAGCACCATCAGGGCCAGAACGGTGGCAAAGGCCCCACCCAGCCGGACCCGGATGGTCCAGCGCGCAAGCAACGGCATGTCGGTCTCCGTCAGGAAGACGTGCCGCTGCGTGGACGGTGTCGCGGAGGGCCCAGCGGCGGTGCCGCTCCGCAAGCTAAATGAGGTCGGGCCGCTTGTTTCGGCGCATCCCGCGCCGGGCTTGAGGCCGCAGGCGGGCGGCGTGCGTGACGCAGGTCGCCCGCCGGCCTGCCTGATGCGGCGCCCAGGGCGGGGCGGCCTGCAAGCGGCAGCGGATGCCGCCCCAGCCGCCCGCCGTGCCGCGGTCAGAACGCCGCGATGCCCGTCTGCGCCCGGCCCAGGATCAGCGCGTGCACGTCGTGCGTGCCCTCGTAGGTGTTGACCACCTCCAGGTTCACCAGGTGGCGGGCCACGCCGTACTCGTCGCTGATGCCGTTGCCGCCCATCATGTCCCGCGCCAGGCGGGCGATGTCCAGCGCCTTGCCGCAGTTGTTGCGCTTCATGATGGAGGTGATCTCCACGGCCGCCTTGCCCTCGTCCTTCAGGCGGCCCAGGCGCAGGCTGCCCTGCAGGCCCAGCGCGATCTCGGTCTGCATGTCGGCCAGCTTCTTCTGGATGAGCTGGTTGGCGGCCAGCGGGCGGCCGAACTGCTTGCGGTCCAGCACGTACTGCCGGGCGCGGTGCCAGCAGTCCTCGGCCGCGCCCATCGCGCCCCAGCTGATGCCGTAGCGGGCGCTGTTCAGGCAGGTGAACGGGCCCTTCAGGCCGCGCACCGTGGGGAAGGCGTTCTCCTCCGGGCAGAACACGTCATCCATCACGATCTCGCCGGTAATGGACGCGCGCAGGCCCACCTTGCCCTTGATGGCCGGGGCCGACAGGCCCTTCCAGCCCTTCTCCAGCACGAAGCCGCGGATCTGGTCGCGGCCGTCTTCATTGCACTGCGCCCAGACCACGAACACATCCGCGATCGGGCTATTGCTGATCCACATCTTGCTGCCGCGCAGGGTGTAGCCGCCGTCCACCTTGGTGGCGCGCGTGATCATGCTGCCGGGGTCGGAGCCGTGGTTCGGCTCGGTCAAGCCGAAGCAGCCGATGTATTCGCCCGTGGCCAGCTTGGGCAGGTATTTGCGCTTGGTCGCCTCGTTGCCGAATTCATTGATCGGCACCATGACCAGCGAAGACTGCACGCTCATCATCGAGCGGTAGCCCGAGTCCACCCGCTCCACCTCGCGGGCGATCAGGCCGTAGCACACGTAGTTCAGCTCCGCGCCGCCGTATTCGGCGGGGATGGTCGCGCCCAGCAGGCCGAGCTCGCCCATCTCACGAAAGATCGCCGGGTCCGTCGTCTCATTGCGGAAGGCCTCCAGCACGCGCGGCAGCAGCTTGTCCTGGCAGTAGTTGCGCGCGGCATCGCGCACGGCCCGCTCGTCGGCGGTGAGCTGGTCGTCCAGCAGCAGCGGGTCGGCCCAGTTGAAGGTGGCTTTGGTGGCGCTCATGGAGGTGTCTTTCTGGAGTCGGTGAAGGGCAGGGCGGGGAGGGGATGAAGGGGGAAGGGAGCAAAGGGGAGAGCGGCCGCGCAAGGCGCACGGCAGCAGGCGCCCAAGGCCGGCAAGGCGCTGGCCCAGCTCGCTGGCCGCCCGGCCGGGGCTGCCGTGAAGAGCAGGCGATCTGTGCATCTCCCGCACCAGCTGGCTGGGATGCCCGGACGGCATCAAACCGGCCGCTATGCTAGGCACGCCACGCCCGCCGCTCAACCGCTTTCTCCGCACCGGCTTGTGCGTGCTGCGCACAGGTCAGGCGCGGGAGGTGTGCGTTGCCTCTTCCTTGTAAGTCCGCCGCCGGGCGGCCAGCCCCCGCAGCCCCGCAGCCTCGCAGTCCCGCAGTCCCGCAGTCCCGCAGTCCCGCCATGCGCCGCGCCATCCCCAGCACCGCCACCCTCATCGCCTTCGACGCCGCGGCCCGGCACGAGAGCTTCACCCGCGCCGCCGCCGAGCTGTCGCTGACCCAGAGCGCCGTCTGCCGCCAGATCGCTGCGCTGGAGTCGCAGCTTGGCGTGGCCCTCTTCGAGCGCACCCGCCGCGGCGTCAAGCTCAGCCAGGCCGGTCAGGCCTACGCCCGCAAGGTCGCCCAGCGCCTGGCCGAGCTGGAGCGCGACGCCCTGGCCGTCATGGCCGGCGAAGGCAGCGGTGCCGTCATCGAGCTGGCCGTCGTCCCCACCTTCGGCACCCGCTGGCTGCTGCCCCGCCTGCCCGCCTTCCAGCGACAGCACCCCGGCGTGCAGGTCCACCTGCATACCCGCACCCGGCCCTTCCTGTTTGAAGGCAGTGGCCTGGACGCCGCCATCTACGCCGGCGACGGCCACTGGCCCGGCGCCCAGACCCAGCTCATCCTCCCCGAAACCCTGGTCGCCGTCTGCGCCCCCAGCCTCCTGCCCGGCGGCCGCCCGCTGGCCCCCGCCGCCCTGGCCCGCCTGCCCCTGCTGCAGCAGACCACCCGGCCCTACGCCTGGCGCCGCTGGTTCGAGCAGGCCGGCGTGCAGACCGACGTGGACGTCATGGGCCCCAGGTTCGAACAGTTCTCCATGTCCATCCAGGCGGCCGTGCAGGGCATGGGCGTGGCGCTGGTGCCGGAGATATTCGTCAGCGAGGAATTGGCCGAAGGGCGGCTGCTGCAAGCCGCGGATGCGCGGCTGGGGAGCGATCTGGCGTATTACCTTGCCCTGCCAGAGCGGCGGGCTGTGCCAGAGGGTGTGCGCAAGCTGAGCACTTGGTTGGCTGACGAAACGGTGGACTGAGCGCGGCTGAGCCGCCTGCTTGTCGGCCGGGTTCATCGGCGGTGTTTCAGGCTGCCTAATGCGCATCCCAGACTCGAGGGAAGCGCCTGCTTTCTCCTATGACCGCTCGGCATTAGAGTGCCCTCTTTGTCGCACGTTAGGCCGCGCCGGATGCGGCGCAGCGTGCGGCCTAATGAAAGTTAGGCAGCATGTCTGAGAAGGTGCACATGTTCTGGAGCAAATGGGATCTGGGGTGGCCGTGCACAGGCCGAGGCGCGTCCCTGCCGATCTTGGTGCTGATGTTCGCCACAAACGTCATGCGCAGCTGAACCGATATCTTGCGTTGGTGGGACCCGGTTTGGCTTTCGTGGCTTGCCGTGCCGATGCACTTGCTGCGGCGTCTGAATCATGATTCCAATCTACGAACAAGGTAGCGGCAACGGCATCGGGCACAGCCTGCAATCGTTCCTTGCGTGCTTCGAAAAAATCTGCGCAGAACATCTGGCTGCGGGCCGGGCGGGGGCCTTCGCCTTCATCTTCTACGACTGCACCGATCAAGCGCTGCGCAAGATTCTCAAGAATCAAGGGGTTTTCTCCAAAACTTGATCGTTTGTCTGGCACCCGACTGAGTGTCTTCTACTTGCATGCTGATACACGCGCCCACGTCAAAGCGTTCAATGCGCACTTCTTCGGCTCGCTTGGAATTGAGGGCCAAGCAACGCTTCCATGTGTCGTCTTTTTCCGCGTGCACAAAGGAGCCGTTGAAGACATCGAGATTGCGCAACTGGAGAGCGCGGATCTGATACACGGGTTCTCCGAGATATATGGCGCCATCGAGAAGTATCTATTGGCCCAGCCTGCAAGCTCTGTGGAACCTTCTCGTGCAGTTCGTTGGCTGAAGGGAAGCGCTAAGTTTCTATCGGTAGAGGTTTTTCGCGGCGTACTCAAAAAGGGTTTGGAGCTGCTCTTCTAGCATCGTGTGCAGCCGCCGAATCTTTCATTTCAGTGAACTGCCTTCGGCAGCCACTCACTGCAAGCACGTCGACGCTGCCCAGGCACGTGCGGACCGCGGCATACGAGTTGCCCCAGAAGCGCGCGGGCCGGTTGATCCTTGGCCGGATAACCGCCGAGCCTGTCACCCCAGGCGCATGGAGCCCGATATGACCCCGCAGACTGAAGAAGCAGCCGTGATGCCCAGCAACCCGCTGCGGCATGCCAGCATCCCCAGCGACCGGCATGACGAAGACGGTGCGCAAGGCGCCGGCGCCCTGCGCTGGCGCAGGGGGGTCTCGCTCAGCGAGGACGTCGTGCTGCGCCAGCAGTGGTCGGCCGACGTGGAGCCGCTTCTCGTGGCCCAGTGAGCAAGCCTGGGCGGTATGGCCGGATCAGGCCGCTGCTGCCACCTGCAGGTCCGGCCGCCGGTAGCGCCAGATGCGCGTCACCACCGTGCTGAACTGCCCCCACATCGTGCCGGTGTTGTAGGTCTGGCCATAGCGCTCGCACAGCGCGCGCACTTCCACGGCGATGGCGGCGTAGCGGCGTGCCGGCAGGTCGGGGAAGAGGTGGTGCTCGATCTGGTGGCTGAGGTTGCCGGTCATGATGTGGAAGAGCGGGCCGCCGGTCATGTTGCTGGAGCCCTGGAGCTGGCGCAGGTACCAGTGGCCGCGGCTCTCGTCCTTGAGCACGCTGGGCGGGAAGACGGCGGCCTTCTCGGTGAAGTGACCGCAGAAGATGACGGTGAAGGTCCAGAGGTTGCGCAGCAGGTTGGCCACCGCGTTGCCCGCCAGCACGGCCCAGCCGGCGCCGGTGATCAGGCCCAGCAGCGGCCACACCAGATAGTCCTTGAGCCACTGGCGCGCCACCTTGTGCTTGAAGACGCGCCACTTCTTCGGCCAGGCCTTCTCGGGCCGGCCCTTGAAGACGCGCTCCAGCCGCAGGTCCTGGATGGCCACGGCGTACTGGAACAGCACGGCCTGCAGGAACACCCACAGCGGCTGCCAGCGGTGGTGCGGCTTCCAGCGCTGCTCGGGGAAGAGCCGCGCCAGGCCGTAGCCGACGTCGTCGTCCTTGCCGATGATGTTGGTGTAGGTGTGGTGGATGTGGTTGTGCGTGTGGCGCCAGAAGTCCGACGGCCCGGCGATGTCCCATTCATAGCGCTGGCCGTTGAATTCGGGGTCGTTCATCCAGTCGTACTGGCCGTGCATGATGTTGTGGCCCAGCTCCATGTTCTCCAGGATCTTGGCCAGCGCCAGCAGCAGCGTGCCCGGCAGCCAGGTCAGCGGGAACCAGCCGAAGAGGAGCAGGGTGCGGCCGGCCACCTCCAGCGCGCGTTTCACGGCGCGCACGCGGCGGATGTAGCGGGCGTCGGCTTGGCCCAGGTCGGCCACATGGCGCTGGCGCAGCTCGTCCAGCGCGGCGCCGAAGGCGTCGATCTCGGCGGGGGTGAGGGTGCGGTCGGCTCGCATGGTCGAGTTCAAAGGTCCAGTTCCAGGTCGGTGGCGGGCGCGTTGACGCACAGGCGGATGGTTTCATCCGGCTCGGCCTGCAGGTGGCCGTTGCGCAGGTCGCGCACGCTGCCGCTCTTCTTGCGGCAGGCGCAGGTGTTGCAGATGCCCATGCGGCAGCCGTGGGCCGGACGCTCGCCGGCGGCCTCCAGCTGGGGCAGCAGCGCCTGGGCGGTGGACAGCTGCAGCGTGCGTCCGGAGGCCAGGCGCACGCTGACGCTGCGGGCGGCATCAAGGGCGGACGCGGCTGCGCCGGCCGCGGGCAGGGTGAAGGCCTCCACCTGCAGCGAGCCGCGGCGGGCGCAGCCGTCCCACCAGCTCTGCACGGCCTCGATGAAGGGGGCCGGCCCGCAGGCGCGCACGGCCTGGGCATCGGCATCGCTCAACCAAGCCGCCAGTTGCGCGGCGGATGGTGCATGCGCCTGCATCTGCTGCAGCGTGTCGCCGGTGGCGATCACCGCGCTGCGCAGGTTGGGGTGGCGCGCAGCCAGCTGGCGCAGGGCATCGGCATAGGGCTGCAGTGCCGCGTCGCGCACGTACTGCAGCAGCACGATGGGACGGGTCTCGCCCGCAGCCAGGGCCGCACGGGCCAACCCCAGCAAGGGGGTGATGCCGCTGCCGGCGGCCAGCAGCAGCAGGCCGGGCTCGGCCGGCGCGGCGCCCTGCAGCTCGCCGAAGGGCGCACCCAGCTCCACCACGTCGCCCGGGCGCAGGGCGTCGATCAGGTGGTTGGACACCCGGCCGCCGGGCACCCGGCGCACCGCCAGCTCCAGCACCTGTCCGCGGCCGTTGTCGGTGCCGGTCAGGCTGTAGCTGCGGCTGTGGCGCACGCCGGCGATGTCCACGGTCAGCATCACGTGCTGGCCCGGCCGCGCGCCGCGCCAGTTGGCATTGGGCTGCAGGCGCACGGCCAGCATGTCCGGCGCCACCCACTGCCGCCCAACCACGCGGGCCATCACCCGGGTGAGCCGCCAGGTGGGGTGCAGCAGGGTGGAGCAGGCGTCCACCGCCGATTCGGCCAGCCAGCCGCGGCGCACCAGCGGGCGCAGGGGGGACAGCAGCGGATGCAGGGCGCGCGCGATGCTGGCGCGGGCAGAGGGGCGGGCGCGTTGCGCCGGGGCGGGAAGGGTCAGGGTGCTCATGCAGGGGAGCCGTCGATGCGCCGGTGCGCATTCTAGTGAACACCTGTTCACTTTGCCGGCGATGGGCTGGAGCTGCGCCCCGGCGTGCGTCTGCCCCGGCGTGCCGCGTGAGGCGGCCAGCCAGCATGGCGAAGGCTTGTCGCCCGGGGCCGCTTGCTAAAGTGCCGCGGTCATGCCCAGCCCACAGACCGCCTCTCCCCGCACGCCGGCTCCGGCCGCGCCCGCGCCCGCTCCCGTGCTGGCGCCTGCCCTGGCGGACGACGCCGCGGCCGCATCGCCCACCCCGCCTCGCGCCGGCCGCAAGCAGCAGACCCGCCAGGCGCTGATGGACGCCGCGCATGCCTTGATGGACGCCGGCACCGGCTTTTGCGCGCTCAGCTTGCGCGAGGTGGCGCGCACCGCGGGCGTGGTGCCCACGGCCTTCTACCGGCACTTTGCCGACATGGACGCGCTGGGCCTGGCGCTGGTGGACGAGGTGGGCCAGACCTTCCGTGCCGCCATCCGCGAGGTGCGCCGGCACGAGTTCGAGAAGGGCGGCGCCATCCCCGGCTCGGTGCGCATCTTCCTGGACGCGGTGGAGCGGCACCGCAGCCAGTTCGTCTTCCTGGCGCGCGAGCAGTTCGGCGGCTCGGCCACCGTGCGCCAGGCGCTGCGCCAGCTGCGCCGCCAGTGCGCCGACGACATGGTGGCCGACCTGAAGGCGATGGCCCAGCTCACCCACCTGCGCACCGAGGACCTGGACGAGATCGCCGACCTGGTGGTCAAGACCGTGTTCGCCACGCTGCCCGACATGATGGACCCGCAGCCCGCCGACCTGCCCGAGCACCTGCGGCCGCAGACCAAGATGGTTCAGCAGCTGCGCTTCATCATGATCGGCGCCAAGCGCTGGAAGGGCATGCGCGGCGCCTTCCTCGCCCAGCGTGACGGCGCTGGCGCACGCGCGGCGCTGCGGCGCCGCTGAAGCAACTGCCTCGGCCACAAAGGCGCCGACAGAGGCCGCGCCAGAGACCGCATCCGCGCGCGGCCACTGCAGACGGCCTATCCTTCGCGCCCTCCTGCAGGCCACTTGCGCCGCGCCCTGCGCTTCTTGTGGCCGCCCCGATTTCGCCTCCTGCCGCATCCCCGCCCATGTTCGCCCCCAACCAGGAAGACGTGCGCCGCTTCTTCTGTGAAGTGGCCCGCAAGCACCGCAGCGGCGAGCCGCTCACGCCGCTGGAGGCCATCGCTGCCGACTGGGTGGCCGAACACGGCGAATATGCCGACGACCTGGCCGACGTGGACGCCGCGCTGCGCGCGCAGTACACGGTGGAGGAAGGCCGCACCAACCCCTTCCTGCACCTGGCCATGCACCTGTCGCTGGCCGAGCAGATCAGCATCGACCAGCCGCCGGGTATCCGCCAGGCGGTGGAGCTGCTGGCACGCCGGCGCGGCTCGCTGCACCAGGCCCATCACGAGGCGATGGAATGCCTGGGCGAGATGCTGTGGACGTCCCAGCGCAGCGGCCTGCCGCCGGACGGCGCGGCCTACATCGACTGCGTGCGCCGCCGGGCCACGCGCGACTGACCGGCCGGCGCAGGCGCCAAGAAGAACGGCGGCCCGCAGGCCGCCGTTTCATCGCCGATGCGCCGACGGGCGCGGCTCAGTGCTGCGCCGTCTTGAAGCGCGACTGCGGCACCGTGGCCAGGCTGCCGGGCAGCGAGCCGATGTAGTCGGCCAGCAGCTTGAGCTCTTCGTGGCTGAAGGGCTTGGCCATGCCGGCCATGATGGCGTTGCCGCGGCCGATCTTGGCGTTGTCGCTGGTCTGGTAGGCCTTGAGCGCCACCAGCAGGTAGTCGGCATGCTGGCCGGCCAGCTTGGGATAGCCGGGGATGGGCTTGTTGAAGTTGGCGCCGTGGCAGGACGCGCAGTTGCCGCGCGTGAGCAGCTCGGCCACTTCCTTGGGCGGCTGGGCCGCCGTGTCGGGGACGTTGGAGATGCTGACCTGCGACTCGTAGTAGGCCGCGATGTCGGCGATCTGCTGGTCGCTCAGGCTGCCGGCGATGGCGCGCATGGTGGGGTGCTTGCGCTCGCCCTTCTTGTAGCCCAGCAGCGCGGCGGTGATGTAGGCCGCGGACTGCCCCGAGATCATCGGCACCTTGTGCACCTGCGGGAAGCTCGACTGGTAGCCCGGGATGCCGTGGCAGCCGATGCACATGGCCACGTGCGTGGCGCCCGTCTTGACGTTGCCGGGCTGGACGTCGGCGGCCCGGCCGGGCAGGGCGGTGAGCAGGGCACCGGCGGCGATCATCGTGGCAAGCAGTCGTTTCATGGGCGAGGCGACGTGTCGTTGAGTTGGATCAAGGCAGCGGGTCAGTATATGCGGCTGACCCCGTCGATATACTGCCCCGACACCCGGACAAGCCCCTGGGCCGCAGCCCTTGAAAGCGGCCCTTCAGCCATATCAGCCGTCATGAAATTCGAAGGCTCGAAGAACTACGTCGCCACCGACGACCTCAAGCTCGCCGTCAACGCCGCCCTGGCCCTGCAGCGGCCGCTGCTGGTCAAGGGCGAGCCCGGCACCGGCAAGACCATGCTGGCCGAGGAGGTGTCGGCCGCGCTGGGCATGCCGCTGCTGCAGTGGCACATCAAGTCCACCACCAAGGCACAGCAGGGCCTCTATGAATACGACGCGGTGAGCCGCCTGCGCGACAGCCAGCTGTCGGACGCCGAGAGCTCCGAGCGCGTCAAGGACATCCGCAACTACATCGTCAAGGGCGTGCTGTGGCAGGCCTTCGAGTCGGGCCAGCAGGTGGCGCTGCTGATCGACGAGATCGACAAGGCCGACATCGAATTCCCCAACGACCTGCTGCGCGAGCTCGACCGCATGGAGTTCCATGTCTACGAGACGCGCGAGACCATCCGCGCCAGGCACCGGCCGCTGGTGATCATCACGTCCAACAACGAGAAGGACCTGCCGGACGCGTTCCTGCGCCGCTGCTTCTTCCACTACATCAAGTTCCCGGACGCGGCCACGCTCAAAGCCATCGTCGAGGTGCACTACCCCGGCATCCGTCAGGAGCTGCTGAGCGCGGCGCTCAAGACCTTCACCGACGTGCGCAACCTGCCGGGGCTCAAGAAGAAGCCGTCCACCAGCGAGTTCCTGGACTGGCTCAAGCTGCTGGTGGCCGAGGAGATCCCGGCGCAGGCGCTGCGCGGCAAGGACGATCAGGTCACCATCCCGCCGCTGGTGGGCGCGCTGCTCAAGAACGAGCAGGACCTGGGCCTCTTCGAGAAGCTGATCTTCATGCAGCGGCACAACCGCTGAGCGGTCGTCGTCGCGCCCGGCTGCTCTGCACGGCTGTCAGGACGCCAGCGCCGGGTCCTCATCGCGCGTGGGCTTGTGGCCCGCGGCCACGATGACCGTGTCGCGGCCGGCCGACTTGGCGGCATAGAGCGCCTGGTCGGCGCGGCGCAGCAGGTCGGCCACCGATTCGCTGCCGCCGGCGGCGGCCACGCCGATGCTCAGGCGCACGTCGATGCTCTCCTCGCCCCAGCGTACGGGCTGGGCCCGCAGCGCGTCGCGCAGGCGCTGGGCGGCATGCAGGGCGCCTTCCTCGCCGGTGTGCGGCAGCAGCACGCAGAACTCCTCGCCGCCGTAGCGGGCCACGCGGTCCACCTCGCGCGCCTGCTGCATCAGCACCTGAGCCACGGCACACAGCACGGCATCGCCGCCGGCATGGCCCAGGCGGTCGTTGATGCGCTTGAAGTGGTCCACGTCGGCCAGCAGCACGGCATAGGGCTCGCCGAAGCGCTGCAGGCGCTGGGCCTCGCGCTCGATCAGGGTCTCGATGGCGCGGCGGTTGAGCAGCCCGGTCAGGCCGTCGTGCTGCGACAGGTGGCGCAGCCGCGCGACCAGCCGCACCACAACCAGGTAGGCCAGGCCGAAGTTGAGCGTGATCTGCACGAGCAGGAAGGCGAAGGTCAGCGCCACCTCGCCGGCGCTGCCCGGCGAGGTCAGACGCGCGCCGCCCGGCTGGCCGGTGAGCGCACCTGAGAGCGCCCCGGCGATGCGCGCGGCAAACAGCAGCGCGGCCAACAGCAGCGGCGCGGCCACGGCCCAGCGCGCGCCGGTGCCGAACTCGCGGGTGATGCCCTCGGCGCAGTCGCGCGCCGTCAGCACGGCCAGCACGACGACGATGCCCGACGAGCCGGCATTGGTGTAGGCGCCTGCGGCCGGCCACACCGCGCCGACGATGGGCAGGGCGATCAGCACGACGACGATGGCCGCATGCAGCCGGTCGGGCTGGCGCTGGCGCAGGAACCACTGCAGCCCGCGGCGGATGACCAGGAAGCCGAAGGCGCCCAGCGAGCCGGCCAGCGTCAGCAACTCGGCGCGCCGGCCGGCCAGCAGGAACAGCACGATGCCCAGCCCGTGGGCCATCACCCCGGCCAGCCAGTGCGAGGCCGCACGCCGCGACAGGCTCAGCAGCGAGCCGCCGGACCACCACACCATAGCGACGACGACGTGGATCAGCAGGGTGGTGAGCAGCAGGACTTCGTGCGAACTCATGCGGTACTGCAGGGAGCAGGGGACGGCCGCTGCTGCCGGGCGCGTCCAGTGGTGGCGGCAGGCGGGATGCTACGCCGGCCCGGGCTTGGTGAGGGCGTGCGGCAGGGCGGGCGGGCTGTCGCCCGCGGCAGCCTGGTCGGGGCGGGCCGGGGCAGGTGAGACGGCCGGCTCGCCGGCGGGCTGCACCGCCTCGTGGCGGGGCGCCGCCCGGCGCAGCGTGCGGCGCCAGATGCCCTTGCCCTGGCGCGGCGGGCCGGGTGCTTTGCACGCCACAATAGCCGACGAACGGGTCTTCATATGCTGATCGACTTCTTCTTCACGCTGCGCGCGGCCGGCTTGCCCGTGACCATCCCCGAATACCTGGGGCTCTTGGAGGCGCTCAAGCGCGGCCTCATCGAGCCTTCGGTGGACGAGTTCTATCACCTGGCCCGGCTGTCGCTGGTCAAGTCAGAGAGTCATTTCGACAAGTTCGACCGCGCCTTTAGCGCCTACTTTCGGGGTATCGAGTCGGTGGCCGACTTCACCAAGGACATCCCGCTGGAGTGGCTGAAGAAGCGCCTGGAGCGCGAGCTCTCGCCCGAGGAGAAGGCGGCCATCGAGAAGCTCGGCTGGGACGAGCTGATGAAGCGGCTGAAGAAGCTCTTCGAGGAGCAGAAGGAGCGCCACGAGGGCGGCAGCAAGTACATCGGCACCGGCGGCACCTCGCCCTTCGGCGCCCACGGCTACAACCCGCAGGGCATACGCGTGGGGCAGGACAAGTCGCGCCACCGCAGCGCGATCAAGGTGTGGGACGAGCGGGCGTTCAAGGACTACGACGACAACGTCGAGCTCGGCACGCGCAACATCAAGGTGGCGCTGCGCCGGCTGCGCCGCTTTGCCCGCGAGGGCGCGGCCGAAGAGCTGGACCTGGACGACACCATCCACTCCACCGCGGCCAATGCCGGGCTGCTGGACATCAAGATGGTCCCCGAGCGGCACAACAACGTGAAGGTGCTGCTGCTGATGGACGTGGGCGGCACGATGGACGACCACATCCACCGCGTGGAGGAGCTGTTCTCCGCCGCCAAGAGCGAGTTCAAGCACCTGGAGTTCTATTACTTCCACAACTGCGTCTACGACTACGTGTGGAAGAACAACCACCGCCGCCACAGCGAGAAGCTCGACACCGTCGACCTGATGCGCAAGTTCAACAAGGACTACAAGCTCATCTTCGTCGGCGACGCCACCATGAGCCCCTACGAGATCCTGCAGCCCGGCGGCAGCGTGGAATACAACAACGCCGAGCCTGGCGCGGTATGGCTGCAGCGGCTGATCCACACCTTCCCCAAGTACGCCTGGATCAACCCCGAGCCGCCCGGCGTGTGGAGCTACCGGCAGAGCATCTCGATCATCCAGGAGATCCTGGGGCCGCGCATGTTCCCGCTGAGCGTGGCGGGGCTCGAAGGCGCGATGCGGCTGCTGAGCAAATGAGGCGCTGCGCGGCGGACTGGCGCGGCTGGGGCTGGGCGCTGGGCGCGGCCGCGCTGGCCGGCCCCGTACTGGCGCAGACCGCCCCGGCAAGTGCCGCGGCATCGGCCCCGGCGCAGGCGCAGCCCGTGCCGCCGGCTGCCGTGCAGACCCGGGCGCTGGACGCACCGATGACGGTGGAAGGCGCACCACAGCCTCCGCGCACGCCGCGGCTGGCCGGTGCCTGGCGGCTGGAGATCGACGCGCCCAACCCGCTGGACGACTTGCTGCGTGATTACCTCGACCTGGCGCGCTTCCAGCGCGAGTACGGGGCCGGGCAGGGCGGCACGCAGGCCGGCGCGGTCGCCGCAGCGCCGAGGCTGAGCGGGCTGCGCGATGCGGCCACCGGTGCCGCCGTGGGCGTGGCCCGGGGCGTGGGCCGGGTCACCGACGGCGTGGCCAGCGGCATCAACCGCGTGGTGCCGTCGGGCGACGAGGCAGCGGCCGGTGCGGCGGGCAGTGCCCAGCCCGCCGATGCCGCCGCCAGCCATCCGACCCATCAAGGCCTGGAGGCCGATGGCACCCCCGCGGCCGAGGAGCTGCCCGCCGTCACCCTGGGCGAGCTGCGCCGGCTGGTGGCCGCCGCACCCGCCCAGGCGCGCGAGCTGCTGGAGACCGAGGGCTACTTCTCAGCCGACGTGTCGGCCAGCCTGGACGCTGCCGCCAGCCCGCGCGTGGCGCGCATCCGGGTGGAGCCAGGCCCGCGCACACGCGTGGGCAACGTGGTGCTGCGCTTCGAGGGCGCGCTGGACGACTCGGCCCAGGCGGGCGATGCCACCGCGCAGGCGCTGCAGAAGCGGCTGCGCGCCGACTGGGGCCTGCCGGCCGGCCGGCCCTTCCGCCAGGCCGACTGGACGGGCGCCAAGGGCGACAGCCTGACGCTGCTGCGCGCCCAGGGCTATTCGGCCGCCGGCTGGAGCGCCACGTCGGCCATGATCGACGCGCAGACGCAGGACGCGCGGCTCTTCCTCATCGCCGACAGCGGGCCGTTGTTCCACTTCGGCACGGTGACGATCGAGGGCCTGGGCTACCAGCGCGCCCAGCCGCTGCTCAACGCGCTGCCGTTCGAGGCCGGCACGCCCTACAGCGACAAGCTGCTCTACGACTACCAGGAGCGGCTGCAGAAGCTCAATCTCTTCGAGTCGGTGTCGGTGATGCTCGACCCGGACCCGGCCAAGGCCGATGCGGCGCCGGTGACGGTGCGCGTCAAGGAGCTGCCGCGCCAGCAGGCGGTGTTCGGCGTGGGCGTCAGCGCCAACACCGGCCCGCGCGTCACGCTGGAGCACACCAACCGCCTGCTCATGGGCTGGGACTGGCAGTCGCGCACCCGCATGGAGCTGGGGCGCGACCTGAACCAGCTCAATGCCGACCTCATCAGCCACCCGCGCGCAGACGGCTACCGCCACCTGCTGTCGGCCACGGTCAACCGCCAGGACGTGGAGGACACCACCACCACCAGCGAGAGCCTGCGCATCGGCCGCACGCGCGATGCCGAGCGCATCGAGCGCACCATGTACGTGGAGTGGCAGCGTGCCCGCTCGCGCACCGACACGGCCGAGACGGCCGCCTCCGCGCTGACGGCCAACATCCGCTATGTCTGGCGCGACGTGGACAGCGTGCTGCTGCCCACGCGCGGGCTGGTGGCCTCGGGCGAGCTGGGCGCCGGGCGGTCCTTTGCGGCCGACGAGTCCGAAGGCTTCTTCGGCCGCGCGCTGGCCCGGCTGACCGGCTACTGGCCGCTGCCGGCGCGCTTCTTCGGCCAGGCCCGCATCGAAGCCGGCCGGGTGCAGGCCAAGCCCGGCGTCGGCGTGCCTGACACGCTGCTCTTCCGTGCCGGGGGTGATGACTCGGTGCGCGGCTACGGCTGGCGCACCATCGGCCCCGAGCAGGACGGGCTGGAGATCGGCGCGCGCTCGCTGCTGACCAGCAGCGTCGAGGTGCAGCGGCCCATCTCGCCGCGGCGGCCGGCCCTGCTGTGGTCGGCCTTCGTCGATGCCGGCGATGCGGCTGATTCCTTCCAGGACATGCGGCTGAAGATCGGCTATGGCGTGGGCCTGCGCTGGCGCAGCCCGGTGGGCCCGCTGCGGCTGGACCTGGCCTATGGCGAGGCCGAGCGCCGGCTGCGCCTGCACTTCAGCGTGGGCATCGCACTGTGACGCGCTCGCCGCAGCCGCACGACGACGCCGGCTCCGCGGCTGACGGCGCGGGCACGCCGCCGCCGCGCCGCCCGCGCTGGCGCTGGGCCCGGCGCCTGGCCTGGACGCTGGCCGCGCTGCTGGGCCTGATGGTGCTGGGCGTCATCACGCTCGCGCTCGGCCTGCGCACGCCCGCCGGCACGCGGGCCGTGCTGGGGCTGGTGCCGGGGCTGCAGGTCGAGGGCCTGAGCGGCGCGGTGATCGGCGACTTCACCGCCAGCCGGCTGCTGTGGCAGTCCGGCGGCATGCGCGTGGAGGCCCGCGAGCTGGCCTGGACGGCGCTGCGCCCGGAGCGGGTGGCCAGCGTCAGCTGGGGCTGGGGCCTGGCGGTGGACCGCCTGAGCATCGGCCGCCTGGTGGTGCAGACCCAGCCCTCGCCCCCCGGCCCCAAGACCGGCGCGCCGGCCTCGCTGGCCCTGCCGCTGGCGCTGCGTGTGGACGAGCTGCGCATCGCCGAGCTGCAGGCCAGCGCCATCGGCGAGCGCCCGCTGCAGGACCTGCGCGCGGCCGTCCGCCTGGGCCATGCGCGGGATGGCCGGGCGGAGCACCGTGTGGAGCTGCGCAGCCTGCGCTGGGACCGGCTTGCCGGCAGCGGCTGGCTGGCCGTGGGCGTGGCTGCCCCCATGCCGCTGCAGGGCGCGCTGAGCGCACGCGCCGACGAGGTGCTGGCCGAGGTGCAGGGCGCGCGGCCCGCAGCCACGCCGCCGGCCTCGCCTACGCAGGAGGCCGTCGCCGGCCAGCGCGCCCGCGAGGCCACGCGAGACGCGCCGCAGGCCGCGGCCAAGGCCGCCGCCCAGGCCGTGGCCGCCACCGCGGCCCAGGCCGCGCGCGAGGCTGCATCCGCTGGCGAAGCGCGCGCCGTGCGCGCACAGGCCCGCATCGGCGGCACGCTGGCGCGTTGGGCCGTGCAGGCCGATGCGCAGGCGCGCGACCAGGCGCTGTCGCTCAAGGCCCAGGTCACGCCGTTCGACGTGTGGCCGGTGGACCGGCTGGAGCTGCAGGCCCGCGGCTTCGACCTGGCGGCGCTGGACAGCCGCGCCCCGCGCACGCGGCTCAGCGGCGAGGTGTCGCTGTTGCCCGTGGTGCCGCAGATCAGCGCACCGGGCCGCCCAGGCGCCGCGCCAGCGCCGTCCCCGCGCGCCTCCGCGGCGGGCAGCGGCACATCGTCCCCTCGTGCCCAGGACGCCCAGACCGCCGTGCGTGCCCGCCTGCGCAACGACGCCGCCGGCCGCTGGGATGAGGGCCGCCTGCCGCTGCGCGAGCTGGACCTGCGCCTGCGCCTGGCCGGCCTGAGCGTGCGTCAGGGCTGGCTGGACGCGCTGACCGCCAGCCTGGGTTCCGCTGATCGGCCCGGCGGGCAGCTCACCGGCCGCGGCCGCTGGGTGCTCGACTGCCTGCCCGACTGCGCCGCGGCCGGCTCAAGCGGCGCGGCCGCTCAGCCGGCCCAGCCCCTTGATCCGTCTGCCGCCAAGCCGGCTGCGGCCGTGCGGCCGCACGCGGCAGCCAGTGGAGCGAGCGGCGGGCTGCCTGCCGCGGCTGGCGGGCCCGCCCGCGCCGGCATGGCGGACAACGCCGCCTGGTCGCTGCAGCTGGATCTGCGCGACCTGCGCCCCGCCGCGCTGGACAGCCGCGCGCCGCAGATGCGGCTGAGCGGCCCGGTGCAGCTGGAGCAGACCGCGCTGGCACCCGAGGCCCCGGGCCTGCGCCTGCGGGTGGACCTCAAGGGCCAGTTGGAGGCCGTCGCCCCGCCCACAGCGCTGGACATGCGCGGGCAGGTGGCCTACACGCCGGGTGAGACGCTGGTGGCTGCGCTCAGCTCGCGCCTGGGTGCAGCGCGCATCGGGCTCAACGCGGTGGCGCAGTCGGTGGACGCCTCGTCGTCGGCGCTGCTCGATCCCTCTCCCGGCCGTGCCGGTCGCAATGGCCGCAGCCCGCCCGGTCAGGCCGTGTCCGGGCCCGCTCCCGCCACGTCATCTGCCACGCCATCCGCAACGCCATCCGCGACGCCATCCGCGACGCCTGCCGACGCCCGCTCCGCGGACTGGCGCATCGAGGCCGACGCCACGCTGGAGAAGGTCGACCCGCTGGCCTGGTGGCCGGGTGGCCCGGCTCCTGCTGCGGGGCCCAGCGATCTCAACGGGCAGGCCAGGCTGCAGCTGGTCTGGCGTGGTGTGAGCCGCGAGCAGGCCGATGCCGACGGCCCTTCGCTGCTGGAGACCGTGCTGCAGCGCCTGGGCGGCCAGGGCCAGATCCGGCTGGAGCGCAGCACCCTGCTGGGCGTGCCGCTGGAGCTGCAAGCCCAGCTCATGGAAGGCGGGGGCAATGCGTCCGGTGGGGCCAGCCGCAGCGCTGGCTGGCGTCTGGACGCCCGGCTGCAGGCCGCCGCCAACAGCATCGTGGCCAGCGGTCAGGTGGACCGCAGCGCCCGCGCTGCCGACCGCTGGGCCCTCACGCTCGACGCCCCGTCGCTGGACAGCCTCGCGCCCTGGGCCGCGCTGGGCGGCGTGCGCCGTCTGGCCGGCGCCATCAAGGCAGACGTGCGCCTGGAGGGCCGCGCGCAGCGGCTTGCCGGCAGCGGGCAACTGCAGGGGCAGGGCCTGTCCGTGGGCCTGCCCGCCGCGGCCGGCGCCCAGAAGAAGCCGGCTGCCAATCGTGCGGCCCCTGCCCGCGCCCCGGCGCCGCGCCAGGCGGCCCTGCCGGCGGTGCTGGTGGCCGGCCGCCCGCAGCCGCCGGATGCCGGCACGGTGGCCGCGTCCGGCCGGCCGGCCGCCACACCGCCCGCTGCGCCGCAGGTCGAGCTGCATGAGGCCGATCGCCTGTCGCTGCAATGGACCATCGGCCCGCTCGCGGCCGATGCGCAGGCGCCCCTGTCTGCCCGCCTGGAGGCCGACGGCGTGCGCAGCGCCGGCTGGCGCATGGATGGCCTGCGCGCGCAGGCCGAGGGTTCGGCTGCGGATCACCGCTTCAATGCGCAGGGCGCGGTGCGCCCGCCCCGCGCGGCCGAGGCCGACGGCATGCCGCCCACGCGGCTGCTGGCCAGCCTGCAAGGCCAGGGGCACTGGGCCGCCTCGCCACGCCGCGCCGATGGCTGGCGCTGGGATGGCCGCATTGCCAAGGTGGAGCTGGCGCGCGATCCGGCTTCGGTGCCCGTGCTCTCCGCCCGGCTGCGCGCTGCGGCCCAGGCGGCAGCCGACCGCGCCGCGTCCAACGACGCAGTGCCGCCAGCCACCGCGCCCGGCACCGCGCCGGGCACACGAGCAGCGGCCGGCACCGTGGCGCCGGCCTCAGCCACAGCGGCGTCCCGCACGCCGGCGCGCATCGCGCTGCCCGACTTCAGCCGCCCCTGGCTGCGCGCGGAGCGCTTCAACCTCAGCGTCTTCCACGCCGAGGGCCGCCTCGGGGCAGAGCTCTCGGCCGTGCGCATCGAAAGCCTGGGCGCCGTGCTCGACGTGCAGCAGGCCAGCTGGCAGGACCACGGCGACGCCGGCCCGGCGCTGGACCTGGCGGCGCGGCTGGAGCCGCTGGCCGTGGCGCCGCTGCTGGCCATCCTGCAGCCCCAGGCCGGCTGGGGCGGCGACCTGACCGTGGCCGGCAGCCTGCGCTGGCAGCGCCGCCCGGGGCTGACCGCCGCCGCCGGCCGCACCACGCTGCAGGCCGAGCTGCTGCGCAGCGGCGGTGACCTGAGCCTGATCGAGACCGACCTCGAAGGCGGCCTGCGCCAGCGCCTGAGCCTGACCGAGGCGCGCATCGCCGTGGACGCCCGCAACGGTGTCTGGCGGCTGACGCAGCGCCTGGCCGCCCGCGGCAGCGCCACCGTCACCGGCGAGCAGACGCTGCGCACCACGGCCTCGGCCCTGTTGCCGGATGCGCAGGCCCAGCTGGCCGGCCGGCTGGACGCCCAGGTGGCCGACCTGCGCCGCTGGAGCTCGTGGATGCCCGCGGGCTGGCAGTTTGGCGGCCAGCTCGCCGCCCGCCTGGCCCTGGCCGGCACCGCGGGCCAGCCCGTCGTCACCGGCCGGGTGGAGGGCCGGGCGCTGGAGGCGCGCAACCTGCTGCAGGGTATCGACCTGCGCGACGGCACGCTGGATCTGGTGCTGCATGGCGAGCAGGCCGCGCTGGAGCGCCTGACCGCCCGCGCCGGCCGCGGCCGGCTGGACGCCACCGGCAGCGCCGAGCTGGGCGACGAGCCGCGCGCGCGGATCAAGCTGCAGCTCACCGACTTCGCGCTGCTGCAGCGCGTGGACCGCCGTGCGGTCATCGCCGGCCAGGCCGACCTGGACTTGCGCGAGCAGGCCCTGGCGGTGCAAGGCGCCTTCCGCGTTGTCGAGGGCCTGGTCGACATCTCGCGCAGCGACGCGCCGGCCCTGGGTGATGACGTGATGGTGGTGCGCCGCCCCCCCGGCACCGACCCGGCCGTGGCGCAGGCCGGGGTTGAGGCAGCGCCCGCGCAGCCCGGACAGCCCGGGCAGCCGGGCTTGTTGCAGCGCCTGAGCGCCGACGTGTCTCTGGACCTGGGCAGCAACCTGCGCCTGCGCGGCCGCGGCATCGACACCCGCCTGGGCGGCCGCGTCGTGCTCACCGCCGACCCGCAGGTGGCCGCCGGCCAGCCGCGGCTGCGCGGCACCATCAACACCGTGCGCGGCACCTATGCCGCCTACGGCCAGAAGCTGGCGATCGACCGCGGCGCCATCACCTTCACCGGCCCCATCGACAACCCGCAGCTCGACATCCTGGCCACCCGCGCCCGCTCGGCCTTCAGCACCGCCTCCACCGGTGCGGCCACCGTCACCGACACCGACGTGGTGGTGGGCGTGCTCATCACCGGCACCGCGCAGAACCCGCGCGTGCGGCTCTACAGCGTGCCGGACATGGCCGACTCGGAGAAGCTCTCCTGGCTGCTCTTCGGCCGCGGCACCGGCGGCCTGGCCGGGCAGGAGACCGCGCTGCTGCAGACCGCCGCGATGGCCCTGCTCAGCGGCGAAGGCGAGGGCACCACCGGCCAGATCATCTCGGCCATCGGCCTGGACGAGTTCTCGCTGCGCCAGGGCAGCTCCAGCGCCGGCAACAACGTGCAGGACACGGTCGTCACACTGGGCAAGCAGATCTCGCGGCGCCTCTACGTGGGCTACGAGCGCGGCCTGTCCGACACCCTGGGCACTTGGCAGCTCATCTACCGCCTGGCCCGCCGCCTGACCCTGCGCGCCCAGTCGGGCGCCGACAACTCGCTGGACCTGATCTGGACATTGAGCTGGAACTGACGCCAGCCCTGCATCGCCGGCGGGCAGCCTGGGGCAGGCCCCGGGCAACCCGTTTGCCCGGCATGGCGCATGGCGGTCAAGTCGCCGTCAGCGCCGCCGATACTGATCCGAACCGAAGAGTTGCTGGCGCGCCTTCTCGTCCATGAGCGGGCGCCGCTGGTCGGCCAGCACCTCCACGCCCCGCTGCACGGCCGGCCGTGCGGCGATCTCGTCGAACCAGCCCTTCAGATGCGGATAGTCGTTCCAGTCGATACCCTGGTTCTGCCAGGACCGCAGCCACGGAAAGATGGCCATGTCGGCGATGGTGTAGCTGCCGCCGGCGATGTAGCTGCTCTGCGCCAGCCGCTTGTTCATCACGCCGTACAGCCGCCTGGCCTCGTTGGTGTAGCGCTCGACGGCGTAGTCGATCTTCTGCGGCGCATAGACCCGGAAGTGATGCGCCTGCCCCAGCATCGGCCCCACGCTGCCCATCTGGAACATCAGCCACTGCAGCACCTCGTACTTGCCGCGCGTGCTCTCGGGCAGGAAGCGGCCGGTCTTGCCGGCCAGGTAGAGCAGGATGGCGCCGGACTCGAACAGCGAGATCGGCTGGCCGTCCGGGCCGTCTTCATCGACGATGGCCGGGATCTTGTTGTTGGGGCTGATGGCCAGGAAGTCGGGCGCGAACTGCTCGCCGCGGCCGATGTCCACGGGCACCACCCGGTAGGGCAGGCCGCACTCCTCCAGCATGATGTGGACCTTGTGTCCGTTGGGCGTGGGCCAGGAGTACACGGTGATCATCTGCAGCCTTTCTCCAGCAGGCGGCGCTTTGCGGGGCACCGGTTGACAATGGCCGGCCAGCTTAAGCAAAGCCGGCATCCTGCGCGCGGCGCGGGGCTGCCCGCCCGCGGCGCCATCCACCTCACCAGCCGGCTGCCGTCATGCCGCAGCCGGCGCTTCTCGGGGGTCTCATGCTCGAAGGCCTGAAGCGCTGGATCTCCGGCCATCCGGACGAACCGCAGTCCCGCGTGCTGTCGCAATGGGCGCGCGACCGGGGCCATGTCTTCAAGACCGTGCGCGACGAGCGCGGCGGCGTCGTCGAATGCCGCAACGAATCGCCCGGCGGCGTGCGCCAGTGGCGCCTGGAATGGGGCCGGCCGCAGCGCCGCTACATCCCAGGGCTGGAGCTGCGCCTGCGCGAGGAGCTGGGCCTGTCGGGCGACGTGCAGATCCTGCTGATCGCCCGCTCGCTGGCCGACAAGATGGAGCACGACGTCTTCGAGCGCTACACCGAGGCCATGCAGACCCACGTGGACACCAGCATGCCCGAGGAGATGCGCTGGCTGGCCATGTTCCCCAAGCTCACGCTGCCCGGCCACAAGCCGCTGCGCAGCCACCTGCAGCTGCTGTGCCCCATCCCTGGTGCGGCCGAGGCCTGGATCAGCGGCGAGCTGGGGCATGCGCTGGAAGCCGCCTATGCCATCGGCGGTGTGCTGCACGGTGATCCACCCTTCCTGATGCAGGTGCTGCGCGGCCGGCTCTACCTGCGCCTGTCCGCGCCGGAGCTCACCCCCGCGCTGCTGGACGGCGTCAACTCGCTCTTCGCCCTGGCCGCCTCGCGGGCCCGGGCCGATCTCGCCAGCGTGGCCCAGCCGCCCGAGCCGCATACGTCAGGCTGGCACAGCAGCGCGCCCACCGCGTGGCAGTCGCTGTCCGGCCTGCATCCGTCGGCCGATGCGCCGCCTGTGCCGGGCCCGGGCAGCAAGGGCCGCTGAGCTCGCCCCGGTCCCCGCTTCGGGCCGACCCCGCCAGCCTTGGCGTCAGGCCTGCTGCGCGTAGCGCCAGGCCAGTTGCGCCAGCGGGCGCGCGCCCTTGGCCGCCTCGCGCGCCTGGGCGCTGGAGGCGGTGCCGGCTTCCACCCGCTTGGCCACGCCCTGCAGGATGGCGGCCAGGCGGAACAGGTTGTAGGCCAGATAGAAGTTCCAGTCCGCCTGCACGGCGTCGGGGTCGGCGCGGCCGGTGCGCTCGCAGTAGCGGCGCACGTACTCGCGCTCGCTCGGGATGCCGAGCGCGGCAAGGTCGAGCCCCGCCACGCCGCGGAACATGCCCGGCGGGATGTGCCAGGTCATGCAGTGGTAGCTGAAGTCCGCCAGCGGATGGCCCAGGGTGGACAGCTCCCAGTCCAGCACCGCGATCGCGCGCGGCTCGCCGGGGTGGAAGATGATGTTGTCCAGCCGGTAGTCGCCGTGGACGATGCTCACCTGGCTCTCGTCGCGGGCGCTGGCCGGGATGTGCGCCGGCAGCCACTCGATGAGCCGGTCCATCTCCTCGATGGGCTCGGTGATGGACGCCTGGTACTGCTTGCTCCAGCGGCCGATCTGGCGCTCGAAGTAGTTGCCCGGCTTGCCGTAGCCCGCCAGGCCGATGGCGTTCACGTCCACCTGGTGCAGCGCGGCGATGACGCGGTTCATCTCGTCGAAGATCGCCGCGCGCTGCTCGGGCGTGTAGCCCGGCAGGGCCGGGTCCCACAGCACGCGGCCGGCCACGAACTCCATGATGTAGAAGGCGCGGCCGATGACGGCTTCATCCTCGCACAGCAGCTCCATGCGGGCCACCGGCACGTCGGTGCCGGCCAGCGCCTTCATCACCTGGAACTCACGCTCGATGGCATGGGCCGAGGGCAGCAGCTTGGCCACCGGGCCGGGCTTGGCACGCATCACGTAGATGCGCCCGGGCGTGGTCAGCTTGTAGGTCGGGTTGGACTGCCCGCCCTTGAACTGCTCCACGCTCAGCGGGCCGCTGTAGCCGCTCAGATGCTGGCTCAGGTAGGCGTCCAGCGCGGCGAGGTCGAAGGCGTGTTGCTCGGCAACCGGGCGGGTGTCGGATTGGGGCTGGTCCATCTCGTCGGGCTCTTCAAAGGGAAGCAGGGCAGGGGGATGAGCCGGCAGGGCGCGCGTCGCGGGCTCCGCTCAAGCCGGCTGGCGCACGTACTGCGACAGCAGCTCTTCCATGGTGGTGTGGCGCACGTCGTGCTGCAGCCAGGTCGGCGCGGCCAGGTTGGTGGCGCGCACGATGGTGCCGCGCGTGCCCACGTCCAGCACGTTGATGCAGGCCGGCGCCTGCTCGAAGCCGCCGAAGAAGGCCCGGCGCCCCGCCAGCGCGCTGGACAGGATGGCGCGGTTCACGCCGCCGTGCAGCACCATCAGCATGCAGTCCCAACCATCGGCATGCCGCCAGTGGTCGAAGGCCGGCAGCACGCGGTCGAGTAGCTCGCCCACCGACTCGCCGCCCATGAAGCGCATCGCCTCCACCTCTTCCGGCGCGGTGAAGCCGCCGCCGAAGGCGCCGAGGAAGGCTCGCTCCAGGTCATGCGGCGCGATGTCGGCCAGCCGGCCGGAGCGGATCTCTTGCAGCGCGGGCTCGATCTGCGGCTCAAGCTCCTGCCCGGCTGCGGCCAGCACGCGCTGCGCCGTCTCCACCGTGCGCGGCAGGCCGCTGACCACCACGCGGTCGAAGCGCACGCCCGCCTGGGCGAAGACCGCGCCGGCCGCATCGGCCTGCGCACGGCCACGGGCATTCAGGCACACGCCGTCGGGCGGGATGGGCTTGCCCTCGGCGGTGAAGTAGTCGACCGAGCCGTGGCGCATCAGATAGAGGCGCCGGCGCTGGGGAGGCGTCATGGCCATGTCCTTGGGATCCTTGGGAAGAGACGCCCGTCGCCGCGGCAGGGGCCGCGCGGCCGATGTGCTCTGGTCCGTGCCGCTGGGCCTCGGGCGTGCCCAGGCGCTCAGCCGCGGCTGTTGCGAAAGCGCGCAGGCCGCTTGTCGAAGAAGGCCTGCAGGCCCTCGCCGGCGTCGGCCGAGACCAGGTTCTGCACGAACTGGTCGCGCTCGCGGCCCAGCTGCTCGGTCAGCGTGCGCTGCGGCCACTGGTTGACCAGCTCCTTGATCGAGGCCAGCGCGCCGGCTGGCATGGCCGCCAGGCGTTCGGCCAAGTGTATGGCATCGTACACAGCGGCCCCGCTGCGGCTGACTTGGTGCACCAGGCCCCACTGATGCAACTGCTGAGCGCTGAAGGCCTCGCCCAGCCACAGCATGCGCAGCACCAGCTGGCGCGGCAGCATCTGCATGAGCTGCCAGGTGGCGCCGCCGTCCGGCGACAGGCCGACCTTGGGATAGGCCATGATGAAGCGCGCGTCCTCGGCGGCCACGATCAGGTCACAGGCCAGCGCCAGCGAGAACCCGCCGCCGGCCGCCGCGCCCTCCACCGCCGCAATCACCGGCTTGGGAAAGGCTTGCAGCACCTCGATGAATTGATGGAAGCGGTTGAGGTGCGCGGCCTGGCGCTGCGGGCCGGTCTGGCCGTCCGGGCCTTCGGCGGTCTGGCGGTTGCCGGCCAGGCGCCGCAGGTCACCGCCACCGCAGAAGTGGCCGCCCGCGCCCTGCAGGATCACGCAGCGCAGGCTGTCGTCGGCCTCGGCGACGTTCAGCGCCTCGGTGCCGGCATCGAAGATCTCGGCCGACAGGGTGTTGCGCGTGGACGGACCGTCCAGGGTCAGGATCAGCGTGGCGCCCTGGCGCTCGGCGGTCAGTCGAGAGGTCATCGGCAGTGGCTCCTGGGGCACCCCCTCACTGGGGTGGCGGGGCATTCTGGCACGTGCCGAATGAGGCTTATTGCCCAGGAAGCGGCCGTAACCTTCATGCTAGAGTGGGTCGATCCCAGAGGTCGCCAGTGCCTCACTTCCCTCGCCGGATGTCGTATCGCGGGGGACGTTGCTCCGAGCGCATGAACCCCACCTCCACGAAACTGGCCTGTCATCGTTTCCCAGGCTCGGCCCTCAGGCTCACCTCCGCAGCGGCACTGCTGTTCACAGCGAGTGCCGCTTGTGCATTGGGCTTCGGTCGGCCGTCGGCCGAGGCGGTGCTGGGCGAGGTGCTGGACCTCTCCATCCCCGTGCGGCTGGATGCCGGCGAGGACCTGCAGGACAACTGCCTGACCGCCGAGGTCTACTTCGGTGACAACAAGCAGATGCAGGGCACGGTGCAGGTGCGCGTGGAGGGCGCCGGCGTGGCCGGTGGCAACCAGCGCACGGTGCGCGTCACCTCCACCCGCCGCGTCGACGAGCCCTTCGTCACGCTCTATCTGGCCGCGGGCTGCACGTCCACCATCAGCCGCAAGTTCGTGCTCTTCGCCGATCCGCCTTCCACGGCGCCGGTGGTGGTGGCGCAGGCGCCTGCCGGTGGCACGCCGCGCGCGGCGGGGCCGTCCGGCGATGCGGTTGCCGGCGTGGTGCCCGCTGCCCCGCCGCAGAAGGCCGCGCGCAGCCCGCGCCGGAGCGCGGCAACACCGTCTCGCCAGACCGCCAGTGCAGCCGCGCCTGATGCCGGTGCGCCGTCATCCGGGCGGGCCGCCGCGCCGTCACGCTCTGCGACGCCGGCTGCGCCTGCTGCAGCGGCCACGGTGGATCCGTCGCTGCGCGTCAGCCCGGCGCCGGCCCGCACCGCCGTGGCAGAGGAAGCCGCTGGCCGTCCTCGCCTGATGCTCGACCCCGCCGAGGCTGAGCTGCTGATCACGCCCGAGCTGCGCATGGCCGCCGGCCTGGAGCAGGCGCCGAGTGCCGATGCGCCCGTGCCAGCCGACCTGCGCGCCCGCCGTGCGGCGGCGGCCGCCATGTGGCGCGCGCTCAATGCCTCGCCGGAGGACATCGCTCGCGATCGCCTCCGCCTGCAGGAACTGGAGGCCCGCCTGGCCGCGCTGCGCCAGACGGGCGCAGCCGGCGCCCCGGCAGCGGGTGCGGCGGCCCCCGGCTCGGCCGGCCCCGGCGTGCTGGTCTATGGCCTGGCCGGCCTGAGCGCGGCGCTGGCTGCCGCGCTGGCGGCGGTGCTGCTGCGCCGGCGCAGGGAGCCGCGCGACAGCCAATGGTGGGGCGACGAGGCGCGGGCGGCCGCAGCGCAAGCGTCGCCCGTTGCCGACGCGGCCGTTGCCCCCGCGCCCGAGCCCGAACCCACCCCGTCTTCGCCGCCTGCTGCGCCCGCTGCGGCCGGCACGGTGCCGGCTGCCCGACGCACGACCGAATTGCCGCAGGCGCCGGCGCCGGTCACGCCGTCGCAGTCGCCGCGGGCCGTCTGGCCGTCCAGCCGCACACCGGCAGGGGCGGCCCCGGCGGCAACGCCCACGCCGAACCCGCCGCCCGCGCCTGCGGCGCAGACGCCGGAGCTCAGCCTGCCCGGCGGCCTCTTCGGCACCCGGGCGGCCGATGCGCCGCGGGCGGTCTCTGTCGAGGAGCTGATCGACCTGGAGCAGCAGGCCGAGTTCTTCCTCGTGCTGGGGCAAGACCAGGCGGCCATCGACCTGCTGGAGTCGCACGTCGCCGGCCCGGCCGGAGGCAGCCCGCTGCCTTACCTCAAGCTGCTGGAGCTCTACCGCCGCCGCGACGACCGCCAGGCCTATGAGAACCTGCGCGAGCGCTTCAACGGCCGCTTCAACGCCTATGCGCCCGACTGGGATGCCGACCTGCAATCCGGCCACAGCCTGAGCGACTACCCCGGTGTCATCGAGCGCCTGCAGGCGCTGTGGACCTCGCCGGAGAAGGCGATGGAGGTGCTGCAGGCCTCGCTGCTGCGCAGCGACCCGCAGGCCGCCACCTTCGATCTGCCGGCCTACCGCGAACTGCTGTTCCTCTACTCCGTGGCCCGCGACCTGGCCGAGCGCCAAGCCGGCCAGCCTCCGGTGGACCTGTTGCTGCCCTTCGGCGACGACGTGCCGCCCGCGCCGGCCGTGGTCGAGCCGCTGATGGCCACGCGCCCGGTCAAGGCCCAGCCCTCGGCCCAGCCGCCGCTGGTGGTGGACTTCACGCTCGACGACATCGAGCCGGCCGACGCGGTGCCGCCCAACACGCCGATCACGCCGCCGCCTTCTGCGCCGTCGGCCTCTGCGCCCCCCGACACCGGGCCGATCGAGTTCGAGCACATCGACATCCCGAAGAAATCGGGCTGAGTGCTGCGGGCCGACCGTTTCGGCGGCCCGTGTGCGCAGGGGAAGCCGCCGCCTTGATCACGGCTTGGCTGCCCCGTCGGGGCGCCACCGATCGCTTGCTGTTCGAGCCAAGCGCCGGCGCCGATTCCGCCCTCCCGCCTCAGCCGCGCTCAGCAGCCTGCGCCCGCAGCCGCGTCAGGTCCACCGGCAGCCAGCCGCGCACGCTGTTGAAGAAGGCGGCGGCCTGCGCACGCGGCAGGTCGGCCAGCGTCAGGCGTGCGGTGCGCAGGCCGGCCTCAAGCGGCTCACCGGCGCGCTGGCGCAGCAGCCGGGCGCGGTAGGTGCCCGGCAGCAGTCCGGCTGCGTCATCCGGCGTCAGCCAGCGGCCGTCGATCATCAGCGCGACATTGCCCAGCGTGAACTCGGTGAGCTCGCCGCGCGCGTTCCACAGCAGGATGTCGAAGCAGCCCGACGGCGGCGCGAAGGTGGCATAGGCCTGGCGGCGCGTGGTCTTGTGGCGGATGAAGTCGCTGCCCGGGCCGGATGCGGCGTCGATGGGCCGATCGGCCAGGACGACGGCCAGCGGCTCGCCCGGCGCGGGCCGTGCAGCCAGCGGCTGGGCCTGCGCCGTGACCGAGCCGTCGGCCGCCAGCAGCAGGCGGACCTTGTGGCGGCCGTGCGCATGGGCAGCGGCGAGCTGGTCCAGGGCCTGCTGCACGGCCGGCAGCGCGCAGTCATGGCCCAGGGCGGCGGCGCTGGCCTGCAGGCGGGCCAGGTGCTCGTCCAGCAGCCACCAGCGGCCGTCGGCCAGCAGCAGCGACTCCAGCAACGCGAAAGGCTCGGCTGCGCGGGCCAGGAAGCGCTGCTTGTGGCGCCACTCGGCCGCCTCGCCGGCGACGGTGGCATCCAGCGTGATGCCGCTGCCGATGCCGCAGCGGGCGGGCCGCTCGTGATCTTGAAGGTCCGCCTCCACGGCGGGGCTGCCCGGTGAGGCCGCTGCGGCCAGGGCGGACGGGCCGATGGGAGCCGTATCTGGGGCCGGCATGACGCGGTGCAGCAGGCCATCGGGCGTGGCCATCGTGGCTGCTGCGGGTGTGGCCGCCTGCGCCGCAAGCGGCGGCTGCAGCACCACCGTGCGGATGGCCACGTTGAAGGTGGCTGCACCGCCCGGTGCCAGCACGCCGATGGCGCCGCAGTACACGCCGCGTGGGCCGGGCTCCAGCCGGCGGATGTGGTGCAGCGCGCGCAGCTTGGGCGCGCCGGTGACCGAGCCGCAGGGAAAGAGCGCGGCGAAGACGTCTGACAGCGCCAGGCCCTCGCGCGCGCGGGCCTCGATGGTCGAGGTCATCTGCCAGACGGTGGGCAAGGCCTGCAGCTCGAAGAGCGCCGGCACGCGCACCGAGCCGGTCTGCGCGATGCGCGCCAGATCGTTGCGCAGCAGGTCCACGATCATCAGGTTCTCGGCGCGCTCCTTCTCGCTGGCGCGCAGTTGCTCGGCGGCCAGGGCATCGGCCTGCGCATCGCCGCCGCGCGGGGCGGTGCCCTTCATCGGCTGGCACAGCAGCCGGCCGTCGCGCCAGTCGAAGAAGAGCTCGGGCGAGACGCTCAGCACCGTCTCGCCGGGCCGGCCGTCCGGCTGCACAGTGTCCAGATAGACCGCATAGCCGCCCGGCTGCGCGCGCTGCAGTGCGGCGAAGGCGGCCAGGGCGTCGCCGCCGAAGCGGGACGACAGCATCGACGTGAGGTTGATCTGATAGACCTCGCCGTCGCGGATGAGCTCGTGGATGCGCTGCACGTCGCGGGCGAAGGCCCCTTCATCCAGCGGGTCGGTCCAGGGGGCGAAGTGCCAGCCGGCATTGCCCGGGGGCTGCGCGGGGGAGGCGGGCAGCAGGCTTGAGGGCGCGAAGGCCGCGAAGCAGGCCAGCGGGCCATCTGCGGCATGGCACTCGGCCGCGGGGTCGAAGGCGGCTGCCGCCTCGAAGCGCACCAGGCCGACGACCCAGCGGCCCTGCTGCGACAGGCGATGTGCCTCGTCCAGCACGGCGGGGACTTCTTCAGGGCGCCGCGCGATCAGCCAGCGCTCGGGCGCGCCGAAGGCCAGGCGCAGCCGAGCGGAAGCCGGCTCGCCCGGCTGCTCGGGGAAGTCGATGACGGCGGTTGGGCGGATGGCCCCGGTGATGCTGGCCGGTACGGGAGCCGCGTGGGGTGCGGGTCCGGGCGGCAGGGCTGCTTGGGGCTGGGGCTGCCCGGGCGTGGCGGGCCGGCTCACGGCGCCCTCAGAAACGGCGTCGCGCCGCCAGCAGCCCCGCGGCTGCCAGGGCGATGAACAGCCCCAGCGCCCAGAACTCGAAGGGCAGGCCGAAGAGGTCCACGGCTGCGTCGGCGCAGGAAGAGCGCACCTCGAAGACCTCGGGCCAGCGCGCATCCAGGCCCAGGCCGCTGATGATCTTGTCGGCCAGCGTCAGGTTGCATGACAGCGACTTGGCCGCGACCAGGTTCTGGTACAGGGCCGATGCCGCACCGGCTGCGGCCAGCGGCAGCATCAGCAGGCCGGCTGCGCGCTGCACCGGGCGCGAGCGCGACAGCGCGCCGATGATGGCGACGACCGCAATGAGCAGGAAGATCACCCGCTGCAGCACACACCAGGGGCAGGGCTGCATGCCGAAGTGGTGCTGGGCCACCAGGGCGGCGCCCACGGCGGCCACGCAGGCCAGGGCGCTGGCAGCCAGCAGCAGGCGGGGGCGGTTGCGCAGGTTCATGGCGTGGGGTCGCTTCAGGCGCGCAGCTCGGCGATCAGCTCGATCTCCACGCAGGCGCCCAGCGGGATCTGGGCCACGCCGAAGGCGCTGCGCGCATGCTGGCCGGCGTCACCGAAGACCTGGCCGATCAGCTCGGACGCGCCGTTGGTCACCAGGTGGTGCTCGGTGAAGTCGGGCGTGCTGTTGACCAGGCTCATCAGCTTGACGATGCGGGCCACGTTGTCCAGGCCGCCGGCCGCCGCGTGCAGCGTGCCCAGCAGGTCGATGGCGACGTTGCGCGCGGCCTGCTGGCCTTCGGCCGTGGTCAGCGTCTTGCCGAGCTGGCCCACCCAGACCTGGCCGTCCCGCTTGGCGATGTGGCCCGACAGGAAGACCAGGTTGCCGCTGCGCACGAAGGGCACATAGGCGGCGGCGGGCGTGGCCACGGGCGGCAGGGTGATGCCCAGGGCATCGAGGCGGGCTTGGATGGACATGGCGGTGGGGTGTCTTGAAGGGCAGGGCGCGGTGAGCGGCGCGGCCCGGTGGGCGCTGCGCGTGGCTGGCGACAGGCCGCCGCTGCAGGGTGGCGAGAGCCGGTGGAGCGCGGGTGCGCAGGCCGCTCGCGGGTGGGCCGCGATCCTACACTGCGCCCCCATGCGCAGCGCAGGGAGGGTAGGGGCTGCGGGAGCCGGGCTGGTGGCCGGTGCGGTGCTGCAGTTGCAGCAGGCCGCGCTGTGGGCGCCGACCGTGTATCTCGCCGCGATGGCGGGCGGCCTGATCGGGCTGCTGGCGCTGTTGCGGCCGGGCTCTGGCGGGCACCCCGCGGGATCGCGGGCCGGCTGGCCGGCAGCGACAGCCGCGATGGCCACGGCGCTGGCCGCCGCGGCGCTGCTCTTCGGCAGTGCCGGCTGGCGGGCAGGCCAGCGCCTGGCGCCGACGCTGCCGGCGGCCGTCGAGGGCCAGGATCTGCTCATCGAAGGCCGGGTGGCCGAGCTGCCGCGGCGATCGGGCGGCGGCTGGAGCTTCGTCTTCGAGGTGCATCGTGCCTGGCATGGCGGCGCACCGGTGGTGCTGCCCCCGCGCATCACGCTGGGCTGGTATCCGGACGATGCGGACGACGGGCTGGCGGCCGGGCTGTCGGGCACGATGGCCGTGCCGCGCGGCGGCGAGGTGTGGCGGCTGACCGCCCGGCTGCGTCAGCCGCGCGGGCTGATGAACCCGCATGGCTTCGACGTGGAGCGCGCGTGGTTCGAGCGTGGCGTGCGTGCCGTGGGCACGGTGCGGCTGAGCCGGGCGGAGTCGCCGCGCCGGCTGGCGATGGCTTCATCATGGTCCATGCTCGCCTGGCGCCAGGCGGTGAAGGACCGCATCGAGGCCCAGGTGCGCGATGCCCGCGCCGCGGGCGTGCTGGCCGCGCTGTCGCTGGGCGACCAGAACGCGATCGATGACGGCGACTGGACGGTCTTCCGGCAGACGGGCGTGGCGCATCTGGTGGCCATCAGCGGGCTGCACGTGACCATGTTCGCGTGGCTGGCGCAGGGGCTGGTGGGCGCGCTGTGGCGCCGCTCGCCGCGGGCCATGCTGCGGCTGCCCGCGCCCACCGCCGCGCGCGTCGGTGGCGTGCTGCTGGCGGCGCTCTATTCACTCTTTGCCGGCTGGGGGCTGCCGGCGCAGCGCACGGTGGGCATGCTGGCCGTGGCTGCTGCGCTGGCGGTGTCCGGCGTACGCTGGCCGTGGCCGGTGGTGTGGGCGGCCAGCGCGCTGGTCATCGTGGTAGCCGATCCCTGGGCGCTGCTGTCGCCGGGCTTCTGGCTGTCGTTCGTGGCCGTGGGGCTGCTGATGGCCTCGGGCAGCGGCGAGCGGCGGCAGGACGCGGATGCCGGCTCCGACCGGGTCACGACGGCGGCGGCATGGCCGCAGCGCCTGGGCCACCTGCTGCGCGAGGGCTTGCGCACCCAGGTCATTGCCACCGTGGGCCTGGCGCCGCTGTCGCTGGTGTTCTTCCAGCAGATCTCGCTGGTCGGGCTGCTGGCCAACCTGATCGCCATCCCGCTGGTGAGCTTCGTCATCACGCCGCTGGCCTTGCTGGGGGCGCTGGCGCCGCCGCTGTGGACAGCCGGTGCCTTTTGCGTGCAGCAGCTGACCGCTCTGCTGGGCGTGATGGCCGGCTGGCCGTGGGCGGCGCTGCAGGTGGCGGCGGCGCCAGTGTGGACGGTGGCCAGCGGCCTGCTGGGCGGTGCGCTGCTCGTGCTGCCGGCGCCGTGGCGCTGGCGGCTGCTGGGCCTGCCGATGCTGTTGCCGCTGCTGGCCCCGCCGCTGGATCGCCCCGCGCCCGGCGGCTTCGACGTGGTGGCCGCCGACGTGGGCCAGGGCACGGCGGTGCTGGTGCGCACGGCGCGGCACCTGCTGGTCTACGACAGCGGGCCGCAGTACGGCCGCGGCGGCTCGGGCGGCGATGCCGGCGCCCGCGTGCTGCTGCCGCTGCTGCGCGGGCGCGGCGAGGCGGCGATCGACCGGCTGGTGCTCAGCCACCGCGACACCGACCACGTGGGCGGCGCGGCCACGCTGATGCAGGCCATGCCGGTGCGCGCGCTGCTGGCCTCGTTGGAGCCCGGCCACCCGCTGCGCCGACAGGCCGGCCCAGCCGACGACTGCACCGCCGGCGCGTCCTGGACCTGGGACGGCGTGCGCTTCGACGTGCTGCATCCCTTTGCCGACCAACCCGCGCCCGTCAGTGCGGCGCCCAACACCCGCTCCTGCGTGATCCGCGTCAGCGCGGGCGGACACAGCCTGCTGCTGACCGGCGACATCGAGCGCCGGCAGGAGGCGGCGCTGGTCCACCGCTGGGGCGACGCGCTGCGCAGCGAGGTGCTGCTGGTGCCGCACCACGGCAGCCAGACCTCGTCCAGCGGCGAGCTGCTGGCGGCCGTGCGGCCGCGCGTGGCGCTCATCCAGGCCGGCTACCGCAACCGCTACGGCCATCCGCATGCGGACGTGCTGCAGCGCCATGCCGCAGCCGGCATCCCGGTGGTGTCCAGCGTCGATTGCGGCGCCTGGAGCTGGCGAGCCGGCGAGGAGCCGGCATGCGAGCGTGAGCGCCGCCGGCGGTATTGGCATGCGCCGCAGCAACGGGCCGATCGGCAGCCGTGATTTGCCGCCCTGACCGCTGGCTGCGGGCCCGCCTGGATGACCCCCGCCAAGCCCGCTGCGGCTGTCGCCATCGGCACGCCCCCGGGGCGCACCATGCCCGCCGGCCGGGCGCCGGCTGCACCAGCACCGTGCCGCGCAGGCGTGCAGGCTGACCGCCGCTGGTGCAGCAGGCGCTGCTGCGCGGCCTCGATGGGGGCTGGCCCCTCGCATCTCGCCTGGCACAGCTATTGCGTCAACTGCAGCGTGACTGAGGGTAGTGTCGCCCCGGTGCACCGCGTGATCTTCCGCTAACGACGGCGGACCGACATGCCGGACGGCTGTGCTTGCCCCGCAGGTGCTCGCAGCCCCAGCCCGGCAGTTCATTCGCTTGATTTGTCCGCATCCGGTCGGGCGAGGCAGCTGCCTGCGCCACCCGATGCCCGCGCCGCGGCCCCGCCGCTGCGCCCAGCCGTCGCAGGAGCACACATGAAGATCGTCGTCATCGGCCATGGCATGGTCGGCCACAAGTTCCTTGAAACCCTGGCCGAGTGCGGCCTGCCGGATGTGCAGGTCACCGTGCTGTGCGAGGAGCCGCGGCCCGCTTACGACCGCGTCCATCTGTCCGAATACTTCGCCGGCAAGACGGCAGAGGACCTGTCGCTGGTCGAGCCCGGTTTCTTCACCCGCACCGGCTTTTCGCTGCGCCTGGCGGCCAAGGCGGTGGCCATCGAGCGGCGTGACAAGACCGTCACCACGGCCGATGGCGAGGTGCTGGCCTACGACAAGCTGGTGCTGGCCACCGGCTCCAGCCCCTTCGTGCCGCCGGTGCCCGGGCGCGAGCGGCCCGGATGCTTCGTCTACCGCACCATCGAGGATCTGGACGCCATGAAGGCCGCCGGCGCCAAGGCGGCCAGCGGCGTGGTGGTGGGCGGCGGCCTGCTCGGCCTGGAGTGCGCCAAGGCGCTGCGCGACATGGGCCTGCAGACCCACGTGGTGGAGTTCGCCCCGCGGCTGATGGCCGTGCAGGTGGACGAGGGCGGCGGGCGCATCCTGCGCCACAAGATCGAGGCCCTGGGCGTGCAGGTGCACACCAGCCGCAACACGTCGGAGATCGTGGACGGGCGAGAGGCCCGCCACCGCATGGTGTTTGCCGACGGCAGCCATCTGGAGACGGACATGATCGTCTTCTCCGCCGGCATCCGCCCGCGCGACGAGCTGGCCCGCCAGTGCGTGCTGGCCATCGGCCCGCGCGGCGGCGTGGTGATCGACGACGCCTGCCGCACCAGCGATGCCGATATCTACGCCGTCGGCGAATGCGCGAGCTGGAACGAGCAGACCTTCGGCCTGGTGGCACCGGGCTACGACATGGCCCGCGTGGCCGCGCGCCACATCGCCGGCCAGGCGGGCGCGGCCTTCACCGGCGCCGACATGAGCACCAAGCTCAAGCTGATGGGCGTGGACGTGGCCAGCATCGGCGATGCGCACGGCAAGACCCCGGGCAGCCGCAGCTACCAGTTCGTCGACGAGATCAAGCAGGTCTACAAGAAGATCGTCGTCAGCGAGGACGGCAAGCGGCTGCTGGGCGCGGTGCTGGTGGGCCAGGCCGACGAGTACGGCACGCTGCTGCAGATGGCGCTCAATGCCATCACGCTGCCGGCCGACCCGGAGTTCCTGATCCTGCCCAGCAGTGACGGCAAGGCCCGCCCCGGCCTGGGCGCGGACGCGCTGCCGGATGCGGCCCAGATCTGCTCGTGCAACAGCGTCACCAAGGGCCAGATCTGCGCCGCGGTGTGCGATGGCGCAACCAGCATCGGCGCGATCAAGGCCTGCACCAAGGCCGGTGCCACCTGCGGCGGCTGCGTGCCCCTTGTCACGCAGATCATGAAGGCCGAGATGAAGAAGCAGGGCCTGGCGGTCAACAACCACCTGTGCGAGCACTTCGCCTACTCGCGCCAGGAGCTGTATCACCTGATCCGCGTCGGCCAGATCAAGACCTTCGGTGAGCTGCTGGCCAAGCATGGCAAGGGCCTGGGCTGCGACATCTGCAAGCCCACCGCGGCCAGCATCTTCGCGTCCGTCTGGAACGAGTTCGTGCTCAAGAAGGAGCTGGCCGGCCTGCAGGACAGCAACGACTATTTCCTGGGCAACATCCAGAAGGACGGCACGTATTCCGTGGTGCCGCGCATGCCCGGCGGCGAGGTCACGCCCGAGGGCCTGATCGCCGTGGGCCAGGTCGCCAAGAAGTACGGCCTGTACACCAAGATCACCGGCGGCCAGCGCGTGGATCTGTTCGGCGCCCGCGTGGAGCAGCTGCCGCTGATCTGGGAAGAGCTGATCGCCGCCGGCTTCGAGTCGGGCCATGCCTATGGCAAGAGCCTGCGCACGGTCAAGAGCTGCGTGGGCAGCACCTGGTGCCGCTACGGCGTGGACGACAGCGTCGGCCTGGCCGTGGAGCTGGAGAACCGCTACAAGGGCCTGCGCGCGCCGCACAAGATCAAGTTCGGCGTCTCCGGCTGCACGCGCGAGTGCGCCGAGGCCCAGGGCAAAGACGTCGGCGTGATCGCCACCGACAAGGGCTGGAACCTCTATGTGTGCGGCAACGGCGGCATGAAGCCGCGCCATGCCGAGCTGATCGCAGCCGACCTGAGCAAGACCGAGCTGATCAGGCTGATCGACCGCTTCCTGATGTTCTATGTGAAGACGGCCGACCGGCTGCAGCGCACCAGCACCTGGCGCGACAACCTGGAGGGCGGGCTGGACTACCTCAAGGACGTGCTGATCCGAGACAGCCTGGGCATCGCCGCCGAGCTGGAGGCCCAGATGCAGCACGTGGTGGCCACCTACCAGTGCGAATGGAAGACGGCCGTCACCGACCCCGAGGTGCGCAAGCGCTTCCGCTCCTTCGTCAACGACGACCGGCCCGACGAGCGCATCGTCTTCGTCAAGGAGCGCGGGCAGATCCGCCCGGCGCGCGCCGAGGAGCGCGTCGGCGATCGCCCCTCGGGCGACGGCGCCACCGATGCGTCCACTGATGCACATGCCGTTGAACGCGAGCCGTCCCCCGCAGCCGCCTGACCCCCGCCATCCGGACCACAGCCATGACCGAAGCCCTTCTCGACTCCCACCCGGCATCCGCAGCCGCCGCTGCAGCGCGGGCTGCCACTACCCCCACGCCGTGGACCGACGTCTGCGCCGCCGCGGACATCTTGCCCGACACCGGCGTGTGCGCCCGCATCCAGGGCCGGCACGTGGCCGTGTTCCGTGTCGGCGCGGAGCAGTTCTTCGCCATCGACAACGTCGACCCCAAGGCCGGCGCCAGCGTGCTGTCGCGCGGCCTGGTGGGCAGCCTGGGCGAGCGCATCGTCGTGGCCTCGCCGCTCTACAAGCATCACTTCGACCTGCGCACCGGCGAATGCCTGGAGGCGGCGGAGCTGTCCCTGCGGGCCTATGCGGTGCGCGTGGAGGGCGGGCGGGTGCAGGTCTCGCTGGCCTGAGGCAGCGGGCAGGGCGCCTGGCGGGCGCCAGGGCTGCGCCCCTGGCCCGGGGCGGGCACCGAACTTGCGCGAGCCGGGGGGCGCGCGCATCGGATAGCCGCCGGCGCGGCGAGATGGCCTATCGTGCGCGGTCTTCGCGCCCGCCACGTCGTCCCGCCCCGTGCGGGCGCGTCCGTCCGCGCCTGACCGTTCGCGCCTGCCCCTCCGCCCATGTCCGTGCCTGACTCCTCTGCCTCTGCGCCGTCCATCCCCCAGCTCGTGCTGCGCGCCCGCCAGCTCGAGATCGAGTCGCTGCGCCACCTCGCCGCCCGTGCCGAGCTGGCCGATGTGGTCGGGCAGCTGATCCACGCGCTGCAGCACGAGCGCGGCGCCACCAGCATCTACCTGGCGTCCGGCGGCCAGCGCTTCACCGAGGAGCGGCGCGAGGCCGCCGCCGCAGCGCAGCCGGTGGAGGCCGCGCTGCGCGCGCTGTTTGCCACGCAGATGGAGGCCGAGCAGGGTGCCAGCGCGCGCATGCTGTCGCTGATGGCCTGGGTGCTGCTGGACCTCAACACGCTGGCGGGCTTGCGCGAGCAGGTGGCCCAGCGCACGCCCAGCGCGCATGACGCGGTGGCCGCCTTCAGCCGCGTCATCGCCGGGCTGGTGGAGCTGGTCTTCCACCTGGCCGATGCGGCAGCGCACCCGGCGGTGTCGCGCCTGCTGGTGGCCTTCGTGCACCTGGTGCAGGGCAAGGAGGCGGCCGGCCAGGAGCGGGCGGTGGGCGCGCAGCTCTTCGCTTCGGGCCGCTGCGAGGATGCCGAGCAGCAGCGCATCGTGCATCTGATCGACGCGCAGGAGCGCAGCCTGCAGGTGTTCGAGGAGTTCGCCGACGATGCGCTGCGCCGGCGCTGGCAGCAGCACCAGCTCACGCCCAACGTGGCGCAGCTGGAGCGCCTGCGCCGCACGCTGTGCGCGGCGCGCGCCGGCGCCGTGCTGGACACGGCGCTCAGCCCCACCTGGTTCGAGGTCACCAGCGAGCGCATCACCGAGATGTGGCGCATCCAGGCCGACCTGGTCGCCACGCTGCGCCAGGCCTGCCAGCAGCAGATCGCCGACGCCCTGAGCGACCTGCAGGACTCCAAGGGACTGCTCAAGCGCCTGCGCGACAACCCGCCGCCGCATGCCCATGCGGTGGACCGCTTCTTCAGCCCCGCCGCCCAGCCGCAGGCCGCGCCGGTGTTGCCCGGCCCAGGCGAGGCGCTGGCACCGCAGGCCACGGACGACCCGGCTGCCGCATCGCTGGTGGAGCTGCTCAAGGCCCAGACGGCGCGGCTGGGCAGCATGGAGGCCGAGCTGGAGGCAGCGCGCCGCGCGCTCAACGAGCGCAAGGTCATCGAGCGGGCCAAGGGCGCGCTGATGTCACGCTTGGGGCTGACGGAGGAGGCAGCCTTTCGCATGCTGCAGAAGGCGTCGATGGACCACAACCGCCGCCTGCTCGACGTGGCCGAGGCCACGCTGACGCTGCCGGACTTCGTCTTCACCACGCGGGCGGATCAGCCGGCACCCGGCAAGCCCGAGCGGCCCACGCACCAGAAGTGACCGGCGCGCACCACGGCTGGCCCCTCGGGCGCCGGTCCGGGGCTCGGCCGCGGTGCGCCGGCGCCTGACGGTGGCGCAGCGGCCCTTCAGCCGCCTGGCACGGAAGGTGCGTACCCGGCTGCCATCGAGCTAATGGCGGCTCGGCATGGCGCACGCAGCCTGCGTGCTGCCGATCTCACACGCGGATGACGGCGTCCCGTCCCCACCGGCTTTACCTGAGCCGGTGCGGGCTGGGGCGCCGTTTTCGTTTCTGGCTTGTCCGTTTCTCGCGCTCCAACGTCACCACCGAAGGGACCACCATGGCCTACCTTGCCCCTGCCGAATTCGTCACCAAGATGGTCGACGCCGGTGAATCCAAGCTGCTCATGTCCACCCGGGACACGCTGATCCGCTCCTACATGGCCGGTGCCATCCTGGCGCTGGCGGCGGCGTTCGCCGTGACCGTCACGGTCAACACCGGCAATGCGCTGATCGGCGCGCTGCTCTTCCCGGTGGGCTTTTGCATGCTCTACCTGCTGGGCTTCGACCTGCTGACGGGCGTGTTCACCCTGGCGCCGCTGGCCGTGCTGGACAAGCGCCCGGGCGCCACCTGGGCCGGCGTGCTGCGCAACTGGAGCCTGGTGTTCGTCGGCAACTTCGCAGGTGCCATCACCGTGGCGGTGTTCATGGCCATCATCTTCACCTTCGGCTTCAGCGAGGCGCCCAACGCCATCGGCCAGAAGATCGGCCACATCGGCGAGGGCCGCACCGTGGGCTATGCCGACCACGGCATGGCCGGCATGCTGACGCTGTTCGTGCGCGCGGTGATGTGCAACTGGATGGTCTCCACCGGCGTGGTCGCCGCCATGATGTCCAGCAGCGTCTCGGGCAAGGTCATCGGCATGTGGATGCCCATCCTCGTCTTTTTCTACATGGGCTTCGAGCACAGCATCGTCAACATGTTCCTGTTCCCCTCGGGCCTGATGCTGGGCGGCAACTTCACGATCATGGACTACCTGATCTGGAACGAGATCCCCACCGTGCTGGGCAACCTGGTGGGCGGCCTGACCTTCGTCGGCGCCACGCTCTACTCCACCCACTACAAGACGGCGCCCAAGCGCGTGGCCGCCTGATCGGCTGAACCGGTGAGCAGGGCCGGGGCCCGCGGCGTCGCTCACGAGGCGGCGGCCCAGGGCGCCGGCCCGGTTCTCTTCCCATGAACGCCTTGCCCCAGCCTTTGCCCGGCCGCGCCGCGGTGCCAGCCACGCGGCCGGCGATGCGGCTGGCGATCGGTCAGCACTCGCGCCCTGGCCGCAAGGGGCTGGCCAACCAAGACTTCCACGGCGCCGCCGTCCCCGCGGGCTCGCTGCTGGCCACCAAGGGCGCGGTGCTCGCGCTGGCCGACGGCATCGGCAGCAGCGCCGTCAGCCAGGTGGCCAGCGCTGCTGCGGTGCGCGGCTTCCTGGAGGACTACTACTGCACCTCAGAGGCCTGGACGGTGCGCCGCGCCGCGCAGCGGGTGCTGCAGGCCACCAACTCCTGGCTGCATGCGCAGACCGTGCGCAGCGAGGCGCGCTTCGACCACGACCGCGGCTACGTCTGCACCTTCAGCGCCCTGGTGCTCAAGGGCCGCCAGGGCCACCTGCTGCACGTGGGCGATGCGCGCGTGTGGCGGCTGCACGCCCAGGCGCTGGAGCAGCTCAGCGACGACCATCGCATCCGCGTGTCATCGGTCGAGAGCTACCTGGCGCGCGCCCTGGGCGCCGGCCCCACGGTGGAGATCGACTACCGCAGTTGGCCGCTGGAGGAAGGCGAGGTCTACCTGCTGGCCACCGACGGCGCGCACGGGCGGCTGGACGCGGCCTCGGTGCACGAGGCCCTGCGCCGCCACGGCGACGACCTGGACGCTGCGGCCGAGTGGCTGACGGCCATCGCCGCCGAGCGCGGCAGCGACGACGACGCCACGGTGCAGATCGTGCGCATCGACGGCCTGCCCGCGCCCGACGCCGGCCAGTGGCAGGCGCAGCGCGAGCACCTGAAGCCGCCGCCGCCGCTGAAGGCCGGCATGGGCTTCGAGGGCTACACCGTCATCCGCGAGCTGCACGTCAGCCCGCGCAGCCACGTGCACCTGGCGGTGGACGAGGCCAGCGGCCGGCAGGTGGTGATCAAGCTGCCCTCGGTAGACCGCCAGGGCGATCCCGCCTGCCTGGACGCCCTGCTGCTGGAGGACTGGATCGCCCGCCGCATCGACAGCCCGCACGTCGTCAAGGCGCACGTGGCCGACCGGCCGCGCGAGCACGTCTTCGTGGCCCTGGAGCACATCGACGGGCCCACCCTGGCGCAGTGGATGGTGGACCACCCGCGCCCGGCGCTGGACGAGGTGCGCCGCCTGGTCGAGCAGGCCGCCCGGGGCCTGCAGGCCCTGCACCGCAAGGAGATGCTGCACCAAGACCTGCGGCCGGAGAACCTGCTGATCGACCGCCACGGCACCGTGCGCCTCATCGACCTGGGCGCCGTGCACGTGGCCGGCCTGACCGAAGGCACGGCCCGCGCCCGGCCCGACGCCATCGAGGGCTCGCTGCAGTACACCGCGCCGGAGTACTTCATCGGCGGCGCGGGCTCCGCGCGGTCGGACCTGTTCTCGCTGGCCGTGCTGACCTACCAGATGCTCACCGGCCACCTGCCCTACGGCGTGCAGGTGACCCGGCTGCGCACGCCGGGCGACCTCAAGAGCCTGCGCTACATCCCCGTGCGCCAGCACCGGCCCGACCTGCCGCCCTGGCTGGACGCCGTGTTGCGCCGCGCCCTGCATCCGCAGCCGGCCCGGCGCCAAGAGGCGCTGTCGGAGTTCGTGCATGACCTGCGCCATCCTCCCCGCCACGCGGGGCCGGCGTCCCTGCCGCTGATCGAGCGCGACCCGGCGGCCTTCTGGCGCTGGGCGGCGGTGATCCTGGCCGGCCTGCTGCTGGCGACCTGGGCACGGCTGTTCGTCGGCTGACGCGCAGCAGCCGGTGGTTCGATCCCAGGGGCGCAGGCCGCCTGCCGCGCCCAGGGCGCGTCACCGGCCTGACACCTTGTGGCTCGCAACTTGCTCCACACTCCTCCCAAGGTCATTCTTGCCGCCCCGGAGCCCGTCGAGTGTCCATCCACGTTGCGCTGAACCACGTCACCCATTACCGCTATGACCGGCTGGTCAGCCTGTCGCCGCAGATCGTGCGGCTGCGCCCGGCGCCGCATTGCCGCACGCCCATCCTGTCGTACTCGCTGCGCGTGGAGCCGGCGGAGCACTTCGTCAATTGGCAGCAGGACGCCTTCTCCAACCACCTGGCGCGGCTGGTGTTCCCCAAGAAGACGCGGGAGTTTAAGGTCACCGTGGACCTGGTGGCCGAGATGTCGGTCTACAACCCGTTCGATTTCTTCCTGGAGCCGTACGCCGAGACGGTGCCTTTTACCTACTCGGCGGAAGAAGCCAAGGACCTGGCGCCCTATCTGGCCACCGAGCCGCTGACCCCGCGGCTGCAGGCGCTGGTCGACAGCGTACGGCCCAAGGCTGCAGCCGAGGTGCGCACCATCGACTTCCTGGTGGGCCTGAACCAGAAGCTGCAGAGCGACATCCGCTATCTGATCCGGCTGGAGCCCGGCGTGCAGACGCCGGAGGAGACGCTGCAGAAGGGCTCCGGCTCCTGCCGCGACTCGGGCTGGCTGCTGGTGCAGGCGCTGCGCCACCTGGGGCTGGCGGCGCGCTTCGTGTCGGGCTACCTGATCCAGCTCAAGCCCGACGTCAAGGCCGTGGACGGCCCCAGCGGCGCGGAGGCCGACTTCACCGACCTGCATGCCTGGTGCGAGGTCTACCTGCCCGGCGCCGGCTGGATCGGCCTGGACCCCACCTCGGGCCTGCTGGCCGGCGAGGGCCACATCCCCGTGGCCTGCACGCCGTCGCCCACGGGCGCGGCACCGGTCAGCGGGGCGGTGGACGAATGCGAGGTGGAGTTCGGCCACGAGATGCACGTCACGCGCATCTACGAGTCCCCGCGCGTCACCAAGCCCTATACCGATGAGCAGTGGCAGGCCATCGACGCCCTGGGCCGGCAGGTGGACCTGAGCCTGTCCAGCCAGGACGTGCGCCTGACGATGGGCGGCGAGCCGACCTTCGTCTCCGCCGAGGACCGCGACGGCGCGGAGTGGAACACCGATGCCCTGGGCCCCACCAAGCGCGGGCTGGCCACCGAGCTGGTCCACAAGCTGCGGGCCAGGTACGGGCAGGGCGGCTTTCTGCATTTCGGCCAGGGCAAGTGGTACCCCGGCGAGCAGTTGCCGCGCTGGGCGCTGTCCATCTACTGGCGCACCGACGGCCAGCCCTGCTGGCATGACCCGTCGCTCTTTGCCGATGAGCGGCGCTCGCTGCATTACACGGATGCGGATGCGCGGCTCTTCATGCAGACGCTGACCGAAAAGCTCGGCCTGGATGCCAGCTTCATCATTCCGGGCTATGAAGACGTCTGGTACTACCTGTGGCGCGAGCGCCGGCTGCCGGTCAACGTGGACCCGTTCGACTCCAGGCTGGACGACGAGATGGAGCGCGTGCGCCTGCGCCGCGTCTTCAGCCAGAAGCTTGACCACACCGTGGGCTATGTGCTTCCCATCAAGCGCGACTGGCCGGTCGGCCTGACCGGGCCGCGCTGGGTGACCGGGCCGTGGTTCTTCCGCGATGAGCGCATGTACCTCACCCCGGGCGACTCGCCGATGGGCTTTCGCCTGCCGCTGGACTCTCTGCCCTGGGCCACCGCCGGCGACCGCCAGGGCCTGATCGAGCACGACCCGTTTGCCAGCCCCGCGCGGCTGCGGCCGCATGCCGAGCTGCGCGCGCAGTATTCGCCGCATCAGACGGGCGGCGGCTTTGCCGAAGGCGGCACCATCGCCGCCCAGGGCGCCACTCCGTTCGACGGCATGGACACCGCAGCCGGCGTGGCCGCGCTGGGTGGCGAGCCGGCCGCCGCCGGCCCCGCGGCGCATGCGGCCACGGACGTGAGCCGCCAGCCCTCGCGCTTCGAGTCGGCCCACTGGATCACGCGCACCGCGCTGTGCGTGGAGGTGCGCAACCCCGACCGCGCCGCCGGCCCCAAGGTCGAGGCGGCGGGCAAGGGCGGCGGGGCGATGTATGTCTTCATGCCGCCGCTGGCCAGCCTGGACGACTACCTCGACCTGCTGGCCGCAGTGGAGGCCACGGCCGCCGAGCTGGGCGTGCAGATCATCCTGGAGGGCTATCCGCCGCCGCGCGATGCCCGGCTGAAGCTGCTGCAGGTCACGCCGGACCCGGGCGTGATCGAGGTCAACATCCACCCGGCCGCCGACTGGGCCGAGCTGGTGGACCACACAGAGTTCCTCTACGAGGCCGCGCACCAGACCAAGCTGTCCACCGAGAAGTTCATGCTGGACGGCCGCCACACCGGCACCGGCGGCGGCAACCACTTCGTGCTGGGTGGGGCCACGCCGGCGGACAGCCCCTTCCTGCGCCGGCCGGATCTGCTGCCCAGCCTGCTGACCTACTGGCACAACCATCCCAGCCTGAGCTATCTGTTCAGCGGCCTCTTCATCGGCCCGACCAGCCAGGCGCCGCGCATCGACGAGGCCCGGCAGGATCAGGTGTATGAGGTGGAGATCGCGCTGCGCGAGATCGAGCGCCAGATGCAGAACTGGGGGAGCCTGCCGCCCTGGCTCATCGACCGCAGCCTGCGCAACCTGCTGATCGACGTCACCGGCAACACCCACCGCGCCGAGTTCTGCATCGACAAGCTCTACTCGCCCGACGGCCCCACCGGCCGCCTGGGCCTGCTGGAGCTGCGCGCCTTCGAGATGCCGCCGCATGCGCGCATGAGCTTGGTGCAGCAGCTGCTGCTGCGGGCGATGGTGGCCTGGTTCTGGCGTGAGCCCTATCGTCTGCCGGGTGGCGGCGGCGGCCAGCAGCGGCTGACGCGCTGGCACACCGGCCTGCACGACCGCTTCATGCTGCCCACCTTCGTGCAGATGGACTTCGAGGACGTGCTCACCGACCTGGCCTATGCCGGCTTCCGCTTCGATGCGCAGTGGTTCGCGCCGCACTTCGAGTTCCGCTTCCCGCTGATCGGCGAGGTCTCGGCCGCGGGCATCCACCTGACGCTGCGCACGGCGCTGGAGCCCTGGCATGTGATGGGCGAGGAGGGCGCAGCCGGCGGCACGGTGCGCTATGTGGATTCCTCCCTGGAGCGGCTGGAGGTGCGCGCCACGGGCCTCAACGGCAACCGGCATGTCGTCACCGTCAACGGCCAGGCGCTGCCGCTGCAGCCCACCGGCCGCGTCGGCGAGGCGGTGTGCGGCGTGCGCTACCGGGCGTGGGCGCCGCCGTCGGCGCTGCACCCGACCATCGGCGTGCATGCGCCGCTGACCTTCGACATCGTCGATGGCTGGCAGCACCGCTCGCTGGGCGGCTGCCAGTACCACGTCGCCCACCCCGGCGGGCGCAACTACGAGACGCTGCCCGTCAACGCCTATGAGGCCGAGAGCCGCCGCCTGGCGCGCTTCTTCCGCATGGGCCATACGCCGGGGCGCATGGAGGTGGAGCCGGCGCGGGCCAGCCTGGAGTTCCCGTTCACGCTGGACCTGCGGCGCGGCTGAGCCAGCACGGCCGGCCGTGCTTCAGGCGCCATCGCTTGGCACGCGCGGCTCTGCCACGCCGCGCCGCCCTGCGTGGCAGAGTGCGCGCGCCGCGTCACGCCCTGTCACGGTGCATGGAGGCTGGCCCGGACAATGCGAGCCGGCGCAGCCGCGGCTGTGCCGGCCGCATGCCGCGGCCTGCCACCCCAGCATCCCGCCCGCCCTGACGCCTCATGTCTCGACCCTGGTTCCTGCCTGACGAGCCGCTGCCCTTGATCGACGGGGGCACGGCTGGCGCGGCCAGCTGGCTGCGCGACTGGGCCACCGGCGCCGGCTGGGACGAGCTGCGTGAGCCGGACGGCCGCTGGCGCGAGCCCTGGCAGCGCTTCTTCGCCGAGCTGCCCGCGGCCACGCCGGCCGAGCTGAACGAGCGAGCCGCGGCCCTGGCCCGCCAGATCCACGAGGACGGCGTCACCTACAACGTCTACAGCGACCCGGCCGGCGCCCCGCGCGAGTGGCCGCTGCAGCTGCTGCCCTTCATCGTCGATGCGGCCGACTGGCGCCAGATCGAGGCCGGCGTGGCCCAGCGCGCCGCGCTGCTCAACCGCGTGCTGGCCGATGTGTACGGCCCGCGCCGGTCGCTGCGCGACGCGCTGCTGCCCGCTGCCCTGGTGGTGGGCCATCCAGGCTATCTGCATGGCCTGCAGGGCCATGTGCCGGCCGGCGGGGTGTGGCTGCACATCGCCGCCTTCGACCTGGCCCGCGGCCCGGACGGCGGCTGGGTGGTGGTGGGCCAGCGCACGCAGTCGCCCTCCGGCCTGGGCTATGTGCTGGAGAACCGGCTGGGCGTGTCACGGCAGTTCCCGCAGGCCTTCCGCCAGCTCAACATCCAGCACCTGGCCAGCGGCTACCGGCTGCTGCTGCAGACGCTGCAGACCCTGGCCGCCAGCGCGTCCGGCGGCCAGCCGCCGCGGCTGGCGCTGCTCACGCCCGGGCCCTACAACGAGACCTACTTCGAGCACGCCTACCTGGCGCGCTACCTGGGCCTGCCGCTGGTGGAGGGCAGCGACCTCACCGTGCGCGGCGGCGCGGTCTACATCAAGACGGTCCACGGCCTGGAGCCGGTGCACGGCCTGCTGCGCCGGCTGGACGACGACTTCTGCGACCCGCTGGAGCTGCGGCCCGACTCCACCCTGGGCGTGCCCGGCCTGCTGGAGGCGGTGCGCGAGGGCCGTGTGGTGATGGCCAACGCGCTGGGCGCGGGCTTTCTGGAGTCGCCGGCCGTCCACGGCTTCCTGCCCGGCTTGTGCGAGCGCTGGCTGGGTGAGCCGCTGGCCCTGCTCAGCCTGCCCACCTGGTGGTGCGGTGAGGCCGCGGCCTGGCAAGCGGTGCAGGGCGACCTGGCGGGCAAGGCCGTGCACCCGACCTATCCGCCCACGCTGGGCGCCGGCCTGCGCCGCGGGCTGCAGTCGGCCACCTTGCCGCACGAGGGCGCCGCGCTGGACGCCTGGCTGGCGCGCATCGCCCGCGACCCGGAGGCCTGCACCGTCCAGGCCGCCATGCCCTACAGCCGCACGCCGCTGTGGTCGGGCGGGCGGCTGCAGCCGCAGGGCGTCACGCTGCGCGTCTATGCCGTGGCCGACGGGCAGGGCGGCTGGCAGGTGCTGCCCGGCGGCCTGGCGCGCACGGCCACCGGCCAGCCGGCGGTGTCCATGCAGCATGGCGGCAGCAGCCTGGACACCTGGGTGGTCACCGAGGGCCCGGTGGACACCTTCTCCATGCTGCCGCCGCCGCTGCGCGTGGAAGACCTGGAGCGCCAGCGCCAGCGCCCCGTGTCCAGCCGCACGGCCGAGAACCTCTACTGGATGGGCCGCTACACCGAGCGCACCGAGCACCAGGTGCGCCTGGCGCGCACGCTGCTGGGCGTGCTGGGCGAGGACGACGAGCCGCCCAGCCCCGAGGTGGCCGCCGCCCTGAGCAGCCTGGCGCAGAGCAGCGGCCTGCTGCCGCCCGGCGTGCCGCCGCTGGAGCAGGCGCCGCGGGTCTTCGAGCGCGCACTGATCGACGAGCTGTCCCGCCCCGGCGCCTGGAGCGTGGCCTACAACCTGCAGGCGCTGGAGCGCACGGCCGGCGCGCTGCGCGACCGCCTGGCGCCCGAGCACTGGCGGCTGATCCGCGACATGGGCGAAGGATTTGCTCGCCGCATGCGGCCTGCGGGCGCAGCAGACGGCAGTGTGGACGCCCGGGTGGCTGGCGGCCCCGCCGGCGTCGCCCGCGCGGTCGATGGCACGGCCGCCCTGGAGCGCCTGGGCCTGCAGCTGGCCGCCGTCACCGGCGCCCATACCGACCGCATGACCCGCGACGTCGGCTGGCGGCTGCTGACCATCGGCCGGCTGTCGGAACGGCTGATCCAGGTCTGCGCCGTGCTGCGCGCCTTCTTCGAGCGCCCGGCCGCCGGCCATCCGGACGGCTTTGACGCGCTGCTGGCGCTCTTTGACAGCACCATCACCTACCGCGCCCGCTTCCAGCGCCGCCAGGAGCTGCTGCCCCTGCTGGACCTGCTGGTGATGGACGAGGCCAACCCGCGCGCCGTCGCCTGCGTGCTGCGCCGGCTGCGCACCGAATGCGCCAAGCTGCCCGGCGGCCCCGGCCCCGGCGCACCGCGGGTGGACGATGCCCAGGCCGCCGCCGACCGCGTGCAGCATCTGCTGGCCCGTCTGCCGGCAGAGGGCGTGGGCCGGGGCCTGGCCGAGCTGTGCGCCGCCGAGCCGGGCGCCGGCCAGCGTGGCAGCCGCCACCCGGTGGTCGAGCTGGCCGAGGGCCTGTCCCGCGCCGCGCTGGACCTGGCCCACGACATCGACCGCGCCTACTTCAGCCATGCCGCCCTGACCGAGCGGCTGCTTGCCGCATGACGCCGCACCACCCGGCTGCCGTGCCGCCGACCGTGCCAATCCCGGGCGGCGCACCCAGCGCACCCGGCGCACCCCACACATCCGGCGGGCCGACCGCCGAGCGGCACGACGACGTGGACGCTGCTGCCGCCGCCGCCGTGGCCCTGCCCGCCGGCTGGCGCTGCTACCGCGTCGATCACGAGACGGTCTACGACTACGCACCGCCGGTGGAGGTGGCCCATCACATGGCGCATCTGCAGCCGCTGCAGGACGCCAGCCAGCTGCTGCAGGCCCACCGCTGCGACATCGCCCCCGCGCCGGCCCACCGCCGCGCGCTGCTCGATGCCTTCGGCAACCTGCGGCTGGCCTTCTCGCTGGACGAGCCGCATGAGCGGCTGCGCGTGGCCGCCAGCAGCGTGGTGCAGGTGCGCGAGCGGCCGGCACCCACCCCGGCGCAGGCCGCGCTGAGCTGGGAAGCCGTGCGCGACCGCCTGGCCTATCGCGCCGGCGAGCCGCAGGACGCGGCGGCCGTCTACCGCTTCCCGTCGCCCTATGTGCCGCTGCATGCCGAGCTGGCGGACTATGCCCGCCCGTCGTTCAGCCCCGGCCGGCCGCTGCAGGAGGCGGCCACCGAGCTGATGCGCCGCATCCATGCCGACTTCAGCTATGCCAGCGCCAGCACCGATGTCTCCACACCGGTGCTGCAGGCCTTCGAGCAGCGCCGCGGCGTGTGCCAGGACTTTGCCCACGTCATGCTCGGCTGCCTGCGCGCCCTGGGCCTGGCCGCGCGCTATGTCAGCGGCTATCTGCTGACCGAGCGGCCCGGATCGCCCGCCCACGCGCATCCGGCCTGGGTGGGCGCCGATGCCTCGCACGCCTGGGTGGCCGTCTATCTGCCCGCCGATGCGCAACCGCGCACCGGGCCCGGCGCCGATGGGCTGTGGCTGGAGCTCGATCCCACCAACGACTGCAGCGCCGGCATCGAGCACATCCGCGTCGCCCAGGGCCGCGACTATGGCGACGTGACGCCTCTGCGCGGGGTGATCCGCGGCGGCTCATCGCACACGTTGTTGGTGCGAGTCACCACCCGCTTGCTGCACGATTTGCCTGCGGACGCGCCCTGATGGGGCGGCGTTGACGCTGTTGGCGCCCCTTGCGCCCCAGCAAGAGGCCCGGCGCGCCATCGTGGCGCATGGGGCCGGGCCCCGATGGCGGGATGGTCGGCGATGCTGGCATGCTCCGTGCATTCCCCTTGCGCGCACCGGGCCTTGATGGTCATCAAGGCCGCCCGGCCAGCTTCAGGCAAGGTCCCCCGGCCACCAGCCCCCGCTCGGATGAATACCCCTCGCATCGCCTACGACGAGATGCACGCCGCCGACAAGCGCGTGCGCGACCACTACGCCACCTACGACCGCTGGCTGGGCCAGCAGCCCGACGATGCGATGCGCCGCCGCCGCGAAGAGGCCGAGGTCATCTTCCGCCGCGTCGGCATCACCTTCGCCGTCTATGGCGACAAGGACGAGAACGGCGCCGGCACCGAGCGCCTCATCCCCTTCGACCTCATCCCGCGCATCATCCCGGCGGCCGAGTGGCGCCAGATGGAGAAGGGCCTGCGCCAGCGCGTGACCGCGCTCAACCGCTTCATCCACGACGTCTACAACGAGCAGGCCATCCTCAAGGCCGGCGTCATCCCCGCCGAGCAGGTGCTGGGCAACGCCCAGTTCCGCCGCGAGATGATGGGCGTGAAGGTGCCCCACGACATCTACTCCGTGATCGCCGGCATCGACATCGTGCGTGCCGCCCAGCCCGACGGCAGCGGCACCTACTACGTGCTGGAGGACAACCTGCGCGTGCCCAGCGGCGTGAGCTACATGCTGGAGAACCGCAAGATGATGATGCGGCTCTTCCCCGAGCTCTTCAGCCGGCACCGCATCGCCCCGGTCGCCCACTATCCCGACCTGCTGCTTGACACCCTGCGCGCCGTGGCCCCGCCCAGCGTCAACGAGCCGACCGTGGTCGTGCTCACGCCCGGCATGTACAACTCGGCCTACTTCGAGCACGCCTTCCTGGCCCAGCAGATGGGGGTGGAGCTGGTCGAGGGTCAGGACCTCTTCGTCGAGGACGGCTTCGTCTACATGCGCACCACCCAGGGCCCGCGCCGGGTGGACGTGATCTACCGCCGGGTGGACGACGACTTCCTCGACCCCAAGGCCTTCCGCCCGGATTCCACGCTGGGCTGCGCCGGCCTGCTCGATGCCTACCGCGCCGGCAACATCAACCTGGCCAATGCCATCGGCACCGGGGTGGCGGACGACAAGTCCATCTACCCCTACGTGCCCAAGATGATCGAGTTCTACCTGGGCGAGCAGCCGATCCTGCAGAACGTGCCCACCTACGTCTGCCGCGAGAAGGACGACCTGCGCTACGTGCTCGACCACCTGGGCGAGCTGGTCGTCAAGGAGGTCCACGGCGCAGGCGGCTACGGCATGCTGGTCGGCCCGGCCGCCACCAAGGCCGAGATCGAGGCCTTCCGCGCCCAGCTGCAGGCCAAGCCCGACAACTACATCGCCCAGCCCACGCTGGCGCTGTCCACCTGCCCCACGTATGTGGAGTCCGGCATCGCCCCGCGCCACATCGACCTGCGGCCCTTCGTGCTGTCCGGCAAGACCGTGCAGATGGTCCCCGGCGGCCTCACGCGCGTGGCGCTCAAGGAGGGCTCGCTCGTCGTCAACTCATCTCAGGGCGGCGGCACCAAGGACACCTGGGTGCTGGAGGCCTGAGAGGGCTGGCTGCACCGTTTCTAGAAGCGGAAGACAAAGAACTCATGCTGTCACGCACCGCCGATCATCTCTACTGGATGGCGCGCTACATGGAGCGGGCGGAAAACACCGCCCGCATGCTGGATGTGAACTACCAGGCCTCGCTGCTGCCCCAGTCCAGCGACGCGGCCGAGCAGGGCTGGCGTGGCCTGCTGAGCATCTCGGAGCTCACCGGCGACTACATGGCCCGGCACGACAAGGTCACGCCGCGCGAGGTCATGGAGTTCATGGTCGCGGACCCGAAGAACCTCTCCAGCATCTACAGCTGCCTGCGCGCCGCCCGCGAGAACGCCCGCGCCGTGCGGGGCGCGCTGACCACCGAGGTCTGGGAAACCTCCAACCAGACCTGGCTGGAGTTCAACCGCCTGATCGCCGACAAGGCCTACCTGAAGGACCCGGCGGAATGCTTCGAGTGGGTCAAGTTCCGCTCGCATCTCTCACGCGGCGTCACGCTGGGCACCATGCTGCAGGACGAGGCCTTCCACTTCCTGCGCATCGGCACCTTCCTGGAGCGGGCAGACAACACCGCGCGGCTGCTGGACGTCAAGTTCCACACCCGCAACGCCGACGACCTGCAGCCCACGGCCGAGAAGGACCCGCACGAGGTGGACTTCTATCACTGGTCCGCCGTGCTGCGCAGCGTCTCCGGCTTCGAGGTCTATCGCAAGGTCTACCGCAACGTCATCAAGCCTGAGAAGGTGGCCGAGCTGCTCATCCTGCGCCACGACATGCCCCGCTCGCTGACCGCCTGCATGCAGGAGGTCACCACCAACCTTCGCCGCGTGGCCAACGACCAGAGCATCGAAACCCTGCGCCGCGCCGGCCGCCTGCGCGCCGACCTGGAATACGCCCGCATCGACGAGATCCTGGCCACCGGCCTGCACGCCTTCCTGACCCAGTTCCTCGACCGCGTGGCCGACCTGGGCTACGGCATCAGCCGGGACTTCCTGGTGCCGGTGTGAGGCAGCGGCGCTTGCGGCAGCCGCCTGCAAGCGCCGGCCCCCGCTTGGCCTTCAATCGGCCGCAATGCCCGGCTGAGCGGGTCAAGCGCCTTCGACAGCGGCGGGACCTTGCCTGAGAAGGTCGGCGCTTCAAGAGCAAACGCCCTGCATCGCGGGGCGTTTTTGCTTTGCGCCTGATCGGTGGATCGGCGCCGCATGCGCCCGGCATGTCCTCCAGCGCCTTCAGTCTTGAGCCTCTTTCGTGCGAGGGCATCGTGCGACGGCGCTCATGGTGATCTGGTGCTGGTGGGCCCGCTGCGCAGGCGGCCTCGCGCACAGCGGATCTCCAGCACGCTGGCCCAGGGGCCTGCGGCTCACCGGCTCTGCCGGGCTGGGTGCCGGGCTGGGTGCCGGGCCGCCGCCGATAATCCCGGGCTGCCTGCCGCCTTGCCGTGACCCCGCCCATCCTGCCCGCCGACGAATACGCCATGCGCCTGGCGCTGGACCAGGCGCACAACGCCTGGCTGGTGGGCGAGGTGCCGGTGGGCGCGGTCATCATGCGCGCCGGCCAGGTGATCGCCACCGGCTACAACCGGCCCATCACCACGCACGACCCGACCGCGCATGCCGAGATCGTGGCCCTGCGCCATGCGGCCCAGCTGCTGTCCAACTACCGGCTGCCCGAGTGCGAACTCTTCGTCACGCTGGAGCCCTGCGCCATGTGCGCGATGGCGCTGATGCACGCGCGCTTCAAGCGCGTCGTCTTTGCCGCGCCCGATCCCAAGACCGGCGTGGCCGGCTCGGTGATCGACCTCTTTGCCGACCGGCGGCTCAACCACCACACGCAGATCGTCGGCGGCGTGATGGCCGAGCACAGCGCGCAGCTGCTGCGCGACTTCTTCGCCGAGCGCCGCGCCCAGGCCAAGGCCCAGCGCGACAGCCGGCGCCGGGCCGGTGGTTCACCGCAGGATGCGGCCGCGGTGCCTGACGAGCTGGACGCCGGCGAGTCCAGCACCATCCCGGTCGGCCAGATCATCGAGGACGAGCCGTCGCGCGGCTGAGCGCGACGCTGCTCGCAAGTCAACATCCGCCGCGCTCCTCGCCCCGTCTTCTGGCTCCATTTCCCGCACCGCTTCCTGGCCCGCGCCCCTCATCACGCCGCTACCGCGCCCCCTCACCACCATGAGCGACCACCGCCCCGATCTCGTCATCTTCTCGCCGGCTGGCGTCGTCGCCCGCGCTCCGGCCCTGCGTCGCGCGGCCCGGCGGCTGGGCCAGCTCGGCTTCGAGGTGAGCATCGACGAAGCCGCCGCGCTCAAGCACCAGCGGTTCGCCGGCGATGACGACACGCGGCTGGCCGCGCTGCACCGCATTGCCCAGGCCGCACCCTCCGTCGCGCTGGCCAGCCGCGGCGGCTACGGCCTGACCCGGTTGCTGGACCGCATCGACTGGCCGCTGATCGGCCGCAGCATCGACCGCGGCACGCGCTGGGTGGGCTACAGCGACATGACCGCGCTGCAGCTGGCCGCCCTGGCGCACGGCGTGGCCGGCGACCCGGGCACGCCGGGGCAGCACCATCACCACCACCACGACAACAACTACGATGACCACGAGCCCCATGCCGGCTGCTGCCAGCCCGGCGGCTTCTGGGCCGGCCCGATGGCCTGCGGCGACTTCGGCGACGAGGCGGCAGAGGGCGGCGGCGACGACGTGACGCAGGACGTCTTCGTCGAAGCCATGACCGGCGAGCTGGAGGCCGTGGGCTTTCGCACCGATGCCGGCTTCGATGGCCTGGAGACCAGCGGCCGGCTGTGGGGCGGCAATCTCACCGTGCTGCTGTCGCTGCTGGGCACGCCGCACTTCCCCAAGATGCGCGGCGGCGTGCTCTTCCTGGAGGACGTCAACGAGCACCCCTACCGCATCGAGCGTGGCCTGCTGCAGCTGCACCAGGCCGGCGTGCTGGACGCGCAGAAGGCGGTGCTGCTGGGCAGCTTCACCGACTGGCGCAAGTCGCCTCTGGACCGCGGCTACGGCCTCAAGACGGCCATCGAACACCTGCGCAGCGTGAGCGCTGCGCCCATCCTCACCGGCCTGCCCTTCGGCCATGTGCCGACCAAGCTGTGCCTGCCCATAGGGCGCAAGGTGCGGCTGTCGGTGGCCGGCCGGGATGCCTTCGTCGTCTGGTAGGCGGCGCCGATGTCGGCCGCGCTGACGCTGTGCGGGGCGACGGTGGCCCAGGCGCTGGCGGGCGCCGGCTGGCAGCCCGGTGAGCCGCTTCCCACCTGGCTGTCTGCGGCGGAGCAGGCCCGTGCCCTTGCCATCAAATCACCCGACCGCCTGGCGGCCTTCCTTGCCGGCCGGTGGCTGCTGCGGGAGGCGGCGGCCCGCCACACCGGCATCGCCCCGGGCTGGCTGGCCACGGTCGGGGAGGGCGGCCCGCCGCGGCTGCATCATCCAGGTGGCGCCGAGCTGCATGCCGGCTTGAGCCACAGCGGCCGCTTCGTCGCCGCGGTGGTGGGCCAGCATCCCGCGGGCATCGACATCGAGGACCGCCGCGTCAGCCGGGATCGCGACTGGCCGCGCCTGGCCCCGCGCATGCTGCATCCTGTGGAGCAGGCGTGGCTGGCACAGCAGCCCGACGCCGCGGCCGCCTGCCTGACGCTGTGGACGCTGAAGGAGGCGGCGATCAAGCTGCGCGGCCAGGCCCTCGGCCTGCGCCGGCTGCCGTGCATCGTCTGCCAGCCGGGCCCAGCGCAGGTGCACAAGCCCACGGCCATCCCGGCCACCGTGTGGTCCACGCCCGACTGGGTGCTGAGCCTTGCCACCGATGCGGGCGAGCCGCCGCAGGCGCTGGCGCTGCATGGCCTCGTCCCCGCCATCGATCCACCGGCCGCAGCCCAGCCCTGGACCGTGCGTCACGAGGGGTAAGCCGCCCCACGGGGCGCGCGGCCCATGCCGCAGAATCGGCCCCCATGCGAACACTGCGAGCAGCACTGGCCGCCGTGGCCCTGGCCTGGGCCGCCGTCACCGGCGCGCCATCCGCCCAGGCCGCCCACGCCTATGCCCAGTTCGGCGACATCAAGTACCCCCCGGGCTTCAGCCACTTCGACTATGTCAACCCGGCCGCACCCAAGGGCGGGCGCATCTCGCTGGTCGCGCCGCTGATCGCCAGCAGCTTCGACAAGTACAACCCGTTCACGCTCAAGGGCACAGAGCCGCCGGGGCTGGAGGGGCTGCTCTTCGACACGCTGCTGACCGGCAACATGGATGAGCCGGCCACGGCCTACGGCCTGCTGGCCGAGGATGTGGACGTGGCGACGGACGGCCGCTCCGTTACCTTCCGCCTCAACCCGAAGGCGCGCTTCCACAACGGCGACCCGGTGCTGGCGCGGGACGTGAAGCACAGCTTCGACCAGCTCACCGGCCCGGGTGCGGCGCCGCAGTACCGGGCCTACTTCGCGCCGGTCAAAGGCGCCACCGTGCTGGGCGAGCGCCTCGTCCGCTTCGACTTCAAGGAGGCCAACCGCGAGCTGCCGCTCATCGTCGGCGGCCTGCCGGTGTTCAGCCACAAGTGGGGCAGCAAGGACGGCAAGCCGCAGCCGCTGGACGCCATCGTCACCGACTACCCCATCGCCTCCGGCCCCTACCGCATCGGCAAGGTGGACTTCGGCAAGGAGATCACCTACGAGCGCGATCCGGCCTACTGGGCGCGCGATCTGAACGTGCGGCGCGGGCAGTTCAACTTCGACCGCATCACCTACCAGCTCTACAAGGACAACGTCGCCGCGTTCGAGGCCTTCAAGGCCGGCGAGTTCGACTTCATCCAGGCCTTCATCGCCAAGGACTGGGCGCGTCAGTACCAGGGCGGCAAGTTCGCCTCGGGCGAGCTGCTCAAGCGCGAGTGGCAGCACGGCAATGCGGTGGGCTTCCAGGGCTTCATCTTCAACACGCGGCTGGCCAAGTTCAGCGACCCGCGGGTGCGCCGCGCCATCGGCCTGGCGATGGATTTCGAGTGGATGAACCGCCAGCTCTTCTATGGCGCCTATACCCGCGTGCGCGGCTACTTCACAGGCAGCGAGTACGAGGCCACCGGCCTGCCGCAGGGCGATGAGCTGGCCGTGCTGCAGTCGCTCAAGGCCCGCCCGCCGCGCGCGGTGCTGGAGCAGCCCGTGCCCCAGCCGCCCACCACCAGCCCACCGGGCTCGCTGCGCGCCAACCTGCGCCTGGCCCGCCAGTTGCTGGCCGAGGCGGGATGGACCTATCGCGACGGCGCGCTGCGCAATGCCAAGGGCGAGCCCTTCACCATCGAGTTCATGGACACGTCCGGCAGCATGGGCCGGGTGGTCAACCCCTACATGCGCACGCTGGAGAAGCTGGGCTTTCAGCCCAGCTACCGGCTGATCGACTACGCCGTCTATGAGCAGCGCATGCGCCGCTTCGAGTTCGAGGTGATCAGCTCGCGCACGCTGGGCCGGCTGGTGCCGGGATCGGAGCTGACGCAGTACTTCCGCGCGGATCTCGCCAAGCAGGACGGCTCGTCCAACCTGGGCGGTGTGCAGGACCCGGTGGTCGACGAGCTGCTGCGCCGCATCGACGCCGCCCAGAGCCGGCCCGAGCTGGCGGCCAACGTGCGCGCCCTGGACCGCGTGCTGCGCCACGGCTATTACGCCGTGCCGCATTGGTACTCGGCCGTGCACCGCGTCGCCTATCGCGCACACCGCTTCGCCCAGCCACAGGTGGTGCCGCGCTACTACCAGCCCGAGGGCTGGGCGCTGTCCACCTGGTGGGCCGCGCCGGCCGGCAAGTGATCAGGCAACCCCACAGGACGAGCCGATGCTCAGCTACATCCTCAAGCGCCTGCTCCTGATGATCCCGACGCTGCTGGGCGTGCTGACCTTGACCTTCGTCGTCATCCAGTTCGTGCCCGGCGGGCCGGTGGAGCAGATGGTCTCGCAGCTGCAGGGGCGCGACACGGGCGGGGAGGGTGCCGCGCGCAGCAGCGCCTACCGCGGCCGCCAGGGCATCGACGCGCAGCAGATCGAGGACATCAAGAAGCTCTACGGCTTCGACAAGCCGGCGCATGAGCGCTACTTCAAGATGCTGGCCGACTTCGCCCGGTTCGATCTGGGCCAGAGCTTCTTCCACCACAAGGACGTGTGGACGCTGGTCAAGGAGAAGCTGCCGGTGTCGATCTCGCTGGGGCTGTGGACCTTCTTCCTGAGCTACCTCATCTCGGTGCCGCTGGGCATCGCCAAGGCCGTGCGCGCAGGCAGCCGCTTCGACACCGTCACCAGCCTGCTGGTGCTGGCCGGCTATGCGATCCCGGGCTTCGTGCTCGGTGTGGCGCTGCTGGTGATCTTCGGCGGCGGCAGCTTCCTGTCGTGGTTCCCGCTGCGCGGGCTCACGTCGCCCAACTGGGATGAGCTGAGCCTCCCCGCCAAGATCGTCGACTACCTCTGGCACATCGCGCTGCCGGTCACGGCGATGGTGCTGGGCAGCTTCGCGGTCATCACCATGCTGACCAAGAACGCCTTCCTGGAGGAGATCCGCAAGCAGTACGTGCTGACCGCGCGGGCCAAGGGCCTGGCCGAGCGGCGGGTGCTGTGGAAGCACGTCTTCCGCAATGCGCTCATCCCCATCATCACCGGCTTTCCGGCGGCCTTCATCGGCGCCTTCTTCGCCGGCTCGCTGCTGATCGAGACGCTGTTCTCGCTCGATGGCCTGGGCCTGCTCGGCTATGAGTCGGTGATGCGCCGCGACTATCCCGTGGTGCTGGGCACGCTCTATCTCTTCACCCTGATCGGTCTGGTCACCAAGCTGATCAGCGACCTCTGCTACGTGTGGGTGGACCCGCGCGTGAAGTTCGACTGATGGCCGCCGTCACTCCCACGACCCCACCGGCCGCCGTGCTGCCGCCCGCGCCGTCGCCGTCCCCCAGCCGCCGCGCCTGGCAGCGCTTCAAGCGCAACCGCCTGGGCTACTGGAGCCTGGTGATCTTCTGCGTGCTTGTGCTCGTCAGCCTGGCTGCCGAGCTCATCTCCAACGACAAGCCGCTGCTCGTGCGCTATGAGGGCCGCTGGTATGTGCCGCTGGTGCAGGCGCTGCCGGAGACGACCTTCGGCGGCGACTTAGACACGCCCACCGACTACCTGGACCCGTTCATCCAGCAGCAGCTGGCCCGGCCGGGCAACTTCGCGCTCTACCCGATCAACCGCTCGCACCACCTGACCATCAACTACTTCGCGCCGTCGCCCAACCCCGCGCCGCCCTCGGCGCAGAACTGGCTGGGCACCGACGACCGCGGGCGGGATGTGTTCGCCCGGCTGCTCTATGGCTTTCGCGTCTCGGTGCTGTTCGCACTGGCGCTCACGGTGATCGGCGTGCTGCTGGGCGTGGTCACCGGCGCGCTGCAGGGCTTCTATGGCGGCAAGACCGACCTGGCCTTCCAGCGCTTCATCGAGATCTGGGGCTCCATGCCCGAGCTCTACCTGCTGATCATCTTCTCGGCCGTGCTGGAGCCCAGCGTCGGGCTGCTCTTGCTGCTGCTGTCGCTCTTCGGCTGGATGGGCCTGTCCGACTACGTGCGGGCCGAGTTCCTGCGCAACCGGCAGCTCGACTACGTGCGCGCCGCGCGCGCCCTGGGCGTCTCCAACCGACACATCATCTGGCGCCACCTGCTGCCCAACAGCCTCACGCCGGTGGTCACCTTCCTGCCGTTTCGCATGAGCGCGGCCATCCTGGCGCTCACGTCGCTCGACTTCCTCGGCCTGGGCGTGCCGCCCGACACACCCAGCCTGGGTGAGCTGCTGGCCCAGGGCAAGAACAACCTGGACGCCTGGTGGATCTCGCTGTCCACCTTCGGCGTGCTGGTGGGCACGCTGCTGCTGCTGACCTTCATGGGCGATGCGCTGCGCGATGCGCTGGATCCGCGCAAGGAGGGGCTGGCATGAGCGGCGACCATCCGTTGTCTGCAGGCCGTGCATCGCCACTGGCCGATGACCCCACCGCAAATGGCCCGGCCGCCGCGCCGCTGCTGGACGTGCGCGACCTCACCGTGGCGTTCGGCGGCAAGCCGGTGGTGCAGAGCGTGTCCTTCAGCCTGCAGCCGGGTGAGAAGTTCGCCCTGGTGGGCGAGTCCGGCTCGGGCAAGACGGTCAGCGCACTCAGCCTGCTCAAGCTGCTGCCCCAGGCCCAGGTCAGCGGCTCGGCTGCCTTTCAGGCGCGCGAGGGCGGGTGCGACCTGCTGCACCTGCCCGAACCTCGCCTGCGCGAGATCCGCGGCCGGGATGTGGCGGTGATCTTCCAGGAGCCGATGACCGCGCTCAACCCGCTGTTCCCGGTCGGCGACCAGATCGCCGAGGTGGTGGAGCTGCACCAGCTCACCAGCCGGCGCCAGGCCTGGGAGCGCGCCGTGCAGCTGCTGGCCGACACCGGCCTGCCCGACCCGGCCGCCAAGGCGCGTGCCTATCCGCACCAGCTCTCCGGCGGCCAGCGCCAGCGGGCCATGATCGCCATGGCGCTGGCCTGCCAGCCCCGGCTGCTGATCGCCGATGAGCCCACAACCGCGCTGGACGTCACGCTGCGCCAGCAGATCCTCGGCCTGCTCGACGAGCTGCAGCAGCGCCACGGCATGGCCCTGCTGCTCATCACCCATGACCTGCCGCTGGTGCAGCGCTTTGCCGACCGCGTGGCGGTGATGGAGCGCGGCGTGCTGGTGGAGCAGGGCCCGGTGGCCCAGGTCTTCGCCAGCCCGCAGCATGCCTACACCCGCAAGCTGCTGGACAGCCGCCCGGTGCGCGATGTGGCCGAGGCTGCGGCCGGTGCGCAGCCGCTGGTGCGCGCGCACGGCCTGCAGGTCGCCTACCCGGTCAGCCGCCCGGGCGTGCGCGGCTGGTTCGGCAAGGGCGAGTTCATCGCGGTCAAGGGCGCGGACTTCACGGTGGCGCCCGGGCGCACGTTGGCCGTCATCGGCGAGTCGGGCTCCGGCAAATCCACGCTGGCCCTGGCCACGCTCGGCTTGCAGCCCAGCCGCGGGCAGCTCGACGTGCTGGGCACGCGCTGGCGCGGCTCACCGCGCGCCGACCGGCCGCTGCGCCAGCGCATCCAGGTGGTGTTCCAGGATCCGTTCTCGTCCCTGTCGCCCCGCATGACGGTCGGCGAGATCGTCGGCGAAGGCCTGCAGGTGCACGCTCCGGCACTGTCCGCGGCACAGCGGGCCGAGAAGGTGCGCGCCGTGCTGGCCGAAGTGGGCCTGGCCGAGGTGCAGTTCCCCCGCCTGCTCGACCGCTATCCGCATGAGTTTTCCGGCGGCCAGCGCCAGCGCCTGGCCCTGGCCCGCGCGCTCATCGTCGAGCCCGACGTGCTGGTGCTGGACGAGCCGACCAGCGCGCTGGACGTCACCATCCAGAAGCAGGTGCTGGCGCTGCTGCAGGGCCTGCAGCGCAAGCGTGGCCTGAGCTACCTGCTGATCACGCATGACGTCGAGGTGGTGGCCGCGATGGCCCACGACGTCATCGTGATGAAGGACGGCGCCATCGTCGAATCCGGGCCCGTCGCCCAGGTCATCGGCCGGCCGCAGCAGCCTTACACGCGCAAGCTGCTGGAGGCGGCGCCGCCCGGCGTGGCGGGCCTGCTGGTGACCGCCGGCACCTGAGGGGCCGGGCACGAGCGTCGGGGAAGACGCCAGCGCAGGCGCCGGACCTGGGCCCGGCCCGGAGGAGGCGATGGAGCGATGGAGCCGGCCGCTCAGGCCGCGCCCGCGTCGCGCTCCGGCACGCCCATCGCGTGGCTGTAGCCGCCATCCACGTAGGTGATCTCGGCCGTCACGCCGGCGGCCAGGTCCGACAGCAGGAAGGCCGCCACATTGCCCACGTCGTCGATGGTCACGTTGCGGCGCAGCGGTGCCGTCTGCTCCACCGCATCCAGGATGCGGCTGAAGCCCTTGATGCCCGAGGCGGCCAGCGTCTTGATCGGCCCGGCCGAGATGCCGTTGACGCGGATGCCGCGCGGGCCCAGGCTGCCCGCCAGGTAGCGCACGCTGGCTTCCAGCGACGCCTTGGCCAGCCCCATCGTGTTGTAGTGCGGCACGATGCGCTCGGCGCCCAGGTAGCTCAGCGTCAGCAGCGCCGCATGGGGCGACAGGCGGGGCAGGGCGGCCTTGGCCATCGCCGGGAAGCTGTAGCTCGAGATGTCGTGCGCCACGCGGAAGGCCTCGCGCGACAGGCCGTCCAGGAAGTCGCCGGCAATCGCCTCGCGCGGTGCGAAGCCGATGGAATGCACGAAGCCGTCGAAGGTCGGCCAGGCCTCGCCGAGCTGCGCGAACAGGCGCTCGATCTGCGCGTCGTCGCTCACGTCGCAATCGAAGATCAGCTGCGAGCCGAACTCGGCGGCAAATTCAGTGATCCGGTCCTTGAAACGCTCGCCCACGTAGCTGAAGGCGAGCTCCGCGCCCTCGCGCTGACAGGCCCGGGCGATGCCGTAAGCGATGGAACGGTTGGACAGCAGTCCGGTGATGAGCAGGCGCTTGCCGGCCAGAAACCCCATGGGCGTCTCCGATATTGGTCGCAGTAAAAGGCGGCGGATTCTCTCATGTACCCCGCGCTGACCACCCCGCCGGAGGGTTCAGCTGGGCATGAGCCTTGCAAGCGCCGCCGCCCCGGTCTAGAATCCGCCATTCACGAAAGAGGTCTGCTGCATTGACCCTGGAGGTCGCGGGCAGAGCACGTTCCGGCGGCCTTAGGGCGGCAAGAAAGTGGGCGGAGTAATCCAGCCCTTTTTTTTTGCTCTTGCGCTTTTGTGCGCAGCGCTCGGCGCGACGAGGTATGCGCCGGCGCTTGCGACTCGGCGTCGTGCCCGAAAGGCCGGCCTCTTTGTCGTGAAGAGATCCGAACCACCCGGCGCCCCGGCGCCTGTAGCCCAGCTCGTTGTCCCTTTGAAGAGGAAACCTTCCGCTGCTCCCGCGCGCTCGCCGCGGGCCGCCCCCGCGGCCCGGCGGCCGCGCGCGCCTGCCGCTCCTGCGCCCACCGTCTCCGGGTCCTGGATGCAGGCGGTCGAGCGCACCGTCGCGGGACTGGGCTATGACGTCGTCGAGTGCGAGCGCACCGGTGGCGGGCTCCTGCGTGTCTACATCGACCGCCGCGCCGGCCAGGACTATGACACCGGCCCGGGTGACTTCATCCTGGTCGAGGACTGCGAGAAGGTCACGCGTCAGTTGCAGTATGTGCTGGAGGTGGAGGGCTGCGACTACGCGCGTCTGGAGGTCTCTTCCCCCGGCCTGGATCGCCCGCTGCACAAGCCGGCGGATTACGCGCGCTTTGCCGGCGAGCAGGTCGACATCACATTGAAGCTGCCCTTCCAGGGGCGCAAGAAGTGGCGCGGCCTGCTGCAGGCGGCCGAGGCGCCTGCCGACCAGGCCGCCGAGCCCGGCGCCGCACCCGATGCGCAGGCCTGGCAGCTGCTGATCGACGACGGCAAGCAGCAGCAGGTGCTGGGCTTCACGCTGGACGAGGTGCGCGAGGCGCGCTTGGTGCCGGTGGTGGATTTCAAGGGCCGCGCCCGCAAGGCGCCGGCTGCAGCAGCCCCCGCGGCTGCCGACAACGAGCAGGATTCCGGAGGTCACAAAGAATGAACCGTGAACTGTTGATGCTGGTGGATGCGATCTCGCGCGAAAAGAGCGTCGATCGCGAGGTGGTGTTCGGCGCCGTCGAATCGGCGCTGGCTTCGGCCACCAAGCGGCTGCATGGCGCCGACGTGGACATTCGCGTCAGCATCGACCGCGAAACTGGCGAGTACGAGACTTTCCGCCGCTGGCACGTCGTGCCCAACGAGGCCGGCCTGCAGATCCCGGACGCCGAGATCCTGCTGTTCGAGGCCCAGGAGCAGATCCCGGACATCGAGGTCGATGACTACATCGAGGAGCCGGTCGAGTCCGTGCCCATCGGTCGTATCGGTGCGCAGGCCGCCAAGCAGGTCATCCTGCAAAAGATCCGCGACGCCGAGCGCGAGCAGCTGCTCAACGACTTCCTCGCCCGTGGCGAGAAGATCTTCGTCGGCACGGTCAAGCGCCTGGACAAGGGCGACATCATCGTCGAGTCCGGCCGCGTCGAGGGCCGCTTGAAGCGCGGCGAGATGATCCCCAAGGAGAACCTGCGCACGGGCGACCGTGTGCGGGCCTACATCGCCGAGGTGGACCCGACCGCGCGCGGCCCGCAGATCATGCTGTCGCGCAGCGCACCGGGCTTCATGATCGAGCTCTTCCGCCAGGAGGTGCCCGAGGTGGAGCAGGGCCTGCTCGAGATCAAGAGCTGTGCCCGCGACGCCGGCTCGCGCGCCAAGATCGCCGTGCTCTCGCATGATCGCCGCGTCGATCCCATTGGCACCTGCGTGGGCGTGCGCGGCTCGCGCGTCAATGCGGTCACCAATGAGCTCGCTGGCGAGCGCGTGGACATCGTGCTGTGGTCCGAGGATCCGGCTCAGTTCGTCATCGGTGCGCTGGCGCCGGCCAACGTGCAATCCATCTTCGTGGATGAAGAGAAGCACGCGATGGACGTGGTCGTGGACGAGGAGAACCTCGCCATCGCCATCGGCCGCGGCGGGCAGAACGTGCGCCTGGCGTCCGAGCTGACCGGCTGGCGCATCAACATCATGACTGCCGAGGAATCGGCCGAGAAGCAGGCGCAGGAGACCGAGGTCGTGCGCAAGCTCTTCGTCGAGAAGCTCGATGTGGACGAGGAAGTGGCCGACATCCTGATCGCCGAGGGCTTCACCAGCCTGGAAGAAGTGGCCTACGTGCCGCTGCAGGAGATGCTGGAGATCGAGTCCTTCGACGAGGACACCGTGCACGAGCTGCGCAACCGCGCCAAGGATGCGCTGCTGACGATGGAGATCGCCAAGGAAGAGGCCGTGGAGTCCGTGTCGCAGAATCTGCGCGGCCTCGAAGGCCTCAATGCCGAGCTGATCGCCAAGCTGGCCGAAGCTGGCATCCACACCCGCGACGATCTCGCCGACCTCGCGGTGGACGAGCTGACCGACATCACCGGCGTGGACGAAGAGCAGGCCCGCGCGCTCATCATGAAGGCCCGCGAACACTGGTTCGCCGCCTGAGCAGCCGCCCAGAGCCTGCCCCACGCATCGAATTTCGCAAGGACTGAACACAATGGCCGTGACCACCGTCGCACAATTCGCCGCGGAACTGAACCGCCCGGCAGCGACACTGCTGGAGCAGCTTCAATCCGCCGGTGTCGCCAAGGCCTCGTCGGACGACGTGCTCACGGAATCCGACAAGGAACGCCTGCTCGATCATCTGCGCAGCGCGCACGGCACCGCCGGCGCCGAGCGCAAGAAGATCACGCTGACGCGCAAATCGACCACCGAGATCAAGCAGGCCGATGCCTCCGGCCGCGCCCGCACCATCCAGGTCGAAGTGCGCAAGAAGCGCGTGTTCGTCAAGCGCGACGATGCGCCCGCCGGTATCGACGAGGCTGCACAGGCCGCCGCCGAAGCTGCCGAGCTGCAGCGCCGCGAGGAAGAGGCCCAGCGCCAGGCCGAGCAGCTGCGCCAGCAGGAAGCCGAGCTGGCCGAGAAGCGCCGCCAGCGCGAGGAAGAAGAGCGCCAGCAGCGCGAGGCCGCTGAAGCCGCCGCTCGCGAGGCCGCCGAGAAGGCCGCGCGCGAGGCTGCCGAGGCGGAGCAGGCCCGCCAGGCTGCGGCTGCGGCCCAGTCGGTTGCGGCTCAGCCTGCAGATGCAGCCGCCCCGGCCCCGGCTGAGCCGGCGCCTGCTGCGGCCCCTGTCGCTGCAGCCGCACCGGCTGCCGCCGCTGCGCCGGAGGCTGCCAAGCCCGGCGTGCGCGTGATCAAGGCTGCCGACATCGAGGCCGAGGAGAAGCAGCGCCTGGCTGACCTGGAGCGCCGCCGCAAGGCGGCCGAGGCCGAGGCAGCGGCCATCCGCGCCATGATGGCGGCTCCGAAGCGCGTGCTGACGGCCAAGAAGCCCGAGGAAGCCAAGCCGGCGGAGGCCAAGGACGGCATCAAGGGCACCATCCACAAGCCCAAGACCGCGCCGGGTGCCGCCGCGCCGTCGTCCACAGCCAAGCCGGGCGACAAGAAGGCGGTCAAGTCCGAGAAGCTGTCCTCCAGCTGGGCCGACGACGCAGCCAAGAAGCGTGCCGGGCTCAAGGGCGGCCGCACCGACGCCGCCGGCAGCGCCCGGGGCGGCTGGCGTGCGCCCGGTGGCCGTGGCGGCCGCCGTGACCGCGGCGACGGGTCCTCCAGCTATGTGGCGCCGAGCGAGCCGCAGATCTACGAGGTGCACGTGCCCGAGACGATCAGCGTGGCCGACCTCGCCCACAAGATGTCGGTCAAGGCCTCCGAGGTCATCAAGCAGATGATGAAGCTCGGCCAGATGGTCACCATCAACCAGCAGCTCGACCAGGAGACCGCGATGATCGTGGTCGAGGAGATGGGCCACAAGGCGTTCGCCGCCAAGCTGGACGACCCGGAAGCCTTCCTGGAAGAGACTGCCGAGCAGCCGACCGAGCAGGTCACGCGTGCGCCGGTGGTCACCGTCATGGGCCACGTTGACCACGGCAAGACCTCGCTGCTGGACTACATCCGCCGCAGCCGCGTGGCCGCGGGCGAGGCCGGCGGCATCACGCAGCACATCGGCGCCTATCACGTGGAGACGCCGCGCGGGATCATCACCTTCCTCGACACCCCGGGCCACGAGGCGTTCACCGCCATGCGTGCCCGCGGTGCGCAGGCCACCGACATCGTCATCCTGGTCGTGGCCGCCGACGACGGCGTGATGCCGCAGACCAAGGAAGCCATCCACCATGCCAAGGCGGCGGGCGTGCCCATCGTCGTGGCCATCACCAAGGTGGACAAGCCCGATGCCAACCCGGACCGCGTCAAGCAGGAGCTGGTCGGCGAGGAGGTGGTGCCCGAGGAGTACGGCGGCGACTCGCCCTTCGTGCCGGTGTCGGCCAAGACCGGCCAGGGCATCGACGAGCTGCTGGAGCAGGTGCTGCTGCAGGCCGAGGTGCTGGAGCTCAAGGCTCCGAAGGATGCCCTGGCCAAGGGCCTGGTCATCGAAGCCAAGCTGGACAAGGGCCGCGGCCCGGTGGCCACCGTGCTGGTGCAGTCGGGCACGCTCAAGCGTGGCGACGTGGTGCTGGCCGGCAGCAGCTATGGCCGCGTGCGCGCCATGCTGGACGAGAACGCCAAGCCGGTGAACGAGGCCGGCCCGTCGATCCCCGTCGAGATCCAGGGCCTGTCGGACGTGCCGCAGGCCGGGCAGGAGTTCATGGTGCTGTCCGATGAGCGGCGCGCTCGAGAGATCGCCACCTTCCGCCAGGGCAAGTACCGCGACGTGAAGCTGGCCAAACAGCAGGCCGCCAAGCTGGAGAACATGTTCGACAACCTGGGCGGCGACGTGCAGACGCTGGCGCTCATCGTCAAGGCCGACGTGCAGGGCTCGCAGGAGGCGCTCACGCAGTCCCTGCTCAAGCTGTCCACGGCCGAGGTCAAGGTGCAGATCGTGCACGCGGCCGTCGGCGGCATCAGCGAATCCGACGTCAACCTGGCCATCGCGTCCAAGGCGGTCATCATCGGCTTCAACACCCGAGCCGACGCCAATGCCCGCAAGCTGGCCGAGCACAACGGTGTGGACATCCGCTACTACAACATCATCTACGACGCCGTGGATGAGGTGAAGGCGGCGATGAGCGGCATGCTGGCCCCCGAGCAGCGCGAAGAGGTCATCGGCACGGCCGAGATCCGCACGGTGTTCGTCGCCTCCAAGATCGGCACGGTGGCCGGCTGCATGGTCACCAGCGGCATGGTCACGCGCAACGCGCGCTTCCGCCTGCTGCGCGACAACGTGGTGATCTACACCGGCGAGATCGAGTCGCTCAAGCGCATGAAGGACGATGTCCGCGAAGTCAAGGAAGGCTTCGAGTGCGGTATCAAGTTGAAGAACTACAACGACATCCACGAGGGTGATCAGCTGGAGATCTTCGAGATCAAGGAAGTGGCCCGCGCGCTCTGACCGTCAGCCGCCCGCACCGCAGGCCCCGCCTTCGCGAGAAGGCGGGGTTTGTGTTTGGCGGGTTGCTTGCGGCACGGGCCCTGGGAGTCAGACATGCGACACAAACGCTCCACCCCCAATCGCGGCTACCGGGTCGCCGACCAGATCCAGCGCGATCTGGCCGAGCTGCTGCGGGATCTGAAGGACCCGCGCATCGGCCTGGTGACGCTCAACAGCGTCAAGGTCTCGCCCGACTATGCGCATGCGCAGGTCTACTTCTCGGTGCTGGTCGGCCAGCCGCAGGAGTGCGAGGACGCGCTCAACGAGGCAGCCGGCTTCCTGCGCAACGGCCTGTTCAAGCGACTGCAGATCCACACCGTGCCGACGCTGCACTTCCACTTCGACCAGACCACCGAGCGTGCGGCCGAGCTCAACGCGCTGATCCGCCAGGCCAATGCAGGGCGCGCTGCCGATGACGAGGGCAGCCAGCCCTGAGCGGCCTGCCGCCTGCCTGCAACGGCCCTGATCGGGGGCCGCCGACAGACGTTTCCTTGTTCGCCCCTGCCTCGCCGGGGCTCCTGCTGGCCGAAACGGCCCATGACTGACCTTCCTGACGCCGTGAGCACCGCGCCCATGCCAGCCCTGCCGCGCCCCGCGCCGCGCCCGCCCCGCCTGCCGCGGCGGGCGCTGCACGGCGTGCTGCTGCTGGACAAGCCGCTGGGCCTGTCCAGCAACGATGCGCTGCAGAAGGTCAAGCGGCTGCTGCGCGCGGAGAAGGCCGGCCACACCGGCACGCTGGACCCGCTGGCCACCGGGCTGCTGCCGCTGTGCTTCGGCGCGGCGACCAAGTTCTCGCAGGTCAGCCTGGAGGCCGACAAGACCTACCGCGCCACGCTGAAGCTGGGCCAGGTGACGACCACCGGCGATGCCGAAGGCGCCATCGTCAGCGAGCGGCCGGTGGCCTTTGACGCCGCCATGCTTGAGGCCGCGCGCATGAGCCTGCTCGGCGCGATCGAGCAGGTGCCGCCCATGCATTCGGCGCTCAAGCACGAGGGGCGTGCCCTGTACGAGTACGCCCGCCAGGGCGTGGAGATTGAGCGGGCTGCCCGGCGCGTGACGATTCATCGCCTGGACATCCTGTCGCAGCACGATGACCAGCTGGAGATCGAAGTCTGCTGCAGCAAGGGCACCTATGTGCGCACGCTGGCCCAGGACCTGGGCGAGCGGCTGGGCTGCGGCGCGCATCTGGTGGCGCTGCGGCGCACCGGCAGCGGCCGGTTGACCTTGGATGCCGCGGTGACGCTGGAGCAGCTGCAGGCCTGGTCGGAGCCCGAGCGCGAGGCCGCCCTGCAGCCGCCCGACGCCCTGCTGGCCGAGTACCCGGCCGTGGCGCTCGACGCCCGTGAGGCGGGCCGCTTCCTCACCGGCCTGCGCCGCCGCGTGCAGCAGGCCGATGCGCCGCTGGTGCGCGTCTACGGGCCGGCCCCGCTTGCTGCCGGCCAACCGGCGCCGGCTGCCGGCCGCGTGCTGCTGGGCAGTGCCCACATCACCGCCGGCGAACTGATTCCTTCGCGCCTGCTCAGCCCCGTCGAGGTGCAGGCGCTGGCCCATGCCACCTGCGCCGCGCCGTCTCCGGCATGGGCCAGCAGCGCGCCCACCGTTTCCTGAATCACCCGAGAGCTGTCATGAGCACCCAGATTCGCAACATCGCCATCATTGCCCACGTCGACCATGGCAAGACCACCATGGTCGACCAACTGCTGCGCCAGTCCGGCACCTTCGCCGAGCACGAGAAGGTGGTCGACACCGTGATGGACAACAACGCCATCGAGCGCGAGCGCGGCATCACCATCCTGGCCAAGAACTGCGCCGTCAGCTGGAAGGGCACGCACATCAACATCGTCGACACCCCGGGCCACGCGGACTTCGGCGGCGAGGTGGAGCGTGCGCTGTCGATGGTCGATGGCGTGCTGCTGCTGATCGACGCCCAGGAAGGCCCGATGCCGCAGACGCGCTTCGTGACCAAGAAGGCGCTGGCCCTGGGCCTGAAGCCCATCGTCGTCGTCAACAAGGTGGACAAGCCCGGTGCCAAGCCGGACGCCGTGATCAATGCCGCCTTCGACCTGTTCGACAAGCTCGGCGCCAACGACGAGCAGCTGGACTTCCCCGTGGTCTATGCGTCGGGCATCAACGGCTGGTCGTCGCTGGAAGAGGGCGAGCCCGGCGCGCAATGGGGCCCGGACATGTCGGCCCTGTTCGAGACCATCCTCAAGCACGTGCCGCCGCACCAGGGCAACCCGGCTGACCCGCTGCAGCTGCAGATCTCGGCGCTGGACTACAACAGCTTCGTCGGCCGCATCGGCGTGGGCCGCATCAATGCCGGCAAGATCAAGCCGGGCATGGACGTGGTGGTGATGGAGGGGCCGCAAGGCAAGACCATCAAGGGCCGCATCAACCAGGTGCTGACCTTCCAGGGCCTGGACCGCGTGCAGGTGACCGAGGCCGGCCCGGGCGAGATCGTGCTGATCAACGGCATCGAGGACATCGGCATCGGCGTCACCGTGACCGACCCGGCCAATCCGACGCCGCTGCCCATGCTGAAGGTGGACGAGCCGACGCTGACGATGAACTTCTGCGTCAACACCTCGCCGCTGGCCGGCCGCGAGGGCAAATTCGTCACCAGCCGCCAGATCTGGGACCGCCTGCAGAAGGAGCTGCAGTCCAACGTGGCCCTGCGCGTGAAGGAGACCGACGAGGACGGCGTCTTCGAGGTCTCCGGCCGCGGCGAGCTGCACCTGACCATCCTGCTGGAGAACATGCGCCGCGAAGGCTATGAGCTGGCCGTCTCCAAGCCGCGCGTGGTGTTCAAGGACATCGACGGGGTGAAGTGCGAGCCGATGGAGCTGGTCACCGCCGACGTCGAGGAAGAGCACCAGGGCGGCGTGATGCAGGCGCTGGGCCTGCGCAAGGGCGAGATGGTCAACATGGAGCCGGACGGCCGCGGCCGTGTGCGCCTGGAATACCGCATCCCGGCCCGGGGCCTGATCGGCTTCACCAACGAATTCCTCAACCTCACGCGCGGCTCGGGGCTGATCTCCAGCATCTTCGACGGCTACGAGCCGCACAAGGGCGAGATCGGCGGGCGCAAGAACGGCGTGCTGATCTCCATGGACGACGGCGAAATCTTCACCTACGCCCTGGGCAAGCTGGACGACCGCGGCCGCATGTTCGTGCGCGCGGGCGACCCGGTGTACGAGGGCATGATCGTCGGCATCCACAGCCGCGAGAACGACCTGGTGGTCAACGCCACGCGCACCAAGCAGCTGACCAACTTCCGCGTCTCGGGCAAGGAAGACGCCATCAAGATCACCCCGCCGATCGACCTGACGCTGGAGTACGGCGTGGACTTCATCGACGACGACGAGCTGGTGGAGATCACGCCCAAGAGCATCCGGCTGCGCAAGCGCTTCCTCAAGGAGCACGAGCGCAAGCGTGCGCAGCGCGAAAGCGCTTGAGCGCTGTCGCCCCTTGCGCGCTTTGCGCGCACGATGAGCTGTCACGGGGCCGCCTTGCGCGGCCCTCTTTCTTGTCACGGTGGCTTGTATGGATGACGTATCTGCCGCGCAGCATTCACCCTGGCGTGTGTGCGTCGCGCCCATGCTCGACTGGACGGACCGCCATTGCCGCACCTTCCATCGCCTGCTGAGCAAGCGTGCGCGGCTGTACACCGAGATGCTCACCACCGGCGCCCTGATCCACGGGCAGATGGTGCGCTTCCTGGACTACAACGACGGCGAGCATCCGCTGGCGCTGCAGCTGGGCGGCAGCGAGCCGGATGACCTGGCGCAGTGCGCCCGGCTGGCGCAGCGCTGGGGCTATGACGAGGTCAACCTCAACTGCGGCTGCCCCAGCGAGCGGGTGCAGCGCGGGGCCTTCGGTGCCTGCCTGATGGCCGAAAGCGCTCTGGTGGCCGATTGCGTGAAGGCCATGCTGGATGCCACCGGCGGCGGCGAGGCCATGCCGATCACGGTCAAGCACCGCATCGGCATCGACAAGGTCGAGAGCTACGACTTCGTGCGCGACTTCGTCGGCACGGTGGCGCAGGCCGGCTGCCGCGTCTTCATCGTCCATGCCCGCAATGCCTGGCTCAAGGGGCTGAGCCCCAAGGAGAACCGCGAGATCCCGCCGCTGCGCTACGAGTTCGTGCACCGGCTCAAGCGCGACTTCCCGGCGCTGACCATCGTGCTCAACGGTGGTCTGGGCAGCAACGCGGCCTGTGCCGAGCAGCTGGCGCCCGGCGCGGTGCAGGGCGACGCAGGGCAAGGCGGCGTGACGCTGGACGGCGTGATGGTCGGCCGCGCGGCCTATCACGAGCCCTGGATGCTGGCCGAGTGGGACGAGCGCTTCTTCGGCGAGCCGGCCTCGGCGCGGGATCGTGAAGCGGTGGAGGCGGCGATGGTCGAGTACGCCGAGCGCGAGACCGCACGCACCGCCGGCTGGGCGCATGGCGAGGTGAAGTGGCCGATGGTGATGCGCCACGTGCTGGGCCTCTACAACGGCCTGCCCGGAGCGCGGCGCTGGCGCCAGGTGTGGTCTGACCACCGGCTCAAGGAGCGGCCGGCGTCCGAGGTGATGAAGCTCGCGCGCGAGGCGCGGCTGCAGGGCCAGGCCTCGTTCGAGGCGGTGCGCGGGCTGGCTGCGCAGCGCACAGACTGAGCCGCGGGACGCGCGAGCCCGCAAACAGAATGTGCCCGGGGCGCCACCAAAGCAAACGGGCCCCGCCGGGCCCGTTGCTTTACCGGCCCCGCGGGGCCCGTTGCTGCATGCGAGGCGTGCGCCGCAAGGGCGCTGCTGCCTCAGACGCGCTTCTTGTATTCGTGCGTGCGGGTGTCGATTTCGATCTTGTCGCCCGATTCGACGAACAGCGGCACTTGGATCTCGAAGCCGGTGCCGACGATGCGGGCGGGCTTCATGACCTTGCCGGAGGTGTCGCCCTTGACGGCGGGCTCGGTCTCGATCTCGCGCACGACGGTGGTGGGCAGCTCCACCGAGATGGCCTTGCCTTCGTAGAAGACCACTTCGACTTCCATGCCGTCCTGCAGGTAGTTGACGGCGTCGCCCATGTTCTCGGCCTCGACCTCGAACTGGTTGTACTCGGCGTCCATGAAGGCGTACATCGGGTCGGCGAAGTAGGAGTAGGTGCACTCCTTCTTCTCCAGCACGATCTGGTCCATCTTGTCGTCGGCCTTGAAGACGACTTCCGCACCTGCGCCGTTGAGCAGGTTCTTCATCTTCATGCGGACGGTGGCCGCGCCGCGGCCGCCACGGCTGTATTCGGTCTTGAGCACGACCATCGGGTCCTTGCCCTGCATGATGACGTTGCCGGCGCGGATTTCCTGTGCGAGTTTCATGGCTGGTGGCCTCGACGACGGATCGGGGCGGGGGAGGTGGATCGGGAGGGCCGGGCCGGTCGGCCCGTGTGGCTTGGCTGGGCACCGTGCCCGCCGGATGCGGCGCGGTCACCGCACCGCTCGATCAGCTGGTGATCGGCTCGCCGGTCGCGCGCGCAAAGCCTGCGATTGTAGCGGGCGCGCATGACGGCTCGGCAAGCCGCCGTGCGGGCGGCGTGATGCGCGGCACGGGCTGCCCCGCGATGGGCCCGCGGGGCGCCGTCAGCTGCCCGCGACCACCTCATAGCCTTCTTCAGCGATGAGCTCCTGCAGCGTCTGGCGGGGCAGGGCGGAGGTGACGCTGACCGTGCCGCTGGGCAGGTCGATCTGCACGTCGGCTGCGGCATCGCGGGCGCGGATGGCCTGGGTGACGGCGCGCACGCAGTGCTGGCAGGTCATGCCGCTGACGTGGAGGACTTCGGTGGCGGGGGCGGTGCTCATGATGGTTGGCGGACGGGGTCAGAGGTTGGCGCGCACGGCGCGGGCGAGCTGCTCGGTCTGCTCGTCCAGCGCGGAGCTGATGAAGCGCACGCCGAACTCGCGCAGCCAGGCCTGCTCGGCGTCGTTGGCGGCGCCGGCGATGATGGCCAGGCGGGGGTTGAGCTCGCGCGCGGTGCGGCAGACCTGCATCTTCTCGGGCAGCGACAGGTCGGCCACCAGCAGGATACGCGCGCCGTCGATGCCCGCGTGGCGCAGAGCCTGGGCGTCGGTGGGCTTGCCGATGCGGTGCTCCACCTGGCCGCCGTCGATGGGCTCGCGCTCGTCCAGCGGTGTGTCGTCCAGCACGCGCAGGGCCACGCCCTTGTCGGCGCAGCGGCGGGCCAGCCGGCGGCCCAGCGAGCGGTAGCCCACCAGGATCACGCCGCCGGGTGCGGCCGGGGCGGGGGCCCCAGCGGCTGCCTCGGCCGACTTCGCCGACTCGGCTGCGGCGGCGGCCTCGCGCGCCGCCGCATCGGCGCCGGCCCAGCGATCGCGCACCAGCTTGAAGAGCACCGGGTTCAGGCCGATGGAGACGATGGCCGCGGCCACCAGCGCGTCCATCGCGGCTGGCGGCAGCACCTGCATCGACACGCCCAGGCTGGCCAGGATGAAGGAGAACTCGCCGATCTGCGCCAGGCCAACGGAGACGGTGGCGCCGGTGCGCCGGGTGTCGCGCAGCAGCCGCACGATCAGCCAGGCGGCGGCCGGCTTGAGCAGCAGCACCACGGCGACGGCCGCCAGCACCAGCAGCGGCTGCTCCAGCACGAAGACCGGGTTGAACAGCATGCCCACCGAGACGAAGAACAGCGCGGCGAAGACGTCGCGGAAGGGCGCCATGTCGTGCGCGGCCTGGGCGCCGAAGCGCGACTGGCCCAGCACCAGCCCGGCGAAGAACGCGCCCAGTGCCACCGACACATGGAAGACGTTGGCCGCCAGCACCGCCACGCCCAGCGCGGTGACGAAGATGAAGAGCGTGAACAGCTCCGACGAGTGCGTCTTGGCCAGCCGCTCCATCAGCCCGAAGACCACCCGTGTGCCCACCACCCACACCAGCACCGCGAAGCCCGCGGTCAGCGCCAGCGCCTTGAGCAGCGAGGGGCCCAGCTGCGATGGATCGGCGCTGCCCACGGCGATCACCGGCAGGATGACCAGGGCCAGCACGGTGAAGAAGTCCTCGACGATCAGCCAGCCCATCGCCACATGGCCGTCGCGCTCGCTCAGGCGCTCCTCGTTGATGAGCATCTTGGTGAGCACCACGGTGGAGGCCACCGCCAGCGACATGCCGAAGACCAGCCCCGCGGCATGGCTCCAGCCGAAGGCGCGGGCGATGGCCCAGCCGGCCACCGTGGCGCCCACGCTCTGCACCACCGCACCGGGCACTGCGATGCGCCAGACGCGCAGCAGGTCCTGCGGATGGAAGTGCAGGCCCACGCCGAACATCAGCAGAATGACGCCGATCTCGGCCATCTGGCTGGCCAGCGCCCGGTCGGCGACGAAGCCGGGCGTGTAGGGGCCGACGATGATGCCGGCCAGCATGTAGCCCACCAGCGTGGACAGGCCCAGGCGCTGGGTGAGCCAGCCCATGAGGAGCGCGGCGCCCAGGCCGCCGGCCAGGGTGAGGATGATGGTCAGGTCGTGCATGGTTGTTCGGCTGTCGTTGGCGCGGCCCGCGGCCGGATCGGCCGTCAGTCGATTGTCAGGGCAGGCGGCAAGGCCCTGCGCTGCTGCGCCGGCGGCTGCCCAGGCCGGCCGCCGGCGCAGCATGGTGCGGGGCAAACGACATGCGGCATGCCGCTTGCCGGCACACTCCCTCGCGCCCGGGCGGCGGTGCTGCGGCATCCCGCGCCTTGCGCTGCACCTGGCCGCAACACAGAAACGATTTGAACGACCCGAACGATCCCGTCGCCTCTACCGCCTCTACCTTGAGCCGCTCACCCGCCCGCCCGCCGACGCCCTTGCCGACCACGCCCACGACTGCCGTCCCGCCCGTCCCGCCGACCGCCGCTCCGACCGTCTCTCCGACGGACGCCCGGCCCCGCTCCAGGCCTGCCCGGCTGCTGCAGCCCTGGCTGGTGCTGCTGGCCGCGCTGGGGCTGACGCTGACCGCCGCCGTGCTGGCCCAGCGCGCGGCCGATGCGCGCGAGCAGGCTATGGTGCTGCGCGCGGTGGAAGAGGACATGCGCCGGCTGCAGGCGCGCATGGATGCCTATGTGGCGCTGCTGCGCGCCACCCGCGCCTTCGTCGACACCCAGGACGAGCGCCTAAGTCGCGAGACCTTTGCCGAGTTCGTCGCCCGCCTGCGCATCCAGCGCGACTACCCCGGTATCCAGGGCGTGGGCTGGACGCCGCGTGTGGATGGCCAGCGCGTCGCCGGTTTCGAGGCCGGCGCCCGCGCGCAGGGGCTGGACGGCTTCACCGTGCATCCGCCGGGCCCGCGCGAGCCGATGTTCAGCATCCTCTACCTGGAGCCGCTGGACGCGCGCAACCGCGCCGCGCTGGGCTACGACATGTCCACCGAGCCAGTGCGCGGCCGCGCGATGGCCGAGGCCCGCGACCACGCCGGCCCGGCGCTGACCGGCCGGGTGACGCTCAAGCAGGAGATCGACGCCGACAAGCAGGCCGGCTTCCTGATGTACGTGCCGGTCTATGCGGGCGGCGCGGCGCCGGCCACGGTGGCGCAGCGGCGCGCGGCGCTCGTCGGCTATGTGTATGCGCCGTTTCGCGCCGCGGATTTCTTCGGCGGGCTGTTCGGCGGCTCGCCGGCGTCGGCCGCGGTGCGGGTGTACGCCGGCAGTGCGGCCGACGCGGGCCCGCAGGCGCTGCTCTACCAGTCGGCGCCGGTGCCGCATGGCGGCCGCGAGCTGCGCCGCAGCCTGGCCGTGGGCAAGGGCGGCGGCTTCACGCTGGTCTTCACGGCGCGGCCGGACGTGCTGCCCTTCGGCGAGCGGCTGATGGTGCCGGGCATCGCCATCGTCGGCGGAGCGGTGAGCCTGCTGCTCTTCCTGCTGGTGCGGGCGCAGATCGAGCTGCTGCAGCGCCAGCGCGAGCAGCATGCGCGCACCGCCGAGCAGAAGGCGCTGCTGGACCAGCTCATCGACCAGAGCGGCGAGGGGATCATCATGGCCGACGCCCAGGGCGTGGTGCGCGTCTTCAACCCTGCCGCGCGGGCCCAGCACGGCGTGGGCGCCAGCGACGGGCGGCCCGAGGACTGGAGCCGCGACTACGGCCTGCAGGGCCTGGACGGCCAGCCGCTGGCGCTGGCCGACACGCCGCTCTACCGCGCGCTGCAGGGCCAGACCGTGCAGGACGCGCGCTGGCAGGTGCGCCGGCCCGACGGCAGCGTGTGCGTGCTGGCCGGCACGGCCACGCCGCTGCGCGGGGCCGACGGTCGCGTGGCCGGCGCGGTGCTTATCTCGCGCGACGAGACCGGGCGGCTGAAGGCCGAGCAGGAGCGCGAGGCCCTGCTGCAGGAGATCAGCCGCTCCAACCGCGAGCTCGACCAGTTCGCCTACGTGGCCAGCCATGACCTGAAGGCCCCACTGCGCGGCATCGGCAACCTGGCGCAGTGGATCGAGGAAGACCTGGGCAGCCTGGGCACGGGCCTGCCCGATGGCGTGGCCGATCAGCTGCGCCTGCTGCGCGGACGCGTGGGGCGCATGGAGTCGCTGATCGACGGCATCCTGCTCTACAGCCGCGCCGGGCGCACCGCCGCCACGCAGGAGGCGGTGGACGTGGCGCTGCTGCTGCGCGAGACGGTGGAGCTGCTGTCCCCGCCGGCCGGGGTGGAAGTGCGCATCGAGCCGCCGCTGCCGCGGTTCACCACCGACCGCGTGGCGCTGCAGCAGGTGTTCATGAACCTGATCGGCAATGCCATCAAGCATGCCGCGCCGCGGCCCGCGCAGGGCCAGGGCGCGCGCGTGGAGGTGAGCTGCCAGGACGACGGGCGGCTGTGGCGGTTTGCGGTCAGCGACAACGGCCCGGGCATCGCGCCGGCCTATCACGAGCGCATCTGGGGCCTGTTCCAGACGCTGGAGGCGCGCGACAAGGTCGAGGGCACCGGCATCGGCCTGTCCATCGTGCGCAAGGCGGTGGAGGCCCATGGCGGCCGCGCCTGGGTGGAGTCGGCTGAAGGGCAGGGCGCCACCTTCTTCTTCACCTGGCCCAAGTCATCCTGAGCCCGCGGCACCGTGGCCCGGCCCGGTGCGCGCTCATGTCACCATCCGATCAAGGAGAGCCTTCCATGCCCACCCGCTTCACCCCGCCCGGCGAGCCCGATCCGCGCTGCCTGCACATCCTGCTGGTCGATGACGACGAGGTGGACGTGATGAACGTGCGCCGCGCCTTCCAGCGCGCCAACGTGACCAACCCGCTGTACGTGGCCGGCAGCGGCATCGACGCGCTGGCCATGCTGCGCGACGGCGCCGTGCCCGCGGGCCGCCGCCTCGTGCTGCTGGACCTGAACATGCCGAAGATGAACGGCATCGAGTTCCTGCGCGAGCTGCGCGCCGACCCGGCGCTGCGGGCCACCTCGGTGGTGGTGCTGACCACCTCCAACGAAGACCGCGACAAGGTCGAGGCCTACAACCTCAATGTGGCCGGCTACCTGCTCAAGCCGGTCACCTTTGCCACCTTCGTCGACGTGATGGCCGCGCTGGACAAGTACTGGACCCTGGTGGAGATGCCCTGAGCCCGACCCCATGCGACCCGCCATGAAGCACCTGAACGTCCTGCTGCTCGACGACGACGAGCTCGACCGCATGGCCGTGCGCCGCGCGCTGGCCACCAGCGGCCTGGACGCCGTGCTGACCGAGGTGGCCGATGCGGCCAGCGCGCTCGATGCCCTGCTGGCCGGGCGCTACGACTGCGTGCTGCTGGACTACCACCTGCCGCGCCTGGACGGCCTGGCCGTGCTGCAGCACATGCGCTCGCTGGGCGTGACCGCGCCGGTGATCATGCTCACCGGCCAGGGCGACGAGGCGCTGGCCGTGGAGCTGATGAAGGCCGGCGCCTCCGACTACATCGCCAAGAACGCGCTCACCGCCCGGCGCCTGGCGCGCGGGATGCTGTCGGCGCTCAAGCTGCACGAGGCCGAGGAGGCCGCACGCCAGGCGCAGGAGGCGCTGCGCAAGCAGGTGGAGTTTGCGGAGATGTTCGTCGGCATCGTCTCGCACGACCTGCGCAACCCGCTCAACGTCATCTTGCTCAATGCTGCGCTGATGGAGCGGCTGGACGGCCTGCCCGATGCCGCGCGGCCGAGCATCCAGCGCATCCGCAGCAGCGGCCAGCGGGCGACGCGGCTGATCCGTGACCTGCTGGACTTCACCCAGGTGCGGCTGGGCCGCGGCATCCCGCTGAGCCCGGTGGCGTGCGACTTCCATGCCGCCGTGCGCCAGGTGGTGGACGAGGCGCGCCAGGCCCATCCGGGGCGCGAGCTGCGCCTGAGCACGCTGGGCGACGGCAGCGGCATCTGGGATCCGGACCGCCTGGCCCAGCTGGCCTCCAACCTGGTGAGCAACGCGCTGGTCTACGGCCAGGCCGACCGCCCGGTCAGCGTGACAGCCGAGGGCCAGGCCGACCGCGTGGTGCTCAAGGTGCACAACGAGGGCCCGCCCATCCCGCCCGACGTGCGCGACGTGCTCTTCGAGCCGCTGCGCCAGGGCTCCAACAGCCGCGGCGGCCCGCCCGGCAACATCGGCCTGGGGCTGTTCATCGTCGACCAGATCGTGCGCGCCCACGGCGGGCAGGTGGCGGTGGAGTCGGCGCACGATGCGGGCACCACCTTCACCGTGACGCTGCCGCGCGCGGTGGAGTGAGGGCAGGGCGCGACGCGCGGGCCGGCCGCGCACGGCGGCCCCGGCAGCCACAGTGCCCACAGCAGCATGCCGTGCCGCACGCCCGGGCCTGCCGGCGTGAGCTCTTTGGCAATGCGTCACGGTGCGGCCCGCCTCGCTTGACCCGGATCAAGCGGGCCGCCGCCGCGGGCCCTAGAGTCTGGCCTCCGCCAGACTTCCTTCCACCACAGGCCCCCGCGACGGGGCCTGCGTCTTTCCCGCGACCCATCCCCATCGCCGCGCGCCATGCCCATCGAGCTTTACAACCACGACGGGCATCGCTGCCTGATGTTCACCGACCTGAGCGACGAAGGCGGCGAGGCCGTGCAGGCCAACCAGTTCCTGATCGTCGATGACGGCACCGGCGCCATCATCGACCCGGGCGGCAACCTGGCCTACAACGAGCTGTACATGGCCATGACGCAGCACTTTGCGCCCAGCAAGCTGTCGTGCATCCTGGCCTCGCACGCCGACCCGGACATCATCGCCTCGCTGGACCGCTGGATGACCGGCACCCAGGCCAAGCTCTATATCTCGACGCTGTGGGAGCGCTTCGCGCCGCACTTCTGCAAGCCGGGCAAGACCGAGGGCCGCATCGTCGGCATCCCCGACAAGGGCATGCACATCAAGGTGGGCCGCAACGAGCTGGTGGCGCTGCCCGGGCACTTCATGCACTCGGAGGGCAACTTCCAGTTCTGGGACCCGGTCAGCCGCATCCTGTTCTCCGGCGACCTGGGCGTGTCGCTGGGCGGCGAGCCCAAGCGCATCGTCACCTCGCTGCCCGAACTGCTGCCCAAGATGGAGCCCTTCCACCGCCGCTACATGGTGAGCAACAAGGTGCTGCGCCTGTGGGCAGGCATGGTCAAGCAACTGCCGATCAAGATGATCGTGCCGCAGCACGGCGCCCCGCTGGCCGGCCCGGCCGTGGGGCAGTTCATCGACTGGGTGCAGACGCTGGAGTGCGGCATCGACCGCCTGACCGAGCGCGACTACACCATCCCCGGCTGATCCGGCGCCGGGCAGCTGCCCGGCATGCGCGCCTGCCGCCGCAGCCGCCGGCGCAGCGCGGCCTTGCGCAGCTCGGCCGCCCACAGCACGCTGCTGGCCATCGCCACGCACAGCGCCCAGTGGCCGGCCGAAAGCGGCACGGTGTCGAAAGCCGCATTGAGCAGCGGCAGCTCCACCACCGCCACCTGCAGGGCCGCGCCCAGCGCGATCGTGGCCCACAGCCAGCGGTTGGCCAGCAGGCCGCGCCAGGCGCTGGCGGTTTCCGAGCGCGCATTCAGGCAGTTGAAGAGCTGGGCCAGCACCAGCACGGTGAAGGCGGCCGTGCGCGCCGCGGCCAGGTCGTGGCCGGCAGCCGCGTCGGTGGCCAGCAGCCCCCCGGGCAGCAGCAGGTCCAGCGTGGCCAGGCAGGCCAGGGCCATCACCAGCCCGGTCTGCGCCACACCCCACCACAGGCGCGCATCCAGCAGCCGCTCGTGGGCGCGGCGCGGCGGGCGGGCCATCACGTCGTCGGTCTGCGGGTCCGCGCCCAGGGCGAGCGCGGGGCCGGTGTCGGTGACCAGGTTGATCCACAGGATCTGCGTGGCCAGCAGGGGCAGCAGCACGGAGCCGTCTGCGCCGCGCAGGCCCAGCAGCCCGGCGCCCACGACGCCGAGGAAGACGGTCAGCACTTCGCCGGCGTTGGACGACAGCAGGTAGCGCAGGCACTTGCGCATGTTGGCCACGATGCCGCGGCCCTCGCGCACCGCATCGACGATGGTGGCGAAGTTGTCGTCGGCCAGGATCATGCGCGCGGCCTGCTTGCTCACCTCGGTGCCGGTCAGGCCCATCGCGATGCCGATGTCGGCCGACTTGAGAGCCGGCGCGTCGTTGACCCCGTCGCCGGTCATGGCCACCACCTCGCCCTGCGCCTGTAGGGCATCGACGATGCGCAGCTTGTGCGCCGGCGCCACGCGGGCATAGACGGATGTTTGCGCCACGGCCTGCGCGAAGGCCGCGTCGTCCAGCGCATCGAGCTGCGCCCCCGTCAGCACCGGCGCACCGGGTGCGGCCAGGCCCAGGTCGGCAGCGATGCGTGCCGCGGTGCGCGGGTGGTCGCCAGTGATCATGACCACGCGGATGCCTGCCTCGCGCGCTTGGCGGATGGCCACTGCCGCCTCCGGCCGGGGCGGGTCGATCATGCCCACCGTGCCGACGAAGATCAGCCCCTGCTCCAGCGCCGTGCCGCAGCCGGCGTGCTCATGCGGCTGCAGCGGCCGGTAGGCCACGGCCAGCGTGCGCAGCGCGGCGTCGGACAAGGCATCCACATCGGCCAGCACCTGCGCGCGCCGGGCCTCGTCCAGCGGCAGCACCTGCGCGCCCACCCGCACCTGGGTGCAGCGCGCCAGCAGCACGTCGGGCGCGCCCTTGCTGATCAGCACCAGCCGGCCGCCCTGCTCGGCATCGCGGGCGATGGCCGACATCATCTTGCGGTCGGAGCTGAAGGGCAGCTCGCCCACGCGCTGGAAGCGCCGGCCGCGCCGCTCGTGCGCGCCCAGCTTGCGCTCGGCCACCAGGAAGGCCGCCTCGGTCGGGTCGCCCAGGATGGACCAGCCGCCGGCCTCGTCCTGGCGCAGGTCGGCATTGCCGGCCACGCTGCCGCCGCTGAGCACGGCCACATGCTCCTGGTGCACCGGGCCGCCGGTCAGCGCGCGGTCCTCATGCATCACCTGGCCGTGCGGCGCATAGCCCACGCCGGTCACGCGGCTGCTGCCCGATGCGGTGACCACGCGCTCGATGGTCATCTCCGAGCGGGTCAGCGTGCCCGTCTTGTCGGTGCAGATCACGGTGGCCGAGCCCAGCGTCTCCACTGACGAGAGCTTCTTGACGATGGCCCGGCGCCGCGCCATGCGCTGCACGCCCAGCGCCAGCACCACCGACAAGATGGCGGGCAGGCCCTCGGGCACAGCGGCCACCGCCAATGACACGCCCAGCAGGCCCACGCCGATCACGTCGGCCAGCGAGCGCACGTCGGTCAGGGCCAGCACGGTGGCCACCACCACCACCGCGATGGCCACCACCGCCAGGCCCAGCAGGCGCCCGGCGCGGCCCACCTCCTTCTGCAGCGGCGTGGCGTCCTCGGGGGTGGCGGCCAGCATGCCGGCGATGGCGCCCATCTGCGTGCGCATGCCGGTAGCCGTGACCACGGCCCGGCCCGAGCCCTCGGCCACCGCCGTGCCCTTGAAGACCATGCAGGCGCGGTCGCCCAGCGCGGCCGGGGCGGGCAGGGTGGACGGGTCCTTGAGCACCGGCGCGCTCTCGCCGGTCAGCGGCGCCTCCTGCACCAGCAGGCCGGCCGCGTCGAGCAGCCGCGCATCGGCGCCCACGGCGTCGCCTTCGGCCAGCAGCAGCACATCGCCGCGCACCAGCTGCTCGCTGGGCAGGCGCTGGCTGCGTCCGTCGCGCAGCACGGTGGACATCGCCGCCGTCATGCGCACCAGCGCCGCCGCCGCGTCGGCCGAGCGCGCTTCCTGCACGAAGCCCAGCAGCGCGTTGAGCACCACCACGGTCAGGATGACCACCGCATCGGTGGGCCAGCCCACGCGGCCCTCGGCCCACCAGGCCGCCAGCGTCACCGCCGCGGCGATCAGCAGCAGCACCACTAGTGGGTCACGGAACTGCGCCAGCAGCCGCCGCCACGCGGGCACGGGCGGCGCGGACTGCAGCGCATTGGGCCCGTCCTGCGCCAGCCGGCGCGCGGCCTCCTGGGTGCTCAGACCGTGCAGCGGGTCGGTGCCCAGGTGCTGCGCCACCTCCGAGCTGTCGGTCAATGAGGCGTCCGGCAAGGCATCAGGTGAGGGATCATCCATCGAGTTGGGCGTCATGGTGCGGTCAGTGTGCCTGCTGGCAGGGGCCGGGCTCGCGGGATGCCCGATCGAGCGGCGGCCGGCGTGAGAGCTGCAGACACGAAAGGATGCGTCGTGCGGTCTATTGATCCCTTGCTGCTCGCTGCCGTGCGGGTGTCCACCTTCGACGGCCCGCGCGGGCTGACCAACGCCAGCGGCTTCTTCTTTCGCCGTGACGAGCGGCTGTACCTGGTCAGCAGCCGCCACGTCTTCATCGACGAGGCCAGCGGGCATCACCCCGACCGCATCGAGCTGGAGCTGCATGGCGATGAGGACAACCTGGCCGACTCCATCGCCCTGTCGGTGCTGCTCTATCGCAACGGGCGCGCCCGCTGGCGCCAGGGCCGCGATGCCGGCAGCGAGATCGATGTCGCCGTGCTGGAGATCGACGAGTCGGACTTGCCGAACGCGGTCGCGCTTGCCGCCTTCACGCCCGACCACCTGCCCGGCGCGGCCGATCCGGTCGTGCTGGGCCAGGCCTTGCTCATCCCCGGATTCCCACTGGGCTTTCATGATGCGCTGCATCACCTGCCGGTGGTGCGCCAGGGCATCGTCGCCTCGCCCTACGGCTGGCGCTTCCAGGGCAAGGGCTGGTTCCTGACGGATGCGCGCACCCACCGCGGCATCAGCGGTGCCCCGGTGGTCATGCGTGCTGCGGATCGCCGCCCGCTGCGCTGGCTGCTGCTGGGCATCCACTCGACCCGCCTGGACATGGGCAACCGTGACCTGATCGCCGATGAATCCCTGGGCCTGAACGCTGCCTGGTATCCGGACATCCTGATGACCCTGACCCGGCCGGACGGCGAGGAACATGAGCAGGATGCACGCGGCGAGCGTGCAGAGCCTGGTGCTCGCGCGCCGCTTGGCTGAGGCGGCATGGCCGGTGGCGCGTTGAAGGTGCGCGGCTGTGAGACAGAGCGCCCGCCGCAGCAGTTCGGGAAGGAAGCTTTACAGGCTTCCAGCGCCGGTACTGCCGCGGAGTCTTTCTTATCGTCCTCGGCGGAGATGCTGCGGGGGCAAAAAGCGGCTTTCGGTTGCTGGGTGAACCGATCTGGCCTGCCCGGAGGGACTCGAACCCCCGACCTGCTGCTTAGAAGGCAGCTGCTCTATCCAGTTGAGCTACGGGCAGCCGGGTCGGAAGTGTAGTGGCCGGCCCTGACCGGCGGCTGCGGACGGCGTCAGGCGGCGGCCGCGCGCAGGCGCCGGGCCACGGCCTCCTGCCGGGCGTAGAGCAGGGCAGCGATGAGCAGCGGCGCCAGGTAGTACAGGGCGCGGTAGGCGAGCAGGGCGGCGATGAGCTCGTTGTGCGGCACGCGGTGGCCGAGCAGGGCGACGAAGACCCCCTCCAGCACGCCCAGACCGGCGGGCACGCGCATGAGGATGCCGGCCACGGCGCCCAGCATCAGGACGGACAGCACCGCCAGGTAGCGCACCTCGCCGTGCAGCAGCACCCACACGGCCGCGCCCATCAGCGACCAGTTCAGCGCCGATGCCGCCAGCTGCAGCACGGCCAGCCGCGCGCCGGGCAGCTCCACCGCGTGCCCACGCAGCATCCACACCCGCTTGCGCGCCAGCGCGCACCAGGCGACATAGGCCAGCGCGGCCAGCACGCCCACGGCGCCGATGGCGGCCAGCGCCGTGTCGCTCAGCGGCCAGCCGGGCGGCACGCGGGCCGAGCCGGTGGCGAACAGCGCCCCGGTCAGCAGCACATAGCCCAGCCAGTTGGTGGCCACGGCAAACGCCAGCACGCGCGAGATGGTCGGCCCATCCAGCCCCAGCCGGCTGTAGAGGCGCAGGCGCACGCCCACACCGCCAATGACGTTGCCCAGGCTGAGGTTGAAGGCATAGCTGATGAAGCCGATCAGCGCGGTGCGCCCGGCCGGCAGGCTGTGGCCGGCATAGCGGCGGGCCAGCACGTCGAAGCTGCTGTAGACCGCAAAGCTGGCGGCCACGAACGCGGCGGCGCCCAGCAGCGTGCCGCGCTCGTAGCGCTGCAGGCTGAACCACACGGCCGGCCAGTCCACCGAGCGGGCCACGTGCACCAGCAGCCCGATGACGGCCAGCATGAAGACCGCGCCGGCCCAGCGCGCGATGCGGGCCCAGCGGCTGCGCGGCGCACCAGGGGCGGGGGCGGGCGGATCGGGCTGGGCCGGGACGGCGGCGGTCATGGCAGCGGCGCTCGGGGGCATGAGCTGAAGGCAGGTGGTCGGATCGGGCGACGGGCAGCGGAGCTGCGCGGCGGCGGTGTCACGGGCGACGAGCAAAGGCAAGGGTTGCTGGCAGCGGCAGCTTGGGCTCGGATCAAGCCGCCTGCTGATCCAGTGGCCCGGCCCGATCTGCCGGCCGCGCCGGATCGCTCGGGATGAAAGCCGATGCCACGGCGGCGGGCGCGGGCGTGGAAGCGGGCGCCGGTGCCGCGCCCTCCGCCGTCGGACCCAAGGCTGCAGCCGCCGCGTCCGTGCCCGAGGGCTGCGCCGAATCGTCCGGCGCCGGCACGCCTGCCGGCCGCACCGGCTTGACGCGTGGCTTGTGCTCGGGCAGCAGCTGGGCCCAGCGCGGGAAGCGCCGCAGCAGGTGGAAGGCGATCACGCTGAGCATCAGCCGCAGCCCGCCGCGCTTGGGTGCATCGGCCGGCTGGATCTCGCGGCAGTGCTCGCGCATCAGGGCCTGCAGCCGCTCGCGCAGGTGCTGGTTGAAGCCGCGGTCCAGCAGGACGACATTGGCCTCCAGGTTGAGCGACAGGCTCAGCGGGTCCAGGTTGCTCGACCCCACCGTGGCCCATTCGTCGTCGGCCAGCGCCACCTTGCCGTGCAGCGGGCGGCGGCAGTACTCGTGGATGCTCACGCCGGCGTCCAGCAGGTAGGGGTAGAGCATGCGCGCGCCGAAGGTGACGATGGCCATGTCCGGCTGGCCCTGCAGGATCAGCGTCACCTTGACGCCGCGGCGCGCGGCGGCGCGCAGGTCGCGCAGCAGCCGCAGGCCGGGGAAGAAGTAGGCGTTGGCGATGATGACCTCGCGCTTGGCCGCACGGATGGCCAGGCGGTACTGGCGCTCGATGTCGTCCAGGTGGCGGCGGTTGTCGCGCGTGACCAGCAGGGCCTGGGCGCTGCCGGCGTGGGGCAGCGCGGCCGGCGCCGGCGCGGCTGCGCGGCGCTGCCACCAATGACGCGGTGCGCCGGGCGGGCGGGGCGGGGAAGCCGCGTCGGCCAGCGTCACGCCGCCGACCTGATGAGCCGGGTGGGCTTGATGCACCTCATGCACCGCACGCACCTCATGCGCCCCATACGCTTGATGAGCCTGATGAGCCGGTCCGGCTGGCCCGGCTTGCTCGGCTGCCTGGCCCTGGGCCATGCCGCGGCCGGCCGGGCTGACCGATGCCGAGGGCGCGGTCGGATCGCCCGGCGCCGGCAGCGCATCGCCTGCGCTGCGGGCGGCCTCTTCTCGGCTGATCGGGCGGCCCTGCAGCGGGGGCTCGGCCTGGGCCTGCGCCGCCCGCCAGGGCCATGCCCCGCCGAAGAAGCGCGCCGGGCGGATGGCCCGCAGCGCGAAGCGGTGGATGTCCTCCACGATCGGGCCCTGCAGCTCCACCGCGTAGTCCTGCTTGGCCTCGGGGCCGAAGTCGCCCAGGTGGTCGGCCGAGAAGTTGATTCCGCCGATGAAGGCCCGCTCGCCGTCGATCACCACGATCTTGCGGTGCAGCCGGCGGAACAGGCTCAGCCGCCGCCACAGCCTGGGCGCCGGGTCGAAGATGTGCAGCGCCACGCCGGCCTGCGTCAGCCCGTCGATGAAGCTGCGCGACAGATCCGGCGAGCCCCAGCCGTCGATGGTCAGCGCCACCTTCACGCCGCGAGCAGCCGCCTCGATCAGGTGGCGGCGCAGCTCCAGGCCCACCTTGTCCTCGAAGAGGATGAAGGTCTCGATGATGACCTCGTGCCGCGCCTGGGCGATGCACTCGAAGACGCGCGGGTAGTAGGCCTCGCCGTTCTCCAGCAGGCTCACGCGGTTGCCGGCTCGCCAGTTGCGCTTCATGGCCGCACCTCGGCCAGCAGCCCGGCGTGGTCGGTGAGGTGCTTCCACGGCTGCATGGACAGCACCTGCGTCTGCAGCACGTCCACGTTGCGCACGTAGATGCGGTCCAGCCGCAGCACGGGCCAGCGCACCGGGAAGGTCCGCGCCGCCCGTCCGTGCGTGCTGACGAAGACCTCGCGCAGCCCGGCACAGCGCGCCAGCGCGTCGTGCGCGCGCAGCCGCCAGTCGTTGAAGTCGCCAGCGATCAGCAGCGGCGCGTCGGGCGGCACCGCGCGGTCCAGCTGCCGGCACAGCAGGTCGAGCTGGCGGCGGCGGTGGCTCTCGCGCAGGCCCAGGTGCACGCAGATGGCATGCAGCTGCTTGCCGGTGGCGGGGTGGTTCATCACGCAGTGCAGCAGCCCGCGCTTCTCCGGCCCGGCGATGGAGACGTCGTGGTTCTCGTAGCGCAGGATCGGGAACTTGGACAGCAGCGCATTGCCGTGGTGGCCGTGCGGATAGACCGCGTTGCGGCCGTAGGCGAAGTCGGTCCAGATCTGGTCGGCCAGGAACTCGTACTGCGGCGCGGTGGGCCAGTTGTCATGCCGCGCGGCATGCCGGTCGTGCGTGCCCAGCACCTCCTGCAGGAAGACGATGTCGGCGGAGAGGCTGCGGATGGCCTCGCGCAGCTCGGGCAGGGCAAAGCGCCGGTTGAAGGCGGTAAAGCCCTTGTGCATGTTGATGGTCAGCACCTTGATCGGTGCCGGCTGCTGGGCGGACTGCTGGGACGGCTGGGTGGACTGGGGCCCGCCGGCCGCTGCCCCGGATGCGGCGAGCGCGGTGTCAGTGCGCGCGGCGCTGCCGGGCGCGGTACGCCGCGTGCCGGTGCGGTCAGCAGCCGGGTGACCGTCGGCAGCGGCATCCCGCTCGCCAGCCCCGCCGCCGTCCCGGTCGCGCAGGAGATGGGCGGACGGGTTCATCAAACTTGCGGACGGGGCGTCTCGCCATCCTGCGGCTGGGCCGGCCCTCGACGGTCGGTGGGCTGCTGGACGATGTCCGGATGCGGATGCTCGGCCGGCGGCAGCGGGCTGCGCGGGTCGTGCAGGCTGTCTTCGGGGTGGGCGTCGGGCGTGGGCTGCACGCCGGTGAGGTTGCTCGTCGGCGTCTCGGTGCCCAGGTCTTCGGCGGTGCCGTCTTCAGCGGATCCGGGGCCGTGGCCGATGCTGGTGCCGCTGTGCTGCGCCAGCGTCAGGGCCACCGTGCGGCGGGCCAGGGCGGTACCCAGCCACAGGCGGGGGCGCGGCTGGCGCCGCGTGGTGGGCGGCAGCGGAAAGGCGGGTCGGTAAGGGGTCGGCAACAGGGCCATGTCTTGCTCCAACAGCTTGTGCGGTGTCGGGCAAGCATCGTTCCTGAGCGGGGCGGCGCGCTGTCGGCCGCTGCCGCGTCGCCCCCGTCAGCGGATGCGACGCGGCGCGTAGGCCTGATCCGGCTTGCCGGAGTTGCGCGCCACGGCGATGCGCTGGTTGCGCCGGCCGATCACGCGCCATTGCCAGGTGCGCTCGGCGGCCAGCGCATCGCTCTCGCTCGCATGCCATGCCGACTGCAGCAGCCGCTTGCCGGCGGCCAGCGCATCGGGCGAGCGCTGCAGCATCTCGGCGATCAGCTCATGGGCGCGGGCGAGCGGGTCGTCGGCCAAGTGCGTGACCAGGCCCAGCGCGTGCGCGGTGGGTGCGTCCACGATGCGGCCGGTGAAGGTCAGCTCCTTGGCCACGTCGATGGGCAGCAGCTCGCGCAGCAGGGCCGCGCCGCCCATGTCGGGCACCAGGCCCCACTTGCTCTCCATGACGGACAGCCGGGCGTCGGGCGCGGCGATGCGGATGTCCGCCCCCAGCGCCAGCTGCAGCCCGGCGCCGAAGCAGCTGCCGTGCACCACCGCGATCACCGGCACCGGCAGCCGGCGCCAGCCCATGCTCCAGCGCTGGAAGCGGTTGCGCACCGGCGACCACAGCGTCAGCGTGGCCAGGGCCGCCTGCAGCGGCTTGGACAACGTGGCCTTGAAGTCCAGACCGGCGCAGAAGGACGCGCCTTCGCCGCGCAGGATCACCGCACGCAGGCCGCGCTCGCGGCGCAGCTTCTTCTGCATGGCCAGCAGCTCACGCAGCATCTGGAAGTCCATGCCGTTGTGCTTGTCGGCCCGGCTCAGGGACACCAGGGCCACGCCCTGCTCGATCTGCAATTGCACGCGTGCGTTCATGGGATGAAGTGGTGGGGTTGGAGCCGGCCCGGCAGGTAGGTAATGGCGCGCGATTATGGGCGGCGGCCTGTGCCATCCGGGCGCCGGTGCCGGTGGTTGCGGGCCCCGCCGCGCACAATGTGCAACCCGCCACGCCACGCCTCCCCATCCCATGCTGCCCACCCGCGTCACGCTGGTCGAAGTCGGCCCCCGCGACGGCCTGCAGAACGAGGCCCGGCCGGTGGCCACCGCGCACAAGCTCGGCCTGATCGAGCGCCTGCTGGCTGCCGGCCTCACCGAGATCGAGGCCACCAGCTTCGTCAGCCCCAAGTGGGTGCCGCAGATGGCCGATGCGGCCGACGTGATGGCCGGCGTGCCGCGACGGCCCGGCGTGCGCTGGAGCGTGCTCACGCCCAACCTGCGCGGTGCAGAGGGCGCGCTGGCCGCAGGGGCCGATGAGTTCGTCGTCTTCGCCGCCGCCAGCGAGGCCTTCAGCCAACGCAACATCAACTGTTCCATCGCCGAGTCCATCGAGCGCTTCCGCCCGGTGGTGGCGCTGGCCCGCGCCCACGGCAAGCGCGTGCGCGCCGCGGTGTCCTGCGCGCTGGGCTGCCCCATCCAGGGCAAGGTGAGCGCAGATGCGGTGGACGACGTGGTGCAGCGCCTGATCGACCTGGGCGCCGACCACATCGGCATTGCCGACACCATCGGCGTGGGCACGGCCGGGCAGGTCAGCCGGGTGATGGAGCGCACGCTGCGCCGGCTGCCCGCTGCGCGCATCAGCGGCCACTTCCACGACACCTACGGCCAGGCGCTGGCCAACATCCATGCCAGCCTGCTGCTGGGCGTGCACATCTTCGATGCCAGCGTGGCCGGCCTGGGCGGCTGCCCCTATGCGCCGGGTGCGACCGGCAACGTGGCCACCGAGGACGTGGTCTACCTGCTCGACGGCATGGGCATCGAGACCGGCGTGAACCTGGCCCGGCTGATGGAGGCCAGCCGCTACATCTGCGAGGTGCTGGGCCGCCCCACGGCCTCACGCGTGGCCCGCGCGCTGCAGGCCCGGCCGGCGGCCCAGCCCGGGTGAGGCTGGGCAACCCGTCCCGCGCCAGGTGCCTCGCTGGGCCGATGGCCGTCCGGATACTGCCCCGCAGCTTGTCCGGGCCCGGGCAAATGTCGCCCGCCTTTAGTCGGGTATGGCAGCTCGGCACGGGATATGCCCTTATCCCCGGCCGGGAATGTCCCGGCGCAGGCAATATCCGGCTTGCGGCCGCGCCGGACATCCGGCTCGCTGTCCGGCCATCTCAGCCTGGTGCCGCGCGCCACGGTCTGCCTGGCGCGCCAGTCTCTTCCCGCTTCTTGCACCAGCGCCTGCCCGCTTCCAGGCAGGGGCTGCTCCGGCTGTCGCCTTTCGGCGCCGCCTTTTCCAGTTGTTTTCCACCCAAGCCCCATCTCCCCAGATGCATTCGCGCCCGACCGATAACCAGGACTGGCCGCCGGAAAAGATCGCCGCGGCCCGCACGATCCAGCGCTTGATGGAGTTTTGGCAGATCAAGCCGTCCGAGCTGGCATCCCGCCGTGCGCCCGAGGCCGCGCCGCCGGCCGTACCGGCGCCCGCCCGGCCGCGATACCGCCATCCGGTCAGCGGCGAAACCTGGGACGGCCAGGGCTCGCAGCCGCCCTGGCTGCGCCAGGCCCTGCTCAAGGAGGGCTACCTGGTGGAGGAGCTGCGCGTGGCCGATGACGAGCCCGCTGCCGACGCCGCACCGCGCGCTGACGCCGCAAACGCCGCCGGGCCCGCGGCCGAGGCCAGCAGCCTGGGCTGATCGGATATCAGCCCCGCAGGGCGGGCTGGTCGCCGCTGCTCGCCGGCGCGGGGCTGCCTGGCGCGTCGCCCTCGGTGCCGCGCAGCGTGCGCTTGTAGAGGCTGTCCGTCACCGGGCCGCGCCCGGTGTCCTGCTGGCCGCCTTCCATGTCGCGCCGAGCCTGCTCGATCACGTCGCGGCGCGGGCCCGTCTGGCTGTCCGATGACTCGTCGCGCTCATGCGGCAGCCGGGGCGTGGACGTGTCCGCGTCGCGGTCGCCCTGGCCGGGCTCGCCGTTCTCCTGCCGGCGCGGGATGGTGTCGCCGGTGGCGGTGTCGTGCGCGCTGGGTGATTCCACCGGCGTGGGGTGGCGTGGCCCGTCCTGGGGTGTGGCCGTCGGGGCGGAAGTGATGTTGCGGGGCATGGTGTTCCTCTCGGTGCAGTCCGGCAGGCTGCGGCAAGGCAAGTACCCAGACGTCCTGCACATCGGCCTGCCGCGCCTTGTCGGCCTGTGGTGACAAGGCCTGCATGCAGCGGCCGACAGCGCCGCGCCACGCCCGTCCTTAAGGTCATCGCACTGCAACCGCTTCAAGGAGACCGCCATGACCGCGCACAACGCACACCCTGATGACGCCCACGAGCAACTGTGGGAGCGCATCGCCCCCGTGCGCTTTGCGATGTTCACCACCCGCAGCCGCGACGGCAGCCTGCGCTCGCGCCCGCTGACCACGCAGAACAAGGCGCTGGAGGCCGATGCCACGCTGTGGTTCTTCGTCGACCGCAGCAGCGACGTGGTCGCCGACGTGGAGGAAGACGGCATCGTCCACGTGGCCTATGCGCACCCCGACAAGCAGCTCTATGTGTCGCTGTCCGGCGTGGCCCGCTGCACCGACGATGCCGGCATCAAGCAGCGCCTGTGGAGCACGATGGACAAGCCCTGGTTCGACGGCCCCGAGGATCCGCGCCTGACGGTCATCGGCGTGCGCCTGGACCGCGCCGAGTACTGGGACGCGCCGTCGAGCAAGATGGTGCAGCTCTTCGCGATGGCCAAGGCTGCGATCACCGGCGAGCGCGCCCATCCGGGCGAGCACACCAAGCTCAGCCTGTGAGCCCGCATCGCTGCATCGGACGGCAGTGGATGTCGTCCGATGCACGAGGTTATCCATTCTGACAAGCGAATCCAGGCCAACCCTGTAAAAACGCTAGACGGGTCTGTAGTCCCTGCCGCATCTCTGCCGGCACGGGCTGCCGAATGCCCCCGCGATCGAAGCGAACATTACAGACAGCCGGCCATGACACACGCACTCATCGTTGACGACGACACCGACTCAGCCAATCTGATGGCCGAACTGATCGGGATGGAGGGGTTCACCACCGCCATCGCCCACAGCCTGCACGATGCGCGCCGGCAACTGGCGCTCCAGGAGCCCGATCTGCTTTTGCTGGACCTGGTGCTGCCCGACGGCAGCGGCATGGACCTGCTGCGCGACGACTCTGCCTCCCTGTCCAACACCGAGGTGGTGCTCATCACCGGCCATGCCAGCGTGGAGACGTCGGTGCAGGCCCTGCGCATGGGTGCGGCGGACTACCTCACCAAGCCGCTGAACATCAAGCACCTGCGCGGCGTGCTCTCGCGCGTGATGCGGCCCTCGGCGCTGGAGGCCGAGATCCAGACCCTGCGCGAGGAGGTGGACCGCATCGGCCGCTTCGGCCCGCTGTGGGGCCGCTCGCAGCCCATGCGCCGCATCCAGGACCAGATCGCCAAGGTCTGCGGCACCGGCGTCACCGTGCTCATCACCGGCCAGAGCGGCACCGGCAAGGAGGTGGTGGCCCGCGCTATCCATGACCTCAGCCGCCGGCGCAAGCAGCCCTTCCTGGCCGTCAACTGCGGCGCCATCTCGCGCAACCTGATCGAAAGCGAGCTCTTTGGCCACGAGAAGGGCAGCTTCACCGGCGCCGATCGCCAGCACATCGGCTTCTTCGAGCAGGCCCACGGCGGCACGCTGTTCCTCGATGAAGTCACCGAGATGCCGCCCGAGCTGCAGGTCAAGCTGCTGCGCGTGCTGGAGACGGGCACCTTCTCGCGCGTGGGCTCCACTCGCATCCAGGAAGCCGACGTGCGCGTCATCGCCGCCACCAACCGCAGCCCCGAGCAGGCCGTGGCCGAAGGCCAGCTGCGCGAGGACCTGCTCTATCGCCTCAACGTCTTCCCCATCCACCTGTGCCCGCTGCGCGACCGGCTGGAGGACATCCCGCTGCTGGCCCAGCACTTCCTGCAGGACATCGCACGCCGCGAAGGCAGCAACAAGACCTTCGCGCCCGGCGTGCTCGACCTGATGCAGCGCCACACCTGGCCGGGCAACGTGCGTGAGCTGCGCAACGCCGTGCAGCGCGCCTATGTCATGGCTGACGGCGCGGTGATCCAGGCGCGCGACCTCATCCTTGGCACGCAGGGCTTCGAGGACGCGGTGCTGGCCCCCGCCGGCACGGGGCCTGCGTCGGCATCCGCGGCTGCAGCCGTCAACGGCAGCCCGTCGGGCGCGCCGGCCCCCGCGGGCGCTGCGGGGCGCGACGAAGCCGGCGGCCCGGCCATCACCGTGCGCGTGGGCACCGCGCTGGCCGACATGGAGCGCGACCTGATCCTGGCCACGCTCAAGCACTTCAACAGCCACAAGGAAAAGACCGCGGCCGCGCTGGGTGTGAGCCTGAAGACGCTCTACAACCGGCTCAAGGAGTACTCGGCCCAGGGCTACACGGCTTGACGGCCTGACCGGCGCAGGGCTTCAGGGCTTCAGGGCGTCGCGCGCCGAGGCGCCTTGGCGCCTTGGCGCCTTGGCGCTCGGCCGGTCAATGCGGCGAGCGGCCCGATCAGCAGCCCAGCCGCTGCAGCCAGTCTTCGACCGTGGACGTGCCCACCGCCAGGCGGATCTGCTTGATGCGGGCGCCTTCGCCGCGCACCAGCGTCACCTGCTGGCGGCCGACCTGCAGCTCGCCGGCCAGCCACTTCAGCAGGGCCTCGTTGGCCTTGCCATCCACCGGCGGCGCAGCCAGGCGCACGCGCAGCCGGCCGTCATGCAGGCCCTGCGCCTCGGTGCGGCGGGCGTTGGGCGACACGCTCAGGTCCAGCAGCACCGAGCCGTCGGGCTGCCCACGCATGAAGGGGCGCGGCGGCGTCGCGTCAGCGGCCATCAGCTTGATCCGTAAGGTAAGGGACGGACCCGGGCAGCGGGCCGGGTCAGCGTTGCAGCGCCAGCCTCACATGCCGGGCCATCGAGGCTGAAAGCAAAAAGCCCGGCACGGGGCCGGGCTCATGAACACCCCGGCCGTGCAGCCGGGGCAGGCAGGGCGTCGGCCGCAGCCACTGCCCTGCCTTGTCGATCAGGGCTTGTTGCCCGTCGGGAAGGGCCAGGCCGCTTGCGGGCTCAGCGTGGTCTTCGCCGCCGGAGCCTTCTTCGCTGCAGGCTTGGCCGGGGCGGCGGCCTTCTTGGCAGCGGGAGCAGCCTTCTTCGCAGGGGCAGCCTTCTTGGCCGGCGCCTTCTTCGCAGCGGCCTTCTTGGCGGTCGCCTTCTTGGCCGGTGCCGCCTTCTTCGCCGCCGCCTTCTTGGCCGGCGCAGCCTTCTTGGCAGCGACCTTCTTCGCCGGTGCGGCCTTCTTGGCTGCAACCTTCTTGGCCGGGGCCTTCTTCGCCGCAACCTTCTTGGCGGCGACCTTCTTGGCCGCAACCTTCTTCGCCGGCGCCTTCTTGGCGGCGACCTTCTTCACGGCCACCTTCTTGGCAGGGGCGGCCTTCTTCGCGGTCACCTTCTTGGCCGGCGTGGCCTTCTTGGCGGCGGCCTTCTTCGCCGGGGCCTTCTTGGCGGCCGATTTCTTTGCAGTTGCCATTACGTTTCTCCTTGATCAAGTTGCAAAGAGCAGGGCACCACGGTGGTGGCACCCGGATTCGCCGCCTGCGCATCCTTGATCAGAGGACATCGTGCGGCGAATGGGGATGCGGCCCGCATCGACCGCTTCTGGCGTCGGTCGGTTGCGGGCCGCAGGTCTTGATCTCATCGTTGTTGTGGTCGGTCGGCGGGACTAGTCCCAGGACAGCGCGCCGCCGGACTGGTACTCGATGACGCGCGTCTCGAAGAAGTTGCGTTCCTTCTTCAGGTCGATCATCTCGCTCATCCACGGGAAGGGGTTCTCTTCATGGGGGAAGAGCTCCTCCAGGCCGATCTGCGTGGCGCGCCGGTTGGCGATGTAGCGCAGGTAGCCCTTGAACATCGAGGCGTTCAGGCCCAGCACGCCGCGCGGCATGGTGTCCTCGGCGTAGCGATATTCCAGCTCGACCGCCTTCTCGAACAGCGCCTTGATCTCGGCCTTGAACTCGGCCGTCCAAAGGTGCGGGTTCTCAAGCTTGATCTGGTTGATCAGGTCGATGCCGAAGTTGCAGTGCATCGACTCGTCACGCAGGATGTACTGGTACTGCTCGGCTGCACCGGTCATCTTGTTCTGGCGGCCCAGCGCCAGGATCTGCGTGAAGCCCACGTAGAAGAACAGGCCCTCCATCAGGCAGGCGAAGACGATCAGGCTCTTGAGCAGCGTCTGGTCGGTCTCGGGCGTGCCGGTGTGGAAGTTGGGGTCCATGATCGCGTCGATGAACGGGATCAGGAACTCGTCCTTGTCGCGGATGGACGCCACCTCGTGGTAGGCGTTGAAGATCTCGCCCTCATCCAAGCCCAGCGACTCCACGATGTACTGGTAGGCGTGGGTGTGGATGGCTTCCTCGAAGGCTTGGCGCAGCAGGAACTGCCGGCATTCGGGCGCGGTGATGTGCCGGTAGGTGCCCAGCACGATGTTGTTGGCGGCCAGCGAATCGGCGGTGACGAAGAAACCGAGGTTGCGCTTGATGATGCGACGCTCGTCTTCGCTCAGGCCGTTGGGGTCCTTCCACAGCGCGATGTCGCGAGACATGTTGATCTCTTGCGGCATCCAGTGGTTGGCACAGGTGGCGAGGTACTTCTCCCAGGCCCACTTGTACTTGAACGGCACCAGCTGGTTGACGTCGGTGTGGCCGTTGATGATGCGCTTGTCGGCGGCCGAGACGCGTCGCGTATCGGAGGCGACGGCGCTCACGGCAGCAGCCGGTGCGCGATGCGCGGCGGAAGCGATGGAGGGCGCGATGGCGGAGGCCGATGCACGGGCTTGCACGGCGGGCTGCAACGCAGGCTGGGCTGCAGCGAGGTAAGACGCGGAAGCGGCTTGAGCGAGAGACGGAGAGGCTGCCCGCGCATCGGGCCCGTCAGGGCGCGCGGTGCTGGTCGTCGCTTGTGAAGCAGGGCGGGTGTCGTCTTCCCAGACCAACATGGATGTACTTCCTATAGGGGCGGATTATCAGAGGTGTTGCAAGGCAACACCAAGCACTTCTTGACACGCGCGCATCGAAGTTGTTGCGACGCTGCATCGAAGAGGGGCACCGTTGCGTTCATCGACATGAGCTTCATGCGTGTGAACCCGCGGTGCGATGCATGTTGTCCATGCAACGACGCGATGGCGGGCCATGCAAGAGCGGCGCGAGCATCGAGGCCATTGCTTGCATGACCTTTGCCTGCGCCGCTTGCATGACCTGGCCCGGCCTTACTGGCAGGCCTCGCAGTCGGGGTTGTCGATGGAGCAGAACTTCACGTCGCTGGCCGGCTCGCTGGCGAGCGCGGCAGCAGGCTGTGCAGCCATGCCGCCCATGCCCGCATCAGCGCTCACGGCATTGAGCTGGCCCGCCTTGACGGTGGACTTCTCGGCATGCGTGGCGCTCATGGTGCGCAGGTAGTAGGTGGTCTTCAGGCCGCGCAGCCAGGCGAGCTTGTAGGTCTCATCGAGCTTCTTGCCCGAGGCGCCGGCCATGTAGATGTTGAGCGACTGGGCCTGGTCGATCCACTTCTGGCGACGCGAGGCCGCCTCGACCAGCCACACCGGCTCGACCTCGAAGGCCGTGGCGTACAGGGCCTTGAGTTCCTCGGGCACGCGGTCGATGCGGCGCAGCGAGCCGTCGAAGTGCTTGAGGTCCATGACCATCACGTCGTCCCACAGGCCGAGCTTCTTCAGGTCGCGCACCAGGTACTCGTTGATGATGGTGAACTCGCCCGACAGGTTGGACTTGACCGACAGGTTGCCGAAGCACGGCTCGATGGACGCATCGACGCCGACGATGTTGGAGATGGTGGCGGTCGGCGCGATGGCCACGCAGTTGGAGTTGCGCATGCCGTGCTGCGCGATGCGGCCGCGCAGGGCGTCCCAGTCCATCGAGGCGGAGGTGTCCACCTCCACATAGCCGCCGCGCTGCTCGGCCAGCAGCTTGAGCGAGTCCGGCGGCAGCACGCCGCGGTCCCACAGCGAGCCGCGGTAGCTGCTGTAGCGGCCGCGCTCCTCGGCCAGCTCGGTGGAGGCCCAGTAGGCGTAGTAGCACACGGCTTCCATCGAGCGGTCGGCGAACTCCACCGCCTGCTGACTGGCGTAGGGGATGCGCAGCTGGTACAGGCAATCCTGGAAGGCCATCACGCCCAGGCCCACCGGGCGGTGGCGCAGGTTGGAGTCGCGGGCCTTCTTGACGGCGTAGTAGTTGATGTCGATGACGTTGTCGAGCATGCGCATGGCGGTGCGCACGGTCTTCTTCAGCTTGTCGTGATCGATGTCGCCGTCCTTGATGTGCTGGGCCAGGTTGACCGAGCCCAGGTTGCACACCGCGATCTCGTTGTCGTTGGTGTTGAGCGTGATCTCGGTGCACAGGTTGCTGCTGTGCACCACGCCGACGTGCTGCTGCGGGCTGCGCACGTTGCAGGCGTCCTTGAAGGTGATCCAGGGATGGCCGGTCTCGAACAGCATCGAGAGCATCTTGCGCCACAGGTCCACGGCGCGGATCTTCTTGAACAGCTTGAGCTCGCCGCGGGCGACCTTGTCCTCATAGGCCAGGTAGGCGGCCTCGAAGTCCTGGCCGAACTTGTCGTGCAGGTCCGGGCAGGTGGCCGGGGAGAACAGCGTCCATTCGCCGTTTTCCATCACGCGCTTCATGAACAGGTCGGGGATCCAGTTGGCCGTGTTCATGTCGTGGGTGCGGCGGCGGTCGTCACCCGTGTTCTTGCGCAGCTCCAGGAACTCTTCCACGTCCAGGTGCCAGGACTCCAGGTAGGCGCAGACCGCGCCCTTGCGCTTGCCGCCCTGGTTGACGGCCACGGCCGTGTCGTTGACCACCTTGAGGAAGGGAACGACGCCTTGCGACTTGCCGTTGGTGCCCTTGATGTGCGAGCCGAGGGCGCGCACGCGGGTCCAGTCGTTGCCCAGGCCGCCGGCGAACTTGGACAGCAGCGCGTTTTCCTTGATGGCCTCGTAGATGCCGTCCAGATCGTCGGGCACCGTGGTCAGGTAGCAGGACGACAGCTGCGAGCGGCGCGTGCCAGCGTTGAACAGCGTCGGCGTGCTCGACATGAAGTCGAACGTGGACAGCACCTCGTAGAACTCGATGGCGCGGGCCTCGCGGTCGATCTCGTTGAGGGCCAGGCCCATTGCCACGCGCATGAAGAAGGCCTGGGGCAGCTCGATGCGCTCGTCCTGCACGTGCAGGAAGTAGCGGTCGTACAGGGTCTGCAGGCCCAGGTAGTCGAAGAGGTAGTCGCGCTCGGGCTTGAGCGCAGCACCCAGCTTCTTCAGGTCGAACTGCAGCAGCTTGTCGTCCAGCAGCTCAGCGTCCACGCCGCGCTTGATGAAGCCGGGGAAGTACTCGGCATAGCGCGTGCCCATCTCGGCCTGCATGACCTCTTCGCCCAGCACCTCGCGGCGGATCGTGTGCAGCAGCAGCCGCGCGGTGACGCGGGTGTAGCTCGGGTCTTTCTCGATCAGCGTGCGCGCGGCCAGGATGGCGGCCTTGAACACCTCGTCGATCGGCACGCCGTCATACAGATTGCGCTGGGTCTCGGCCAGGATGGGGGCGGCGCTCACCTCGTGCCCCAGGCCTTCGCAGGCGGACTCCACCAGGGCCTTGAGCTTGGGCAGGTCCAGCGGCACACGCTGGCCGCGGTCGGTGACGTGCAGCTCGACGGCGGGCGCGGCGGCCGCGGCATCGGCCTGCTGGCGGGCGCGCTCCTGCGCGCGGCGCTCGCGGTAGAGCACATAGGCGCGGGCCACCTCGTGATGGCCGCCACGCATCAGGCCCAGCTCGACCTGGTCCTGCACGTCTTCGATATGGAAGGTGCCGCCGCCCGGGCGGGAGCGCAGCAGCGCGCGCACCACGTTCTCGGTCAGGCCGTCCACCGTCTCGCGCACGCTGGCCGAAGCCGCGCCCTGCGTGCCGTGCACGGCCAGGAAGGCCTTCATCAGCGCCACGGCGATCTTGCTGGGCTCGAAGGACACGACCGCGCCGTTGCGCCGGATGATCTGGTAGCCCGCATAGGCTGAAGCCACGGGCGTGGGCTCGGCGCCGGGATGCGCGGTCGCGAGCGAGGAGGGCGGGATGGCGCTGGGCGTGATTGCTTGCATGGGGAGTCCCTTCAGGGCCGGGTGAGATATGAGACTGGCGCGAAGGCAGCTGGGCTGTCAGGCAGCGCGGCGTCTGCCGGGCGGCGGCACGGCCTCGCGTGCAGCGCGCGGGGCATCCGAGCGATGCGCGGCGCGTTGCTGCTGCCTGCTGCGGCCTGGGGCCGCCCTAGGGCCCTCGCGTTGACGGGGCACTATATCTAGGGGATGCCGAGCCTTCAAGCGCTATCGGTAGCGTGGGGGCGGGATTATGGCCCACAAGCGGGAAAGCCCGCAGGGCGACGGCATCCCGGGCCCAGGGAAGGTCCGGTTGCAGTGCGCCGGGCTTGACGCGGTGCGCTGTTCGCCGGTGTCCCCAGGCTATGCCGCAGCCCGGCTCTGTCAGCCCTTCGCTCGGCGCGCTCCGCGGTCTTCACCGCTCGGGTGGCAGCCTCTCGTCGCCCCAGCCGAGCAGGCGCTGCAGCCGCAGCCAGTCGAAGCCCGGGCCCGGGTCCAGCTTGCGCCCGGGCGCCACATGTTCGTGGCCGACCACCTGCGCGATGGGCCACTGCGCGGCCAGCTCGTGCAGCAGGTGGGCCAGCACCGGGTACTGGCGGTCGTCGAAGGTCTCGCCCTCCAGGCCTTCGAGCTCGATGCCCACGGACCAGTCGTTGCAGTTGTCGCGCCCCTGCCAGCACGAGCGGCCGGCATGCCAGGCGCGGCGGTCCACGCCGACGAACTGCAGCACCTGGCCATCGCGGCGGATGACGAAGTGCGATGAGACCTGCAGGCCGCGGATCTGCTCGAAGTACGGGTGGGCCGACCAGTCCAGCGTGTTGGTGAAGAGCCGCTCGATCTCGTCGCCGCCGTAGACGCCGGGCGGCAGGCTGATGGAGTGGACGATGGCCAGCGTGACGGGCTCACCCTCGGGGCGGGGGCCGTGGTTGGGCGAAGGGACGGCGCGGGCGCCATGCCACCAGCCGCCCTGCCAGCGGGGTGCGTGCGGGATGCCGGGGGCCATGCGGGCGAGATGGGGCTTGATGTGGCTTGGTGCGCGGATGCGATCGATGAGCGTGCCGAGGGCTTGCGCGAGCGAAACCGCGCCTCAGCCTTCGTCGCCGTCCTCGCTGGCGCCGCGCGTGGCCGAGGCTGGGTCGTGCACCACGCCCTGGTCGGTCACCTGCACGCCCAGGCGCGCCATGCGGTAGCGCATCTGCCGCAGCGACAGGCCCATGCTGGCGCCGGCGGCGGTGCGGTTGCAGCGGTGCTGCTCCAGCGCGCGCATGAGGATGTCGCGCTCGATGTCGTCCAGGTAGCGGGCCAGGTCGCTGGGCACCGGCGACTGGGCGAGCGCTGCCATCACCGCGGGCGGCACGCCGGCGGGGTCGTCGGCCTCCAGGGGCAGGTGCTCCAGCGGCTGCGGTGCGGATGCGGCCCAGTCGGCGGGCGCAGCCATGCCCGGCACGCCGGTCGTCGTGCTGCCGAAGGCCGGAGGCCAGGCGTTGTGAGCGGCCTGGGGAGCCTGCGGCGACTGGGCCCGGTTGGCAGCGTGGGCCGCCTGGCCCGCCGGTGCGCCCTGCAGCGGCGAGGCCGCTGGCACGGCTGCCGTGCCGGAGAGCCGTCGCAGCCAGTCGGCATCGGCCGAGGTCTGCGGCAGCGGCAGGCCCAGGTCTTCCACGCCGATCTGCTGGCCGCCGCTGAGTGCCACGGCGCGGTGCAGCAGGTTCTCCAGCTCGCGCACATTGCCGGGGAAAGGCTGCGGCATCAGGTGGGCGAGCGCCTCGCGCGTGAGCACCGGCACCTGCGGCATGCCGGCCTCGTGCGCGATGCGCTCCAGCAGCCGGGCGCAGATGGCGGGCAGATCCTCCACGCGCTCGCGCAGCGGCGGCACACGGATCTGGATGACGTTGAGCCGGTAATACAGATCCTGGCGGAAGCGGCCGGCCTGCACCTCGGCGGCCAGGTCCTTGTGCGTGGCGCTGAGGATGCGCGCATCGATCGGCACCTCGGCCACCGCGCCCACCGGCCGCACGGCGCGCTCCTGGATGGCGCGCAGCAGCTTGGACTGCATGGACAGCGGCAGGTCGCCGATCTCGTCGAGGAACAGCGTGCCGCCGCGCGCGGCCTGGAAGAAGCCTTCGCGGTCTTCCTGCGCGCCGGTGAAGGCGCCCTTGCGGTAGCCGAAGAACTCGGCCTCCAGCAGGTGCTCCGGGATGGCGCCGCAGTTGACCGCGATGAAGGGGCCACCGCTGCGTGAGCTGACCTCATGGATGGCGCGCGCCACCAGCTCCTTGCCCGTGCCGGACTCGCCGTGGATCCACACCGGCGCCATGCTGCGCGACACCTTGTCGATCAGCGAGCGCACCTGCTGCATGGCCACCGATGCGCCGGCCATGCGCTGCAGCGTGGGGCTGCTGGGGGCGGGCGGCATGGTCGGCACAGCGGCCGGGGCAGCCGCGGCCGATACCGGAGGCGGCGACAGGGGCCGCGCCCAGGCGGGCGTCACGGCTTGCGGCAACTCACCGGACGTCGCCGAAGCGGTTGATGCAGCCGATGAGGGCGGCAATGCCGAGACGCCCGCCGAGCCGGGGGCGGCCGCCGACGCGGCTCCGGGGCGAGCCGCAGCGAGAGCGGCGCCGGACGATGCGGTCGGCAGCGCCGCGCCGACCACCGTCTTGGCCGATGCCCCGGCCGGCGCGCTGCCCAGGCCCAGCGCCGAGGCCACGACGCTGCGGAACTGCCGCAGGTCCACCGGCTTGGTCAGGTAGTCGAAGGCGCCGCACTTGAGTGCCTCCACCGCGTTCTCGGCCGAGCCGTAGGCGGTGATGACGATGGTCTTCTCGCGGCGGCCGGCGGCCTCGATGCGGTGCAGCAGGTCCAGCCCCGTGCCGTCGGGCAGGCGCAGGTCGGTGATCACCGCGCTGTAGGTGCGGTCCTTCAGGTGCAGCCAGGCGTCCTCGACGCTGCCGGCGGTCTCTACGTCATAGCCCTCGCGCAGCAGCGTCAGCTCGTAGAGTGTGCGCAGGTCCGGCTCGTCGTCGACCACCAGCAGGCTGAACAGGGCAGGGGACGTCATGGCGGCGTGAGGGGTTGGGCGCGCAGCGTGAGAAAGAACTCGTTGCGGTGGCGCACGCCGCCGCCGGGATGCTGGCGGTAGTCGATGCTCGCGCCATAGCGTTCGCACAGCTCGCGGCAAATATACAAGCCGAGCCCCGTGCCGCGGCTGCGTGTCGAGAAGAAGGGCTCGAACAGCGAGCGCTCCACCTCGGGCGGGATGGGCGGCCCGTCGCTGAGCACGCTCAGGCGCAGCATCACCGGCCGCGCATCAGGCCCGTCCTGCGGGGCGGCTCGCCTGCCGTGCTCATGCAGCTGTACCAGCACCGAGCCGGCGTCGCGGCTGCCGTGGCGCCAGGCGTTGTCCAGCAGGTTGACCAGCACGCGCTGCAGGTGGTCGGGCTCGAAGCGGCAGACGAGGCCCCGGGTGCCCGGCGCGACGTCCACCACCAGGGCGTCCGACTGCGGGCCGCTGGCCAGGCCATTGGCCTGCCGCCACTCGGTGCAGAAGCGCTCGACCGTGGCGGCCAGGTCGATCTGCGGCGGCGGCGGGCGCTGGCCCGGCGGCGCCACCGTGAGGATGTCGTCGACGATGCGCTTCAGGCGCTCTACGTTGTCCGCGATCATGCGGCTGAGCTGCGCCTGGCCCGGCTGCACCGCGTCCTCGCCCAGCAGAGCATTGGCCTGGGCGATGGCGGCCAGCGGGTTGCGGATCTCGTGCGCGATGCCGGCGGACATGCGGCCCATCGCGGCCAGCTTCTCCTGGCGCGAGCGCGTCTGCAGGTGGCGCATGTCCTCCATGAACAGCACGCACAGATCCTCGGGCGCCTGCGTGTCGCGCCGCCGCGTGAAGCGCACGCGCAGGCGCAGCTCGCGGCGCAGCGGGCCGGCGTCGGTGGGCAGCTCCAGGGTCACGCTGGATCCGCCGTCGCCGCCCAGGCCGTCGGCAAACGCCTGCTCCACCGCCGCCACCAGCGGCTGCCACTGCGGCTGCCCGCGCAGCGGGAAGGGCGCCGGCGGCGTCATGTCATGCGCCGAGAGCAGCCGCCGCGCGGCCGGGTTGGCCGAGCGCACGCGGCCGTGGCGGTCCACCACCAGCACGCCGTCCTGCATCTCGTCGATCACCAGGCGGTTGATCTGCGCCTGCTGGCGGGCCAGCTCCAGGCTGCCGCGGGCGGTCTGCTCCTCGCGTGCCAGCCGGCTGGACAGCTCACCGGCCAGCAAGGTGATGAGGAACAGGCCGCCGCCCAGCAGCCCGGCCTGGGTGATCAGCGCCGTCACCTCGCTGCCCGTCAGCCCGCGCAGCAGGGCCGCGGCCAGCAGCATCAGCGTGGCGGCGGCGGCCACGGCCAGCGCCTGGCGCCGGCTGGTCAGCACGCCGGCCATCAGCGCCGGCAGCACCAGGAAGGCCGGATGGTTAAGGTTGCTGTTCTCCGAGACCAGATGCAGTGCCGACAGCGTCAACAGATCCGCGCCGATGGTGGCGGCCCACTGGCGGCGCCCGAGCGTCTGGCGCACCTCGCCCGGCCGCACGCGCAGCGGCCGGCGCAGCCACCAGGCGGCAAAGGTCTGCAGCGCATAGGCCAGGGCGATCCAGACCGGCCAGCCCAGCCCCGTGTTGCCCAGCACCACCGGCACCATCTGCGCCGCCAGCAGCACCAGGCCCACGCCCACGCGGGCGCTGGCAAAGGCGCGATAGATGCGGGCGAAGGTGTCGCCATGCCCCGCGGGCCGGGCGCCCGGGTGAGAGGGCGGCAGGCCGGGCTCGATGCCGCTGCGGCGGTCGGTGGATCCCGACGCGCCGGCAGACGAAGCGCCGGCGGCAGATGAGGCCGTGTCGGCCTCGGGCGGCTGATCCAGGCTGAGTGCGCCGAACCACGAGGCCTGCAGCGTCGTGGGCTGCGGCGGCAGGGCCGCACCGCGGCGGATGCGCGGGCCGCGCGGCGGGGACGGATCGTTGTCGGTGCTCACGCGCCGCGCGACGGCCGCCGGCCCGGGTCGGACAGATGCGCGATGCGATGCGCCTCGCTGCAGTAGGGGCGCCCGTCCGGGCCCATGAAAGCCTCGTCCACCGGCAGGTGCAGGTCGCAATGGGTGCAGGCCACGATGGTCTGCGGCCCGCTGCGGCGCGCGGCGGGTTGCCCACGCAGTGCTTGCGGCGGCGCGGGCGCCTGGGCTGTCGGCTGCCCGCTGCTTCTGCGCAGCAGCCACCACACCACCGCCACCAGCAGGATGACCCCGATCCACTTCAACAGCATGGCGTCCTTGCCGTGCGGCCGCCCGTCGGCGCCGCCGGCGTCCGATGTCGTCTATCTATATATGGGCATGCGCGCCGCCGCCTTCAGGCCGGCGGCCGGCGCAGCACCACTTCGAGCACAAAGCGCGAGCCCACGTAGGCCAGCAGCAGCAGGGCGCTGCCGGCATACAGCCAGCGCGTGGCGATGCGGCCGCGCCAGCCCAGCGCCGCGCGGCCAGCGAGCAGCGCGGCAAAGACCAGCCAGGCCAGCACAGAGAAGACGGTCTTGTGGTCCCACTGCCAGGGCGAGGCCACCCACCAGCCCAGCACGATGGCCACCGTCAGCACGGCAAAGCCCGCGCGCACGAAGCGGAAGATGAGCGATTCGATCTTCATCAGCGGCATGCCCATGTGCGACGGGCCGTCGCTGAGCGCGGCGCGGGCCACCGTGCGTGCACCGCTGCGCAGCTGCCGGTCGCCCTGGCGCCACATCAGCGCATGCAGCACCGCCGCACCGAAGAGGCCATAGGACGCAAAGCCCAGCACCCAGTGCAGCGGCGCCCAGGCCGAGGCCACATGCGGGCGCAGCTCGCCCGGGAAGGCCCAGGCCAGCGCCGCAGCCGCCATGCCCAGCACGGCCAGCACGCGCCGCGCGCCGGGCAGCGGCAGCCAGCGGCTCTCCACGGCATAGACCGCGATCACCATCCAGATGGTCGCCGAGAGTGCCGGCGCAAAGCCGAAGCGCGCGCCCCGCTCGGCCAGGCCCCAGCCGAGGTTGTCGGCCAGCAGGGCCACGGCCTGGGCCAGCCAGCCGACGATCAGCGCCAGCCCCAGCCGCCGCTTGCTGCCGCGCAGGCAGGCCGCGGCATAGGACAGCACGGCCACCGCGCTCGGCACGGCCAGCACCAGCGGAGCGGATGAGGGCAGTGACGAAGGGCCGGGCGATAAAATCATCCGGCTAGTGTACGGGGGCTGTACGGGCGCAATACGTTGGCAAGTGTGGGCCGCACGGCGGCACCGGACGCCCCCGCCGTGCTGCAGACGACTGCACCACAGGCCAGCCGCGCCGGCCCTTCCTCCACCCTTGCTCTCAGCGTGCCGCGCACGCCACTTCATGGCATCCAACCTGTCCGAACGACTGGGCCGACTGGTCAAGACCATGCGGGGCCAGGCCCGCATCACTGAAAGCAATGTGCAGGACATGCTGCGCGAGGTGCGTATGGCTCTGCTGGAGGCCGACGTCGCGCTGCCGGTGGTGCGCGACTTCATCGCCCGCGTGAAGGACAAGGCCCTGGGCCAGGACGTGCTGGGCTCGCTCACGCCCGGCCAGGCGCTGGTGGGCATCGTGCACAAGGAGCTCGTCGCCACGATGGGCGAGCCGGGCCCCGACGGCACGCTGCGCCCGGTGGCCGACCTCAACCTCGCCACCCAGCCGCCGGCGGTCATCCTGATGGCCGGGCTGCAGGGCTCGGGCAAGACCACCACCACGGCCAAGCTCACCAAGCACCTCATCGAGCGGCGCAAGAAGAAGGTGCTGACCGTCTCGGCCGACGTCTACCGCCCCGCGGCCATCGAGCAGCTCAAGACGGTGACCAGGCAGGCCGGCGGTGAATGGTTCCCGTCCGCCCCCGACCAGAAGCCGCGCGACATCGCCCTGGCCGCGCTGGACCATGCGAAGCGGCATTACTTCGACGTGCTCATCGTCGATACCGCCGGCCGCCTGGCCATCGACGAGGCGCTGATGGCCGAGATCCGTGAGCTGCACCAGCTGCTCAAGCCCATCGAGACGCTGTTCGTCGTCGATGCCATGCAGGGCCAGGACGCGATCAACACCGCCAAGGCTTTCAAGGAGGCCCTGCCGCTGACCGGCATCGTGCTGACCAAGCTCGATGGCGACTCGCGCGGCGGCGCGGCGCTGTCGGTGCGCAGCGTCACCGGTGCGCCGATCAAGTTCGCCGGCGTGTCCGAGAAGATCGATGGCCTGGAGGTCTTCGATGCCGAGCGCCATGCCGGCCGCGTGCTCGGCATGGGCGACATCGTGGCCCTGGTCGAGGAGGTGCAAAAGGGCGTCGACGTGGCCGCCGCCCAGAAGCTGGCCGAGAAGATCAAGTCGGGCAACAACTTCGACCTGGAGGACTTCCTCTCCCAGCTGTCGCAGATGAAGAAGATGGGCGGCCTCTCCGGCCTGATGGACAAGCTGCCCACCGAGATCTCTGCCAAGGCCGGCCAGGCCGACATGGACCGCGCCGAGCGCGACGTGCGCCGCATGGAGGGCATCATCCATTCGATGACGCCGCTGGAGCGCCGCAAGCCCGAGCTGATCAAGGCCAGCCGCAAGCGCCGCATCGCCGCCGGTGCCGGCGTGCAGGTGCAGGACGTCAACCGCCTGCTCAACCAGTTCGAGCAGATGCAGTCGATGATGAAGAAGATGAAGGGCGGCGGCCTGATGAAGCTGATGAAGCGCATGGGCGGCATGAAGGGCCTGCCGGGCATGCCGCGCTGACTGCTGACCGCTCACGCCGCCGGCCCCCGGCCGCCCCGATCAGCCGCTGGTTCGCTTGCCAGCCTGACTGCCTGGATCACCTGCCGACCTTGGGCCGACGGCCACTGCCGCTGCTTCATGTGCAGCCCTGCACACCTGCCGCGCCCGCTGCGGGCTAACCCGGCCCGGGTCGAAACGCCTTGCTACCGATCCCGCGTTGACCCGGTGGGAGGCGGCTGATACGTTAGGCGGTTCTCCCAGCCGTACCCGCACCGAACATGGACTCCCTTCCCCTGGGCGCGCTTGCGCTGGCTCTGGCTTGTCTGGCGGCCCTGGCCGGCCTGCTGCTGTGGCGGCGCGGCCGGCAGGCGCAGGCGCCGGCGGCCGGGCGCGGGGCGGCCCGGCCGCGCGCGGTGGAGGCCCTGGACACCGTGGCCTCCTGGCCGCCCGAGCCCAGCCGGATCCTGACCGCGGCCGAGCGCCAGGCCTGGGGCGTGCTGCGCGAGGCCGTGCCCGAGCACCTGGTGCTGGCCCAGGTGCCCATCTCGCGCTTCATGCGCGTGCCCACGCGCAACTCCTACAACGAGTGGATGCGCCGCGTCGGCCACCTGTGCGTGGACCTGCTGGTGTGCAACGCACAGTCCGAGGTGATCGCCGTGGTCGAGGTGCGCTCGCCGGTCAGTGAGAGCGGCCGCACCGCCCGCCGCCATGCGCGCATGGACCGCGTGGTGCGCGCAGCCGGCATCGCGCTGCACGTCTGGCCCGAGACCAACCTGCCCACCGTCGCCGCCGCGCGCGAGGCCGTCCTTGGCCGCGATGCGCAGGAGGGCCTGCGCGCGGCCGAGCAGCGCGTTGCTGCGCCGGCTCAGCGCCTGACTGCCTTCGACGAGCCCGAGGTGGGCGAGACGCAGGAGCTGCGCGAGCCGCCGCCGTCCACCTGGTTCGATGAGCTGGAGACCGCCCCGGCGCCGCTGGACGCTCAGGACTCCGGCGGTCATTCCCGCCCCGGTCGGCGCGAGGCGGCCTGAGCCGGTCGCAGCTTTCGCGGGGCTGCGGGCAGCGGTCGCCGGGCCCGGTGGTTTCAGCCTGGGTCAGCCCCGGCAGACCATGGATCGGCTGAGGAATCAGCCGGGGAACCAGCCGGGGGATCGGCTAAGGAATCAGCCGAGAAGCGCCTGCGCGAACTCTCGCGCGTCGAAGGTCTGCAGGTCTTCCAGCTTCTCGCCCACCCCGATGAAGTAGACCGGCACCGGCGTGCCGCGCTCGCGGGCCCACAGCGCGATGGCAGCCAGCACGCCGCCCTTGGCTGTGCCGTCGAGCTTGGTGACGATGAGCCCGGTCAGGCCGAGCGCCGCATCGAAGGCCTGCACCTGCGTCAGCGCGTTCTGCCCGGTGTTGCCATCCACCACCAGCAGCACCTCGTGCGGTGCGCCGTCCATGGCCTTGGCAATGGTGCGGCGGATCTTCTTGAGCTCCTCCATCAGGTGCAGCTGCGTGGGCAGCCGGCCGGCGGTGTCGGCGATCACCACATCACGCTTGCGCGCCATGCCAGCCTTGATCGCGTCGAAGCTCACGGCCGACGGGTCGCCGCCTTCCTGGCTGACGATCTCCACCTGGTTGCGGTCGGCCCACACGCCCAGCTGCTCGCGCGCCGCGGCGCGGAAGGTGTCTGCCGCGGCCAGCAACACCGACTGCCCGGCATCGGCCAGGTGGCGCGTGAGCTTGCCGATGCTCGTCGTCTTGCCCGCGCCGTTGACGCCCACCACCATCATCACCGTGGGCTGGTGGCGGCCGATCTCCAGCGGGCGCTGCAGCGGTTTGAGCAGCTCGGCGATGGCATCGACCAGCAGGCCCTTGACCGCCTGCGGCTCGGTGGCCTTGGCATCCTTCACGCGGCGCTTGAGGTCGGCCAGCAGGTGCTCGGTGGCGCCCACGCCGGCATCGGCCATCAGCAGCGCGGCCTCCAGCTCCTCGTACAGCGCATCGTCGATGCGCGTGCCGGTGAAGACCTGGGTGATGGATGAGCCCGTCTTGCGCAGCCCGGCGCGAAGCTTGTCCAGCCAGCCGCGGCGCGCGGCGGGCTCCGCGGCAGAGCCGGTATCCGGTGCAGGAGCGAGCGCTCCGCCGGCGATGCTGGCCGCCCCGCCGTTGGCGGAGGCTGCAGGCGGCACCGCAGGCGGCATTGGGGGCGCCGCCGGCGTGGCGGGGAGGCGCGCAGTCGCTGGCGTTGCAGCCGGCGGCGCGGCAGGCGTGGGCGTGGCCACGGGCTGCGGCAAAGAGGGCGCTGCAGCGGGGGCGACGGCCGGCTCCGCAGGGGCGGGAGCCGGGGCCTTCTTCCTGAAGAAACTGAACATCCGGCCATTCTAGGGACCGGGTTCCACCGGCTCCCGGCTCCGACATGAGCGGGGGCGCATGCGGCTGTGCGTCACGGGTGATCGCGCGGCTGCCATCACGGTTGAAGCCGGCACGGCGGGCGAGCGGGCAGCACGCCAAGTGCCTTGCGCTGCGCGCCACAATCCCCGCCGTGACTGCCCGCCGCCCGCCGCCCCGATCCGACCGCCCGTCCACCAGCCGCCCTGCGTCAGAGCGCTCGCAGCGGGCGAGCACGGCCACGCGGGCGGCGCCGCACGAGCTGCGCATCATCGGCGGCCAGTGGCGCCGCAGCCGCCTGCCCGTGCCGGACGCGCCGGGCCTGCGGCCCACGCCGGACCGCGTGCGCGAGACGCTCTTCAACTGGCTGGGCCAGGACCTGGCCGGCTGGAGCGTGCTCGATGCCTATGCCGGCAGCGGGGCGCTGGGCTTCGAGGCCGCCTCGCGCGGCGCGGCGCGGGTCGTCATGCTGGAGCGCGATGCCCGCCTGGCCGCCAGTCTGCGGGCGGTGCGCGAGCGCCTGCAGGCCCAGGCGGTGGAGGTCCACGCCGCCGACGCGCTGGACTGGATGCGGCGCTGCCCGCAGCGCTTCGGCCTGGTGCTGCTTGATCCGCCCTTCACGGACGAGAGGTTGCCGGCGCTGCAGGCTGCCGCACCGCTGCTGCTGCCGGACGGCTGGCTCTACCTGGAGTCCGGCGAGCCCTACGCCGACGCGGATGCCGCATCGCTGGGCCTGGCCCTGCACCGCGCAGGCCGCGCCGGTGCGGTGCATTACCACTTGCTGCGCCGGGCGGGCGGCTGAGCCGGGGATGGCCCCGGCATCGCGCCACTAAACTGCCCGCCAGCCGGTGCCCGGCGCTGCCGCGATGCGCGTGCGCCGGTGCATGACCTGACCCGACCCGATGGACGCCCAACGTGAGCTCCCCCCAAAGCCTGACCGCCATCTATCCCGGCACCTTCGATCCCATGACCCTCGGCCATGAGGACCTGATGCGCCGCGCCAGCACGCTGTTCGACCGCTTGATCCTGGCGGTCGCGGCCGGCCATCACAAGCGCACCATGTTCAGCCTGGACGAGCGGCTGGAGATCGCGCAGGAGTCGGCCCGTGCCTATCCCAATGTGGAGGTCATCGCCTTTCGCGGCCTGCTGCGCGACTTCGTCATCGAGCATGGCGGGCGCGTGGTGGTGCGCGGGCTGCGCGCGGTCAGCGACTTCGAGTACGAGTTCCAGATGGCCGGCATGAACCGCCAGCTCATGCCCGACGTGGAGACGGTGTTCCTCACGCCCAGCGACCAGTACCAGTTCGTCTCGGGTACTTTCGTGCGCGAGATTGCCGTGCTCGGCGGCGATGTCTCCAAGTTCGTGGCACCCTCGGTGCTGCAGCGCCTGAAGACCCGCGTGGCCCAGCCCGGCGGCTGAAGCGGCCCGGCCTGCATCGCACCTTTCCTCTTCTTCCTTCACCCCGCCCGGTCATGGCGCTCAAGATCACCAGCGAGTGCATCAACTGCGACGTCTGCGAGCCCGAGTGCCCCAACCAGGCGATCTCGATGGGCCCGGAGATCTACGTCATCGACCCGGCCCGCTGCACCGAATGCGTCGGCCACTTCGACGAGCCGCAGTGCGTGCAGGTCTGCCCGGTGGAGTGCATCCCGGTGGACCCGGACCACGTCGAGAGCCGCGACCAGCTCTGGGCCAAGTACCGCAAGCTGCAGATCAAGGCCGCGTGAGCGGGGCGCGGTGCGGCGGTGCGGCCATCAGGTGTGGCCGTTGCGCATGGCCTTGCCGTCTGAGCTGCGCGGCTCGGGCTGCGCCGGCCCATCCGCCTGAAGCCGGATCAACTGCCGCCGCGCTTGCGGCTGGAGCCGGGGACCACGGCGGTGAAGTCGTCGGATGGGTGGGTGGCGCGCCTGTGCGCCCGGCTCGACGATGACTTGCTAGAAGGCTTCTTCCCGGCCCGTGCGGCGGTGCCGTCCTGTGCGTCGCCCTGCCGCGCGGCGCGGCTGAGCGATGCCGCGCCTTGGCGGGCCGCCAGCTTCTCGCGCCGCTCGCGCTCGCGGGCCAGCTCCGCGGCCAGCGCCGCATCGCGTTCGGCCACTTGCCGCGTGGCGCGCACATCCTCCGCCCGGGGCGAGTCGTCGCGCGGCTCGATCACCTGCGCCTGGGGACAGGGCAACTGCGAGAAGCTGTTGCCGCACCGGTAGATCGGCTCGCCCGACGCGGTGCCCGATGCACCCAGCGCCAGCATCAGCAGCGTGGCAGCCAGCACGGCGCGGCGGTTCGTGCGAGGGCCGGCACGGCGGAGGGTGGGCAGGGCGCGGTCGTGGTCCATGTCGGCAAGGCGGTCGAGTGGATGGATGAGCTGCGTCGAGCGTTGCGTGAAGCTGCGGCAGCGGCCGGCTCAGGCCCGGTCGCTGCCTGCCTTGGGCTGGCCAGGCGCAGGATGGCCGGGCGCCGCGCCGGCTGCATCGGCGGCAGCAGGTGTGCCCGTCGCAGCGGGTACAGACGGGGAAGACGGCGGGGAGGCGGGCGCGCGCGACGGGGCTGCGGCGGGCCGGGGCGGTTTGGGCCGCTGCGGCTTGGCGTGGATCAGCCGCACCGCCCGCTCCATGTCGCCAGCCAGGAAGGCGTCGAGCGCCGGCAGCGAGCGGTCGATGCAGCCCTCCAGCGCCTCGCGTTCGGCCCCGGGCGGCTTGCGCAGCACATAGGCCGCCACCTCGGCGCGGTCGCCCGGGTGGCCGATGCCCAGGCGCAGCCGCCAGAAGCCTGCATCGCCCAGCTGGGCCTGGATGTCCTTCAGGCCGTTGTGGCCGGCATGGCTGCCGCCTTGCTTGAGCTTCATGTCGCCGGGCAGCAGGTCCAGCTCGTCGTGCGCCACCAGGATCTCCTGCGGCGCGATCTTGAAGAAGCGGGCCAGTGCGGCGACCGACTTGCCCGAGAGGTTCATGTAGGTCTGCGGCTGCAGCAGCCACACCGGGCCGCCGGGCAGGTTGGCCCGCGCCACCAGGGCGTGATAGCTGCGGTCGGGCTGCAGCGTCACGCCCAGCTTGCGGGCGACCGCGTCCACCCACCAGAAGCCGGCGTTGTGCCGCGTGGCGTCGTATTCCGGCCCCGGGTTGCCGAGGCCGACGAAGAGTCGAATCATGGGAGGCAGCGGCCAGGGCCGCAGCAAGTGGAGCAAGCCGGCGCACAGATGCGGCATCGCACGGGGCCGGCCAGCATGCCGGCCGGGGCCCACAAACGGCAAGCCCCGCTTGAGCGGGGCTTGTCAGGCAGTGAGCTGCGCGGCTCAGCAGGGAGCGCACAGGCCGGCACATGGCCGGCGAGGCATCACTTCTTGCCCTTGGCGGCCTTGCCCTTGGCAGGCGCAGCAGCCGGGGCGGCGGCCACGATGACTTCCTCGGCCACCGGCTCGACCACGGTGGCGATCACCGGGTTCTTGCGGCCGTGCGTGACGATCTTGATGCCGGCGTCGAACTTGACGTCTTCCACGTGCAGCGACTGGCCCTTCTGCAGGTTGCCCAAGTCGATGGTCAGGAATTCGGGCAGCTTCTCGGCCAGGCATTCGATCTCCAGCTCGGAGACCACGTGGTTGATCACGCACTTGTCCAGCTTGACGGCGGGCGCCTCCGCTTCGTTGACGAAGTGCAGCGGCACCTTCTTCTGGATGCGGGTCGTGGCGTCCACGCGCTGGAAGTCCACGTGCAGCACTTGCGGCTTGAAGGCATGCATCTGCACGTCGCGCAGCAGGACCTTCTCGGTCTTGCCGGAGAGCTCCATCTCCAGGATGGAGGAGTGGAAGGCTTCCTTCTTCAGGGCGTGGAAGAGGGCGTTGTGGTCCAGCTCGATGGTGGCGGGCTGGCCGGCACCGTAGACGATGCCCGGGACCTTGCCGGCGCGACGCAGGCGGCGGCTCGCTCCGGTCCCCTGCAGTTGGCGCTCGAATGCGACGAATTTCATGGATGACTCCAGTTGAAGTGATAGCGCCCGCGACCAGGCGCTGGAAAACGGGCCACGGCAGGGCGCCGCAGCCCGGGTCATGCGGATCAGAAGTTGTTGTTCTGCTCCGCGAAGAGGGAGGTGACCGACTCGCCGTCGGAGATGCGGCGGATGGTCTCGGCAAAGAGGAAGGCCACGGAGAGCTGGCGGATCTTGCCCGTGCCCTTGGCCTCGGTGCTCAGCGGGATGGTGTTGGTGATGACCACCTCGTCGAGCTGCGAGCCCTTGATGCGCTCGATGGCCGGGCCGGAGAAGACCGCGTGCGTGCAGTAGGCGAACACGCTCTTGGCATTGCGCTCCTTGAGCACCTCGGCAGCCTTCACCAGCGTGCCGGCGGTGTCGATCATGTCGTCCATGATCACGCAGTTGCGGTTCTCGATCTCGCCGATGACGTGCATCACCTCGGACACATTGGCCTTGGGACGGCGCTTGTCGATGATGGCCAGGTCGCAGCCCAGCTGCTTGGCCAGCGCACGGGCGCGCACCACGCCGCCCACGTCCGGGCTGACCACGACGAGGTTCTCGTACTTCTTGGACTGCAGGTCCGACAGCAGCACCGGCGAGGCATAGATGTTGTCCACCGGGATGTCGAAGAAGCCCTGGATCTGGTCGGCGTGCAGATCCATGGTGAGCAGGCGGTTGACGCCCACGGCTTCCAGCATGTTGGCCACGACCTTGGCCGAGATCGGCACGCGGGTGGAGCGCGGCCGGCGATCCTGGCGGGCGTAGCCGAAATAGGGGATGACGGCCGTGATGCGCTGGGCGGAGGCGCGCTTGAGCGCGTCCACCATGATCAGCAGCTCCATCAGGTTGTCGTTGGTCGGCGCGCAGGTGGGCTGCACGACGAAGACCTCGCGGCCACGCACGTTCTGCTGGATCTCGACCGTCACCTCGCCGTCGGAGAAACGGCCCACGGATGCCTTGCCCAACTCGACGCCCAGGTGGCGGGCGATTTCTTCGCCCAGGGCGGGGTTGGCATTGCCGGTGAAGATGACGGTGTCGGACAGCATGGGCTTGTCTGGAGGCGGGAAAAGGGCAGGCGGCGGTGGGAAGCCGCCGGGAGGCAGAAGACAGAGTGCCTGTCGCGATTGGCCCACCGCTGCTGCGTCTTGCAGCATGGCGCTGCCGGGCTGCAGCGCGCGGGGACGGATCAGGCGGGACGGGAGGGTGATGGCAGTGGCGAGGTCCCGGTCAGGCACCGGGGCGACTGGACTCCCGTCAGGTGGCGAGATGCCGGCCGGTCATCGACCGAAAGAGCCCGAGGTCGCGATGTGACGCTGGGCTGCACGGCATGTCGTCTGTGTAGGTTGGCAGGGGAGGAAGGATTCGAACCCTCGAATGTCGGAATCAAAATCCGATGCCTTAACCAACTTGGCGACTCCCCTACACAGGTCACGGCTTGCGCCGTGACCAAAAACCGCTCCTTGCAAGCCTGTGTCGCTTCAGCCGGCCCCGCGGTTTTCGGGGTCGCTGGCCCAGCCGACGAGCGGATGGGCCGGCAAGGCCTGACACAGGCGGCCCGTCCAGCCTTGGGGCAGGGCTGCGGTCCAGGCGCTGTGCTGGACGTCGCTGGTCCAGGCAAACACCGCGCTGCCGGAGCCGGTCATCCGGCTGTTGCCGAACGTGCCGCTCAAGAGCTCCAGGGCCTGGGTCACATCGCTGCTGAGGGCTTTGGCGGCCTCCTGCAGGTCGTTGCGACCGTAACCCCGGGGGGCTGCAAGAAAGTCTGCGACTATAGCCGGCTTTTCTGACATGAGCAAGTGGGGGCTGGCAAACACGGCGGCGGTGGGCAGGGCCTGAGGCGGCTTGACGACCGCGTAGTGGGTGGGCAGCGCGGCTGACGGCGGCAGTGGCGTGAGCTGCTCGCCGATGCCTTCGACCCAGGCCGGGCGGCCGAGGATGAAGAAGGGGACGTCCGCGCCCAGCGTGGCGGCAAGCTGCAGCAGCCGTTGACGTGGCCAGTGCAGCTCCCACAGCCGGTTGAGCGCCAGCAGCACGGTGGCCGCATCCGAGCTGCCGCCGCCCAGGCCGGCGCCCCAGGGAATGTGCTTGTCGATGTGGATGTCGGCGCCCAGCGGGGTGCCGCTGGCCTGCTGCAGTGCGCGGGCGGCGCGCAGGCAGAGGTCGTCTGCCGGGAGGTGCGTGCCCAGGTCGTGGCGGTGCAGGCGGCCGTCGTTGCGGCGTTCGATGTGCAGCGTGTCCTGCCAGTCGATCAGCACGAAGACGGACTGCAGCAGGTGGTAGCCGTCGGCGCGCTTGCGGGTGACGTGCAGGAAGAGGTTGAGCTTGGCCGGTGCCGGCAGGTCGTACAGGGCGCGCATGGGTCGGCGGTCGGATCAGCGGTCGAGCTTGATGCGCACACGCACGCGCGGAGGCGCCTCGCGCTCGGCAATCACCCAGCCCTCGCCCTGCTGGGCCAGGTCGATGCGCCAGCCGAGTTGGCTGAAGCCGGCCTGCGGCGGGGGCAGGGGATCGGCCGGTACGCCGGCTGCGGGCTGGCCGCGGACCCAGGCGAGCAGCGCCGCGACGGGCAGGCGCTCACCCAGGGCGTCTTCGGCCAGGTCGTCGAGCCGGCCGCTGCGCCGGCTGCCGTCGGGCCCGGTGAACTGCGCGCGCTCGCCGGCCCAGCGGGCCTCGGCGACGACGGTGCCCAGCGGGGTGCTCAGGCGCAGGCGGCCGTTGTCGGGTGCGCCTTCAAAGTCGAAGGCGCCGGAGAAGCCCTGGCCCGGTTCATCCAGCGGGCGCACGGCCAGCCGGCCGCTGAGCTGGCCGGGCGGCAGCGGCGGCCAGGCCGACGGTGCGGTGGCGCAGCCGGGCAGCAGTGTGCAGGCGAGGAGCCAGGCGGCCGCGGCGCGCCGGGTGGGGCTGGGCACCGAGCTGGCGTGAAGCGGGTCCGCGTACTGCCCGCTGATGCTTGGCGCACCGGCATGCCGGGCTTCGGTGTGCCGGCGGCCCACCGGCCACATGCGGATCTGCTGCATCAGAGCCGCACCTTCAGCCGCTTGAGCGTGTCTCGGAGCGTCTGGTTGGCCGGGTCGCGCTGCTGGCCCTCGCGCCAGATGCGCCGGGCTTCGTCGCGCTGGCCCTGGGCCCAGAGCACCTCGCCGAGATGGGCGGCGATCTCCGGGTCGGGCTTGCCGTCGTAGGCCTGCTGCAGCAGGCGGCGCGCTTCGTCCAGGCGGCCCTGGCGGAACTCGACCCAGCCCAGGCTGTCGGTGATGAAGGGGTCGCCGGGCGAGAGCTCCAGCGCGCGCACGATCAGCCGGCGGGCTTCTTCCAGACGCAGGCCGCGATCGGCCAGGCTGAAGCCCAGGGCGTTGTGCGCGTGGTAGTGCTTGGGGTCGATCTCGATGATGCGGCGCAGCAGCCGCTCCATGTCGTCATAGCGGCGCAGCTTCTCGGCCACCATAGCCTGCTCGTAGAGCAGGTCGGCGTCCTGCGGGAAGCGCGTGACCGCCTGCTGCAGCAGGTCGTAGGCCGCCTGCCAGCGCTGCGCCTCGCGCAGCAAGGCGGACTGCGCCTGGAAGCGCGCGCGTTCCTCGACGTCGGTGGCAGCGGGCGCGCGCTGCAGCAGTGCCAGGCCCTGGTCGAGCCGGCCCTGGCGGGCGAGCAGGCTGGCGCGGCGCATCTGCACGAGCAGGCTGCTGCCTTGCTCGGGGATGCGGTCCAACCACGACTGGGCCTGGCGCAGGTTGCCGCGCTGCTCGGCGGCCTGGGCCAGCAGCAGATAGGCCTGGGCGTCCTGCTCGGCGGTGGCGGCATCGGTGCTCAACACCACCGGGGTGCCGGGTGCGGTGTCGGCCCCGTCGGGGGCGGATGCCGCCTGGGCACGGGCCTGGGCCTGTGCCTGGGCTTCGGCACGGCGGGCGCTTTCGCGCAGCGCCAGGTAGCGGTTGAGTGCCGCCTCGGCCTGGGCCGGCTGCTTGAGGTCCAGCCGCACGGCGCCCAGCGTGATCCAGGCGCCGCCATATTCCGGGCGCAGCTTGGTGGCCAACTCCAGTTGCTCGGCCGCCGGTGCCAGGCGTTGCGATTCGATCAGGCGGCGGGCGTAGGCCAGGCGCACCAGGGCGCTGTCGGGCCGGGCCTGCAGGTGGGTCTGCAGCAGCTCTTCGGCGGCGGGCCGGGTCTTGGTCAGCTCGACGGCGAGCAGGCCGGCGGATTCGTCTGCGGCCGATGCACCCAGCGCACGGCGCAGGGCGTCCAGCGCGCGGTCGCTGTCGTCCGCGGCCAGCCAGCCCCAGCCGCTGGCTGCCCACGCACTTGCGGCGGCGCCTTCCTGCGTGCGGAAGGGGGTGGTGATCTCGTCGACGTAGCGCGCGGCCTCCTGACGGTCCTGCACGCGGACCATCAGGCGCGGGATGGTGGCCAGGGCACCGGGCAACTGCTCCTGCGGCGTCAGGCGCAGCAGGTCGCGCAGGGGCTCGACGGCCTCGCCCGGGCGGCCCAGGGCCAGCAGGATCTGCGCGGTGTATTCATGGCCGGCGCGGGACTGGGGCAGGGCGACTCGCCAGGCGCGGGCGGCGGCCAGGGCCTGCTCGCCCGACTGGCCGCGCACGGCGATCTCCACCGCGCGCTGGAAGAGCTGCTCGTCCTTGGTGCGGCGGGCGGCGTCCAGGATGATTTCGTAGGCGGTGCTGGGCTGGCCTTCGCGCAGCTGCATCTCGCCGACCAGCACCTCGTAGAACAGCCGCGCGTCCATGTCCGAGCGCGGCACCTGCGCGGCGGCCGCGCGGGCGGCGTCGGAGCCGGGCGGGGCATGAGGGGCAGTCGTTGCCTGGGGCGCGGCCAGCGCAGGCTGAGCGGCCAGGCTGCCCAGCAGGGCGAGCGCGGCGGCGGCGCACCGGGCGGCCGCCGCGCGGGCGACGCTGTGGGGCGAGGGGCCGGCCCGCATGGCACGGCGGGCGGCGCGCGCCGCATCGGCGCTGGCGTGGGATTGAGCCGGATGATCGGCGCAGGCGTCGGATCGAGCCTGATCAGCTCGGTGCTTGGCGGACAGCGGGGTGCGCCGCGCGGCGTATGAGTCAAGGGGCATGCAGGCTCCTGTGGCGTCGGGCCATTCTAGGGAGGGGGCATGTCGCGGCGCTGGCCGGCGGGCATGGGCGGCGCGGCGCCAGGCTTGGCCGCTTTGGATAATCCCGCCCCATGCCCGAGCTGCCCGAAGTCGAAGTCACCCGGCAGAGCTTTGCCGACCGCATCCTCGGTGCGCGCGTGGCGGCACTGCGGCTGGGCAAACCGCTGCGCTGGCCGCTGGGGGCCGATCCGGCCGGCCTGGCCGGCACGTTGGTCGGGGCGGTGCAGCGGCGGGGCAAGTACCTGTGGCTGCCGCTGGCCCGGCAGGAAAGGGCAGGCACCGAGCCCGCCGGCGGGCTGCTGATCCACCTGGGCATGTCGGGCTCGCTGAGCTTTTCGTCCGCCAGCGCGGCCGTCGGCGTGCACGACCACATGGACCTGATCACCGACCGCGGCGTGCTGCGCCTGACCGACCCGCGGCGCTTCGGCGCGGTGGTCTGGAGCCCGTCGCTGGATGCCGGCATGGCCGCGCGGCTGCTGGCCGGCCTGGGCCGCGAGCCCTTCGACGACACGCTGACCGGCGCCGACCTGCACGCCGCCTGGCGCGGCCGGCGCGCGGCGGTCAAGCCGGTGCTGATGGCGGGCGACGTGGTGGTGGGCGCGGGCAACATCTACGCCTGCGAGGCGCTGTTCATGGCGGGCATCGACCCGCGACTGCCCGCCGGCAGGCTCAGCCGCCCGCGCTGTGACCGGCTGCTGGACGCCGTGCGCGCGGTGCTGCGCCGGGCGGTGGAGGTGGGCGGCAGCAGCCTGCGCGACTTCAAGGACGCGCACGGCGACCCGGGCGCCTTCCAGCTGGAGACCCGCGTCTACGGCCGCGAGGGCCAGCCCTGCCGCGTCTGCGGCTCCCCGGTGCGGCGCATCGTGCAGGCGCAGCGATCGACCTTCTTCTGCGCCGTCTGCCAGAAGCGGTGAGAAGGGAAGCCCGGCTGCGGCTGCGTCCGCGGCCTGGTCGGCCCAGGCCGATCGCGTCAAAGGCCCGCGCCCGGGCGCCATGTGGTAACGGTGTGGTAACGCTGCCGGCCCTCGCCCTGGCTGCGATCAGCCCTCGGATACCATGATTCTTCGCCCTTTTGCAAGCTCGCCGAGCAGGCAGCATCCCGGCCATGACGCAGAACTCCGCCCCGACCTTTGCCCGCCAGCTCGACGAGCTAAGCGCCTGGCGCGCGGCCCTGGATGCCCGCCTGGGCCGCCTGGCGCGGCTGGTGCGCGACGAGCATCTGCTGGACGAATCGCAGGCCGGCTGGTTCGACGCCATGCGCGCGCGACTGGCTGGCGAGAAGCTCATCGTCGCCTTCGTGGCCGAGTTCTCGCGCGGCAAGTCCGAACTGATCAATGCCATCTTCTTTGCCGAGACCGGCCGGCGCATGCTGCCGGCCACGCCGGGGCGCACCACCATGTGCCCGGTGGAGCTGGGCTTTGATGCCGACGAGCCGGTGGGCCTGGTGCTGCTGCCCATCGAGACCCGGCTGGAGGCCGCGTCGCTCACCGAGCTGCGCCACCAGCCGCGCTGGTGGACGCGCATCGAGCTCGATCTCTCCCGCCCGGACGACATGGCCCAGGCGCTGCAGGAGGTCATGCGCACCCGCGTCGTGCCGCTGGAAGAAGCCAAGGCCCTGGGCTTCTGGGACGACGAGCGGGCCGACGACAACCCCCCGCTCGACGCCGAAGGCCGCGTCGAGGTGCCCGCCTGGCGCCATGCCCGCATCAACCTGCCGCACCCGCTGCTCAAGCGCGGGCTGGTGGTGCTGGACACGCCCGGGCTCAACGCCATCGGCACCGAGCCCGAGCTGACGCTGGGCCTGCTGCCCTCGGCCCATGCCACGGTCTTCATCCTGGGTGCAGACACGGGCGTGACCAAGTCGGATCTCGCCATCTGGCGTGATCACCTGGGCGGCCCGGCGCTGGCGCGCTTTGTCGCGCTCAACAAGATCGACTCGCTCGCCGACCCGCTGAGCACGCCGCAGCAGGTGGCCAAGGTCATCGAGCGCCAGTGCGACACCGTGGCCCGCGACCTGGGCATCACGCGCTCGCAGGTGTTCCCCATCTCGGCCCGCCAAGCGCTCGCCGGCCGGGTGGAGGGCGATGCGGCCCAGGTGGAGGCCAGCCGCATCCTGGGCCTGGAGGCCGCGTTGTCCGAAGGCCTGCTGCCGCGCCGGCGCGAGATGCTGGCCCAGGGCGCGATGGACGGCGTGCGCCAGCTGCAGGCGCAGATCGTGCGCACGCTCAACGACCAGCGCCGCCAGGGGGCCGAGCAGATGCTGGAGCTGCGCGGCCTGCGCGGCAAGAGCGCGGGCAAGGTGCAGCTGATGCTGCAGCGCACGCAGGCCGAGGCGGCCGAGTTCGAGCAGTGCACCACCAAGCTCGCCGCCATGCGCAGCGTGCACAGCCGCATGCTCAAGGACGCACTGCTCGGGCTCACGTCCGACCGCCTGCGCGAGCCGGTGGAGCGCTTCCAGCAGGAGCTGGGCAGCTCGCTGCTGCTGATCGGCGCGCGCCGCGTCTTCACCGAGACCTGCGAGGAGCTGCGCGGCTACCTGCGCGAGGCGCACCAGCGCGCTGGCGAGATCCACGCCATGCTGACCGCGGCCTTCTCCCGGCTGAATGCCGAATTCGGCTTCAGCCTCGCACTTGAGCCGCAGCCCGACCTGGCCCGCTTCGCCGACGACCTGACGGTGATCGAGCGCAACTACGTGCAGTACCTCGGCCTGGGCCAGGCCATCCGGCTGGCGCAGCCGCGCTTTCAGGCGCAGTTCCGCCGCATGCTGGTCTCGCGCCTGCGCGTGGTCTTCGAGAACGCCAGCAGCGAGCTGGAGCTGTGGAACAAGACGGCGTCGGCCCAGGTGGACGCCCAGCTGCGCGAGCGCCGCCGCGCCTTCAAGCGCCGGCAGGAGGCTCTTGAGCGCATCCAGCTGGCTGCGGGCGACCTGGAATCCCGCCTGACCGAGCTGCAGACCCAGGACGAGGCCCTGCAGCAGACGCTGCAGCGGCTGGGCGAAGCGGTGGACGCAGTGCTGGAGCAGGCTGCCAGCGCCCAGGCCCTGGCCGGGCCGGCTACCCCGGATGCTGGGCCGGCCGTCAGGCTGGTCGAGCCGACCCAGGAGCCGGGCCGCCACGCTCGCGCCTGAGGGGGGGCTGAGCGGCCCGGCAGCTTTGCGCCGGCCCGTCCGGGCCGCCACCACGGCATGCCAGGTGGCGGCACACTCGCGCACCTCGCGCACCTCGCGCACCTCGCGCACCTCGCGCACCTCGCGCACCTCGCGCGCCTCGCGCGCCTCGCGCAGCCCGCGCAGCCCGCTCCGCTTCTCCGCTCCCATGACTTCGCCCATCACATCGGCCGCCCGGGTCGCTGCCCCGCTGGACGGCCGCGTGGCGGCCCTGGGTGCCGGCTTCGCCGCCCAGGTCGTCGCCTGGCAGCGCAGCCACGGCCGGCATGACCTGCCCTGGCAGGTGCGCGATCCCTACCGCGTCTGGCTGTCGGAGATCATGCTGCAGCAGACCCAGGTGGCCACCGTGCTGGGCTACTACGGGCGCTTCCTGCAGCGCTTCCCGGACGTGGCGACGCTGGCGGCTGCACCGCTGGACGAGGTGCTGGCCGCCTGGGCGGGCCTGGGCTACTACAGCCGGGCGCGCAACCTGCACCGCTGCGCACAGGTGGTGATGGCCGAGCATGCCGGGCGCTTCCCGGCTACCGCGCCGGCGTTGGCCGAGCTGCCCGGCATCGGCCCGAGCACGGCAGCGGCGATCGCCGCCTTCTGCTTCGACGAGCGCGCGGCCATCCTCGACGGCAACGTCAAGCGCGTGCTGGCCCGCGTGCTCGGCCACGCCGGCGACCTGGCCGACAAGCGCCAGGAGCGCGCGCTGTGGCAGGCGGCGCAAGATCTGCTGCCGCCGGCGGCTGCCGACATGCCGGCCTACACCCAGGGCCTGATGGACCTGGGGGCCACCGTCTGCACCACGCGCCGCCCGGCCTGCGTGGTCTGCCCGCTGAGCAACCTGTGCACCGCTGCCCGCGAAGGCCAGCCTCTGGCCTATCCGGTCAAGAGCCGCCGCCTGGTGCGCGGTGCGCGCGAAAGCTGGTGGCTGTGGCTGGAGCACGAGGGCCGCATCTGGCTGGAGCAGCGCCCGCCGTCGGGCGTGTGGGCCGGCCTGTGGAGCCTGCCGGTGTTCGACAGCGAGGCGGCGCTGCGGCATGCCCTGGCGCAGGCAGGCCTGGGCGACCCGGCTGTCGAGCCCCAGCCTCTGGTGCAGCATGCGCTGACCCATTTCGACTGGACGCTGCATCCGCAGCGCCTGGTGCTCGCCCGTGATGACCAAGCTGCCGCGTGGACTGACCGGCATCTGGGCGGCGTCTCCACCGGCTCGACTGCCACGCTGGTCAGCGAGCCGACAAGCGGGCGCTGGGTTGCGCGCGGGGAGCTAGCCGCCTACGGCCTTCCCGCGCCGCTGAAGAAGCTGCTGGGCTGAGCGCCTTCGGCTTCGCAGCCCACTGCGCGCCGCGCCGCCGTCAGCTGCCGGCGCCCATTGAGGGTACGGGCCACACTTGTTCCGGTGTGACGGCCCAAGCCAGCCCCTGGCGCGGGTCCACCTCCCAGCCGCCGGTGAAGGCTCCGAAGGCCGGCAAGGTCAGCACCCGGCCACGCAGCCAGAAGCAGGGCAGGCGCAGGCGCTCGCGGCGGGTGCGCAGCACGACCACCGGGTGCAGGTGGCCGGCCAGGATCAGCGGTGATGCGGCGCCGGGCATGTCGTGCTCGGCGCCGGATGGCGGCTCGTGGCAGCCGATCAGGCCATCGGCCTGCCAGACATCGGGCTCGATGTGGAAGCCGAATTCCGCCCCCACCGTGCCGGCGTGGCGGTCATGGTTGCCCGGGACGATGGTGCAGTGCAGCTCGCGGTGCCGCCGGCGCCAGCGGGCAAGGGCGTCCAGCGTCGGTGCGGCATGGCTTTCGCGCGCGTGCAGGAAGTCGCCCAGCACCACCAGGCGCTGGGCGCCGGTGCGCTCCAGCACGGCCGACAGGCGTTGCAGCGTGTCGCTGGTCGTTCCCTGCGGCACCGGGATGCCGCGTGCGCGGAAGACCGCCGCCTTGCCCAGGTGCAGGTCCGCCACCAGCAGCGTGGCGAGCCCCGGTGCATGGGCCGCCCGCTCGGGCAGGAGATCGACGGGCAGGCTGTTCATCTCGTCAGCTTCCATCGCCGCAAGCACCTGGGCCGGGAGGCTGACCGCCGGTACGCCACGTCGAGCCCCGGCGCTGCCTGCTCAAGACCTGCCGTGCGAGCCAGCCGCCCCCGGGGGGCGGCCGACGCGCAAGCCGGTTCAGCGCAGCGCCAGCAGGATCATCACGTTGGCGACGATGGCGGCAAACCACACGATGCTGCGCAGCGTGGCCAGGTTGGCGAAATACAGGCCGATGTAGACCACGCGCAGGCCGATGAAGGCCATCGCCAGCTGGTCGATGTAGCCCTGATCCGCGCCGCCCTGCTGGGCCAGGGCCACCGCGCCGATGAAGAAGGGCAGCGCCTCGAAGCTGTTGGCCTGGGCGCTGTTGGCCCGCTGGGACAGGCCGGTCTGGCGCGACAGCCAGCCGCGCGGGTCGTTGTTGTCGTAGCCGCCGTTGCGGCGCGACTTGCCCACGCCGACCGACTTGGCCGTGATGGTGCAGACGAAGGGCAGCAGTGCGGCGATCAGCACGCACCAGTTGGCAATGGTCATGGGGCTCTCCTCGGTAGTGTGATCGCAGCCGTGGCACGGCTGCGGCGCCCTTGCTTCAGCGGCGGTCCGCCAGGGCGTGCGCGATGGTACCGAGGTCCACGTACTCCAATTCGCTGCCCACCGGCACGCCCCGCGCCAGCCGTGTGACCTGCAGGCCGCGTGGGCGCAGCATCTCGCCGATGACGTGGGCGGTGGCCTCGCCCTCGGCGGTGAAGTTGGTCGCGACGATGACCTCCTCCACCCGGCCGTCGGTGGCCCGCTCGGCCAGGCCGGGCAGGCCGATCTCGCGCGGGCCCACGCCGTCCAGCGGGCTCAAGCGGCCCATCAGCACGTAGTAGTAGCCGCGGAAGCTGCCGGTGCGTTCCAGCGCGGCCTGGTCGGCCGGGGTCTCCACCACGCACAGCAGCCGCGCGTCACGGCTGGTGTCGGCGCACACGCCGCAGAGCTCGCCCTCTGTAAAGGTGTGGCAGCGGCTGCAGTGCTGCACGCCGGTGGCGGCCTGCTGCAGCGCGCGGCCCAGGAGCACGGCACCGCTGCGGTCGTGCTGCAGCAGGTGGTAGGCCATGCGCTGGGCCGACTTGACGCCGACGCCGGGCAGCCGCCGCAGCGCGTCGATCAGGGCGTCGAGTGATCCGGCCACGGGCTGCGGCGTCAATCAGAAGGGGAACTTCATGCCCGGCGGCATGGGCATGCCGGCGGTGAGCTTGCCCATCTTCTCGGCGCTGGTCTCCTCGGCGCGGCGCACGGCGTCGTTGAAGGCGGCGGCCACCAGGTCCTCCAGCATGTCCTTGTCGTCGGCCAGCAGGCTGGGGTCGATGGTCACGCGCTTGACGTCGTGCTTGCAGGTCATCACGACCTTGACCAGGCCGGCACCGGACTGGCCCTCGACCTCGATCTGCGCCAGCTCGTCCTGGGCGCGCTTGAGGTTGTCCTGCATCTGCTGGGCCTGCTTCATCAGCCCGGCGAGTTGTCCTTTGAGCATGGGATGTCCTCGGTTGGAGCCGCCTCGGTATCGGCGGCGGTCGGTGGATCAGACGGGCCGGATCGACCCGGGCACGATGCGTGCCGTCTTGAACTGCTGCAGCAGGGCGACCACGGTGTCGTCCTGGCGGATCAGGGCCTCGGCGGCGGCCTGGCGGCGCTCGCGCTCGGCGGCGTCGCGGCGGGCCGGGCTGTCCTGGGCGATGCCGGCCTCCACGTCCAGCCGCACCGGCCGGCCCAGGGCCTGGGTGAGCGCCGCCTGCAGCCGGTCGCGGTGGGCAGGGCCGCGCAGGCTCTCGCGCTCCACGCGCAGGCGCCAGGTCTGCGGCTCGGCAGCATCGTCGATGGCCACGCACTCGGCCTGGAAGGCCAACTCGCGCACCAGGGCGTTGATCAGGCCGTCTGCAGCCATGCGGCGCACGAGCTCGGCCCAGCGCTCGCCCAGCGGGTTGGCGGGCAGACCAACAGGCCGATCGCCCGAAGCCTGGGTCGGCTGGACTGCGGCTGAGGGCTGCGCCTGCAATGCGATGCCCGCGGCCGCGCGGGCCTGCGGGGCGGGTGTGCTGCCGGGGCCGGCAGGATGCGGCGGCTCGTCATCACCGAGGCTGGGCGGCTCGGCCGGCAGTTCATCCGGCCGTTCATCCGGCCGTTCATCCCGCAGATCGTCCTGCCGTTCGTCAACCGGCTCCTTGGCTCGCGTCTCGGGGGGTTGTGCTGCCAGGTGCGTGACGGCCGCCTGGCGCGGGCGCACCAGCGGCCGGGCATCGGCGGCGGGCGCTTGCGCGGGGGCGCCATCGGCTGAGCGCGCCGCAGGCCGTGCGTCGTCTGTTGCGGTGAACGGGCGCGCTGCCGGGCCGCCGTCGCCTTCGCCGTAGCCTTCGCCGTAGCCTTCGTCGTGGCCTTCGTCGTGGCCGCCCTGGGCCGGCGCTTGGGCGGCCTCCGGGGCAGGTGGCCGGGACGAGGGTGTGGGCGCGGCCCTTCGGTCGGGCCCGGCGGCGGGGACGGGCTGCGCCTGCGGCGCCTCAGCATCGTGCGGGCCGGCGCTGCGCCGGGTGTCCGCGCCGGGGCGGCCCGCGTCGCCGCCGCGGAAGGCCAGCATGCGCAGCAGCACCATCAGCAGCCCGGCATGTTCATCGGGCGCCAGCGGCAGCTCGGCGCGGCCGTGCAGCGCGATGCTGTAGAGCAGCTGGGTCTCGTCGGCGGCAAAGGCCTGGGCAAGCTCGGCCAGCGCGCCCGCGTCGGGGTCGTCCTGGTCTGCGGCCTGCGGCACGGCCTGGAGGACCGCCATGCGCTGGGCGATCTCGGCCAGCTCCTCCAGCGTGCCGGCGGCCGGCAGACCCAGGGTGCGCAGGTTCTCCACCGCCGCTACCAGCGCGGCGCCGTTGGCATCGGCCAGGGCCTGCAGGATGCGCAGCACATGGCCGCGGTCCACCGAGCCCAGCATCTGCCGCACGGCCGCCTCCTGCAGCGCACCGCCACCGAAGGCGATGGCCTGGTCGGTCAGGGACAGCGCATCGCGCATGGAGCCGCGCGCCGCACGCGCGATCAGGCGCAGCGCAGCGGGCTCGGCGGTGATGGACTCGGCCTGGGTGATGGTCTGCAGGTGCTCAAAGACCGTCTGCGCCGGCATCGGCCGCAGGTTGAACTGCAGGCAGCGCGACAGCACCGTGACCGGCACCTTCTGCGGGTCGGTCGTGGCCAGCACGAACTTGAGGTACTCGGGCGGCTCCTCCAGCGTCTTCAGCATCGCGTTGAAGGCGGTGGTGGACAGCATGTGCACTTCGTCGATCAGGTAGACCTTGAAGCGGCCGACCACCGGCTTGTAGACGGCCTGGTCCAGCAGCTGGGAGATCTCTTCCACGCCGCGGTTGGAGGCGGCGTCCAGCTCCACGTAGTCGACGAAGCGGCCGCTGTCGATGTCGCGGCAGGCTTCGCACACGCCGCAGGGGTGGGCGGTGATGCCGCCCTGTCCATCCGGGCCCGTGCAGTTGAGCGACTTGGCCAGCACGCGCGAGACCGTGGTCTTGCCCACGCCGCGGGTGCCGGTGAACAGATAGGCATGGTGCAGCCGCTGCTGGGTCAGCGCGTTGGACAGCGCCTGCACCACGTGCGACTGGCCCACCATCTCCTCGAAGTTGCGAGGACGGTATTTGCGGGCCAGGACCAGATAGGACATGCCAAGGATTCTACGGGGGCCCCCTGTGCGCACGGGCGCCGGCTGACGCAGGGCGCCAGTCATGTAAATGCCTGCTTACAATCCGACAACGCTGGTTTTCACGCTCGGAAAGCCGGTCCCGACAACAACGAACAACCATTGCGCCGAGGGTCGCCTTTTCCGATGTCGTTTGAATCCCTGGGCCTGGCCCAGCCGCTGCTCAAGGCGGTTTCCGAAGCCGGTTACTCCACTCCGACCCCCATCCAGCTCCAAGCCATTCCCGCCGTGCTGGCCGGTGGCGACCTCCTGGCCGGCGCCCAGACCGGCACCGGCAAGACGGCCGGCTTCACGCTGCCGCTGCTGCATCAGCTGGCCGCGCGCCCGGCGCCCCAGCAACGCGGCCGACGGCCCATCCGCGCGCTCATCCTCACGCCCACCCGCGAGCTGGCCGCCCAGGTCGAGGAAAGCGTGCGCACCTACGGCAAGTACCTGCCGTTGACTTCGATGGTGATGTTCGGCGGCGTGGGCATGGGCCCGCAGGTAGACCGTCTGCGCGCCGGCGTGGACATCGTCGTGGCCACCCCCGGCCGGCTGTTGGACCACCACCAGCAGGGCACGCTGGATCTCAGCCATGTCGAGCACTTCGTGCTCGATGAAGCCGATCGCATGCTCGACATGGGCTTCATCCATGACATCCGCAAGGTGCTGGCCCTGCTGCCGGCCAAGAAGCAGAGCCTGCTGTTCTCGGCCACCTTCTCCGACGAGATCAAGGCGCTGGCCGAGCGGCTGCTCGACCGGCCGCAGGTGATCGAGGTGGCGCGCCGCAATGCCGCGGCCGACACCGTGCTGCAGAAGGTCCACCCGGTGGACCGCGACCGCAAGAAGGACCTGCTGGTGCATCTGATCCAGGAGCACGACTGGTTCCAGGTGCTGGTCTTCACGCGCATGAAGCACGCGGCCAACCGCCTGGCCGAGCACCTGAACAAGAGCGACATCACCGCCATGGCCATCCATGGCAACAAGAGCCAGGGCGCGCGCACCCGGGCACTCGGCGAGTTCAAGGCGGGCACGCTGCGCGTGCTGGTGGCCACCGACATCGCCGCGCGAGGCATCGACATCGACCAGCTGCCGCACGTCGTCAACTACGAGCTGCCCAACGTGCCGGAAGACTACGTCCACCGCATCGGTCGCACCGGCCGTGCCGGCGCGCAGGGCGAGGCGATTTCGCTGGTCTGCGTCGATGAGGAAGGCTTCCTGGCCGGCATCGAGAAGCTGATCAAGCGCAGCATCCCGCGCGAGGTGATCCCGGGCTTCGAGCCGGATCCCCATGCCGTGGCCGAGCCCATCCAGCTGGGCCGGCGCACGCTGTTCGGCGGCGCCAAGCCGGGCGGCGGCAACGGCGGCGGCGGTCGTTCGGCGCGGCCGGTTCCTGGCTCCGGCGGCCGGGGCCACCACGGCCCGGCGCATGCGGCGCCCGGCCATCATGCGACGAACAAGCCGCGCGGGCCGCGGCCGGCTGGCGGCAGCGGCCTGTCCGGTGGCGGCAAGCCCGCGATGGGCTCGCGCAAGCCGCGCGACGAGCGCTGAAGCCTCCGCCAGCGGAACGTCGAGCACTGAGAACGCTCGGCGTCAGATATTCAATGCGACACAGCCGGGCCCTGCCGGCTGTGTCGCTTGCGGGTCAGGACGAAGCGGCGGAAGCGGCCTTCTCGGCCTTGTGTGCCTTGTAAGCCTTGGTCTTGTGGCTGGCCTTGGCATGAGCCTTCTTGGCCGTATGCGCCGGCTTGGCCGCAGAGGCAGCCGGTGCGGCGCCAGCGGCAGCGGCCGGCGCGGTGTCGGCGGCGGCGAAGGCGCCCATCGTGAAGGCAGAGGCGACGACGGCGGCAAGCAGTTTCTTCATGGGATGACTCCGGGTGGGATGAAGGATGAGCAAAGAGCGCTCACCTGCATAACGCCCCCCGGAAGGCTCTGTTGACCGTCACGCCGCGGTGATTCTTTGCTGCGGGCTGACGACGCTCAGGCCGGCTGCCGGCCGGCGGGCCGGCCTTGGTCTTTCAGTCGAAGCGGCGCTCGCGCAGCCACTTGGTGGCCACCCATTTCTCGCCGTCGATGATGGGCGCGCCGCCATGCAGGCTGAGCGTGGCCGGATCGGGCGCGGCATAGCCGAAGCACACCGCATGGCCCTGCACCGGCTGCACCTCCAGGCCCACGTCGGGGAAGACCGTGGCGCCGCCGCGCGCCGGCGTGTTCAGGTACATCACTACCGTGGCCACGCGCTGGCCGCCGCGGCGCAGCACCGCCGGCGTGCCGGGGTGCGTCGGGTCGAAGTAGTCGTAGTGCGGCTTGTACTCCGCGCCCGGGCGGTAGCGCAGCACCTGCAGCCCTTCGCCGTGGTCCACCGGCCAGTCCAGCAGCCGGGCGATGCGCTGCTCGAGGCGCTGGCACAGCGGGTTTTCGCCGCGCTGGAAGAACATGCCGTCGCTGGTGCGCGCGGCGTTCACCTCGCTGGCGCCGGTGCGCGTGTCCACCGTCTCCGAGCGGGCCAGGCGAGGGCGGGCCAGGGCGATGAGCGATTCGCACTCGTGCGCGCTGAGCAAGCCGCCCAGCACGACCAGATCCGGCTTGCGCAGCCGGCACAGCACGGTCACGGCATGGCCGTCCACGTCGATGCAGCCGGCGCCCTGAGGGCCGGCCAGCGCGGGGGCCGACGACCTGCCGGGGGCCGGCGGCGGCTGCAGCGCCTGGCGCGCGGCCTCGTCGGGCCAGCCGCCGGCTCGCATGGCCGACAGCAGCTCGGCATCGGCCTGGCCGGCGCGGCGCTGATCGGCCACCCAGCGGCGCAGCTCGTCGGTGGCCGGCTGCTGCGGCATGGTCAGGCGGCCGCCCTGCGGCGAAAGACCAGCCGCTGCGGCGTGGATGCGGCCGGGTCGTGGGCATAGCCCTCGCTGGCGAAGTCCAGCAGATCCTCAGGAGCGCCGGCGCGCTTGACGATGGCATGCCGCGCCATCAGGCCGCGGGCGCGCTTGGCGTGGAAGCTGATGATCTTCCAGGCGCCGTTCTTCCAGTCCTCGAAGGCGCACTCCACCACCTGCGCCTTCAGGCTGGGCCGCTCGATCGCCCTGAAGTACTCCTGCGAGGCCAGGTTGAGCACGATGGGCTGCGGCTCGCGCGCCAGCCGCTTGTTCAGGTGCTCGGCCAGGCGGTCGCCCCAGTAGGCGTAGAGATCCTTGCCGCGCGGGTTGGGCAGCCGGGTGCCCATCTCCAGGCGGTAGGGCTGCATCCAGTCCAGCGGGCGCAGGATCCCGTACAGGCCGCTGAGGATGGCCAGGTGGTCCTGCGCCCAGGCCAGGTCCTCAGCCGACAGACTGGGCGCGTCCAGCCCCTCGTAGACGTCGCCGTTGAAGGCGAGCACGGCCTGCTTGCTGTTGTCGCGGGTGAACTCGCTGGACCACGCGCCATAGCGTGCGACGTTGAGCGTGGCCAGGGCGTCGCTCAGGCTCATCAGCTCGGCGAGCTGCGCCGGCGTGTAGCCGCGCAGGATGTCGATCAGCTCCGCCGACTGTGCGGTGAACTGCGGCAGCGTGTGGCGCGAGACGGTGGGTGCGGTCTCGTAGTCGAGGCTCTTGGCGGGTGACAGGACGATCAGCATGGTGACGGCGGGCAGGACGACAGCCGGCTAGAAGCGGAAGTTGGACGGCCCGCTGCCGCCGGGTGCCGGGGTGGCTGGCGCGGTGGCCGGCGCCGGCGTGGGCGCGGCAGAAGCCGCAGCCGGCGCCGATGCGGCGCTGCGCGGTGCCAGCGGCGTGCCGGGCGGCTGCTTGAAGCTGGCCGGCAGCACCGACTGGCGCGGATAGCCGGCGGCATCCAGGTAGCTGTTCCACTCGGATGCCGCAAAGCCGGGGATCTGCTGGCCGCCCACGCGCAGCAGCGGCAGGCCGTCGGTCTGCTCGGCGCGGCGCAGCGCCTGCACGTCTTCCGGCGTGTTGACCGTGCGCTCGATGAAGGGCACGCCGCGGGTCATCAGCAGCGCGCGGCCGGCATCGCAGGGCTGGCAGTTGTTGCCGGTGTAGAGCGTGACCGGAAAGCGCTGCACCACCTGCCGGATCGCAAACGGCAGCACGGTGCCGCCGACCACCGAGCCCGATGCCGACACGGACTCGGTGCGCGCCTGCGCATCGGCGGGCGGGCGGTCGGTGTAGGTGACCTTGCCGTCCGGGCCGACCACCTTGTAGAGCGCCCAGGCCGGCGCGGTGGGCGCCAGGGCGCCGGCGGCCAGCAGAACGGCGGTCAGGGCTCGTGCAGGAGACAGGCGGGGCAGGGCGGTCATGGCAGCGGGCAGGAAGGTGGCGTAGGCGGTCGGCAGACGAGCCGGGCGGGACGACGTGGGGCAGCGCGCGATGCAGGGCCTCAAGCCATGCCCTGGTGGCGCAGCAGAGCGTCGATCCTGGGCTCGCGGCCGCGGAAGGCCTTGAAGTTCTCCATCGCGCTGCGGCTGCCGCCCATCTCGAGGATGGCCTGGCGATAGCGCCGGCCGGTCTCGGGGTTGAGCACGCTGCCTTCGATGGCCGATTCCTCGAACGCGCCGTAGGCGTCGGCAGACAGCACCTCGGCCCACTTGTAGCTGTAGTAGCCGGCTGCATAGCCGCCCGCGAAGATGTGCGAGAAGCTGTGCTGGAAGCGGTTGAAGGGCGGCGGCGGCAGCACGGCCACTTCGGCGCGCACCTCGTCGAGCACCTTCTGCACCAGCTCGCCGCCGGCCTGCTCGCTGGCGGCCTGCGGCTCGGCATGGATGCGCATGTCGAAGAGCGAGAACTCGATCTGCCGCAGCGTCTGCAGGCCGCTCTGGAAGTTCTTGGCCGCGATCATCTTGTCGAACAGCTCGCGCGGCAGCGGCTCGCCGGTGTCCACGTGCGCGGTCAGGCTCTGCAGCACCTCCCAGTCCCAGCAGAAGTTCTCCATGAACTGGCTGGGCAGCTCCACCGCGTCCCACTCCACGCCGGAGATGCCGGCCACGCCCAGGTCCTCCACCTGCGTGAGCAGATGGTGCAGGCCGTGGCCGCACTCATGGAACAGGGTGATGACGTCGTCGTGCGTGAGCAGCGCGGGCTTGCCGTCCACGCCGGCGGCGAAGTTGCACACCAGATGCGCCACCGGCGTCTGCAGGCCGGCGTCCGGGCGCTGCCAGCGGCCGCGCACGTCGTCCATCCAGGCGCCCGGGCGCTTGCCGCTGCGGGCATACGGGTCGAGATAGAACTGGCCGACCAGCTCGGTGCGGCCGGCGGCATGGCGCTCGATGCGGAAGAAGCGCACGCTCTCATGCCAGACCGGCGCGGTGTCCGGGCGGATGTGCACATCGAAGAGCCGCTCGATGATCCTGAACAGGCCGTCCAGCACCTTGGGCTCGGTGAAGTACTGCTTCACCTCCTGGTCGCTGAAGGCGTAGCGGGCCTCCTTGAGCTTCTCGCTGGCATAGGCGATGTCCCAGGCCTGCAGCTCGGGCAGGCCCAGCTCCTCGGCGGCGAACTGGCGCAGCTCGGCCAGGTCCTTCTCGGCATGCGGCCGGGCGCGCCGGGCCAGATCGCGCAGGAAGTCCATCACCTGCTGCGGCGAGTCGGCCATCTTGGGCACGAGGGACACGTCGGCAAAGCTCGGGTAGCCCAGCAGCGCGGCCTCTTCCTGGCGCAGGGCGAGCATCTCGCGCATCAGCGGGCCGTTGTCCTGCTCGGGCTTGCCGAACTCGCTGGCGCGGGTGACGTAGGCGCGGTACATCGTCTCGCGCAGCGCGCGGTTGCCGGCGTACTGCATCACCGGCAGGTAGCAGGGCATGTGCAGCGTGAGCTTGTAGCCCCCGCGCTGCTCGGCCGCTGCAGCGGCCTGGGCGGCCTGCTTCACGTCGTCCGGCACGCCGGCCAGCTCGTCGTCGGTGGCCCAGTAGGCAAAGCTGTCGGTGGCATCCAGCACGTGTTCGGAGAACGCCTGGGCCAGCGCGGCCTGGCGCTCCTGGATGGCGGCGTAGCGGGCCTTGGCCGGCCCCTGCAGCTCAGCGCCGCCCAGCACGAAGTCGCGCAGGGCGTTGCTCAGCGCGCGCTTGCGCGGAGGCGAGAGCTCGGCCGCCGCGGCCGTCTGGCTCAATGCCTTGTACTTGGCATACAGGCGCTCGTCCGAGCCCAGGCGCGTGTAGAACTCGGTGATCTTGGGCAGGTTTTCGTTGTAGGCCGCGCGCAGCTCGGGGTTGTCGGCCACGGCGTTGAGGTGGCCCACGGCACCCCAGGCGCGGCCCAGGCGCTCGGTGGCCACGTCGAGCACCGCGGACATCGCGTCGTAGTCGGCCGGCACCTGCGGGCCGACGACCTTCTCCAGCGCCTGGCTGGATTCTTCGATCAGCGCGTCGATGGCCGGCGTGACGTGCTCCGGCCGGATGGCGTCGAAGCGCGGCAGCGGCGAGCGGTCGAGCAGCGGGTTGCCTGCGGCAGTCGGGGTGGCTTGCGTGGCCTGGTTCATCGGGTGTCGTCCTTGGTTGCTGTCGATGTCGATGATGCCGCCGGTTGCCATTCCTGGCTGCCGGCAGGCTCAGCCGGCCGCACCTGCGGCGGCGCGCTCGGCCGCCTCAATGGTGTTGACCAGCAGCATGGTGATGGTCATGGGCCCGACGCCGCCAGGCACCGGCGTGATCCAGCCGGCCACTTCGCGCACGCCGGTGAAGTCCACGTCGCCGCAGAGCTTGCCCGCATCATCGCGGTTCATGCCCACGTCGATCACCACGGCGCCGGGCTTGACCATCTCGGCCGTCAGCACGTTGCGCTTGCCCACGGCAGCCACGACGATGTCCGCCTGGCGGGTGAAGGCGGCCAGATCAGGCGTGGCCGAGTGGCAGATGGTGACGGTGGCGCTGGCTTGCAAGAGCAGCATGGCCATGGGCTTGCCCACGATGTTGCTGCGGCCGATGACCACCGCATGCTTGCCGCGCGGGTCGCAGCCGATGGACTCCAGCATCTTCATGCAGCCATAGGGCGTGCAAGGGCGGAAACCCGGCTGGCCGACCATCAGCGCACCGGCGCTGGCCACGTGGAAGCCGTCCACGTCCTTGGCCGGCGAGATGGTCTCGATCACCTTGTGCGCGTCGATGTGCGCCGGCAGCGGCAGCTGCACCAGGATGCCGTGGATGGCCGGGTCGGCATTGAGCTGCTCGATGCGCGCGAGCAGCGCGGCCTCGGTGAGCGTGGCGGGGTGGCGCTCCAGCAGCGAGTGCAGGCCGCTTTCTTCGCAGGCCCTGACCTTGTTGCGCACGTAGACCTGGCTGGCCGGGTCGTCGCCGACCAGCAGCACCGCCAGGCCGGGCTTGTGGCCGCGGGCGGCCAGCGCGGCAGCGCGGGCGGCCACGTCGGCGCGCAGTTGGCGGGAGAGGGCGATGCCGTCGATGAGTTGGGCGGTCATGGTGTGCGGGCTTGCGGTTCAGGAGTGCAGGAGTGGCGGCGCGCTCGGCAGTTCCGGCGCCGGAAAACGAAAACGCGCCCTGGGCAGGCGCGTTTCGTGATGCGTTCAACGGTGGACGGCTGGGGCCTCGGCCACGGCGTCGCAGCCGTCCGCCGGGTCAAGGCGCCTTGGCGTGTGTGGCGCCCAGTGCGATCTTGAGCAGGTCGGCCACCGTGTTGGCGTTGAGCTTTTCCATCACGTTGGCGCGGTGGGCTTCCACCGTCTTGATGCTGATGCCCAGGTCGTCGGCGATCTGCTTGTTCAGCCGGCCGGCGACGATGCGCTCCAGCACCTGGGATTCGCGGGTGGTCAGGCGGGCGAGCAGCGCCTCGCGGCTGGCGGCCTCCTGCGATTCGGAGAAGGCGTGGCGGGCCTGCTCCAGCATGCGCTCGACCAGGGCGACCAGGGCTTCTTCGTTGAAGGGCTTCTCGATGAAGTCCATCGCGCCCTTCTTCATCGTGTTGACGGCCATCGGCACGTCGCCGTGGCCGGTGATGAAGACGATGGGCAGCGGCGACTTGCGCTCGATGAGCTTGTCCTGCAGCTCCAGGCCGCTCATGCCGTCCATGCGGATGTCGGCGATCAGGCAGGCCACCTCGCGCGGGTCGAAGCGTGCCAGGAAGGATTCAGCCGAGTCGAAGCAGCGCACCCGGTAGTCCTTGCCCTCCAGCAGCCACTGCAGCGAGTCGCGGACGGCCTCGTCGTCATCGACGACGTACACGGTGCCTTTTTTCGGAATCAAGCTCATGGGTTATCGGCGATGAGATCCAGGGGAGGGTCGGACTTGGACTCGCTGAAGCCAGCGGGGACGTCGGCGATGACCGGCTCGACGGGAAGGACAAACCAGAACCGGCAGCCCACCACGTCCGATCCATTGTAGAGGTTCTGCACATGGATCCTCCCCTGGTGAGACTCGATGATGGAGCGGCACAGATTGAGCCCGATGCCCATGCCGTCGGACTTGGTGGAGAAGAAGGCCTCATAGGCGCGGTCGATGACCTCCTGCTTGAGCCCGGGGCCGCCGTCGGCCACGCTGAACTCCACCACCTCGGCCCCGCCGTCGTCCTGCCTGGGCACCACGCGCAGCTCGATGCGGCGGCGCGATGTGGGCAGCTGCGCGCCGTCGATGGCCTCGGCCGCGTTCTTCAGCAGGTTGAGCAGCACCTGCTCGATCAGGATGGGGTCGACCATCAGCAGCGGCAGGCGGGGCGCCACGTAGCTGTGGATGAGCACCTTGCGCCGGCGCAGCTCGATGCTGGCGAGCTCCACCGCGTCTTCCACGATGTCCTTGATGCGCGAGGGCTGGCGCTGCGGCTCGCTGCGCTTGACGAAGGCGCGGATGCGGTGGATGACTTGGCCGGCGCGCTGCGCCTGGCGGGCGGTCTTCTCGAGGGCGGCGATGAGGTCGTCCTCGTTGATGGACTTGCGCCGCACCCGCGACACCATGCCGGTGCAGTAGTTGCTGATGGCGGTCAGCGGCTGGTTGAGCTCGTGGGCGACCGATGAGGCCATCTCGCCCATCGTGATCAGCCGGCTGGTGACCTGCGCCTTCTCCGCCTGCTGGGCGGCCACCTCCTCGGCTCGGCGGCGGGCGGTGATGTCGGTGGCGATCAGCATCTGCGCCAGGCGGCCGTCGGTCCACTGGATGTAGCGGGTGCGCACGTCGAACCACTTCTGCAGCGACTCGATGTGCACCTCGTGCGTGTCGGAGCCGGCCTCGGTGAGCTGCTGCGTGGGCAGGCCGCCGAAGTTGTCCACCGGGTCGTCGTGGTCCGGCGTGGCCGGCGCGTGCACCTCGCCCGCGAGCTGGGCATGGCCGGCCGGGTCGGTGCCGAACCACAGGCGGTAGGAGCGATTGGCGAAGAGCAGCTCGCCGCGCTGCACGCCCAGCACCGACACCGCGGCGTCCAGGCCCTCAAGCACGGTGGTGAAGCGCTCGTGCGCCGCCGAGAGCTGGTCGCGCACGCGCTTGGCCTCGGTGATGTTGGTGACCGAGGACATCCAGCCCGTCTGCCGGCCGCGGGCGTCGATCAGCGGCGAGACGTACATGCGCGCGTCGAACTGGCTGCCGTCCTTGCGCATGATGCGCACCTCGACGCCGCCGGCGGGGCTGCGGCCCTGCAGCTCCTGCTGGAAGAGGCGGTTGTTCTCCTCCATGCGGTCCAGCGGCCAGTAGGGGTAGGGCGGCATGCGGCCCAGCAGCTCGGCCTCGGTGAAGCCGGTCATGGCGCAGAAGGCCGGGTTGACGTAGGTGATGCGGCCTTCGTTGTCGATGACGCGCATGCCGGTGAGCATGGAGTTCTCCATCGCCCGGCGGAAGTTCATCTCCGACATCAGCGTCTTCTGGATCTGCAGCCGGCGGTTCATGTGGCGCCAGGTGCCCAGCAGCATCCACACGGTCAGCGCCGACAGGCCGATGACCATCCAGAACAGCGTGTTGCCGATGACGCCGACCGAGGTGCGATAGCCCTGGCCGCGCAGGATCAGGCCGTTGCCGATGGGCGTGACGATGACCTCGTGCACCAGCGTGGACTGCGGGCTGTTGGCCGCGGCCACCGTGCTGCTGAGCACCTTGCCGCGGTAGTCCACCAGGCTCATCGCGTGGCGGCTGGCGATCTCGCGCGGCACCATGTAGCGCAGGATGGCGTCCACGGAGTATTCGGCCACCAGCGTGCCGGCGAATCCCTTGCGGTCGATCAGCGGCACATGGATCTGGATGACCTCGGTGTCCAGCGCCGGGTTGACCAGCGGCTGCGAGTAGATCGGCTGGCGCTGCTCGCGCGCGGCGCTGAAGGCCGAGCTGGCCTGGTGGTCGGCCAGCAGCGCGCGGGAGTTGGCCTCGGACGCGACGTCGGCCGCCAGCGGCAGGTCCAGGCCCACGGCATCCAGCGGCACGCTGTGCGACAGCTGGCTGGCCTTGATGCGGCGGTCGGCCTGGGCCCAGCTCAGGCTGACGATCTCCGGCCGGGTCTGCACGAAGGCGGTGGCCGCCTCCAGGAAGCGGCCGGCGTCGTCCGGGCGGGTGGCCACCTCGCGGGCCAGGCGCTGGAGCTGCTCCTGGTTTTCGGTCAGGCGCAGGCGGATCTGCTGCTGCACGACCTCGGTGTCGCGCTTGACCGACTCGCGCTGGCGGTCCTGCTCCTCGTTGCGCAGGTACCAGAACGCCACCAGCATGGCCGCCATGAAGAGCATCACCGAGACCAGCGGCCCCAGGGTGACGAAGCGGTCCTGGCGCGAGGGCGACTGCTCACGCCACCAGCGGCGCAGCAGCCGTCGCGGGTTGGCCGGGCCGGGCCGGCGTGCAGCGGGCGCGGGAGACGGTGCATGGGCCGGGGACAGCATCCCGCCATTATCCGAGCCGGCAAGCGGCGTGGCCTGGTGCCGCCGGCTCGGGGCAAGCCCCGGGTGCCGCGCCTGCAGCGCGGGATGGGCTGCCGGTTAGCATGCGTCTTGCCATCTTGATAACGCCGGCTGCGTCAAGCCCCCGAACCAGGAGATCCGCCCATGTCCGCCTTGCCCGAATCCGTCGTGCCGTTCTTCAAGGAGGACAGCGACCCGCAGGAGACGCGCGAGTGGCTGGATGCGTTGGCTGCCGTGGTGCAGGCCGAGGGCCCGCAGCGTGCGCACGGGCTGCTGGAGGCGCTGATCGACCAGGCGCGCCAGGCCGGCATCGACCTGCCGTTCTCGGCCAACACGGCCTATGTCAACACCATCCCGCCCGAACAGGAGGCCCGCAGCCCCGGCAACCTGGAGATGGAAGAGCGGCTGCGCGCCTACATGCGCTGGAACGCGATGGCGATGGTGGTCAAGGCCAACCGGCTCAACCCCGAGGACGGCGGCGACCTGGGCGGGCACATCGCGTCGTTCGCCTCGCTGGCCACGCTGCTGGGCTGCGGCTTCAACCACTTCTGGCACGCCGAGCACGAGGGCCACGGCGGCGACCTGATCTACTTCCAGGGCCATTCGTCGCCCGGCATCTATGCGCGCGCTTATCTAGAGGGACGGCTGACCGAGGAACAGCTGCTCAACTTCCGCCAGGAGGTCGGCGGCAAGGGCCTGTCCAGCTACCCGCATCCCAAGCTGATGCCGGAGTTCTGGCAGTTCCCCACCGTCTCGATGGGCCTGGGGCCCATCATGGCCATCTACCAGGCGCGCTTCCTCAAGTACCTGCACGCCCGCGGCATCGCCGACACCGCCAACCGCAAGGTATGGGTCTTCTGCGGCGACGGCGAGATGGACGAGCCCGAATCCCTGGGCGCCATCGGCCTGGCCGCGCGCGAGAAGCTCGACAACCTCGTCTTCGTCATCAACTGCAACCTGCAGCGCCTGGACGGCCCGGTGCGCGGCAACGGCAAGATCGTGCAGGAGTTGGAGGGCGAGTTCCGCGGCTCGGGCTGGAACGTCATCAAGCTGCTGTGGGGCAGCAACTGGGACCCGCTGCTGGCGCGTGACAAGCACGGCATCCTGCGCAAGATCATGATGGACATGGTCGATGGCGACTACCAGGCGTGCAAGGCCAATGACGGCGCCTTCGTGCGCGAGTTGTTCTTCGGCCGCCACCCCGAGGCGGCCAAGATGGTCGAGCACATGAGCGACGAGGACATCTGGCGCCTGCAGCGTGGCGGCCACGATGCGCAGAAGGTCTATGCCGCCTACCACCGTGCGGCCAACCACAAGGGCCAGCCCACGGTGCTGCTGGTCAAGACGGTCAAGGGCTTCGGCATGGGCAAGGCGGCCGAGGGCAAGAACATCGCCCACCAGGCCAAGAAGCTGACGGACGACGACATCCGCGCCTTCCGCGACCGCTTCAACATCCCCATCCCCGACGAGGACCTGCCCAAGCTGCCCTTCGTCAAGCCGGCCGAGCACACGCCGGAGATGACCTATCTGCACGCGCGCCGCCAGGCGCTGGGCGGCTACCTGCCCAAGCGCCGGCCCAAGGCGGACGAGCAGCTGCCGGTGCCGGAGCTGGCCACCTTCCAGGCCATCCTGGAGCCCACGGCCGAAGGCCGCGAGATCTCCACCACCCAGGCCTTCGTGCGCGTGCTCAGCACGCTGCTGCGCGACGCCACGCTGGGCCCGCGCCTGGTGCCCATCCTGGTCGATGAGGCGCGCACCTTCGGCATGGAGGGCCTGTTCCGCCAGATCGGCATCTATGCGCCGGAGGGGCAGAAGTACACGCCGGTGGACCGCGACCAGGTCATGTACTACCGCGAGGACGCGGCCGGGCAGATCCTGCAGGAGGGCATCAACGAGGCCGGCGGCATGAGCTCGTGGATCGCGGCGGCGACGTCGTACTCCACGAACAACCGCATCATGGTGCCGTTCTACATCTTCTATTCGATGTTCGGCCTGCAGCGCGTCGGCGACCTGGCCTGGGCCGCGGGCGACATGCAGGCGCGCGGCTTCCTGCTGGGCGGCACGTCGGGCCGCACCACGCTCAACGGCGAAGGCCTGCAGCACGAGGACGGCCACAGCCAGCTGGTGGCCTCCACCATCCCCAACTGCCTGAGCTACGACCCGAGCTTCGCGCACGAGGTGGCGGTGATCATGCAGCACGGCTTGAAGCGCATGGTCGAGCAGCAGGACAACGTCTTCTACTACCTCACGCTGCTCAACGAGAACTACCCCCAGCCGGGCCTGAAGGCCGGCACCGAGGCCGAGATCATCCAGGGCATGTACCTGCTGGCCGAGGCCCCCAAGCTCACGCCGCGGGTGAACCTGCTGGGTTGCGGCTCCATCCTGCGCGAGTCGCTGGCCGCGCGCGACCTGCTGGAGCGCGACTGGGGCGTGGCGGCCAATGTGTGGAGCTGCCCCAGCTTCAACGAGCTGGCCCGCGAAGGCGCGCAGTGCGAGCGCTGGAACCTGCTGCATCCCACCGAGTCGCCGCGCCTGCCCTTCGTGACGCGCCAGCTGGAGAAGCACGCCGGCCCGGTCGTGGCCTCCACCGACTACGTGCGCGCCTTTGCCGACCAGATCCGTGCCTACATCCCGCGCGGGCGCAGCTACAAGGTGCTGGGCACCGACGGCTTCGGCCGCAGCGACTTCCGCCACCGGCTGCGCCGGCATTTCGAGATCGACCGCCACTACATCGCCGTGGCCGCGCTCAAGGCCCTGGCCGACGAGGGCAGCGTGCCGGCGGCCCGCGTGGCCGAGGCCATCGCCCGCTACGAGATCGACACCGAGAAGGTGGCGCCGCTGCTGGCCTGAGGCTTGCCCGGCCCTTCACGGCTTGCCCATCCCGCTTGCATCGCTTGGACGAACAACAACCATGCCCCTGACTGAACTGCGCGTGCCCGACATCGGCGACATGGCCGATGTGCCCGTCATCGAGATCCTGGTCAAGCCCGGCGACACCATCAAGCCCGAGCAGAGCCTCATCACGCTGGAGTCGGACAAGGCGTCGATGGAGGTGCCGGCCTCGCAGGGCGGGGTGCTCAAGGAGGTCCGCGTCAAGCTGGGCGACAAGGTGTCGGCCGGCAGCGTGATCGCGGTGATCGAGGCGGCGCAGGCAGGCGCAGGGCAGGGCGCGGCTGCACCGGCTCAGGGCTCGCCTGCTGCGCCGCCTGCGGCGGCCTCGGCCACGCCTGCCGCACCGTCCATCGCTGCAGGCCCGGACGCTCGTGCCGCGTCCGATGTGTCCGGCCAAGCCTGTGCACCGGCTGCCGCCCCGGCGGCGCCCCCCGCACCGTCCGCTGCACCGTCCGCTGCACCGTCTGCTGCTCCCCAGGCGTTCGAGCCGATGCCTCCCGGCCGGCTGCCGCATGCCTCGCCGTCGGTGCGCCGCTTCGCGCGCGAGCTGGGCGTGGCGCTGGAGCAGGTGCAAGGCAGCGGGCCCAAGGGCCGCATCACGCATGAGGACGTGCAGGGCTATGTGAAAGCGGCGCTGTCCGGCCAGGGCAGGGCGCCGTCCGCCGCGCCGTCCGCAGCCGCTGGCGGCGCCGGCCTGTCCGTGCTGCCCTGGCCGCAGGTGGACTTCACCCGCTTCGGCCCGGTGGAGCGCAAGCCGCTGTCGCGCATCCAGAAGATCTCCGGTGCCAACCTGCATCGCAACTGGGTGCTGATCCCGCACGTCACCAACCACGACGAGGCCGACATCACCGAGCTGGAGGCCCTGCGCGTGCAGCTCAACCGCGAGCAGGACAAGCTCAAGGACGGGGCCAAGGTGACGATGCTCGCCTTCCTCATCAAGGCGGTGGTGGCCGCGCTCAAGCAGTACCCGGTGTTCAACGCCTCGCTGGACGGCGAGGAACTGGTGCTCAAGCAGTACTTCCACATCGGCTTTGCCGCCGATACGCCGGGCGGCCTGGTGGTGCCGGTGATCCGCGATGCCGACCGCAAGGGCATCCTGCAGATCGCACGCGAGACGGCGGATCTGGCCAAGGCGGCACGCGACGGCAAGCTCAGCCCGGCGCAGATGCAGGGCGGGTGCTTCTCCATCTCGTCCCTGGGCGGCATCGGCGGCACCACCTTCACGCCCATCATCAACGCGCCGGAGGTGGCCATCCTGGGCGTGTGCCGCTCGGCCATGAAGCCGGTCTGGGACGGCCAGGCCTTCCAGCCGCGGCTGATGCTGCCGCTGAGCCTGAGCTACGACCACCGCGTCATCGACGGCGCCGTGGCCGCGCGCTTCAACGCCTATCTGGGCCAGGTGCTGGCCGACTTCCGCCGCGTGCTGCTGTGAGACGCCGCGTCGCCCCCCTCGCCACCTGCCCGATCCCACACTGAACCCGCCATGAGCGCCATCGAAGTCAAGGTCCCCGACATCGGCGACGTGCATGACGCCGCCGTCATCGAGATCCTCGTCAAGCCGGGCGACGCCATCCGCGCCGAGCAGAGCCTGATCACCATCGAGTCCGACAAGGCGTCGATGGAGGTGCCGTCGCCCCAGGCCGGCGTGGTGGAGCAGGTGGCGGTCAAGCTGGGCGACAAGGTGTCGCAGGGCACCCTGATCCTGACGCTGAAGGCGGCGGAGGGGGCCGTGGCCCCGGCGACTGCTGGTGCGGCAGCCGCTCCGGCACCGGCGGCGAGCGCGTCCACGGCGCCCGCGAAGCCGAACGTTCAAGAAGCGCCCGCCCCGGAAGCGCCCGCCCCGGAAGCACCGGCCGCAGAAGCTCCCAACGCGCCGCCGCCAGCCGCCGCGCTGTCCGCTGCAGCGCTGTCCTCCGCGGCCGCTGATCTGGACTGCGACCTGCTCGTCCTGGGCGCCGGCCCCGGCGGCTACAGCGCGGCCTTCCGCGCGGCGGACCTGGGCCTGTCGGTGGTGCTGGTCGAGCGCTATGGCGAGCTGGGCGGCGTGTGCCTGAACGTGGGCTGCATCCCGTCCAAGGCGCTGCTGCACGTGGCCGCGGTGATGGACGAGGCGCGGCACTTCGCCGACATCGGCGTGCGCTTCGGCGAGCCGCGCATCGACCTGCCGGCCCTGCGCAGCCACAAGCAGGCCGTGGTGCGCAAGCTCACGGGCGGCCTGGCTGCGATGGCGAAGATGCGCAAGGTGACCGTGGTGCGCGGCTACGGCAGCTTCGAGGGCGCCAACCTGCTCAAGGTGGAGACGACTGACGGTGCCGGCCAGGACAAGACCGGCGGCAGCCAGACCATCGCATTCAAGCGGGCCATCATCGCCGCCGGCTCGCAGGCGGTGCACCTGCCCTTCCTGCCCGACGACCCCCGCATCGTCGACTCCACCGGCGCGCTGGCGCTGCACACCATCCCCAAGCGCATGCTGGTGATCGGCGGCGGCATCATCGGCCTGGAGATGGCCACCGTCTATTCCAGCCTGGGCGCCCGCATCGACGTGGTCGAGGCAGGCGAGGCGCTGATGCTGGGCGCGGACCGCGACCTGGTGGCCGTGTGGCAGAAGAAGAACGCCCACCGCTTCGACAACCTGTGGCTCAAGACCCGCACCACCGCTGCGCAGGCCACGGACAAGGGCATCGAGGTGACGCTGGAAGGCGAGGGCGCCCCGACCGAGCCACAGCGCTACGACCTGGTGCTGCAGGCCGTGGGCCGCACGCCCAACGGCCGCAAGATCGGCGCGGATCGCGCAGGGGTGGCCGTGGACGAGCGTGGATACATCCGCGTCGATGCACAGATGCGCACGAGCGTGCCGCACATCCTGGCCATCGGCGACATCGTCGGCCAGCCCATGCTGGCGCACAAGGCGGTGCACGAGGGCCATGTGGCGGCCGAGGTGGCCGCCGGTGAGCTCAAGGTCGACGACGCGCTGGCGCGCAGCGCCTTCGACGCCCGCGTGATCCCGACCGTGGCCTACACCGATCCTGAGCTGGCCTGGGTGGGCCTGACCGAAGACCAGGCCAAGGCCCAGGGCGTGGCGGTGACCAAAGGCCTCTTCCCCTGGGCGGCGTCCGGCCGGGCCATTGCCAACGGCCGCGACGAAGGCTTCACCAAGCTGCTCTTCGATGCGCAGACCCACCGCATCGTCGGCGGCGGCATCGTGGGCACTCATGCCGGCGATCTGATCGGCGAGATCGCGCTGGCCATCGAGATGGGCGCGGATGCCGTGGACATCGGCCGCACCATCCACCCGCACCCGACGCTGGGCGAAAGCATCGGCCTGGCCGCCGAAGTGGCCGAAGGCAGCTGCACCGACCTGCCGCCGCCGCGCAAGCCGCGCTGAGCGGCTCCACCGGGACGCCATCATGGCCGTACGACCGATCCTGAAGATGGGCGACCCCCGCCTGCTGCGCATCGCGCAGCAGGTGCAGCAGTTCGACACGCCCGAGCTGCATGCCTTGGTCGAAGATCTGTTCGACACCATGCGCGCGGCCAACGGCGCCGGCCTGGCCGCACCGCAGATCGGCGTGGACCTGGCCGTGGTGATCTTCGGCTTTGACCGGCTTGAGCGCTATCCCGACGCGCCCGCCGTGCCGCAGACGGTGCTCATCAACCCCACCATCACGCCGCTGTCTGATGATGAAGAAGAGGGCTGGGAAGGCTGCCTGAGCGTGCCCGGCCTGCGCGGCGTGGTGCCACGCTTTGCGCGCATCCGCTACACCGGATTCGGTCAGCGCGGTGAGCCCATCGACCGCATCGCCGAGGGCTTCCACGCCCGCGTGGTGCAGCACGAGTGCGACCACCTCGTCGGCAAGCTCTATCCAATGCGGGTGCGGGACTTCAGCCGCTTCGGCTACACCGAGGTGCTCTTCCCCGGCCTGGACGCGGCCGAGGACTGAACCGCGTGCGGGCCGCAGCGGCAGCCCGCACAGCGCGTCAGGCCGGATCGACCGGCGTGCGGCCGATCGGGCCGACCTGGCTGACCGGGCCGGCGGCCGGGGCCGGCTGGCGCTTCATCAGCGTCATCGCCGTGCCGATCAGGGCCGAGACCTCGGTCATGTTGCCCGGCACGATCATGGTGTTGTTCTTCTGTGCCAGCTGCGCATAGGCGTCCACCGCCTTCTCGGCCACCTTGAGGTTGACGGCCTCCATGCCGCCCGGCTCGCGGATGGCGGCCGCAATCTTGCGGATGGCGTCGGCCGTGGCATCGGCCACCGAGGTGATGGCCGCCGCCTCGCCCTGCGCCTTGTTGATCTCGGCCTGCTTCTCGCCTTCTGACTTGGCGATGAAGGCCTCGCGAGCGCCGGTGGCCAGGTTGATCTGCTCCTGCTTCTTGCCCTCGGACTGGGCGATCAGCGCGCGCTTCTCGCGCTCGGCGGTGATCTGCTGCTGCATGGAGCGCAGGATCTCCGCCGGCGGGGTGAGGTCCTTGATCTCGTAGCGCAGCACCTTGACGCCCCAGTTGAGCGCGGCCTCGTCCAGCGCGCTGACCACGGCGGCGTTGATGGCGTCGCGCTCCTCGAACGTGCGGTCCAGCTCCATCTTGCCGATGGCCGAGCGCAGCATGGTCTGCGCCAGCTGGGTGATGGCGGCCACGTAGTTGCTCGATCCATAGCTCGCCCGCATCGGGTCGGTCACCTGGAAGTAGATGATCCCGTCGACCTGCAGCTGGGTGTTGTCCTTGGTGATGCAGACCTGGCTGGGCACGTCCAGCGGGATCTCCTTGAGCGAATGCTTGTACGCCAGCCGGTCGATGAAGGGCCAGATGACGTGCGGGCCCGGCGTGAGCGTGGCGTGGTAGCGGCCCAGGCGCTCGACGATCCAGGCGTGCTGCTGCGGCACCACCTTGACCGACTTGGCGATGAAGATGACGGCCAGGACGAAGAGGACGAGTGCGACTTCAGGCATGGGCGGGCTCCCTTGTGGTTGTCCTTGTGGTTGTGATCAGGTTGGTCAGCGCGCGAGCACCAGGCAGCTGCCTTCGATGGCCTGGATGCGGTGGTCGCCGGCCTGCGGCGCGTCGCTGCCGGCATAGCGGGCGGACCATGCGGCCCCGCGGTATTGCACGCGGGCGGTGCCGTCGCTCTGCCAGGCGGCCACGTGCACGCGCTCGCCGATGTCGAGGTTGACGTCGCGGTTGGACGACGCCGGCGCGGCATGGCGCTCGGGCCGCAGCAGGTGCCAGGCGGTGATCGCGCCGCCGCCGGCCACGGCCGCCACGACCAGCTGCAGCGTCATGCCCAGGCCCAGGTGGGCGCAGACGGCCGCGGCGGCCGCGCCCAGCGCCAGCATCAGCAGATAGAAGGTGCCGGTGACCATCTCGGCGGCCACCAGCACGCCGGCTGCAATCCACCACAGCGTTGCATCGCTCATCGCTTGTCCTCGTGTGCAGGTCGGGGTGCCGGATGGGTGCCGGCGGCGCCCGCTGGCGCCAGGGTGACGGGAGGGCGCGGGCAGTGTACGGCGCCACCACCTCGGCCCGGGGCCGCGCGGGCCGGCCGCGGGTGTGCGGTTTGCCACGGCGCTTCGCCTGCGCCTACACGGCACGCCGCCGGCGTCTGACGGGCCACACGCGGCGCGGCTCTTAGCGTTGCCGAACAACCCCGATCCCGACCAGGAGTTCCGCATGCCGCGCACCTTGCCCCGACTGCTCACGCCCTTCCGTGTCCAGCGTCCGGACACGCTGCCGGCCGCCGCGGCGCCCCTGACCGCCGCGCCCGTCATCCCGGGGACCCCGGGGCTGGCCGCATCCGCGCCAAGGCTGGCGGACCTGGCGCTGGATCAGCCGGCCTTGTCCGCAGCGCCCGCGTGCCGCGGCGACAGCCTGCTGCCGCCTTGCGGCCGCCCGGCCTGCCCGACGGGCTGCGCCGGCTCGGCGGCCTGAGCAGCGGATGCCGGCGCTCCGGCCGTCGCCAGCCCGCTGTCACGACCGCCTGTCACGACCGCCGACGCCGGCTCCCTCAACGCCTTTCGCGACACCGACTGCCATGACCGCCACCCCAGAGTCCGCGCCGCCTGCCGCGCCCGCATCCGCCGCCGCGCCGCCCCAAGCGCCGGCGGTCGCCCCCGACGACGCGCCGCATGTGCAGCGCGCCTACCGCTGCCGCTGCGGCAACCGGGTGTTCTTCCGCAACTCGCTGTGCCTGGCTTGCTCGGCACAGCTGGGCTACGTGGCCGCGCGCCAGCAGCTGGTGTCGCTGCAGCCCGGCCCCCAGGAGGGCCTGTGGACGCTGGACGACGGCAGCCCCGGCCTGTGGCGGCGCTGCGCCAACCATGCCCTGGCGGCCGGCTGCAACTGGCTGGTGCCGGCCACGCCGGGTAACCAGGCGGGCGCGCCCGATGCCGAGGCCGTGCCCATCCAGACCCTGTGCGAAGCCTGCCGGCTCAACCGCACCGTGCCCAACCTGGACAACGAGGGCAATGGCGAGCGCTGGCAGAAGATCGAGCTGGCCAAGCGCCGGCTTGTGTCCTCGCTGATCGGCCTGGGCCTGCCGGTGGAGCGCCGGGTGGATGGCGTCAGCCAGGGGCTGCTGTTCGATTTCGTCGAGTCCGAGCCCCAGGGCCCGGCCGTGCTCACCGGCCACGACAGCGGGCTGATCACGCTCAACATCCTGGAAGCCGACGACGACTACCGCGAGAAGATGCGCGTGCAGCTGGGCGAGCCCTACCGCACGCTGCTGGGCCACCTGCGCCACGAGGTGGGCCACTACTACTGGGACCGGCTGGTCGACGACCCGCAGTGGATCGAGCGCTTCCGCACGCTCTTCGGCGACGAGCGCCAGGACTACGGCGAGGCGCTCAAGCGCCACTACGCCAGCCCCCGCCAGGATTGGGCGCAGTCCTTCGTCACCGTCTACGCCAGCAGCCACCCCTGGGAGGACTGGGCCGAGACCTGGGCCCACTACCTGCACATGGTGGACGTGGTGCACACGGCCAACAGCTTCGGCCTGCAGGCGCGCGAGTACGTGTCCGAGCCCGACGTGTTCACGCGCGAGGACCTGTACGACGCGGACGACCCGAGCGGCCCGCTCTTCCTCGGCTGGCTGCACGAGTGGTTCGCGCTGACGGCGGTGCTCAACGAGATGTCGCGCAGCATGGGCGAGCACGACTTCCACCCCTTCGTGCTGCCGCGTGCTGCGGTGCCCAAGCTGCACTTCGTGCACATGCTGGTGGCCGCCGCGCGCGCTGCCGCACCCCTGCCGCCCAAGCCTTTCAAGGCGGAGGCCGGCGACGCAGAGGCGGCAGGCCAGCCGCAGGAGCCCGGCGGCGCGCCCGCGCCGGCCGATCAAAGTCTTGAGGAAGCCGCACCGGCGCTCCCGCCCGATCAGGCGGCGCAGACGGGTGGCGCGTCGGCGGGCACAGCCTCTGCGACGGGCTCGCCGGCCACGCTGCCGAACTGAACGCGCGGCGCGGCGCCGGCATCCCGCGGCCGCGTGTCGGCGCAGCCGGGGCTTGGTGCTCTTTTCGCCTGTGCAGGCCGGGCGCCTGCCGTTGCGGACAGGCCTCTGGCCGTCACGGTCGCGTCCTACACTCCGCGCTTTCCGTCGTGACCGGCCCTACAGAGGCCCCGGAGTCTGCCCATGCTGCGCTTCCACTTCCCCATCGTCATCATCGACGAGGACTTCCGCTCCGAGAACACCTCCGGCCTGGGCATCCGCGCGCTGGCCGACGCCATCCAGAAGGAGGGCTTCGAGGTGGTCGGCGTCACCAGCTACGGCGACCTCAGCCAGTTCGCGCAGCAGCAGAGCCGGGCCTCGGCCTTCATCCTGTCCATCGACGATGAGGAGTTCGGCGCCGGCTCCAAGGACGAGGTGGATGCTGCGCTGAAGAACCTGCGCGCGTTTGTGAGCGAGATCCGCTTCAAGAACGCCGAGATCCCGATCTACCTGTACGGTGAGACGCGCACCAGCCAGCACATCCCCAACGACGTGCTGCGCGAGCTGCACGGCTTCATCCACATGTTCGAGGACACGCCGGAGTTCGTGGCCCGGCACATCATCCGCGAGGCCAAGAGCTACCTCGACAGCCTGGCGCCGCCGTTCTTCCGCGCCCTGGTCGACTATGCACAGGACGGCTCCTACTCGTGGCACTGCCCGGGGCACTCCGGCGGCGTGGCCTTCCTGAAGAGCCCGATCGGCCAGATGTTCCACCAGTTCTTCGGCGAGAACATGCTGCGCGCCGACGTGTGCAACGCCGTGGAGGAGCTGGGCCAGCTGCTGGACCACACCGGGCCGGTGGCGGCGTCCGAGCGCAATGCCGCGCGCATCTTCAATGCCGACCATTGCTACTTCGTCACCAACGGCACGTCCACGTCCAACAAGATGGTGTGGCACCACACGGTGGCCCCGGGCGACGTGGTGGTGGTGGACCGCAACTGCCACAAGTCCATCCTGCACGCCATCATCATGACCGGCGCGGTGCCGGTGTTCCTGACGCCCACGCGCAACCACTACGGGATCATCGGCCCCATCCCCAAGAGCGAGTTCGAGCCGGCTGCCATCCGCAAGAAGATCGCCGCCAACCCGCTGCTGGCGGGCGTGGATGCAGCCAAGGTCAAGCCACGCATCCTGACCATCACGCAGAGCACCTACGACGGTGTGCTCTACAACGTGGACCAGATCAAGGCGCTGCTCGACGGCGAGATCGACACGCTGCACTTCGACGAGGCCTGGCTGCCGCATGCCACCTTCCATGACTTCTACCGCGGCATGCATGCCATCGGGCGCGACCGGCCCAAGACGCGGGATTCGCTGGTGTTCTCCACCCAGTCCACGCACAAGCTGCTCGCGGGCCTGAGCCAGGCGTCGCAGATCCTCGTGGCCGATGCCGAGAAGAACCGGCTGGATCGGCACATCTTCAACGAGGCCTACCTGATGCACACGTCCACCAGCCCGCAGTACGCGATCATCGCCAGCTGCGACGTGGCCGCGGCCATGATGGAGCCGCCGGGCGGCACCGCGCTGGTGGAGGAAAGCATCCTGGAGGCGCTGGACTTCCGCCGCGCCATGCGCAAGGTGGACACCGAGTTCGGCAACGACTGGTGGTTCAAGGTCTGGGGCCCGGACGAGCTGGCCACCGGCGGCATGAGCCAGCAGCAGGACTGGGTGCTCAAGGCCGACGAGGACTGGCACGGCTTCGGCAGCCTGGCGCCGGGCTTCAACATGCTGGACCCGATCAAGTCCACCATCATCACCCCGGGGCTGGACGTGTCGGGCCAGTTCGCACCCAGCGGCATCCCGGCGAGCATCGTCACCAAGTACCTGGCCGAGCACGGCGTGGTGGTCGAGAAGACGGGCCTCTACAGCTTCTTCATCATGTTCACCATCGGCATCACCAAGGGCCGCTGGAACACCATGCTGACGGCGCTGCAGCAGTTCAAGGACGACTACGATAAGAACCAGCCGATGTGGCGCATCCTGCCGGAGTTCTGCGCCCAGCATCCGCGCTACGAGCGCATGGGCCTGAAGGACCTGTGCCAGGCCATCCATGAGATGTATGCCCAGCACGACATCGCCCGGCTGACCACGGACATGTACTTGTCCGACCTGCAGCCGGCGATGAAGCCCAGCGATGCCTTCGCCTACATGGCCCACCGCCGCACCGAGCGCGTGGACATCGACGACCTCGAAGGCCGCATCACCACCTCGCTGCTGACGCCGTATCCGCCGGGCATCCCGCTGCTGATCCCGGGCGAGCGCTTCAACCGCAAGATCGTCGACTACCTGCGCTTCGCGCGGGTGTTCAACGAGACCTTCCCCGGCTTCACCACCGACGTGCACGGCCTGGTGGAAGAGGAGATCGAGCCGGGCAAGCGGCGCTACTACGTGGATTGCGTGAAGCTCGACTGAGCACGCTGGCCCACCGACGAGACCCGCCGCGCGCGGGTCTCGTCGCTTCTGGCGGCGTCAGGCATGCAAGAAGCCCGCGATGGCCCGCGCGGCATCGTGCGGCCGCTCCTGCATGAAGCAGTGGCCGCCCGCCATTTGCCCCACCTGCAGCGCATCGTTGACCTGCTGCCAGCGCCGGGCCGACTCGGTGACGAAGGGGAAGGTGTGCTCGGCATGCAGCAGCAGCGTGGGCGTGCGCACGCGGCCGAGCACGGACCACAGCCGCTCCGGCGCGCTGGCGAAGATCTCCGCCTCGCGGCTGGGCGCGCACTTCAGCGTCACGCCGCCTTCCGGGGTGTCGCGCAGGGCATGGTCGACGAAGGCCTGCAGCGCCTCAGGCGACCAGCCCTTGTAGACGCCGCGGCCTTCCAGGCCGGCACGTGCGTCCTCGCGGCTGGGCCAGTGGCTGCGCCGGCTGCGCGCCTGGCGGGCCAGCGGGCTGTGGCGCGTCATGCCGGTCATCTCGCCCACGGCCATGCCCATCAGCATGGCCGGCGTGAAGAGCACCGGGTCGAGCAGCACCGCGCGCTGAAAGCCGTGCGGGCGGCTGCCCAGGATCAGCGCCGTGAGCACGCCGCCGAAGCTGTGGCCGACCGCATGCTGCGGCACGTCGCTGAAGGCGCCGCCCTGGGCCAGGAAGGCCTCGTGCGCCAGCTCGGCATTGCGGTTCCAGCCCAGGAAGCGCGGGCCGGGGTCGCTGTCGCCGTGGCCCTGCACGTCGGACAGCCAGAGGTCGAAGTCCTGCGCCAGGTGGCGCAGCATGGGCTCGTAGATGCGGCCGCAGAAGCCGTTGCCGTGCAGGAAGTGGATGAGCGGCTTGCCGGTGGGCGGCGTGTGCCAGCCGCGCAGGGTCCAGCCCTCGCGGGTGGCATGGGTCCAGGGGATCAACTGCATGGCCGCAAGTGTCGCCGGGCCGGTGGGGCGGTGGAGTGGTGGGGCGTGGAGGGCGGGCGAGCCGCACAGTCGCGCGTCGCCCAGGGCAGGGGGCAGCTGTCTTCAGGCCGCGGCGGCGGACGGGCCGGCCGGGGTGCTGCCGGCGTTGGCGGTAACAGTGGCGGTGGCGCCAGTGGCGGCCGCACGTGCCTGGGCCTCGGCATTGGCCTGCTGCACGCGCAGGGCCAGCCCGCCGGCCGGGCGCAGGCCGCCGGCTTCCACCGGCAGCCGGGCCAGCCGCGCATCGAAGCGCCGGCGCAGCGCCTGCACCTGCTCGTCGAGCTCTGCTGCATCGGCGATGTGCGCCCGGTAGCGCTGCAGCGCCAGCGCGCCCATGTCGATCAGCCGGCTGTTGCGGTGCTCCCGGCCGTGGTGCAGGAAGGCGCGCACCGCCTCGGCATGGCGGCCGGCCAGGGCCAGGCTCATGGACTGCTCGGCCAGGCGGTTGATGGCGTGGTGCGTCTCGTGCACCAACGCCTGGTGGTCGGGCCAGTGCTCGGCGCTGCGCGCGAGCATGTCGGTGGAGGCCTTGCTGACGCAGAAGCGGAAGGCCAGCGCGCGCACGCAGTCGCCGGCCTTGTCCACCGCCACGCCGTGCTCGGCCAGCCGCGACAGCAGCACCACCGCATTGCAGGCGGCCTCCAGGTCGGCGTCGTCGGCCAGCGTCTCGGCGGCCAGCCGGGCTGCCGCCTGGCCGGCCGGGCCGGTCTGCCGTTCCAGGGCCAGGCGCAAGGCGTCCAGCACGCTGATGAAGCGCATCAGCCGCGGGCTGCAGCCGGCGCGGTAGTGCGCCTTGTGCAGGTCGTCCAGGCAGCGCTGCAGGCCCTTGCCATCGCGCTGGTCGAAGCGCACCACGCCCAGCATCACCAGCGTCTGGTAGTCGAAGAGCTTGGACTGCCGGCCCAGCGCGGTGGCGCGCTCCAGCGTCTTGCCGGCCTCCTCGGTCTCGCCCATGTAGAAGGCCAGCAGCCCCTGCTTCTGCAGCCGGCCGATGGAGCCCGGCGTGATGCTGCTGGCACGGCGGTAGGTTTCCAGCGCCTCGGCGAAGTGGCCCTGCTCCAGCTGCACCCGGCCCATCACGTCGTAGGCGTCGGCATAGCTGGGGTTCTCCACCAGCAGGCTCTCCAGCGTGCGCCTGGCGGGCAGCAGGTTGCCCTGGTCCACCTGGGCGCGGGCCACGCCCAGCTTGGCCCAGGGCGCGGCCTTGGCCTCGATGACGGCGGCGAACAGCTCCTGCGCCTGCGCCGGGCGGTTCAGCCGCAGCAGCAGCTCCGCGCCGATGCGCGCGGCGTAGAGCCAGTACTCCTGCCGGCCCTCGAAGCGGGCCAGGCAGTGCGCGGCGGCGGTCTCGAAGTCGCCGGCCTCGATGGCCTCGAAGATCACCGCCAGCGACTTCTTGCGCCTGCGCGACTGGGCCAGGCGCTCTTCCAGCGCGCTGGCGGCATAGGGCTTGAGCAGATAGCTGTCGAGTGCGGCCTCGGCCGCCTCGGCCACCATCGCGTAGCTGGCCTCGGCGGTCACCATCACGAAGACGGTGGAGTAGGGCAGCAGCTGGGCGCGGCGCAGGTCGTCCAGCAGGTCGCGGCCGGAGTAGCTGTTGCGGTCGAAGTGGTACTCGCACACCACCAGGTCATAGGGGCGCGACTCCAGGTGGCGACGCGCGTCCTGCGGCCGGCTGACCTGCGTGACCTCGCCCACGCCCAGCTCGCGCAGCTGGGCCACCAGGATGCTGCGCGAGGTCGGGTTGCCGTCGATGATGAGGGCCCGGCTCTGCAGGATGTCCCGGTCCAGCGGGCGCATCAGCAGGCGGCGGCGCGCTTGCGCGCGACGGGGCGGAGAGGGCCGGTGTGCGAGTGCATCTCGGCTTATCGGCCGCTTGCCGCCCCGGCTTGAGTCGGGGCGACCCGCAGCCCCGCAGCGCGCTCAGCTGCTCACTTGAACAGATCCTTGACCCGGTCCGTCCAGCTCTTGGCATTGGGCGAATGCTTGTCGCCGCCGCGGCGGATGGACTCGTCGAGCTCCTTGAGCAGCTTGCGCTGGTGCTCGGTGAGCTTGACCGGCGTCTCCACCGCGATGTGGCAGTACAGGTCGCCCGGGTAGCTGGAGCGCACGCCCTTGATGCCCTTGCCGCGCAGGCGGAAGGTCTTGCCGTGCTGCGTGCCTTCGGGCAGCTCGATCTCGGCCTTGCCGCCCAGGGTGGGCACCTGGATGTTGCCGCCCAGCGCCGCGGTGGTCACCGACACCGGCACGCTGCAGTGCAGGTCGTCGCCGTCGCGCTCGAAGATGTCGTGCGGCTTGATGCGGATCTCGATGTACAGGTCCCCCGGCGGGCCGTGGTTGACGCCCGGCTCGCCGTTGCCGGCCGAGCGGATGCGCATGCCGTCGGCGATGCCGGCGGGGATCTTCACCTCCAGCGTCTTGTGCTTTTTGATGCGGCCCTGGCCGGAGCAGGTGGGGCAGGGCTCGGGGATGATCTTGCCGTTGCCGTGGCAGTGCGGGCAGGTCTGCTGGATGCTGAAGAAGCCCTGGCGCAGGTGCACCGTGCCCGACCCGTGGCAGGTGGGGCAGGGCTTGGGCTGGGTGCCGGGCTTGGCGCCGCTGCCGTGGCAGGTCTCGCAGTCCTCCCAGCTGGGGATGCGGATCTGCGTGTCCTTGCCGGCCGCGGCTTCCTCCAGCGTGACCTCCATCGCATAGGACAGGTCCGCGCCGCGGTAGACCTGCTGGCCGCGCCGCCCGCCGCCCTGGCCACCGCCGAAGATGTCGCCGAAGATGTCGCCAAAGGCCTCGGCGAAGCCGCCGAAACCCTCCGCGCCGCGGCCCGCGCCCATGTTCGGGTCCACACCGGCGTGGCCGAACTGGTCGTAGGCCGCGCGCTTCTTCGCGTCGGAGAGCATCTCGTAGGCCTCCTTGGCCTCCTTGAACTTCTCCTCCGCGTCCTTGGCCCCGTCGCCCTGATTGCGATCGGGGTGGTACTTCATCGCCAGCTTGCGATAAGCCTTCTTGATGTCGTCCTCGGAGGCGTTCTTCGCCACGCCCAGGACTTCGTAGTAATCGCGTTTGGCCATCTGTTCGCTTTCAAGCGTCGCCGTTGCACTGCCGCCCTTGCCGCCGGGGCCGGCGCTTGGATCGGCTGCGGCCGGTGCGGGCCGGCCGTCGGTTCAAGCCGCAAGGGCACAGGGCCCAGGCAGCCGGTGATCGACCGGCCGGCTGCGCGCCTGTGCCCTGCGGCATGGCGGTGCGGGGCCGATGCCCCGCGACGGCCATCAGTCCTTCTTCACTTCCTTGAAGTCGGCATCGACCACGTTGTCGTCGGCCGGCTTGGCTTCCGACTGCCCCGCCGAGGCGCCGGCGGAGGCCGCACCCGCCGCGGCCTGAGCGGCCTGGGCATCGGCATACATCTTCTCGCCGAGCTTCTGGCTGGCGCTCATCAGCTCGTTGGTCCTGGCCTCGATGGCGTCCTTGTCGTCGCCCTTGATGGCTTCTTCCAGCGCGGTGATGGCGGCCTCGATCTTCTCCTTCTCGCCGGCTTCGAGCTTGTCGCCATGCTCGCCGACCGACTTGCGCACGCTGTGCACCAGGGCGTCGGCCTGGTTCTTGGCCTGCACCAGCTCCAGCTTCTTCTTGTCCTCGGCCGCGTTGAGCTCGGCGTCCTTCACCATCTTCTGGATCTCTTCCTCGGACAGGCCCGAGTTCGCCTTGATGGTGATCTTGTTCTCCTTGCCGGTGCCCTTGTCCTTGGCGCTGACGTGCAGGATGCCGTTGGCATCGATGTCGAAGGTCACCTCGATCTGCGGGATGCCGCGCGGTGCCGGCGGGATGCCTTCGAGGTTGAACTCGCCCAGCAGCTTGTTGCCGCTGGCCATCTCGCGTTCGCCCTGGAAGACCTTGATCGTCACCGCCGGCTGGTTGTCGTCGGCCGTGGAGAAGGTCTGCGAGAACTTGGTCGGGATGGTCGTGTTCTTGTTGATCATCTTCGTCATCACGCCGCCCAGGGTCTCGATGCCCAGGCTCAGCGGGGTGACGTCCAGCAGCAGCACGTCCTTGCGCTCACCGCCCAGCACCTGGCCCTGGATGGCGGCGCCCACGGCGACGGCCTCGTCCGGGTTCACGTCCTTGCGCGGCTCCTTGCCGAAGAAGGCCTTGACCTTCTCCTGCACCTTGGGCATGCGGGTCATGCCGCCGACCAGGATCACGTCGTCGATCTTGGAGACGTCCACGCCGGCATCCTTGATGGCGATGCGGCAGGGCTCGATGGTGCGCTCGATCAGGTCTTCGACCAGGCTCTCCAGCTTGGCGCGGGTCAGCTTGATGTTTAGGTGCTTCGGGCCGGTGGCGTCCGCGGTGATGTAGGGCAGGTTGATGTCGGTCTGCGAGCTGTTGGACAGCTCGATCTTGGCCTTTTCAGCAGCTTCCTTCAGGCGCTGCAGGGCCAGCACGTCCTTGGACAGATCGACGCCTTGCTCCTTCTTGAACTCGGAAATGATGAAGTCGATGATGCGCTGGTCGAAGTCCTCGCCACCCAGGAAGGTGTCGCCGTTGGTGGACAGCACCTCGAACTGCTTTTCGCCGTCGAGGTCGGCGATCTCGATGATGGAGATGTCGAAGGTGCCGCCGCCCAGGTCATAGACGGCGATCTTGCGATCGCCCTTGCCGCCCTTGTCCAGGCCGAAGGCCAGGGCCGCGGCGGTCGGCTCGTTGATGATGCGCTTGACCTCCAGGCCGGCGATGCGGCCGGCGTCCTTGGTGGCCTGGCGCTGGCTGTCGTTGAAGTAGGCCGGCACGGTGATCACCGCCTCGGTCACTTCCTCGCCCAGGTAGTCCTCGGCGGTCTTCTTCATCTTGCGCAGCACCTCGGCGCTGACCTGCGGCGGCGCCAGCTTCTTGCCGCGCACCTCCACCCACGCGTCGCCGTTGTCCGCGGCCGTGATGGTGTAGGGCATCAGGTCGATGTCCTTCTGGACTTCCTTCTCGGTGAACTTGCGGCCGATCAGGCGCTTGACGGCATACAGCGTGTTGCGCGGGTTGGTCACGGCCTGGCGCTTGGCCGGTGCGCCGACGAGGATCTCACCGTCCTCCTGGTACGCGATGATGGACGGCGTGGTGCGCGCGCCCTCGCTGTTTTCGATGACCTTGGTGGAGTTGCCCTCCATGATCGCCACGCACGAGTTGGTCGTGCCCAGGTCGATGCCGATGATCTTGCCCATTGGTGTGCTCCTGTGATCTGAAAAAACCGGGTTGTTCTGGGAAATAGGGGGCGGCGCGGGGTTTTCAAGCGCGCGGGTCGCTCTGATCAAGCGCCCGGGGCGAAAACCGCCGCGCGCGGACGGTGCATGCGGCGATTACCGGGGGGCCGTCACGGTGACCAGGGCCGGGCGCAGCACGCGCTCGGCGATGAGGTAGCCCTTCTGCAGCACGTTGACCACGGTGTTGGGCTCCTGCTCGGCCGGCACCACGCTGATGGCCTGGTGGTGGTGCGGGTCGAAGCGGGTGCCGGCGGCCGGATTGATCTCCACCACCTTGTTGCGCTCCAGCGCCGAAGCCAGCTGGCGCAGCGTGGCATGCACGCCTTCGAGCACCTGCTCGACGCTCATGCCGGGCTGCGCGGCATGGGTGGCGATGGCCATCTCCAGGCTGTCCTTGACCGGCAGCAAGCTTTCGGCGAACGACTCGATGGCGAACTTGCGCGCCTTGCTGATCTCTTCCTCGGCGCGGCGGCGGGTGTTCTCGGCGTCGGCACGGGCGCGCAGCATCTGGTCCTGCAGCTCGGCCAGGCGCTGGGCGAGCTGGCCCTCGGCGGATTCGGCCGGGGTCTCCGGCAGGGCGCCAGCAGGGGCGGCCTGGGGCGCATTCGGGTCCGGGATGGGATGCGGCTGTTGAGGCTGGTTCTCGCTCATGGGTGTCGTCGGAAAAGGGAGAGGTCGCTAAAGGCCTGACGCGCCAGATGGGGGCGTGCAATAGGCTTTCAAGTGCAGGGGCTTTCCCGGGCAGCCGGGTATTGTCGCCAAGCCCGCGCGCCGAGCCGCACCTTGCCGGGGCGGGGCTGGAGCCTCAGCCGCGCGAGCGGTCGGCCTCGGCGCTCCAGCGCTCCCAGTCGGCCAGCTTGCGGCGGTCGCGCTTGGTGGGGCGGCCGTGCTCCAGCGAGGCGGCCGGCTCGGCGGCCAGCCGGCGGCGCTCGGCCAGGGCGGCGCGGCGCTCGATGCTCTCCGCCGTCTCGCGGTAGAGCTGCTGGGCCACCGGGGCCGGGCCGCGCATGGTGCTCAAGCCCAACACCTCCACGGTGCGCCAGTCGCCCGGGCCGATGCGGATGTCCAGCCGGTCGCCGGGTTTGAGCTCGCGCGAGGGCTTGGCCGTCTGGCCGTTCACATCGACCCGGCCGCGGTCCACCTCGTCGGCGGCCAGGCTGCGCGTCTTGTAGAAACGCGCGGCCCACAGCCACTTGTCCAGGCGCAGGCGCTCCGGGGCCTGGCTCATGGGCGGGCCCTCATTGCGCGGCCCCCAGCCGGCGCGCGCGCTCCTGGCGCACCTGCAGCGTGGCGGCGTCCTCTGGCGCTGGCTCCCAGCCCTGCAGGTGGCGCTCGACCAGGCGGGTGAGCGCCGCCATGCCGCGCGGGTCGTCGTTGAGGCAGGGGATGTAGTGGAAATCCTTGCCGCCGCTCTCAAGAAAGGCCTCGCGGCCTTCCATTGCGATCTCTTCGAGCGTCTCGATGCAGTCGGCGACGAACCCCGGGCAGACCACGTCCACCCGGCCGGTGCCGCCCTTGCCCAGCTCGCGCAGCGTGGGCTCGGTGTACGGCTGCAGCCACTCGGCCCGGCCGAAGCGGCTCTGGAAGGTGATCACCCATTGCTCGGGCTTGAGCGACAGCCGCGCGGCCAGCAGCCGTGCGGTCTTCTGGCATTCGCAGAAATACGGGTCGCCCAGCGTCAGCGTGCGGCGGGGCATGCCGTGGAAGCTCATGAGCAGCTTGTCCGGGCGGCCGTGCTTCATCCAGTAGGCGCTGATGCTGGAGGCCAGCGCGTCGATGTAGTCGGCGTCGTCGTGGAAATGGTTGATCGTGCGCAGCTCCGGCACACGGCGCGCCTGGCGGGCCCAGGCGAAGACGCGGTCCAGCGCGGTGGCGGTGGTGGCCGCGCTGTACTGCGGGTAGAGCGGCAGCACCAGCACGCGGGTGGCGCCGTCGTCCACCAGGGCCTGCATCTGGCTTTCGATGGACGGATTGCCGTAGCGCATGGCGTGGCGCACCAGCAGCGGGCGGCCGCGCTCGCCCAGGTAGCCTGTCAGCAACTTGGCCTGGCGCTCGGTCCACACGCGCAGCGGCGAGCCCTCGGGCATCCAGATGCTGGCGTACTTGGCCGCAGACTTGGCCGGGCGCACGCGCAGGATGATGCCGTGCAGGATGGGCTTCCACAGCGCCATCGGGATCTCGATGACGCGCGGGTCGCTGAGGAACTGGCTCAGGTAGCGGCGCAGCGCGGCGGGTGTGGGCTCGTCGGGGGTGCCGAGGTTGACGAGGAGCAGGCCGATGCGGCTGGCCTGGGCGTGGGAGTGGCGGGCGTCTTCGCGCGTCATGCGGCAGGAGAGGAGCGGCGCTGCATCACCTGGTCACGCAGGGCGCCGAGTTCACCCAGCACCTGCTGGATGTCGATGGGCTTGGTCCAGTAGCCGGCAAAGCCGGCAGCCTGGGCGCGGGCCACGTCTTCGGGCATGGCGTCGGCCGAGCACATGTAGGCGGGCGTGTGCTGCAGGCCGGGCACGGCGCGCAGCGCGATAAGGGCCTCGAAGCCGCTCATGCCGGGCAGATGGGCATCGAGCACCAGCACGTGCGGCGTCCATTGGCCGGCCAGGTCCAGGGCCTGCTGGCCGTCTTCGGCGATGCGCAGCTCGATGCCGGGCAGCACGCCGAAGGCCTGCTCGAAGAGCAGGGCATTGATGCGGTTGTCCTCGACGTAGAGGACGCGCATGCGGTCGTCCGCGTGGTTGGATGGAGAGGAAGAAGGGGTCATGGAGTCGGCGGAGTCAGCCAGGGATTCTCCGCCGTCCGTCGCGGTTTGCGCCAGCGTGGGCATTTCGATGCACACGCGCGTGCCCATGCCCGGGCGGCTGCTGACGACGAGGCTGCCGCCCATCTCCTCAGTGAGCTTGCGCGCGATGATCAGGCCCAGCCCGGTGCCCTCGATGCCCGAGGTTTCCTTGCCCAGCCGCTCGAAGGGCTGGAACAGCCGGCCCAGCTGCTCGGGCGTCAGGCCCGGGCCGTCGTCCTCGATGACCAGCGCGGCGCGGCCGGGCGCGGGGTGCTCCAGCGACCAGCGCACCTGGCCGCCGGTGCGGTTGTACTTGATGCCGTTGGAGCCGATGTTGAGCAGCACCTGGCGCAGCCGCTGCTCGTCGGCCTGCACGCGCACCGCAGCCGTCAGCCGATCGACCAGCTCCACCTCCTGCGCGCGGGCCTGGGGCGTGAGCAGCTCGATGGCCTCGCGGCCGGCGCGGTCCAGCGCGACGGGCTTGAGCGTGAGCGCCAGCCGGCCTTCCTCGACGCGCTGCAGATCCAGCACGTCGTTGACCAGCGCCAGCAGGTGCTGGCCGGCGCGCAGGATGTGCTCGACATACGCATCCTGCGGCGGCCCGGCGTGCGCCATGCGCAGCAGCTGCGCGAAGCCGAGCACGGCATTGAGCGGCGTGCGGATCTCATGGCTCATGCGCGAGAGGAACTCGCTCTTGGCCCGGCTCGCCAGCTCCGCGGCCTGGCGGTGGCGCAGCGCCTCCTCGGCCTGCAGCTGCTGGGTGATGTCGGTCAGCGTGCCCACCAGGCGGCGCTGCTGGCCGTCGGTGGTGCGGGCGACGATCCTGCCGCGGTTGAGCACCCACCGCCAGCTGCCGTCGCGGTGGCGCATGCGGCCCACGGTGCTGAACTGCTGCAGCTCGCCGCGCAGATAGCCCTCGAAGGTCTGCAGCACGTGGGCGCGGTCGTCGGGGTGAATCTGCGCCAGCCACTCCGCGGCGGTGTCGGCCACGTCATGCTCGCCGTAGCCCATCACCTCCTTCCAGCGCGGCGACAGGAAGAGCCGGTTGGTCTCCAGGTCCCAGTCCCACACGCCGGCGTCGGCCCCTTCCAGCGCGAACTTCCAGCGCTCTTCGCTGATGGCCAGCTCCTGCTGGGCCTGCAGGGTTTCGGTGATGTCGCGGAAGGTGGCCACCGCGGCGTAGACCGACTGTTCGGGGCGCAGGCGCAGCGGCTGCACGCTGATGCTCAGCCAGCGCACCGTGCCGTCGCCGCGGCGCAGCGCCAGCGTGCGCTCGACGATGGCCGGCCCGCCCAGCAGCACCTGGCGCACCGGCAGCTCTCCCGCCGGCAGCGGCTGCAGGTCGGTGCCCAGCAGGGTGAAGGGGAAGGGCGGCCCCCGCCCGATCAGCGCATCGGCGGCCACGCCCAGCATGCGGCAGCCGGCCGGGTTGACCGCGGCGGTGCGGCCATCCAGCGACACCACCACCAGCCCGTCGCTGATGGCCGCGGCCACCGAGCGGTAGAGCTCCTCGCTGACGCGCAGCTTCTCCTGCGAGCGCACCTGCTCGGTCACGTCGCGCACGACGGCGATGAAGTGGGTGACGCGCTCGTCGCTCTCGCGCACCGGGCTGATGTGCCATTCGTGCACGCGCACGCCGTCTTCGCCGTCATGCTCGACCACCGCGGTGGCCGGCTGCTGGCGCAGCACCGCGTCCTCCAGCGTGGAGGCCACCGCGTCCACCCGGCGCGCCCCGGCCAGGGCCACGCGCCAGGGCTGGCCCCAGAGCTCGCCGCGCGAGCGGCCGCACAGCCGCTCGAAGGCCGGGTTGGCATAGACGATGGGCAGCCCCGGCTCGCCGCCGTCGAGCACCAGCATGGCCAGCGAGACCTCGGCCTCCAGCACCTGCTCCATCAGCGCCACGTCGCGGCGCAGCGTGCGCAGCTCGGTCAGGTCGCGCGTCAGGTAGAGCGTTTGCCCATCGGGCATGGGCGACAGCCGGGCCTCCACGCTGCGCAGCTCGCCGTCCTGCGTCGGCAGCTCGTATTCGATGCGCTGCACCTGGCCGGTGGCATGCGCGGCGACCAGGGCCTGGCGGGTCTGCTCGGCCAGCTCGGCCGGGCAGTCGGCATCGAAGCGGCGGCCCACCAGCGTCTCGAAGGGGCGCGACAGCAGCGGGTGCTGCGGCTGGCCGCACTCGCGCCAGCAGTCGTCCTGGTCGAGCACGAACCACAGGTCGGGGATGGCGCGCAGCACCGCGTCGAGCCGCGCCTCCGACAGCCGCAGCCGGGCCTCCTGCTCGGCATGGGCGAGCTCCGCCTGCTTGCGCTCGGTGATGTCGATGGACAGGTGCACGCGGCTGCCGTCGGCTAGCAGGCGGTCGCTGATCAGCAGCCAGCGGTTGTTCCAGCGCACCTCGCGGCGCTGCGGCTCGGGCCCGGCCTGGCCCAGCAGCCAGGGGATGAAGGCGTCCTCGCGGCCCACCGCGTCGGGATAGCAGCCGGCGGCCACCTCGGTGCGCACCACCTCGTCCCAGGTCGGCGTGCCGGCTGCCGCAGCGCCGTGCTGCTCGCGCCAGGCGGCATTACTGAGCACGATGCGGCCGTCGGCATCGCTGATCATCATCGAGGCATTCACCGTCTCGATGGCCTGCTCCAGCAGCCGCTGCGCGCGCAGGGCCTCGGCGCGGATCTGCTGCTCGCGCGTGACGTCGCGCGTGGCGCCGCGGTAGCCGCGAAAGCGCCCGGCCGAGTCGAACACCGGCAGGCCGCTGATCTGCATCACCATGCGCCCGCCGGGCATGTCGCGCTCACCGATGGCATTGGAGAACGGCTCGCGGCGCTGGCGCGCCTGCAGATAGCGCTGCCAGGCGGCGCGGCCCTCGGCATCCTCGGGCGGCTGCAGTTCCTCGAAGGCCGCGGCCTGCCAGGCCTCGCCGCGCGGCAGGCCGGTGTGCAGCCAGGTGTTCTCCGACACCCAGGTCAGCCGGCCGTCGGCATCCGTCTCCCACAGCCAGTCGCTGGCCGCCTGGCTGGCAGTGCGCATGCGCGCCTCGCGCAGCCGGGCGCGCTGCATGCTCAGGCGTGCACTCAGGTGGGTCTCGACCGCGGTGGCCAGGTCGGCCAGGGCGGCGCCCGGCGTGGCGGGCAGCGGCGCGCCGGGCATCACAACCAGCATGCCGATGAGCAGGCCGTCCAGCCGCAGCGGCAGGTGCCAGGCCGCCCGCCCGGCCCAGGCGGGCAGGGGAGGCGCGACGAGCGCGGCCAGGAGCGGCGGCGCATCCGGTGCGGCATGGGCGAGCCGGTTGAAAGGGGGTAGGGCGGCGGCCGAGCCGGCTGAAGCTGAGGCAGCCGCCGAGTCGGCTGAACGCGGGGCAGCCTCTGAGTCCGATGAAGGCGGCGGTACAGCGCCCGGATCCGGTGAGGGCGGCGGTACAGCGGCCGGACCCGCTGAGGGCGGCCGTACAGCCGCCGAGTCGGCTGAAGGCGGCCGTACAGCCGCCGGGGCGGCAAGTGGCGCCGGCCCGTCCTCAGGCTCGACCACCCGGCCGGCATCGTCTACCAGGTGGGCGCCCTTGATCCACTGCGCGGCGTCATCGGCCAGCGCCACCCACGCTGCCTGGCCCAGGCCGGCGCTCACCGCCAGGCGGCACAGGCCGTCCAGCGCCTCGTCACGCGGGCCGGCCTGCAGGCGCAGGGTCTGCAGCGTCTGGCTGCGCCGCGCGGCGTCGTCAGGCGTGGGGGTGAGGGTCATGCAAGACAATGCAGCATCGCCGTCCCGGGCAGGTTGTCGGCCGTCATCAGCGCTGCCTGCCGGCGCCGCGTCGGCGGCGTGGTGGCCGCACCGGTCGGGGCCAGCCACTGTAGCCCACGCCGCTTCGCCTGCCATGCCGGGCTGCCCCTGCCGTCGCGAGCCCTCCATGCCTGCCATCCGCGCCCTGACGCTCGACCTGGACGACACGCTGTGGCCGGTCTGGCCCACCATCCACCGGGCTGAGGCCGCGCTGCACGACTGGCTGGCGCAGCGCGTCCCGGCCTTCGCGCGCGACCACGGCCCGCAGCAGCTGGCTGCACTCCGCCGCCAGCTGGCCGCCGAGCACCCTGAGCTGGCGCACGACCTCAGCCGCCTGCGCCTGCACGGCCTGCGCCTGGCGCTGGCCCAGGCGGGCGAGGACGCTGCCCTGGCCGAGCCGGCCTTCGAGGTCTTCCTGGCACATCGGCAGCAGGTGGACTTCTTTGCGGATGCGCTGCCGGCGCTGCATCGCCTGGCCGCGCGCTATCCCATCGTCGCCGTCACCAACGGCAATGCCGACCTGGCCCGCATGGGCATCGCCGGCTGCTTTGCCGCCAGCGTCTCGGCTGGCGACGTGGGCGTGGCCAAGCCGCATCCGCGCATCTTCCACGCCGCCGCTCAGCGGCTGGGCCTGCCGCCGCAGGCGCTGCTGCACGTGGGTGACGATGCGCGCATGGACGTGCAGGCCAGCCTGGATGCCGGCTGGGCCGCCGCGGCCTGGGTGAGGCGGGGCGGGGCCGCTGTCAGCGACGATGCGGCACTGGTGGAGCTGGCGGCGCAGCCAGCCGTCTGGCCGGTGGCCGACCTGCTGGAGCTGTGCGAGCGGCTGGGGGTCTAGCGCCCGGCAACACGCCGGCTCGCAAGGCCGGCAGGTTCACGTCTCAACGCCCGGTCTGGTGCCCTCTCTGAGAGCCCGTTTGCGAGCGAGGGCCCGTTTGCGAGCGAGGGCCCGTCTGGGAGCCCGTCCGGTAGCCGCTCGGCACGGCTGGCCCGACAGCCCGCCGGACGGCGCACGCCGGCCGCCGTGGCCGTCAGGCCCCGCGCGGCTCGGTGTCGGCGAAGGTCAGCACCTCGAAGCGCACCACCGCGGCCTGGCCGTCCGTGGGCGCGGCACCCAGCCCGATGGTGCCGCTGCCGTGCAGCACGCAGCTGCCGCGGCGCAGCGCGACGGCCTGCTCCTCGCCGCCGAAGCGCACATAGGTGCCGTTGTAGCTGAGGTCGGTGAGCTGGAAGTGCCCGCCGTGGCACTCAATGCGCGCATGCGAGCGCGACACCCGCGAGTCGTCCAGGCAGAAGGTCGCCTGCGGGCTGCGGCCCAGGATGATCACCGGCGTGTCGCTGCCGAAGATGCGGCTGTCGTCGCCCCAGCTCAGGCGCAGGCCCTCGGGCGGCGTGCTGCTGAGGGCATCCTCGAACAAAGTCGAGGCGGCGGTGTCGCCGAAGCGCCGGCCCTCCAGCCGGTGCACCAGTACCGGCTCGTTGCGCCCGCGCAGGTGCAGCCGCTCCAGCCGCCGGAACCGGGCCCGGTCCTCGGGCGGCAGGCGTTCCAGCGCGCCGTCGGTAGCCAGGGTCTCGTTGTCGCCGGCCAGGTCCAGCAGCCGCGCGGCCACGTTGACCGCATCGCCGAAGCAATCGCCCTGCAGCTCCACCACCTCGCCCCAGGCCACGGCGGCTTTGAGCTTGAGCGCGGTGTGCCGTGCGCCCGGCGAGGTGGGCAGCTCGATGATGCGGTCCAGCGACTCGTGCATCTCGTCAGCCGCCTCCACGGCGGCGCCGGCGTCGTCGAACACGGCCATCAGCCCGTCGCCCAGCGTCTTGACCACCCGGCCGCCCGAGCGGCCCACGATCTGGCCCAGCAGCCCCAGGCTCTGCGTCACCACCGACGCCGCCGGCGCGTTGCCCAGCTGCAGGTACAGCGACGTGCTGCCCCGCAGGTCGACGAACAGGATCACGCGCTCGGCCGTCTTGCCCATGCCCGGGATGATGCCGGCAACGCCTGCCGGCCGGGCCCCGAACAAGGCGTGAAAAAGCTCTCAATCCCCAGAACGGAAAAACCCGGCCGGGGCCGGGTTTTCTAGAAGAGCGCGGGGGGGGCTCAGATGCTGTCCAGGGCCGTGCGCAGCTCGAGCCTGCGGCGGCCCCGTCCCCGGCCAACATCCTCAGATGTTGTCCAGGTACGTGCGCAGCTTGTCAGAGCGGGTGGGGTGCTTGAGTTTGCGGATCGCCTTGGCCTCGATCTGGCGGATGCGCTCGCGGGTGACGTCGAACTGCTTGCCCACTTCCTCCAGCGTGTGATCGGTGGACATCTCGATGCCGAAGCGCATGCGCAGCACCTTGGCCTCGCGCGGCGTCAGGCTGTCGAGGATGTCCTTGACCACGTCTCGCAGGCCGGCCTGCATGGCCGCCTCGATCGGGGCCACGTTGTTCGTGTCCTCGATGAAGTCGCCCAGGTGGCTGTCGTCGTCGTCGCCGATCGGCGTCTCCATGGAGATCGGCTCCTTGGCGATCTTCATGATCTTGCGGATCTTGTCCTCGGGCATCTCCATCTTCTCGGCCAGCGTCGGCGCATCCGGCTCGAAGCCGAACTCCTGCAGGTGCTGGCGCGACAGCCGGTTCATCTTGTTGATCGTCTCGATCATGTGAACCGGGATGCGGATGGAGCGCGCCTGGTCGGCGATGGAGCGGGTGATGGCCTGGCGGATCCACCACGTGGCATACGTCGAGAACTTGTAGCCGCGGCGGTATTCGAACTTGTCCACCGCCTTCATCAGGCCGATGTTGCCCTCCTGGATCAGGTCCAGGAACTGCAGGCCGCGGTTGGTGTACTTCTTGGCGATCGAGATCACCAGGCGCAGGTTGGCCTCGATCATCTCGCGCTTGGCTTCGCGCGAGTTGGCCTCGCCCTCGTTCATGCGCTTGTTGATCTCCTTGAGATCGTCGATGGGCACCACGGCGCGCGACTGCAAGTCGATGAGCTTCTGCTGCAGCTCCTGGATGGCCGGCAGGTTGCGCGACATCACGGTGCTGTAGGGCTTGCCCGCGGCCACTTCCTTCTCGGCCCACTTCAGGTTGAGCGCATTGGGCGGGAAGGTCTTGATGAACTGCTCCTGCGGCATGCCGCACTTGTCCACCACGATCTTGCGCAGCTCGCGCTCGTAGCGGCGCACGTCGTCCACCTGGGAGCGCAGGATGTCGCACAGCCGCTCGATGATCTTGACCGTGAAGCGGATGCTCATGATCACGTCGCTGACCGCCTGCTGGGCCTTGTTGTAGGCGGGCGACTTGTAGCCCTCCTTCTCATAGGCCTTGCGCATCTTGTCGAAGTGCGAGCGCAGCTCGTCGAACTTCAGCAGCGCCTGGTTCTTCAGCTCTTCGAGCTTCTTGGTCAGCGCCTTGGAGCCGCCGTTGCCGTCGTCGTCGTCCTCTTCGTCGAACTCGTCGAAGTCTTCCTCGGCCACATAGTCGTCGGCCTCATCGTCGGAGACGAAGCCGTCCACCACTTCGGAGATCTGCATCTCGCCGGCGGCGATCTTGTCGGCCATGGCCAGGATCTCGGCGATGGTCGTCGGCGAGGCGCTGATGGCCAGCATCATCGACTGCAGGCCGCCTTCGATGCGCTTGGCGATCTCGATCTCGCCCTCGCGGGTGAGCAGCTCCACCGTGCCCATCTCGCGCATGTACATGCGCACCGGGTCGGTGGTGCGGCCGAATTCGCTGTCCACGGTGGACAGCGCGGCTTCGGCTTCTTCCTCGGCCTCTTCCTCGGTCGAGGTCGACGTGCCGGAGTTGGTCAGCAGCAGCGTCGCGGCATCCGGGGCCTGCTCGTAGACCGCGATGCCCATGTCGTTGAGCATGGAGACGATGGCCTCCAGGATCTCGTTTTCCACCAGCTTCTCGGGCAGGTGGTCGTTGATCTCCTGGTGCGTCAGGAAGCCCCGCGTCTTGCCCATCTTGATGAGGGTCTTGAGCTCCTGGCGGCGCTTGTTGACCTCTTCTTCGGTGAGCATGGTCTCGTCCAGGCCGAACTCGCGCATCAGCGCGCGCTCCTTGGCCCGGCTGACCTTCATGCGCAGAGGCTTGGCCTTGGGCGCATCGGCGGCGGCCACTTCCTCGGTGCCGGCGGCTTCCTCGACCGCCTCGCCTTCCAGGTCGGCCTCGACGTCGGCGAAGTCCTCCTCGGCCTCGAAGGCCGCCTTGCCGTCCTTCTTGGACGTCGTCTCGGCCTTGGGCTTGCGGCCGCGCTTGGCCTTGGTGTCCTCGGCTGCGGCCTTGGTGGCGGCCGACTTGGACGCGGCGGCCTTGGCCGTGCCCTTGACCTCTTCAGCAGCCGCGGCCTTGGCCGGCGACTTGGCGGTGGGGGTCTTGGCAGCAGGGGCCTTGGCCGTCTTGGCGGCCGGAGCGCTTTTCTTCGCGGTCATGCAGTTCCTCAAATGGAGAGGGCGAGACGGCACGCCCGGCGGCAGGGCCGGGCGCGCACGTGTCGTTGCGGTCGAGATCGGGGCAAGCGGCGTGCGGCAAGAGCGTGCGCGGCCTGCATGTGGGCCATATGGATTGCGACGCCCCGCATTTCAAGCGGGCTCCGGCGCGATCCGGCAGCACGCCGGGCGGGAGGGGCCTGGCACCCCGTCGACCCGCCCACCAAGGGGCATGACGCAATCAAGCACGACTCGCCGGCGCGCGGCCGTATCCGCGATTTGGCGCAAACTCTTGCGCTCCGCACGGCCTTGCCGCCCCGTCGGGCCAAAATGAAACCCTCTATTATCTGTCAAGCCCGCCGGAGCGTCAAAATGAGCGGGTTTACCCGGCCGCATCAGCCGCCGGAGCCGCCCGCCGGCGGCGTTGCGCCGCGCAGCGCGGCCTTCAGCCGTGCAAGTTCCTCGTGCGTCTGCCGCAGTTGCTGCAGCGCGGCCGGGTCGCTGGCCGCTGCGGCGATCAGCGCCTGGCTGCGCCGGCTCAGCTCGTCTATCCACAGCTGCTGCAGCACCCGCTGCAGGTCTTCCAGCTGCGGCTCTTCCCCTGCGGCCACGGCCGACATCAGCCGTGTCGCGAAATCCGCCTGATCGTGGCCGCCCAGCGCGGCGGACAGCTCGGCCCAGGGTGCCGGCCCGTGGTGCTCCAGATGGCGCTCCAGCCAGGTGAAGAGCTCGCCGTGCGGCGCGGGCAGCTCGTGCAGCAGCTGATGGTCGGGTGCGGACAAGGCGGCCCACCATTCGCTGTGGGCCAGCAGCATGCGCAGCGCGTTGTCCGGTGGCGAGGCCGGTGCGCGCCGTGGCGTGGTGGGCATCGGGATGTCGGCGTCGCCACGGCGCCAGCGACCCCGGCCGCGCCAGCCTTCGCCGCCCCGGCGGCCGGTCGGCTGCGACCCCGCGCCCTGCCAGTCGCTTGAAGCACGGCCTGGATCCGGGCCAGGGCCGCTGTCGTGCATGCCCGACGGCTCGTCGTGCGGCGGGCCCCAGGGTGTGTCGTCCGGCGGGCCGGCGCGGTGGGTGGTGCGGCCGGAGGCGGCCGGGCGCCAGAGGTCCAGCAAGTCGGATTCAGCCAGGTGGGTGCGCTCGGCCAGCTCGCGCAGCAGCTGGCGGCGCAGCGCTCCATCGGGCAGAGCCTCCCACAGCGACCGGGCCTGCGTCAGCAGCCGGGCGCGGCCCTCGGCGGTGTCCAGCTCGCAGCCCTCGGCCGCCTGCTCGACGAACTGGCGCGACAGCGGCACGGCCTGCTCGACGCAGGCCTCGAAGGCCGCGCTGCCGTGTTCGCGGATGTAGGAGTCCGGGTCATGCTCGGGCGGCAGGAAGAGGAACTTGATGCTGCGGGTGTCGCTGGCATGCGGCAGCGCCGCCTCCAGGGCCCGCGCCGCCGCCCGGCGGCCGGCCGCATCGCCGTCGAAGCTGAAGACGATGCGCTCGGTATGGCGCACGAGCTTGTGCACATGGTCGGCCGTGCAGGCCGTGCCCAGCGTGGCCACCGCATTGGGCAGGCCGTGCTGGGCCAGCGCCACCACGTCCATGTAGCCCTCCACGACCAGCGCATAGCCCTTGTCGCGGATGGCCGCGCGCGCTTCATACAGGCCGTAGAGCTCGCGGCCCTTGCTGAAGACAGGTGTCTCCGGCGAGTTGAGGTACTTGGGCTGCCCCTGGTCCAGCACCCGGCCGCCGAAGCCGATGACCTCGCCCTGCACCGAGCGGATCGGGAACATGATGCGGTCGCGGAAGCGGTCGTAGCGCTTCTGGGCCGCGGCGTCCTCGCCTTCGCCCTGCACGATGACCAGGCCGCTTTCCACCAGCAGCGGGTCGTCGTAGCTGGGAAAGACGCTGGCCAGGCCCTTCCAGCCGGGCGGCGCGTAGCCGATGCGAAAGCGACGGCAGATCTCGCCGCTCAGGCCGCGGCCCTGCAGGTAGGACTTGGCGCGCTCGCTGGTCTTGAGCTGCTCGTAGTAGTGCTTGGCGGCCTTGGCCAGTACGTCGCTGAGCGTGGCCTGCTTGGCCTTGAGCGCCTTGGCGCGCTCCTTGTCGCGCGGGTCGGCGTCGTCCTCGGGCACCTGCAGGCCGACCTGCTGGGCCAGGTCGTGCACGGCCTCGGTGAAGCTCATGCCGGCGTATTCGGTCAGGAAGCGCAGCGCGTCGCCGCTGGCATGGCAGCCGAAGCAGTAATAGAACTGCTTGGTCGGGCTGACGCTGAAGCTGGGCGACTTCTCGCCGTGGAAGGGGCACAGCCCCATGTAGTTGGCGCCCGACTTCTTGAGCTGCACGTGCCGGCCGACGAGCTCGACGATGTCGGCCCGGGCAAGCAGGTCCTGGATGAAGCTGGGCGGGATCACGCGGGCAGTTTAGGCGTCGGCCCGGTGCCGGGCAGGCAGAAAAAAGCCGCCTCGCAAGGCGGCTGGGCTTGGCGGCGCGGGGAGAGGGATCAGCCGAGGGCGGCCAGGGCGCGCTCGGTGATCTCGGCCACGGTGCCGGTGCCGCTGATGCGGCTGTAGCGCGGCGCATCCGCATCGCCGCTGGCGGCCCAGGCGGAGTAGTAGTCCACCAGCGGGCGGGTCTGCTGGTGGTAGACCTCAAGGCGCTTCTTCACCGTCTCTTCGCGGTCGTCGTCGCGCTGGATCAGGTCTTCGCCGGTCAGGTCGTCCTTGCCGGCCACCTTGGGCGGGTTGTAGGTGACGTGATACGTGCGGCCGGAGGCCACGTGCACGCGGCGGCCGCTCATGCGCTCGATGATGGCGGCATCCGGCACGTCGATCTCGAGCACGTGGTCGATCTTGACGCCGGCGGCCTTCATGGCGTCGGCCTGCGGGATGGTGCGCGGGAAGCCGTCGAAGAGGAAGCCGCGGGCGCAGTCGGGCTGGGCGATGCGCTCCTTGACCATGCCGATGATGATGTCGTCGCCGACCAGGCCGCCCGCATCCATCACCTGCTTGGCCGCCAGGCCCAGCGGGGTGCCGGCCTTGATGGCCGCGCGCAGCATGTCGCCGGTGGAAATCTGCGGGATGCCGAACTTCTCGCACAGGACGCCGGCCTGCGTGCCCTTGCCGGCGCCGGGCGCGCCCAACAGTATCAGTCTCATGTCTCTCCTCGATTCCCGGCAAGGCGCCCGCGACCCGACGACAGTGGGGGAGGCCGGGCCGGCAGCGGTCGAGAATACCATGTGGCTCCAAGGGCCACGGCGGGGTGCCGGGTGGCCGGCTCGGTGGGCGAAGGGCCCAGGCAGCGCGAGCCGGGCGCAGCGCGGACGGGCTCAGTCCTCGCGCCAGACGGCGCGCACGCGGGCCAGGTCTTCGGGCGTGTCCACGCCGGGGCCGGGACCGGCAGCGCAGCAGTGCACGGCGATGCGCTCGCCATGCCAGAGCACGCGCAGCTGCTCCAGGCTTTCGATGGTCTCCAGCGGTGAGGGCGGCAGCAGCGGGAAGCGGCGCAGGAAGCCGGCCCGGTAGCCGTACAGGCCCATGTGGCGCAGCGTGCCGCTGGCCAGCGCCGGGGCGCCGGCCGCGCGGGCGTCGCGCCACCATGGGATGGGCGCGCGCGAGAAGTACAGCGCCCGGCCGGCGGCGTCGGTCACCACCTTGACCACGTTCGGGTTGTCCAGGTCGGCGGCGTCGTGCAGCACGTGGGCGGCGGTGCTCATCACGCAGTCGGCGCGCTCATCCAGCAGCGTGGCGCAGGCATCGATCAGCGCCGGGTCGATCAGCGGCTCGTCGCCCTGCACGTTGACCACGCGGTCGTCGCCGTCCAGGCCCAGGTGCCCGCAGGCCTCGGCCAGCCGGTCGCTGCCGGTGGCGTGGTCGGCGCGGGTCATGACCCAGGCCACGCCGTGGTCGGCACAGGCCCGCGCGATGCGCTCGTGGTCGGTGGCCACCACCACGCGGGTGGCAGCGCTGCGCGCGGCGCGCTGGGCCACGCGCACGATCATCGGCTGGCCGTGGATGTCGGCCAACGGCTTGTCGGGCAGCCGGGTGGAGGCCAGCCGGGCGGGGATGAGGACGGTGAAGCTCATGGGCTGCGCACCCGGCGTGCGCGACGGCGGGCTCAAGGATCGGCGGTGATCGGGCCGCAGCTGCGGCGACGGGGCTCTGGGGCGGATCTCCGCCCTGGCCGCGATCAGGAGTGGGCGTCTGCCGCCAGCGAAGGCGGCGCCGGCGGCGTCTCGGCCCAGGGCTGGGCTTCGTTCTCGAGCATGACGGGGATGCCGTCGCGCACCGGGAAGGCCAGGCGGTCGGCCGGGCAGATCAGTTGCCGGGCCTCGCGGTCGTGCTGCACCGGGCCTTTGCAGATGGGGCAGACCAGCAGTTCGAGCAGGCGGACGTCCATGGCGGGTTGGGGGGTGGGTTCAGGTGCCCGGCTAGCGGGCTTGGCGCAGCCGCTCGCGCAGGGGCTGCGGCAGGGCGGCGTGCAGGTCGCACCAGAAGGCGGGATCGGGCTCGAAGTCTAGCGTGGCGACCCATACGCGCGTGGCCGGGCGGCGGGCCGCGACGTCGGCGGGATCGAGCTTGACGGCGTCCTTTTCGGTGACGATCAGCTCGGTGGCCTCGGCCGGCCAGGGCAGGGTAGCCAGGTCGGCATGGTCGGGCAGCGGCAGGCCGCGCACGGCGATGCCGGCGCGCTCGAGCTGGTCGAAGAAGCGCTGGGGCACGGCGATGCCGGCCAGCGCCCAGGGCCGCTGCGCGCCGGCGGGCCGCCATTGGTCCACGGCGATGCCCGGCCGGCCGGCCCACCAGTCGGCCAAGGGCACGAGCTGGCCCAGCCGGCGCCGGCCCAGCGTGCCGGGCAGCCGGGTGGTCGGATGCGCGGCGTTGTAGAGCACGAGCAGCCGGGGCGCCCAGCCGCGCCAACCCACCGGCTCGCGCAGCGGCCCGGCGGGCAGCGGCCAGCCGTTGCCGGCGCCACGATCATCGAAGACCAGGATGTCCACGTCGCGCGCCAGGCGCAGGTGCTGCAGGCCGTCGTCGCAGACGATGAGGTCGAGTTGCGGCTCCTGGCGCAGTAGCTCGCGGCCCGCCTGCACGCGGTCCCGAGCGACGAGCACCGGCGCGCCGGTGCGGCGCGCGATCAGCAGCGGCTCGTCGCCCACGTCCTGCGCACGGCTGTCGGACCCCACCCGCAGCGGTGAGGCGCCTTTGCGGCCATGCCCGCGCGAGACCACGCCCACGCGCAGCCCGCGCGACTGCAGGTGGCGCACGATGGCAATGGTGGTCGGCGTCTTGCCTGCGCCGCCGGCCACGCGGTTGCCGACCACGCACACCGGCACCGGCAGCCGCTGGCTGCGCAGCAGGCCCAGGCGGTAGAGCAGCCGGCGCAGGGCGGTGAGCGGCAGATAGACGCCGGCCAGCGGCAGCAGGGCCCAGGCGAGCAGGCCGCGCCTGAGCCAGGCGGCGGTCAGGCGCTGCTCGAAGGCGCCGTCAGGGGGCGGCGCCACCTGCTGACGCCTGGGTGGCGAAGGTCAGTTGGTTGAGCCCCGCCCGGCGAGCGGCGTCCATCACGTTGATCACGCTCTGGTGCGCTGCCGCCGCGTCGGCCGAGATGATGAGCGTGGTCTTGGTATTGCCGGCTGCGGCCTGCACCAGGGCGGCGGCCAGCAGCTCCACCGCGCGGCCTTCCACCGGCGTGCCATTGACGGCATAGCGCCCGTCGGCCGCCACCATCACCACGATCTCCTTGGCCCGCTGCTCCAGCGGCTGGGCATTGGCGCTGGGCAAGGTCACCTGCAGCTCGCGAAAGCGCGAGAAGGTGGTGGCCAGCATCAGGAAGATGATGATCACCAGCAGCACGTCGATGAAGGGCACGAGGTTGATCTCAGGCTCCTCCTTGGGGCGGGTGCGGAAGTTCAGCGCCATGACGCCCCCGGATCAGCCGGCCTTGCCGGTGGCAAAGCGCATCAGGTGCGGCACCAGCCGCTCGGTGGCCATCTCCAGCTCCAGCGTGTAGGCGTCCACGCGGCCGCGGAAGTAGCGGTAGGCCATCAGCGACGGGATGGCCACGATCAGGCCGAAGGCGGTGTTGTAGAGCGCAATCGAGATGCCGTGGGCCAGCTGCTGGGTGTTGCCGCCTGAGCCCATCTGCGCCTCGCCGGCGGCGAAGATTTCGATCATGCCGATCACGGTGCCCAGCAGGCCTAGCAGCGGGGCGGCCGTGGCTATGGTGCCCAGGGTGTTGAGGTAGCGCTCCAGGCGGTGCACGGCGTGGCGGCCGGAGAGCTCGAAGGCGTTGCGCAGTTGCGCCTCGCTCAGGCGCGGCTCGGCGACCACCGCGCGCAGGCCGCTGGCCAGCACCTCGCCCAGCGTGGAGTTCTCAGCCAGCTTGTTGACCGTGTCGGCCGCGGGCAGGCTGGCACGGGTGACCGAGACCACCTCGTCCAGCAGCCGGGGCGGGGCGACGCGCGACTCGCGCAGCGAGACGGCGCGCTCGATGATCAGCGCCAGCGCGACGATGGAGCACAGCAGGAGCGGCCAGATCGGCCAGCCGGCCGCTTGGATGAAGGTGATCAACGAAACCCCCTGGGGAACGGATGCGGACGATCGGGCCGTCCGCCGCGGGAAGCGGCCGGCTGGCGGGCCGGCCGAGGCGGCGGGATTATGCGGCGGCGGCGCATGGCGGCCCTTGCGCGGCGTCACCGGGAAAGCCCGGCATGATCCCGCCTCCGGGCCGGGCGCCGGCTGCGGCGCGGGCGGTCGCGCGCCGGCTGCCAGCCGTCCACCGTTCCTGTGGACAACTTTGTGGGCAAGGTTGGGATGGCGGCCTGCAAGGCGCGAAAAATCAGGGCTTCCAACGCTTTGCCCAAAATTTCAGCAAGTATTTCTCCTTATGAATCAAGGACTTGACATGCATCCACGGCATCCGGGCCGCGATTCGGCCCGCGGATGCGTGCTGGTGCCATCGTTGTGGACTTCCCTTGCGGTGCCGGCCGGTCGCAGGACGGTTTTCCCAGGCGCGACGGCCACTTGCGTGCCGACTTGCGAGCGGTTTTTCAGATGAGCCGGCCCGCTTCATTGCACCGCGTCTGGTCGGTTGCCGGCCTGGTACAGGCGGTGTCCGACGCGCTGGGCGCGCGCTTTTCGACCTGCGTGGTGCGCGGCGAGATCAGCGGGCTCACCCGTGCGGCCAGCGGCCACGCCTACTTCACGCTCAAGGATGAGCGCGGCCAGGCCAGCCTGCGCTGCGCGATGTTCCGCCGGGCGCTGGCGCAGACCGCCGTGCCGCTGCGCGAAGGCCAGGTGGTGCAGGCGCTGGGCAACTTGTCGGTCTACGAGCCGCGCGGCGAGCTGCAGTTCATCGTCGAGGCGCTGGAGCAGGCGGGCGCCGGCGCGCTCTACGAGCAGTTCCTGCGGCTGAAGGCGCGGCTGGAGGCCGAGGGCCTGTTCGATGCGGCCCGCAAGCGGCCGATCACGCCTTTTCCGCGGCGGCTGGCTGTGGTCACCTCGCTGGCCGCCGCCGCGCTGCATGACGTGCTGACGGCGCTGGAGCGGCGGGCGCCGCATGTGGAGGTGCAGGTGGTGCCCACGCCGGTGCAGGGCCCCGAGGCGCCGCCGCAGATTGCCGATGCCCTGAACCGCGCCGGGCGCATGGATGTGGACACCGTGCTGCTGTGCCGCGGCGGCGGCTCGCTGGAGGACCTGTGGGCCTTCAACGACGAGCGCGTGGTGCGCGCGGTCGTCGCCTGCCCGCTGCCGGTGGTGGTGGGCGTGGGCCACGAGACCGACATCACGCTGGCTGACTTTGCAGCCGACCTGCGCGCGCCCACGCCCACGGCTGCGGCCGAGCTGGCCGCGATGGCGCAGGCCGACGTGCTGGCCGGCCTGGACGGCTTGCACGACCGGCTGCGCCAGCGCACCTGGCAGCGCCTGGATGCCGCCGCACAGCGCCTGGACCGGCTGGGCATGCGGCTGACACGCCCGGCGCGCGCGCTGGCCCCGCATCGCCAGCAGCTCGACCGGCTGCAGCATCGCCTGGCGGCCGCCGCCCGGCTGCGCCTGCTGCGCGCCGAGCACCGGCTGTCGCACTGCCGCCAGTTGCTGGCCGCCTGCCCGCCGCGCCAGGCGGCCGCGCTGCACCGGCGGCTGGAAGGGCTGGCCGGTCGCCTGCAGGCGCTGGACCCGCAGCGTGTGCTGGAGCGCGGCTATGCGCTGCTGACCGATGGGCGCTCGGGCCGGCCGGTGGCGTCGGCCGCCGCGCTGCATGCTGGCCAGACGCTGCAGGCCCGGCTGGCCGATGGCGCGGCAGATGTGACGGTCGACCAGGTCCGGCCGCGCCCGCTCTAGACAGACCGCACCGCCGCCAAGCGATTTGCGTCCATGCCCATGCGGCCTGCCGCCCACAGGGATCAGGCCGGCTTGCTACCATCCTGCGGCTTTGCGCGCCCGTGCTGCCCGTCACGAATCGCCGTGCGCCTCGCCGCCCGGGCCGCCCCCTTCATCCCCAGACAACGAGCAAGGATTTGACCCATGGAACACACCCTGCCTCCGCTGCCCTACGCCCAGGATGCCCTGGCCCCGCACCTGTCCAAGGAAACGCTGGAGTACCACTACGGCAAGCACCATCAGGCCTACGTCACCAACCTGAACAACCTGATCAAGGGCACCGAGTTCGAGAACGCCGACCTGGAGTCCATCGTCAAGAAGTCGCAAGGCGGCATCTACAACAACGCCGCGCAGATCTGGAACCACACCTTCTTCTGGAACTGCATGAAGCCGCAAGGCGGTGGCGAGCCCAAGGGCGCGCTGGCCGAGGCCATCAACAAGAAGTTCGGCAGCTACGCCGCCTTCAAGGAGGCCTTCACCAAGTCGGCCGTGGGCAACTTCGGCTCGGGCTGGACCTGGCTGGTCAAGAAGGGCGACGGCTCGGTGGACATCGTCAACATGGGCGCGGCCGGCACGCCGCTGACCACCGGCGACACGCCGCTGCTGACCATCGACGTGTGGGAGCACGCGTACTACATCGACTACCGCAACCTGCGCCCCAAGTTCGTCGAGACCTTCCTGACGAGCCTGGTGAACTGGGAATTTGCAGAGCGCAATTTCGCCTGAGCGCGTTTTGCCCCCGTGTGAAAAGCCGGCCTTGCGCCGGCTTTTTGTTTTGCGCGCAGCCGCAGGCGGTGGCCCTGCGAGCAACCGGGAATAAGGCCCAATAACCCAGCGAGCTTCCATTGTTCCCGTACCCCTTGTTCAAGGGGCGCGGTGGTACAGTGCCCGCGGATCCGTTAGTTCAGTCCCTTCCCGTCGCCTTCTGTTTGCGCAGTCAGGCGGGTCGCAATCCGCCAACCGGTCAAGCCGTGTCGCGGAAGGTTGTCCAACCAGCCAACAGCTCCGGAAACCGGAGCGTGAGGTGAGCGAAATGATGCAGCAATACAGGTCGAACTCGTACCTGTTCGGCGGCAATGCGCCGTATGTCGAGGAGCTCTACGAGGCTTATCTCGACAACCCGGGCTCCGTGCCCGACAACTGGCGGTCGTACTTCGACGCCTTGCAGAACGTCCCGGCGGTCGATGGATCGCAGTCGCGAGACGTTCCCCACGCCCCCGTCGTCGAGTCCTTCGCGCAGCGCGCCAAGTCGAACGCGTTCGCGCTCAAGACCAGCAGCACCGACCTGGCGGTGGCCCGCAAGCAGGTCCACGTGCAGTCGCTGATCGCGGCCTATCGCTTCCTGGGCTCGCGCTGGGCCGACCTGGACCCGCTCAAGCGCCAGGAGCGCCCCAAGATCCCCGAGCTGGAGCCGGCGTTCTACGACCTGAGCGAGTCCGACATGGACATCACGTTCAGCGCCACGAACACCTACTTCACCACCGCCGAGCACATGACCCTGCGGGAGATCCTGCAGGCGCTGCGTGAGACGTATTGCGGCTCCATCGGCCCGGAGTTCATGCACATCACCGACCCCGGTGAGAAGCGCTGGTGGCAGCAGCGGCTGGAGAGCATCCGCTCCAAGCCCACCTTCAGCGCCGAGAAGAAGAAGCACATCCTGGAGCGCCTGACCGCGGCCGAGGGCCTGGAGCGCTACCTGCATACCAAGTACGTCGGCCAGAAGCGCTTCTCGCTGGAAGGCGGCGAGAGCTTCATCGCCTCGATGGACGAGCTGATCCAGCGCGCCGGTGAGAAGGGCGTGCAGGAGATCGTGATCGGCATGGCCCACCGCGGCCGTCTGAACGTGCTGGTCAACACCCTGGGCAAGATGCCCAAGGACCTGTTCGCCGAGTTCGACCACACCGCGCCGGAGTACCTGCCCTCGGGCGACGTGAAGTACCACCAGGGCTTCTCCAGCGACGTGTCCACCGCAGGCGGCCCGGTGCACCTGAGCCTGGCCTTCAACCCCTCGCACCTGGAGATCGTCAACCCGGTGGTCGAGGGCTCGGTCAAGGCCCGGCTGGACCGCCGCGGCGACAAGGAAGGCGACCAGGTGCTGCCCGTGCTGGTGCACGGCGATGCGGCATTCGCCGGCCAGGGCGTGGTGATGGAGACGCTGGCCCTGGCGCAGACGCGCGGCTACTACACCGGTGGCACGGTGCACATCGTCATCAACAATCAGATCGGCTTCACCACGTCCGACCCGCGCGACAGCCGCTCCACGCTGTACTGCTCGGATGTGGTCAAGATGATCGAGGCGCCGGTGCTGCACGTGAACGGCGACGACCCCGAGGCGGTCGTGCTGTGCACGCAGTTGGCCATGGACTACCGCCAGGAGTTCAACAAGGACGTGGTGGTGGACATCGTCTGCTTCCGCAAGCTGGGGCACAACGAGCAGGACACCCCCTCGCTCACCCAGCCGCTGATGTACAAGAAGATCGCGGCCCATCCCGGCACGCGCAAGCTGTACGCCGACAAGCTGGTGACGCAGGGCTCGCTGCCTGCCGAGGCGCCGGACCAACTGATCAAGGAATACCGCGCGGCGATGGACGCGGGCAAGCACACGGTCGATCCGGTGCTGACCACGCACAAGAGCAAGTACGCCATCGACTGGACGGCGTACATGGGCAAGAAGTGGACGGACGCCGCCGACACGGCCGTGCCGCTGGCCGAGTTCAAGCGCCTGGCCGAGCGCATCACCACCGTGCCGGCCAACTTCAAGGCGCATCCGCTGGTGGAGAAGGTGCTGGCCGACCGCGCGGCCATGGGCCGCGGCGAGATCCCCGTGGACTGGGGCATGGGCGAGCACATGGCGTTCGCGTCGCTGGTGGCCAGCGGCTACCCGATCCGCCTGTCCGGCGAGGACTGCGGGCGCGGGACCTTCACGCACCGCCACGCCGTGCTGCACGACCAGAACCGCGAGAAGTGGGACATCGGCACCTACATCCCGCTGCAGAACGTGGCCGACAACCAGGCCCCGTTCGTCGTCATCGACTCCATCCTGTCGGAAGAAGCCGTGCTGGGCTTCGAGTACGGCTATGCCAGCGCCGACCCCAACACCCTGGTGATCTGGGAAGCGCAGTTCGGCGACTTCGCCAACGGCGCTCAGGTGGTGATCGACCAGTTCATCGCCTCGGGCGAGGTGAAGTGGGGCCGGGTCAACGGCCTGGTGATGATGCTGCCGCACGGCTATGAAGGGCAGGGCCCGGAGCACTCCTCCGCGCGCCTGGAGCGCTTCATGCAGCTTGCCGCGGACAACAACATGCAGATCTGCCAGCCGACCAACGCGGCGCAGATCTTCCACCTGCTGCGTCGGCAGATGGTGCGCATGTTCCGCAAGCCGCTGGTCATCCTCACGCCCAAGTCCCTGCTGCGCAACAAGGACGCCACCTCGCCGATGTCCGACTTCACCAGCGGCGAGTTCCGCACGGTGATCGGCGAGACCAAGGCCGATCTGGATGCGGCCAAGGTCAAGCGCGTGATCATGTGCTCGGGCAAGGTCTATTACGACCTGGTCAAGAAGCGCGAGGACAAGAAGGCGACCGACGTGGCGATCATCCGCGTCGAGCAGCTCTATCCCTTCCCGCACAAGGCCTTCGGCGCCGAGCTCAAGAAGTATCCCAACGCCACCGAGCTGGTGTGGTGCCAGGACGAGCCGCAGAACCAGGGCGCCTGGTTCTTCGTGCAGCACTACATCCACGAGAACATGCTCGACGGCCAGAAGCTGGGCTATGCCGGCCGTGCCGCGTCGGCATCGCCGGCCGTGGGCTACGCGCACCTGCACCAGGAGCAGCAGAAGGCGCTGCTGGATCAGGCTTTCGGCAAGCTCAAGGGCTTCGTCCTCTCCAAATAAGAGTCATGACGGGCGCCCGGGCGCCGTCATGGCCCGCGGCTTGCAGCAGGCAGTTGGCCCATGCAAGCCCGGCAGGACGGCAGGGCGTCTCACGCTGAGAAAGACATCAAATGGCTATCGTTGAAGTCAAGGTTCCGCAGCTCTCCGAATCCGTGGCCGAGGCCACGCTGCTGCAGTGGAAGAAGAAGCCCGGTGAAGCCGTGGCCATCGATGAGATCCTCATCGAGATCGAGACCGACAAGGTCGTGCTGGAAGTGCCCGCGCCGTCGGCCGGCGTGCTGACCGAGCTGGTCGTGGGCGACGGCGGCACGGTGACCTCCGACCAGGTGATCGCGCGCATCGACACCGAAGCCTCGGTGGGCCAGGCCGCCGCTGCGGCGCCTGCCGCCCCGGCTGCGGCGCCGGCTGCACCGGCCTCCAGTGCCGCGGCCGCGGCTGCCGGTGGCAGCAAGTCCGACGTGGCCATGCCGGCTGCGGCCAAGCTGCTGGCCGAGAACAACCTGAGCACCTCGCAGGTGGCGGGTACCGGCAAGGACGGCCGCGTCACCAAGGGCGACGTGCTGGCCGCCGTGGCCGGCGGTGCCAAGCCCGCGGCGCCCGCCCCGGCTCCGGCCGCGCCCGCGCCCGCTGCCAAGGCGCCGCTGCCGGCCGTCGCCGCGCCGCTGCCGCCCACGCTCAACCTGGACGACCGCCCCGAGCAGCGGGTGCCCATGTCGCGCCTGCGCGCCCGCGTGGCCGAGCGGCTGCTGCAGTCCCAGGCCACCAACGCCATCCTGACCACCTTCAACGAGGTGAACATGGCGCCGGTGATGGAGCTGCGCAAGAAGTACCAGGAGAAGTTCGAGAAGGAGCACGGCATCAAGCTCGGCTTCATGAGCTTCTTCGTCAAGGCCGCGGTGCATGCGCTCAAGAAGTACCCGGTGGTCAATGCCTCCATCGACGGCAACGACATCGTCTACCACGGCTACTTCGACATCGGCGTGGCCGTGGGCTCGCCGCGCGGCCTGGTGGTGCCCATCCTGCGCAATGCCGACCAGATGACCTTTGCCGAGATCGAGAAGAAGATCGCCGAGTTCGGCGTGAAGGCCCGCGACGGCAAGCTGGGCCTGGAAGAGCTCACCGGCGGCACCTTCTCCATCTCCAACGGCGGCGTCTTCGGCTCCATGCTGTCCACGCCCATCATCAACCCGCCGCAGTCGGCCATCCTGGGCGTGCACGCGACCAAGGACCGCGCCGTGGTGGAGAACGGCCAGATCGTCATCCGCCCGATGAACTACCTGGCCATGAGCTATGACCACCGCATCATCGATGGCCGCGAGGCCGTGCTGAGCCTGGTGGCCATGAAGGAGGCGCTGGAAGACCCGGCCCGCCTGCTCTTCGACATCTGATGAGCGGGGCACAGACAACCATGAGCCAATCATTCGACGTGGTGGTCATCGGGGCGGGCCCCGGTGGCTACATCGCGGCCATCCGCGCGGCCCAGCTGGGCCTGAAGACCGCCTGCATCGACGCCTGGACGAACGCCCAGGGCGGCCCGGCGCCGGGCGGCACCTGCACCAACGTGGGCTGCATCCCGTCCAAGGCGCTGCTGCAGTCGTCCGAGAACTTCGAGCAGGCCGGGCACCACTTTGCCGAGCACGGCATCGGCATCAAGGGCCTGTCCATGGACGTGGCAACGATGCTCGGCCGCAAGGACAAGGTGGTCAAGCAGAACAACGACGGCATCCTGTTCCTCTTCAAGAAGAACAAGGTGACCTTCTTCCACGGCACCGGCTCGTTCAAGGGCCAGGCCGAGGGCGGCTGGGAGATCGCAGTCGATGGCGCCAAGCCGGAGACGCTGATCGCCAAGCAGGTCATCGTGGCCACCGGCTCCAGCCCGCGGGCGCTGCCGCAGGCGGCGTTCGACGAGGAGCGCATCCTCTCCAACGACGGCGCGCTGCGCATCCCCGCCGTGCCCAAGAAGCTGGGCGTGATCGGCTCCGGCGTGATCGGGCTGGAGATGGGCTCGGTGTGGCGTCGCCTGGGGGCGGAAGTGACCGTGCTGGAAGCCCTGCCCACCTTCCTGGGCGCGGTGGACGAGTCGGTCGCCAAGGAGGCGCTCAAGCTCTTCACCAAGCAGGGCCTGAAGATCGAGCTGGGCGTGAAGATCGGCGACATCAAGGCCGGCAAGTCCGGCGTGTCGGTGGCCTACACCGATGCCAAGGGCGCCGAGCAGAAGCTGGACGTGGACCGCCTGATCGTCTCCATCGGCCGTGTGCCGCACACCACCGGCCTGAACGCCGAGGCCGTGGGCCTGAAGCTCGACGAGCGCGGCGCCATCGTGGTGGATGCCGACTGCCGCACCAACCTGCCGGGCGTGTGGGCCGTGGGCGACGTGGTGCGCGGCCCCATGCTCGCGCACAAGGCCGAGGAAGAAGGCGTGGCTGTCGCCGAGCGCATCGCCGGCCAGCACGGGCACGTCAACTTCGACACCATCCCCTGGGTCATCTACACCAGCCCCGAGATCGCCTGGGTCGGCAAGACCGAGCAGCAGCTCAAGGCCGAGGGCCGCGCCTACAAGGCCGGGCAGTTCCCGTTCATGGCCAACGGCCGCGCGCGGGCGCTGGGTGACACGTCGGGCTTCGTCAAGTTCCTGGCCGATGCCCAGACCGACGAGATCCTGGGCGTGCACATCATCGGCCCCTATGCCTCGGAGCTGATCGCCGAGAGCGTGGTAGCCATGGAGTTCAAGGCCAGCAGCGAGGACATCGCGCGCATCTGCCATGCGCACCCCTCGCTGTCGGAATCGGTCAAGGAAGCCGCCCTGGCGGTGGACAAGCGCACGCTCAACTTCTGAAGACAGCGGGCGGGCCGACCCGGCCCTGCCGCATCCCTTCTGACGCTACCCCGTCTGTTGAGCCGGCCGGCGCGCTGCCACGAGCGGTGCGCCGGCCGTTTTTGTTGATCGGCAGCTCATGCAGGGCATGATTCAGGCCCCGCGCCTGACTGCATGAGAGCGGCTCGCACGTCGCACAGCTTTCCCTTCTCGACGTTCATGGAACCGAACGCATCCCACACTGCGGCCACCGGTGGCCCGGTCACCGTCCGTGCCCTGTACGAGGCCATGCTCGCCGAGCGCGGCTACGCCAGCGACCCGGCCCAGCTGCGCGCCATCGACGCGCTGCAGCGCTGCCAGGACGAGTGGATCGCCTACAAGGCGCGGCGCTCCAACGCGGTCACCAAGCTGCTGCGCCGCCCCCCGCTTCCGCGGGGCGTCTACATGTATGGCGGCGTGGGCCGCGGCAAGAGCTTCCTGATGGACTGCTTCTTCCAGGCCGTGCCGCTGCAGCGCAAGACGCGGCTGCACTTCCACGAGTTCATGCGCGAGGTGCACCGCCAGCTCGCCGACCTGAAGGGCACGGTGGACCCGCTGGACGTGCTGGCCCAGCGCATCTCGCGCCGCCACCGGCTGATCTGCTTCGACGAGTTCCACGTGGCCGACGTGACCGACGCGATGATCCTGCACCGGCTGCTGGAGGCGCTCTTTGCCAACCGCGTGAGCATCGTCACCACGTCCAACTTCCACCCCGACGAGCTCTATCCCAACGGCCTGCACCGCGACCGGATCCTGCCGGCCATCGAACTGCTCAAGGACAAGCTGGAGGTCATCAACGTCGACAACGGCACCGACTACCGCCGGCGCACGCTGGAGCAGGTCAAGCTCTATCACACGCCGCTGGGGCCGCAGGCCGATGCCGAGATGAGCGCCGCCTTCGACCGCCTGGCCGAGAAGAAGGACGACGATCCGGTGCTGCATATCGAGCAGCGCACCATCCAGGCCCGGCGCCGGGCCGGCGGCGTGGCCTGGTTCGACTTCAAGACCCTGTGCGGCGGCCCGCGCTCGCAGAACGACTACCTGGAGCTGGCCCAGCAGTTCCACACCCTGCTGCTCTCGGACGTGCCGCAGATGCCGCCGCGGCTGGCATCCGAGGCGCGGCGCTTCACCTGGCTGATCGACGTGCTCTATGACCGGCGCGTCAAGCTCGTCATGTCGGCCGCCGTGCCGCCGGAGGCTCTGTACATGGAAGGCCCGCTGGCGCATGAGTTTCCGCGCACGGTGTCGCGGCTGGGCGAGATGCAGTCCAAGGAATTCCTGGCACTGGAGCACCGCGAGGTGGACACCGGGCTGGTGTGAGGCGGCTTCAGAAGTAGCGGCGGCGCACGCGCCGGCGCCGGGCCGTGGGCTCGGGCGCCGTCATCTCCACGGCCAGCGGCTCGTCGGCGCCGCCCATGCCAGCATCGCTTGCGCCGGACGGGGCACCGTCATCCGCGGCGGCATGCAGCTCGTCCAGCAGCCGCTTGAGGCGGTCCTGCAGTTTCTCGGTGGTGAGCTGCTCGCGCAGCCGCTCGACCAGCAGCGGGAAGGACAGCGGGCTGAAGCGGCGCAGCGTCAGGATGCGCCAGTCGGCCGTGCGCAGGCGGGCCAGGGTGTGCTCCAGCCGGTCCAGCTCGAACTCCTGGCGCAGCACCTCGCGCTCGGCCTGGGTCAGCAGCAGGTTGTGCGGGTCGTACTGGCGGAAGACGTCGAAGAGCAGGCCGGCCGAGGCCTGCAGCTGCTTCATGCTCTTGGGCTGGCCGGGGTAGCCGGTGAAGACCAGGCCCGAGATGCGGGCGATCTCGCGGAAGCGCCGGCGTGACAGCTCCGCGGCATTGAGGCTGGCCAGCACGTCGGGCAGCAGGTCGGCCTCCGACAGCAGGCGGGGCAGGGCGCTGCGGAACTCGTCCTCGCTCAACTCACGACGCGCCATCAGCTCCAGGCCGTAGTCGTTGACGGCGATCGACCAGGTGCCCGGCTGGCCGGCGGACAGGCGCCAGGCCCACAGCGTGGCCAGGCTCAGGTGGACCTGCCGGCCGGCAAACGGGTAGATGTAGAGATGGTGGCCCTCGCGGCTGCGCAGGCGCTCCACCAGCACGCTGCCTGGGCGGGGCAGGGCGGACCAGCGGTGCTGGATCTGCAGCAGGGGCCAGGCCGCACGCAACTCGGGTGGCAGGTGGGCAGGCGGCAAGTCAGCAGGCGGCCGATCGGCGGGCGGCTCCGCGGCGGCGGGGCCCGGCAGGGCAGCGCGGGCGCTGGCCCGGCGCGGCTGGGCGGGGCCGGCCGGCGAAGCCGTCTGGGTTGACGTCGCCACGGCCTGCTGCGCGTCCAGTGCCTCGGCGGCTTGCGCCAGCACCTCCTGCATGGCATCGGCCAGGGTGGAGGACAGCGGCATCTTGCCGCCGTTCCAGCGCGGCACGGCGCCGCGGCTGCGGGTGGCGGCCTTGACCTGCGCGACCATGTTGTGGATGCGCACCAGCTCCAGCATGCGGCCGGCGAAGAGGAAGACGTCACCCGGCCGCATGCGGGCGACGAAGCTCTCCTCCACATGGCCCAGCACGCCGCCGCGCTGCCATTCGATGCGCACGCTGGCGTCGCTGACGATGGTGCCGATGCCCAGGCGATGCCGGCGCGCCAGCTGCGGATGCATCACGCGCCACAGGCCGTCCTCGCCCTGCTCGATGCGCTGGTAGTCGGGGTAGGCCTTGAGCGCCTCGCCGCCCCGGCCGGCAAAGTCCAGCACCCAGGCCCATTCATCCGGCGTGAGCTGGGCAAAGGCGAAGGTGCCGCGCACCTCCGCGTACAGCGCATCGGCGTCGAAGCCGCCGCCCAGCGCCACGGTGACCACGTGCTGCACCAGCACATCGAAGGGCTTGTCGGGGCTGCGCACGGTCTCGATGCGGCCGGCGGCCACGGCACGCTGTGCGGCGGCGGCCTCGATGATCTCCAGGCTGTGCGTGGGCACCAGCGTCAGGCGCGAGGGCTGGCCCGGCGCATGGCCGCTGCGGCCGGCGCGCTGCAGCAGCCGGGCCACGCCCTTGGCCGAGCCGATCTGCAGCACCCGCTCCACCGGCGAGAAGTCCACGCCCAGGTCCAGGCTGGAGGTGGCCACCACGGCCTTGAGCGTGCCGGCCTTGAGCCCGGCCTCCACCCATTCGCGCACGGTCTTGTCCAGCGAGCCGTGGTGCAGCGCGATCAGGCCGGCCCAGTCCGGCCGCGCCTCCAGCAGCGCCTGGTACCAGAGCTCGGCCTGCGAGCGGGTGTTGGTGAAGGCGAGCGTGGTGGTGCTGCGCTCGATCTCGGCGATCACCGCATCGCGCATCGCCATGCCCAGGTGGCCGGCCCAGGGAAAGCGCTCCACCGCCTCGGGCAGCAGGGTGTCGATGCGCAGGGCCTTGGGCTGGGCGCCCTGCACCAGCAGGCCCTGCGGGCCGGTCAGCACGTCGCGCGCATGGCGCAGGTCGCCCAGGGTGGCCGAGAGGCCCCAGACGCGCAGGCCGGGGTTCCAGCGCCGCAGCCGGGCCAGGGCCAGCTGCACCTGCACGCCGCGCTTGTTGCCCAGCAGCTCGTGCCATTCATCGACCACGACGAGCTGCACGCCGCCCAGGCGCTCGGATGCACGCTCATGGCTGAGCAGCAGGCTCAGGCTCTCGGGCGTGGTGACCAGGGCGGTGGGCAGGCGCTCGGCCTGGCGGGCGCGGTCGGCGCTGGACGTGTCGCCGGTGCGGCGCTCCAGCGTCCAGTGTGGTGCCAGATCGGCCAGCGGGGCGCGCAAGGCGGCCTCGGTGTCGCCGGCCAGGGCGCGCATGGGCGTGATCCACAGCGCGGAGAGCGGCGGGGCGTGGCGGCGGGCGGCGGCGCGCGTACGGTGGGTCGAGGCTGCAGCCGCGGTATCGGCGTCAACGGCTGCGTCAGCGGGGGTGGAGGTGGAGGTGGAGGTGGAGGTGGAGGTGGAGGTGGAGGCGGAGGCGGAGGCGGAGGCGGAGGCGGAGGCGGAGGCGGAGGCGGAGGAGACGCGAGCCGGCCGCTCACCGGCCAGGGCCGCCAACGCGCCCAGCCACACCGCATAGGTCTTGCCGCTGCCGGTGGTGGCATGCAGCAGGCCGCTGGCACCCTCGGCCATCAGGCGCCAGACCTCCTGCTGGAAGGCAAAGGGCGTGTGGCCGCGGCTGGCGAGCCAGCCGGTGGGCGTCATGCGATCCGTTGGCGGCGTCATGCGCGGGATGCGTGCCGGGCCGCATCAGGGTCGCCGACGTCGTGTGCGCCGTCCGCGCCGTCTGCCGGCTCAGCCACCTCGTCGGCGGCATCCTGCGCATGCGCAGCATCAGCCGGATCGGCTGGATCGGCTGGATCGGCTGGATCGGCTGGATCGGCCCCATCGGCCCCATCGGCCCCTGCCGCCACCGGCCTGCTGCGCGGCCCCGCCAGATCCAGCAGCGCCTGCAGCGATTGCAAGGTGTCGGCCTCTTCCACCGGCTTGTCCCAGCGCAGCCGCAGCATGCGCGGGAAGCGCACCGCGATGCCCGACTTGTGCCGCGGCGAGGCCTGGATGCCCTCGAATCCCAGCTCCACCACCAGCGTGGGCGTCACCGCGCGCACCGGGCCGAACTTCTCGGTCACGGTCTGGCGGATGCGCTGGTCCACCTGGGCCATCTCCTCGTCGGTCAGGCCGGAATAGGCCTTGGCAAACGGCACCAGGCGGCGCTCGGCGCCGGGCCGCTGCGGGCCGTCCCACACGGCGAAGGTGAAGTCGGTGTAGAGGTTGGCCCGCCGGCCGTGGCCGCGCTGGGCGTAGACGATGACGGCGTCGATGCTCAGCGGGTCGATCTTCCACTTCCACCACAGGCCGGCCTCCTTGGTGCGGCCGATGCCGTAGCGGCTGTCGCGGTGCTTGAGCATGAAGCCCTCGACGCGGCGCTCGCGCGACGCCTGGCGCAGCGTGGCGAGCGTGGCCCAGTCCGGCGCGGTGACGGCTTCGCTGAGCTGCAGGGTGTCGATCGCCGGTGCAGGGCAGACGCCCTCCAGCGACGGCCGCATGGCGCCTGCGCGCACCTCGGCCACCAGCGCCTGCAGCCGATCGCGACGCTCGCGCAGGGGCAGGCCGCGCAGGTCCTGCCCGGCCTGCTCCAGCAGGTCGTAGGCCATGAAGGCCGCAGGCGTCTCGGCCAGCGTCTTCTTGCTGAGCGTCTTGCGGCCGATGCGCGTCTGCAACTGGGCGAAGGGCTGCACGGCGCCGTCACGCCAGATGAGGATCTCGCCGTCCAGCACCGTGCCGTCGGGCAGGTGCCCGGCCAGGGCGATGAGCTCCGGGAAGCGGTCGGTGATCAGGTCCTCGCCGCGCGACCAGATCCAGCACTGCCCGGCGCGGCGCACCAGCTGGGCGCGGATGCCGTCCCACTTCCATTCCACCTGCCAGTCGGTGGGGTCGCCCAGCGTCTCGGGCGCGGCCTGCAGCTGGTGCGACAGGAAGAAGGGGTAGGGCTGGCCGCTGGTCGGCGTGGGCCCCTCCTGGCCGCCGTCCGGCCGCAACAGCGCCTCATAGGCCGCCGCGCTGGGCACGTGGGTCTTGTCGGTGTAGCCGATGAAGCGCTGGGCCAGCACGGTGGCCTCCACGCCGCTGGCCTCGGCCAGGGCGCGCAGCACCAGCAGCCGCGCCACGCCCACGCGAAAGCCGCCGCCGATCAGCTTGGTCAGCAGGAAGCGGCCGGCGGTGTCCAGCTCGCCCCAGTAGCGCAGCAGGGCGTCGCGCTGCTCGGCCGGGTCCAGCGCGCGCAGCGGCAGCAGGCGCTGCTCCACCCACACGTGCAGCGGCAGATCGGTGGCCGCACGCGCCGGCGGCAGGATCAGCGCCACCGTCTCGGCCAGGTCGCCGACGATCTGGTAGCTCTCGTCGAACAGCCAGGGCGCGATGCCCGCGGCCTCGCAGGCGGTGGCCTGGATCAGCGGGCCGGGCACGGCCTGGCGCGGCTTGCCACCGGCCAGGAAGTACAGCGCCCAGGCGGCATCGGCCGCAGGCGCCTGGCCGAAGTAGGCCACCAGCGCCTCGGTCTTGGCGCGGGTGGACGTGGTCTGGTCCAGCGCGGCGAAGAGGGCGGAGAAGGCTTTCATCGCGGGCCGTGCTCCGGGTCGCTGGCGGGCGGCGTCGCGGATGCGTGGGCGGCATGGGCGGCGCGCGTGGCATCGGCTGCATGCGCTGCATCCGCTGTATCCGCTGTATCCGCTGTATGGGCCGTGTCGGTCCTGCCGAGCTCGTCGGTCGCACCTGCCGGCCCGATCGCCACCGCCGGCCCCAGCGTCGCCTGGCTGTCATCCGCCGCGCGCGAGGGCAGCGGATCGCCTAGGCCGGCCGTCTCCTCGTCCGCCTCCAGCCGCTCGTCGCCGAACTCGGTCTGGAAGGCGCCGGCCTGCCAGCCGTGCTCCTGCAGGTGCCGCACCAGCGGGTCGATGTAGCCGTGGGTCACGATCACGCGCTGCGCGCCGGTGGCGGTGATCGCCTCCAGCAGCCCCGGCCAGTCCGCGTGGTCCGACAGCACGAAGCCGCGGTCCAGCCCGCGCCGCCGGCGCATGCCGCGCAGCTGCATCCAGCCGGAGGCAAACGCATCGCCATGCTCGCCGAAGCGCCGCAGCCAGCCCGTGCCCTGCGCGGACGGCGGCGCCAGCACCAGCGCGCGGCCCAGGTCGGCCTTGGGCAGGTCCGTCACGCGATGCGTCTGCGGCAGGGCCACGCCCGCCTCGCGGTAGGCGGCATTGAGCGCCGTCATCGCCCCGTGCGTCACGATGGGCCCGATGCTGGCATCCACCCCGGCCAGCAGCCGCTGCGCCTTGCCGAAGGCATAGGCATAGAGCACGCTGGCCCGCCCGGCCTGCGCATTGGCCTGCCACCAGGCGTTGAGCTGGCTGAACACCTCGTCCTGCGGGCACCAGCGGAACACCGGCAGGCCGAAGGTCGACTCGGTGATGAAGGTGTCGCAGCGCACCGGCTCGAACGGCGGGCAGGTGGCATCCGGCCCGGTCTTGTAGTCGCCCGACACCACCCACACGCGCCCCTGGTGCTCCAGCCGCACCTGCGCCGAGCCCAGCACATGCCCCGCCGGGTGCAGCGAGATGCGCACGCCGCGGTGCTCGATGACCTCGCCATAGGCCAGCGTCTGCAGCGAGATGTCCGCACCCAGCCGTGCGCGCAGCACGCCCTCGCTGTCCCGGCTGGCCAGGTAGCGCGTGCTGCCCCGGCGCGCATGGTCGCCATGCGCATGCGTGATCACCGCCAGCCCCACCGGCCGCCAGGGGTCGATGTAGAAGTCCCCCGGCGGGCAGTACAGCCCTTCCGGGCGCGCGATGACGAGATCGTCAGCGGGGGCGAGGGACGATGCGGGCCGGCTCATGGTGTGCCGGGGATGATGCCGCCAAAGCCTGGACGGCGCGGCCGTCGGGACATCAGCGCGGCGGTGTCCGACGCGGGCGACTCATGCAGTCGGACGAGGACCGGATGACCGTGGGACGGTGAGCACATGCGGCGCCGATCCGCATCACTGTTCGAGGGGATCCAGGTGCTCGGCCGCTGTCGAAACCATCACGGCGGCCGAGCCGCAGAGAACCAGCGGGGCCTTGCCCTCTTCGACCGCCACAACGGTTCACCGAAGGCCCGGGCGGGCAGCCGCTGGCGCGCCTCGGCGCAGCCGCCACGCGCAGGTGACGGGCCGGGGCGCGCAGCGCCCTCGTCGAACTGACTCGTGGCGGATGTCCGAGCGCAGTGAGCGAAGCGAACGCAGCGAGTTCTGCCACGCCGGCCCGTTGCCGAGCATGCATGGCGGGCACCCTCGCGCAGCGAGGGCAAGCCGTCGAAGCGCCAGCGGCTGCCCGCCCGGGCCTTCCCGCTCAGCCGATGAAAGCCCGGCAAAGGCCGCCAGGCCGAGCCACCAACCGCAGCAACGCCGTCACTCGTAGCTCGCCACCGGCGGGCAGGAGCAGAACAGGTTCCGGTCGCCCCACACGTTGTCCACGCGCCCCACCGGCGGCCAGTACTTCTGACGCTTGATGGAGGCCAGCGGATACGCCGCCTGCTCGCGGCTGTACGCATGCGACCAATCCGCCGCCAGCAGGGCCGCCGCCGTGTGCGGTGCGTGCTTGAGCGGGTTGTCCTCGCGCGGCCACTGGCCGGCCTCGACGCGGCGGATCTCCTCGCGGATGGCGATCATCGCGTCGATGAAGCGATCCAGCTCGGCCAGCGACTCGCTCTCGGTGGGCTCCACCATCAGCGTCCCCGGCACCGGGAAGCTCAGCGTGGGCGCATGAAAGCCGTAGTCGATCAGCCGCTTGGCCACGTCCTCGGCCGTCACGCCGCTGGTCTCCTTGAGCGGCCGCAGGTCCAGGATGCACTCATGCGCCACGCCGCCACCCCGCACACCGGCGATGCCGCCGCTGTAGTGCAGGTCGTAATGCTCCGACAGGCGGGCGGCGATGTAGTTGGCATTCAGGATGGCCACTTCGGTGGCCGCCTTCAGGCCCTGCGCGCCCATCATGCGGATGTACATCCAGCTGATCGGCAGCACCGCGGCATTGCCCAAGGGAGCAGCGCTGACCGCACCGACCGACTGCTCGCTGCCCACGCCCGCACTGCGATGCGCCGGCAGGAAGGGCACCAGGTCCTCCACCACGCACACCGGGCCCACGCCCGGGCCGCCGCCGCCGTGCGGGATGCAGAAGGTCTTGTGCAGGTTGAGGTGGCTCACGTCGCCGCCGAACTCGCCCGGTGCGGCGAGGCCCACCAGCGCATTCATGTTGGCGCCGTCCACATAGACCCGGCCGCCATGCTGGTGCACCAGGGCGCACAGGTCCTTCACGCGGGGCTCGAAGACGCCATAGGTGGACGGGTAGGTGATCATCACCGCGGCCAGGCGGTCGCTGTGCTGCTCGCACTTGGCGCGCAGGTCGTCCAGGTCCACGTTGCCGTCGGCATCGCACTTCACCACCACCACGCGCATGCCCACCATCTGCGCGCTGGCCGGGTTGGTGCCGTGGGCGCTCTCGGGGATGAGGCAGACATCGCGCTGGCCCTGGCCGCGGGCCACCTGCCAGGCCTTGATGACCAGCAGCCCGGCATATTCGCCCTGCGAGCCGGCATTGGGCTGCAGGCTGATGCCGGCATAACCCGTGGCCTGGCACAGCCAGTCGCGCAGCTGCCGGTCCAGCTCGGCATAGCCCTGCAGCTGATCGGCCGGGGCAAAGGGATGCACCTGGGCAAACTCCGGCCAGGTGATGGGGATCATCTCGCTGGTGGCGTTGAGCTTCATCGTGCACGAGCCCAGCGGGATCATCGTGCGGTCCAGCGCCAGGTCCTTGTCGGCCAGGCCGCGCAGGTAGCGCAGCATCTCCGTCTCGGAGTGGTGCGTGTTGAAGACCGGGTGGGTCAGGTAGGGGCTGGTGCGCAGCAGGGCCGGCGGGATCAGCGGCTGGGCGCCAGCGGCCAGCGCGTCGAAGGCGGGCAGGGCCTGATCGTCGGTGGCGAAGATGCGCCACAGCAGCGCGATGTCCTCGCGCGTGGTGGTCTCGTCCGACGAGATGCAGATGTACTCGTCCCAGGCCACGCGCACGTTGGCACCCAGCTGCACCGCACGCTGCGCAATGGCCTGCGTGCGCTCGCCGGTCTTGTAGCTCAGCGTGTCGAACGCCGTGTCGTGGTGCGTCTGCGTCCAGCCCAGTTGGGCCAGGCCCTTGGCCAGGATGGCGGTGTAGCTGGCCACGCGCTGGGCGATGCGCTTCAAGCCCTGCGGCCCGTGATAGACCGCGTACATGCTGGCCACCACCGCGGGCAGCACCTGGGCCGTGCAGATGTTGGACGTGGCCTTCTCGCGGCGGATGTGCTGCTCGCGCGTCTGCAGCGCCAGGCGGTAGGCCGGCTGGCCGTGGCTGTCCACGCTCACGCCGACCAGCCGGCCGGGCATGGAGCGCTTGAACTCGTCCCGGCAGGCCAGGTAGGCCGCATGCGGCCCGCCTGCACCCATCGGCATGCCGAATCGCTGCGTGCTGCCCACGACGATGTCCGCACCCCATTCGCCGGGCGGCACCAGCAGCGTCAGGGCCAGCAGGTCGGCGCTGACGATGGCCGCGGCCTGCTTGGCATGGATGCGCTGCACGTCCGGCGCCCAGTCGTGCAGCCAGCCGCTGCTGGCGGGGTACTGGATGAGCGCGGCGAACAAGTCGCCGGCCAGCGCGCGGTCCCATTCCTCGGCCGAGTTGGCCACCACCACCTCGATGCCCAGCGGCTCGGCGCGGGTGCGCACCACCTCGATGGTCTGCGGATGGCAGTCGCCGGCGACGACGAAGGTCTGCGACGTGCTCTTGACGCTGCGCTTGGCCAGGGTCATGGCCTCGGCCGCGGCGGTGGCCTCGTCCAGCATGGACGCATTGGCGATCGGCATGGCCGTCAGGTCGCACACCATCGTCTGGAAGTTGACCAGCGCCTCCATGCGGCCCTGCGAGATCTCGGCCTGGTAGGGCGTGTAGGCGGTGTACCAGGCGGGGTTCTCCAGGATGTTGCGCAGGATGACGGCCGGCGTGTGCGTGCCGTAGTAGCCCTGGCCGATGAAGCTGCGCAGCACGCGGTTGCGGCTGGCGATGGCCTTGAGCTCGGCCAGCGCCTGCGCCTCGGTCGCGGCCGGCGGCAGGTCCATCAGCCGGCTGCGGGCGATGGAGGCCGGCACCAGCGCCTGCATCAGCGCCTGGCGCGAGGCCGCGCCGATGGCGCCGAGCATGTGCGCCTGGTCGGCCTCGTCCGGGCCGATGTGGCGGGCGGCGAACTCGGCGGTGTGCTGCAGCTCGTTCAGGGCGGGCACGGTGAGGGTCGGGGAGGACGTCGTCATGGCGCGGCTCTCGGGGCAGGTCGCAGGCAGGCAGGTGCGATGAGGTCGGGACGTGGCCTGGTGTGCGCAGGCCGCGCCGGGGACGGCGATGCAGCCGTCGGGCGCAAGTGAGGCGGTGTGGAATCGGGCAGCCGGCCGGTGGGCGGGGCCCCCGCGGCTCAGCTGTTCTTCACCAGCTCGTCGTAGGCGGTGGAGTCCATCAGCGCGTCGTATTCGGTCTGGTCGCTCAGGCGGACCTTGAAGAACCAGCCCTGACCCAGCGGGTCGCTGTTGGCCAGCGAAGGATCGGCGCGCAGGGCCTCGTTGACCTCGACGATCTCGCCGCTGACCGGGGCATACACGTCGGCCGCGGCCTTGACGGACTCGACCACGCCGGCCACGTCCTTCTGCGCGAAGGTCTTGCCCACTTCGGGCAGGTCCACGAACACCACGTCGCCCAGCGCGTCCTGCGCGTGCTTCGTGATGCCGACGGTGGCGATGCCGTCGTCGGCCAGGTCGATCCATTCGTGGTCGGCAGAGAACTTCATGTCGGGCTCCAGGTGTCGAGAAGAAAGAAGTGAAGGGGCGAAACGAATCAGCGCTTGTAGCCCGGTGGCCTGAAGGGCAGGGCGGTCACCGTCATCGGCACGCGCTTGCCGCGCACCTCGGCCAGCAGCGACGTGCCGGCGGCAGACAGCTCGCGAGGGACATAGCCCAAGGCAACCGGGCGGCCCACGGTGGGCCCCAGCGAGCCGCTGGTGACGCGGCCCACGGGCATGCCGTCGGCGCCCAGCAGCGGCGCGCCTTCGCGCACCGGCACGCGCTCCTGGCCGACCAGGCCCACACGCACGCGGGCTGGGCCATCGGCCAGCTCGCGGCCGATGCGCTCGGCACCGGGATAGCCGCCGGCGCGCTCGCCGCCCGGGCGGCGCACCTTCTGGATGGCCCAGGTCAGGCCGGCCTCGACGGGCGTGGTCTCGGGCGTGATGTCGTGGCCGTAGAGGCACAGGCCGGCTTCCAGGCGCAGCGTGTCGCGCGCGCCCAGGCCGATGGGGGCGACCTCGGGCTGGGCCAGCAGTGCGCGGGCCAGGGCCTCGGCCTGGTCGGCGCGCACGGAGATCTCGAAGCCGTCCTCCCCGGTGTAGCCCGAGCGGGTGACGAAGCAGGCGGCCCCGGCCAGCGTGAAGTAGCTGCCGGTCATGAAGGCGAGCGCGTCCACTGCCGGGTCCAGCCGCGCCAGCGCCGTGACGGCCCGCGGGCCCTGCAGCGCCAGCAGCGCCTGGTCGGGCAGGGGCTGCACCACGCAGCGGCTGCCGATGCGAGCCTGCAGATGCGCCAGATCCTGCGCCTTGCAGGCGGCGTTGACGATGAGGAAGAGGTCGGCCTCACGCCGGGTCACCATCAGGTCGTCCAGCAGCCCGCCCTGCTCGTTGGTGAAGAACGCATAGCGCTGCTTGAGCAGCGGCAGGCCGACGATGTCCTGCGGCACCAGCGTCTCCAGTGCGGCATCCGCATCCGCACCCAGCAGCCGGATCTGGCCCATGTGCGAGACGTCGAACAGCCCGGCCGAGGTGCGCGTGTGCTCATGCTCGGCCAGGATGCCGCCGGGGTACTGCACCGGCATCTCGTAGCCGCCGAAGGGCACCATGCGCGCGCCCAGCTCCAGATGCAGGGCATGCAGCGGCGTGCGCTTGAGCGGGGCCGATGAAGACGGCGGCGAAGCCGAGGAGGACGCGGAAGACGACGAGGCCGAAGGAGGGGACGCAGACATCAGGCGCTCCAGCAAAAGGCAGCGCAGGCCCGGCCGGGGCGCGCGCGAGGGGCAGTGGATCGGCAGGCAGCCATGCTGCCTGATCGAAAGAGCCCTCGCTGTCCGCTTTACCTGAGAGATTGACCCGTGGCACACCGTGGCGGTGATCAGCGGGCTTGCCCCTTCGGTGGGCCGCCGGCGCCGGTGGGGCGGGGCGGCCTCTCTCCAGTGAGGATTGCCGGTCGGCGGTGCAGCTTGTGTGCGGCCGCCTGTTGGCGTGGGCCAGTCCTTTTGCCTGAGCGTTCGAGGCGTGCAGCCGTGGGCCGCCTGCCTCTGCGCCTTCGGCGGCGGCTGCTGCAGATCGTGCTGCGAGCCGCTCTCTCCTGGCGGGCGGCAGTGTACTGTAGCGTCCCTGCGGCGCGGGCTTTGTGGTGCGTCAAAGGCGGCGGCGCGCGGCTTGCCAGCTGTCGCGCTTTGCTGTTATCAAGCAGTGTCCGGGCGGCGCCGCAGCCGTCGCCAACAAGAAAAAGGGCAAGAGTGGTGAACGCAAGCAGCAAGGGGCGGTGGCCCTGGGTGGCCGCCGGTGTGGTGGCGGCCGCAGCCGCCGGGGCGGCGTGGTGGTGGCAGCAGCAGTCCAATGGCAAGCTGCCCGAGGGCATAGCCGGCGGCAACGGCCGCATCGAGGCCACGGAAATCGCCATCGCTGCCCGCAGCCCCGGCCGGCTGGCCGAGGTGCTGGTGCGCGAGGGCGACGACGTGGCCGCGGGCCAGGTGGTGGCGCGCATCGATGTCGCGTCGCTGCAGGCCGACCTGGACCGCGCGCGCACCGGCGTCACCCAGGCCCGCCAGGCCCGCGACACGGCGCAGGCGATGGTCAGGATGCGCGAGCAGGCGGTGCGCACGGCGCAGGCCCAGCTGGCGCAGCGGCGCAGTGACCTGTCACTGGCCGACAAGGAGCTGCAGCGCGTGCGCCAGCTGGTGGCGCAGAACTTCCTGTCGCCGCAGAAGCTCGACGAAGCCCAGGCCGCGCGCGCGGCCAGCCAGGCCGGCGTGGCCGCGGCCCAGTCGCAGATCCTGGAGGCGCAGGCCGCGCTGGCGGCGGCGCAGTCGCAGGTGGTGGAGGCCGCCTCCGCCATCGAAGCCGCCGAGGCCGGCGTGGCCCGGCTGCAGGCCGACGTGGGCGATGCCACGCTGCGCGCGCCGCGGCCGGGCCGGGTGCAGGTGCGAGCGGCCAACGAGGGCGAGGTGGTCGCCGCCGGCACGCGCATCCTGTCGCTGGCCGACCTGGGCGACGTGCACATGACCTTCTTCCTGCCCGAGACGGCCGCCGGCCGGCTGGCCATCGGCGCGCCGGTGCGCCTGGTGCTCGACGCCGCACCGCAGTACGTGATCCCGGCCAGCGTCAGCTTCGTGGCCAGCGTCGCGCAGTTCACGCCCAAGACGGTGGAGACCCAGTCCGAGCGGCAGAAGATGGTCTTCAAGGTGCGCGCGCGCATCGACCCGGAGCTGCTGCTGCGCTACCGCAACCATGTGAAGACCGGCCTGCCCGGCATGGCCTATGTGCAGGTCAGCCCGGACGTGGCCTGGCCGCAGTGGCTGCAGGTGAAGCTCCCGCCGCTGTCGGACCCGCCGGCACCGGCCACCTCGGCCACCTCGGGCGCCGCGCCTGCGTCGCCTGCCGCGCCCTCCGCGCCCCCCGCCACTCGATGACCCGCAGCGAGGTGGATATGCAGCCCGGCACCGCTGCCCCGGCCGCTGCCGGCTGCATCGCCCGGCTGCGCGGCGTGGCCCATCGCTATGCCGACCGCCAGGCCGTGGCCGGCGTGGACCTGGACCTGCCCGCCGGCCGCATGGTGGCCCTGGTGGGCCCCGACGGCGTGGGCAAGTCCACGCTGCTGGCCCTGCTGGCCGGTGCGCGGCGCATCCAGGCCGGATCGGTGGAGGTGCTGGGCGGCGACATGGCCCGCCCCGGCCACCGCCGCCGCGTCTGCCCGCGCGTCGCCTACATGCCGCAGGGCCTGGGGCGCAACCTCTACGCCACCTTGTCGGTGCGCGAGAACACCGAGTTCTTCGCCCGCCTCTTCGGCCAGCGCCGGGCCGAGCGCCAGGCCCGCATCGCCGAGCTGCTGGCCGCCACCGGCCTGGCGCCGTTTGCCGAGCGGCCGGCGGGCAAGCTCTCCGGCGGCATGAAGCAGAAGCTCGGCCTGTGCTGCGCCCTGATCCATGACCCGGACCTGCTCATCCTGGACGAGCCCACCACCGGCGTGGACCCGCTGTCGCGCCGGCAGTTCTGGGAGCTGATCGAGCGCATCCGCGCCCGCCGCCCGGGCATGAGCGTGGTCGTGGCCACGGCCTACATGGACGAGGCCGAGCGCTTCGACCATGTGGTGGCGATGGACGCCGGCCGCATCCTGGCCCAGGGCACGCCCGCGGAGCTGCTGGGGCGCACCGGCAGCGCGTCGCTGGAGGCCGCCTTCCTGCGCCTGCTGCCGCCCGAGCGCACCGCCGGCCACGTGGCGCCGCAGCTCACCGCCCGCCCGCCGGACCATGCCCAGGTGGCCATCGAGGCCGAGGGCCTGACCCGCCGCTTCGGCGACTTCACCGCGGTGGATGGCGTGAGCTTTCGCATCGAGCGCGGCGAGATCTTCGGCTTCCTCGGCTCCAACGGCTGCGGCAAGACGACGACCATGAAGATGCTCACCGGCCTGCTGCCCGCCACCGAGGGCCAGGCCCGGCTGCTGGGCCAGCCGGTGGATGCGCGCGATCTGTCGGTGCGCCGCCGCGTGGGCTACATGTCACAGGGCTTCAGCCTGTACGGCGAGCTGACGGTGCGGCAGAACCTGGTGCTGCATGCCCGGCTGTTCGACCTGCCCGAGGCCGGCATCCCGCCGCGGGTGGACGAGCTGCTGCAGCGCTTCGGCCTGGCCGGCTTTGCCGACAGCCTGCCCGACGCCATGCCGCTGGGCCACCGCCAGCGGCTGCAGCTGGCCGTGGCCCTGGTGCACGGGCCGGAGCTGCTGATCCTGGACGAGCCCACCTCCGGCGTGGACCCGGTCGCGCGCGACGCCTTCTGGGTGCTGCTGATCGAGCTGTCGCGCCGCGACGGGGTGACGCTGTTCATCTCCACCCACTTCATGAACGAGGCGCTGCGCTGCGACCGCATCTCATTGATGCACGCCGGCCGCGTGCTCGACAGCGGCACGCCCGCCGAGCTGCAGCAGCGCCACGGCGCGGCCACGCTGGAGGACGCCTTCATCGACGTGCTGCTGAAGGCGCAAGGGCAGGGCGACGGTGCCCAGCCGGCGGCGCCGGCGCTGGTGCCGGCACAGGCGGGGCCCGGGCCCCGCTCGGCAGCGCAGGGCGCGCCGGCCGCAGAGGCTGCGGCGGTGCCCGCGTCCGGTGCAGCGGCCGAGGCTGTGCGGCCCCCGCCGCGCTTCAGCCTGGGCCGGCTGTGGAGCTATGCCTGGCGCGAGTCGCTGGAGCTCAAGCGCGACCCCATCCGCGCCACGCTGGCCCTGGTGGGCACGGTGCTGCTGATGATCATCATGGGCTACGGCCTGAGCATGGACGTCAAGGACCTGCGCTTTGCCGTGCTCGACCATGACCAGACGGCCGCCAGCCGCGACTACGCGCTCAACATCGCCGGCTCGCCGTACTTCATCGAGCAGCCGCCGCTGACGAGCGACGCCGACATGGACCGCCGCCTGCGCAGCGGCGAGCTGGCCCTGGCCATCGAGATCCCCACCGGCTATCACGAGGACCTGCTGCGCGGCCGCCCGGCGCAGATTGGCGCCTGGGTGGACGGCGCCATGCCCCAGCGCGCCGAGACGGTGGCCGGCTACCTGCAGGCCCTGCATGCCGGCTACGTGGCCGAGCGGCTGGCCGCAGCGGGCCTGGCCACCACCCAGGCCGCCACCGTGGAGGTGCGCTACCGCTACAACCCGGAGGTCAAGAGCATTAACGCGATGGTGCCGGCCGTCATCCCCATCCTGCTGATCTTCATCCCGGCCATGCTGACGGCGCTGGGCGTGGTGCGCGAGAAGGAGCTGGGCTCCATCACCAACCTGCAGGTCACGCCCGTGACCCGGCTGGAGTTCCTGGTCGGCAAGCAGCTGCCCTACATCGCCGCCGGCATGTTCAATTACGCGCTGCTGGTCGGCATGGCGGTGTGGGCCTTCGGCGTGCCGCTCAAGGGCAGCCTGCTCACGCTGACGGCGGCGGCGGCTCTCTACATCGGCGCGGCCACCGCGCTGGGGCTGCTGATGTCCACCTTCACCAGGAGCCAGATCGCCGCCATCTTCGGCACCGCGCTGGCAACCATGCTGCCGGCCATCCAGTTCAGCGGGATCATCAATCCCACCTCGTCCCTGGAGGGCATGGGCAAGCTGATCGGGCAGGTCTATCCCACCGGGCCCTTCCTGACCATCAGCCGCGGCGTGTTCTCCAAGGCGCTGGGCTTCGATGCGCTGCAGGGCTACTTCGTGCCGCTGTTCATCGCCGTGCCGGTGCTCGTGGGCCTGAGCGCCGTGCTGCTCAAGAAGCAGGACCGCTGATGCCGCGCGTGGACTGGACCGCCTCGGCCGCCCGGGTGCTGCACCTGGGCGTGAAGGAGCTGCGCAGCCTGTGGCGCGACCGGCTGCTGCTGCTCTTCGTCGTCTGGGCCTTCAGCGGCGCCATCTACACCGCGGCCACCAGCGCGCCCGAGCGGCTGCACCGCGCGCCGATCGCCATCGTCGACGAGGACCAGAGCGTGCTGTCGCAGCGCATCGTCTCGGCCTTCTATCCGCCGCACTTCACGCCGCCGCAGCTCATCGACCTGCAGGGCATGGACGCCGGCATGGATGCCGGGCGCTACACGTTTGCGCTGGACATCCCGCCCAACTTCCAGCGCGACCTGCTGGCTGGCCGCCAGCCGGCCATCCAGCTCAACGTGGACGCCACGCAGATCAGCCAGGGCTTCGTCGGCGCGGCGGCAGTGCAGACCATCGTCATGGGCGAGGTGGCCGAGTTCCTGGCCGCCGAGCGGCGCGTCAGCACCTCGCCCATCGAGCTGGCCGACCGCTACCGCTTCAATCCCACGCTCAATGAAGGCTGGTTCACCGCCACGGTGGAGCTGATCAACCAGGTCACGATGCTGTCCATCATCCTGACCGGCGCGGCACTGATCCGCGAGCGCGAGCACGGCACGCTGGAGCACCTGCTGGTGCTGCCGCTGCGCGCCGGCGAGATCATGCTGGCCAAGGTCTGGTCGATGGGCCTGGTGGTGCTGGCGGCCACCGGGCTGTCGCTGTGGCTGGTGGTGCACCAGGGCGTGGGCATGCCGCTGGGCGGCTCGGTGGCGCTGTTCCTCTTCGGCTGCACGCTGCACCTGTTCGCCACCACGTCGATGGGCATCTACATGGGCACCGTGGCGCGGTCCATGCCGCAGCTGGGCCTGCTGATGATCCTGGTGCTGCTGCCGCTGCAGATGCTCAGCGGCGGCATGACCCCGCGCGAGAGCATGCCCGAGCTGGTGCGCACCGTGATGCTGGCCGCGCCCACCACCCACTTCGTCGCCCTGGCCCAGGCCATCCTCTACCGCGGCGCCGGGCTGCAGACGGTGTGGCCGCAGCTGCTGGCACTGGCGGCGATCGGCGCGGCGTTCTTCGCGGCGGCGTGGATGCGCTTCCGGCGGGCGGTGACGCAGATGCAGGGCTGAGGGCGGCTGGCCGCTCCTGGCAAGGCGCCCCAGCGTCCTCTCAACCCGGCAGGCCGTCCTGCGGCTCGCCGTCCCAGTCGATGTCGCCGCACACCACTTCCCAGCGCGGCGGCTGGCCGGCGGGCACCGGCGGGCGGTAGGCCACCGACACGGTGGTGCACATGCGGCTGCCGTGCAGCGAGCGATAGGGCCGCGTCACCTGCACCTTCTGCGGCGCCTCCAGCGCGCGGCGGAAGTACGGCCGGCGCACCCAGCAGGCGCCGCGCGCATCGCGCAGCGGCTCGTGGCCCGGGTGCGGGCTGGCTTGGCCGCCGGGGGCCCACAGGTTGCACTGCACCTGGTAGCCGTCCTCATCCAGCCGGTAGCACAGCTGCGCGCGCGGCAGCTGCAGGAAGGGCCCGCAGGCTTCCTCCATCGGCCGCCCGGCGCTCAGCAGCACGCCCGCATGGCCGATGGCATTGAGATAGGGCGCGATCGTCTCGCGGTGGCGGTGGCGCTGGCCCTCGCGCAGCTCGGCGAAGGCCTGCGGCAGCCGCGTCAGCTCGTCGGGCGCGTGGCCGCTGGGCCGCGGCTGCGCCTGCGGGCGGCCGAAGTACCAGCCCTGCACCAGGTCGGCGTCGGCCTCCATCGCCATCAGCGCGGCGGCCTCGTCCTCAACGCCCTCCATCAGCACCAGTGCGCCGCACTCGTGCAGCAGCGACGCCATCTGCGCCACCACCCGGCCGGCTCGGGCATCGTGCGCGGCGCGCATGGTCAGGCTGCGGTCCAGCTTGACGATGTCCGGTTGCAGCCGCCACACGCGGTCGAAGTTGGAATGCCCGGCACCGAAGTCGTCGATGGCGATCAGGCAGCCGTGCTCGCGAGCCAGGGCCATCGCATCGGCAAAGGCCGGCCCGTCGGACGCGGCCGTCTCCAGCACCTCCAGCACCATGCGGTGCCCGGGCAGGCCGAAGCGGCGGCTCACCGCATCCAGGTAGGCCGGCGCATCCGGCAGCGCCAGCCGGGGCAGGCTCTGCGGATGCATGTTCAGGAACAGCCACTGGCCATCGCCCGCCCGGCTGCTGTAGTTGGCCAGGTGCACCAGCCGGCTCAGGCTGTCGCAGTGCGCCAGCTCACGCTCGTCACGGCAGGCGTCGAACACCTGGGGCGGCGGCACCGGCCGGCCATCGCCATCGGCCGCGCGCAGCAGCGCCTCATGCCCCACCACCCGCGCGTGCGACAGGCTGTAGATCGGCTGGAAGTGGCTGCTCAGCCGCAGGCCCCCAAGGGCCGCGGTGGTGCGGCCGTTTTCGTGCCGCAGATCGGCCAGCAGCCGCGCCAGACGCTGCGCCGCAGGCGGCGGGCAGGGCGCCGCCGCTGCACCGAGCGGGGATGCAGGCAAGGCGACGGCAGAGGAAAGGTGCACGGTCCGGTCGGCGCAAGGCATGCGGCTGCATCGGCCGCGCGCGGCGATTCTTGACGGATGGCGCCAGGGGCCGGCTACGTCAAACGCCGTAGTCCGCCTGCAGCCTGTCGTGAGGCATGCGACGAGCCCCGCCCGGGCTCAGCCGGCACCGCCCGCGGGGCAGCGCCCCAGCGCCTTGAGAGTGGCCATCGACTGCGGCTGCAGGTATCGCACAGCTTCCAGCTGCTCGGCCAGCAGCGGGGCAGCAGCCCGCACTGCAGCGATGAACTCGTGGCTGTTCATGAGGGGTCTCCGCTCCATGCGTCGTCTACAACAGGCCCTGTACGGCCACCCATACGTGCCCGCGCCGATTCAACGGCACGCATCAGCGACGAATCGCCGCGCCACGCGGGCAGCCCGATATCCAGCCGCTGCTCGATGGCGGCCACGTCATCCAGCGTGCCGGCGTCGTACTGCAGGTGATCGAGCGCCGCGTCGATGTCCAGCCGCAGCCTGTCCACGCAGTCGTCGAACGACGGGGTCAGCTCGATCAAGGCCGACTCGCGCCGGCCGCCCGCCCAGGCCGGCCGCCCCTGCACAAAGGCCACCACGCGGCCCTTGCCCGCAGCGCGCAGGTCCAGATGGACGACCGAGCCGCCGCCGTCCCGCGCAAAGGGCAGCACACCCGGCGGCAGGCCCGTGAGCTCCCGGTCAGAGCGCATCTCCGTCAGGAAGGTCTCGCTGCCCCCGCCGTCCGCGGAGAACAGGCTGCAGAACGACAGGGCCTGAATCTCGCCCGGCTCGCCCAAGCCCCCGCTGGCCCGGCCCGCCGCCGGGGGCACATCGATCAGGTATTCCAGATACCCGCCGTTGGCGGCATCCAGATAGTGCCGGAAGGAGGCAGGCAGGTCCGCGCCCAGCTCATCCTCAATGGCGCGGACCTGCGCCTCGGCGGGCGGCGGCTTGGCCCCCTCGATAGCCAGGTGGCGGAATACGGTGCAGCTCATGGGGCAATAGGATGAAAGTGGGTTCAGTGCCGCGGATTCAGCAGGCCTTGTATATGACGCCGGAGTAATTGACGAGCATAAGGTCCGCCCGACCCGTATGTACTTTTTGCGCGCAGCAAAAGCCTTTGTACGGGGAAACATGCCGCTGATACACGCTGATCATGGCAAGGCTAGTCGTTTGAAGCATGGCGCTCTAACTTTGGCATGAGCGCTTGCGCAGGCGGGCGACGCGTGCCGAAGATATTCCCCTCGATGGAGGTTAGGCTTCATTGCCCTTCCTTGGCAGAAGCGAAAATCCGAAAACCGATGAGTCGAAATGACCGCCATCAGGATGGAGCAGTTCACCCTCTTGCTCGATAAACGTGCACAGCAATTGAACTGCATGCTTGGCACCAAGGCAGAGTGCCTGGAAGGAGCCTTCGCCATAGATGTCAAAGGGGCTCGCCCACAGCGGCTCGACCGTTACTGAACAGGCCCAAGCAGGCGCCATGTGCACGCTCTGAACGGGCTTGCAAATGCGAACGTGCACCGGGAATTCGGCGCCATCGGCGCGGCGCCCGATGAGTTCGTACTCAGCGATGACATTTTGGCTCATGGCTGGAGGCCTAACGTATTAGTTCAGCGGCTGTCGATGGCCGTCCGCTGGAGTGCCGCGTTTGGGTTGCATTGGTATATTCAGATGTGAATTGCGCGACTGGTCATTTATTTGCCAGGAAGTACGCCTAATGCATTTGCCTGCCGGTGGCCGCTTTTGTGTTCTTCCTTGAGTATTGCTATGTATTTCGTGCGCTTGACCTTGCAATGCCGAAAAGTCTCTGAAGATATTCACAGGATTGCGAAAGTCCCTGACGTTTGAAATCAGGGGCGCCTGGACCGTAGGCTGGGAAAGCGTCCTTGCGATGGACGGTGAGGCGCCTGCCTGAACGGACCGGATGGCGCCTCAACGGCAGAACAGCCTGACATCGCTCTGCGCCACCTCGATGTCGTGGGCGTCAGTGGGGGCGCCGTTGCCGTGGCGCACGGCGCCGCTGAGGACGTCGCGGGCCAGGGCGCAGCGTGAGGCGTCGGTGCCGTGCTCGCGCCCGCCGGACAAGGAGCGCTGGGCCTGCTGCGGCTGCGGTGCCGGCTGTTGCTGCGCAGGGGCGGGTGGCGGCGGCAAGGCTGTGTGCGGGGTGGCTGCAGGGCCGGCGGGGGCGGCGGATGCCGCGGGCCTGGCCTGGACCTTGATCTCACGCACCGCGGCGCCACGCGTGGCGGCCGTCTTGTCGGTGGAGTAGTGGGTGACGCCTTTGTCGTCCACCCATTTGTAGATCTGCGCCTGGGCGCCCAGGCTGGCGAGCAGGGCGGCGGCCAGCAGCAGGCCGCGGCCGGCGGATGAGTCGAGCATGGTGGTTCCCTCCCTTGGATGCCGGGCGGCGGCTCGACGTGCCCGCAGCCGGCGGGCGGGATCTTCACATGCCGCGTTGCGGCCAGGGGGCGCGGATGGCCCGTGTGCCGCCGGTGTCGGGGGCCTGGCGGCGCAGCATGAAGAAGAAGGGCGCGGCCATGCCCTTGAGGTCCATCACGACGAAGACGCTGTCGTCGTCCAGCTTGCGGAAGACATCGAGGATGGGCAGCTGGTCATAGACCATCGTGGCGCTGCAGACGCCGCGGTAGACGCTCATGCGCAGGCGTGCGCGTGACCTGCGGGTGGCCAGCAGCGGCAGCAGGGCCTGCACCACGCGGCCGGCGGCAGCGGACCGCGGCAGCGGCACGCGGCCGATCAGGGGCAGGGCGGGGCGGGCCCAGCCGGGGTTGAGGCGCACCGTGCCGCCGGTGAGCGTGGAGAAGACGAGCGGGTGCACGTGCTCGGCGCTGTCGAAGCGCTTGCCCCACCAGTGGCAGGCCTGCAGCACGCCGTCCAGCGGGTGGCCGGTATCGAAGCCTGACCCCCGCCACGCGCCGAGCATGAAGGCCTCATCCACCGCCGGCAGCGCATCCAGGATGGCCAGCGCCTGCTGGGGCAGGGCGCGGCCGGCCTGCAGCATGCGGTGCTGCTCGGGGGATAGACGGGTGGCGCCGCCGTGGATCCAGCCGGCTGCCGCGCCTGAACCCGAGGCTGCCCCCGGGGCGGCAGGCCGGGCCATATCCGAAGCCCTATCCACGGCCACATCCGATGCCGTATGCGAAGCCGCATGCGAGGCCACATCCCCGGCGTTCGGCTGCGCGGATGCAGCCGCCGCAATGCAAGCGTTGTCCGGATCGCGGACCGGATCCTGTCTGGCGGCCATGCCTGATCCTGTCGATGGCGGCCATGTCGGCCGCGGCGCAAGGGTAGCGGCAAGCCGGCTGCCGGGGCTGGGTCAGAACCTGTAGCCGGCGGTCAGCCACCGGCAAGGCCGGGCGACCCGTATGTGCCGCAGAAGTCCCCGCTGATCCGCAAGCTGGAGCTCACGGACGCCGAGGTCAACGCGCTGGTGGCCTGGCTGGGCACGCTGTGATGCCCACCCTCAGGCGCCAGCCGGTGCGGCGCTCTGCGGCTCAAGCTTGAAGACCTCCACCAGCCGGATGAGGGCCGCTGCCTGCACGCGCAGGCTTTCAGCCGCTGCAGCGCTTTCCTCGACCAGTGCGGCGTTCTGCTGCGTTACCTGATCGAGCTGGGTGACGGCATCGCCGACCTGACCGATGCCGGTGCTCTGCTCGTGGCTGGCCGCGGAGATCTCGCTGAGCAGGTCATTGACCCGCGCCACTTGCTGCACCACAGCCTGCATGGTGTCGCCGGCCTGGCCGACGAGCGTGCCGCCGGCTTCGACGCTCTCCACGCTTTCGGCGATCAGGCCCTTGATTTCCTTGGCGGCCTGCGCACTGCGCTGGGCCAGGCTGCGTACCTCGCCGGCGACCACGGCGAAGCCGCGGCCCTGTTCACCGGCGCGTGCAGCCTCCACCCCGGCATTCAGCGCCAGGATGTTGGTCTGAAAGGCAATGCCATCGATGACGCCGATGATGTCGGCGATGCGGCGAGAGGAGCTGGTGATGCGGTCCATGGTCTGCACGACCTGGCCCACCACCTCGCCGCCCTGGCCGGCCACGCGCGTGGCGTCCATGGCGAGCTGTGAAGCGGCCACCGCCGCTTCGGTGTTCTGACGGACCGCGGCGGTGAGCTGCTCCATCGAAGCGGCGGTCTGCTGCAGGTTGCTGGCTTGCTCTTCGGTGCGCTGGCTCAGGTCGGCATTGCCGGTGGCGATCTGCCCGGATCCGGTGGCGATGGAGTCGCTGCTGGCGCGCACCTGCGAGACGATTGCACGCAGGCTGTCGGTCATGTGGGTCAGCGACTGCAGCAGGCGGGCCAGCTCGTCACGGCCTTTGGGCGGGATGGAGACGGAAAGATCGCCACCGGCCACGGCTCCGGCCAGAGCCACGGGGTCGTCCAGCGGCCGGGTGATGGAGCGCACCAGCAGCACGCCGACCCAGACGGCGCCGATCACGGTGACCAAACATGCGGCTGCAGACACGGCCATGGTCCGCCGGTAGGTGGCCACCGAAGCGTCGTACTCCTGCTTGGCAACGTCGAGCTGAAGCTGGGTCAGCGCATCGATTGCATGCGACAGCGGATCGACCGCCGGGTAGAGCTCACGCGCCGCAAAGTCAGTGACGCCTTGCACGTCGCCTCGGCCGAGCAGCTCGGCCAGGCGGGCCGTGGCCTGCTCGGCTGCCCGCATCGTGCCTTCGGCCTCGCGCACGAGCCGCGCTTCGCTTTCCACCAATTCGGTGGACTTGAAGGCGCTCCAGTCGCGGTGGATCGCGTCGCGCGCCTTCTGTAGTGCAGCCAACGCCTGCGCCGGGGGCAGGGCGCCGTCGCGAACCTTGTGGGCGGCATCGACGATGGCCACGGCGTAGCCGTCGGCCACTGTCTTGAGCTGCCGCAGCGGCACCACGCGGTCCTCGTACACCGTGCCCAGCGCGACGTTGGCCGTGCGCACGGCCAGCATGCCCATGCCGAAGGTGAGCAGCAGTGCGGAGATCAATGCCCCCACGAGCAGCGTCGGCCGCGTCCTGATCGAAGGACGGTTCATCTGGCGTATTCCTTTTGTTGGCCCCGGCCGGGGGGATGGCCGTGCTCCGGCCCATTTCGGCAGAAGGCGTTCAATCTGTAAGGAATTCGCAGGCGGCTCTTGTCCGCCTCGCCATAAAGAAAGGCCGCCCGGCTTGCGCGGGGCGGCTCTCACCACGGCAGCTGCGGTGGCTCAGTCGAGCTGGCTGGCGGCCGAGAGCGCCTTGAGCAGGGCGCGGTTGATCTCGGCGAAGCCGGTCATCAGGTGGTCGGCCGCGTCGCGGATGGCGTGCGGGTCGTCGCCTTCGATGGCGCGCACCAGGTCGAAGTAGGGGCGGTAGGGGCCGGTGTTGTCGGCCAGGGCCTGGTAGACGCGCTCGGGCACCGGGATGGTGTTGAGCAGCTCGCTGAAGGGCTGGCGGAACATGCGGTCCAGCAGCGAGAAGACGCCGCAGATGAACATCTCGTTGCGCATCTCCTCGTCGCCGCTGGAGCGCACCAGCTCTTCCATGAGCAGGCCGCGGCGCACGGCGGCGAACATGACCGGGCGCAGGTTGACGTCCTTGCTGGCCGTGGCCAGCAGCAGGGCCAGCCAGCGCTTCAGGCGCTGGTAGCCCAGGATCATGATGGCGTGGCGGAAGGAGCTGATCTCGACACTCAGGCCGAAGGCCGGCGAGTTGATGTAGCGCATCAGCTTGTAGGCCAGCGGCGGGTCGCGCTTGAGCGTGGCCTCCAGCTTGTCGATGGCGTCTTCCTTGTGCACCTGGTCGATCAGCTGCACGATGACCTGCAGGCCCGGCTGGTCGGCCGGTTTGCTGCCGCCCTGCACCGCGTCGTCGATGGGCCAGCCCAGCACGGCGGCGGCGCCGCGGCGGAAGCTGGCCTCCATCTCGGCCACGGTGCGCACGCCGCTCTGCACGTGGCTGATGGTGCGCACGATGCCGTTGGGCGCGATGCCGATGCCGCCGGTGGCCTGGTCCACCCGGCGGTCGTCGTCCAGGTCGATGATGGAGTGCTTGAAGCAGGGCAGCACCTCGCGCGGCAGCTCGCTGACCGGGCGGCCCTTGAGCAGCAGCGTGTTGCCGTTGGCATGCAGGTCGCGCAGCGCCGAGGTGTAGCTCGGGTCGGCGGCCATGAAGGCCGGCACCTCCACCATCATGTGCGTGGCCGGCTGCTTGACCAGCAGGTCGCGCAGCAGGGCCTCGCTCATCACGTTCAGGGCCACCGCCGGGCCGCCGACGGGCCAGACCTCGCTGACCGCGTCGAGCAGGCCGGCAGAGTCCATCTCCAGCCCGGGATGCAGCGGAAAGATGCTCAGCCGGGTGGCGATCACGCTGCGGTTGCGGTCGATGATCGGCGAGTAGCCCAGGGCGATCTGGGCGAGGATGGGTGTGTCCATGAGGGCGGGCGGCGGCGTGTGCGGGTCGGGGCGGGCGGCGCTGGCTCAGCTGATGTAGTTCATCAGCGACATGCGCTGCACCAGAGAGTACGCCTGCAGCGCGGCGTTGTAGCCGGTCTGCTGGTTCTGGAAGTCGGAGATGGCCTGCACCATGTCCAGGTCCTCGGCATTGGACTTCTCGGTCTTGGCGGCGAGCTTCTGCGCGTCCAGCCGGTCGGTCACGCCGTCCAGCCGGTTGAGCGTCTCGCCCACGGCCGAGCGGGCGGAGGCGACGTTGTTGGTCACCGAGTCGATGTCGCGCAGGCCCTGGTTGATGGCCTGCTTGACCTGGCCATCGGGTGCGGAGGCGTCGCTCAGCGTGGCGATGGCCGCGTCCAGCGCGTCGAAGACGCTCAGCGACTTGTCCGACGGCGCGACCGAGAACTCGTCGCCGTTGGCCGGCTCGCCCTGGATGGTCAGCGACATGCCGTCCAGCGCGATGCTCTTGCCCGACGTGTAGGGCGCGCCGCTGACCAGCGTGGTGCCGGCGGTGTTGTCCAGCACGCTGTAGGTGGTGACGGCCGGTGAGCCGCTGACGCTGAACTGGATGCTGTAGTCGTGGCCGGTGATGGCCGAGGGGTTGGTGACGCTGCCGGCGTCGATCCAGGCGCTGCCGTTCTGCACGGTGGCGGCCGTCTCGAAGACGCCGTTGCCGCTGCTGGCCTGCAGCCACACGGCCCGGCCGTCGGTGGTCAGCGGCACCGGCTCGCCGGCGTTGGCCTGGTTATTGCCGCCCTGGCCGATGTAGTCGACGCCGCCCACGGTGTCGACGAACGGCGGGGCCGACGAGCCCTGGCCGCCGAAGAGGTAGCCGCCAGCGCCGTCCGAGCGGTTGGCCGTGGCGAAGAGCTGCTCGCGGATCTGCTGCAGCTTGGTGGCCAGCGCGTCGCGCTCGGCGGGGGTGTAGGTGCCGTTGCCGGCCTGCACCATCGTCTCGCGCGCGGTCTGCAGCAGGTCCACCGCCTGGCCCAGCGCGCTTTCGGTCAGCGTCATCACGTTGCGGCTGGTGTCGGCGGTGCGCTGGTCGGCCTCGGCGCGGCTGATCAGGGCGGCGGCGCGCTCGGCCCGCGCGGCGGCCACGGGGTCGTCGCTGGGCTTGCTCACGCGCTTGCCGGTGGTCATCTGGCCCTGCACATCGACCATGTCCTGCTGCCGGCGCTGCAGGGTGGCGATGGCCGAGTCGTAGCTGTAGGCGGTGGCGATTCTCATGGTGGTGTCCGGTCAGGCGTGCGGAGCGTGGGGCGGCCTTCAGCCGCCCAGGCTCAGCAGCGTGTCGAAGATCTTCTGCGCGGTCTGCAGCACCTTGGCCGCGGCCTGGTAGCTCTGCTGGAACTGGATCAGCCGGGCAGCTTCCTCGTCGAGGTTGACGCCGGTCTCGTTGGAGACCGCGGCCTCGGCCTCGGAGGCGATGGAGCCGGAGATCTCGGCCATGCCGCTGGCGCTCTGCACGCGCACGCCGATGTCGGACATGGCCTGGGCATAGGCGCCGGTGACGGTCTCGCCCGGCGCGAAGGAGCCGCCGCCCAGGTCCTGGCGGCCGACGAAGCCCTCGTCGCGCAGCGCCAGCATGGCTGCGGCATTGCCGTTGTTGGTCGTCCAGTAGTCGTTGGGCGCGACCGAGATGCGGTCGCCGGTGGCCGGCACGCCGTTGAGCGACAGCTGCCACTGGTTGGCACCGTCGTTGTAGGTGATGGGCGAGCCGGCGCTCCAGGTGCCGGTGGCCAGCGGCACGTCCGACGCGCTGGGCGGCAGGGTGACGCTGGCGTCATAGATGGCGTAGGTGGCGCTGCTGCCCGAGGTGCCGTTGAAGTAGACGTTGACGCTGGAGAAGCTGCCGCTGGGCGCGGTGCCCAGGGCCAGCGAGGCCACCGTGGCCGTGCCGGCATTGGCCGTGGCCGGCGTGGCCACGATGGGCGAGGCCGCGGCGATGCCGGTGGGGTCATCGAGCACGCGCTGCAGGCTGGCCGCGGCGGTGGCCACCGGCTGCAGCAGGAACCGGTCGGTGGCGCCCATGCCCCCGGCCGGCGTGGCGACGTTGAGCGTCAGGCCGTCGAAGGTGTCGCCGCTGGCCAGCGTGAACTGCTTGTTGTCCGACAGCCGCGTGACCGTGTACTGCCCGGCGGTGGTGCCGGGCTCCAGCCGGTAGTCGCTGGCCTGCAGCTGCGTGGCATCGGAGATGCTCAGGCTGACGCTGGAGGCCGCCGCGCCGGTGGCATTGGTGGAGGCGGGCAGCACGCGCGGCTGGGCCTCGCTGAAGATGGCGTCGCCATAGTGCTTGGGCGTGCGCAGGTCCAGGCCGTAGCTCTGCTGCTGGTTGACGCGCGAGGCAAACGCCGCGGCGATCTGGCCGAGCATGTTGCGCGCGTCCACCAGGTCCTTGTCCTGGAAGCCCAGCAGCCCGGCGATGGTGCCGCCGGCCTGCATCACGCTGTCGTCCAGCGTGCGCACGCCGCCGGACTCCTGGATGCCGATGCGGCTCTTGCTGGCATCAAACGTGTCGGGCACCACCTGCAGCGTCTCGGCCTGGTTGCCCAGCACCAGGCGCTGGCTGCCGCCGATGAAGACGCCCAGCGTGCCGTCCTCGGCCGCGATGGTGGTCACCTGCACGTACTCGCTGAGGTCGTTGATCAGCGTGTCGCGCTGGTCGAGCAGGTCGTTGGGGGTGTGCTCCGAGCCGCGGTAGGAGGCGATCTGCTGGTTGACCTTGGCGATCTGGGCCGCCAGGCGGTTGACCTGGTCCACCGAGTTCTTCAGGTCGGCATTGACGCCGGCCTGCAGCGTGTCGATCTGGCTGCCGGCCGAGCGCATGCGCGAGGCGAACTCCTCGGCGCGCGACAGCACCACCTGGCGGGCGGAGGTGTCCTTGGGCTGGGTGGCGACGTCGGCAAAGGCGTTGAGCACCTCCTGCCCGGCCTGGCCGATGCTGGAGCTGCCGGTGGTGAAGAGCTTCTCCAGCTGGGTGAGCTGGCTCTCCAGCGTGGTGTCGGCCGCGGCCTGCGAGCGGGTGAGCGCCGCCTCGCGCGTGAGAAAGGCGTTGGACGAGCGCACCACCGTCTGCACCTGCACGCCGTTGCCGTAGAAGCCGGCGCCGGTGTACTGGCCGCCGGAGCTGGCCAGCTGCACCTCCTGGCGCGAGTAGCCCGGCGTGTTGACGTTGCTGATGTTGTTGCCGATGGTCTGCAGCACCGCCTGGTTGGCGGCCATCGCCCGGGTGCCGATGTTCAGCAGGGAAGGCATGTCGGGTCCTCAGGCTCAGGCCAGGCTGCGCTGCAGCCGCGCGGCGGTGTTGATGACGCGCGTGAGCTTGTCGGCATAGGCCGGGTCGGTGGCATAGCCGCCGCGCTGCAGGCCCTGGGCATAGCGGCGGGCGTCGTCGGCATTGGCCACGGCGCCGGCATAGCGCTGGTTCTGCGTCAGCAGCTGCGCGTGGTCGCGGAAGGCCTCCTCGGCCGAGTCGTAGGCGCGGAAGCGCGCCGTCACCTTGCGCGGCACGCCGTTGATGTATTCGGTGGTCGTCACCTCGGCCACCTTGCCGCTCCAGCCGGCGCCGGCCTTGATGCCGAAGAGGTTGTGGCTGGGCGTGCCGTCCTTCATGCGGATCTGGTGGCGGCCCCAGCCGGTCTCGTGCGCGGCCTGGCCGATCAGGTGGGCGGCGGGGATGCCGGTCTCGGCCTCCACCTTGCGCGCGGCATCCAGGTGCTGGCGCACGAAGGCCTGGGCCGGGCGCAGGTGGGGCTGGACGTCGCTGCCGGATGCGGTGGCCGCGGTGCCGGTGGCCGACGCGGCCCCAGCGGTTGCACTGCCGGCTGAGTTGCTGGGTGCGTTGGCCGCTGCCGCGGGTGCCGCGGCGGCAGCGGCGGCGCTGCGTGCAGCCAGCGCGGCGGTGGAGAGCGTCAGCTCGCTGCCCAGGCGCGTGGCGGCGCGCGAGCCGGACAGCGTGCCGGGGGCGGCCACGGGCAGGCTGCCGTCGGCGTTCAGCGCCATCGGGCCGCGCGCGGCTGCATCCACCGTGGACGTGCTGCCGCCCAGGCCGCGGCTGAGCTGGCGCTCGATGGCCTGCGACAGCCCGTTGGGCAGCCCGGTCATGCGGGTGGCGTATTCCTTGTCGAGCAGCTCGGTGCCCAGCTCGGAGCCGGAGTTGTCCATCATGCCGCTGCTCATCGTGGAGGCGCGCATGCTCTTCATCAGCTCCTGCATGAACAGGCCTTCGAGCTGGCGCGCCGCCGCGGCGGTGGCGGCCTTGGGGTCGCGCCCGGCGGCGGCCTTCAGCGCATCCAGCGAGCGCGTGTCCGTGGACAGCCCGGAGAGCTGCGTGGACATGCCGCCGGCCAGCGCGGCGGTGGGTAGGGCGGACGAGCGGTCCAGCGCCATGTCAGATCACCTCGAGCTCCGCATTGAGCGAGCCGGCGGCCTTCATCGCCTGCAGGATGGCCAGCAGGTCTTGCGGGTTGGCGCCCAGCGCGTTCAAGGCGCGCACCACGTCGGTCAGCTTGCTGCCGGCCGGCACGTTGATCAGCGAGCCCGGGTCCTGCTTGACGGCGATGTCGGCCTTCTCGCCCACCACCGTCTGGCCGCCGGACAGCGGCCCGGGCTGGCTGATGACCGGCGTGGAGCTGATGGTGACCGACAGGTTGCCGTGGGCCACCGCGCAGGGGCCCAGGGTGACCGCCTGGTTCATCACGATGGAGCCGGTGCGGGCGTTGATCACCACGCGGGCGGCGGGCGCGGCGCGGTCGATGTTGAGGTTCTCGATGTCGGCCAGGAAGGCGACGCGCGACTGCGCATCGCCCGGCATGGCCACGCGCACCGTGCGGCCGTCCTGCGCCTGGGCCACCTCACGGCCGGCCTTGGTGTTGATGGCCCGGGCCACGTCGCGCGCGGTGTTGAAGTCGTCGGACTGCAGGTCGAGCTGGATGCTGTCGCCGCGCAGCCAGGGCGTGGGCACGGCGCGCTCCACCGTGGCGCCGGCGGGGATGCGGCCGGCGTTGAGCTGGTTGATCTGCACCTTGGAGCCCCCGGCGCTGGCACCGGCGCCGCCGATCACCACGTTGCCCTGGGCCAGGGCGTAGATCTGGCCGTCCGCGCCCTTGAGCGGCGTGGCGATGAGCGTGCCGCCGCGCAGCGACTTGGCATTGCCCAGGGACGAGACGTTGATGTCGATGGCCTGACCCGGCTGGGCAAAGGCCGGCAGCTGGGCGGTGACCATCACCGCGGCCACGTTGCGCAGCTGCATGGCCGTGCCGGGCGGCACGGTGATGCCCATCTGCTGCAGCATGGCGTTGACGCTCTGCGTGGTGAAGGGCGTCTGCGTGGTCTGGTCGCCGGTGCCGTCCAGGCCCACGACCAGGCCGTAGCCCACCAGCTGGTTGGGGCGCACGCCCTGCACGCTGGCGATCTCCTTGATGCGCACGGCGGCTGCCGGGGCGGGCCACAGGCCGGCGCAGGCGGCGGCCAGCGCGGCGGTGGCGATCAGGAGGCGGGGAGCTTGGTAGGTCTTCATGGGGCACTCGCGAGCAGCATGCTGCCGTTGTGCCCATTGTTGAAAAACTTAAAGCGGCAGAACGCTCAAAAAGAATCGCTGCACCCAGCCTATTTCGTTGGCGTCGGCCTGGGCGCCGCGGCCGCGGTGCTCCAGCCGCACGTTGGCGATGGCGGTGGAGGCCACGGTGTTGCCGGCCTGGATGGCGCGCGGGTCCACCTGGCCGGAGAAGCGCAGCACGTCCACGTTGCGGTTCACGCCGATCTGCTTCTCGCCGGCGATCACCAGGTGGCCGTTGGGCAGCACCTCGATCACGGTGGCGGTGATCGTGCCGGAGAAGTTGTTGGAGTTCTGCGTCGAGCCCTTGCCGTCGAAGGTGTTGCTGGTGCTGGCCTGGGCCGTGGCCTTGGCCGCGTTCAGGCCGATGCCGGGCAGAGCGCTGATGCCCGCATCGATGGAGCCCTGCTTGTCGATCTTGCTGGTGGAGCTCTGGCTGGCCGAGATCTGCTCGGTGATGCGCACCGTGATGGTGTCGCCCACCACGCGGGCACGGTGGTCCTCGAACATAGGCCGGTAGCCGGCCGTCTGGAAGATGGAGCCGGTGGGCTCGCCGGCCGGCGCCGGCGCGGGCGGGCGCATGCTGGTGGGCTGGGCCACGTCCACGCTGGGGTTGATGCGGTCGCTGACGGTGGCGCAGCCGGCCAGGGCGGCGGCCAGCAGCAGGGCGGCAGGGCGGGACAGGCAGGGATGCATGGCGGCAGAGGGCAAAGGGCGTGGCACGGTTGCGCGGTCAGCCCCGCGCGGGCAGCGGGCGGGTCAGGCCCTGCGGCTTACAGCTGGCTCAGCCGCTGCAGCATCTGGTCGGAGGTCTGGATGGCCTTGGAGTTGAGCTCGTAGGCGCGCTGGGTCTGGATCATGCTCACCAGCTCCTCCACCACGTTGACGTTGGAGGTCTCCACATAGCCCTGGGCCAGCGTGCCCAGGCCGTTGGTGCCCGGCGCGGCGCTGTTGGGCGTGCCGGAGGAGGCCGTCTCGATGTAGAGGTTCTCCCCGCGCGGCTCCAGGCCGGCCGGGTTGATGAAGTTGGCAATCTGGATCTGGCCCAGGTTCTGCGGCTCGGTCTGGCCGTCCACCGCGGCGGTCACCGTGCCGTCGTTGGCGATGGTGATGCTCTTGGTGTTGGCCGGCACCACGATGCCGGGCTGCAGCGCATAGCCGTTGTTGGTGACGATCTGGCCCTGCGAGTCGAGCTTGAACGAGCCGTCGCGCGTGTAGCCGGTGGTGCCGTCGGGCAGCGTGATCGGGAAGAAGCCGTTGCCCTGGATGGCCACGTCCAGCGCGTTGGTGGACTGCTGCAGGCTGCCCTGCGAGAACTCGCGCGTGGTGGCCACCGGGCGCACGCCCAGGCCCACCTGCAGGCCGCTGGGCAGGGTGGACTGCTCCGAGCTGTTGGCCCCGGTCTGGCGCAGCGTCTGGTACATCAGGTCTTCGAAGACCGCGTGCGAGCGCTTGTAGCCGTTGGTGGCGCTGTTGGCCAGGTTGTGCGAGATGTGGTCCAGCTGGATCTGCTGGGCCTCCATGCCCGACTTGGCGATCCATAGTGAGCGCATCATGGTGCGGTACTCCTTGTGAGCTTGGGGCGCGGGGCGATCAGGTGGTGCTCAGCAGCCGGGAGGCCGCCTGCTCGTTGCTCTCGGCCGTCTTCATCAGCTTGGTCTGGGCCTCGAACTGGCGGGCCGCGGCGATCATGGCCACCATGGTCCCAACGGCCGAGACGTTGGAGCCCTCCAGCGCGCCGGGCGACACGCGGGCATTGGCGTCGGCATCCAGCGGGTCGCCGGTGCCGGTGCGGAACAGGCCGTCGTCGCCGCGCACCAGCTTTTCTTCGGGCGTGACCAGCTTGAGCCGGCCCACGGGGGTGGACGTGCCGTTGGCCTGGCGGGCGCTGACCGTGCCGTCGGACGCAATGGTCGGCGTGGTGTCCGGCGGCAGCACGATGGGGCCGCCGTCGCCCATGACGGGCAGGCCCGAGGGCGTCACCAGCGTGCCCTGGTTATCGATGGAGAACGACCCGGCGCGGGTGTAGGCCTCGGTGCCGTCCAGGCCCTGCACGGCCAGCCAGGTGCGGCCCTGGGGTGCCACGTCCAGCGGCCGGTTGGTCACGGTGATGGCGCCGGCGCTGTCGTCGTAGCCGGTGGTCGTCTCCAGCGCATAGACGCGGGTGGAGGCGCCGTCGCCGCGCACCGGCACGGCACGGAAGGCCTGCAGCTCGGCGCGGAAGCCCGTGGTCGAGACGTTGGCCAGGTTGGTGGACAGCACCTCCTGGCGCTCCATCGTCGCCTTGGCTCCCGTCATCGACAGGTAGATCATGCGGTCCATGACTGGCCTGCCTCAGCGCTTAACGAAGGTTGACCAAGGTCTGCATGACCTGGTCTTCGGTCTTGATGGTCTGGGCGTTGGCCTGGTAGGCGCGCTGGGCCACGATCATGTTGACGAGCTCGCCGGTGAGGTCCACGTTGCTTTCCTCCAGCGCGCCGGCCTGCAGCACGCCGAAGTTGCCGGTGCCCGGCACGCCCACGATCGGGTCGCCCGAGGTGTAGGTCATCGTCCACTCGTTGCCGCCCAGCGGCTGCAGCCCCTGCACGTTGGTGAAGTTGGCGATGGCGATCTGCGCGGCCGGGCGGGTCTGGCCGTTGGAGTAGCGCGCCAGCATCACGCCGGAGGCGTCGATGCTCACGCCGGTGAGCTGGCCCGGGGCGTAGCCGTTCTGCGTCAGGTCGGTCACGCCGAAGGCCGAGCCGTATTGCGTGATGCTGCGCAGGTCGATCTGGATGCCGGAGATGGGCTCGCTGTCGCCGCCGGTGCTCAGCGTCACGGCCGGGATGGTCGGCAGGGTGAAGACGTTGTTGGCGCCGCCGCCGTTGATGTCGCTGGGGTTGCCGCCGGTGCTCGGGAAGGTCAGGCTGGCGATGGCCGCGGGCGTGGCGCCGCTGGGCACGTTCTCGCCGTTGGCCGTGGCGTACACGTCCCATTGGTCCGCGCCGGTCTTCTGGAAGTAGTAGGTCAGCGTCACCGGCTGGCCCTTGGCGTCGTAGACGGTCTGCGAGGTGGCGTTGTTGTAGGTGCTGGCGTCGGAGAAGTCGATCGGGTCGCCCGAGGCCAGCGGCGTGGCCGGCCGCACGCCGGCACGCGAGTCCAGCGTGGCCTCCATCGAGATGGTGCCCGTCTGCTGCGGCGCCACGCCGCCGGTGGGCAGCTGCACGTCGCCGGGGTCGCCGCCCACCGGGTTGCCGTTGGCATCCAGCGCGTAGGCCTGCAGGCGGTGGCCCTCGTTGTTGACGATGTAGCCCTCGCGGTCGATCTTGAACTGGCCGTTGCGGGTGTAGACGTCCTGCTCGCCGTTGGCCACGATGAAGAAGCCGTTGCCGTTGATCGCCAGGTCCAGCGGGTTGCTGGTGGTGGAGATGTTGCCCTGCGTGAACTGCTGGGCCACGGCGGCCACGCGCACGCCGATGCCGGCCTGCTGCGCACCCGCGCCGCTCATCGAGTTGGCGTACATGTCCGCGAACTCCGCCCGGGCCGTCTTGGCGCCATAGGTGTTGGCATTGGCCACGTTGTTGCCGATCACCTCGAGGTTGCGGCTGGAGGCGTTCAGACCCGAGAGACCTTGCTGGAAGCCCATGATGTGTTCCTTGTGCGGACGGGGAGAAGTGATGCGGTGATGCGGTTGCCGGCGGCGCTCAGGCCACCGACTTGACCTTGCTGTAGGCCAGCGAGCCGTTGTTCTGCAGCTGCAGGGTCAGGCTGCCGGATTCATTGGAGACCGAGGTCACCTGGTCCACGTTCAGCGGCGTGGCCGTGACCGAGGTGCTGCCGTTCTTGGCGACGACCTGGAAGGTGACGCCGTCGGTGCCCACGCCGCTGGAGGGCTCCCAGGTGAAGCCGTGCTGGCCGGCGTCCAGGCCGCCCAGGTCGATGGTGTCGATCACCGCGCCGCTGGCCGACAGCACCTCCACCTGCACCGACGACGCCTTGCCCGCCAGCTCGAAGCCGGCGCTGGCCGTGCCGTCGTCGCCGGCGACGAGCTTGTTGCCCTCCACCAGCACGCTGCGGCCCACCAGTGCGGCGCCCTGCAGCAGCTGGCTCTGGGTGAAGCTGTCGCCCAGCGTGGTCATGGTCTTGTTGAGCTGCGCGATGCCGCTGACCGTGTTGATCTGCGCCATCTGCGTGGTGACCTGCGCGTTGTCCATCGGATTGAGCGGGTCCTGGTTCTTCATCTGCGCCACCAGCAGCTTGAGGAAGCGGTCGGCGGTGGCGTCCACCGTGCTCTGGTTGCTGGTCGTCGTCGTGGTCGATGACGTGCTGGTCGTGCTGGTGGTGCTGCTGACGGCGGCCATGATGTGCTCTGGGGTGTGTGCGGCGGTTCAGTGGGTGGGGCGATCAGGAGCCCATCTGCAGCGTCTTCATCAGCAGGCTCTTGGCGGTGTTCATCACTTCGATGTTGTTCTGGTAGGAGCGCGAGGCCGAGATCATGTTGACCATCTCCTCCACCGCGTTGACGTTGCTGTAGGTGACGTAGCCGCTGGCATCGGCCGCCGGGTGGGCCGGGTCGTGCACGCGGCGGCCGGGGGCCTGGGATTCGCTGATCTGCGACACCTTGACGCCGGCCGCTCCCACCGAGCCCATCAGCTCGGTCTGGAAGACCACCTGGCGCGCCTTGTAGGCCGAGCCGTCCGGGCCGGCCACGGTGTCGGCATTGGCCAGGTTGGAGGCCACGGTGTTGAGCCGCTGCGACTGCGCGCTGACCGCGCTGCCGGCGATGTTGAAGATGTTGAACATCGACATGGCGAGGCTCCTTCAGGGCTTACGGCTGCCCGGTGATGGCGGTGAGCATGGTCTTCACCGAGCCGTTGATGAAGCGCAGCGTGGCTTCGTACTTGACGGTGTTGTCCGCGAAGCTGGCGCGCTCGCGGTCCATGTCCACGGTGTTGCTGTCCAGGCTGGTCTGGCTGTTGCGCGCGTAGAGCAGCCTGGGGTCGGTGGCCAGGCCGCTGGCCGTGCCGCCGCCCAGGTGGCGGGCGTTGGTCGCGGCCGGGGCCAGCGAGGCGGTGGAAACCGACGAGACGGACGCCGCCGCCGCCGCGGTGGGCAGGCTGGTGGCCACGGCCTGGCCGGCGACGCTGCGCTGGCCGATGCTGCGCGCGCCGGTGGCCTGGCTCAGCGCCTGCGCGAAGTCGAAATCCTTGGCCTGGTAGCCCGGCGTGTCGGCGTTGGCGATGTTGCTGGCGATCAGGCGCTGGCGCTCGGAGCGCAGCTCCAGGGCCTTGGCCTGGAAGTCCAGCGATTGGGTCAGTCGGTCCAGCATGGCGGGTGTCTCGTGGTGCGGCGGGGCAGGGCGCTGGCGCGGGGCTTGCATTCGACGCGCCTCTCCACGCCGTGCCGCCATTCTTCAAGCGCACCACGCCAGACATGAGCCGAAATAGAGCGGTCGCCGACCGTCAATTCCGCCCCTTGCGCGGGTGTGCCTTCCCTAGAGTGACGTCCTCATGAAGGCCGCCATCCGTCTCCCTCATCTGCTTGCCGACCGGGCTGCACTGCGACGCGCCGCCGAGAGGCTGTGGTTCACCGTGCTGGCCGTGGCGGCCGTGATGATGCTGGCCACCAGCGGCGGCCTGGCCCAGGCGGCTGCACTGGCGAACGACACGGCCGTGCCGGTCGCCCTGGTGCGCGGCGAGGAGGGCGGCGCCTCGCTCAACGTGCTGCCCATCCCGGTGGCGCAGGTCGAGGCCCAGGTGCTGGAGATCACACGGCTGCACACTCAGCGTGCATTGGCCGGCTCCGTCGCCGATGCGGCAGCCGAGGCCGCCTCGGATGTGGGCGCGCCCTGGACCGAGGTGGCCGGCGAGCCCGTCACCCGCCGCATCCAGCGCGTGGAGGTGGCCCTGGGCGGCGCCGACCCGCGCCTGAAGCTCGCACCCTGTGAAAAAGTGCAGACCTACGTCCCCGAAGGCAGCCGCCTGTGGGGCAAGAGCCGCGTCGGCCTGCGCTGCGAGCAGGGCGCCGTGCGCTGGAACGTGTTCGTGCCGGTGACGGTGCGCGTGTGGGGCCGCGGCGTGATCGCCGTCGTGCCGCTGCGCCCCGGCGCCCGGCTGGAGGCGGCCGATCTGCGCGTGGCCGAGGTCGATCTGGCCGCCGAGTCGTCCAACCCGGTGCTCGACCCCGACGAGGCCATCGGCCGCGTGCTGATCCGCGGCGTGCAGGGCGGCCAGAGCCTGCGCCAGTCCCACCTCAAGCCGCGGCGGTACTTTGCCGCCGGCGACGCGGTGCAGATCCAGATCCAAGGCAGCGGCTTTGCCGTCAGCGGCGAGGGCGTGGCCCTGACGCCCGGCGACGAAGGCCAGTGCGCCCGCATCCGCTCCGGCGCGCGGGTGGTCTGCGGCCGGCCCGTCGGCGACCGCCAGGCCGTTTTGATGCTCTGAAACCCTGCTTACCCCGTGAGCGCAGGTAAACAGTTGTGAAAAATGGCCCGGGATGCGAATGAGCCTAAAGTTTGGCGGCGCCCTGTCGAAACTGGGGCTGTGATGGTCAGGTCCATGCCTGGCCGAAGGAGCACCTCATGAAGATTGGCAATTCCACCGAGCAGGCTGCCGGCGTCGCCTCCACCCGGGCGATCGGCGAGGAGACCAAGGCCACGCCGTCGCGCACGTCGAGCGCGGGCAAGTCCACCACCGCGGCCGAGCAGGACAAGGTCAGCCTGTCCAGCACGGCCAGCTCGCTCATGTCCGCATCGGGCGCCGACCCGGCTTTCGACGCGGAGAAGGTCGAGCGCGTCAAGCAGTCCATCGCCGACGGCAGCTACAAGGTCAACCCCGAGGCGATCGCCGACAAGCTGATTTCCAACGCCCAGGAAGTCCTGAGCAAGCGGCCGCAGTAACCCGCGGCCTTCGTCCCCACCCGGCCGCGCCTTGGCGCAGCCCACCGGGCAGGTGCTGATCGGCAGCCTGCCTGAGAACTGAAGACCCCGCGCCGGGTACCGGCCACGGGGCGGCCGCTCGCCCAGACGTTTCTTGCCTCTTTTCGCACACACATGAACTTCAGCACCACCGGCCTGGCCGGCACCACGGCGATCTCCCAGCTGTCCGCGGGCGTGTCGGCGCAGGAGCTGGAGGGCATGCTGGCCCGCGTGGAGCAGGAGCTCGACGCGCTCGGCCAGGCGCTGATCCGCCGCGAGTCCGCGGCCATCGACCGCCATGCCGGCGAGTTGCAGCGCAGCCTGGTGCAGGCGCTGGACGGCTTCTCCGCCGCCGCCCGCCGCGGCGTGGTGCCGCCGCCCTTGCGCAACCGCCTGGCCCGCGCCGGCGGACAGGTGGCCGCCCAGCGCGAATGCCTGGCCCGCGCCACCGCCGCGCTGGACCGCGCCATCGACGCCATGCTGCCGCGCGATGCGACGGCCGGCGGCGTCTACACCGCGCAGGGCGCCCGCAGCCTCAGCGGCAGCACGGGCAGCGCCAGCGCCTGACCGGCCCGCGGGCTTCGACCTGCGGCGCTCCGATTCAGCGGCAATCTGGCCATCCTGCCCAGGCGCCCGCATGGCACGGCGCCGTGCCGGCATCCGCATCGCCATCTTCCTGATCTGATCCGCCCCGTCGCGGCCCGGCCACCGCGCGGCGTATGCTTGCCCGCCCCGCCGCATCCCGCCGGCGCCTGCCTGCAGGCCGTCTCTTGAAGTCCGCACTCCCCACCGACCCCGCCGCCGGCGCGCAGCCGCCGGCCACCACCCGTTTCCTCGACGCCCTGCAGGCCAGCCTGGCTGCGGGCCGCTTCGTCAAGCTGGTGCTGGCCAAGCCGCGCGGCGCCGGTGACCTCAAGCGCGCCACCGCCCGCCACATCGCGGTGCGCGGCGAGCCGGTGCTGAGCTGGGTCCACACCCATGCCACGCGTGATCTGACGCACAACCTGCCGCTGGCCCAGGCGCTGGGCGAGCTGCCGGCCGAGCTGGATGGCCGCTGGGGCCAGGCGCACCTGCTGACCGCGGATGAAGACCTGCAGCTGCTCATCAGCAAGGACGGCCGCTCCACCCTGCGCCGCAGCGCGGTGCAGCGCGAGGCCGCGCCCGCCGCCGCCCACGACCGCGCCAAGCACCGCCACCTGAGCCTGGCCAGCCCCTGGCTGCACGCGCTGGGCGTGACGGATGCGCAGCAGCGCCTGGTGCCGGCCATGGCGCGCAAGTGGAAGCAGATCAACAAGTTCGTCGAGGTGGTGGACCACGCCCTGGCCGACGCCGGCCTGAAATCGCCCCGGCCGGGCGGAACGCCGCTGCGCGTGGCCGACTTCGGCTGCGGCAAGGGCTACCTCACCTTCGCCCTGCATGAGCACCTGAGCACCACGCTGGGCCTGCCGGCCGAGGTGACGGGCATCGAGCTGCGGCCCGACCTGGTGCAGCTGTGCAATGACGCGGCGCAGTCGCTGGGCCTGGCCGATCGGGGCCTGCGCTTCATCGAGGGCGACGTGCGCGACTGGCAGCCGCCGCAGCTCGACGTGATGATCGCCCTGCACGCCTGCGACACCGCCACGGATCACGCCCTGCATCTGGGCATCCGCGGCGGCGCATCGGTGCTGGTGTGCTCGCCCTGCTGCCACAAGCAGATCCGCCCGCAACTGCTCAGCCCGCATCCGCTGCGCCCCATCCTGCAGCACGGCATCCACCTGGGCCAGGAGGCCGAGATGCTCACCGACGGCCTGCGCGCGCTGCTGCTGGAGGCGGCCGGCTTCGATGCCCAGGTGTTCGAGTTCATCTCGCTGGAGCACACCAGCAAGAACAAGATGATCCTGGCCGTGCGCCGCAGCACGCCGCGTCCGGCCCAGGCGGTCGACGAGACGCTGCGCCAGATCGCCGAGATCCAGGCCTTCTACGGCATCCGCGAGCATGCGCTCCAGACGCTGCTGCGGCGCGACGGGATGCTGCCGCAGGACGTGGCGGCCTGAGCGACGAACAGAGCGACGAACTGAGCGCCGGCCCGAGCGCCGGCCTCAGACCGCAGTCGGCTCCAGCCGCAGCAGCTTGCCTGGCGCGCCGTCGGTCAGCAGATAGAGCAAGCCGTCCGGCCCCTGGCGCACGTCGCGGATGCGCTCGCCCAGATCGGTCAGCAGGGCTTCGCGGCTGACCACGCGGTTGCCGTCCAGCCCCAGCCGCCACAGCGCCTGCCCGGCCAGCGCGCCGATGAAGACGCTGCCGCGCCAGCCTGCGTAGCGGTCGAAGGTGCAAAAGGCCAGCCCGCTGGGCGCGATGGACCGCGGCACCCAATAGGTCAGCGGCGGCTCCATGTCGGCCCGCGTGCCGCCTTCGCCGATGGGCGCGCCGCTGCCGTACTCGCGCCCGTAGGTCACCACCGGCCAGCCGTAGTTGCGCCCGGCGCGGGCGATATTGACCTCGTCGCCGCCCTGCGGGCCGTGCTCGCAGATCCACAGCTCGCCGCTGGCCGGGTGCAGCGCCGCGCCCTGGATGTTGCGATGGCCCCAGCTCCAGATCTGCGGCAGGGCGCCGGGGCGATGGATCAGCGGGTTGTCGGGCGGCACGCTGCCGTCGGCGCGCACGCGCACGATCTTGCCCAGGTGGTTGTCCAGCGTCTGCGCGCGGTCGCGCTCGGTGAAGCGGTCGCCCAGGGTGATGAAGAGCGTGCCGTCGGCGCGCGGCACGATGCGCCCGCCGTAGTGGTTGGCGCCGCGGCCGGTCTTGGGCTGCTGGCGGAAGATCACCTGCACCTCGGTCAGCGCCGTGCCGGCCGAATCGAGCACCGCCCGCGCCACCGCGGTGCCGCTGTCCGCACCCTGGCGCTCGGCATAGCTCAGGTAGAGCCGGCGGTTGCGCGTGAAGTCGCTGTCCAGCGCCACGTCGAGCAGCCCGCCCTGGCCGGCGTGATGCACGGCCGGCACACCGGCCACCGTACCCAGCAGCCGTCCGCGCGCATCCAGCCGCTTGAGCCGGCCCGGCTTCTCGGTCACCAGCAGCTCGCCGCCGGGCAGGAAGGCCAGGCCCCAGGGCTGCTGCAGGTCGTCAGTCAGCGTGGCGGTGCGCAGGGCGCGCGGACCCTCGGCCCGCCCGCGGTCCTGGGTGCCGGCAGCGCATGCGGGCCCCGCCAGGCCCAGTGCCGCGCTGGCGCTGCCCGCACCCATGGCCAGCAATTGCCGACGGCTGCGCCGCGGCCAGCCGGTTGTCGGGGCGCAGTCCATTGCGGCATGTGGGGCAGGGGGAGGAGCAGGACGCATGGCAAAAAACCGTGCAGAGCCGTGGGCAAGCACAAATGGAGGAGCCGCCGTCACCACGCCGGCGGCTGCGGGATGACGGCCATTGTCACAATCGCCGGCTTCCCCTGACGACACCTTCTCATGTCTGCTGATCCGGCCGCCGCAGGCCAGCTCCACCGCGGTCTGCGCAACCGCCACATCCAGCTCATCGCCCTGGGCGGCGCCATCGGCACGGGGCTGTTCCTGGGCTCGGCCGGCGTGCTGCAGTCGGCGGGGCCCTCGATGATCCTGGGCTATGCCATCGGCGGCTTCATCGCCTTTTTGATGATGCGCCAGTTGGGCGAGATGATCGTCCACGAGCCGGTGGCCGGCTCCTTCAGTCACTTCGCCCACCGCTACTGGGGCGGCTTCGCGGGCTTCCTGGCCGGCTGGAACTACTGGGCGCTCTACGTGCTGGTCGGCATGGCCGAGCTCTCGGCCGTGGGCAAGTACGTGCAGTTCTGGTGGCCGCAGGTGCCGGCCTGGGCCACGGCCGCGGTCTTCTTCGTGCTGGTCAATGCCATCAACCTGGCCAACGTGCGCGCCTTCGGCGAGGCCGAGTTCTGGTTCGCCATCGTCAAGGTGGCCGCCATCATCGGCATGATCGGGCTGGGTGCCTGGCTGCTGGTGAGCGGGCAGGGCGGCGAGCAGGCCAGCATCACCAACCTGTGGCGCCACGGCGGCTTCTTTCCCAACGGGGTGGGCGGCCTGGTGATGGTGCTGGCTATCATCATGTTTTCCTTCGGCGGGCTGGAGCTGGTGGGCATCACCGCTGCCGAGGCCGAGGATCCGCAGACGGTGATCCCGCGTGCCATCAACCAGGTGGTGTGGCGCATCCTCATCTTCTACGTCGGTGCGCTCACGGTGCTGCTGTCTCTCTACCCGTGGGATGCGCTGGTGCGCTCGCTCACCGCTGGCGGCGATGCCTACGGCGCCAGCCCCTTCGTGCAGATCTTTTCGCTGCTGGGCAGCGACCTGGCCGCCCACCTGCTCAATGCCGTGGTGCTTACCGCGGCGCTGTCGGTCTACAACAGCGGCGTCTACTGCAACAGCCGCATGCTCTTCGGCTTGGCCGAGCAGGGCGATGCGCCGCGCATGCTGGCCCGCGTGGACCGCCGCGGCGTGCCGGTGGCCGCTCTTGCAGTCTCGGCCGTGGCCACGCTGTCATGCGTGCTGGTCAACTACCTGCTGCCGCACGGGGCGCTGGAGCTCTTCATGTCCCTGGTGGTCGCCGCGCTGGTGCTCAACTGGGCCATGATCAGCCTCACCCATCTGCAGTTCCGCCGCGCCATGCGCTGCCAGGGCGTGGCCACCCGCTTCCCCGCTCTCTGGGCCCCGGCCGGCAACCTGCTTTGCCTGGGCTTCCTGGCGCTCATCCTGGTGCTGATGCTGATGACGCCGGGCATGCGCGGCTCGGTGGTCATCCTGCCGCTGTGGCTGGCCCTGCTCGCGCTGGGCTGGCGGGCGCGGCGGGCCGCAGGTCGCGTGCGCTGACTCGCTGCGGTCCTGCGTCAGCGCTCGTCGGGCTGCCGCATCCTGAGCTCGCGCACGTACTCGCTGCTGGTGCCGTAGCCGCGCTCGTGGACCTGCTTGTCCATGAAGGCCTTCAGGCCGTCTGGCAGGGAGATGTTCATAGTGGCCATCCGCGCACGTCAGGGGTTTAGGCAGAAATTCGCACGGGGCCGAGCTTCTTGCGCCAGCCCGATGCCCCATGAAAAACGGGGCGCCCCAGGCGCCCCGTTTCTCCGTCTGCGGCCACCCGGCCGAGCGGCCGGGCGGGCAGTTGCATCACATGCCCGAGTAGTTCGGGCCGCCGCCGCCTTCCGGCGTCACCCAGACGATGTTCTGCGTCGGGTCCTTGATGTCGCAGGTCTTGCAGTGCACGCAGTTCTGCGCGTTGATCTGCAGCCGCTCCTTGCCGGCGTTGGCCTCGTCCGGCACGAACTCGTAGACGCCGGCCGGGCAGTAGCGGCTTTCCGGCCCGGCGTACTTGGCCAGGTTGATCTTGACCGGCACGGTCGGGTCCTTGAGCGTCAGGTGCGCCGGCTGGTGTTCCTCGTGGTTGGTGTTGGAGACGAACACCGAGCTCAGCCGGTCGAAGGTCAGCTTGCCATCCGGCTTGGGATAGGCGATGGGCTGGCATTCGGCCGCGGGCTTCAGGTAGGCGTGATCCGGCTTGTCGCGGTGCACCGTCCACGGCGGGCTCTTGATGCCCAGCTTGGGCAGCAGCCAGTACTCGATGCCGGTCATCAGCATGCCGACGTACATGCCGTGCTTGAACCAGGTCTTGAAGTTGCGGGCCTGCTTGAGCTCGTCGTGCAGCCAGCTCTGCTCGAAGGCCTGCGGATAGGCCGTCAGCTCGTCCTGCTGGCGGCCGGCGGTCACGGCGGCGAAAGCCGCGTCGGCGCACAGCATGCCGGTCTTGATGGCCGCGTGGCTGCCCTTGATGCGCGGCGCGTTCAGGTAGCCGGCGTCACAGCCCACCAGCGCGCCGCCCGGGAACACCTGCTTGGGCAGGCTCAGCAGGCCGCCAGCGGTGATGGCGCGCGCGCCGTAGCTGATGCGCTTGCCGCCTTCGATGTGCTTGCGGATCTCCGGGTGGGTCTTCCAGCGCTGCATCTCCTCGAAGGGGCTGAGGTAGGGGTTCTCGTAGTTCAGGCCGGTGACGAAGCCCAGCGTGACCTTGTTGCCCTCCAGGTGGTAGAGGAAGCCGCCGCCGTAGGTCTTGGTGTCCATCGGCCAGCCGGCGGTGTGCACCACCAGGCCCGGCTGGGCCTTGGCCGGATCGATCTCCCAGAGCTCCTTGATGCCGATGGCATAGCTCTGCGGGTCGCGCCCCTCGTCGAGCTTGAACTTGGCGATCAGCTGCTTGCCCAGGTGGCCGCGCGAGCCTTCGGCAAACACCGTGTACTTGGCCAGCAGCTCCATGCCGAGCTGGAAGTTGTCGGTGGGCTGGCCCTGCTTGTCCACGCCCAGGTTGCCCGTGGCCACGCCGCGCACGGCGCCCTTGTCGTCATAGAGGATCTCGGCCGCCGGGAAACCGGCGAAGATCTCCACGCCCAGGCTTTCGGCCTGCTGCGCCATCCAGCGCACGACGTTGCCCAGGCTGATGACGTAGTTGCCGTCGTTGTGGAAGCAATCCGGGATCAGCGCGGCCGGCGTCTTGGTGGCGCCCGTCTCGGACAGCACCAGCAGCTCGTCGCCGGTGACCGGCTGGTTCAGCGGTGCGCCCAGCTCCTTCCAGTTGGGGAAGAGCTCGTTCATCGCCTTCGGGTCCATCACCGCGCCCGACAGGATGTGGGCGCCGGGCTCGGAGCCCTTCTCGAGCACGCAGACCGAGACCTCCTTGCCCTGCTCGGCGGCGAGCTGCTTGATGCGGATGGCGGTGGCCAGGCCGGCGGGGCCGGCGCCGACGACGACGACGTCGTACTCCATCGATTCGCGCGGGCCGAACTGCTCAAGAATCTCCTGAGGCGTCATTGCAGTGTTTCCTTCGTGGGTCTGGGCGCCGGACCATACCGGCTCGCCCGGCTACAGGCGGGCAAACGCGCGATTTTATGCATCCCCCGCCGGGCGTCTCGCAGGGTGTCACGGCGTCCTGCCAGGCGGGCGCCGGGCCGGTGCTGCGTGCTAACGTTGTGCGGCCCTTGCGCGGCCTCGCCACATTGATCCGGTGCGGCCTGCCGCGGCCTGCACACCCGGGATGGCCCGACCGCCTGTGCCGTGTACGGGCCGGTACAGTTGGCCGCGTTGGCCGCGCGTAGGGAGCCGCACGCGCCCTGGCGCACGGTCCTCCACCGGCTCCGCCGTCATCCGAACCGCTCCCCCCTAACAAGGTTTCCCCATGAGCTACAGCATCGATCTCTCCGGCCGCGTGGCCTTCGTCACCGGCGCCTCCGGCGGCCTGGGCCAGCAGTTCGCCCGCACACTGTCGCAGGCGGGTGCGGCCGTCGTGCTGGCCAGCCGCCGCGTCGAGCGCCTGAAGGATCTGCGTGCCGAGATCGAGGCCGCCGGCGGCGACGCCCACGTGGTGGGCCTGGACGTGACCGACCCGGCCAGCATCCGCTCGGCCGTGGCCCATGCCGAGACCGAGGTCGGCCCCATCGACATCCTGATCAACAACTCCGGCGTGAGCACCACGCAGAAGCTGATCGACGTGACGCCCGAGGACTACGACTACGTCTTCGACACCAACACCAAGGGCGCCTTCTTCGTGGCGCAGGAGGTGGGTAAGCGCATGCTGGCCCGGGCCCGCGGCGCCGCACCCGGCACCTTCACCGGCGGGCGCATCGTCAACATCGCCTCGATGGCTGGCCTGCGCGTGCTGTCGCAGATCGGTGTCTATTGCATGAGCAAGGCCGCGGTGGTGCACATGACCAAGGCGATGGCGCTGGAGTGGGGCCGCTTCGGCATCAACGTCAATGCCATCTGCCCGGGCTACATCGACACCGAGATCAACCACCACCACTGGCAGACCGAGCAGGGCAAGAAGCTCATCGAGATGCTGCCGCGCAAGCGCGTGGGCCAGCCGGCCGACCTGGACGCGCTGCTGGTGATGCTGTGCTCCAACGAGAGCCACTTCATCAACGGCGCGGTCATCTCGGCCGACGACGGCTTCGGCGCCTGAAGGGCAGGGGCGGCATGCGGCTGGACCTGCCGGAGCGCAAGACGCTGGTCTTCGAGCTGGACCAGCCGGTGGACTGGGGCGACATGGATGCCCTGGGCCATGTCAACAACACCGTGTACTTCCGCTACATGGAGAACGCCCGCGTGACCTGGCTGCGCTCGCTGGGCGCCGAGCTGGAGCCCACGCGCGAGGGCCCGGTCATCGTCAACACCTTCTGCAACTTCCTCCGCCAGCTGGCCTGGCCGGGCACGGTGCGCAGCCGGCTCTACGCCGGCCAGCCCGGGCGCAGCAGCGTGGACCTCTTCGTGACGATGGAGCGCACGGACGAGCCCGGCCAGTTGGTGGCCGCAGGCGGCGCCACGCTCGTATGGGCCGTGGCGGCCGAGCAGCGCTCGGTGCCGCTGCCGGACTTCGTGCGCCAGGCCATCGCCGCTGGCCAGCCGGGCTGATGTCCAGCTGAGAGGCCGTCCGGTGCGCATCCGGATGGGTTGAGAGGCTGGAAGCGCCCACCCGGGCAGATGTAGCGTATTGAAGCTTCGTATCCAGCGGCCGTTCTTCACTGCGAAGCCGTCTGCGATGCCGGCCGCCTGCAGGCGTTGCCACGGGAGAGTGGGATACTGTTCATATATACAGTATCGGCATGTTCGCCCGCTCCCGCATCCTTGCCTCGTCCCCATCCGAGGCCCCTTGCAGCGCGCTGGCCCAGGTGGATGGGGCTGCGCGGGGGGCTTTGTGGACAGGGGCGGTCTTCAGCGCGCCGGCTCAAGGTGTCCGGACCACGGGCTTTGCCGGGCTGGACGGTGAGCTCCCCGGCGGCGGTTGGGCAGCGGGCGGGCTGATCGAGATCCTTCAGGCGGAGGCGGGCGGGGCGGGGCCCGTAGCGCCGGCCCATCCGCCCGGCGACGCCCCGGCCGGGGTGCTGGCGCAGCGGGTGATCCAGCGTTGGGCCTTGGCGGCTGCGGCGGCCCAACGTCCCAGCGCACAGGGCTCACCGGATGAGCCGGCCTCGCCCGGCGCGGAATGGCGCCTCCTGCTGCCTGCCCTGGTGCGGTTGTCGGGCGAGGTGACGCTGATCGGCCCGCCTGCGGTGCCGCATGCAGCGGCGCTGGCCCAGGCCGGGCTGGCGCTGGATGACCTGGTCTGGGTGCAGGCCGACACGCCGGCGCGGCGGCTGTGGGCAGCCGAGCAGGTGCTGCGTGCGGAGCTGGGCGGCGCAACGCTGGTCTGGCTGCCCTGGGCCAGCGCGATGCAATTGCGGCGGCTGCAGATGGCGGCGCTGGCCTCGCCCGGGCTGGTGTTCGTGATGCGGCCGGCGTCGGCGGCGGCGCAGTCCTCGCCCGCGCCCTTGCGCCTGCTGCTGCGCAGCCCTCGGCACGACACGCTGGCCGTGCGGGTGTTCAAGCGCCGGGGGCCGCCGGCTGAACGCGATGTGGAGCTGGCAGCCTGGCCGCCCGGGCTGGGCGAGATCGTGGCCGGCCAGGGCTGGATGACGCGCCGGCTGCGCGAGGGCTGGAGCCCCTCCCGGCCGCAGGTCGGGCGGGAGCAGCCGTACACCCAGTTGCACCCCCAGCAGCCGCACACCCAGCAGTCGCCATCCGTGCCTGCTCCGGCGGCCTCCTTGTTGGCTACCGGTCCGGTGGGGGCTTTGGCTGATCAACCTCAGGAGTCCTCCCATGTGGTGGCTGGCCTTGCGTCCGCTTGAGGCGGGCAGCTTGGCCGCGGTTGGCCGGCCTGAGGAGAAAGGCTGCGCCGCCGGTGTGAGGGCCCAGGCGCCGGGGGGCCTCGATGAGCCAGTAGCCGATGGACCGGCGGATGAGCCGGTCAGCCAGGCTCTGTCCCAGGCGCCATCCCCGGCAACCAAGCCCGCCGTGGCCGACCCCCGGCTGCTGGGCTGGCAGCTGCTGCGCTTCACGCCCCGGGTGGTGGAGCTGGAGGGCGCCGTGCTGGCCGAGGTCTCTGCCAGCCTGCGTCTGTTCAAGGGGCTGGCTGCGCTGGCGGGGCAGGTGCAGGCCCTGGCGGACGAGGCCGGCTGGGGCCCTCTGGGCCAGGCGCCCACGGCGGGGGCGGCGCTGGCCTTGAGCCGCCACGGTGGGGGAATGGCCGGGGGTGCCGGCTGGCGCGCGGGGATCGACCGGCTGCCGCTGCACACCGTGGGCGCGCTGGCCGAGCAGGAGGCCACCTTGTCCCAGCTCGGCTGCCGCACCCTGGGCGATGTGCGCCGCCTGCCGCGTGCCGGCTTGGCGCGGCGCTTCGGCGCGCGGCCGCTGGATGTGCTGGACGAGGTCTACGGCACACGCCCCACGTCGCATGCCTGGATCAGCCTGCCAGAGGTCTTCGACGACACGCTGGAGCTGCCCGGCCGGGTGGACAACGCCGCGGCGCTGCTCGATGGCGCCCAGCACCTGCTGCAGCGCCTGCAGGCCTGGCTGGTGGCGCGCCGCGCCGGTGTGCGCGCGGTGGTGCTGCGCTGGCGGCATGACCTGGCGCGGCGCGCAGCCGGGCAGGGCGGCGAGCTGGAGGTGCGCAGCGCCCTGCCGGCGCGCGACGTGAGCCACCTGAGCCGCCTGCTGGCCGAGAAGCTCAACCAGACCCAGCTGGCCGGCCCGGTGGGCGAGCTGGGCCTGCGCGCCACCGAGATCGAGCTGCTGCACGACGCGCCTGAGTCCTTCTGGCGCGACGCCACCCAGGCGCAGGACAGCCGCGTGCAGCTGCTGGAGCGGCTGGGCGCCCGCCTGGGCGCGGACAAGGTGCGTCGCCCGCAACTGCTGGACGACCATCGCCCGGGCTGGCTGCAAAGCTGGGTGCCGGTGGAGGCCGGAAGGGGCTTCCATGGCCAGGCCGCCTCATCGGGGGAAAAGAAGCGGCGAACCAGGGCGTCAGGCACGGGACGACGGACCTCGTCTGCATTGAGCCACTCAACCGCATCGACCGCCGCGGCATCGACCGCCGCGGCATCGGGTGCCGCAGGGGCTGTCTCTGCGTTGCCCTCCGTGCTCTCGCCCTTGCCGCCTGCCGTGCCGGGCGCTCCAGGAGGCCTGGCCTTGTCGGTGACATCGGCCGGTGCGACCTTGGCACCGCCCCCGCCCCGCTTCCCCTTGCCCTGCTGGCTGCTGGAGTCGCCCGTGGGCTTGGCCGTGATCGGCGACCGCCCGCATTACCGCGGCCCGCTGTCGCTGCTGGCCGGGCCGCACCGGGTGCGCGGCGGCTGGTGGCAAGCCGGCGGCTGGGTGGACCGGGATCACTTCGTGGCTGCCTCGCCGGGGGCGGGCCTGGTCTGGGTCTATCGCGAGCGGCCCCGGCTGGCTGGCGCCACGGCGGGCGGCTGGTTCCTGCAGGGCTTCTATGGCTGAGCCGCTGTCCCCATCCGCGCGGGTTGGCTATGCCGAGCTGCATTGCGTGTCCAACTTCAGCTTCTGCCGCGGTGCCTCGCACCCGGAGGAGCTGGTGGAGCGCGCCTGCCGGCTGGGCTATGCCGCCATCGCCCTCACGGACGAGTGCTCCCTGGCCGGCGTGGCCCGGGCGCATCTGCATCTGCTGGACTTGCCGGCCATCCTGGAGCGGGAAGCGCAGGAGGCAGAGAAACGGCGGCAGGTCCAAGCCACCCAAGTCGCCCAAGCCACGCTGGGCAAGCCAGCCAGACCCGACGAGCCCGAGAAGCCCGCCCGGCCCGATGCGGCAGCCTGGGCTATGCCGGCCTTGCCGCCCTTGCCGCCCTTGCCACCCTTGCCCCGGCTGATCATCGGCAGCGAGTTCGCGGTGCAGCCGTCCTTGGCCACCGGCCTGGGCAATCGTGCGGCGCGCAAGCCCTCGCTGGATCAGGCCAATGGGCATCTCGCCACGCCTTCTCTCAGCACCGAGGCCGCCGCATCCCACCCGACTCACCCGAGCCCTCCGCGCACCGAAGACGCGCCCCCACCCCTGCCGGCCTTCCGCCTCGTCCTCCTGGCCACCAGCCGCGCGGGCTACGCCCACCTCAGCCTCTTCATCACCGCATTGCGCCGGGCCAGCCCCAAGGGCAGCTACCGCCTCACGGCCGATCAGGTGCGGCAAGCCGATCTGCGCGATTGCCTGGCCCTGCTGGTGCCGGACCGCCAGGCCCAGCCGCGGCAACTGCAGGCCCTGGCCGACTGGGGCGCGCGCACCTTTGGAGCGGGCAATGTGTGGCTGGCCGTGGAGCTGCTGCGCGAGCTGGACGACGGCCTGTGGCTGCAGCGCATGCAGGCCGCCAGCGACGCCAGCGGCGTGCCCCTGGTGGCCGCGGGCGACGTGCATGCCCATGCGCGCAACCGCCAGCCGCTGCAGGACGTGCTCACCGCCATCCGCCTGGGCCGCACCGTGGCCGACTGCGGCTGCGATCTGCTGCCCAACGACGAACGCCACCTGCGCACGCTGCCGGAGCTGTCGCGCATCTACCCGCCCGATCTCCTGGCCGAGACCCTGCGCATCGCCGAGCGCTGCCGCTTCAGCCTGCGCGAGCTGAGCTACGAATACCCACCGGAGATCGTCCCCGCCGGCCACACGCCCGCCACGCGGCTGCGCCAGCTCACGCTGGAAGGCCTGCGCCGCCGCTGGCCCGAGGGCACGTCCTTCACCGTGCGCCGGCAGATCGTGCGCGAGCTGCGCCTGATCGCCCAGCTGGGCTATGAGAAGTTCTTCCTCACGGTGGAGGACGTGGTGCGCTTTGCGCGCGGTGAGCAGATCCTCTGCCAGGGCCGCGGGTCGGCCGCCAACTCGGCCGTGTGCTACTGCCTGGGCATCACCGAGGTGGACCCGTCGCGCGCCAACCTGCTCTTCGAGCGCTTCATCAGCAAGGAGCGCAACGAGCCGCCGGACATCGACGTGGACTTCGAGCACCAGCGGCGCGAGGAGGTCATCCAGTACCTCTACCGCAAGTACGGCCGCCACCGCACGGCGCTGGCCGCCACCGTGATCCGCTGGCGGCTGCGCAGTGCCGTGCGCGACGTGGGCAAGGCCCTGGGCCTGCCGGCCGAGTGGATCGACGCGCTGGCCAAGAGCCACCAGTGGTGGGAGAGCCGCGAGTCCATCCGCCAGCGCGTGCGCGAGCTGGGCATCGACGACGAGGACCTCACCGTGCGCCAGTGGATTGCGCTCACGCTCAAGCTCATCGGCTTTCCGCGCCACCTCAGCCAGCACGTGGGCGGCTTCGTCATTGCGCAGGATGAGCTCGGGCGCTTGGTGCCCATCGAGAACGCCGCCATGCCCGAGCGCACGGTGATCCAGTGGGACAAGGACGACCTGGAGGCCCTGGGCCTGCTCAAGGTGGACGTGCTGGCCTTGGGCATGCTCACGGCCATCCGCCGCTCGCTGGCCTTCATCAGCCAAGTGCGGGGCCGGCCCTTCGCCCTGCAGGACATCCCCAAGGAGGATGCGGCCACCTACGAGATGATCAGCCGCGCCGACACCATCGGCGTGTTCCAGATCGAGTCCCGCGCGCAGATGAGCATGCTGCCGCGGCTGCGGCCCTACCGCTTCTACGACCTGGTGGTGCAGGTGGCCATCGTGCGCCCCGGGCCCATCCAGGGCGGCATGGTTCATCCCTTTTTGACCACACGCGAGACGGGTCGCCCGGTGGCCTATCCGCCCGCGCTGGCCCCGGCGCTGGCGCGGACCAACGGCGTGCCCATCTTCCAGGAGCAGGTCATGCAGATCGTGATGCTGGGCGCCGGCTTCACCGCCGGCGAGGCGGACCAGTTGCGCCGGGCGATGGCGGCCTGGAAGCGCAAGGGCGGGCTGGAGCCCTTCCGCGAGCGCATCGTCGAGCCCCTGGCCCGGCTGGAAAGCCGCGAGTACGCCGAGCGCATCTTCGAGATGCTCAAGGGCTTCGGCGAATACGGCTTCCCCGAGTCGCATGCCGCCAGCTTCGCCCTGCTGGCCTATGCCAGCGCCTGGATCAAGCGGCACGAGCCGGCGGCCTTCCTGGCCGGGCTGCTGGATGCGCAGCCCATGGGCTTCTACTCCCCCAGCCAGCTGGTGCAGGACGCCCGCCGCCACGGCGTGGAAGTGCGCCCGGTGGACGTGAGCTTCAGCGGCGTGGAGACGGTGCTGGAGCCGCGTGAAGGGGCAGCTGCCGGCCAAGATCAACCCGCCGTGCGCCTGGGCCTCAACCGCGTCGGCCACCTCAGCCGCGCAGCGGCCGAGCGCATCGTCGCGGCGCGACAGCGGGGCGCCTTTGCCAACGTGGATGAGCTGGCCCGCCGCGCCACGCTGGACGCATCCGACCTGCGCGCCCTGGCCGCGGCCGATGCGCTGCAGAGTCTCGCCGGCCATCGCCGCCAGCAGGTGTGGGAATCCGCCGCGCACCACCGCGCCCCGGTCCTGCTGCGCGAGGCCCCGGTGCACGAGGCGCCTCTGGCGCTGCCCGAGGCGCCCGAGGGCGAGAGCATCGTCTTCGACTACGCCTCAACCGGCCTGACCCTGCGCCGCCATCCGCTGGCCCTGCTGCGCCCGCAGCTTGCCCAGCGCGGCCTGCATCCCGCCGCCGTATTGCAGGGCCACCGCTGCGCCCCGGGCCGGCGCATCCACACGGCGGCCTGCGGCATCGTCACCATGCGCCAGCAGCCGGGTACGGCCAACGGCACCATCTTCGTCACCCTGGAGGACGAGACCGGCACGGTCAACGTCATCGTCCACCCCCGGCTGCGCGATGCCCAGCGCGACGAGCTGCTGGGCTCCCGCCTGCTGGCCGTCTACGGCCTCTGGCAGGGCGACAAGGGCGTGCAGCACCTCATCGCCCGCCGGCTGGAGAACCTCACGCCGCTGCTCGGCCGCCTGGGCACGAGCAGCCGGGACTTTCATTGAGCGCTGAGGATCTCGCCGCCGGAGTTCGTCGCATGCGTATCGCATTGCCGCCAGCTGGATCGACTGACCCGGATCGACTGACCCGGATCGACTTGCCTCCAGACTGATCGGCCGGCGCGCTGGAGCCGGCATGAGCCCTGCTTGTTCCGGTTTGCTGCCCCGCAGCAAATCGGCTACGGTTGTAGACGGTGCGGCCCCCGTGAGGCCGCTGCGTTCGAACGCTTCCCAGGAGCTGGATCGATGAACAAGGTGTACCCGAGCGCGGCAGCCGCGCTGGAGGGCGTCATCCGCGACGGCCAGATGCTGGCCGTCGGCGGCTTCGGCCTGTGCGGCATCCCCGAGGCGCTGATCGACGCGCTGCAGGCCACCGGTGCAAGGAACCTCACGGTGATCTCCAACAACGCCGGCGTGGACGGCTTCGGCCTGGGCAAGCTGCTGGCCACGCGGCAGATCAAGAAGATGATCTCCAGCTACGTGGGCGAGAACAAGGAGTTCGAGCGCCAGTACCTGAGCGGCGAGCTGGAGCTGGAGTTCACGCCCCAGGGCACGCTGGCCGAGAAGCTGCGCGCAGGCGGCGCCGGCATCCCGGCCTTCTTCACGCGCACCGGCGTGGGCACCATCGTGGCCGAGGGCAAGGAGATCCGCGAGTTCGACGGCCATCCCTACGTGATGGAGCGCGCGCTGACGCCGGACGTGTCGCTGGTCAAGGCGCACACCGCCGACAAGGCGGGCAACCTGGTCTTCCGCCGCACGGCGCGCAACTTCAATCCCAACGTCGCCCAGGCCGGCAAGCTGACCATCGTCGAGGTGGAGCACCTGGTGGAAACCGGCACGCTGGACCCGGACGCGATCCATCTGCCGGGGATCTTCGTGCACCGCATCGTGGTCAATGCCACGCCCGAGAAGCGCATCGAGCAGCGCACCACGCGGGCGTCCTGAAGCCGCCGCAACGAACTGGAGACCGACATGCCCTGGACCCGCGACGAGATGGCCAAGCGCGCCGCCAGCGAACTGCAGGACGGCTACTACGTGAACCTGGGCATCGGCCTGCCCACGCTGGTGGCCAACCACGTGCCGCCCGGCATCGAGGTGTGGCTGCAGAGCGAGAACGGCCTGCTGGGCATCGGCCCCTTCCCGACCGAAGCCGAGGTCGACCCTGACCTGATCAACGCCGGCAAGCAGACCGTGACCACGCTGCCCGGCTCGGCCATCTTCAGCAGCGCCGACAGCTTCGGCATGATCCGCGGCGGCAAGATCAACCTGGCCATCCTGGGCGCGATGCAGGTCAGCGAGAAGGGCGACCTGGCCAACTGGATGATCCCCGGCAAGATGGTCAAGGGCATGGGCGGGGCGATGGACTTGGTGGCCGGCGTGGGCCGCGTCATCGTGCTGATGGAGCACGTGGCGCGCAAGAAGGACGGCACGATGGACCTGAAGATCGTCCCCGAATGCACGCTGCCGCTGACCGGCGTGGGCGTGGTCAACCGCATCATCACCGACCTGGCGGTGATGGACGTGACGCCTCAGGGGCTGAAGGTGGCGGAGCTTGCCCCGGGGGTGAGCCGGGAGGAGCTGGCCTCGGTCACCGGCGTGCCCCTGCACTGAAGGCGTCCCGCCACACCGGCCCCGCAAGGCGCCGCGGGCGCCGGGATCGCAGCGCGCGATTCTTGCCCGGCTGCTGAGCCCGGGCCGGTGACGGGGCCTGCTCCAGGCCGGCGCGCCACCGGGCCTGAGAGACCCGGCTGCCACAATCCCCGGCATGACGAACTGGATCATGCTGGGCGTGCTGGCCCTCAATGTCTTGCTGCTGCTTTGGCTGGTGCTGCGCCCGGCGCAGCAGCCCGCGGCATCGCCGGAGTTGCTGCAGCAGCTGGCTGCGCACAGCACCCAAATGGGCACACAGGTGAGCGCGCAGACCGCAGCGCATATCGAGCGCCTGGAGCGCGAGCTGCGCGATGAACTGGCCCGCACTGCGGGGGGCACGCGGCAGGAGCTGGGCACGACGCTTGCCGCCCTGCAGCAGACCCTGCTGGCCCAGCAGGGCGACACCGTCCGCACACAGAACGAGCAGCTCGACAGCTTCCGCGTGCAGCTGGCGTCCATGCAGCAGGCCCTGGCCGATACGCTGCGCCAGACCACCGGGTCGCTGAATGCCGCCGCGCTGTCGGCGCGCGAGGCCCAGGACGCCGCGCTGCGCCGCTTTGGCGAGGCGCAGACCGAGCAGCTGCGCAACTTGGCCGAAGGCAACGAGCGCCGCCTGGCCGAGGTGCGGACGACCGTCGAAGCCCGCCTGCAGGCCCTGCAGGCCGACAACGAGAAGAAGCTGGAGCAGATGCGCCAGACGGTCGATGAGAAGTTGCACGCGACGCTGGAGCAGCGCCTGGGAGAGAGCTTCAAGCACGTGGCCGAACGCCTGGAGCAGGTGCACCGCGGCCTGGGCGAGATGCAGGGCCTGGCGCGCGACGTCGGCTCGCTCAACCGGGTGCTGTCCAACGTGAAGACGCGCGGCATCTTCGGCGAGGTGCAACTGGCCGGCCTGCTGGAGCAGGTGTTCACGCCCGAGCAGTACGCCGTCAACGTCGAGACCGTGCCCGGCACCGGCGCGCGCGTGGAGTTCGCCATCCGCCTGCCGGGCCGCGGGCCCGACGGCGCGGCCATGTGGCTGCCCATCGACGCCAAGTTCCCGCGCGAGGACTACGAGCGGCTGCTGGATGCACAAGACCGTGCCGACGCGGCCGGCGTGGAGACGGCAGCCAAGGCCATCGAGCAGCGGCTGAAGCTGGAGGCCAAGACCATCCGCGAGAAGTACCTGGCGCCGCCGCACACGGCGGACTTCGGCATCCTCTTCGTGCCCACCGAGGGCCTGTATGCCGAGGCGCTGCGCCGCCCGGGGCTGGTGGAGTGCCTGCAGCGCGACCACCGCGTGATGCTGGCCGGCCCCACCACGCTGTTGGCCACGCTCAACAGCCTGCAGATGGGCTTTCGCACGCTGGCGCTGGAGAAGCGCTCGTCCGAGGTCTGGCAGGTGCTGGGCGCGGTCAAGACCGAGTTCCTCAAGTTCGGCGACGTGCTGGCCAAGACGCGCAAGAAGCTGCAGGAGGCCAGCAACGTCATCGACGACGCCGAGACGCGCACCCGCGTCATGGGCCGCGCTCTCAAGCAGGTGGAGGCGCTGCCCGAGAGCCAGGCGCAGCAGCTGCTGCCCGGCGCGGCGCTGATCGACGAGGCGGAGGGCCGGGCCTGATGCGGCGCGGCGCGGCATCGCCGGTGGTCTGGGCGCTGCTGCGCGGCCTGCTGGCTGCCGTGGTGATGGCCACGGGCCTGAGCGCGTGCGCCTCGCTGCCCGAGCCGCAGCCGCGCGCCACCACCACCGCCTGGCCCGCGCCACAGGACACCCTGCTGGGCCGCGTGGCGTCGGCCGGCGCGCCCAATGCGCGCTACTCGGGCTTCAAGCTGGTGGCCTCGGGCGAGGAGGCGCTGGGCACGTTGGTGGCGCTGGCCGACCATGCCGAGCGCACGCTGGACCTGCAGTACTACCTGATCCACCCCGATGCCAGCACGCGCGCCATCTTCGCCCGCGTGCTGGCCGCCGCTGACCGCGGCGTGCGCGTGCGCGTGCTGCTGGACGACATGCACACCGCCGGCAGCGACGCGGCGCTGCTCAAGCTGGCCGCCCACCGCAACGTGGAGGTGCGGCTCTACAACCCCTTCCCGGCCGGGCGGGCGTCCACTCTCACGCGGGTCATGGCCTCGCTGACCGACATCGCGCGCATCAACCACCGGATGCACAACAAGATGTTCGTCGCCGACAACGCGCTGGCGCTCACCGGCGGGCGCAACCTGGGCGATGCCTACTTCCTGCGCAGCTCGGATACCAACTTCCTGGACCTGGACGCGCTGGTGGCCGGGCCGGTGGTGCGCCAGCTCTCCAGCGCGTTCGACCGCTACTGGAACAGCAGCCACGCCTGGCCTATCGAGGAGCTGGCCCAGCGCGGGTCGCAGCCCGCGGCGGCGTCTGCACCGGCTGCGGCGTCGGCCTTCGCACCGGACGACCGCGGCACGCCGGTCAGCAAAGGGCAGCATGCGTCGGCCGACCTGAAGGACGCCGTGGCCGGCAGGAGCAGCCAGCCGCTGCCGCAGTCGCGGCGCGACGCGCCCTCCCGCCGACCCTCGCCCGAGGTGGTGGCCACCGTGCCCCAGGTGGACCTGCCGGCGCAGATCCGCGCCGGCCGGCTGCCGCTGACCTGGGCGCCGGCAACCGTCATCGTGGACAAGCCCAGCAAGATCGCCAGCGAGGGCAATCCGGACCAGGACGAGACGCTGGCCGACGATGTGGTGGAGATCGCCGAGGCCGCCCAGACCGAGCTGGTGCTGATCTCGCCGTACTTCGTGCCGGGCAAGCGCGGCGTGGCGCTGCTGCGCAGCCTGCGCGAGCGCGGCGTGGTCATCCGCATCCTCACCAATTCGCTGGCCGCCACCGATGCCGCCGCGGTGCACACCGGGTATGCGCGCTACCGCGAAGACCTGCTGCGCATGGGCGTCGAGCTGCACGAGCTGCGCGCCCGCCCGGGCGGCGGCATGCGCACCAAGTGGGGCGGCTCGTCCGGCTCGGGCAGCGGCTCGTCGTCGGCCAGCCTGCACGTGAAGTCGATGGTGATCGACGGCCGCACGCTGCTGGTCGGCTCGATGAACCTGGACCCGCGATCGGCCTATCTCAACACCGAGCTGATGCTGGCTGTGCGCAGCCGCGAGCTGTCGCAGCGCGTGATCCAGCTCTATCAAGAGGCCGCGCGCACCGGCAGCTGGCGCGTGACCTGGGAGACCGGGCCGGGGATGGTGTGGACGGCGCCGGACGGGCCGCGCGTCACCACCGAGCCCGACGCGCCGCTGTGGCTGCGCGCGCTCATCAAGGTGCTGGGGCCGATCGCGCCTGAAGAGATGCTCTGAAGAGACGCCCTGAAGAGACGCCTTGAGCGACAGCGCGGCCCGCGGCGTCAGCCGGTCAGGCCGGCGGCCAGCGCCTGCACCACCTCGGCCGCCGGAGCCTCGCGGCAAGCGCGGCGGGTGCCCGACCACAGCGGCGTGAAGTCGTCGCGGCCCCGGGCCTCGGCGGCGGTGCGCAGCGGCGCGAGTGCGCCGGTGGCCAGGGGGAAGGGCGGCGCCGCATCGCTCACCGGGCCCAGCTCGCGCATCACGCGGTTGACGATGCCGCGCGCCAGGCCGCCAGAGAAGAGGTTGGTCAGCGCCGTGGGCGCGTCGCGGTCGCGCAGCCGGGCACGGTGCAGGGCATTGGTGGTCGCCTCCGGGCAGAGCAGGAAGGCGGTGCCCGCCTGTACCGCTGATGCGCCTTGCTCCAGCGCCGCGCGTGCGCCGGCTGCGTCGGCGATGCCGCCAGCGGCGATCACCGGGATGCTGACCGCCGCGACGATGGCCGGCAGCAGCGTGGGCAGATCGGCCTGGCGCGCCGGGTCCGCGCTCAGGAAGTGGCCACGGTGCCCGCCGGCCTCCAGGCCCTGGGCGATCACCGCATCGGCGCCGTGCGCCTGCAGCCACAGCGCCTCCTCGACGGTGGTGGCGCTGGACCAGACCTGGCAGCCCAGCCGCTTGACGCGCGCCAGCAGATCGGGCGCCGGCAGGCCGAAATGGAAGCTCACCACCGCGGGGCGGAAGGCCTGCAGCACCTCGGCGGCCTCTTCATTGAACGGCCGGCGGGTGGCGCCGCCGGCGGGCGTGGCCGCATCCAGGCCCAGCTCGGCGTAGTAGGGCGCGAGCGCCGCGCGCCAGCGGGCCTCGCGTGCGGCATCCGGCGCGGGTGGCGTGTGGGCAAAGAAGTTGACGTTGTACGGCCGGCCGGCCGTCTGCAGCATGCGCAATTGCTGCTCCAGCGCGTCGGTGCTCAGCATCGCGGCCGGCAGCGAGCCCAGCCCCCCGGCCGCACCAACTGCCAGCGCCAGCCGCGCGTCCTGCGAGCCGGCCATCGGTGCCTGGATCAGCGGCAGGGCGGTGCCCGGGAAAGTCGTGTCGCGCATGGTGGTAGGTCGGGATGAAGGAGATCGTGCGAGCCTAGTCCGATGTGCCGGCCGGCTGTTGGCGCGCCGTCCATCGCCCCACATCGAGCGCGTCACGCAGGTCAGTCTCCACCGGGCTGGGGCAGCCGCTGACCCAGGACGCCAGCAGCCGGCCGGCCAGCGCCGCCCAGGTGAGCCCGCGCGAGCCCAGGCCGCTCAGCACGAACAGCCCGCCGTGCTCGTCGCGCAGGCGCGGGATCAGGCGCGGCTGGTCGGCCCGCGTGCCGGGCGGGGGCAACAGCGGCACGGCGCCGATCAGCGGCAGGCGGTCGGGCGTGACGGCTCGCCACCCGACGCGGCCTTGCGCAGCCGCCATCGCGGCGGGCACCGCATCGGCGTGCAAGGCGCCCAGCCGCACGGCCTGGGCCAGGTTGTGTTCGTGATCCGCCGCCCGCACGGTGGGGTCGGCATCGTCATGCTGGGTGGTTGCACCGCAGACCAGCCGGCCGTCGGGCAGGGCCAGCGCATAGCCGGCGCCGGCCACGGGGTGGCTGGGCAGCGTGACACCGGGCAGCCCGGAGGGCAGCACGCTGACCTGACCGCGCACGGCCGATAGAGGCAGCGGCGCATCGGTCCACGGGCGCAACAGTTCGGCCGCCTGGTGCGCGGTGGCCACCACCACGACCGGTGCCTGGCCCAGGCAGCGGCCCTCGGCATCCAGCGCCGCCCACAACAGCCCCCGACGCTCCAGCCGTGCCACGCGGCTGCGGCCGATGAAGCCCGCGCCGGAGGCCTGCAGCAGCGCGTGCGCATAGCCGGCCGGCGACAGCCAGCCGGCCTGGCCGAACCACCAGCCGCCGCACGGCACCGCCAGCCCGCTGCGCTCGCGCGCGTCGTGCTGCCCCAGCCATTGCAGCGTGTCCTGCGGCCAGCCTTGACGCTGCAACAGCGCGGCGGCCTGGCCTTCATCCGTCTTGCGATCCAGCCGCAGCAGCCCGGCATCCGAGCCGGCCAGCCGGCCGTCGCGCAGCCAGGGGCCGGCCACCGCAGCCGTTGCCAATGCCGCGGCGCGATGCGAGCGGGCATGGATGCCGTCCTCACCGTGCACGATGGCGTGGAACAGCCCCCCGGCATTGCCCGAGGCCGCCTGTGCCGGGGCGTCGGTCGCGTCGATCACCGTGCTGGACCAGCCTTGCTCCGCCAGGCCCCAGGCCGCGGCGCAGCCGGCCAGGCCCGCGCCGATGATCAGGGCCTGGCGCTCGCACGAAGGCGTCAGCAGCCCTCCCGCCGGCGCGGCCGCTTGATACCGCGGCTCGAAGCGCGCGACCGTCATGTCGCGCTTGCCCGCAAAGCCGGGCGTGCGCTCGACGGTGAAGCCGGCCGCTGCCAGCGCATCGCGCACGCCGCGCGCCGCGCTCCAGGTGGCCGCCGTGGCGCCGGGGGCGGCCAGGCGATGCAGCCGCTGCAGCAGCGGCCCGGCCCACATGTCCGGGTTGCGGGCCGGCGCAAAGCCGTCCAGGTAGAAGGCATCGGCCTGCAGCACCAGCGCGGGCAGCAGGTCGGCGATGTCGCCGAAGCCCAGGATCAGCTGCACCCGCCCGGCTTCGAAGCTCAGCGTGTGCAGGTTGGGTGTCAGCGGCGGCCAGGCCTCGACGAGCTGCCGGGCCAGCTCGGGTGCTTTGCTGGCCGCATGCGTGCGCCGCAGGTCCGCCTGCCGCGGCGGGTGCTTGTCCAGCGAGACGAAGATCAGCCGCCCGCAGCGCGCCGGGTCGTCGCGCCACGCCGCCCAGGTGGCCAGAAAGGTGTTGCCCAGGCCGAAGCCCGTCTCCAGGATGACGAAGCGCTCGCGCCCGGCCCAGCGCCCGGGCAGGCCGTTGCCGGCCAGGAAGACATGCCGCGCCTGCGCGAAGGCGCCGGCGGCCGCGTGATAGACGTCACCGAAGGCCGGCGCGGTGGGCAGCGGCGTGCCGTCGGGGGCGGTGGTCCACGCCAGCTCGGCGGGCACGATGGGATGGGTGCGCATTCAGCGGGGGGCGGTCGCGCACGAAGCCGGCCGGTGGCAGCCAGGAGGTCGGGCAGGGGCGCTCGGGATCCCTGGGGGATGGACCGGCAGGCAGGCGGCGGAGCAGGGCGGCGGGCCGCCCGGATGTCACTGCGCCAGCCAGCCGCCGTCCATGTTCCAGGCCGCGCCGCGCACCTGCTGGGCCGCGGGCGAGCACAGGAAGACCGCCAGATCGCCTAGCTGCTCGGGCGTGACGAACTCCAGCGACGGCTGCTTCTCGCCCAGCAGGTCGCGCCGGGCCTGCTCCACCGTGATGCCGCCGTTGGCCGCGCGGTCGTCGATCTGCTTTTGCACCAGCGGCGTCAGCACCCAGCCCGGGCAGATGGCATTGACCGTGACGCCGGTGCGCGCGGTCTCCAGCGCCACGGCCTTGGTCAGGCCGACGATGCCGTGCTTGGCCGCCACATAGGCCGACTTGCCGGCCGAGGCCACCAGCCCGTGGGCCGAGGCGATGTTGATGATGCGGCCCCAGTCCTTGCGCTTCATGCCGGGCAGGGCCAGCCGCGTGGTGTGGAAGGCCGAGCTGAGGTTGATTGCGAGGATCGCATCCCACTTCTCCACCGGGAAGTCCTCCACCGGTGCGACGAACTGGATGCCGGCGTTGTTGACCAGGATGTCCACGCCGCCGAAGTCGCGCTCGGCATAGGCCATCAGCTCGGCGATCTCGGCCGGCTTGCTCAGGTCCGCGCCATGAAAACCGGTGCGCACGCCGTGCTGCTGCCCCGCGGCCTGCACGGCTTCCTGCGGCGCCTGATGGTCGCCGAAGCCGTTGAGGATGACGTGGGCGCCCTGCGCCGCCAGCCGGGTGGCGATGCCCAGCCCGATGCCGCTGGTGGAGCCGGTGACGAGTGCGGTCTTGCCTTGGAGCATGTTGAATCCTTGTGAGGCGGGTTTGCAGTTGAGCGTGCGCAGGGGCCGGGACAGGGGGCTCGCGTAGGATTATCGAGCGGCCCCTTGCCGCGCCGCCTCGCGGCTGCAAGGTCCGTGCATGTTCAATGCCAGCCTCGATGAAGGGCCCCACATGAACGCCACACACGAACCCCGCCTGAACCATGTCGATTGCCTGGACGCCCTGGGCCTGCACCGCATGGCCTACTGGGAGTGGGGCGACCCGGCCAACCCGCGGGTGCTGGTCTGCGTGCACGGCCTGTCGCGCCAGGGGCGGGACTTCGACACCCTGGCCCGCGCGCTGTCCGACCACTGGCGCGTGGTCTGCCCGGATGTCGTGGGCCGTGGCCGATCAGACTGGCTGGTGGACCCGATGGGCTACCAGGTGCCGGCCTACGTGGCCGACATGGTCACGCTGCTGGCCCGGCTGAACGCGCCGCATGTGGACTGGCTGGGCACCTCGATGGGCGGGTTGATCGGCATGGGCGTGGCCTCGCTGCACGGCGCGCACGGCTCGCCCATCCGCAAGCTCATCCTCAACGACGTCGGCCCGCGCATCCAGCCTGAGGCGGTCGCGCGCATCGCCGCCTACCTGGGCCAGCCCATCCGCTTCTCCGACCTGGACGAGGCCGCCGACTACATGGCCTCCATCTCGCAGGGCTTCGGCCACTTCACGCGCGAGCAATGGCTGGCGCTGTGCCGGCCGATGGTGCAGCCGCTGGACGACGGCCCGGGCTTGCGGCTGCACTACGACCCGTCGATCGCCGTGCCCTTCAAGGCCATCACGCCCGAGAGCGCGGCCATTGGCGAGACGCTGCTGTGGCAGCGCTATGACGCCATCAAGTGCCCCACGCTGCTGCTGCGCGGCGCCGACTCCGACCTGCTCACCCGCGAGACCGCCGAGGAGATGACCCGCCGTGGCCCGCGCGCCCGCCTGCATGAGTTCGCCGGCGTGGGCCATGCGCCGATGTTCGTCGCCGACGAGCAGATCGCCGTGGTGCGCGACTTCCTGCTCTCGCCTTGACCGATTCCATCCCATCATGAAGACCGGCCTGCTCGATGCCGAAGGCGCAGCCGCGCCCATCGTTGCGCTGACCGGCGCCCAGGCGGCAGGGTCCGAGGCCCTGGCCGCTGAGATGACCCGCCTGACGCGCGCGCGCGCTTTTGCCGAGCCGCTGCTGGCCGGCCGCCGCTTCGACACCGGCGAGGACGCCCTGGCCCATGCCGACGGCGTGGCCGCCATCCTGTGGGGCATCGGCGCCTCGCCGGCCATGCGCGCAGCGGCCTACCTGGTCTATGCCAGCGACTTCCTCAACAAGCCCGAGGACGTCATCGCCCAGGCCTTCGGCGAGGACGAGGCCAGCCTGGTGGCCCACACGCGCAAGCTGGTGCAGATCCAGCGCAGCGCCCGCGACAGCCTGGGCGACACGCCCGACCAGAGCCTGCGCGCGGACCAGGTGGAGCGCGTGCGCAAGATGCTGCTGGCCTTCTCGCGTGACCTGCGCGTGGTGCTGCTGCGCCTGGCCTCGCGCCTGCAGACGCTGCGCCACTACGCCAACAGCAAGCAGGACTGCCCGCGCGTGCTGGCCAGCGAGTCGCTGCAGGTCTTCGCGCCGCTGGCCAACCGGCTGGGCATCTGGCAGATCAAGTGGGAGCTGGAGGACCTGTCCTTCCGCTTCCTGCAGCCGCAGGCCTACCGCGACATCGCCCGCGCGCTGGATGAAAAGCGCGTGGAGCGCGAGCAGATGGTGGAGGCCGCGCGCCAGCGCCTGGCTGACGAGCTGGCTGCCGTGGGCCTGCGCGCGCAGGTGCAGGGCCGGCCCAAGCACCTCTACAGCATCTGGAAGAAGATGCGCGGCAAGGGCTTGTCGCTGGACCGCATCTTCGACGTGCGGGCGCTGCGCGTCATCGTGGCCACGGTGGAGGACTGCTACGCCGCGCTGGCCCGGGTGCATGAGGTCTGGCGCGCGCTGCCCGAGGAGTTCGACGACTACATCGCCCGGCCCAAGGCCAACGGCTACCAGTCGCTGCACACCGTGGTGCTGGACGAGCAGGGGCGCAGCATCGAGATCCAGATCCGCACGGCCGACATGCACGAGCGGGCCGAGAGTGGCGTGGCCGCGCACTGGGCCTACAAGGAGGCCGGCACCAAGGGCTATGCCGGCGTGAGCGCGGCCGGCGACTTCGAGGCCCGCGTGGCTGAGGCGCGCAAGACGGTGCTGCGCCAGCTGCTGGCCTGGGAGCGGGATCTGGCTCAGGCCGAAGCCGAAGGCCCGGCCGGCGCCGCGGGCGAGGGCGGTGAAGCGCGCTCGGGGGCCGCCGCCGGCCAGGGCCTGTTCGACGACCGCATCTACGTCTTCACCCCGCAGGGCGCCATCATCGACCTGCCGGCCGGCGCCACGCCGGTGGACTTCGCCTACACCGTGCACACCACGCTGGGCCACCGCTGCCGCGGGGCGCGCGTGGACGGAGCGATGGTGCCGCTGAACACGCCGCTCAAGAGCGGGCAGACGGTAGAGGTGGTGGCCGCCAAGGACGCGCTGGCCGGCCCGTCGATGGACTGGCTCAACCCCGAGCTGGGCTATCTGCAGAGCCCGCGGGCGCGGGCCAAGGTGCGCGCCTGGTTCAACGCCCTGGCCCAGCAGCAGACCATCGCCCGCGGCCGCGAGGCCGTGGAGCGGCTGCTGCAGCGCGAGGGCCGCACGGCGGTCAAGCTCGACGACCTGGCCGCGCAGCTGGGCTTTCGCAGTGCCGAGGCGCTGTTCGAGGTGGTGGGCAAGGACGAGTACTCGCTGCGCCACATCGAGAACCTGCTGCGCCCGGCCGCCCCGCCGCCGGATGCGGATGCGCTGCTGGCCCAGCGCATTGCCCGCAGCGAGCCCACGGCGCTCAAGTCCACGGCGTCCGGCGGGCGCGGCGTCATGGTCGTCGGGATGGATTCGCTGCTCACCCAGCTGGCGCGCTGCTGCAAGCCGGCGCCGCCGGACGACATCGGCGGCTACGTCACCCGCGGCAAGGGCGTGGCCGTGCACCGCAGCGATTGCTCCAACTTCCGCCAGATGGTCGGCCGCCACCCGGAGCGTCGCATCGACGTGGAGTGGGGCGGCCAGCGCTCGGCCGACGGGCGGGATGCGGTCTACGCCGTGGACGTGGCCGTGCAGGCGCACGACCGCCCGGGCCTGCTGCGCGACATCTGCGACGCGTTTGCCAAGGACAAGACCCACGTCATGGCCATGCAGACCCAGACGCACGGCGAGCGGGTGGACATCACGCTGACCGTGCAGACCTCGGATGCCACGCGTCTGGGCCAGGTGCTGCAGCGCGTGGCGCAGCTGAGCGGCGTGCGCCACGCGCGCCGTCGCTGAAAGCAAGAGGCCGACTGCCGGGCGAGGCAGCCAACGAAAAAGGCCGGCAAGTCAGATGACTTGCCGGCCTTCGTATTGGTAGGCGCGATTGGACTCGAACCAACGACCCCCACCATGTCAAGGTGGTGCTCTAACCAGCTGAGCTACGCGCCTGAAAGACGGCGACTATAGCATGGAATTCCGGCGGCTCAACTGGGTTGCCGATGGATCGACCGCGGGCTCGCTCAGGGGCGCTGCTGTTGCTGGGCGCGCATGCGGGCTTCTTCTTCATGCATGTGGCTGATGAAGTAGCGGACGAAGTACACGCCCATGCCCAGGATGAAGGCTAGGCCGATGATGCTCATGAGGCCGTAGTCGGTGGTGAACAGATCCTTGAGTGCTTGCATGGCGGGCTCCTTGTTGCCGTGTGTGTGCCGTTTGTGTCAGCGCACCGTCATGCTCGACCCCTTGGCCAGTCGGGTCTTTGCGCGAGGTCAAGCCTTGTGGCTTGCCTGCCGCTGCAGCCACGGTTGCGCTGCACGCGGCAGTGAAAGCGTGCAGCCCGTCACGCTTGGCGCAGCGGGTGCCCGCGTACCCCTACAGGATCTCGAAATCGATAGGCTTGAAGGTGCCGTTGTTGGAGCCCTCGGCCGAGCAGGCGGTCAGGCCGCAGATGAGGTCCATCTCCGCTCGCAGCACGATGTGGTCGCCGGCGCGCGAATGCGGCACGCCCACGGTGATGCGGCCCTGCGGGTCGATGGTGACGTTCATGAAGATGTTGAACGTGGTGCCGATGTCCTCGGGCCGGATGCCGTGGCGGGCCAGCGAGGTGTGCAGGTTCTCGAAGCAACTGGGGTGGTGGCCCTCGTGCCGGTACAGGATCTCGAACATCTCCTGGCTGCAGGGCGTGAGCAGGAAGTCGTGGCGGCCCACGGTGTCCTCCTCGATGCTGAACATCACGCGGCTGTCGTTGGCATAGAGCGCATCGCCGGTGCTCAGGTAGAGCTTGCCCGCGTAGTCCAGCGAGCGGCCGGAGGACAGGCGGCAGGCCGGCTCATCGGCCTTGACGGCGAAGAGGTCGGACACCTGCTCGCCGAGCGGGTCGATCACCTTCAGGCGCTGGCCGCGGCGCAGGATGAAGGCCGTGCCGCTCTGCGGCGGGATGCGCTGCAGGCCGCGGGGTGACTCGGTGAGCCGGATCGGGGAGCCAGCAGCCGGCAGCGAAGCAGGGCGGGCGGGAGTGGCGAGGTTCATGGGTGCAGGGGCGGTTCAGGTCGGCGGTGAGGGGGGCGGCGGCGCAGGGCAGCGTTGTGGATGACCGTCTCAGCGCCCGTGAAGGGCCTTGAACGGGCAGCTCCAGCCCTCGGGCACCGCGCGGCCGGCGTACTGGCGGGCCTCGGAGCGGGTGCCGAAGTCATCCAGCATGGGATTGGCGCTGCCCTGCAGGGCGGTGTCGCGCTGACGGATGACGGCCTTCATGCGCTCGTAGCGGCCGGCACTGCGCAGGGCGTCGAACTGGCGATGCAGGTTGAAGACCAGCATGGGCCAGGGTGCGCGGCGGGCCAGGCGTGAAGCGGCCGGGTGCAGGCCGATGACGAAGAAGGCTTCGCCGCCGATGCAGAAGGCGAAGTCGGCGTCGGCCGGGTCGGCACTGTGCGCGGGGCTCCAGCCGTGACTGCCGGCATCGTGCTCGTGCATGAGCTGCAGATGGCGCCACAGCGCGCGCTCGAAGCCGGCTTCGTCCAGGCCGGGCTCTTCGGCATAGGCGGATACCCAGGTGCGCGGCGCATCGGGCTGCGGGTCGGCCTGCAGTGCGCCGACGAAGCGCTGCAGGTCTTCGCAGGCCTTCCGGGCACTGGCCGCATCGCCCAGCCGGCCATGCACATGGAGCTGGCAGCGGCCGCGGTTGAGCGCGGAGCGGGCGGCCACGCAGGGATAGTCGTCGGCCAGCACCTGGCGGCGCAGGGCGGCCTCCACGGCTTGCCGATCCGGCAGCGCATGCCCGGCAAAGGGCTGCGGCGCCGGGCCGGGGGCCGGCACCGGCTGCGCGGCTGCAGCGCCGCGGCGCGGACAGGCGGCCGGCGGTGCGCTGCGGGATCGCGCGGCGGCAGCGCGCACCAGCGCATCGGCCGGCAGGAAGCCCGCCTGGTGCGGCGGCGGCGCGTCATGCGCGGCCCGACCCAGACCGGCGCGGGGCCAGCCTGCGGGGGCGCGGAAGGGGTACAGCACGGACATGGGCACAAGCGAAAGCGTCGATGCGGCCAGCGTGCCGCGTCGCCACCGCCTGCACCGTCGGCGCACGGCCTGCTGGCTGGGTAGATGCGGCGCGCGATGGCGTGGGGCCAGGCTGACATCCGGGCTGGACAACGAATGCGGCGGTAGTGCGTCTCGGCGTGACGCCGCGTGGATCCCATGCGGGCGGGCCTGCCATCCCTGGAAATGGCAGGCGCAGCGCATGCAAGGGCGGCGTTTGGAATGCTGCTTGCCCAGCGCTGCCATACCGGCGGCTGCCTGCCGCCATCTCAACCGTCAAGCCGGAGCCACGCCCATGACCCCCGACCAGCCCCAAGCCCAGCCGCCCCAGCATCAGGCCGAGCAGCCCGGCCATGAATCGCAGATGACGCCGGCGCCCGTCTATGACGAGCCCGACCGCAAAGGCGCGGACAAGCTCAAGGGCAAGGTGGCCATCGTCACCGGCGGCGACAGCGGCATCGGACGCGCCGTGGCGGTGGCCTTTGCCAAGGAAGGCGCCGACGTGCTGATCGTCTACCTCAAGGAAGAAGAGGACGCCGCCGAGACGCAGCGGGCCGTGCAGGCCTATGGCCGCCGCTGCGAACGCGCAGCCGGCGACGTGGGCAGCGAGGCGTTCTGCCGGCAGGTGGTGGAGCAGGCGCTCAAGGCCTTCGGCCGCATCGACATCGTCGTCAACAACGCGGCCGAGCAGCATGAGCAGAAGCAGCTGCAGGCCATCACCGAGGAGCAGCTGCTGCAGACCTTCCGCACCAACGTCTTCGGCATGTTCTTCCTGACCAAGGCGGCGCTGCCGCACCTGGGCAAAGGCGCGCGCATCATCAACACCACGTCCGTCACCGCCTACCGCGGCAGCCCGCATCTGGTGGACTACGCCTCGACCAAGGGCGCGATCGTGGCCTTCACGCGCTCGCTGGCGGGCCAGCTGGCCGAAAAGGGCATCCATGTGAACGCGGTGGCGCCCGGGCCGATCTGGACGCCGCTGATCCCGGCCACCTTCGATGCCGACAAGGTGGCCAGCTTCGGCACCAGCGTGCCGCTCAAGCGGCCGGGGCAGCCGGTGGAGGTGGCGCCGGCCTATGTGTTCCTGGCCAGCGCCGATGCGTCCTACATGACCGGCCAGGTGCTGCATCCCAACGGCGGCGAAGTGATCAACACCTGAGCCGTGCGCCGCCCGACATCAACCGCCATCCCTCCCCAGGAGACCCCGCCCACCGATGCACAGCCTGGACCTTGCCGAGATCTTCCGCTTCAGCCTGCACCCCGCCGAGCTCGTCATCCGCGGCACGGCGATGTACTGGTTCCTCTTCTGCATCTTCCGCTTCGCGCTGCGGCGCGACGTGGGCTCCATCGGCATCGCCGACGTGCTGCTCATCGTGCTGATTGCCGATGCGTCGCAGAACGCGATGGCGGGCGAATACCGCTCGGTGGCCGACGGCGCGGTGCTGGTGGCCACGCTGGTGGGCTGGAACGTGCTGATGGACTGGGCGGCCTTCCGCTTCGACGCGCTGGCCCGGGTGATGGAGGTGCCGCCGCTGCTGCTGATCCACCGCGGGCGCATCGTGCACCGCAACTTGCGGCGCGAGTTCCTGAAGGTGGAAGAGCTGCAGGCCGAGCTGCGCAAGCAGGGCGTGGACGACATCAGCCGCGTGCGCGCCGCCTACATGGAAAGCGACGGGCACATCAGCGTGCTCAAGTTCGACGGGTGAGGCGCCGCAGGCGGCCGTGCCCGGCCAGGGCAGCCAGGCCGGCCAGCAGCATCGCGGCCGGGGCGGGCTCCGGGATCGGCGCCAGGCCTTGCGGGCCGAGCTGTGCGCCCGACTCGGCCACCACGCTGAAGCCGTCCACCAGGCCCGCGGCGGTGCCGGCGCGGATGCCGTCCAGGCGAGCGGTGTCCAGGAAGCCTGCTGCCACCGTCGCTCCGTTGCAGCAGGGATAGACGCTGGTGAGCAGGGCGACCTCCACCTGGAAGGGCACGCCCCACTGGAAGCCGAAGCCCGCGGTGCTGCGTACCGAGGCGGAGCCGCTGAGGCTGCCCGGGGCCAGGACGAAGCCGCCGGGCAGCCCGCTGCTGCCGCCGCGCACGAAGGGCAGGTTGTCGTTGATCACCGTGCCCAGGAAGGCATACCAGGGCCCGGACGAGCCGCCGCCCACGCGGATACCCAGGGCAATGTCGCCCTGCTGGCTGTAGGGCGGGTTGGGCAGGCTGGTGAGCGCGCCTTCGATCAGGAAGCTGAAGTCGATGACCCCGGCGGTGCCCGTGGCGATGCCCGGGGCGCTGAGCGTGAGCGTGTCGGCAAAGCGGGCGAAGGCGGCGGACTGGTGATAGGTGAAGGGCGAGGTGGCGCCGGTCATCGTGCCGTCTGCCTGCACGCCCAGGCTCCAGTAGCCGGCACGCGCGCGGGCGCTGCCGCCGTAGCTGCCGCCGCTGACCGCGCCGCCGCCGGTCTGCGCTGCCACCAGCGGGCCGGATAGCGCGCTGCGGTTGTCGATGCCACCGCCCAGGCTGCAGCCGGCAAAGCCTTCGGTGGGCAGCGTGAGGCCGGCGAACCAGCCGTTGCCGATGGTCGGCCCGCTGGTGGCGCAGGCGAAGGGGCCGCCGCTGCCCTGGGCGATGCCGGCCACCACGCCGGCATAGGCCTGCAGTTCACGGCCGTGGGCGGCCTGCCCGATCGCGCCGGCAGCCAGCGCGGCCAACGTGAGCTTGATTGCCTGCTGCATCGTGTCTCTCCCGGGCCTGGAACCCTGGCCCTGTCGCCGGGCGTGGCCTGCGGCCATTACCCCGTTCCATCCACTTGGCGCACTTTGGGCTGAGGCCTTGAGCGGGTCCATCCTGAAAACTAGGTGCATTGGCGGCGACCGCCCGCACCCGGCCTGCCGATTGCCAGGGCGCAAGCCCTGCCGCGCAAGGAGGGGCCCCCGCGGCCGGGGCAGGCGGGGCGAGACACGTGTGCCGCAGGGCGGTGCATGGCCGCAGGCCGCAGCCCACCGGCGGCAGCAGGCGCGCCCGCACGATGCGCCGCAGGCCGCAGGGAGCCCGCATGCCGCCACCACCCGACACCGCCGCCGGCCCGCCGGGGCGCTACACCGATCGCCGGGACGCCGGCCGTCGTCTGGCCCGGGCGCTGGGCCATCTGGCCGGCGAGCAGCCGCTGGTGCTGGCTCTGCCGCGTGGCGGCGTGCCGGTGGCCCACGAGGTGGCCTGTGCGCTGCATGCGCCGCTGGACGTGGTCTTCGTGCGCAAGCTGGCCGCGCCCGGCTCGCCGGAGCTGGGGCTGGGCGCCATCGCCGATGGGGCCGACCCGCAGCTGGTGTTCAACGACGACATCGTGCGGGCGCTGCGGCCGTCTGCGGCCTACATCGAGGCCGAGCGCGCCCGGCAGCTGGCGCTGATCGAGCAGCGCAAGCGCCGCTGGCGGCTGACGCGGCCGGCCGAGCCGGTGCGCGGGCGGCTGGTGATCCTGTGGACGACGGCGTGGCCACGGGCGGCACGGCGCGGGCGGCGCTGCAGGCCCTGGCGCGCAACGGCGCCCGCCGCGTGATGCTGGCGGTGCCGGTGGCGCCGGCCGATGCCCGGGCGCGGCTGGGGCTGGCGCCCGAGAACTTCGTCTGCCCGCTGCAGGTGCGCCACCTGGGGGCGGTGGGCGAGCACTACGACGACTTCACGCAGACGACGGACGAGGAGGTGGTGGCGCTGCTGCAGGCGGCGCAGCAGCGACAGGGCGGCGACGCGGGGTGAGCGGGCGAGGTGAGCGGGCGAGGTGAGCGGCCGGGGTGAGCGGCCGGGCGGCCGGGGTGAGCAGGCCGCGGCTGCCGCCCCGCGTCAGTGCCCCGCCGCGCCTGAGAGCCGGCGCGCCGTGGCCAGGTGCTGGCGCAGCGTGGGCAGCGTGGCCGTGGCGAAGGCCTTGACGTCGGCATCCTTGGCCTCGCGCGCGGCGTGCTCGAAGGCGGCGATGTCGCGCTGGTGGGCGTCGATGCCGACCTGGGCCAGGAAGAGGCGGTCGAAGTCCGCGCCGCTGGCCTGGCCGAGCTTGGTGAGCGTTTCGCGCTGAGCGGCAGACACGGTGGTGGGCAGTGTCACGCCCTTGGCCGCGGCCAGGTCGCGCAGGCGCTGGGCGGCATCAGTGTGGTCGGACGAGAGCGTGGCTCCCAGCGCCTTGACGCCGGTGTGCTGCGCGCGCTCGCTGGCCAGGCGGCCGGCCTCCACCTCGAACAGCCCGCCCTCTGCGGCGTGAGCCAGGAAGTTGCGATCGGCGATGGCCAGCGATGCCGCCCCCGTTGCGCTGCCGGCCGCGCCGGGCTGTGCACCGGCGGCCGTGGCGGGCAGGCGGTCCAGCGCGTCGCCGCTGGGGTTGGCAGAGTTGCTGCCGCTGTTCAAGGCCACGCCGTTGCCGTTGGTGGTGATGCCGCCGGCTGTCCGGCTGCTGCCCACCAGGCCGGCGCCACCCGGGCCAGCGGACCCGGACAGCGCCGGATCATTGGCGACGCTGCCGGAGGCCGTGCGGTTGGCCGCGGAGGAATCGCCGGCGCCCATGCCGGTGGCGGTGTCGCGCCCTGCGTCAGCCACGGCCAGCCCGCCAGGGTTGCCGGTGGAGGTGACGCCCGTGCCGTCGGTGCCCGCGCCCATCGCCACGGCGCCGTCTTCCTTGGGGTCGTTGGTGGCCATCTTGGGATTGCGGTCGCAGGCAGCCAGCAGGCAGGTGGCGGCGACGACGGCCGCCAGCACGGCGGATCGGGTGTGGAGCGCAGCAGTCATGGCGGATGTCCTCAATCGGTGTGCGGGGCGGTGGGGCGGCGACCGTCGGCATGCGCGTGGCAGGCGGGCGGGCGCCTCCGCGCCCCGGGCGACGGGCTGGTGATGCGCATCAATGCGGCAGGCTGTTGCGCAGCGCCTTGACCTCGTCGTGGTTGCGCCGGGCGCCTTCGGCCTGGCGCTCGATCAGGGCGCGGATGTCGGGCGGCAGCTCGCCGGCCAGCGTTTCGCGGTAGGCCTTCAGGGCCACGTCCTCGCCACGCTCGCATTCATCCAGCACCGCGCGGTCGGTCAGCGTGCTCAGCGTGCTGCGCACGGCGACCCAGCCGCGGTGCATGGCGCCGGCCACGCTGCCGTCGGTGTCGGGCTTGCCGCCCAGGTCCAGCACGCAGCTCTGCAGCTCTTCGGCCGCGCGGCGGCAGCCTTCGGCGCGCGTGGCCAGCATGGACTTGAGCTGCGGTGACCGGGCCTGCTCGGCACAGGCTTTGAAGCCGTATTCGCCGTCCTTGCAGGTCTCGATCAGGTGGTTGAGCTGCTTGACCACCTTGTCGGCGTCATAGCCGGGCGGCAGCACGGAGGACGGGGTGGTGTAGCTGGTTCCGGAGTAGGGGGTATGCATGGCGGTCTCCAAGGGGCAGGGGGTGGACGAGGGGCAGGGGGTGGACGAGGGGCAGCGGCAGGCGACGTGCCCGGCAGGGGTGGCGCGGGCAGGAACAGGAGCAGGGCGGCCGGAAGGCTCCGCGACAGGCATGCGGCACATCGCTTGCCCTTTGCAGCCCGTGCCGGCGCCGCGTTTGCGGCACCGCATGCCAGTACATGGACATCCATCCGCCCCAGATCCATCACGACACAGGAGCCGCAATGAAACCCACCCCTTGCTCGACCCCGTCCGGCCGCCTGCCGCTGGCCGCCGTGGCGCTTGCCGCGCTGGCGCTGAGCGTGCCGGCCGCCTGGGCCCAGAGCACCGCCACCGGCACCTCGGGCAGCTCGCGCGTGGCGCCCAATCCCAAGGACCCCGCTGCCAGCAGCTACAACAGCGGCGGCTCGGGCGACTCGTCGGTGGTCACGCCCTATGGCGCGCACCCCTCGGGCAGCCTCAGCGGCTCGCAGACCGGCGCGGCCGGGCGCTCGGCCTACGGCACCAGCTCCAACGTGCCGGCGGGCACCTCGCCCGACAGCATGAGCAACTCGATGAGCGGCACGACCTCCGGCGTGTCCACCACCGGCATGGGCACCGGCAACGCCGTGCCGCCCAGCACCGGCGCGGCTGGCACCACCGGTGCCGCATCAGACGGCAGCACGTCCGGCGCGGCCTCGGGCAGCAGCTCCTCGCTCAGCAGCACCAGCTCGCAATCCGGCTCGGGCCTGAGCACGCCTGCTGCCGCCGGCGTGGACACCACCGGCAGCAGCAGCTATGACCCGGCCACCAGCGGCTCGGGCAGCTCCGGCAGCAGCGGCGGCATGAGCAGCAGCATGGGCAGCGGCTCGTCGTCCGACATGGCCCTGCCCAGCGAGCCCACGGGCGCCGGCCCGTCCGGCAGCAGCCGCTTCGACTCGCGGCGCCAGTCGTGGATCCCGTACACCAGCAACGGCTACGTCAGCATCGCCTATGGCGGCGCCGACTTCGGCGACCTGCGCTGCGCCACCGGCTTCAACTGCGACAACCCCGACTGGGCGGTCAAGATCAACACCGGCGGCATGCTCAACGAGTGGGTCGGCATCGAGCTGGGCTACATCCACACCGGCAATGCCGACTTCAACGGCGGCGATGCCCGCGTCCGCGGCGTCAACCTGTCGCTGACCGGCTTCCTGCCGCTGAACTACGGCTTCAGCCTGATGGGCAAGGTGGGCGGCACCTATGGCTGGACCAAGCTCTCCGGCACGGCCGCCGGCACGCCGCGTGGCAGCGAAGAGGGCTTCGGCGTGGCCTACGGCGCCGGCCTGAGCTTCGACTTCAACCCCAACTGGAGCCTGACGCTGGAGTGGGAGCGGCACCGCATGAAGTTCGCCGGTGACGACACCCGCGACGTGGACCTGGCCACGCTGGGCGTGCGCTATCGCTTCTGACCCAGGCGCCCAGCGCTGCCCGCACCGTGGGCGCATTCGATCGAGCCGTGGCGCGGGCAGCGCCTGACCCGCCCGCCGCTGCCGCCCCGGCAGCGGCACCTGTCGTCCCACCCGGGCCTTGCCCGGTGGAGGGCCTGCGCTGGTCCAGCGACGAGCAGCCGGGCATCCGCCGCATCCGCCAGGGCCAGCGCTTCCGCTATGTCGGCCCGGATGGCGCGGCGATCCGTGATGAGCCGACGCTGCAGCGCATCCGCAAGCTGGCCATCCCGCCCGCCTATGAAGACGTGTGGATCTGCCCGCGCGCCAACGGCCACATCCAGGCCACCGGGCGCGATGCCCGCGGCCGCAAGCAGTACCGCTACCACCCCGAGTGGCGCATCGCCCGCGATGCCGACAAGTTCGTGCGCATGGCCGCCTTCGGCGCCGCGCTGCCGCGCATACGCAAGCGCGTGGCGCTGGACCTGAAAGCCGGCGACACCCCGCGCCCGCCCGCGCAGGCCGTGCTGGCCACCATCGTCAAGCTGCTGGACGAGACCTGGATGCGCATCGGCAACGAGAGCTATGCGCGCGAGAACGGCTCCTTCGGCCTGACCACGCTGCGCAACCGCCACGCCACGGTCAAACCCGGCCGCATCGAGCTGCGCTTTCGCGGCAAGCACGGCGTGCAGCACAGCGTGGGCCTGGACGACCCGCGCGTGGCGCGCATCGTGCGCCGCTGCCAGAACCTGCCGGGGCAGGAGCTGTTCGAGTACGTGGACGACGACGGCAGCATCAAGTCGATCGACTCCGCCGACGTCAATGCCTACCTGCGCGAGGCGTCCGGCGAGGACTTCACCGCCAAGGACTTCCGCACCTGGCATGCCACCGCCTACGCGCTGCAGCTGATGTGCGCCGCCCACCCCGAGCAGCCGCTCAAATCCACCGAGCTGCTCAAGCAGGTCGCCCAGCGGCTGGGCAACACGCCGGCGGTGTGCAAGAAGAGCTATGTGCACCCGGAACTGCTGAGCTGCCAGGAGCTGGGTCGGCTCACGGCCGCCAGGCTGCCGCGCGTGGCCGGGCTCAAGGAGCATGAGCGGCGGCTGCTGGCTTATCTGCGCAGCGGGGAGCGGGCGGCAAGAAAGGTGGCGAAGGGGGTGGCGAAAGGGGTAGCGAAGAAGGCAGCCAGGGTCGATCAATAGACTGGTTCGACAGGCTTGGGGCCCGGCGTGATCTGCTACGGCTCTTGCGCAGCTCCATACGTCGCTGGCGGCTCCTGGACCGTTGAGGGCCGCAGCTCGTGAGGCGACAGCTGCTCTACCTTGCCCCCCTGGCTGACCACGACGAGCGTGCCCGTGTCCTCTGCGAGCTTGCGGGCACGCTGCGCCGCCCGTTGCATGGCCTGCAGGGACAGGCGCAGGTCCCGATCACGGGCGCTGCCAATCGGCTTGTCGTTCATGGTTCTTCGCTCCAGTCGATCAGTGCGGGGGCAGGGCCGGAGTTGTCATACAGCGCCCAGGCGTCTACCAGGGGTGCATAAAGCTCGCGGAAGTTACGCAGCCCCGCCGTAAAGCGGCGGCGTATGGTGTCCGGTGGGATGTCGTGCCCGCCCTGGCGCACGCGCTGAGCCACCCGCGCGATTGCGGTCTGCGGCGTATCCAGCCTGAGGAAGATGAGCTTGACCCGATAGCCCGCGGCCCGCCACTGTCCGATGTGCGACGCATAGCCCCGCCCGGCCAGCGTGGTTTCGAACGCAAAGCTGTTGCGGGCGCTGAAGTGGCGCGCAAGCTCGTCCAGCATGAGCCGGCCGGCTCGGATGGCGGCCGTCTCGGGGGCAAAAGGGGCCAAGCCCGCGGCAATCAAGTCTGCGTTGACGAAGACGGGGCAGCCCGCTTCGTGAGGCAGGAACTCTCGGGCGAAGGTCGTTTTCCCCGCACCGTTCGGCCCGGCAATGATGATCACCCGCGGCGCCTCCAGGTTGTCCGCGGCATCGGGACCGGTGGGAGCGGCGGCAGCGTCGTGCGGATCCATCCGCAGGACTCTACCGCCGCCATGCCACCGGTACGCCCCTTGCCCTGCCGGTGCATCCCCCTACGCAGAGGCAGGTCATGAGAGATCTCGAACGCAAGTCCGTCCTCGTCACCGGTGGGGCCGGCTTCCTCGGCTCGCACCTGTGCGAGCGGCTGCTGGAGCAGGGCCACGAGGTGATCTGCGTGGACAACTTCTTCACCGGCACGCGGCGCAACATCGAGCACCTGCTGGACCATCCGCGCTTCGAGCTGATGCGGCATGACGTCACCTTCCCGCTCTATGTGGAGGTGGACGAGATCTACAACTTCGCCTGCCCGGCCTCGCCCGTGCACTACCAGCACGACCCGGTGCAGACCACCAAGACCAGCGTGCACGGCGCGATCAACATGCTGGGCCTGGCCAAGCGGGTGAAGGCGAAGATCCTGCAGGCCTCCACCAGCGAGGTCTATGGCGACCCCAAGGTGCATCCGCAGCGCGAGGAGTACTGGGGCCATGTCAATCCGACGGGTTCCCGTGCCTGCTATGACGAGGGCAAGCGCTGCGCGGAAACACTCTTCTTCGACTACCACCGCCAGCACAAGCTGCGCATCAAGGTCATGCGCATCTTCAATACCTACGGCCCGGGCATGCACCCCAACGACGGCCGCGTGGTGTCCAACTTCATCGTGCAGGCGCTCAAGGGCGAGCCCATCACCGTCTTCGGCGACGGCTCGCAGACGCGGTCCTTCTGCTACCGCGACGACCTGATCGACGGCTGCCTGCGCCTGATGGCCACCGGCGACGACGTGACCGGCCCGATCAACATCGGCAACCCCGGCGAGTTCACCGTGCGCGAGCTGGCCGAGAAGGTGGTGGAGCTGACCGGCTCGTCGTCGGAGATCGTCTACCACCCGCTGCCGGCAGACGACCCGATGCAGCGCTGCCCGGACATCGCCAAGGCGCGCGAGCTGCTGGGCTGGCAGCCGACGATCGCCCTGGAGGAAGGGCTGCGGCGCACGATCGCCTACTTCGATGCGCTGCTGAGCGGCGGCGACTTCCAGGCCGCGCGCGGGCTCACGGCCATTCCGCCGGCGGTGCTTCAGGCGCAGTCACCGCGGCCGGGGGCGAACTGGCCGATGTGAGGCGGCGCGGGGCGATCGCGCCGCCCCGGCGTGATCGCCCTGGATCGATACGGAGCAGGGGTGCCGGCGGTGGGCCCGGGCGCTGCGTCTGGTGTGCCTGATGCCGCCCTATCGACGCGGCGGCGGCCTGCATGGCCTGGGTGCCTTGCGTCGGGCGCCTGACACGGTGGCAGATGGCGGCAGAAGGCGCGGCAAATGGCAGCAGGCCCCCTGCGGGCCCCCCATCCGCCACCGTAGGCCTCACCGGCCGGTGGGTGTGCCGCCCGTGCCGCCCCCGGCGCCGCTGCCCGTGCCGCCACCACCACCGCCTGGGCCCTGGCTGCCGCCGGTGAGCGTGCCGGGCTGGGCCGCGCCCTGGCCGGTCGGTGCGCTGGCCTTGCCCGCACCCGCCGTCGGCCGCGGGCCGGATGGGACGGCAGCATGGCGGGGCCGGGCTGCGGAGGGCGATCGGGATCGGGCGGGGGTGGTGGACAGGGTGGTGGCCAGGGAGGTGGACAGGGAGGCGGACGGAAGGGCCGCCAGCATCAGGCTGCCGAAGTAGTCCGACACCGCCTGCTGGTCCTCGGCACTCAGCCGTGCGGCGATCTGCGGCATCTGCCCGCTGGCATCCGTGCGGCGGCTGCCCTTGGCCCATTCCTGCAGCGCGGCCAGCAGATAGCCGGCATGCTGGCCGGCCAGCGCGGGCGCCAGCTCGCCGCGGCCGTTGCCGCCGGGGCCGTGGCAGTTGGCACAGGCTTGCACGCCCAGGCGCTCGTCGCCGACCTCGGCCAGCAACCGGCCGCGTGCGCTGCCGCTGCCTGCAACGCCGGCGGCTCTTGCGCCGGCACCCCTGCCCGCGCTGCCCACGCCGCTCGCCGCCGATGGGGCGGAGGCGGTCGGCGTCGCAGGGCTGGCCGCCGCTGCCTGCGCCACGGCCGCCAGCGGCAATCCGGCGAAGTAGCCCGCCACCGCCGCCTGCTGGCTGCGGTTGAGCGCCTGGGCGATGGGCTGCATCACCGCATTGACGCGGCTGCCGTCCGCATAGGCCGCCAGCTGCCGCTGCAGGTAGCCGGCGGCCTGCCTGTTCAGGCGCGGGAAGCCGGCCGCGGCATTGCCCTCGCCGTGCGCGCCGTGGCAGCCGATGCAGGCGGTGGCGGCCGTGTCCGCCAGCCCCCGGGTGGCGATGCGCTGGCCCAGTGCTGCGTCACCGCGCGCGGCGGACGCGGCGGGTGCTGCCAGTGCCGGGCACGCGCCGATCAACAGGCCGATGCCGGCACTGACCAGCGCCGCACAGGCCCGTGTGGAGCGGGCGGAGCGGGTAGAGCGGGCGGAGCGGGCAGAGGCCCGGCCACGAGGGGCGTCCCCATCCGCATGCCCACGCCGCGCCTTGCCTGGCGCCATGCGCCGTGTGTCCATCCTGCGGCTCATGCTTGCACCAGCGGCCCGGGGGCCTTGAGATAGCGGTTGACGATGGCGTCCGCGGCCCAGTAGATCAGCGCGCCCAGCGTGCCGGTGGGGTTGTAGGACGCGTTCTGCGGATAGTTGGAGGCGCCGATGACGAAGACGTTGGGCACGTCCCAGCTCTGCAGGTAGCGGTTGACGACCGAGGTGGACGGGTCGTTGCCCATCACCGTGCCGCCGGTGTTGTGCGTGGTCTGGTACTGGGTCACCGTGTAGGGCCCCTTGCGCGGCCCGCCGGCCACCTGCCGGCCGCCCATCGCACGGCCGATCTCCAGCGCCTTGGCCGTGATGTGGGCGGACATCTTCAGGTCGTTGTCCGGGAAGTCGAAGGTCATGCGCAGCAGCGGCAGGCCCCAGGCGTCGCGGTAGGTCGGGTCCAGGTCCAGGTAGTTGGCCCGGTGGGCCATCGAGCTGCCGTGGATGGACAGCACGCTGGTGTGGTTGTAGTGCCGGGCCACGGCCTTCTTCCAGGCCGATCCCCAGGCCGGCGTGCCCGGCGGCGTCGGATGGAACTCGATCGGCCGGCCGTTGGTCATCACTTCGCCGATGTAGGCGCCGCCGACGAAGCCCAGCGGCCCGTGGTCGAAGTTGTCGCTGACGAAGTCGGCGATGACCGTGCCGTTGGCGCCCGAGCGCATGAAGGGGTTGATGCGCACCGTCTGGTCGAAGAACACCTGCACCGAGCTCGTGGTCTGGTACGCATAGCTGCGGCCCACCACCCCTTTGCCCGTGGCCGGGTCATAAGGCCGGCCGATGCCCGACAGCAGCAGCATGCGCACGTTGTTCAGCGCGAACATGCCCACGATGACCAGCCGCGCCGGCTGCTCGAACTCGCGCCCGGTGGCGTCCACATAGGTCACGCCGGTGGCCCGCTTGCGGCTGCCGTCCAGGTTGATGCGCAGCACCTGGCACTGCGTGCGCAGCGTGAAGTTGGGGTCGCGCAGCAGCACCGGCAGCAGCGTGGTCTGCGGCGACGACTTCGCGTAGTGCTCGCAGCCGTAGCGCTCGCAGAAGCCGCAGAACATGCAGGCGTTGAGCTTGACGCCCTCCGGGTTGGTGTAGGGCTGGCTGAGGTTGGACGACGGCTGCGGAAAGGGGTGGTAGCCGAGCTTGCTCGCGGCCTGGCGGAAGAGGGCCGAGCCATAGGGCTCCTTCATCGGCGGCGTCGGGTAGTCGCGCGAGCGCGGGTCCTCGAACGGGTTGCCGCCTGCCACCATGCGGCCGCCCAGGTTGCCGGCCTTGCCGCTGGTGCCCAGCAGGTATTCGAAGCGGTCGAAGTGAGGCTCCAGCTCCGCCGCGCTCACGCCCCAGTCCTGGATCAGCAGGTCGGGCGAGACAAATCCCTTGCCATAGCGCTCGTCGATGCGGCTGCGCATGCGCAGGTCGGTGTCCTGGAAGCGGTAGGTCTGGCCGTTCCAGTGCACGGCCGCGCCGCCCAGGCCGGTGCCGGGCAGGAAGCTCTCCCAGCGACGGATGGGCAGGGCGGTCTGGCCGGCGTGGTTGCGGAAGGTGACGGCCTCGCGCGTGTTGTCCTGCATCAGGCCCTTGCGCACGGAATAGCGCAGCTCGTCGTGCATCTGCGGGCCCTGGAAGTCCGGCACGGTGAAGCGCGGCTCGCCGCGCTCCAGGCCCACGACCTTCAGGCCGGCCCGGGTCAGCTCGCGGCCCATGATCGTGCCCACCAGGCCCACGCCCAGCAGCACGGCATCGACCTCCGGCAGTCGGGTGGCGGTCATCGCGCACCTCCCGTGCCGTGGGGGTGGGTGCCGGCAGCAGCCGGCATGGCGTGATCCATGCCGCCGACGGCGCCGGGCATCGGCTGCCCCATCGGCATCGGATGGATGGCTATGGTGCGGCCGTGCTGGGCCAGGCTGGTGGGCGGCAGGTCCACCTTCATGCCGTGGCGGTCGACCCAGGCGTAGTAGTTGGCATAGGCGCCGGGGAAGCCGATCATGCGCCAGCTGGCCATGTCGGTATTGCCGCCATAGGCCGGGTCGGCAAAGTAGCCCTCCACCGTCATGGCCCACAGGGTCTCGAAGAACACGGCCTCGGGCACGCCCTCCAGCTCGCGCCGGCCTTCCTGCAGCTCGGTCAGGTAGCGGTCCTGCTCCAGCGGCGGCAGGTGCTCGAAGGCCGGCCGCCCGGCGCGCTGCAGGTCAGCGGCGATGCCGCGCAGCGCGGTGCGGAAGAGCTCCGCCGGCGTGTAGGGCAGCTGGTAGCCCTGCGACGGCGTGCCGGCCTGCCACGGCCCGCTGCGGTAGAGCCGCTCGCCCGCGCCCCAGGCGCCGGCCAGCTGCCGGTCCAGGTAGCGCGGCACCTGCGCCTCGATGGCGCCGGGGCCGACCTCGTCGCTGGGGATGAGGCGGGCGGTGGCCGCCTCGATGAAGCGGGCCTCCTGCGGGTTGAAGAAGACGTAGACGGCCTGCGGGTCTGTGGCCGCCGGTGCGCCGTGGGCCGCCGCGTGCGCTGTCTGTGGCCCGTGTGTCGGGTGGGCCGCTGCTGCGGCCTCCGCGGCTGCCGGCAGGCTGGCGGTGGTCGCCAGCGCGGTGGCGCCGGCCGACTTGAGGAAGAGGCGCCGCGATGAGGGCTGCATCCGCTGACTCCGGTCGTGGAGGACGGAGTCGGGGCGGCAAGCCGGGCGCCCCGAGGCTGACGGCCAGGTGTCAGGCGGCCGCCGGCTGAGGGGGCCGGGCGGTGCCTCAGCGCGCAACCGGCACGGCTTGCGGCAGCGACCGCGCCGGCCTGCTTGCGCGCAGGGCCGGCAAAGCGCGCATCACGCCTTGCGCGCCGGCGCCGGTGCCTCCTGCAGCACGCTGGCCAGCGTGTTCAGCAGCGCTTCGTTGTTCAGCGGCTTGTCCAGGTGGGCGTCGTAGCCCGCCTGTAGCGAGCGCAGGTGGTCGTCCTGCCTCGTGGCCGAGCTGAACGCGATGGACGGCAAGCGGCGGCGCGGAGTGCGCAGCTCCAATGCACGCAGGCGGCGCATGAAGGAGTAGCCGTCTTCGCCGGGCATGCGCAGGTCCGAGATGATGAGGTGCGGCTGGCGCTCGTTGCTGAGGTTGGACAGGTACTCGAACGCGCTCTGCGCGGTGTCGAAGTTGACCGGCACCGCGCGCGCCTCGCGCAGCAGGGCGTGCAGCATGGCCCGGGTGGTGGTGTCGTCGTCGATGATGATCACGCGCAGGTCCGACAGCAGCCGGTGCGCGCGCGCGCCCAGGCTGCCCCAGGAGGCCAGCGGCAGATCCGGCTGCACCAGCGGCCGGGCCGGGGCCAGCGGTGCTGCGGGCTGGCCCATCAGCGGCAGCTCCACGGTGAAGGCCAGGGCGGACGGGTCGCTGTCCTGCAGCGCGGTGACGCGCCCGCCGTGCACGGCCAGCACCCGGCGTGCCATCTCGATGGCCAGCAGCTGCGAGCGCGTGGAGAAGGCGGCCACGCCGCTGGGCTCGGCCGGCTGCAGGCGCGGGGCGCCGGCGCGCACCGGGCCGCAGTCGGCCTGGATGACGACCGCGTTGTTGCGCCGCTCCACGCTGATGTAGAGCAGCCCGTCCTCCAACGCCAAGCTGACCAGATGCGCCAGCAGGCCGCCCAGGGCGCGCACCATGCGCCGGGTGTCGGCCCGCACCTGGCCCACGTCGGCGCCGACGGATACCTCCACATGGATGCGCTTGAGGTCGGTGCTGGCCTTCACGCGGCTGATCGCCTCCTGGATCAGCTCGGCCACGTCGCAGGGCACGGCCTCCAGCGGGGCGGCGGGGGTGAGCAGGGCGCGGTGGTCGCGCAGGTCGTCCAGCAGCCGGGCCTGGGCATGGATGCTGCGCTCGATGGCCTCCACTGCGCGGGTCTGCATGCCGTTCAGTTCACCGGCGCGGCTGAGCATGTGCACCCAGCCGCGGATGGCGTTGAGCGGCGAGCGCAGCTCGTGCGACACCAGCGAGGCGAACTCGTCCTGCTCGCGGGCCAGGGCCAGGGCCTCGTCACGGGTGATGGTGGCCAGCTCGATGCGGCCGGTCTGCTCCAGCTGCTGCTGGCGATCGGCGGTGATGTCCTGCACGAAGCCGCCGATGCAGTCCACGCCGTCCTGGCCGCTGCCCAGGCGGAAGCGCCGGTCCTGCAGCCACAGCGTCTGGCCGCCGGCGCCGCGGATGCGGTATTCGCGCACCCGGCTCACGTCCGGATCATCGAAGAAGGGCCGCGGCAGCACGGACACGTCCTCCGGGTGCACCGCGGCGTTCCACAGCGTCGGGTCGTCGATCAGCGCGGCGGCATCCCGGCCCCACAGGCGCTCGAAGCTGTCGTTGACGTAGAGCAGGCGCTGCGCCGACAGATCGGCCAGCCAGACCACGTCCCGGCTGCTGGCGCCGAGCAGGGCCAGGGGAACAAGCAGATCGGACGAATTCATGGGACTCCTGGGGACGGTCGCAAGGGCCTGGGACACCCGCAGCCGGGCGGGCCGAATCGACGTGCGGCACCTCGGGCCGCAAGAACGATGCCAGCGCTGTCTGACAAGCGCTTGTCAGTGTGCGCCGTCTGAAACACGGGGCTACGACTGATGAGAGGCGTTTGAAACGCTGATGCTAACCGGTAGATGTGACGGTAAGCCCCGCCGAGCGTGCAAGCCATACCGGTTGCTTGGGGTTTGTCAGAACCCACTGGCAAGCAGGGGGCCGTCGTCCTACAGCAAGGTCGTCACCCGACTACAGCGGCTGCACGGCGCGGTTTGCAAACTGATTCACACGTTGCGCCCGCATCCCAGGGGTGGTCCCGAAGACGGCGCAGCCAGGGTGAAGAGGCACATGGACCGCACCGGCAGCATCGCCAGCACGGGCAGAACCGACCGTACCGACCGCACGGGAGGCTCTGCCGCTCTTCAGGTGAAGGCGCTGGCGAGCCTGGGTGAAGGCGCAGTCGGCACAGTCGGCGCCGTGGGCGCGGTCGGCACCGTGGGCGCTGCCGCAGCCCCGGCCTCTACCACCACGCCGTCCGTGCGCACCGCCGTGCCGCCGCTGCCCTTCGGTGCCCACCTGACGCAGGAGCGCAGCCAAGCTGGCGCGCGCTTTCGCGTCTGGGCGCCGCATGCGCGCCACGTGGCGGTGATCGGCGACTTCAACGACTGGTCGGCCACGCCGCTGCAGCGCGAGCCGGGCGGCGAGGGCAACTGGGCCGGCTTCGTGCCCAACGTCGTCCGGGGCGACCGCTACAAGTACCAGATCGTCACCCACGACGGCCGCACGCTGGACAAGGCCGACCCCTGGGCGCTGTATGCCGAGGCGCCGCCGGCCACCGCATCCCGCGTCTGGGATCTGGACCATGACTGGGGCGATGCCGAGTGGATGCGCACCCGCGCGCAGCGCCAGTCGATGAAGTCGCCCATCTCGATCTACGAGGTGCACCTGGGATCCTGGCAGCGCAGCCCGGAGGGCCGGCTGCTGACCTATGACGAGATCGGCAAGCGGCTGGCGGAGTACGTCACCCGCATGGGTTTCACCCATGTGGAGCTGATGCCGGTGGCCGAGCATCCGTTCTACGGCTCCTGGGGCTACCAGGTGACGGGCTACTTCGCCCCCACCGCGCGCTACGGCACGCCGCAGGATCTGATGACGCTGGTGGACACGCTGCACCGCGCGGGCATCGGCGTGATCCTCGACTGGGTGCCGTCGCACTTCCCGTCCGACCCGCATGCGCTGGCGCACTTCGACGGCACGCCGCTGTACGAGCACCCGGACCCGCGCATCGGCTTCCATCCGCAGTGGAACAGCCTGATCTTCGACTACGGCCGGCCGCAGGTGCGCGAGTTCCTGATCCGCAACGCGCTGTTCTGGCTGGAGCACTACCACTTCGACGGCCTGCGCGTGGATGCGGTGGCCTCCATGCTGTACCTGGACTTCGCCCGCGAGCCCGGCCAGTGGGTGCCCAACGAATACGGCGGCAACCAGAACCTGCATGCCGTGCGCTTCCTGCAGGAGCTCAACACCCGTGTGTATGACGCCCATCCTGACGTGCATGTGATCGCCGAGGAGTCGTCGGCCTGGGAGGGCGTGAGCCGCCCGGTCTATGCCGGCGGCCTGGGCTTCGGCATGAAGTGGAACATGGGCTGGATGAACGACACGCTGCGCTACATCCAGCGGCCGCACTTCTTCCGCGACTACCACGGCGACGACATCCGCTTCTCGATCTGGTATGCGTTCAACGAGAACTTCCTGCTGCCGCTCTCGCATGACGAGGTGGTCTACGGCAAGGGCAGCCTGATCACGCGCCAGCCGGGCGACGAGTGGCAGCGCTTTGCCGGCCTGCGCGCGCTGTTCGGCTACATGTGGGCGCACCCGGGCAAGAAGCTGCTCTTCATGGGCGGCGAGTTCGGCCAGGCGCGCGAATGGCACCACGAGACGCAGCTCGACTGGCATCTTCTGGAGCGGCCCATGCATGCCGGCCTGCAGCGCTGGGTGGCCGACCTGAACCGCGAGCTGCGTGCCAAGCCCGCGCTGCATGAAGACGACTTCGGCAGCGACGGGTTTGAGTGGGCCGCGTCCGACACGCATCAGCCCACGGTGCTGGCCTTCTTCCGCCGCGCCAGCCGCGGTGCAGCGCCAGTGCTGGTGGTCTGCAACTTCACCGCCCAGCCGGTGCGCGGCTGGCGCATCGGCGTGCCGGATCCCGGCTCGGGTGACGGCACCTGGCGCGAGACGCTCAACAGCGATGCACACCTCTACGGCGGCAGCGGCATGGGCAACCTCGGCGGCTGCAAGGCGCAGGACGTGCCCTGCGGCGGATACCCCCACAGCATCGTCATCACGGTGCCCCCCCTGGCCGTCGTCTTCTTCGAAGGCGCCGGCCCGCAAAGCGATGCGTCGGGCCACCCGCCCGGCGCCCCGTCCCGCAACACCGACGCGCGACCTCTCAGGAGACTTTCATGATTGCCGGAAAGACCGTTCTAGCCTTCGTCATGGCCGGTGGTGAAGGCACCCGGCTGCACTCCCTCACGGCCGACCGCTGCAAGCCCTCCGTGCCGTTCAACGGCAAGCACCGCATCGTCGACTTCGTGCTCAGCAACCTCGTCAACAGCGAGATCTACGGCATCTACCTGCTGGTGCAGTACAAGTCGCAGTCGCTGATCGAGCACATCCGCTCGTCATGGACGATGGCGCGCTTCATCCCGCAGCACTTCGTCACCGTGGTGCCGCCGCAGATGCGCCACGGGCCGGAGTGGTTCCAGGGCACGGCCGATGCGGTGTTCCAGAACCTGCACCTGATCGAGACCTTCCGGCCCGACCTGGTGGCCGTCTTCGGCGCCGACCACATCTACCGCATGGACGTGCGCCAGATGGTGCAGTTCCACGTCGACCACAAGGCCGACGTGAGCGTGGCCACGCTGCCCGTGCCCATCGAGCAGAGCAAGAGCTTCGGCATCGTCGAGATCGACCGCGGCAACGTGGTGACGGCCTTCACCGAGAAGCCGGCCACCACGCCTTCCATGCCGGGGCGCGACGGCTTTGCCCTGGCCTCGATGGGCAACTACATCTTCAATGCCGACGTGCTGATCCGCGAGCTCAAGAAGGCCAGCGAGGCCGGCGAGAGCGACTTCGGCAAGCACATCCTGCCGCGCATGCTGCACACCCACAAGCTGGTGGCCTATGACTTCGCCACCAACGTCATCCCCGGCGTGGCGCCGTATGAGGAGCCCGCCTACTGGCGCGACGTGGGCACCATCGACGCGTACTTCGACGCGCACTTCGACACCCTGGGCGCCAAGCCGAAGTTCCGCATGACCAACCCGCAATGGCCCATCTATGCCAGCCCGGACCAGGCCGAATCCGCGCAGATCGAGAACGGCGTGATCAACCGCTCGGTGGTCGGATCCGGCAGCATCGTCAACGGCGCCAAGCTCGACCACGCCATGCTGCGCCGCGCGGTGATGGTGGAGCCCGAGTCCTGCCTGGAGCAGTGCATCGTGATGGAGCGCTCGGTGATCGGGCAGGGCGCCAAGGTGCGCCGGGCCATCATCGACCAGGACAACCACATCCCGCCCGGCGAGCGCATCGGCTATGACCTGCAGCGCGACGCGCAGCGCTTCCATGTGAGCGAGGGCGGCGTGGTCGTGGTGCCGCGCGGCTACTTCAAGCACGCCACCGGCGTGGGCGGCGCCACCGTGCATGCGCTGCCCGACCAGGGCGACCTGCCGATGGCGCGCACGGCCTGCGCGGCCTGAGGCCCAGGCCCTCGGCCACACCAGCGGGGCAGCGGCAAGGCAGGAGGGCCGCACCGCGCACCGTGCCCGCTGAATCCGTGCCCCGCCCCGGCGGGGCCTTCGCTCGATCGAGGCCCACCAATGACCAAGAAGAAATGGACCATCGAAGCCGGCTCGCCCCATCCCCTGGGCGCCACCTGGGACGGGCACGGCGTGAACTTCGCGCTGCACTCCAGCGTGGCCGAGAAGGTGGAGCTCTGCATCTTCGACGCCAAGGGCAAGGAGACGCGCCTGGCCCTGCCCAAGCGCAGCTACAACACCTGGCACGGCTATGTGCCGGGCATCGGGCCGGGCACGAGTTACGGCTTTCGCGTTCATGGCCCTTATGACCCCGAGCGGGGCCTGCGCTGCAATCCGCACAAGCTGCTGCTGGACCCGTATGCCCGGGCGGTGGTGGGTGAGATGGTCTGGACGCCGGCGCACTACGCCTACGACATGGATGGCGAGGTCCAGGACCTGGCGTTCGACGACAGCGACAACGCGGCCCACACGCTCAAGGGCCAGGTGATCGACGAGCGCTTCGACTGGGGCGACGACCGCCGGCCTTGCATCCCGCCCTCGGACACGGTCTTCTACGAGGCCCATGTCAAGGGCCTGACCCAGCTGCACCCCGGCATCCCGCCCGAGCTGCGCGGGCGCTATGCGGCGCTGGCCCATCCGGTGATGCTGGACTACTTCAAGAAGCTGGGGGTCACGTCGGTGGAGCTGCTGCCGGTGCATGCCTTCCTGGATGACCAGCGCCTGACCGAAGCCGGCATGCGCAACTACTGGGGCTACAACAGCATCGGCTTCTTTGCGCCCGAGCTGCGTTACGGGCCCGCGCGCCAGGGCGGGGTGCAGGCCTGGGACGGCGGCGCGGTGGTCAATGAGTTCAAGGGCATGGTCAAGGCCCTGCATGCCGCGGGCATCGAGGTCATCCTGGACGTGGTCTACAACCACACGGCCGAGGGCAACCACCTGGGGCCCACGCTGAGCTTCAAGGGCATCGACAACAGCACCTACTACCGGCTGATGCCCGACAACCCACGCATGTACCTGGACCACACGGGCTGCGGCAACACGCTCAACACGCACAACCCGGTGGTGCTGCGCCTGATCCTGGACAGCCTGCGCTACTGGGTGGAGCAGATGCACGTGGACGGCTTCCGCTTCGACCTGGCCAGCGCGCTGGGCCGGGGCGCGGATGCGTTCGATCAGCGCAGCGCGTTCTTCGCCGCCATCCACCAGGACCCGGTGCTCAGCCGCGTCAAGCTGATCGCCGAGCCCTGGGACATCGGCCTGGGCGGCTACCAGGTGGGCGGCTTCCCGACCGGCTGGATGGAGTGGAACGGCCGCTACCGCGACGCGGTGCGCAGCTTCTGGAAGACCGATGCCGGCACGCTGGGCGACTTCTCCAGCCGGCTGTGCGGATCCAGCGACCTGTTCCAGCACGACGGCCGCAGCCCCAGCGACAGCGTCAACATCATCACCGTGCACGACGGCTTCACGCTGCACGACCTGGTCAGCTACAACGACAAGCACAACGAGGCCAACGGCGAGGACAACCGCGACGGCGAGAGCCACAACCGCAGCTGGAACTGCGGTGTCGAGGGCCCCACCGACGACCCCGACGTGCTCGCCCTGCGCGAGCGGCAGAAGCGCAACCTGCTGGCCACGCTCTTCCTGTCGCAGGGCACGCCGCTGCTGCTGGCCGGTGACGAGCGCGGCCACACCCAGCAGGGCAACAACAACGTCTACTGCCAGGACAACGAGCTGGCCTGGATCGACTGGACGCCCGGTGAGCGGGCCGATGCGCTGACCGACTTCGTGCGCCGCCTGATCGCCTTCCGCCGTGAGCAGCCCACGGTGGGCCGCAGCGCCTTCTTCAACGGCCAGCCCGGCCCGGAGGGCTACAAGGACGTCACCTGGCTGGACCGCGACGCCCAGGAGATGCAGCCCGAGAAGTGGAACGACCCGCACACCCATGTGGTGGCGGCCCTGCTGTGCGGCCGGCACACCGGCGAGCTGGACAAGGCGGCGCGGCCCATCACCGGCGACAGCGTGCTGCTGCTGATCAACGCCTCGCCCGAGAACCAGACCTTCACCCTGCCCGAGCACCGCACCCCGGGCTGGACCTGCCACTTCGACACCGCCCGCGACGGCGGCGAGCCCGCCCAGCGCGACTGGCAGGTGGGCGACGCCTGCGAGGTGGGGGCCCGCTCGATGGTGGTCTTCACCCAGCCCTTCGACAACGCCTGAGTGCGCTGCGGCCACGCGAACCCGAACGTGAAGGACCCCCTCTCATGAGCCTGCTCAGCCCGGACCGCCCCTCTGCTCGAACGTCCAGCGACACGGCCGCCGCCGACCGTGCCGCCAGCGGCACGGCCGCATCGCTGCACTTTGCCCACGCCATGCCGTTCGGCGCCTGCCTGCGGCCGGAGGGCGGCGTGCGGTTCCGGCTATGGGCGCCGGATGCGCAGCAGGCCAGCGTTTGGGTGGACGACGCCCAGGCGGCGGACGACCAGGTCATCTCTGCCCGGCGGCTGGAGGGCGGCTGGTTCGAGGCCGAGGCGCCGCAGGTGGCGGCCGGCGCCTGCTACCGCTGGCGGGTGGACGACAAGCTCGACGTGCCGGACCCGGCCTCGCGCTTCAATCCAGAGGGCCCGCACGGCCCCAGCCGCGTGGTCGACCCGATGGCCTTTACCTGGGGCGATGCCGAGCGCACCTGGACGGGCCGCCCCTGGCACGAGGCGGTGATGCTGGAGCTGCACGTCGGCACCTTCACGCCCGAGGGCACCTATGCCGCGGCGATGGCCAGGCTGCCGGCGCTGGCCGAGTCCGGCATCACCGCCATCCAGCTCATGCCGCTGGCCGACTTCCCCGGCCGCTTCGGCTGGGGCTATGACGGCGTGCTGCCCTATGCGCCGCACGAGGCCTATGGCGAGCCGGATGACCTGAGGCGCTTCGTGCAGGAGGCCCACCGCCTGGGCCTGATGGTGCTGCTGGACGTGGTCTACAACCACTTCGGGCCGGACGGCAACTACCTGCACGCCTATGCCAGCCGCTTCTTTACCGAGCGCCACCACACCGCCTGGGGCGCGGCCATCAACTTCGACCAGCCCGGCAGCGAGGTGGTGCGCGAGTTCTTCGTCCACAACGCGCTGTACTGGCTGCTGGAATACCGCTTCGACGGCCTGCGCTTCGACGCGGTGCACGCCATGCTGGACGACAGCCGGCCCGACATCATGGAGACGCTGTCGCGCCGCATCCGCGAGGCCTGCCCCGGCCGCCATGTCCACCTGGTGCTGGAGAACGACAGCAACGACGTGGACCGGCTGGGCCCGCCCGGCACGCCGGGGCGCTTCGACGGCCAGTGGAGCGGCGACTTCCACCACACGCTGCACGTGCTGCTGACCGGCGAGCGCGACGGCTACTACGCCGAGTACGCCTCGCCGGACGGGGCCGACCGCGGCGAGCCGCTGCGCCAGCTGGCCCAGGTGCTGACCGACGGATTCGCCTGGCAGGGCGGCCCGCACAACAGCGAGGGCGCCGCACCGCGCAGGCGGGCCACGCAGCGCGCGCCGCTCTCGGCCACCGTCAACTTCCTGCAGAACCACGACCAGATCGGCAACCGGGCGTTTGGTGAGCGGCTGATCCGCCTGGCCCACCCGCGCGCGCTGGAGCTGGCCACCACGCTGCTGCTGCTCGGCCCCAGCCCGGTGCTGCTCTTCATGGGTGAGCCTGATGGCGCGGACACGCCTTTCCTCTATTTCGCCAACTGGAGCGGCGACCTGCGCCAGGCCGTCACCGAAGGCCGGCGCAAGGAGTTCGCCCACTTCCCGGCATTCGCCGATGCGGCCACGCGCGAGCGCATCCCCGACCCTTGCGACGCCGCCACGCTGGAGGCCAGCCGGCTGGACTGGCTGGCCCTGGCCCAGCCCGCCGCCCGCCAGTGGGCCAGGCTGCACCGCGAGCTGCTCCAGCTGCGCCACCGCGAGATCACGCCGCGCCTGCCGCAGCTGCAAGGTGGCGGCCATGAGGCCCAGGTCATCGGCAACCAGGGCCTCTATGTGCGCTGGGCCTTTGCCGACCGCTGGCTGGAGTTCACCGGCAACCTCAGCGATGAGCCGGTGACCATCGCCCGCCATGCCGATGTGCGCAGCGGCGAGGTGATCGATGTGATCCACATGTCGGGCGATGCCTCGCTGGACGACCGCGCGGCCGGGCGCTTCACGCCGTGGTCGAGCTGCTGGCGCTGGCTGCACCGCGGCGCGGATGCGCCGCCGGCTTCATCCACCGCAGGCGCAGGGGAGGCGCACTGATGGACATGGACACCCGCACGCAGGCGCACGCCGACCAGGCCGAGCCGCCCGGGCCCGCGCTGCAGGCGCTGTGCGAGCAGGTCGGCCTGGCCACGCGCTATCACGACTTCTGGGGCACCGAGCGCGTGGTGGATGCCGGCGCGCTGCGCGACCTGCTGGCCGCGATGGGCTTGCAGGCCGCGGACGAGGACCAGGCCCGTGCTGCGGCCGACGCCCTGCGCCAGCGCCAGGCCGGCCGCTGCATGGAGCCGGTGATCGTCGCCCGCCAGAGCCAGATGGCCGCAGGCGTGTCCGTCGCCGTGCGCCTGCCTGCCGGCCAGCGTGCCGACGAGTGCCTGTGGAGCCTGGAAGGCGAGGGCGGCGAGCGCCACGGCGGCCTGCTGGCCGACACGCCGGTCGATCACGACGGCCTGCACCGCATCACCCTGCCGGCCAGCCTGCGCCTGGGCTACCACCGGCTCGTCCTGCAGCAAGGGCGCAGCGGTGGCGGGGCGGTGCTGGCCACCAGTCTCGTCATCCTCTGCCCGGACCGCTGCTGGGAGCCGCCGCGCCTGAAGGACGGCGAGCGCCTGTGGGGCCCGTGCATCCAGCTCTATGCCCTGCGCTCCGGCCGCAACTGGGGCATCGGCGACTTCAGTGATCTGAAGCGCCTGCTGGAGATCGTCGCCACCCAGGGTGCCGGCTTCGTCGGCCTGAACCCGCTGCATGCGCTGTTTGCCCACGAGCCCGAGCGCGCCAGCCCCTACAGCCCGTCCAGCCGCAACGGCCTGAATGCGCTCTACATCGACGTGGAGGCCGTGGCCGACTACGCGGAGTGCGCCGAGGCCGCCGAGCGGGTGCATGCGCCGGACTTCCAGCAGCGCCTGGCAGCGCTGCGCGACAAGGAGTTCGTCGACTACGACGGCGTGGCCGCCGCCAAGCACGAGGTGCTGCGCCTGCTCTACGCCCACTTCCGCCGCCGCCACCTGGAGGCCGACACCCGCCGCGGCCGCGCCTTCCGCCAGTTCCAGCAGATGCGCGGCCCGGACCTGCGCGCGCAGGCGCTGTTCGATGCGCTGCAGGCGCACTTCCATGCGCAGGACCGCGGCATCTGGGGCTGGTCGCTGTGGCCGCAGCCCTTCCGTGACCCGAAGTCCCGCGAGGTGGCCGACTTTGCCCGCGAGCACGAGGCCGCGGTCGAGTTCTTCGAATACCTGCAGTGGCAGGCCGAGCTGCAGCTGCATGCCGCCCATGCCCGGGCCGAATCACTCGGCATGGCCATCGGCCTGTACCGCGACCTGGCCGTGGGCGTCAACGAGGGCGGGGCCGAGACGTGGCAACACCAGTCCCTCTACGCCCTGGGCGTGCACGTGGGTGCGCCGCCGGAGGAATACAACCTCACCGGCCAGGACTGGGGCCTGCCGCCGCAGATCCCGGAGCGCATGCGCGAGCAGGCTTACGGCAGCTACATCGAGACGCTGCGCACCAACATGCGCCACGCCGGCGCGCTGCGGCTGGACCATGTCATGGCGCTGATGCGCCTGTACTGGGTGCCGCCCGGCCGCGGCGCCAAGGCCGGCGCCTACATGAGCTACCCGCTGGAGGACCTGCTGGGCATCATGGCGCTGGAGAGCCACCGCCACCGCTGCCTGATCATCGGCGAGGACCTGGGCACCGTGCCGCCGCGCATGCGCGAGGCCATGCGCGAGTGGGGCATCCTGTCCTACTGCCCGCTGTTCTTCGAGCGTGGCGAGGGCGGCAGCTTCAAGCGCCCGGCGCAGTGGCATCCGCATGCGCTGGCCGTGGTCAGCACGCATGACCTGCCCACGCTGCGCGGCTTCTGGCGCGGCGACGACGTGGACCTGCGGCATCAGCTGCACCTCTTCCCTTCTGATGAGCAGCGCGACCAGCAGGTGGTCAGCCGCGCGCTGGACCGCGCCCAGCTGCTGCTGGCGCTGGAGCATGAGGGGCTGCAGCCCGAAGGCACCAGCGTGCACCCGCCGTCCATGCACGACACCACGCCGGCCTTCACCAACTCGGTCTACCGCTACCTGGCCCGCACCCCGGCCCAGCTGGTGGGCGTGCAGCTGGAGGACGTCACCCAGCAGATCATCCAGGTCAACGTGCCGGGCACGCGCGAGGACCAGTTCCCCAACTGGCGGCGCAAGCTCGACACGCCGCTGGAGCTGCTGGCCGCCGACCCGCGGCTGCTGGGCCTGGCGGAGTCGATCTGCGCCGAGCGACCGCCGGCCCAGGCCGCGGTGGCCGCAGTGGCCGCCGGCACGCTGCCGCCGCTGTCCACGGCCGACATCCCGCGCGCCACCTACCGCGTGCAGCTGCATGCGGGCTTTCGCTTCGATGCCGCGCGCGAGCTGGTGCCGTATCTCGATGCGCTGGGCGTGTCGCACCTCTACACCAGCCCCAACCTGCGCGCGCGCCAGGGCAGCACGCACGGCTACGACATCATCGACCACCACGCCCTGAACCCCGAGATCGGCGACGAGGCGGCCTTCGAGGCGCTGTGCAATGCCCTGCGCAGCCACGGCATGCGGCAGTTGCTGGACATCGTGCCCAACCACATGGGCGTGCTGCAGGCCGACAACGCCTGGTGGCTGGACGTGCTGGAGAACGGCCCGGCATCCGTCTACGCCGACACCTTCGACATCGAATGGCAGCCGCCCGCCCCCGAGCTGGCTGGCAAGGTGCTGCTGCCGGTGCTGGGCGACCCCTACGGCGTGGTGCTGGAGTCCGGCGAGCTGCAGCTGGCCTTCGACGCCGAGGCCGGCGAGTTCTTCGTGCGCTACTACGACCACCGCTTCCCCATCGACCCGGCGGACTATCCGGCGATCTTCGCCGCAGCCCCCGCGCCGGCTGCGCTGGCGGCCACGCCTGAGCATCAGGACGACTGGGCGCAGCTGCAGTCGCTGATCGATGCCTTCGGCCGCCTGCCGGCCCGCGACAGCACCGACGCCCATGCCCGCGCCATCCGCCACCGCGACCGCAGCATCCACAAGCGCCGCCTGGCCCGCTGGCATGCCCAGCATCCGGAGCTGGGCACCTGGATCGATGCCTGCCTCAACGCCTTCAACGGCGTGCGCGGCCGGCCGGAGAGCTTCGACGCGCTGGACGCGCTGCTGCAGCGCCAGGCCTATCGCCTGGCCTTCTGGCGCGTGGCGGGCGACGACGTCAACTACCGCCGCTTCTTCGATGTCAGCACGCTGGCTGCGGTGCGCATGGACCGTGAATCGGTCTTCGACGCCACCCACCACACCATCTTTCGCTGGCTGCAGGACGGCAGCATCGCGGGCCTGCGCATCGATCACCCCGACGGCCTGAACGACCCGGCGGCGTACTTCACCCGGCTGCAGCAGCGCCATGTGCAGATGCGCCAGCTCGACCTGCTGGGCGAATGGAGCGGCCAGGCCGCTGCGGATGACGACACGCCCGGCGCCGGGCAGCCCCAGGCCCTGTACCTGGTCATCGAGAAGATCCTGGCCGAGCATGAGCGCCTGCCCGCCGACTGGCCCGTGCACGGCGGCGTGGGCTACCGCTTCGCCAACCTGGTCAACGGCCTGTTCGTGGATGCGCGCAACGAGCAGCGATTCGACGAGCTCTATGCCGGCTTCATCGGCGAGCGCCGGGTGTTCGAGGACGTGCTGTACGCCTCCAAGCACGAGATCATCCGCCTGTCGCTGGCTGCCGACCTGCAGATCCTGACCGAGGCGCTCTACCGCATCGCCCAGGCCGACCGCCGCACCTGCGACTTCACCCGCAACCGGCTGCGCGCCGCGCTCACCGAGATGGCCGCGGGCTTTCCGGTCTACCGCACCTACATCAGCGAGCGCGGCGTCAGCGACGATGACCGCCAGCACATCGCCTGGGCGTGGTCGGCCGCCCGCCGCCGCATGCGCGCGGCCGAGGTGAGCGTGCTGGACTTCCTGCGCGATGTGCTGCTGCACGCCCCCGAGCAGCCCGATGCGCAGCGCCGCCGCGCCATGCTGCAGTTCGTGGAGCGCTGGCAGCAGTTCACCGCGCCGGTCATGGCCAAGTCGATGGAGGACACGGCCTTCTACCGCTACCTGCGCCTGACCTCGCTCAACGACGTGGGCGGCGACCCGCGGCACTTCGGGCTGTCGGTGGCGGCCTTCCATGCGGCCAACCAGCAGCGCTGCCGCTTCACGCCGCATGCGCTGCTGGGCTCGTCCACCCACGACAGCAAGCGCAGCGAGGACGTGCGCACGCGCATCGACGTGCTCTCCGAGATCCCGGACGCATGGGCCGCGGCCATCGAGCGCTGGAGCGAGCTCAACCGCAAGCGCGCCACGCGGGTGGACGGCGAGCTGGCCCCGTCGCGCAACGACGAATACCTCTTCTATCAGACGCTCTTCGGCGTCTGGCCGCTGACCACGCCCACGTCCGAGGATCTGAACACTCTGCGCGAGCGCGTGCAGGCCTACATGCTCAAGGCCGTGCGCGAGGCCAAGGAGCGCACCAGCTGGATCAACCCGCACGAGGAATACGAGCAGGCCCTGGCCCGCTTCATCGACGCCGCACTCGGCACGCTGGAGCCCAACCCCTTCCTGACCGACTTCCGCGCCTTCACCGAGCCGCTGCAGGTCTTCGGCTGCATCAACAGCCTCAACCTCGTCGCCATCAAGCTCACCTCGCCCGGCGTGCCGGATGTCTACCAGGGCTGCGAGGGCTGGAACTTCAGCCTGGTGGACCCGGACAACCGCCGGCCGGTGGACTACGCCGTGCGCCGCCGGCAGCTCGCCGCCCTGCAAGCCGGCTGGACGGCCGACGGCCTGAGCGCCCAGGCACTGGACGAGCTGTGCGAGCACATGGCCGACGGCCGCATCAAGCTGCTCATCACCTGGCGGCTGCTGGCCCTGCGCCGCTGCCTGCCTGCCCTGTTCGAGCAGGGCGGCTACCACGCGCTGGCGGTGCAGGGCGCGGCGCGCGAGCACGTCATCGCCTTTGCCCGCAGCCAGGCAGAGGATGCCTGCATCACCGTCGGCAGCCGCCTGCTGCGCACGCTGACCGAGGGCGCTGACCACAGCGTCTGCCAGGCCGGCCCCTGGGGCGACACGGCGGTGTGCCTGGCCGGCACGCCTGCCGCCACGGGCGAGACCGCCTGGCGCTGCTGGATCACCGGCCAGCGCGTGGAGCTGAGCCAGGATGAATCCGGCCAGCCGCTGGTGCTGGTCTCCAGCGCCCTCAGCGGCCTGCCGGCCGCCGTGCTGGTGCCCGAATCGGTCTGGCAGCGCACCGGTGGCGGCGCACCGCGCGCCGACCGCCTGGCCGCCATCGACGCAGACGCGGCTGCCCGTGCTTCGGCAGCAGGAGGCGCCGGCGGGCAGCTGGGGGAGTCGCTGCTGTGAACGCGCGCGAGCAGGTCCCTCGCGAGCAGGTCGGTGGCGGGCCGGGTGCGGAGCAGGGCGGCGGCATGCCCGCGCAGCCGGCTGCCGATCGGAGAGCGCCCTCTCAGCCGCAGGCCGGCCCATCCCGCGCCCAGGCGCCGGACGGCCATCCGCTGCGCATCCTCTTCGTCACGCCCGAATGCGCGCCCTGGGTCAAGACCGGCGGCCTGGGCGATGTGAGCCTGGCCCTGCCGCGCGCCCTGGCCCGCCTGGGCCACCGCGTGCAGGTGCTGCTGCCGCGCTATGCCGCGCTCAGTGACGTGGCCCGCACGGCCCGGCCCGTCGCGCAGTGGCCCGCGGCCGACCCCTGGCCCGCGTCCACCCTGCTGCGCGCGGACGAGTCCCTCACCCGCCAATACGGCTTCGAGCTGCTGCTGCTGGACTGCCCCGCGCTCTACGGTGGCGAGGGCACCGGCAGCACGCCCTACCAGGACGCCAGCGGCCGTGACTGGCCGGACAACGCCCTGCGCTTTGCCTGGCTCAGCCTCGTCGCCGCCCGCCTGGCCGCGGGCCAGGTGAACGGGCTGCCGGCCGCCGACATCCTGCATGCCAACGACTGGCCCACCGGCTGGGCCCCGGCTTATCTCGCCATGCTGCAGGGCCGCGCCGGCATCGCGCCCGTGGCCCTGTCCGGCGGCGTGCCGCCCGGCCCGGCCGCCTGGCATGTGAAGAGCGTCTTCACCATCCACAACCTGGCCTTCCAGGGCCTGTTCCCGCTGCAAGAAGGCTGGCGCCTGCAGCTCCACCCGGCCTGGTTGCAGCCCGGCGCCGCGGCCGAGTTCTGGGGCCAGGCCGCCATGCTCAAGGCCGGCCTGGAGCTCAGCGACACCATCACCACCGTCAGCCCCACCTATGCCAAAGAGATCTGCCAGGAGCCCCTGGGCTTCGGCCTGCAGGGCGTGCTGACGGCCCATGCCGGCAAGCTGCACGGCATCCTCAACGGCATCGACACCGACGACTGGAACCCGGCCACCGACCGCCACATCGCCCGGCGCTACGACGCCCGCACCGTGGCCCAGGGCAAGGCTGCCAACCGCGCTGCGCTGCGCCAGAAGATGGGCCTGCCGGCGGTGATCGAGCCGGCCCAGCCAGCCGCTGGCGAGGGCCCCGCGGCCCCGCCCCGCGAGCCCATGCTCTTCGGCCTCATCAGCCGCCTGACCGAGCAGAAGGGCGTGGATCTGGTGCTCGACAACCTCGACTGGTTCATCCAGACCGGCAACCAGCTCGTCGTGCTGGGCACCGGCGACGCCAGGCTGGAGGCCGCCCTGCGCGAGGCCGCCAAGCAGCACCCCCAGCACATCGCCGTCCACATCGGCTTCAGCGAAGCCCTGGCCCACCAGATCGAGGCCGGGGCGGATGCCTTCCTCATGCCGTCCCGCTTCGAGCCCTGCGGCCTGAACCAGATGTACAGCCAAGCCTATGGCACGCCGCCCATCGTGCATGCGACGGGCGGGCTGGCGGACTCGGTCGCAGACGCGGATGAAGCGCCCGAGCGGGGCAGCGGCTTCTCGTTTTCGCCCGCCACCGCGCAGGCGCTGCGCAAGGCCATGTGCCGGGCCGCCGAGGCCTGGGCCAGCTCCGCGGGCTGGCTTGCCGTGCAGCAGCGCTGCATGGATCTGGAGCTGGGCTGGACGCACCGGGCCGCCAGCTACTGCGCGCTCTACCGCCGGTTGACGGCCCTGACGAGCTGATCGCCGCCGCAAGCACGGTTCACGGCTGGCAGGGCAGCGCGGGCCGCCACCCGCACTGGCGCAGGCCGCGGCTGGCACAGTAGGGGTTGTCGCCGCACCCGGCCCCCTTCGCTTTGCCGTGTCATGTCCTCTTGCGCACCCACGCCCGACGTCCGCTTCCAGCTTGTCAACCATGTCGGCCTCGTCACGCTGGACCGGCCACGCTCGCTCAACGCACTGACGCTGGGCATGGTGCGCGCCATGCGCCGCCAGCTGGCCGAGTGGGCGCACGACGATCAGGTGCGCGCCGTGGTGCTGGCAGGCAGCGGCCCGCGCGCCTTCTGCGCCGGGGGCGACGTGGTGGCCGTGGTGCGGGATGTGGAGTCGGGCGGCACGCTGCGCCACGACTTCTTCCGCGAGGAATACGCGCTGGACCTGTCGCTGCACCGCTATCCCAAGCCGCTGGCCGTGCTGATGCACGGCATCGTCATGGGCGGCGGCATGGGCCTGGGGCAGGGCGCGGCGCTGCGCCTGGTCACGCCCAGCACGCGCATGGCCATGCCCGAGACGCGCATCGGCCTCGTGCCCGACGTCGGCGCCAGCTTCTTCCTCAACCGTCTGCCGCCGCCGGTGGCGCTGTACCTGGCGCTGACCGGCGCCACGCTGGGCGCAGCCGATGCGCTGCTGCTGGGCCTGGCCGACGCGTGGTCTGCGGTGGAAGACCCCGATACGCTGCCCGCTGTGCTGGCGGCCGTGGCCTGGCAGGGCGATGCGCTCACCGACCTGCGTCGCGCCCTGGTGCGGCCCGATGCGCCCCGGGACATCGCCGAGGCCATGCTGCCCACCATCGTGCCGGCGGTCTTCCGCCACTTCGACCCGCAGCGCCCGGTGCTGGACACCGTTCGCGCCCTGGCCGATGAGCCGCACCCCGCGCTGCGCGAGTGGTGCCGCTACACCCACGACGCGCTGCGCGAGCGCTCGCCGCGCATGCTGGAGGCCGCCCGCCTGGCCTTGCTGCGCGGCCGCACGCTGGACCTGGCGGCGTGCTTCGAGATGGAATTCGGCCTGGTGCAGCGTGCCATCGACAGCGGTGACTTCCTTGCCGGCGTGCGCGCCCATCTGATCGACAAGACCGGCCAGCCGCAATGGCAGCCGCCCACGCTGGAGGCGCTGGAGCAGGGCTGAGCCTGCTTCGGTGTGGCGCTGCCGGGCCCGGGCCCCGGTGCGCCGCCCACCGGGCTCCCCGTGCCGCGCATCACGCAAACCGGCCCTGCAGGCAGGGTGTGCGCAGCAGGCCCCCTCCTAGAATCAGAGTGATTCCAGCAGGAGAGCCCCGATGACGCAGACCCGCCCGACGCCCAAGCGCGCCGCCGCCCGCAAGCCGGCGGCCCCTGCACCGGCGCCGGCCGAGGCAGCCGCACCCGACAGCGTGTTGCCCGACGACACCGACGGCCCGCGCGTCCTCAAGAAGTACCCCAACCGACGCCTGTACGACAGCCGCTCCAGCAGCTACATCACGCTGGCGGATGTGAAGCAGATGGTGCTCAGCGGCGAGGACTTCGTCGTCGTCGATGCCAAGACCGGCGAGGATCTGTCGCGCAGCATCCTGCTGCAGATCATCCTGGAGGAAGAGAGCGAGGGCGAGCCGATGTTCTCCACCCGCATGCTGGAGAACATCATCCGCTTCTACGGCCACACCATGCAGGGCCTGATGGGCAACTACCTCGAGAAGAACCTGCTGACCTTCATCGAGCTGCAAAAGCGCCTGGCCGAGCAGTCCGCCGGCCTGATGGATCCCAAGGCCTTCATGGACCCGAAGACCTTCATGGACCCGAAGGCCTTCAGCCCCGAGGTCTGGGCCCAGTTCATCAGCCAGGCGCCGATGATGCAGGGCCTGATGGGCAACTACCTGGACCAGTCGCGCCAGCTCTTCGCGCAGATGCAGGAGCAGATGACCAAGCAGGCCGGCAGCCTCTTCCCGGGGATGCCGGGGATGCCGGGGATGCCCGGCGTGCCGGGCTTCGCGCCGCGCAAGGACGACGACAAGGCTGCCTGAGCCTTCGCTCGCGCGGCAGGCCCGGCAGGCCCGATCAGCGCCGCGCCTTGAGCAGCGGCTCCAGCACCGGCCAGACGTTGTCCAGCAGCCGGGGCTGCGCTTCCTCGTTGGGGTGGATGCGGTCGGCCTGGAACAGGCGCATCGCATCCGGCACGTCGGCCACGCCCTTGAAGAAGAAGGGCACCAGCGCCGCCTTGTGCTCCGCCGCCACCTGCTTGAACAGCCCGGCGAACTCCTCGCCATAGCGCCGGCCGTAGTTGGGCGGCAGCTGCATGCCCACGATCACCACCTTGGCGCCGATGGCGCGGCTGGCCCGGGCCATCTCGCTCAGGTTGTCGGCCGTGGTCTTCAGCGGCAGGCCGCGCAGCGCGTCGTTGGCGCCCAGCTCGATCACCACGTGCGTCGGCTGGTGCTGCTGCAGCAGCGCGGGCAGGCGGCTGCGCCCGCCGGAGGTGGTGTCGCCGCTGATGCTGGCATTGATCACCGTGGCCGGCAGCCTGCGCTCGGCCAGGCGCTGCTCCAGCAGCTTGACCCAGCCGGCATCGCGCTTGAGGCCGTATTCGGCCGACAGGCTGTCGCCCACCACCAGGATGCGCGCGGCCTCCGCGGTGCGCGCCAGGGCAGGGCCGCCACAGCCCCACGCGGCGGCCGCCAGGGCCAGGGCGATACAGTGCCGGCGATGCAGCTCGATCAGGTCAGTCATCTATGAATCCACCCATCCTCGCCGTGCAAGGCGTCGGCAAGCAGGTGCGCGACTCCACGGGAGCGCTGACGATACTGCACGACATCGACTTCCGCCTGCAGCCGCGGCAATCCGTGGCGATCGTGGGGGCGTCGGGCTCGGGCAAGAGCACCCTGCTGTCCATCATGGCCGGGCTGGACGCGCCCACCTCGGGTACCGTGCGGCTGGCCGGCCAGGATCTCTTCGCCCTGGATGAGGACGCCCGCGCCGCGCTGCGCGCGCAGCAGATCGGCTTCGTCTTCCAGAGCTTCCAGCTGCTGGGCCACCTGACCGCACTCGAGAACGTGATGCTGCCGCTGGAGCTGCGCGGCGAGCCCCAGGCGCGCAAGCTGGCGCAGGCCATGCTCGAGCGAGTGGGACTGGGCCAGCGCCTGGGCCACCTGCCCAAGCTGCTGTCCGGCGGCGAGCAGCAGCGCGTGGCCCTGGCCCGCGCCTTCGTCGTGCGCCCGGCCATCCTGCTGGCCGACGAGCCGACCGGCAGCCTGGATGCCGCCACCGGCCAGAAGGTGATGGAGCTGATGCTGGAGCTCAACCGCGAGGCCGGCACCACGCTGGTCCTCGTCACGCACGACCTGGCCTTGGCCGCGCTTTGCTCACGCCAGCTCCGGCTGGAAGCCGGCGCCCTGGTGCACGACAGCCAGCGCGACGCCGCAGACACCGCGGGCGCTGCGGCTAGCATGCCCGCATGACCTCACCCAAGATCCTCTTCGGCTTCCATGCGCTGACGGTGCGCCTGAAGACCGCGCCGCAGACCATCCGCGAGCTGCACATCGACACCAGCCGCCGCGACCAGCGCATGCGCCAGTTCCTGGCCCGGGCCGAGGCCGCCGGCGTGCGCATCGTCGAGTCGGACGACGAGCGGCTGCACAAGCTCTGTGGCACCCACCGCCACCAGGGCGTGGCCGCCAAGGTGGATGCGGTGGAGCAGGCCCGCTCGCTTGACGACCTGCTGGATGCGCTGGCCGAGCCGCCGCTGCTGCTGGTGCTCGACGGCGTGACCGATCCGCACAACCTGGGCGCCTGCCTGCGCGTGGCCGACGGCGCCGGCGCACATGCCGTGATCGCACCCAAGGACCATGCCGTGGGCATCAACGCCACGGTGGCCAAGGTGGCCAGCGGCGCGGCCGAGACGGTGCCTTACTTCATGGTGACCAACCTGGCGCGCACGCTGGGCGAGCTCAAGGAGCGCGACATCTGGATCACCGGCACGTCCGACGACGCGCCGGCCACGCTCTATGACGCCGACCTGCGCCGGCCCACGGCCCTGGTGCTGGGGGCAGAGGGCTCCGGCATGCGCCAGCTCACGCGCAAGACCTGCGACGAGCTGGTCAGCATCCCCATGCGCGGCGCGGTCGAGAGCCTCAACGTGTCGGTGGCCAGCGGCATCTGCCTGTACGAAGCCCGCCGCCAGCGCGGGTGGGCCTCCTGATTGCCTGCTTGCGCGTCATGAGCCTGCGCCGCCTTCCGCTGATCGCCCTCGCCGCTGCGGCCGCCGCCACGCTGCTGGCCGCCTGCACCCAGGAGCGCCAGAACCAGCTCAAGCGTGACATCCAGAACTGGACCGGCACCAACGGCGTGCTGGAGGTCTACGCCGGCCCGCAGTTGGTCAGGCGCTTCCTGCGCATCGACAAGCTCAGCACCGCCTATGGCACCGACGACGCCGCGCCGCGGGCCTATCGCTACGGCTACGGCGTGCTCGACGCCAACCTCAACGGCCAGGTGGATGCCGGCGAGAAGCGCGTGTACTTCGAGGTCAGCGACTTCGCCACCTACGTGTTCTTCGAGAGCCCGAGCTGACGACGGTGCCAGGCGCCCGTCGGCGGCGCGGCCTGCTCAGGCCGGCGCCATTACCGCATGCCTTGAGCGGGCCTCCCGCCGCGCGGCCCAGCGGCTGATCGCCCAGGCGAGCACCACCCACAGCAGCGCCACCCAGTGCAGCCAGTCGAAGCCGCCGGTGGCCGCCAGCAGCGCGCCGCCGCTGGCCGCGCCCGCCGCATGGCCCATGTAGATGGCCGAGGTGTTCAGCGCCATCAGCGCCGGCGCATAGGCCGGCGCCAACTGCACCAGCCGCGCCTGCTGGGCCGAGTTGGTCGCGAAGCCGCCCAGCGCCCACGGCGTCACCAGCAGCGCCAGCCAGCCGATGCTCACGCCCAGCGGCCACACGATCTGCCCGATGGCGATCAGCCCCAGCGTGAAGGCTACGGCCCGCGCCGGGCCGATGCGGTCCACGTGGCGCGACAGCAGCATGTTGCCCGCCAGCCCGCAGGCGCCCAGCCAGCTGAAGAACAGGCTGATCTGCTCCGGTGTGGCCCGCAGCACCTGGTGGAAGTAGGGCACCGCATAGGCATGGATGGTCTGCTGCCCCGCGCTTTGCAGCGCGGTGACCGCCACCACCGCCATCCACACCGGATGCGTCAGCACGCCGCGCCAGGCTTTCAGCGACATCGCCGCCGGCCGCACACCCGGCGCCACCGTCTTCCATACCGCGACGGCTGCGATCAACCCCAGGCCGCTCACGCCCCACATGGCCGATCGCCAGCCCCAGCGCTCGCCCACCCAGGACGCCAGCGGCATGCCCAGCACCGAGGCCACCGACCAGCCCAGGAAGATGAAGGTGATGGCCTGCCCGCGCCGTGCCGGCGGCGCCAGGTGCCCCACCGCCGCGGCCGCCTGCGGCGTGAACACCGCGGCCGACAGCACGGTGAGCGCGCGCAGCGGCAGCAGGCTGGCGTAGTCCGGCGCCAGTGCGCAGGCCGCATGGCCGATCGCATACCAGAGCATCGCCAGCGTCAGCAGCCGCCGGCGGTCCCAACCCGAAAGCAGCGCCGCCAGCAACGGCGCGCCCACGCTCATCATCACCGCGGCCACGGCGATCAGCTGCCCGCCCACGGGCACGGACACGTCCAGGTCCAGCGTCAGGTTGTGCAGCGTGCCGGCCACCACCATCACGCCGCAGCCGGTCACGAAATTGCCCAGGAGCAACGCCCAGCGAGCGCGCGCCCAGCCGCTGTGGATGCCCGTACTGCCGGCATCCCGGGAGCTGTCCATCACCGCCTCACTTCAGCACTTCGGGATTCACGATGTTGGTCGGATGACCGGCGATGAAGCTCGTCAGGTTGTCGAACGCCGCAGCGAACAGCTGCTCGTAGTTGTCCTGCTCCACATAGCCGATGTGCGGCGTGCACACCGCGTTCTCCAGCCGCAGCAGCGGATGACCCTGCAGGATGGGCTCCGCCTCGAAGACGTCCACCGCCGCCATGCCGGGGCGGCCGCGGTTGAGCGCGCTGACCAGCGCGTTCTCCTCCACCAGCTCGGCGCGCGAGGTGTTGACGAACAGCGCCGTGGGCTTCATGCGCGCCAGGTCGTCGGCGCGCACGATGCCGCGCGTGGCCTCGTTGAGCCGCAGGTGCAGGCTGAGCACATCGCTGGTCTCGAAGAAGCTCTCGCGGGACTCGGCCGCGGCCAGGCCGTCGGCGGCCGCGGCAGCACGCGAGGCCTCGCTGCCCCACACGATCACCTGCATGCCGAAGGCTCGGCCATAGCCGGCCACCAGCCGGCCGATGCGGCCGTAGCCCCAGATGCCCAGCGTCTTGCCGCGCAGCACCATGCCGATGCCGAAGTTGGCCGGCATCGACGCGGCCTTCAGCCCGGACTGCTGCCAGGCGCCGTGCTTGAGGTTGCCGATGTACTGCGGCAGTCGCCGCATCGCCGCCATCACCAGCGCCCAGGTCAGCTCCGCCGGCGCATAGGGCGAGCTGCCGCCTTCGGCCACCGCGATGCCCAGCCGCGTGCAGGCCTCCAGATCGATGTGCGGGCCCACGCGGCCGGTCTGGCAGATCAGCTTGAGCTTGGGCAGCTTCTCCAGCAGCGCCCGCGGCAGCTGCGTGCGTTCACGGATCAGCACCAGGGCCTCGGCATCGCGCAGCCGCACCGCGAGCTGACCGATGCCCTTGACCGTGTTGGTGAAGACCTTGGCATGCAGACCATCGAGCTTTGATGCGCACTTGAGCTTGCGCACCGCGTCCTGATAGTCGTCCAGGATGATGATGTTCATGGGCGTCCTGCGGGGGAGCCGACGATTGTGCCCGCGCAGGCATGCCGCACCGGCGTGCAGGGTGCACGGCTGGTGAGCGTTTGCGACCGGCTGTGACCGCCTGTCGCGGCCACCCTGGGCGCCGGTTCTTCAGCGCAGCACGCGCCGCCCGGCGGCCGTGCCGCCTTGCGGGACGCGGCGCGGAAACCAGGCGTTCAACGCCTGCATCTGCGCCTCGGCCGCGACCTGCCCGCGCGAGCGCGACAGCAGGTTGAACAGGTCCAGCCGCAGGTGCCAAAGCTCGCGCAGCGATCGCGCGCGGCCGATGCGCTCGCGCAGGTCCTGCGCCGCCTCTCCGCGCAGGTCGGCCGCGGCCAGAAAGAAGGCCTCGCGTGCGGCCTGGATGCGCACCATCGGCTGCCAGGGCGCTTCATCGGCCTGGCCCGCCTGCACCAGCCGCGCCCAGCAGCGGCCCACCCAGCGTCGCCAGGCCGGCTGGCTGCGGGTGTAGAGCTGGGGCGGGCAGATCTCCTCGCGCAGGCTGGCCGGGCGCGGCGGCTGCGCGCCGGGCAGGGGCGTGATCGCGGCTGCCCGGTCGGGGCTGGGCTCAGCGGGCGTTTCGGCAAGAAAGAACGGCATCGGCGTCTCCCGGGCCACCGCAGGCGGCATCTACCCGCGTATCGGCAGTCCGGGCGGCCGACTTGAGCGGACAAGGCATGCCGCTGGCAGGGCCGCTGCCGCGGCGCCATGAAGCCGCGTGTGCCGTGACCGATGACTGCGCCCGCCGTGGTGACGGGCACCGAGGGTTAACACCCCCATGCTAGAATTGACCGGTTTAGCCCCCCACACCCTGCGCCTAGCGACACCGACTCATTCGACCGTTCCCTTGAGCTTCTGTTCGCGGCGTATCGCCGCTGGGCGCAGCCGGGTTCGCGCATGTCGAGATGGAGCTTCAGGCGCGCCATCAGACATCGGAGAAGCCCCCACGTGCTGCCGCTATCCCCTCCTGCCCTCCTGGCGCTCGCTGACGGCACGGTCTTTCGTGGTCAATCCATCGGTGCTCCCGGCCACACGGTCGGCGAGGTGGTCTTCAACACCTCCATCACCGGCTACCAGGAAATCCTCACCGACCCGAGCTACTGCCGGCAGATCGTCACGCTGACGTATCCGCACATCGGCAACTACGGCGTCAACGAGCAGGATGCCGAAGCGGCCACCATCCAGGCCGCCGGCCTCATCATCAAGGATCTGCCGCTGCGGGCGTCGAACTTCCGCGCCAGCCGCACGCTGCCCGATTACTTGGTCGCCAGCAACTGCGTGGCCATCGCCGGCATCGACACCCGCCGCCTCACCCGCCTGCTGCGCACCCGTGGCGCGCAGAACGGCTGCATCGTCGGCTTTGCCGCCGGCCACGACATCACCCAGGCCGATATCGACGCCGCCATCGAGCGCGCCCGCTCCGCACCCAACATGGCTGGCCAGGACCTGGCCAAGGTTGTCTCCACCAAGACGCCCTATGTCTGGCAGGAAGGCGAATGGCGCCTGCAGGGCGCGGAGGGCAAGCCGGCCTTCAACACCGGCATGGAAGCGCGCTTCCACGTCGTCGCCTATGACTTCGGCGTCAAGCGCAACATCCTGCGCATGCTGGCCCAGCGCGGCTGCAAGCTCACCGTGGTGCCGGCGCAGACGCCGGCCGCCGAGGTGCTCAAGCTCAACCCCGACGGCATCTTCCTGGCCAACGGGCCCGGCGACCCGGAGCCCTGCGACTACGCCATCGCCGCCGCGCGCGAGCTGATCGAGCGCGGCCTGCCCACCTTCGGCATCTGCCTGGGCCACCAGATCATGGCCCTGGCCTCGGGTGCGCGCACCTACAAGATGAAGTTCGGCCACCACGGCGGCAACCACCCGGTCAAGGACCTCGACAGCGGCCGCGTCAGCATCACGAGCCAGAACCACGGTTTCGCGGTGGATGCCGACACGTTGCCGGCCAACCTGCGCGCCACCCACATCAGCCTCTTCGACGGCACGCTGCAGGGCCTGGCCCGCACCGACCGCCCCGCCTTCTGCTTCCAGGGCCACCCGGAGGCCTCACCCGGACCGCATGACATCGCCTATCTGTTCGACCGTTTCATCGACCTGCTGGCTGCGCACGTGAACAAGGAGCAAGCCCATGCCTAAGCGCAGCGACATCAAGAGCATCCTCATCATCGGCGCCGGCCCGATCATCATCGGCCAGGCCTGCGAGTTCGACTACTCCGGTGCCCAGGCCTGCAAGGCGCTGCGCGAGGAGGGCTACAAGGTCATCCTGGTCAACAGCAACCCGGCGACCATCATGACGGACCCGAACACGGCGGACGTCACCTACATCGAGCCCATCACCTGGCAGGTGGTCGAGCGCATCATCGCCAAGGAGCGCCCCGACGCCATCCTGCCGACGATGGGTGGCCAGACCGCGCTGAACTGCGCGCTCGACCTGCACAAGCACGGCGTGCTGGACAAGTACGGCGTGGAGATGATCGGCGCCAACGAGCACGCCATCGAGAAGGCCGAGGATCGCCAGAAGTTCAAGGAGGCCATGACCAAGATCGGTCTGGACTCCGCCAAGTCCGGCATCGCGCACTCCATGGAAGAAGCCTGGGCGGTGCAAAAGCGCATCCAGGCCGAGATCGGCGGCTCGGGCTTCCCGATGGTCATCCGCCCGAGCTTCACGCTGGGCGGCACCGGCGGCGGCATCGCCTACAACCCGGAAGAGTTCGAAGAGATCTGCAAGCGCGGCCTGGACCTCTCGCCGACCAACGAGCTTCTGATCGAAGAGTCACTGATCGGCTGGAAGGAGTACGAGATGGAGGTCGTCCGCGACAAGGCGGACAACGCGATCATCGTCTGCTCCATCGAGAACCTCGACCCGATGGGCATCCACACCGGTGACTCCATCACCGTGGCCCCGGCGCAGACCCTGACCGACCGCGAATACCAGCTGCTGCGCAACGCCTCGATCGCCATCCTGCGCGAGATCGGCGTGGAGACGGGCGGCTCCAACGTGCAGTTCTCGATCAACCCGGACAACGGCCGGATGATCGTGATCGAGATGAACCCGCGCGTGAGCCGCAGCTCCGCGCTGGCCTCCAAGGCCACGGGCTTTCCGATCGCCAAGGTCGCGGCCAAGCTGGCCGTGGGCTACACGCTCGACGAGCTGAAGAACGACATCACCGGCGGCGCCACGCCGGCGTCGTTCGAGCCGTCCATCGACTACGTCGTCACCAAGATCCCGCGCTTCGCATTCGAGAAGTTCCCGCAGGCCGACAACCGCCTGACGACCCAGATGAAGTCGGTGGGCGAGGTGATGGCCATGGGGCGCACCTTCCAGGAGTCGTTCCAGAAAGCCCTGCGCGGCCTGGAGACCGGCATCGACGGCCTGACCGAGCGCTCCACCGATCGCGACGAGATCGTCGAGGAGATCGGCAGTGCCGGCCCCGAGCGCATCCTGTTCGTCGGCGATGCCTTCCGCATCGGCATGAGCCTGGACGAGGTGTTCGAGGAGACGCGCATCGACCCGTGGTTCCTGGCGCAGATCCAGGAGCTGGTGCAGATCGAGGCCGATGTGAAGTCGCGCAAGCTGGACAGCCTGTCGGCCGACGAGCTGCGCTTCCTCAAGCGCAAGGGCTTCTCCGACCGCCGCCTGGCCAAGCTGCTCGCCACCGATCAGCATCGCGTCCGCCAAGCCCGCTGGTCGGCGGGCGTTCGTCCGGTATTCAAGCGCGTGGACACCTGCGCCGCCGAGTTCGCCACGCAGACGGCCTACATGTACTCGACCTATGACGAGGAGTGCGAGGCCGAGCCCACTTCCAACAAGAAGATCATGGTCCTGGGCGGCGGCCCCAACCGCATCGGCCAGGGCATCGAATTCGACTACTGCTGCGTCCACGCCGCCCTGGCCATGCGCGAGGACGGCTACGAGACCATCATGGTCAACTGCAACCCGGAGACGGTATCGACCGACTACGACACCTCGGACCGCCTGTACTTCGAGCCGGTCACGCTCGAAGACGTGCTGGAGATCGTCGACAAGGAAAAGCCGGTCGGCGTGATCGTGCAGTACGGCGGCCAGACGCCGCTCAAGCTGGCGCTGGACCTTGAGGCCAATGGCGTGCCGATCATCGGCACCACGCCCGACAGCATCGACATCGCCGAGGACCGCGAGCGCTTCCAGAAGCTGCTGCATGAGCTGGGCCTGAAGCAGCCGCCCAACCGCACGGCGCGCAACGAAGAGGACGCACTCAAGCTGGCCAACGAGATCGGCTATCCGCTGGTCGTGCGGCCCAGCTACGTGCTGGGCGGGCGCGCGATGGAGATCGTCCACGGCGACAAGGACCTGGAGCGCTACATGCGCGAGGCGGTGCGAGTCTCCGAAAAATCGCCCGTGCTGCTCGACCGCTTCCTGGACGACGCGGTCGAGGTCGATGTGGACTGCATCAGCGACGGCGTCGACGTGATGATCGGCGGCATCATGGAGCACATCGAGCAGGCCGGCGTCCACTCCGGCGACTCGGCCTGCTCCCTGCCGCCCTACACGCTGTCCCAGGCGCTGCAGGACGAGCTGCGCCGCCAGACCACACTGATGGCCAAGGCGCTCAAGGTGGTCGGCCTGATGAACGTGCAGTTCGCCATCCAGGGCGATGTGACGGCCGGCACCGACCAGGCCACCGTCTATGTGCTGGAGGTCAATCCCCGCGCCTCCCGCACCGTGCCCTATGTCTCCAAGGCCACCGGCGAGCCGCTGGCCAAGATTGCTGCGCGCTGCATGGCCGGCCGCAAGCTCAAGGATCAGCCGGGCGTGAAGGGCGAGGTCGTGCCGCCTTACTTCAGCGTCAAGGAGGCCGTCTTCCCGTTCAACAAGTTCCCCGGCGTCGATCCCGTGCTCGGCCCCGAGATGCGCTCCACCGGCGAGGTCATGGGCGTGGGCAAGACCTTCGGCGAGGCCATGCTCAAGAGCCAGCTCGGCGCCGGCTCCCGGCTGCCCGCCAAGGGCACGGTCTGCGTCTCGGTCAAGGACGCGGACAAGGCCCGTGCCGTCGCCGTGGCGCGCGATCTGGTGGCCCTGGGCTTCAACGTCGTGGCCACCAAGGGCACGGCGGCGGCCATCGCTGCGGCAGGCGTGCCCGTCAAGCCGGTCAACAAGGTCAAGGACGGCCGTCCGCACATCGCCGATGCCATCAAGGCCGGCGAGATCCAGCTCGTCTTCACCACGGTGGACGAGACGCGCACGGCCATCGCCGACTCGCGCAGCATCCGCACCGCGGCGCTGGCCAACCGGGTGACCTACTACACCACGATGGCAGGCTGCGAGGCCGCGACCGAGGCCCTCAAACACCAGGACGATCTGGTGGTGTATTCCCTGCAGGAGCTGCACGCGCAGCTACACTAATATTTCTCTCGATCCAGGCCGCCGCGTGCCCTGATGACCTCAGGCGCGGCGGCCGAATTTTTTGTTGCCCGAGGATTTCGCATGTCGACCATTCCGCTGACCAAACGCGGCGCCGAGAAGCTCAAGGAAGAGCTGCACCGGCTCAAGCACGTCGAGCGTCCTGCGGTGATCAATGCCATTGCCGAGGCGCGCGCCCAGGGCGACCTGTCGGAGAACGCCGAGTACGACGCGGCCAAGGACAAGCAGGGCTTCATCGAGGGCCGCATTCTGGAGATCGAGGGCAAGCTGGCCGCCGCCCAGATCATCGACCCGGCCGCACTGGATGCAGAAGGCCGCGTGGTGTTCGGCGCCACCGTGGATCTTGAGGAAGAAGAGTCCGGCGAGGCGGTCACCTATCAGATCGTGGGCGAAGACGAAGCCGACCTCAAGGAGGGCCGCATCTCCGTCAGCTCGCCCATCGCCCGCGCGATGATCGGCCGCTCCGTCGGCGACGTGGCTGAGGTGCGCGCGCCGGGCGGCATCAAGCGCTACGAGATCGTCGAGGTGCGCTACCAGTGATGCTGCTGCGCATCCGCGCGCTGGCAGCCGGTCTGTGGGCCGGCATGCTGCTGAGCATCGGCGGCCTGGCTGCGCCCACGCTGTTTGCCATGCTCGATCGTGCGGCTGCCGGCCGGGTGGCGGGCCGCTATTTCTGGCTGGAGGCGCGCGCGAGCATCGTGCTCGCGGTCCTGCTCATCGTGATCGAGCGCTGGCTGGTTCGCAGGCACGACGAAGCAGACTTGGCGGCTCCGGCCCGCCAGTTCACGGTTGAACTCATGCTCGTACTCGGCGCGCTGCTGTGCACCATCGTCGGCTTCGAGATCATCCAGCCGCTGATGGAGCAGGCTCGCGCGGGTCAGGGCGGCTGGTCGTTTGCCAGCCTGCACGCGGTGTCGTCCGGGTTTTTCGCGGCCAAGATCGTGCTGGTTGCGATCCTGGCCTGGCGCTGCTGCGGCCGGCGTTGAGCCGGCCCAATTCTCAGTCGCTCAGTCGGCGGATTGCTTTTTCGCGCTGGTCATGCGGTGCTTGGCGCGCTTGATGCTGCCGCCGGCGGTGACGCGCTCGTTGCCCAGCAGCTTGACCTTCTTGACGGTCGGGCGGTGATTGGGGCTCTTGGACGGCTTGACGACCTTGACGATGCGCGGCCCCGGGCGGCGCGCTTCCTCGGCGGCCTTCGCCTTCTCGGGGACAGGGCGCCACAGCACCAGCAGCTTGCCGATGTGCTGTACCGGCGCGGCGCTCAGCTTGTCGCACAGGTCGGCCAACACGGATTCACGCGCTTGGCGATCGTCGGAAAACACGCGCACCTTGATCAGGCCGTGGGCACGCAGGGCTACATCGGCTTCCTTGACCACCGCGGGGGTCAGGCCCTCGGCCCCCACGAGCACGACAGGGTCCAGATGGTGCGCATCGGCCCGGTGGGCTTTGCGCTCGGCAGGGGTCAATTGAATGGCGGGCATCCGCCTATTATCGACGGCAGATGAAAATCAAGACGAAAAGCAAGAAGGTCAACAAGGCGTGGCTCAGCGACCATGTCAACGACCCCTATGTGAAGCTCGCACAGAAGGAGGGCTTCCGCTCCCGCGCGGCCTACAAGCTCAAGGAAATCGACGAGGCGCTCAAGCTGCTGCGTCCGGGGCAGCGCGTGGTGGACCTGGGCGCCGCCCCGGGGGCCTGGAGCCAGTACGTGCGCCGCAAGTTCGCCCCCAAGCAGGCCGGCACGGGCGGTGCGGCGGTCGGTGAACTGCTGGGGAGCATCGTGGCGCTTGATCTGCTGGATTTCGAGCCGATCGAGGGCGTGCAATTCATCCAGGGCGATTTCCGCGAGGACGCGGTCGCGGCCGAGCTGGCCGCGGCGCTGGGTGGCCAGCCGCTGGACGTGGTGCTGTCGGATATGGCGCCCAATCTGTCGGGGATCGAGTCGTCCGACGCCGCCCGCATCGCGCACCTGGTGGAGCTCGCCATCGAGTTCGCCCTGGCGCATCTGCAGCCGGACGGGGCGCTGGTGTGCAAGGTATTTCACGGCAGCGGCTACAGCCAGCTCGTTGAGCTCTTCAAGCGGCACTTCCGCGTGGTGAAACCGATCAAGCCCAAGGCCTCGCGCGACCGTTCCGCAGAGACCTTCCTCGTCGGCATCGGCCCCAAGGCGGCGCGTGCCGTGTCCGCGGCGGGCGCGTGATAGCTGCCGCGCTGTCCGGCGCAGGGGCTTTTTCAATCGGGCGGCGGGGTTGACTCGTCTAGAATTGGCCGCAGATACCGCGAAAGCACGGACTGGCCGGGTGCGTCAAGTGCCCGTATGCCGTGCGCAAGGATCAGGAATAGAGCGACGAAGGAGCCGCGGTGAACAATCAATGGTTCTCTAAACTGGCCGTCTGGATGGTGATCGCCCTGGTGCTGTTCACCGTCTTCAAGCAGTTCGACGGCCGGTCAGTGACGGGCTCCCGGGTCGGGTACTCCGAATTCCTGGAAGAGGTGCGCGGCAAGCGCATCAAGAGCGTCACCCTGCAGGAAGGCATGGGCGGCACCGAGGTGGTGGCCCTGACCACCGAAGACAAGCGCATCACGACCACGGCGACCAACCTGGACCGCGGCCTGATCGGTGACCTGATCGCCAACGACGTCAAGTTCGATGTCAAGCCGCGCGAGGAACCGTCGCTGCTGCTGAACCTGCTGTTCTCCTGGGGGCCGATGCTGCTGCTCATCGGCGTGTGGATCTATTTCATGCGTCAGATGCAGGGCGGCGGCAAGGGCGGGGCATTCAGCTTTGGCAAGAGCCGCGCGCGCATGCTCGACGAGAGCAACAACTCGGTCACCTTTGCTGATGTGGCCGGCTGCGACGAGGCCAAGGAAGAAGTCAAGGAGCTGGTGGACTTCCTGCGTGATCCGCAGAAGTTCCAGAAGCTGGGCGGCCGCATCCCCCGCGGCGTGCTGATGGTCGGCCCGCCGGGGACCGGCAAGACGCTGCTGGCCAAGTCCATCGCGGGCGAGGCCAAGGTGCCGTTCTTCAGCATCTCCGGCTCCGATTTCGTCGAGATGTTCGTCGGCGTGGGCGCCGCCCGCGTGCGCGACATGTTCGAGCAGGCCAAGAAGAACGCGCCCTGCATCATCTTCGTCGACGAGATCGACGCCGTGGGCCGTCACCGTGGCGCGGGCCTGGGTGGTGGCAACGACGAGCGCGAGCAGACCCTCAACCAGATGCTGGTGGAGATGGACGGCTTCGAGACCAATCTCGGTGTCATCGTGATCGCCGCCACCAACCGGCCGGACATCCTGGATCCGGCGCTGCTGCGCCCTGGCCGCTTCGACCGCCAGGTCTACGTGACGCTGCCCGATGTGCGCGGCCGCGAGCAGATCCTCAACGTGCACGTGCGCAAGGTGCCCGTCGGCCAGGACGTCAAGACCGACATCCTGGCCCGCGGCACGCCCGGCTTCTCCGGCGCGGACCTGGCCAACCTGGTGAATGAGGCGGCGCTCTTCGCCGCTCGCCGCAACGGGCGGCTGGTGGAAATGCAGGACTTCGAAAAGGCCAAGGACAAGATCCTGATGGGCCCGGAGCGCAAGTCCATGGTCATGCCCGAGGAGGAGCGCAAGAACACCGCGTATCACGAGGCCGGCCATGCGCTGGTGGCTATGCTGCTGCCCAAGACCGACCCGGTGCACAAGGTCACCATCATCCCGCGCGGCCGCGCGCTGGGGGTGACCATGCAGCTGCCGGAAGGCGACCGCTACAGCATGGACAAGGATCGGATGCTCAACACGATCTCGGTGCTGTTCGGCGGGCGCATCGCGGAAGAAGTCTTCATGAGCCAGATGACCACTGGCGCCAGCAACGACTTCGAGCGGGCAACCCAGATCGCCCGCGACATGGTGACCCGTTACGGCATGACCGACGAGCTGGGCCCTATGGTCTACGCCGAGAACGAAGGCGAGGTGTTCCTGGGCCGCTCGATTACCAAGCAGGTGAACGTCTCGGAAGAGACGATGCAGAAGGTGGACAAGGAGATCCGCAAGATCATCGACGAGCAGTACGCCGCGGCGCGCAAGCTCATCGAGGACAACCAAGACAAGATGCACGCCATGGCGCGCGCCCTGCTGGAGTGGGAGACCATCGACTCCGACCAGATCGCCGACATCATGGCCGGCCGCCCGCCGCGTCCGCCCAAGGACTGGACGCCGTCCACCGGCGGCAAGAGCGGCGGTGGCAGCACGCCGCCGGTCAACACCGACGGCGCACCGGCTGCCATCTGAGTCCGGCCGGCGCGCCAGACTTTTCTGCGGGGCCTTCGGGCCCCGCGGGTGTTTCTGGCCCTGACGCCTGCGCGGCCAGCCTGAACCGGCGCGCTTGTGCAAACGACTCGCTCTACGCCCCATGCCGGCCGTCCCTTCCTCCACGCCGTCTTCCGCCGACCTGCGCCCCATGCATTGGCAAACCACCCGCTTTCGCCTTGAGCTGTCCCGGCCGCTGGTCATGGGCATCGTCAACGTCACGCCAGACTCCTTCTCCGACGGCGGGCAGCATGTCGCGCAGGCGGATGGCAGGGCGCACTGCGAGCGGCTGGTCGCCGAGGGGGCCGACATCCTGGACCTGGGCGGCGAGTCCACCCGCCCCGGCGCGCCGCTGGTTCCCGCCGATGAGGAATGGCGCCGGCTGCAGCCCGTGCTCGCGCATGCGCTGACGCTCGGCGTGCCGGTGTCCATCGACACCTGGAAGCCGGAGGTCATGCAGCGCGCCCTGGCCCTGGGCGCAGACATCATCAACGACGTGCATGCCCTGGAGACACCCGGCGCGCTCGACGCCGTGGCCGCACATCCATCCTGCGGCGTGTGCCTGATGCACATGCGCGGCGTGCCGGCCGACATGCAGGCACGCACCGACTATCGCGACGTGGTGGACGAGGTGCGCGACTATCTGCGCGGCCGGGTTGCCGCGGCATTGGCGGCAGGCCTGGCTGGCGAACGGCTGGCGCTGGATCCGGGTATCGGCTTCGGCAAGACAGTCGAGCAGAATTTCGAGCTGCTGCAACGCCAGCGGGCCTTCCAGTCACTGGGGCGACCGCTGCTGGTGGGCTGGTCGCGCAAGTCCTCGCTCGGGGCGCTCACCGGCCGCCCGGTGGGCGAGCGGCTGGCTGGCAGCGTGGCCGCCGCGCTGGCCGCGGTGCAGCAGGGTGCGCAGATCGTGCGCGTGCATGACGTGGCGGCCACGGTGGACGCGCTCAAGGTCTGGCAGGCTGCCGGGCTCGTGCGGCCTGCGGGCGCCTTAGCTGACAGCTGATGGCTGGGGCCGAGCACAGCTGATCGCAGCCGCTCGGGGCCATGCTGGCTTGTGCTGCCCCGCCCGGTTTCGTCATCCCCTTTTGATCATTCAGGACTGACTCATGCGCAAGTACTTCGGCACCGACGGCATCCGCGGCACGGTGGGCGACGACCCGATCACGCCGGACTTCATGCTGCGGCTGGGCCACGCGGTCGGCCAGGTGCTGCGGCAAGGTGGTGGCCGGCCCACGGTGCTGATCGGCAAGGACACCCGCATCTCGGGCTACATGCTCGAGTCCGCGCTGGAGGCAGGCTTCGCCTCGGCCGGCGTGGACGTGCTGCTGACCGGGCCGTTGCCCACGCCCGGCGTGGCCTATCTGACCCGCGCGCTGCGCCTGGACCTGGGCCTGGTGATCAGTGCCTCGCACAACCCGTATGCCGACAACGGCGTGAAGTTCTTCTCCGCCCGCGGCGAGAAGCTGCCCGACGAATGGGAGCGCGCGGTCGAGGCGGCGCTGGAGCAGACGCCGCGCTGGGCGCGCTCGGTGGACCTGGGCCGTGCCCGGCGCCTGGGCGATGCCGCCGGGCGCTACATCGAGTTCTGCAAGAGCACCTTTCCGAACGAGCTGTCGCTGCGCGGGCTGAAGGTCGTCGTCGACGCGGCGCACGGCGCGGCCTACCAGGTGGCGCCGGCGGTCTTCCATGAGCTGGGTGCGGAGGTCTCCAGCATCGGCTGCGCGCCTGATGGCCTCAACATCAACGACGGCGTGGGGGCGACCTCGCCTGCGGCGCTGGCGGAGGCGGTGCGGGCGCGCGGCGCGGACTACGGTATCGCGCTCGACGGCGATGCCGACCGGCTGCAGCTGGTGGATGCCGGCGGGCGGCTCTACAACGGCGACGAGCTGCTCTATGTGCTGGTCGCCGACCGGCTGGAGTGCGGCCAGGCCGTGCCCGGTGCGGTCGGCACGCTGATGACCAACATGGCGGTGGAGCTCGGCCTCGGCCGGCTGGGCGTGGATTTCGCCCGTGCCAAGGTGGGCGACCGCTACGTGCTGGAGGAACTGCAGGCCCGCGGCTGGCAGCTGGGCGGCGAGGGCTCCGGCCACCTGATCGCGCTGGACCGCCACACCACGGGCGACGGCATCGTCAGCGCGCTGGCCGTGCTGCAGGCGGTCTGCCGCAGCGGACGCAGCCTGCAGGACTGGACCGCCCCGGTGCAGCTGATGCCGCAGGAGCTGGTCAACGTGCGGCTGGCCGACGGGGTGGACTGGCGCACCCATGCCGGCCTGCAGGCGCAAAAGCAGGCGGCCGAGCGTGCGCTGGCCGGCAAGGGCCGCGTGCTGATCCGCCCGTCGGGCACCGAGCCGGTGCTGCGCATCATGGTCGAGGCGCCCACCCTGGAGGAGGCGCGCACCCTGGCCTCGCGCATGGCGGCTACGCTGGCATAGCGGACCCGGCCCCCCCTGGGAGTCGGGCCAACAAACGGTGCGGGGGGACATTTGCCCCCTGGCCCAGAGGCGCTTTATGACAGCGCCATGACCCTCCGTGACACGGGGCGACGGTGGGCAGGATCCGTCATGTCGCTGTCACAATGCCCGCCTACAGTGCGTCACATCCCCACTGCTCCTCAGGATTGCGCATGAACAGCAAACTGATCCGCTCCGCCGTCGTTGCCGCCTTTGCCGCCATCGGCACCTCGGCGTCCTTTGCTCAGGACGTGACGGGTGCGGGCGCTACCTTCCCCGCTCCCCTCTACGCCAAGTGGGCCGACGCCTACAACAAGGCCACCGGCGTGCGTGTCAACTATCAGTCGGTCGGCTCCGGTGCGGGCATCAAGCAGATCAAGGCCAAGACGGTGGACTTCGGTGCCTCCGACATGCCGCTGAAGGACGAGGATCTGGCCAAGGACGGCCTAGTGCAGTTCCCCACCGTGATTGGCGGCGTGGTGCCGGTGGTCAACATCAAGGGCGTGGCCCCGGGCCAGCTCAAGCTGTCCGGCGAGGTGCTGGCCGACATCTATCTGAAGAAGATCACCAAGTGGAACGACAAGGCAATCACCGCGCTCAATCCAGGCCTGGCGCTGCCGGATGACGACATCCAGGTGGTGCGCCGCGCCGACGGCTCGGGCACGACCTTCATCTTCACCAATTACCTGGCCAAGGTCAGCGCCGACTGGCGCGCGAAGATGGGCGAGGGCGCCGCAGCAGTGGATTGGCCCACCGGCGCGGGCGGCAAGGGCAACGAGGGCGTGTCGGCCTTCGTGCAGCGACTGCCGGGCGCCATCGGCTATGTCGAGTACGCCTATGCCAAGCAGAACAAGATGGCTTATGTGCAGCTGCGCAACAAGGCCGGCAACTTCGTCGCCCCGGACGACGTGACCTTCAAGGCCGCTGCTGCCGGTGCCGACTGGTCCAAGAGCTTCTATCAGATCCTGACCGACCAGGCCGACAAGAACGCCTGGCCGATCTCGGGTGCCACCTTCATCCTGATGCACAAGAGCCAGGAGAAGCCCGCCACTGCGTCTGCCGCGCTGAAGTTCTTCGACTGGGCCTACAGCAACGGCGACAAGATGGCTTCCGATCTCGAGTACGTCTCCCTGCCCGACACGGTAGAGGCCACGGTGCGCAAGCAGTGGGCGTCCATCGTCGGTGCCGACGGCAAGCCGATCGCCTACAAGTGATCGGCCCGGCCCGGGCGCAGGCGTCGCATCCCGTGCGGCGCGGCGGCCGGGCTGTCCTGCCTGGTGACAGGCGCGACGCAGGGGGCGGCAGCCCCCTGTCTTTGCGTATGGAGGCGTGATGTCCGTTGCCCTACCTGCCCAATCCGTGAACCAGAATCCCCCACAGCCCCGAACGCTGCCCCTGTCGCGCCCGCCGGTGCGCCGCATCGAGAGCCGCTGGATCGACATGCTGTTCGCCGGCTGTGCGCGCGGCGCGGCCGTGCTCACGCTGGTGCTGCTGTTCGCCATCATGGCCTCGCTGGTCGTCGGCGCCTGGCCGGCCATCACGGAATACGGCTTGAGCTTCCTGTGGCGCAGCGAGTGGGATCCGGCCATGGACCGCTACGGCGGGCTGGTGATGATCTACGGCACGCTGATGACCTCGCTCATCGCGCTGTTGATCGCCGTGCCGGTGAGCTTCGGCATCGCGCTTTTCCTGACCGAGCTGGCCCCCGGCTGGCTCAAGCGCCCGCTGGGCATCGCCATCGAGCTGCTGGCGGCCGTGCCCTCCATCGTCTACGGCATGTGGGGCCTGCTGGTGTTCGGCCCCATCCTGGCGCAGTACGTGCAGCAGCCGCTGCAGAAGCTGACCGACGGCGTGCCGCTGCTGGGCACGCTGTTCTCCGGCGCGCCGGTGGGCATCGGCCTGCTGTCGGCGGGGATCATCCTGGCCATCATGATCATTCCCTTCATCGCCTCAGTGATGCGCGACGTGTTCGAGGTGACGCCGCCCATGCTCAAGGAGTCGGCTTACGGGCTGGGCTCGACCACCTGGGAGGTGGTCTGGAAGGTGGTGCTGCCTTACACCAAGACCGGCGTCATCGGCGGGATCATGCTGGGCCTGGGCCGCGCCCTGGGCGAGACCATGGCGGTGACCTTCGTCATCGGCAACATGAACCAGCTCGACTCGCTGTCGCTCTTCGAGCCGGCCAACAGCATCACGTCGGCGCTGGCCAATGAATTCGCCGAGGCGGGCGAGGGCCTGCACCAGGCGTCCCTGATCTACCTGGGACTGGTGCTGTTCTTCATCACCTTCGTCGTGCTGTCCCTGTCCAAGGTGCTGCTGATGCGCCTGAAGAAGAACGAAGGAGCGCGCACATGAGCGCCACCGCGTCCCTGAACGCCCTGCGCCGCAAGCGCCACGCCTCGCGCAAGCGGCTCAACGCCATTGCTCTGACGCTGTCGCTGGCCGCCATGGCCTTCGGCGTGTTCTGGCTGATCTGGATCCTCATCGAGACGGTGCGCCTGGGCCTGGGCGGCCTGGCCCTGGCCACCTTCACCGAGATGACGCCCGCGCCCATGGCCGAGACGGGCGGCCTGGCCAATGCGATCGCCGGCTCGGCGCTGATGGTGACCCTGGCTACGCTGCTGGGCACGCCCATCGGCGTGCTGGCCGGCATCTACCTGGCCGAGTACGGCCAGCGCACCTGGCTGGGCTCGGTCACGCGCTTCATCAACGACATCCTGCTGTCGGCGCCGTCCATCGTCATCGGCCTGTTCATCTACAGCGTGGTGGTCGCCCGCTGGAAGACCTTCTCGGCGATTGCCGGCGTGCTGGCGCTGACGCTGATCGTGATCCCGGTGGTCATCCGCACCACCGAGAACATGCTGGCGCTCATCCCCAATGCGCTGCGCGAGGCGGCCTATGCGCTGGGCATGCCCAAGTGGCGCGTGATCCTGTCCATCACGCTCAAGGCCGCGCGGGCCGGCGTGATCACCGGCGTGCTGCTGGCGCTGGCACGTATCGCCGGCGAGACGGCGCCTCTGCTGTTCACCGCGCTGTCCAACCAGTTCTGGACGCTCAACCTGGGCGAGCCCATGGCCAACCTGCCGGTGGTCATCTTCAAGTTCGCGATGAGCCCCTACGAGAACTGGCAGAAGCTGGCCTGGGCCGGGGTCTTCCTCATCACGCTGGCCGTGCTGGTGCTCAACATCGCGGCGCGCAGCCTGTTCCGCAACCGTCATTGATTCTTCGGGATACCGTCGTGGACACCAAGGTTCAAACCCCCACCAAGCCCAAGCTGGCCGTTCGCAACCTGAACTTCTATTACGGCAAGTTCCATGCGCTGAAGAACGTCAACCTGGAGCTGCCCGAGAACAAGGTGACGGCCTTCATCGGCCCGTCGGGTTGCGGCAAGTCGACGCTGCTGCGCACCTTCAACCGCATGTTCGAGCTCTATCCCGAGCAGCGCGCAGAAGGCCAGATCCTGCTCGACGGCGAGGACATCCTCACCACCAAGGAGGACGTGTCGCTGCTGCGCGCCCGCGTGGGCATGGTGTTCCAGAAGCCCACGCCGTTCCCGATGTCGATCTACGACAACATCGCCTTCGGCGTGCGGCTGTTCGAGAACCTCTCGCGCATGGAGATGGACGAGCGCGTGGAGTGGGCACTCAAGAAGGCCGCGCTGTGGAACGAGGTGAAGGACAAGCTGCAGCAAAGCGGCGCTAGCCTCTCCGGCGGCCAGCAGCAGCGGCTGTGCATCGCCCGCGGCATCGCCATCAAGCCCGAGGTGCTGCTGCTGGACGAGCCGTGCTCGGCGCTGGATCCGATCTCCACGGGCAAGGTCGAGGAGCTGATCCACGAGCTCAAGGCCGACTACACCGTGCTGATCGTCACCCACAACATGCAGCAGGCCGCGCGCTGCTCGGATTTCACCGCCTACATGTACCTGGGCGAGCTGATCGAGTACGGCCCCACGTCCGAGATCTTCATGAAGCCCAAGAAGAAGGACACCGAGGACTACATCACCGGCCGCTTCGGCTGACCGGCACGGCACACCAGGAGACCGACATGACGGAAAAGCACCTTTCCACGCAGTTCGACGCCGAGCTCAGCGACATCTCCTCCCGCGTGCTGGAGATGGGCGGGCTGGTGGAGTCGCAGGTCGCCCAGGCCATCTATGCGCTGACCAACTTCAGCGGCGAGGTGGCCTCGCAGGTGCTGGCCGAGGAGGAGCGGGTCAACCAGATGGAGGTGGAGATCGACAGCGACCTGTCCACCATCATCGCCCGCCGCCAGCCCACGGCCCGCGACCTGCGGCTGCTGATCGCCATCTCCAAGACCATCGGCAACCTGGAGCGCGTGGGCGACGAGGCCGCGCGCATCGCCCGTACCGTGCAGCGCCTGATCAACACCGGCATGTCCAGCCGGCTGCGCCTGCCCGCAGGCGACGTGTCCTTCGAGGCCGGGCTGGCCACCGCGTCGCTGCGCAAGGCCCTGGACGCCTTCGCCCGGCTGGACGCGCACAAGGCGGTGGAGGTGATCAAGCAGGACAACCAGATCGACCAGGAGTTCGAGGGCCTGATGCGCAAGCTCATCACCTACATGATGGAAGACCCGCGCACCATCACCGCGTCCATCGACCTGGTGTTCGTGGCCAAGGCCATCGAGCGCGTGGGCGACCATGCCAAGAACCTGGCCGAGCAGATCATCTACATCGTCAAGGGCACCGACGTGCGTCACAACACGGTCGAGTCCCTGGAGTCCGTGCTGCGCTGATCGCGCCGGCCGCAGGAGCAGCCATGAGCCGAGTGCTGATCGTCGAAGATGAAGCCGCGATCGCGGAGCTGATCTCGCTGAACCTGCGCCATGCGGGCTACGAGGTGACGCTGGCCGCCACCGCCGACCAGGCGCAGTCGGAGGTCACCCGCGTGCTGCCCGACCTGGTCATCCTCGACTGGATGCTGCCGGGGCAGTCCGGCCTGTCGCTGGCCAAGCGCTGGCGCAGCGAGCAGCGCACGCGCGAGCTGCCCATCATCATGCTGACCGCGCGCGCCGACGAGACCGACAAGGTCGCCGGCCTGGATGCCGGAGCGGACGACTACCTGGCCAAGCCGTTTTCCACCAACGAGCTGATGGCCCGCATCCGCGCCGTGCTGCGCCGCAAGGCGCCCGAAGCGCTGGACAGCGCGGTGGAGGTGGGCCGCCTGCGTCTGGATCCGGCCACGCGGCGTGTCAGCGTGGGCGAGCAGGAGATCAAGGTCGGCCCCACCGAGTTTCGCCTGCTGCACTTCCTGATGACCCACCCCGAGCGCGTGCACAGCCGCGCACAGCTGCTCGACCGCGTCTGGGGCGACCATGTCTTCATCGAAGAGCGCACGGTGGACGTGCACGTCAAGCGCCTGCGCGAGGCGCTGTCGCCAGCCAAGTGCGCGCAGATGATCGAGACCGTGCGCGGCGCGGGCTACCGGCTGACGCAGCAGGTGCAAGCGGTCTCTGCCGGATGATGGCTTGATGCCGGTCGCCTCCGCCGTCCACCGCATGCCATCCCCGGCCGGCACCCGCCGCGCCGGCCATTCAACGTGAACGCCGCTCCCCGCCCCATCGTCTGGATCCTGCCGCGCATGCTTGCGGGGCTGGTGGCCCTGGTCTTCGGCACCGCCATCGGCTATTTCTTCGGCGAGCAGCTGCACCTGCCGCTGCTGGCCTCGCTGCTTGGCGCGGCGGCCGCCGCCGGCGTCATGGCGTTGCGCGACACGGTGCACGGCGTGCGCCTGCTGAACTGGCTGCGTCGCTCGCTGGACGGCCCGCCGCCCCGGGACTCCGGCCTGTGGGGCGAGCTGGCCCATCGCATCGAGCGCCTGGTGCGGCTGCGCGAGGCCGAGACCGCCGCCGAGCGCCGCCGGCTGGACCAGTTCTTCGAGGCCATCGAGGCCTCGCCCAACGGCGTCATGATCCTCGACGGGCTGGACCACATCGTCTGGTTCAGCACCGTAGCCGCCGCCCACTTCGGCCTGCAGCCGGAGCGCGACCTGCAGCAGCGCATCACCAACCTCGTGCGCTCGCCGATCTTCGTGGCCTACCTGCAGTCGCGCGCCTATGACCAGCCGGTCAAGATGCCCAGCCCCTCCGGCGACGGCGTGCTGCAGGTGGTGGTGCGCGTGTTCGGCGAGGGCATGAAGCTGGTGCTGAGCATGGATGTCACCGAGCGCGAGCGCAACGAGGTCATGCGCCGCGACTTCGTGGCCAACGTGTCGCACGAGATCCGCACGCCTTTGACGGTGGTGGCCGGCTTCATCGAGACGCTTGCCAACCTGCCGCTGACCGAGGTCGAGCGCAAGCGCGTGCTGACGCTGATGGCCCAGCAGACCGGCCGCATGCAGGCCCTGGTGAGCGACCTGCTGACGCTGGCGCGACTGGAGGGCAGCCCGCGCCCGCCGCTGGACACCTGGGTGCCGGCTGCCAAGCTGCTGGCCGTGGCCGAGACGGACGCGCGCAGCCTGTCTCAGGGCCGGCACACGCTGCGTTTCACGCCGCCCGACCATCCGGACGTGGCCGCAGCGCAGATCGCCGGCGCCGAGACCGAGCTGCTCAGCGCACTGGGCAACCTGGTCAACAACGCGGTGCGCTACACACCCGAAGGCGGCAGCATCACCGTGACCTGGGACGTCCATCCCGACGGCGAGGGCCGCTTCATCGTGGTCGATACCGGCCCGGGCATCGAGCCCGAACACCTGCCGCGGCTGACCGAGCGCTTCTACCGCGTCGACAGCAGCCGCTCACGCGACACCGGCGGCACCGGCTTGGGGCTGTCCATCGTCAAGCACGTGGCGCAGCGTCACGGCGGCGAGCTGCGCGTGGAGAGCCAGCTCGGCAAGGGCTCCAGCTTCACGCTGGCCTTCCCGGCCGCGCGGGTGCGGCTGGGCAGTGCCCACGACGGCCGGCCGGGCGTGCCCGCAGTGGCGTCGCAGGCCTGAGGCCGGCAGGCGAAACGACCCCAGCAAAAGCACGTCGGGCCCTCGCTGCACCCGCGGGCCTTTCGCGCGCGCCAAGGTGGTGAGCAGCGCGATTCGGGCGGGCGCCCAGCTTCCCATGCGGAGCCCTCGTTGGCTGAGGCGGCAACCGCCTCAGCGGCTGCGGCGATACACCAGCAGCGATTCGGTGTTGATCGTGCGCTCGCGCTCGCGGGCGATGAAGCGCCAGCCCGGGCGCAGCGGCGCCACCTCGCGCGAGGGCAGGCTGATCACCAGGTAGCGGCAACCGGACGCCTCGTCCGCCTGCGGCTGCCCGTGCACCTCGTAGTGGCCGAAGTACTCCAGCGCCGCCAGCAGGCTGGTGCTGGCCCCCGGCGCCGCCACGCACCGCACGGCCGGCGGGATGTGGCGGGACGTGCGCTCCACCAGGCTGCGGTAGCTGCGTGCCTGGTCCAGCACCGGCAGCCACAGCGTCATGGCCAGCAGCCAGCACAAGGCCACGCCGCTGGCCGGCAGCACCAGGCTCTTCCACAGTGCGTGCTGATGGCGCGCCGTGCGCCAGCGCACCAGCGCCAGCCAGGCCAGCGTGCCGGCGATCGCCCAGCCCAGTGCCCACGCCGAGAATGCGGGCCGAAAGCCCGGCGAGGCCAGCTTGTAGACATTGGCCGCCGTCTGCGCCGGAATGCCGGTGTGCATGGCGCCATAGATCACCCACATCGCCAGTGCCAGCACGGTAAAGAAGAACACCGAGAACCAGTCGATGGCGGCGGACACCGCGCGCTTGAGCGTGGGCAGCGCAAAGGCGGCCAGCACGGCCAGCGAGGGCAGGGCCAGCAGCAGCGCCCGGTCCGAGCCGCCCATGGCCAGGCTGCCGGCCAGGCACAGCAGCGTCACCAGCGCGGGCAGGGCGATGTGCGGCTCCTGCAGCCGCCCGCGCCAGCGCCACAGCGTCCAGCCCGCCAGCAGCCAGGCCGGCCAGGTGAACCACAGCAGCATGCGGGCCAGGGACGACCAGGATTCTGGCCAGCCCAGCCGCCAGCTCCAGGTCTGCATGGCCGTGGCCAGCACGATGGCCAGCATGCAGGCCGCGGCCGTCCACGGGCGCAGTCGGCGCAGGCCGGCCGGCGCGTGCGGCAGCAGCGCCGCAGCCAGGGCGAGCAGGGCGAGCAGCACCGCGAGCGTGGCGGCGCCGCTGCCCGCCATCAGCGGCAGGGCGATCAGCATCGCCAGGCGAGGCGCCAGCGGCTTGCCGGCCGTCGCGGCGGCCAGCGCGTAGAGGAAGAGGGCGGTGCCGGCCAGCTGCAGCAGCTCTGGCGTCGTCTCGTGGCCCAGCTGCAGCAGGCCCAGCGTGGCGATCAATGCCAGCAGCGCGCCGTCGGCCAGGGCGCGTGCATAGTCCACCGGCCGCGCCTCGCCGCCGAAGGCCAGCGGCAGCGGTTGGGCCGCATCGGTGCGCGCCAGGTAGTAGCAGCTGTACCAGGTCAGCGCCAGCACGCCGCCCAGCAGCATGGCAAACGGCACCCGGGCCGCAAAGGCCGGGTCCAGCCAGGGCAGCAGGCGGATGAAGGCCGCGCCCAGCCAGTAGGGCAGCAGGCCGCCCTCCTGCGCCGCCACGCCGCCGATGGACGGCTCCAGCAGCGGCGCCCAGCCTCGGGCAATGCCCAGCATGTGCCCGAAGGCGGTGATGTCGGCGTGCTTCCAAGGGTCGCGGCCGAAGAGCCCGGGCAACAGGTATGCGGCGCAGAACAGCCACAGCGCAACGCGCGGCAGGCGCTGGACGTCGCGTTGGGTGACGAGGGCGGGATTGGGCTGGGTCACGACAAGGAGCAGCGGCGACAGGCGGTCGGCGAGCGGGCGCACGATTGTGCCGGCTGGGCGTGCGCAGGGGAGCAGCGCGGCCCGGGCCGCGCGCGGCCATGACAGGCTGCCGAAGCCGCCCGTCATGAAGAGGCAACCGAAGCAACACGGCCACTTAAACGGCGGCCGCAGCCGCAAAGACGCGAGAAGGGGAGCGGAGCCGCATGGACATAAAAAGGGCGGCCGCACCCACGCGAACATGAAAAAGGCGGCCGGAGGCCGCCTTGTGTCAGACCGGTGGCGGCAGCCAGCGGCTGCCGAGGTCTTACTTCTTGATGCCCACGCGCGCGAACTTGTTGCGGAACTTCTCCACGCGGCCGCCCAGGGAGTCGATGCTCTTTTGCGTGCCGGTGTAGAAGGGGTGCGATTCGCTGGAGGTTTCGAGCTTGAAGAGCGGCACTTCGCGGCCGTCGTCCAGCTTCACGGTCTCCTTGGTCTGCACGCACGAGCGCGTGACGAACTTGAAGCCGTTGGACAGATCGACGAAGCAGACGTCGCGGTACTCGGGATGGATGCCTTCTTTCATGGGAAACCTCGCGCTGTGACACTGATGGAAGCCACGTCGCCCCATGCGACGCACTTTCCGAAAGCGGAAAACCGGCGATTATAGCCAGTGCAGGACTCACCCACCTCTTCGCATCATGTCGAAGAAGTCGTGGTTGTTCTTGGTGTTCTTCATCTTGTCGAGGATGAACTCCATCGCCTCGATCTCGTCCATCGGATAGAGCAGCTTGCGCAGGATCCAGCTCTTTTGCAGGATCTCCGGCTTGAGCAGCAGCTCCTCGCGGCGCGTGCCGGACTTGTTGAGCAGGATGGACGGGTAGACGCGCTTCTCGGCCATGCGGCGGTCCATGTGGATCTCGCAGTTGCCCGTGCCCTTGAACTCCTCGTAGATCACCTCGTCCATGCGGCTGCCGGTGTCGATCAGCGCCGTGCCGATGATGGTCAGCGAGCCGCCTTCCTCGATGTTGCGCGCCGCGCCGAAGAAGCGCTTGGGGCGCTGCAGCGCGTTGGCGTCCACGCCGCCGGTGAGCACCTTGCCGGAGCTGGGCAGCACGTTGTTGTAGGCGCGGGCCAGGCGGGTGATGGAGTCCAGCAGGATGATCACGTCCTTCTTGAGCTCGACCAGGCGCTTGGCGCGCTCGATCACCATCTCGGCCACCTGCACGTGGCGGGCGGCGGGCTCGTCGAAGGTGGAGCTGATGACCTCGCAGCGCACGGTGCGCTGCATCTCGGTCACTTCCTCGGGCCGCTCATCGACCAGCAGCACGATCAGGTGCACGTCCGGGTAGTTGGCCGTCAGCGCGTGGGCCAGGTTCTGCATCATCACCGTCTTGCCGGTCTTGGGCGGCGCCACCAGCAGGGCGCGCTGGCCTTTGCCGATGGGGGCGATCAGGTCGATGATGCGGCTGGTGATGTTCTCCTCGGACTTGATCTCGCGCTCGAGCCTGAACTGCTCCTTGGGGAAGAGCGGCGTCAGGTTCTCGAACATGATCTTGTTCTTGTTGACGTCGGGCGACAGGCCGTTGATGCGGTCCACCTTGACCAGCGCAAAGTAGCGCTCGCCGTCCTTGGGCACGCGCACCTCGCCTTCGATCATGTCGCCGGTGTGCAGGTTGAAGCGGCGGATCTGGCTGGGCGAGAGGTAGATGTCGTCGGTGGACGCCATGAAGCTGGTGTCCAGCGCGCGCAGGAAGCCGAAGCCGTCGGGCAGCACTTCAAGGACGCCGTCGCCGAAGACCTGCTCGCCGCCCTTGGCGCGCTTCTTCATGATGGCGAACATCAGCTCCTGCTTGCGCATGCGGCTGACGTTTTCCAGCTCCAGGGCCTCGGCCATCTTGACCAGTTCCGAGATGTGGAGGGCTTTGAGTTCTGACAGGTGCATGGGATGACCCTTGGTGTCGGAATGGCCCGGCATCACGCGGCGGGCATCGGACGGGCGGATCGCTGGTCGCGGGCAGTGCGCAACTGCGATGCAGCGCGCCGGACTCGGCGATGGGGTGAATGGTCTGGGAGAGCCGGCTGAGGGGCGTGCTGCCCTGCCGGGGATCGCTGGCCGACGACAGTCTGGGTGTGGCTGCGATCAGTGGGGGTGGGGCCCCCGCATCGCAACCGGCCGCGGCTTCTTGCGCAGCCGGCTGCTTGGAGCGCGATTATAGGTGCGCGTCGAGGAAGGCCGTCAATTGCGCCTTGGACAGCGCGCCGACCTTGGTGGCGGCGAGCTGGCCGCCCTTGAAGATCATCAGCGTCGGGATGCCGCGGATGCCGAACTTGGCCGGCACGGCGCGGTTCTCGTCGACGTTCATCTTGGTGATCTGCACGCGGCCGTCATAGGTGCCGGCGATCTCGTCCAGGATGGGGGCGATCATCTTGCAGGGGCCGCACCATTCGGCCCAGAAGTCAACCAGGACGGGCCGGTCGGCCTTCAGCACGTCGGCGTCGAAGGACGCGTCGGAGATGTGTTTGATCAGCTCGCTGCTCATGCTCAAATCCTTGAAGGAGGCCGCCTCAAGCGGCCGGTGGGCGCTGTGTGCATCACCGCTTCAAATGCGTGCGGATGCGGCCCTTGGACAGTCGAAATGATTCTGACACAAAGGCCCCTGGCGGCCGGGACGGCGTGACCGGGTGCGCTCTATGACTTCCATAGCCGACAGTCGCCTGGCCTGCGTGCTGGCCGGGGGCGACAAGGCTGCCTGGCGCGCCTGGGCGGAGCGCATCCGCAGCTGGCTGGATGCACAAGGCCTGGCCGCCGGCGATCCGCAGCTGTCCGATGTGGTGGTGCTGCTGCCGTTCGCTGCGCACCTGCCGCTGGCCAAGCGGGCGTGGGCGGACACCGGCGGCGGCTGGATGCCCCGCATGGAGACCACCCGCACGCTGCTCGACCGCGTGGCGCCGCCGGTTGCCGCCGAGCCCGGGCGGCTATCCGGTGAGCCGGTGACGGACCGGCTGATCGCCCGCACGCTGCTGCTGCGCGAGACCTGGGCGCGCGACTGGCAGCGACGCGATGCGCGGGGCTTCGAGCAGGCCCTGGGACGGCTGGTGGAAACCGCGCAGGCCGTGGCGCGGGTCCGGGCAGCCACGCGGCCCGATCAGCGTGCGGCGTTCGACGCACAGGCCCGCGAGACGGTGGCCGCCGCGGCACCGGCAAGCCCGGGCGCCCGCGAGCGCCTGCTGGCTGCGCTAGCCGTCGAATGGGCGCTCGCCACGACCGAGCCGGGCAGCGACGCCCTGTTCGCCCACAAGGCGCCGGCCTGGATCGCAACCAGCGCGATCGGGCTGGAGCCGCTGGTCGAGGCGCGGCTGCAGGCGGCGCTGGATGACGGTGTGCCGGTGCTGTGGCTGGATGCCGGCGTGGTGCCCGAGCGATGCGATGAGCAGCTGGATGTGGCCGTGGCCTTGGATGCGGAGACCGAGGCGCAATGGGCCGCGGCGCGGGTGCTGCGGCTGCTGGCGGAGCGCGGGCACGCGCAGGCAGGGGGCGAGGAAGAGCACGCGCCACTGCCCATCGCCTTGATCGCCCAGGACCGCGGGCTGGTGCGCCGCGTCGAGGCACTGCTGGCGCGCGGTGGTGTGCCGCTGGCCGATGAGACGGGCTGGAAGCTCTCGACCACGCGCGCGGCTGCGGCGCTGATGGCGCTGCTCAAGGCCTGCCGGCCGCGGGCGACGATGGACGAACTGCTGGATGCGCTCAAATGCGGCGGCCTGCCGGCTCAGTCGTTGGACGACGGCGAGGGCGATGCCGGCGCACAGGCGCTGGACCAGCTGGAGCGCCTGGCGCGCCGGCGCACCTGGGTGCGGGCCTGGCCAGCGGAGCTGCCGCGCAGCCCGTCCCAGGCGCCGGGCCAGGCGGGTGGCGACGAAGCCGCGCTGGCGCTGTGGGCCCGCGCCCGCGCCCTGTTGGGTGACTGGGGCGCGTCCTGGCCGGGCCGGCTGCCGCTGGACGAGGCGCTGCTGCGCCTGAAGCAGCTGCTGCAGGACACGGGTGCCTGGCGAGGGCTGCAGGACGACGCCGCGGGTCAGCGCGTGCTGCAGGCGCTGCATCTGGAGGATCTGGACGACCTCAGCGGCGGGCCTGTGCCCGATGCCTCCTGGGCGGCCGCCGCGCACGACTGGCGCGTGGACCTGGACGGGCTGATCCGTTGGGTGGACGAGGTGCTGGAGGAGGTGGCCTTCACGCCGTCGCCGACCGCGCGGGCCGAGGTGATCGTCACCCCGATGGCGCGGGCCGTGCTGCGGCCGTTTGCCGCGGTCGTGTGGCCCGGCGTGGACGACGAGCATCTGGGCGAGCCCACCGTCGCGCCCGGGCTGCTGGGCGAGGCCGCGATGCAGACCCTGGGCCTGCCCACACGTGGCCTGCTGCGCGAGCAGCAATGGACCGCGCTGCGGCTGCTGATGGCCAGCCCGCGGGTGCATCTGTCGTGGCGGCATGCGGATGGCGAGCGGCCGCTGGGCCCCAGCCCGCTGCTGGAGCGCTGGCGGCTGGAGCACGGCGGCCTGGCGCTGCCCCTGGCCGCCGAGCCGCTGGCCCGGCTGCCGCTGCCGGTGGTGTTGCAGGCGCCCCCGCAGCCGCGCTGGCCGATCGCCGCCTTGCCGGCTCGGCTGCATGCCACCGCGTACGAGGCCCTGCGCGCCTGCCCGTACCGCTTCCATGCCGAGCGCATGCTGGGCCTGGGCGAGGTGGAGGAGCTCGAAGACGGCGTCGATGCCCGCGACTACGGCAGCTGGCTGCATGCGGTGCTGCGCCGCTATCACGAGCAAGAGCCGGCCGGGGAGGTGCAGGCCGCTGCCGAGGTGGAGCGCCTGCAGGCCATCGCCCGCGAGGTGGCACACGAGCAGGGCTGGGACGACGATGCCGCGCGGCCGGCCTTCCTGCCCTATGCGACCGCGTTCGGCCAGGTGGCACAGCGCTATGTGGACTGGTGGCTGGCCGAGCGCCGGCGCGGCGCACAGGTGGCGCGCATGGAGCAGTCGATCACCGTGCGGCTTGCGGCGCTGGACGAGCTGGGCATGGTGCTGACCGGCCAGCTCGACCGCGTGGACAGCGTGATGGCCGATGGCGAGGGCGGCCCCCGCCGGGCATGGCGCATCCTCGACTACAAGACCACGCGGGCCGATGCGCTGCAGCAGCGCATGAAGCCGCTGACCGAGGACACGCAGCTGGCCTTCTATGCCGCGCTGCTGGACAGGGAGCGTGGCGATGCGGACGAGCCCACCGCGCCCCGCCGCGAACTGCAGGCCGGCTACCTGAGCCTGGAGGACCGCAGGGTCAAGCCGGTGCCGCATGCCGATGTGCGGGCCACCGCGTCGGCGCTGATCGAAGGCGTGGTGGACGACATGACCCGCATCGCCCAGGGTGCGCCGCTGCCCGCGCTGGGGGAGGGCCGGGCTTGCGACTACTGCCGCGTGCGCGGCCTGTGCCGGCGCGACCATTGGGAGCAGGGCGCTTCGCCGCTGCCGCCTGCGCTGCCCGGGCCACATGAGGAACGACACGATGGATGAGCGACCGGAGCTCCTGGCCGCGGGCGATGCGCCGGCGTCGTCCCCCGCGCCTTCATCGGCCTCCTACTGGATCGACGATTGCCTGGTCGGCCCCGATGCGTTCTATGCCCAGGCCTGCGACCCGCGCAACAGCGTGGTAGTGGAGGCCTGCGCCGGCGCGGGCAAGACCTGGATGCTGGTCTCGCGCATCCTGCGTGCGCTGCTGGACGGCGTGCCGGCCCACGAGATCCTGGCCATCACCTTCACCCGCAAGGCCGCGGCCGAGATGCGCGAGCGGCTGATGGACTGGCTGCGCGACTTCGCCGCCGCGACGCCGGCCGCGCGCATCGAGGCCCTGGTGCAGCGTGGCCTGGATGCCGACGCCGCCCGGCAGCGCCAGGTCGACCTGGGTGCGCTCTATCGGCGCGTGCTGGAGCAGGGGCGCGCGGTGGAGATCCATACCTTTCACGGCTGGTTCTCACGCCTGCTGCGAGCCGCCCCGCTGGATCTGCTGGCCGAGATCGGCCTGCCGCCTGAGCCTGCGCTGATCGAGGAGACGGCCGAGCTGCGGCCCGAGCTGTGGCGCCGCTTCCTGGCGCGCGTCGATGCCGACGAGGCGCTGCGCGCAGACTATGCCCAGCTCATCCACGAGCTGGGCCGTGCGTCCACCGACGACTGGCTGGAAGCCGCGCTTGCGCGGCGCACCGAGATCGAGGCGTCCCAGCACGGCGGCAGCCTGGATGCGAGCGTGGCTGCACCCGGTGACTGCAAGCCAGCGTGGGCCGGCGTGGATGCTGAAGCCGCGTTGGGCGGGGCCGAATGGTCGGGCCGGCTGATCGCTCTGGCCCGTGCCTGGGGCGCACACAAGAGCGCCACTGCGCAGAAACAGGCGGCGCAGCTGGAGCAGGCCGTGGCGCTGGCCGACGAGGCGTCGCGCTTCGACGAGGTGCGCAAGGCGCTCTTCACCGACAAGGGCGAGCCGCGCAAGAGGCTGCCCGAGCTGGCCGGCTGGCCCGCGCTGGCCGACGAGCTGCAGGACCTGGCCGAGCTGCGCGAGCAGCAGCGCGCCTGCCGGCTGCACGGCTGCATGGTGCGGCTGAGCGCGGTGCTGCTGCAGGCCTATGCAGCGCTCAAGCAGGAGCGCGGCCTGGCCGACATGGCCGACCTGGAGGCCGCCGCCGTGCGCCTGCTGCGCGATGCGACGCTGTCGGGCTGGGTGCAGGAGCGGCTGGATGCGCGCGTGCGCCAGGTGCTGATCGACGAATTCCAGGACACCAGCCCGCTGCAGTGGCAGGCGCTGCAGGCTTGGCTGGCCGGCTATGCCGGCGCCGGCGGGGGCCTGAGCGGGCGCGAGCCGCCGGGTGTGTTCATCGTCGGCGACCCCAAGCAGAGCATCTACCGCTTCCGCGGCGCCGAGCCGCGGGTGTTCTCCGCCGCCAGCGATTTCGTGGTGCATGGCCTGGGCGGCCGGCGCCTGGCCTGCGACCACACGCGGCGCAATGCCCCGGCGGTGCTGGCCTCGCTCAACGCCGTGTTTGCCGCAGCGGGAGAGGAGGGCGCCTTTGCCGGCTTCCGGCCGCACACCACCGCCTCGCAGGCAGTCGGGCGCGTGCGCGCGCTGCCGGTGATTGCACGAGCACGCCCCGCCGCCAAGGGCAAGGCCGCGGAGGCGGCGGCGGCCGAGGGCGTGGACGACGCCCGCGAGGCCCAGCCCCCAAGTGGCCTGCCGCCGGTGGCCGATGCCTGGCGCGACAGCCTGACCACTCCGCGCCTGCTGCCGGAAGAAGCCCTGCGCCTGCAGGAGGGCCGCCAGATCGCCGCGGCCATCGCCGAGCTGATCGCCGGCGGGCTGCGCGCGGGCGAGGTCTTCGTGCTCAGCCGCAAGCGCGAGCCGCTGCGCTGGGTGGCCCGCGCCCTGCGCGAGCGCGGCATCGACCACGTCGCGCCGGAGGACCGTGCGCTGCTGGATGCGCCCGAGGCACGGGACGTGATCGCGGTGCTGGACGCGCTGGTCTCGCCGGGCCACGACCTGTCGCTGGCGCATGCGCTGCGCTGCCCGCTCTTCGGTGCGACCGACGACGAGCTGATTGCGCTGTCCCGCCAGGCCCGCCCGGGCGGCTGGTGGGCCGCGCTGATGGCGACACGCTGGGATGAGGGCGCGCAGCCCGCGCTGCACCGGGCGCAGACGCTGCTGCCGGGCTGGCAGGCCCTGGCGGCCCGCGTGCCGCCGCACGACTGGCTGGACCACATCGTGGCCGAGGGCCGCTGGCGCGAGCGCCTGGCCGCAGCGGTGGCCGACGCGCATCGCGCCTCGGCCCTGGCCCACCTGGACGCGGTGCTCAGCCAGGCCCTGGCCCTGGACGGCGGGCGCTATGCCACGCCCTATGGCTTCGTGCGTGCGCTCAAGCGCCAGCCGCTCAGCGTGCCGGCCCAGCAGCAGCCCGACGCGGTGCAGCTGCTGACGGTGCACGGCGCCAAGGGCCTGGAGGCGCGCGCGGTGTTCATTGCCGATGCCGACGGCGCGCCGCCCCGGCCGGATACCTGCACGCTGCTCATCGACTGGCCGGTGGACGCCCTGCACCCGCTGCGCTGTGCCTTCGTGCGCAGCGAAAGCCGCCCGCCGCCGTCGCTGCGCCAGGTGATGGCCGAAGAAATCGACGCCCGCCGGCGCGAGGAGCTCAACGGCCTGTACGTGGCCATGACCCGCGCCCGTGAGCTGCTGGTCTTCAGCCGCATCGAGCCGCACCAGAAGACCGACGTGCCCAGCTGGTGGCAGCGCGTGGCCGACGCCGGCGCGGTGGAAGTGGAGCCCTGGGTGCCGCAGGCCGATGAGCCGCCCGCCGTGCAGGCCGGGCTGCCGCAGCCGCCCGAGCGGCCGCATGCCATCGAGCTGCCGGTGCTGCCGGCCTGGGAGCCGGCAAGGGGCGCAGCGATGGGCAACGGTGGAGAGACGACGGGCGCCGTGAACACGGCCGGCGCAGGGAGCGCGTCCAGCGGCGACTCGCGCGTTGAGCCTGCTCGCGGCCCGGCCGGGGACATTGATGCTGCGGCCCCCACCGCCGCCGACCTGGGCCGCGCGGTACATCGCGTTCTGGAGCGACTGACCGCCTGGCCCGCCGCCTGGGACGCCGGGCGCATCCGCCCGGACTGGCTGGCGCGTGCCACCTGGCAGGCCGTGCGCGAACTGCGGCTGCCCGCCTCGGCCGCCGCCACGGTGCAGGCCCTGGCCCGCCCGCTGCTGGCCCGGCCTGAGCTCACCCGCTGGCTCGACCCGTCGCAGGTGGCCTGGGCCGGCAACGAGGTGGAGATCGTCCACGACGGCGAGCTGCTGCGCCTGGACCGCCTGGTGGCCGTGGACACGCCCGCCGGGCGCGAATGGTGGGTGCTGGACTACAAGCTGGCTCACCGGCCGCAGGACGAGCCGCAGCTGCGGGTGCAGATGGAGCGGTATCGACGTGCGGTGCAGGCCATGCAGCCCGGGGCGACCGTCCGGGCCGTGTTGATTGGCGGCGCAGGCGCGGCGGTGGTCGTAGGCTGAGCCGCTCGTTTACGGCCTGGCGCACATATACTTCCACATATATTTGTGGAGGCATGGTGATGTCCCAAGTCACGCTCTACCTGGACGACGAAACGGACGCGCTCCTGGCTACAGCCGCAGAGCGCTCGGGGCTGTCCAAGAGCCGATGGGTGGCACAGGCCATCCGGCACCACGCCGCCCAGGAGTGGCCCCAGGCATGCCTGCAGCTGGCTGGCGCGTTCCCCGACTTTCCTCTGCGCGGCCAGGCCGACGGATCGACGCTGCCGGCTGACGTGCAGCGGGTGGGGTTCTGATGTTCGCGCTGGACACGAACACCATCAGCTATTACTTCCGCGGAACCGCTTCCGTGGTGTCCCGCATGCAGTCGATGCCGCCGGCTCTGCTCACCGTGCCCAGCGTGGTCGCGTACGAACTGCGCTATGGGCTGATGCGCTTGCCGCCGGAGGCTGCAAAGCCGCGCCTGGAGGCCCTTGCTCAACTGCTGGGCGCGCTGCGTGTACTGGAGTTCGACGATGCCTGCGCGCAGGCGGCGGCGGTTCTGAGCGCTCAGCTGGAAGCGCGGGGCATGCCGATCGGGCCTCACGACGTGCTCATTGCCGCTACCGCATTGCGTCATGGTGCCGCTCTGGTGACCCGCGACATCAGCGAGTTCTCGCGGGTGCAGGGGTTGCAGGTCGTCAACTGGCACGACGACACCCCGGCCTGACGGGGCAGTCATCAACGGCAAGGGCGGCCCGCAGGCCGCCCTTGTCGCCATCAAGAGGCGCGAAGCTGCCTGGTTTGCCTCAAGCGGCTTGGCCTGCCGCCGGGCCTGCGGCGGCCGGCGCCACCGGCGCATCGTTGGCCGCCTGGCCGCCGACCATCTCGCGGAAGAGGGGCTGGCGGGCCAGCAGTTCGTCCACCGTGCCGCTGTCCACCACCTCGCCGGCCACCATCAGCACGACGCGGTCGAAGTGCGACAGCAGGCTCATGCGGTGGACGGAGGCGACCAGGCAGGCGTCCGGGAAGGCCTTGTCGAGGCGGTGCAGGACCTGGCCTTCGGTCAGCGGGTCCAGCGCGCTGGTGGGCTCGTCCAGCAGCAGCACCGAGCTGTCCTGGGCCGCCAGCACGCCGCGGGCCAGGCACAGGCGCTGGCGCTGGCCGCCTGAAAGGTTGGAGCCGCCCTCGGGGATGGAGGTGTCCAGGCCCTGCGGCATGCCCGAGAGCACGGTGTCGAAGCTGCTGATCTGCGCGGCCTTGAGCAGCGTCTCGTCGCTGTGCGGCAGGTCGAAGGCGATGTTCTCGCGCACGGTGGCTTCGAAGACCTCGGCCTCCTGCGGGATCAGGGTGGCATAGCGGCCGATGTGGCGCATGCCCAGCGGGGCGACGCCGTCGACTTCGACATGGCCGCTCTGCGGCTCATAGAGGCCGGCCAGCACGCGCAGCAGGGTGCTCTTGCCGGAGCCGCTGGGGCCGACCAGGGCGACGCGCTCGCCGCGGTGCAGGCTGAGCTTGACGCGCTTGAGGCCACCGCGCTCGGCCTCGGGCGCGTGTTCGCCGCCGGCATGGCGGAAGGACAGCTCGCGCAGGTCCAGGCGCTGCCAGTCGCGGTTGGCACCCAGCAGGGCGGGGACGATGTCCGCACCCGGGCCGGCGGCCTCCTCGATGTGCAGGTCCTGGCGCTGCGGGGCGTTCCAGATCGGCTCGGCCGAGGCGAAGTCGGTGCGCACGCGGGCGAAGTTCTGGAAGTTGGCCGCCAGCGAGCCGATCACGCCGCCGGCCTGGTTGGCGTACTGGTAGACCATGAACAGGTTGCCCAGCAGCAGTGCGCCGATGCTGTGGCTGTGCCAGGCGTAGGCGGCGACCAGGCCCCAGCTGAGCGCGGCGGTCATCAGGTCCACCGCGCACCACTTCCATTCGGTCATGACGATGCTGCGCTTGAGCGGCGCGAACACGGCATCCAGCCGGTTGCCCAGCAGGCGGCGGGTGCTGGCCTGCAGGCGCAGGCTCATCACGGTGGAGATGTTGGACAGGTAGTCCAGCAGGCCCGAGGCATAGCGGCGCTCGGCGGCGTTTTCTTCCACTGCCACGCGCATCAGGGCGCGGTCGAAGGCGATGATCACTGCGCCGATGCCGATGTAGCCCAGCAGCGCCAGGCCGCCGGCCAGGTGCGACAGCAGCAGCAGGGCGATCAGCGGGCCGAACAGGTTGACCGCGTTCTGCAGGTAGATGAACTGGTTCTGCGTGAAGTCGGCCAGCGCGTGCGTGGCCTGGCCCATGCGGTGCTGCAGCTCGCCGCAGTGGTGCTTGTCATGCCAGGCCAGCGGCGCGCGCACCAGCCGGGTGTAGAGCGCATCGGCCATCGACTTGCGCACGCGCACGCCCACGGTGCGCTCCAGCACGCGGCCCGGGCCGTGCAGCGACCAGGTCAGCACATAGATGCCCAGGATGCCGGCCACCCACCAGGCGGCACCACCGACGCTGCCGCCGCCCTTCTGGATGGCGTTGATGGCCTGCGCAGCCATGAAGGGCACCAGCAGCTTGACCACCTGCGACAGCGTCAGCAGCGTGGTGGACGCCACCAGCCGGCCGCGCGAGCCGGCGGCATGGAACCACACGTTGCGGTAGAGCCCCAGCACGCTGCGCGAGGCGGTGGCCACCTGGGCGGCGTCGGGCGGTGCGGCGGGTGCCTCGGCAGGCAGTTCACCGAAGCGGGAGGGCAGGACGGAGGCAGTGGTCATCGGCGTCAACAGGGCAGCGGGGGCGGCAGTCCGAAATTGGACCGCACCGCTTCTCCCGCGCTAAGCAGGAACAACGGTCGGACAGCGCAGCAGTTGACGCGATGGGGGTCTTTTACAAGAGCTTCTGGGCGCTTTGGCGCGTAACGGTGTGGAACGCTTCTCGGCCTGCGGCCGGGACGGCTGTGTCGGGCTGTATCGGTTCTCCGGCGGCAGGTGGCGCGGCCTCGCCGGGCGGGTCGTTCTTGAAGGCGCCACGCAGGTTGAAGACGGCCAGGAAGACCTGCAGCGTGATCAGCGCCCAGGCGCGGGTGTGCAGGCCCCAGACCACCCACAGCACATTGCTGGCCAGGAAGAGCCAGAAGCCCACCGCGCGCTTGCGCGGCTGGCGTGAGCCGACCAGCCAGGCGGCCACCACGGTGACCACCATCGCCGGCCATTGCAGGGCGTCGAGCAGGGCGGCGGCATCCGGCATGGGCAGCGAAGGGGCGAGAGCGGGTGTGAGCGTGTCAGCCGACACGGGCGGCCGGGGCGGCGCGCTTGCGGCTGCGCAGCAGCGAGCGCAGCGACGGCGCATTGGGCGGCTGCCCCTCCAGGTAGCCGCAGATCACCTTGAGGCTGCGCGTGCGCTTGGCCACCGTGCGCAGCGCCAGCAGCATCGGCACGGCCAGCAGCGCGCCGGCCACGCCCCACAGCCAGCCCCACAGCATGATGGACAGCGACACCGACAGCGGGCTCAGCAGCAGCCGCCGGCCCAGCACCCAGGGCGTCAGCAGCGTGCCCTCCACCAGATGGATGGCAAAGAAAACCGCCGCCGGCACGGCGGTCATGGCGGTCAGGCCGTATGTGAGCACGCCGGCCAGCAGCAGGATGCCGGCCATCAGCACCGGGCCGACATAGGGCATGAAGTTCAGCATGCCGGCCAGCACGCCCCACAGCAGCGGGTTGGGCATGCCCAGGGCGGCCATCGCCGCCGCGGTGGCCACGCCCAGGCCGAGGTTGATGATGCCCATCGTGCCCAGGAAGAGGCCGATCTCGCGCTCGGCCTGGCGCAGGCCGCACAGCAGCAGCGCCCGCGCCCGGGTGCGCGGGATGGCCTGCACCGTGCGCATCAGCAGCCAGTGCTGCGAGCCGAGCAGGAAGAGCAGCAGCACGATGGTGGCCGCGGCCGAGGCGCCCAGCGACGCCAGTTGCGAGACCACCGCGCGGGTGATGGTGTAGCCCTCGCTGGCCAGCTTTTCGTGGATGGGGTCGGCCGGCGGCGGTGCGGCGGTGGCCCGGCGCGGCTGGCGCAGCACGGGCGGCGGCTCGAAGCCCGGCAGGTTGCTGCGCGCGCGGTCCACCGTGTCGATCAGCTGCCGCAGCGTGGCCGGCGCCCGGTCCCACCACTGCGCCGCCGGGCCTGCCACGAAGCTGCCCAGCACGCCCACGGCCAGCAGCAGCGCTCCTACCAGCAGCGCGGCGGCCGCCATGTCGGGCACGCCGGCCTTGCGCAGTGCGCGCTGGGGCGGTGCAAGGACGAAGCTCAGCACCACGGCCAGCGTGGCCGGCAGCAGCAGCACCTTGGCGAACTTGATCAGCGCCAGCACGGCCAGCACCAGCAGCCACTTCTGCGCGGCGGTGGCGCGGGGGGCGACGGTGACCGGCGCGGACGGAACGGCCCCGACGGCGCCAGCGCCTCCTACGCCCGCCACCCCGGGCGCAGCAGCGGGCGATGGAGACGGCGCGCAGCCTGGGGCGACCGCAGGCGCTGGATCCCCCGATGCCTCCGGCTGCGACGACGGTGCGGGCCAAGGCGCCGCCCCTGCGGCCAGCGGCTGGGGGACGGCCGCAGGCGTGCCGGCCAGCTCCGCCAGGCCCATCAAGGCCGGGGCGGGCGGCGCAGCGGCCGCATCGCCCAAGTCCGAGCGCAAGCCCGAGCGGCCAGCGCCGGCTGTCTGCGCAGGCGCCATCGGCGGCTCGGCAAGGCTGGCGGCCGGATCGGACATGGTGCGGGCGGCGGGTGCGGGCGGGTGGGCGAGTACGGGTAGGGCGCCGGCTCAGCGGTGCCAGCCCACGGGGACGTAGCCGGCTGCCGTGGCTGGCGCACCGAAGGCGAACCGACGCTCGGCCGAGGGCTGGCAGGCGACAAGCACGGCCGCCGCCGCGGCGACCATGAGGATGGTTTTGGGGTCCATGACGCAGGCTTGCGGAAGAACGCGGCGCACATCTGCCGCGCGGCATGTTCGGCAAGCCCGATGCCCGTGGTGGCATGTGTTTGTGGGCCTGGGCGCAGTGGTGCTGTCAGCCTGGCGGCTGGCATAGCTATTGCGTCCACCGCTGGTTCTGCGCAGCCCTGCAATGCAACCCACCCCACCCATGATCCACAACCCCGTCCCCTGGCCCGGCGGCGCCCGCTGCGCGGTGTCCTTCACCTTCGACATGGACGCCGAGAGCCTGCTCCATCTGTCCTACCCCGACCGCGCCCACACGATGGTGGCCACCGCCTCCCAGCTGCGCTACGGACCCACGGTGGCCGTGCCGCGCATCCTGGAGAGCTGGCGCCACTTCGGCATCAAGCAGACCTTCTTCGTGCCCGGCTGGTGCGCCGAGCGCTATCCGCACACGGTGGAGGCCATGATCAGGGACGGGCACGAGGTGGCCGGCCACGGCTGGCTGCACGAGCATCCCAACGAGCTAACGGACGAGCAGGAGCGCTTCTGGCTGCGCCACAGCCTGGCGTCGGTGGAGAAGATCACCGGCATCAAGCCCGTGGGCTGGCGCGCGCCGCTCTACAACTACTCGCACCGATCCACCGACCTGCTGCTGGAAGAAGGCATCGCGTACGACGCCTCATTGATGGGCGACGACGTGCCCTACCTGGTGGAGGGCAGCCGCGCCAGCCTGCTGCAGCTGCCGTCGCACTGGGGCATGGACGACTGGCCGCCCTTCATGCACAGCACGGAGTTCGGCTTCCAGATGCCCATCCAGGCCCCGGCGTTCGCCTGGAACAACTGGTGGCAGGAGTTCGAGGCCCAGTGGGAGCACGGCGGGCTGTGGGTGCCGGTGTGGCATCCCTTCCTCTCCGGCCGGCTGGCGCGCTGGCAGCAGACCCACCGCATGATCGAGAAGATGCTGGACAAGGGCGGCGTGTGGTTCGCCCCGATGCGCGACATCGCGCGGCACGTGCGCCAGTGCATGGCCGATGGCGTGTGGCAGCCGCGGTCGGAGCGCTATGGCCGGCTCGACGGGCTGCCCGCCGTCCCGGTGGCTCCGTAGCGGACGCGGGCCAGCCGCCGGCGCCCGCGGCTCAGCCGTGATAGCCCAGGTCGCCCCGCACCTTGCCGCGGAACACCCAGTACGACCAGGCCACATAGAGCAGCAGCACCGGCAGCAGGAACATCGTGCCGATCAGCAGGAAGCCCTGCGACTTGGGCGCAGCAGCCGCGTCCCACAGCGTGATGTAGGGCGGGGCGATGAAGGGCCACAGGCTGATCACCAGGCCGGTGAAGGCCAGGAAGAACAGGCCGAAGGCGCACAGGAAGGGCGCCACCTCCCAGCCGCGGCGCAGGCCGCGCACCAGGGTCAGCGCCAGCAGTGCCGTGAGGATGGGCACCGGCGAGAACCACAGCATGTTGGGCCAGCTGAACCAGCGCGCGGCGATCTGCGGATAGGCCGACGGCGTCCACACGCTGATCAGCACGATGAAGGCCAGCACGCCGATCAGGCTGCGGCCGGCCCAGCGCCGGGCCCAGTGCTGCAGCTCGCCTTCGGTCTTCATGATCAGCCAGGTGGCGCCCAGCAGCACATAGCCGCAGACCACGCCCAGGCCGGTGAGCAGCGGGAAGGGCTGGATCCAGTCCCAACTGGTGCCGGCGAACTGGCGGCCGTGGATGGGAAAGCCGGTGACGAAGTTGCCCAGCACCACGCCCTGGGCATAGGCCGCGGCCAGCGAGCCCCAGAAGAAGCCGCGGTCCCAGACCTGGCGGCGGGCGCCGGCCACCTCGCGGAACTCGAAGGCCACGCCGCGGAAGACCAGCCCCAGCAGCATCACCAGGATGGGGAAGTACAGCGCCGGCATGATGATGGCGAAGGCCAGCGGGAAGACCGCCAGCAGCCCGCCGCCGCCCAGGATCAGCCAGGTCTCGTTGAAGTCCCACACCGGGGCGACGGACGCCACCATGCGCTCGCGGTCCTCGGCCTGCGGGCGCAGGCCGAAGAGCATGCCCACGCCCAGGTCGAAGCCGTCGAGCAGCACGTACATGAAGACGGCCAGGGCCAGGATGGCGGCCCACAGCGGCACCAGGTCAAGCTCCATGTGGGCCTCCCGGGATGGCGGCGCCGCGCAGCGGGGCGGCTGAGCCGGCCGTGGCCTGGCCGGGTGCCTCCTGCTGTGCGGCGGACAGCGGCCGCGCGGCGCGGGCCTGCTCGTCGAGCTCCTCGCTGGCGGCCAGGGGCGGGCCCAGGCGCACCAGGCGACGCAGCAGCACGAAGCCGCCGCCAAAGATCACCAGATAGGCCAGCACATAGCCGGCCAGCGACAGGGCCACGTCCCCGGTGGTCAGCGACGGCGTCACCGCGTCGCGCGTGCGCATCAGGCCGTAGACCACCCAGGGCTGGCGGCCCACCTCGGTCACCGTCCAGCCGGCCAGCACGGCGATGAAGCCCAGCGGCATGGTCAGCCGCGCCAGCTTCAGGAACGCCGGTGAGCGGGTCAGCCGACCGCGCGCGGCCATCAGCCAGCCGATGACCACGGTCAGCAGCATCAGCAGCCCGATGCCCACCATCACGCGGAAGGCGAAGTAGACGATGGCCACCGGCGGGCGGTCCTCGGGCGCCCACTCCTTCAGGCCCTTGACCTCGCCGTCCAGGCTGTGCGTCAGGTAGAGGCTGGCCAGCCCCGGGATGGCCACTTCGTAGTGGTTGGTCTCGGCCTGCTGGTCGGGGATGGCGAAGAGCGACGCCGGCACGCGGGTGCCCGTCTCCCACAGCCCCTCCATCGCCGCGACCTTGGCCGGCTGGTGCTCCAGCGTGTTCAGGCCGTGCAGGTCGCCCAGCACGATCTGCAGCGGCACGGCGATGCTGAGAAAGCCCAGCGACATGCGCACCATCACGCGCGATTCGGCCGGGAAGCGGCCCTTGCGCAAATAGCCCGCGGCCACGCCCAGGATGACGAAGGCCGTGGTCACGGTGAAGGCCACCACCGTGTGCGAGAGGCGATAGGGGAAGGACGGCGTGAAGATGATGGACATCAGGTTCACCGGCTCAAAGCGGCCATCCACCACCTCGAAGCCCTGCGGCGTCTGCATCCAGCTGTTGACCGCGATGATCCAGAACGACGAGATCAGCGTGCCCAGCGCCACCATCGCCGCGGAGAACACATGCGCCCATTGCGGCACCAGCTTGCGGCCAAAGAGCAGCACGCCCAGGAAGGCGCTCTCCAGGAAGAACGCGGTGAGCACCTCATAGGCCATGAGCGAGCCCACGACGCTGGAGGTGGCGTCGATGTAGCGGCTCCAGTTGGTGCCGAACTGGAAGGGCATGACGATGCCCGAGACCACGCCCATGCCGAAGGACACCGCGAAGATCTTGATCCAGAAGGCCGACAGGCGGCGGTAGACGTCGTCCTTCTTGATCCACCACAGCGTCTCCAGCGTGACGATGTAGCAGGCCAGGCCGATGGTGAAGGCCGGCAGCAGGATGTGCCAGGCGATCACCCACACGAACTGCAGGCGCGACAGGAGCAGGGCGTCGAGCGTCATCGCGTCAGAGCGGGGCGGCCTTGCCGGACGCGCGGCGGGCGGAGCCGTTGCCGGTCGCGCTGCCGTTTGTGCTGCCGTTTGCGCTGCCATTGGTGGCGCCGTTCGTTGCGCCGTTGGTCGTCGCGTTCAGGGCGCGCGGCTGCGAGGGCATGGCCGCGATGCGCCGGGCAGCGGCCGGCGGCTGGGCCAGGCGCTGCAGCAGGGCTTCCATCTCCAGCACGCGGTCGGCCAGCGAGAAGCGCTCCACCGCGCGCCGGCGCGCGGCCTGGCCCATGGCCTGGCGCACGTCGGGCGCCAGCAGCAGCCGGGTGATCTCGCGCGCCAGGGCCTCGTAGTCGTTCAGGCCCACCATCCAGCCGGTGATGCCGTGCTGGATCAGGTCGGGCACGCCGCCGGCACGCGTGGCCAGCACCGGCACGCCGCAGGACATGGCCTCCAGGATGGCCAGGGGCATGGCCTCGGAGTGGGAGCTGGACACCAGCAGGTCGTAGTCGCTGAGCACCGACGGGATGTCGCCCTGCAGCCCGGCGAAGTGCACGCGCTCAGCCAGGCCGAACTGCCGGGCAAAGCCCTGCAGCTGGTCCAGCATCGGCCCCTCGCCGGTGAGGATGAAGTGCGCATCGGGCACGGCCTGGTGCGCGCCCAGCACCGCGCGCAGGAAGACGTCCGGGCCCTTCTCCCAGGACAGGCGGCCGATGAAGCCGGCCACCGGCGCATCGGCCGGGATGCCGAAGCGCTGTCGCAGCCGCATCTCGCGCTGGCGCGGGGCGAACACGTCCACGTCCACCCCGTTGGGGATGAGCGTGAGCTGCGCCGGGTTCACGCCCAGGCCCAGCGCGTGGTAGTAGGTATGGGCACAGACCACGCTCAGGTGGGTGCCGGCGGCGCGGTGCACCTCCAGGTCGGCGTTGTAGAGCTGCCGGCCGTGGATGGTGGACAGCACCGGCTTGCCGGTGAGCTTGCCGGCCAGCGCGCCCAGCACGTGGGCATTGGCCATGTGGGCGTGGATCACGTCGATGGCCCGCGTCTTGATGAGCGAGGCGGCCATCTGGATCGAGGCCCAGGGCGGGTCCTCGGGCATGGATGCCACCAGCACCTCCACGTCGAGTGCGCGCAGCTGGTCGGTGAAGCGGCTCTCGAACGGGCACATCACCGTCACGTTGACCCGCTCGCGCGGCAGCCGCTCGATCAGGCGCAGCACGCAGGTCTCCATGCCGCCGACGATCGCGTTGCCGACGATCTCCAGCAGATTGAGTCGGGCGGGCAGGGCAGGCGCGGTGCTGCCATCGGAGGCGGAGAGGTTGGCACTCATGAGGGCTCTTTAGGCTCGTTCAACAACACACCGGCATCCAGCCGCCACCCTGGAACAGGCGGCGGGGCTGCGGTGCGGACGGAATCAGGCGCGGGCGGCGGTGCAGGTGGGTGCGGCCTTCGCTGCCCGGCAGACGGCCGGCCGCAGCCAGCAGGCGGGCGGTGATGTCCTCGCCTGCCGTGCTGCCGGCGACGCCCGCGCCTGCGGCACCGGGCAAGGCCTGGCGCGTCGTCACGCCGCCGGGCGCTTGTGCGGAGGCCGACGCTGCCGGCATGGGGATATCCGGCTCGCCCAGCCCGGTGCCGCTGCCGCCGGCGGCCTTGGCGCCGGAGGTGGGCGGCGGCAGGCCCAGCCAGGCCGCAGCCGTGCCGCACCAGATGGCCTGGCGGGCATGGGCATCGACTTCCAGCTCATCGAGCAGGTCCACCACCCACTGCTTGCGCTCGGCGATGTGGGCGCCGTCGCAGGGCAGGAACACATCGCTGCCGAACTGCAGCGACTCCGCGCCCAGCACGCTCAGCGCCTTGGCCAGCACCTCGGCACGGTAGGCCGGCGGCGGGCCGAAGGAGATGTCGAAGCGGAACATGCAGTCGGCCGACGGCACGCCGTGGATGCGGTCGATCAGGCCCACGGCGATGGCCTCGTCCGTCCACGGCCAGGCCAGGTGGGCCAGGGCCACGCGCAGGCCGGGGTGGTCGCGCAGGGCCTCGAAGTAGGTCGGCCGGCAGAAGCGGCCGGAGCGGCCGTCGATGAAGATGCCGCTGTGAAAGAGCAGCGGGATGCCCAGCTCGCGCGCGGCGGCAAACACCGGCTGCACGCGCTCTTCATACGGATACCAGCCGGTGGGCACCATCTTGCAGCCGCGCAGGCCGTCCACCTCCACCGCGCGCCGCAGGTCGTCGGCCGCCTGCGGGCTGCGCGGGTCCACCACGGCAAAGCCCACCAGCCGGTCCTTGTGCTCCCTGACCATCCGCCCCAGGTAGGCGTTGGCCCGCCGCAGGGACTCGGCATTGTCCAGGCTGTAGCCGTCGTTCAGGAACGGCGCCAGCAGCACCGCCATGTCGATGCCCGCCTCATCGAACGCGCGCAGCGTGTCGGACGCGTTCTCGCGCCCGGTGCAGTGGACATGGGCGTCGATGATCATCGGCGCACTCCGCCGTGGGCCGGGCGCGTGGCCTGGGCCGCCAGCGCGGGGGCGATGGCGGGCGCAAGCGGCATCGGGGCGCTGTCGCCCTCGCTGAGCCCATCGAGCATGCTGTCGGCCTCGTCCAGGTTGCCCAGCGCACTGTCCTCGGCATCGGCACGCGCGGCCTCCAGCACCGCGGCTGCGGCCAGCGGGGCGGGGCGCTGCGGCCAGGCGCGGTCGCCGGCCGTGGCTGGCAGCGCGGTGATCGGCGCCAGGCGGGGCCTGGCCGGCGCCGCAGGGGCGGTGGCCGCAGCAGTGGCGGCAGCCGTGGCCCCAGCAGCAGCGACAGGCAGCGCGGCGGCATGGCGGTCCAGCGCCTGCTGGATCAGCGCGCGCACCTGGTCGGCCCGTGCATCCCACGATCCGCGCATCACGTGCAGCAGCATGGCGTTGATGCGCTCGGCGCGGGCAGCGGGCGTCTCGGCCAGCAGCTCGCGGCAGGCGGCCAGCATGCCGGCGGCATCCGGGGCGATGCGCACCACGTCGCCATAGAGCTCAATCACGTCGTGCACCGGGGTGCTGATGACGGGCTTCTCCGCCGCCATGTACTCCAGCGTCTTGGTGGGGCTGATGAAGCGGGTGTGCTCATTGAGCGCGAAGGGCAGCATGCACACGTCCCACTGACTGGCCAGGTGCGGCAGGTCGCGGTAGTCGCGCTGGCCCAGCCAGTGCAGGTTGGGCCGCCGCGGCAGGCTCGCCGGGTCGATCTTGACCACCGGGCCCACCATGACGAAGCTCCAGTCCGGCGCGCCGGCCGCCATCGCATCGACCAGCTCCAGGTCCATGCGCTCGTCGATCACGCCGAAGAAGCCCACGCGCGGCTGCGGCATGGCGTCGTGCAGGCTGCGGGCCGCGGCCTGGGCCGTCTGGTCGCGGCGCACCACCACGGGCGAGTAGTGCCGCGCATCCACCGCGCTGGGCAGGCAGTAGACGTGCGGATGCAGGTGGCGCTTGGCCTCGAACAGGCTGGGCCCGCCGGTCAGCACCACGTCGGCGCGGCGCATCAGCTCGCGCTCGCGGTCACGCAGCTCGCGCGGCGCGCCCTTGAAGGCCGACAACTCGTCCATGCAGTCGTAGATGACGGCCTTGGGATGCAGCCCCTGCAGCAGCGGCAGCGCCATCGGCGTGTACAGCCACACCACGTAGTCGCTGATGCGCGACTGCTGCAGATGGCGCTGCACCAGCGGCAGCAGCTCGGGCACCTGGCTGTCGGCAAAGCCCCAGTCGCGCACCGGGGTGTGCGGGCGCAGCACGTGCACGTTGGGGCAGGGGTCGATCTGCTGCAGATAGGCCGGGCCGTCGTGGTGCACTGGCTCCTCGATGAACCACACGCGGTGGTGGCGGGCCAGGCGCGACAGCAGGTGCTGGGGCCGCTGGTAGACGAAGTCCCAGCGCAGGTGGGAGAAGACGATCAGATCGGTCATGGCAGCTCCAGGGGGATCGTTTTCGGATGGGGCGGGGGCCGTGCGCGGCAGGCGGCGGCGCCAGCGCAGCAGGCTGCGTGCATAGGGCCGGTTGAGCCGGCGCGGCACGGGGTGCGGCAGGCCGGAGGGGGGCGGCTGGTCGGGGTCGCAGGCGTCCCACAGGCCGCTGTGGTGCCAGTGGCGCGGGTCCTCCCAGTCCGGGCGGTCCACGATGGGGTAGAGGCACAGGCCGTCCACGGGCACGCCGCGGCTGCGGGCGCGCTGCACCTCGGCAGCCATCTCGTCCAGCCACTGCGCGCGGCCGCTGCCGACGTGGCTGGTCTCGGCCACGATCAGCGGGCGGCGGTAGCGCTGCCAGGTCTCGGCCAGCAGGTCGGCAAAGGGGGCGCGGCGCGGGTCCTTCAGGTGCCAGTGCAGGCGCTTCTCGGTGGCCACCTCCCACTGCCCGCTGTGGTAGTGGTTGACGCCGATCAGGTCCAGCGCGCCGGGGTGGCCGCCCAGCTGCGGCTCCAGCCGGCCGGCGATCAGATCCCATGCCTGCCATTGATAGCCGCGCACTTCTTCGGCCAGGGCGGCGAGGTCTGGCCGGTCTGCCGGCGGCACCACGTGCACCACCGGCTCCACATGCAGGAAGCGCGCGCGCGGGTCCACATCCAGGATGGCCTCCATCGCGGCCAGCGCGGCCTTGACCAGCCGGCATTTCATCTCCCAGCCGCTCGCGCGTGAGCTGCCTTCGCTGCTGCCTTCGGCATGGTGGCGCTGGCTGGCATAGGGCTGCATTAGCCCGGTCTCGGTCAGCGCCCAGGCCAGGAAGCTGATCTCGTTGACCGGCGTGTAGACCGGCGCGGTGTCGTGATAGGGCTTGAGCGCACGCGCGGCCGCAGCGGCAAAGCGGGCGAAGCGGCCGACGAAGCGCTCATCGCGCAGGTCCACGTCGGCCGGCGTGCCGTAGTGCATCAGCGACCACAGGATCTGGATGCCGTGCCGCTGTGCGCACAGCGCCATGCGGCAGGCGCGGCTGAAGTCATAGGCGCCGCTGTCGGTGGGCCGGCCGGTGGCGCTGGGCGCCTCGGCCAGGCGCCAGCCGATGCTCTCGCGCACGCTCATCAGGCCCAGGCGGGCCAGGGCGGCGTAGTCCTCGTCCAGGCGGTCGAGGTGGCCGCTGGCCTGGACCATGTCCAGCGCGCGGCCGTGTCCGTTGAGGTGATCCGCCCCCTCGAAGCCGGCCATCCAGAAGGATCGCCAGGGTGGCAGGGGGTCGCTCGCAAGCCGGGGGGATGGAGGGGGCGGAGTCACCGGTCGGCAAAGGTGGGTTGCAGGTGGCCGCAGCTCAGCGGCCGCGGCTGGCGGAGGCCGCGCGCGAGCGGCTGCCGCGCGACGCGGGCGGCGGCTGCAGGGCCTGCATCTCCTCGTCTTCGCCTTCCTCTTCGGCCAGGCCCAGCTCCTGCGCCAGCTCCTGGCGGCGCTGGGTCATCTCCTGCAGCACGGCTTCCCAATCGACCTTGGAGCGCTCCAGCGACGGGAACATCTCCTTTTCCTCTTCCTTGACGTGGTGGTTGATGTACTCGCCCAGCACGGTGAAGGTGGCGGCGAACTTCTCGTCATCCGCGCTCATGGACTGCAGCTGCTCGATCAGCCACTTGGCGCTGGCGTGCTCGACCTCGGCCTCGTCGACCATGTCCTCTTCCTTGAGCGCCTCGCGGGCCGGGCCGTAGAAGCACTGCTCCTCCAGCTCGGCATGCAGGGTCAGCTCGGCGCAGGTCTGCCGCACGATCTGCTCGCGCGCCTCGTCGTCGCCTTCGAGCTTCTCGAAGTCCTTGAAGGCCTTCTTCACCTTCTTGTGGTCGGCCTTGAGCATCTCGATGATTTCCTCGCGGGCGGCATTGCGGGCGCGGGTGGTGGCAGCGGCGCTGCGGGGGGTGGTCTCGGCCATGTCGGGCTCCTTCGTGATTCGTGGGTGTGTCTGTGTGGTGGGCCGCAGCGGCCGTATGCCCCTGCGCTTGACGCCGCTTTGGGCAAGGGGTGTGCCGCTTCTCCCTGGCGGCTTGTCAGCGTCGTGCCGTGCAGACCCACGTCGATCGCTGCCTGCGCTGGGAGGGGGGGGCGGTTGCCTGGGGTGCCAGGCGGCCTGGAGCGGCAGAAGTTGCCGCAAGTCCCAGCGGGCGTCAGGGTTGTCGGACTCAGCCGACAGAGGCTCGTCCGCTACAGCGCTAGGCGGGTGGGAGCGCCCTGCCCAGACTCACTGCAACACCCGCCCAACAGCCGCCGCCCGCAGCGGCGCCCACCGGGCGCACATCCCACGAACGTCTGAAGGAGGCACACCCGCATGAGCGCCCAGGCTCTTCGTTTCGAACACCGGCAGCAGCAGACTCTGACCCCGCGTCTGCAGCATGCGGTGCGGCTGCTGCAGCTGTCGTCGATGGACTTCGCGCAGGAGCTGCAGCACACGCTGGGCCGCAACCCCTTCCTGGAGGTGGACGAGGCCGAGGAGCCCATCGCGGCCGAGGCCGTGGCCACCGAGGCCGAGGCGATGGCCGAGCTGACCGCAGAGACCGACCGCGACCCGATGGCCATCCCCGGCAGCACGCCGCGCACCTCGGGCAGCGGCGACGGCGAGATGAGCGCGATGGAGATGGTGGCGGCCGACGTGTCGCTGCGCCAGCACCTGCACACCCAGCTCAACATCATGAATCTGCCCGAGCGCGAACGCGTGCTCACCGGCCTGATCGTGGAGGCGCTGGATGACGACGGCTATCTGCGCGTGGGCCTGGACGAGCTGGCTGCGCTGTGCGAGTTTGAGGACGAGCCCGAGCTGCCTGAGATGGAAGCCGCGCTCAAGGTCGTGCAGGGGCTGGATCCGTGCGGCGTGGCCGCGCGATCGGTGGGCGAATGCGTGCTGCTGCAGGTCGGCTGCATCGAGGACGAGCAGGAGCGCGAGCTGGCCCGCACCATCGTGGCCAAGCACATCGAGCGCCTGGCCCATCGCGACATCCCGGGCCTGGCCAAGCTCACCGGCGCCACCGTGGCCCAGCTGGAGGCGGTGTGCGAGCGCATCCGCCATCTCGACCCGCGCCCAGGCTGGCGATTCGGCAACTCGCACATCAGCTATGTGACGCCCGACGTCATCGTCAAGAAGGTGCGCGGCACCTGGACGGCGGTGCTCAACCCGGCCGTGATCCCGCGCGTCAAGCTCAACGAGGTCTATGCCGAGCTCTTCCAGCGCCACCGCGAATCGCAGCACAGCGAGCTGGCCGCCCACCTGCAGGAGGCGCGCTGGACGGTGCGCAACGTGGAGCAGCGCTTCTCCACCATCCTGAGCGTGGCCCAGGCCATCGTGCGCCGGCAGTGGAAGTTCCTGGAGTACGGCGCGCTGGCCATGAAGCCGCTGGGCCTGCGCGAGATCGCCGAGGAGGTGGGCGTGCACGAGTCCACCGTCTCGCGCGTGACCAACAACAAGTACATGGTCACGCCCTCGGGCACCTACGAGCTGAAGTACTTCTTCTCGCGCGCCATGCCCACGGCCAGCGGCGGCGCCTGCACCGGCACCGCCATCCGCGGCGTGATCCAGGACCTGCTGGCGGCCGAGGATGCCGCCGAGCCGCTGTCGGACGCCGAGATCGCCCGCCGCCTGGCCGCCCAGGGCCTGCACGTGGCCCGGCGCACCGTCACCAAGTACCGCCAGATGCTGCGCGTGCCCTCAGTGGGCCGCCGGCGCCGGCACACGCCCGCGGCCGAGGCGGTCTGACGCTGTCCTTCCTGGCATGAGCTGAGCGACCCGCGCTTGAACGCGAGGGGCCGAGATCCGGCGCCCGCCCTGGGGGACGAGGCGCCGGATGTGTTTTCAGCCCTGCTTGCCTTTGCCGGGCTTGCCCGTGTCGCGCGTGGTCGCCGTGTTGGGCGTGGCCTGGCCCGGGCCGCCCGACGTGCCGGAGGTGTCGCGGAAGCTGCGCAGCGATCCTGAGCTCCGCGAGCGGGTCTGGCCCGGGCCGCCCGACGTGCCGGAGGTGTCGCGGCTTTCGCCCGCGGCCGAGGGCAGGGTGCGGCCCTGGGCGGCGCCCTGCTCATCGGGCTTGCTGCCTGCATGCGTGCTGCCGCTGACGCCCACGTCATGGGCCGAGCCGGGCTGGCCCCTCTGGCCCTGGCCTGCTTCGCCCGTCCCGCTTGCCCCGCCCGCGGGGCCGGTGCGGCCTGCATCCCGCCCGCCGGCCTGCCCGGACATCGAGCCGGATGCCGATGCCGGCTCTGGCCGCAAGCCGCCCGTGCTGGCTTGCGCGCCGCCGGGCGTGGTGTCCGGCCCGCCGGGCGAGCCGCTGGACTGCTGCATCGCGCTGCTGCCCGGGCTTGCGGGCCCGCCGCGGCTGCGCCGCTGGCGCCATTCATTGAACTCGTCGGAGAAGCGGCGGTAGCGCTCCTGGCGCCACTGGCGGTAGTCGTCGTCGAAGTTCTTCAGCTGCTCGGCGCGCCACTGGTGGTAGTCGGGGTCGTGGTGGTGGTGGTGGTGGTCCTCATCGCCTGCGTCGTGCCGGCCGGGGGTGCCGCGTGCGCCGCGCCAGTCGCCCCTGCCGCCCGCGCTGCCCGGCGGCTCGTCCACGTCGGGCGCACTGTCGGCACCGCTGCCCGGCTCGCTGCGCCAGCCGCTGCCCTGCGGCTCACCGCGCCAGCCGGCAGGGCCGGGTCCGGCATGCCGGCTGCGCTGCTCGTCCCAGGGCCGGTTGTCCGGCTGGCCCGCGCCGGGCGGGGTGCTCCAGCCGGTGCCGCCGTGGCCGCTGGCGCCGAAGCCCTGCGCGCCGTAGCGCCCACCCTGGTGCTCGCTCGGATTCCAGCCTCGCTGCGCAGCGGCGCCGCCGGCCGCCAGGCTGCCGATGCCGCCGCGGCGGCCGCCCGCATGCGGGCTGCCCTGGTGCTCGCCCAGCTGCGGGCTGGATGACGCACCGCCCGAGCCTTCACGACGGCCATAGGGGTTGTCGAAGGACCGCTGCTGCCCGCCACCCGAGCCGCCGCTCCAGGCGTGGTCGTCATCGGCACGATGGCGGCTGGCCCAGGGCTGGGCGTCGGACGTGCCCCAGTCGTGGCTGGGGTCGCGCACCGGCGGGCCGGCGTCTGCGCCGCGCCAGCCCCCGCGCGCGGACGGCTGCGACGCGCGCGGCTCGTCCGCCTGTTGCCCGTACCGGCGGCCCTGGCCGGAGCGCCAGGGCTCGGCCCGGTACGGATCCCCGGGGTCGCCGTAGCCGCCATAGACGCCTTGGCCGGGGCCACCATAGACGCCTTGGCCGGGGCCGCCATAGGTGCCCTGGCCGGCGGTGCCATACGCGCTTTCTCGGTCCGGGCCGCCGCGGCTGCCTGCGCGCTGGCGACCCTGATCACCACTGTGGCCCGGGCTGCCGCCCCAGCCGCCGCCTGGCCCGGGCTGCCAGCCGGGGCCGCCGCTGTAGCCCTGCCAGTCCTGCGAGCCCTGGCTGTCGTGGTCGCCCCAGCCCGGGTCGCCGCCACGCTGCGGGCCGCCTTCAGCGGACGCGCCGTACTGCCCGGGGCCGTAGGGGTTGAAGCCCGAGGCGCCGGGCTCGCTGCCTTCGCCGGCCGAGCCGGCACCGCGCGGGCCGCCCTCGCCGCGCCAGGGCTGGCTCGCGCCCGGGCCGTGGCCGCCGGTCTCGCCGGCCCAGCGCGGGTTGCGGCCGGCTCCGCCCGCCGCGCTGCCAAATCCCAGATCCTGCTGCCCGAAGGCCTGCTGCCGGCCCGGGCTGCGGTCGAACTGGCCGTATTCCCCGCCGTAGACGCCCCAGGGCGCGGCGTAGTCGTCCTCCTCGGCATGGCGAGGATCCTGCGTGCCGCCGGAGCGCGGGCCGTGGCCGGCATGCTGCTGAGACGGCACGCCGCCGAACTGGCTGGGCTGGCCGGCGCCGCTGCCGTGCTGGCCGTACTGCTCGCGCGCGGTGTCATGCCCGCCCGGCTGGCGGCCGCCACCCTGTCCGCCGTCATCGCTCGCGCTCGGCTGCTGGCGCGCGGCGGGGCTCAGGTGCCGCTGGGTGCCGGGTGGCAGCGGCTCGGACGGGTCGTGGGCGGTGCCGATGCGCGTCGGCAGGTCGCCGGCCGCTGCCCGGCCGGGCTCGGAAGAAGGGCGTTTGGCGCTCATGGACGATCCTTTCCAAAGCTGCAGGGCCGCCGCGCCGCGACAGGCGGCGCATCCGGGCGGCTGCTTTGCCGCCAGGCGCGGCAAGCCCCGTTCCCAGCGGGCCGGCGCCCGAAGGCAAGGAAGGATCGATGTGCAGCCGGCGCATGCCGGCTGCCCGCCGAGGCCGAAGGCGCGCTGGAGTTGCGTGAGCTGCGCTCAGCCGCTCAGCCGATGCGGCGCGTGTCGTCCGGCAAATGCACCCGGCCCGTCATCCCGACGGCCGGCGTGCCGCAGCGCCTTGGCAGGCGTGCACGGCCCGGCATGGCGGGCCGATCGAATCGCTCAGCCCAGCGCCTCGACCTTGACGATGGCCAGCGACAGGTTGTCGCCGCCGCCGTGGGCGCGCGTGCGGGCCTTGCCGATCAGCATCTCGCTGGCCTCGCGCGGCGACAGCGTCTGCACGATGGCGCCCAGCTCGCGCGGGCTGAAGTAGTGCCACAGCCCGTCGCTGCAGGCCAGCAGCGTGTCGCCCACCTCCAGCTGGTCGATGTGGTGGTGCGTCAGCGGCGGATCCTGCTGCGTGCCCAGGCAGCCGGTCAGCAGGTTGGACTGCGGGTGGCTGTTGGCCTCTTCCTCGGTGATCTGGCCCTCGTTGACCAGCCGCTGCACGAAGGAGTGGTCCATCGTGCGGCTCACCAGGTCAGCGCCGCGGAAGTGATAGATGCGCGAGTCCCCGGCATGGATCACTTCGCAGCTGCGGTTGGGCAGGATTAGGAAGGCGGCGATCGTGCTGTGCGGCTCTTCCTCGGCCGCGATGGCCGTGAGCTTGATCATGAGGTGCGCCTCGCTGACCATCTGCCGCAGCGTCTCCGGCGCCGGGTCCTTGGTCGGGATGAAGCGGTCGAAGACCTGGCGCGCGGTCAGGATCACCTGGTCGGCCGCCTTGCGCCCGCCGCTCTTGCCGCCCATGCCGTCGGCCACCACCGCCATCACGCAGCCCGGCACCCGTGGGTGGGGCAGGATTTCGACCTGGTCCTGCTGGTAGGCGCGGTCACCGCGGTGGATGCCGGTGGCGGCGCTCAGACGAAATCCGGGGGAGGCACTCATGGGCGAAAACTATAATCGCTGACCTCCTCGGGGATCTTCCTCTTTTGGGTGCGGCGCCCGCCGTGCCTTGCCTCGGATGGACAACAACCTGCATTCGCCGCAGCGTCGCCTGATCGAGCTCCGCATGGAGCACGCCGATCTGGACAGCCTGATCGACCGCGCGGCCGAGCAGACGCCGCAAGACGACCTGGCCCTGCGCCGGCTCAAGAAGCGCCGCCTGCTGCTGCGCGACCAGATCGCCGCTCTGGAGGCCCAGCTGGGCCCCAAAGAGCCCGCCTGAGAAAGAACCGCCTGAGGCTGTTTGCCCGGCTGGGCGCCTGGAGCCGCCCGCCCGGCTGCAGGCAAGCCGAAGCCCGGCGCGGCCGCACTGACCAGCCCGCCCTCAGCCCGCCGTGATCGCGTCCAGCAGCTGCGACTCGATCTCCAGCTGCGTGCGCTCGTCGCCCAGGCGCGGGCCGTCGATCAAGAAAGTGTCCTCCACCCGCTCGCCCAGCGTCGTCACCTTGGCCAGCTGCAGGTTGATGCCGTGATGGGCCAGCACGCGGGCGATCGCATAGAGCAGGCCGGAGCGGTCGCTGGTGGACACGGTCAGCAGCCAGCGCTGGCGGCGCTCGTCGGGCCGCAGGCTGATACGCGGCGTGATGGGGAAGGACTTGACCCGCCGCGACACCCGCCCCCGTGAGGGCTGCGGCAGCGGCCCGCTGCCGGCCAGCGCCTCACCCAGCTGCGTCTCCACCAGGTTGATCAGGTCGCGGTAGTGCGGCCCGGCATGCGGCGCGATGACCTGGAAGGTATCCAGCGCGTAGCCGCTGCGCGTGGTGTGGATCTTGGCGTCCAGGATGTTGTAGCCCGCGCCGTCGAAGTAGCCGCAGATGCGCGCAAACAGGTCGGCCCGGTCGGGCGCATAGACCAGCACCTGCAGGCCTTCGCCGATGGGTGACAGCCGCGCGCGCACCACCGGCGTGGCGCTGTCCACGTGGCGCCAGAGCGAGCGCGCATGCCAGGCCAGCTCGCCGGGCTCGTGGCGGGCGAAGTAGCTCAACTCCAGCGTGGCCCAGAGCTTGTCCTCGGTGCCGGGCAGCACCGAGTAGAGAGCCAGGGCGTGGCGGGCCTCCTGCTTGCGGCCTTCGATCTCGGCATCCAGCTGCGGCTTGGCGCCGCCCAGCGCGCGCAGCGTCAGGCGGTAGAGGTCTTCCAGCAGCTTGCCCTTCCAGGCGTTCCACACCTTGGGGCTGGTGCCGCGCACGTCGGCCACGGTCAGCAGGTACAGGCCGGTCAGCGTGCGCTCGTCGCCCATGCGGCGGGCGAAGGCCTCGATCACCTCCGGATCGCTCAGGTCTTCCTTCTGCGCCACGCGCGACATGGTCAGGTGCTCGCGCACCAGGAACTCGATCAGCCGGGCATCGTCGCGGCCGATGCCGTGGTCGCGGCAGAAGCGCCGCACCTCCTGGCCGCCCAGCTCGGAGTGATCCCCGCCGCGGCCCTTGGCCACGTCATGGAAGAGCGCGGCGATGTAGAGGATCCACGGCTTGTCCCAGTGCAGCGCCAGCTGCGAGCAGAAGGGGTACTCGTGCGCATGCTCCGGGATGAAGAAGCGGCGCATGTTGCGCACGACCATCAGGATGTGCTGGTCCACGGTGTAGACGTGGAACAGGTCGTGCTGCATCTGACCGACGATGCGGCGGAACACCCAGAGGTAGCGGCCCAGCACGCTGGTCTGGTTCATCAGCCGCAGGGTGCGGGTGATGCCGGCCGGCTGTTGCAGGATCTGCATGAAGGTGCGGTGGTTGGCCGCATCGCGCCGGAAGGGTGCATCCATCAGCTCGCGGGCGTTGTACAGCGCGCGCAGCGTGCGGGCCGAGAAGCCGCGCAGGCCCGTCTGCGCAAAGACCAGGAAGGTGCGCAGGATGGCGTGGCGGTCGCGCTGGTAGAGGTCGTCGCTGGCCACCTCCAGCATGCCGTCGCGGTCGTAGAACTGCTCGTCGATGGGCCGCATAGGCGCGTCCTGCGAGCCGTTGATGCGCTCCTCGACGTTGAGCATCAGGATCTGGTTGAGCTGCGAGACCGCCTTGGCCGCCCAGTAGTAGCGGCGCATCAGCACCTCGGACGCGCGCTGGGCCGGCGTGTTCTCGTAGCCGAAGGACGCGGCCACGGCCTGCTGCAGGTCGAAGACCAGCCGGTCCTCGCGCCGGCCGGCCACCTGGTGCAGCCGGGCGCGGATGAGCTTGAGCAGGCCTTCGTTGCGCTCAAGCTGCCGGGCTTCGAAGGGCGTCAGCAGACCATTGGCGGCCAGCTCGCGCCAGCTGCGGCCGAACCCGGCCGCGCGCGCCACCCACAGCACCACCTGCAGGTCACGCAGGCCGCCGGGGCTTTCCTTGCAGTTGGGCTCCAGCGAGTAGGGCGTGTCCTCGTACTTGATGTGGCGCTGGCGCATCTCCAGCACCTTGGCGCGGAAGAAGGCCGCCGGGTTCATCACCGCGGCCGTCGCCTGGCTGAAAGCGCCGAAGCAGCCGCTGCACCCGGCCAGCAGGCGGGCCTCCAGCATGGCGGTCTGCACGGTGATGTCGCGCTGGGCCTCCTCGGCGCACTCCTGCACCGTACGCACGCTGGAGCCGATCTCCAGGCCGATGTCCCAGCAGCCGGCGATGAAAGCCTCCAGCTGCGCGGCATGCGGCGTGGCCGCTTCCTGGCAGGCCAGTGGCCGCTCGCCCTGCGGCTCGGGCACGAGGATGAGGACGTCGATATCGGAGTGCGGGAACAGCTCGCCGCGCCCGTAGCCGCCCACGGCCAGCAGCGCCGCGCCGTCGGGCATGCCGCTGCGTGCCCACAGCCGCTGCAGCGTCTGGTCCACATGGCGGGCCAGGGCGTGCAGCAGCCGATTGGCCGAAGCGACCGTCGGCCGCGCCTGGGCGAACTCGCGCAGCAACGCGGCCTTGCCTTCGCGGAAGGCCGCACGCAGCTCGGCCAGGGAGGGGCCGCTGTCGGCGGCCGGGGAGGGCGCAAGCTGACTGCTCATGCGCGCAGCTCCTTGAGGCAGGCGGGTCGGTGGGCGGGCTGGGTCGGCTCAGCCGGCGATGAAGGCCGGCGGCGGCGGGCTGCCGGCCGAGAGGGTCAGCACCTCGTAGCCATCGTCGGTGACCAGCACCGTGTGCTCCCATTGGGCCGACAGCGAATGGTCCTTGGTCACCACCGTCCAGCCGTCGGGCAGCTGCTTGATCTCGCGCCGGCCGGCGTTGATCATCGGCTCGATGGTGAAGATCATCCCCGGGCGCAGCTCCTCCAGCGTGCCGGGGCGGCCGTAGTGCAGCACCTGCGGCTCCTCATGGAAGCGCCGGCCGATGCCGTGGCCGCAGAACTCGCGCACCACCGAGAAGCCCGCGTTCTCGGCAAAGGTCTGGATGGCGTGGCCGATGTCGCCCAGGCGCGCGCCGGGCTTGACCTTGGCAATGCCGATCCACATGGCCTCGTAGGTCAGGGCGCACAGCCGCTTGGCGGCGATCGAGCCGTCGCCGGCGATGAACATGCGGCTGGTGTCGCCGTGCCAGCCTTCCTTGATCACCGTGATGTCGATGTTGAGGATGTCGCCGTTCTTCAGCGCCCGGTCATTGGGGATGCCGTGGCAGATCTGGTGGTTGATCGACGTGCAGATCGACTTGGGATAGGGCTTGTAGCCGCTGGGCGCGTAGTTCAGCGGCGCCGGGATCGCCTGCTGCACATTGACGATGTAGTCGTGGGCCAGGCGGTCGAGCTCGTTGGTGGTGACGCCGGGCCTGACGTACGGGGTGAGGTAGTCCAGGACCTCTGATGCCAGGCGGCAGGCCTGGCGCATGCCGTCGATCTCGTCGCCGGTCTTGATCGTGATGCTCATGGGGCGCAATTATCGCCGCCCTCTAAAATCGCCGGCTTTTCCAAAACCGGCCGCCGCGGACGCTTTTGTCCGCCATTTATCGCTGCATCGCCCGCCTTTTGATCAGAAAGCGCGCCCAGCGGATGTCGCGGCCGGCCCCGCTGGTCCCCACGCCCCGTCGAGCTGCCCGCCGTGACCGCCTCCACCCGCGATTTCCTCTGCTTCGAAGGCGGCAACGCCTTGTCCGCCTTCCGCGCCCCGGCGCTGCTCGACAAACTGCAGGCGGTCAGCCCGCGCATCAGCGCGGTGCACGCACGGCATGTGCACTGGGTGTGGCTGGAGCAGCCACTGGACGACGCGGCGCAAGACAAGCTCGCCGCTCTGCTGCAGTACGGCGATCCCTACACCGGGGTAGCCGATGGCGAGCTGGTGGTGGTGATGCCACGTCTGGGCACGGTGTCGCCCTGGGCCTCCAAGGCCACGGACATCGCGCACAACTGCGGCCTGCCGATCCGCCGCGTGGAGCGGGTGACGGAGTACCGGCTGGTGCTCAAGGCGGGCCTGATTGCGGGGCTGACTGCCGGGCTGACGGGCGGCGCCAAGCCGCTGTCGGCCGAGGAGCGCCAGGCCGTGGCGGCGCTGCTGCACGACCGCATGACCGAGAGCGTGGCGTTCGAGCGCGCGGCCGCGGCCCATGTGTTCGACGAGCCGCCCGGCAAGCCGATGGAGACGGTGGACGTGCTGGGCCGCGGCAAGGCGGCACTGCAGGAGGCCAACACCACGTTTGGCCTGGCGCTGTCGGACGACGAAGTCGACTACCTGGTGGACGCCTTCGCCAAGCTGGGCCGCAACCCGACCGATGTCGAGCTGATGATGTTCGCCCAGGCCAACAGCGAGCATTGCCGGCACAAGATCTTCAATGCCGACTTCGTCATCGACGGCCAGGCCCAGCCGCTGTCGATGTTCAAGATGATCCGCCACACCGAGCAGTGCTCGCCGCAGCACACGGTGGTGGCCTACTCGGACAACGCGGCGGTGATGGAGGGCGTGGCCATCGAGCGCTGGCAGCCGGCCTGCGGCAGCGGCCCCTGCGCCTATGCCGCGCGCCCCGAGACGGCGCACGTGCTGATGAAGGTGGAGACGCACAACCACCCGACCGCCATCAGCCCCTTCCACGGCGCCTCCACCGGCGCCGGCGGCGAGATCCGCGACGAGGGCGCCACCGGCCGCGGCTCGCGCCCGGTGTCGGGCCTGACCGGCTTTTCGGTGTCCAACCTGCACCTGCCGGGCACGCAAGAACCCTGGGAGGCCCAGCCCTACGGCAAGCCGGCGCACATCGCCAGCGCGCTGCAGATCATGATCGACGGCCCCTTGGGCGGCGCGGCCTTCAACAACGAGTTCGGCCGGCCCAATCTGGCCGGCTACTTCCGCGTGTACGAGCAGACGGTGGCCGGCCAGCGCCGGGGCTATCACAAGCCCATCATGATTGCCGGCGGCATGGGGCAGATCCGCGACGGGCAGACGCACAAGGTGGTGTTCAGCGCCGGCACGCTGCTGATCCAGCTGGGCGGCCCGGGCATGCGCATCGGCATGGGCGGCGGCGCGGCCAGCTCCATGGCCGCGGGGGCGAACACGGCGGAGCTGGACTTCGACTCGGTGCAGCGCGGCAACCCGGAGATCCAGCGCCGCGCCCAGGAGGTCATCAACCACTGCTGGAGCCAGGGTGAGGCGAACCCCATCCTCGCCATCCACGACGTGGGCGCGGGCGGCATCTCCAACGCCTTCCCCGAGCTGGTGGACGGTGCGGGCCGGGGCGCACGCTTTGACCTGAGCAAGGTGCCGCTGGAAGAGGGCGGCCTGGCGCCCAAGGAAATCTGGTGCAACGAGAGCCAGGAGCGCTATGTGCTGGCCATCGCGCCCGAGAGCCTGGATGCGTTCACCGCGCTGTGCGAGCGCGAGCGCTGCCCGTTCGCCGTTGTCGGCGTGGCCAGCGACGAGCTGCGCCTGGTGCTGGAGGACGGCCCGGGCGGCACCGGCCTCAACGGCACGCCCATCGACATGCCGATGGACGTGCTGCTGGGCAAGCCGCCGCGCATGACCCGTGATGTGCAGCGCGTGCAGCGCACGCTGCCGCCGGTGGAGCTGACCGGCGTGGCACTGGAGCGTGCGGCGCTGGACGTGCTGCGCCATCCCACGGTCGCCAGCAAGCGCTTCCTGATCACCATCGGCGACCGCACCGTGGGCGGCCTGAGCCACCGCGACCAGATGGTGGGCCCCTGGCAGGTGCCGGTGGCCGACTGCGCCATCTCTTTGGCCGACTACGCCGGCCTGGCCGGTGAGGCCATGAGCATGGGCGAGCGCACGCCGCTGGCTGTGGTCGATGCACCAGCCTCCGGCCGCATGGCTGTGGGCGAGGCGCTGACCAACCTGCTGGCCGCGCCCATCGAGCTGGCGCGCGTCAAGCTCAGCTGCAACTGGATGGCGGCCTGCGGCGAGCCGGGCGAGGACGCGGCGCTGTACGACACGGTCAAGGCCGTGGGCATGGAGCTGTGCCCCGCTCTGGGCATCTCGGTCCCGGTGGGCAAGGATTCGCTGTCCATGCGCACGCGCTGGCAGGACGCGGGTGAGGCCAGACAGGTGACAGCGCCGGTGTCGCTGATCGTCTCGGCCTTTGCCACGCTGCCCGACGTGCGGGGCACGCTGACGCCGCAGCTGCGCACCGATGCGGGCGACACCACGCTGATCCTGGTGGACCTCGGCCAGGGCCGCAACCGCATGGGGGGCTCGGTGCTGGCCCAGGTGCTGGGCCAGGTGGGCGATGCGGTGCCTGATCTGGACGACCCGGCCCTGCTGAAGAACCTGGTCGCGGCGGTGAACGCCCTGCGCGCGCAGGGCCGCATCCTGGCCTACCACGACCGCTCGGACGGCGGCCTGTGGGCCGCGGTGTGCGAGATGGCCTTTGCCGGCCACACCGGCGTGTCGCTCAACGTGGACATCCTGGTGACCGAAGGCGACGGCATCAGCGACAGCCGCGCCGAGTACGGCGACTCGAAAAACTGGGCCACGCAGGTCAGCGAGCGGCGCAACGAGCTCACGCTCAAGGCGCTCTTTGCCGAGGAGCTGGGCGTGGTGCTGCAGGTGCCGACCGCGCAGCGCAACGAGGTCATGCAAGTGCTGCGCGAGCATGGGCTGTCCCGCCACAGCCACATGATCGGCAAGCCCAACGACCGCGGCGTGGTGGAGGTGTGGCGCGACACCAAGACGGTGTTCAGCGCGCCGCTGCAGCAGCTGCAGCAGACCTGGGACGAGGTGTCCTGGCGCATCGCCCGGCTGCGCGACAACCCGGCCTGCGCGGACGCCGAGCATGCCGCCGTCGGCCAGCCGGACGACCCCGGCCTGCATGTGGCGCTGACCTTCGACCCGGCCGAGGACGTGGCCGCGCCGTACCTGAACCTGGCCAAGCCCAGGGTGGCCATCCTGCGCGAGCAGGGCGTCAACTCGCATGTCGAGATGGCCTATGCCGTGGCCCAGGCCGGCTTCGAGGCGCACGACGTGCACATGACCGACCTGCAGACCGGCCGCGCCAGGCTGGATGACTTCGCGGGGCTGGTTGCCTGCGGTGGGTTCTCCTACGGCGACACGCTGGGCGCGGGCGAGGGCTGGGCGCGCTCCATCCTCTTCAACGTCAAGCTGGCCGAGGCCTTCGCCGGCTTCTTCACGCGCCCGGACACCTTCACGCTGGGCGTGTGCAATGGCTGCCAGATGCTGGCCGCACTCTCGTCCATCATCCCCGGCGCGGATGCCTGGCCCAAGTTCACGCGCAACAAGAGCGAGCAGTTCGAGGCCCGGCTGAGCCTGGTGGAGGTGCTGGACAGCCCGTCGATCTTCTTTGCCGGCATGGCTGGCAGCCGGCTGCCCATCGTGGTGTCGCACGGCGAGGGTTATCCGGACTTCTCGCAGCGGGGCAGCGAGCAGGCGGTGCTGCGGGCGATGCGCTTCGTGGACCACCACGGCCAGCCCACCGAGGCCTACCCCTTCAACCCCAACGGCGGGGCCGGTGGCCTGACGGCAGTGACCACGGCCGACGGCCGCTTCACGGCCATGATGCCGCACCCGGAGCGGGTCTTCCGCAACGTGCAGATGAGCTGGACGTTTGGCGACATCGCGCAGGCCAGCCCATGGATGCGCATGTTCCGCAATGCGCGCAAGTGGGTCGGCTGAGGTGGGTCGGCTGACAACCTGAACAGCGGCCCGCGGCGGCGGTCATCCGCGGCGCGGGCTTGCATCGCGGCGGCGCTGCACCGGCGCCCGCCGCAGCCCGGTCAGAGCAGCAGGTGCCCGCGCGCCGTGCACACCGGCCGGCGCGGGTCGTCCTGCCACAGGCTCACCTGTACCAAGGCCACGCGGGCGCCCTGGCGCACGGTGGTGCAGGCGGCATAGGTGTCCACCGGCTTGGCCGAGCGCAGGTAGTCGATGTGGAAGTCCACGCCGCGCGGCGGGCCGTCGGTCTGGTGCGGGTTGGTGGCCACCAGGTGCAGCACCAGGGCCGTCTCGGCAAAGCCGGCCAGCACGCCACCGTGCAACGCGGGCAGCAGCGGGTTGCCGATCAGCTCGTCGCGGAAGGGCAGCTTGAACACCGGCGCGCCGTCCGCCGCATCGCCGCGCATCACGCCCAGGTAGTCCACGTAGGGCGAGCGGCCGATGGGCAGGGCCGGGCGGTCGAAGGCCGGCAGCGCGGCCGGCGCATCGGTGTGCAGCGGCTCGCGCGCGGCCGTGGGCGGCGGGCCGTTGCGGCGCACGTTGGACGTGGCGCGCATGAAGGTGGCGTTGACCCGGGCCACCGGCTCGTCATGGCCCGGCTGGCGCACGGTGCCGGTGACGAAGCCGATGCTGCGCGACAGCCGGTGGCAATGCGCATCGCAGATCAGGCCCTCGTTGGCCACCGCCGGGCGCAGGTAGTCCATGCGCAGGTCCAGCGTGGCAAAGGGCTCGATGCGCTCCAGCGCGGCGCCCACCGCAAGCCCGCAGGCAGTGTCGGCCAGCACGCTGGCGCAACCGGGGTGGATGAGCTGCCGCTGGGCATCGCCCGTCCAGGTGGGCCGCGCGGGCATGGACAGCGTGGCGCGCCCGGGGCCGAGGTTGGACGGCTCCATGCCGGCGGCGCGGGCGTAGGGGATGCCGGAGACGAAGCTCTGCACCCATTGGTGCAGGCTGGACGGCTCGAAGATCGAGGGGGGTTGCGTCATGACGGGCGTGGGGGCGTTCGGCATGCCGCCTGACGATGCCGGATGGCGAGGCAGGCGGCACGGAGGACGAGGCGCGGATTGTCCGGCAGGCGGTGCCGCCCTGGGCGGACGGCGTCCCAAGCGGTAAGCAGCCATACCGCCGCGGCTGCGGGGCATGCGGATTGCCACATGGAGGGCCAGCCTGCGCCGCCCCAGCCCGCTCCGGTACGTCCGGGGCCGGGCCCCGGGCGGCGTGAATCACCAACCGATCCACCTTACCCAATCGACAGGAGCACACCCATGAGCACGCCGTTCCCCACCTCTTCTTCGTCTTCTTCCGGTTCGCTGGGCAGCGGCACCGGCTCCAGCATGGACAGCAGCACCAGCGGCGGCAACCTGCGCGGCAGCGACACGCTGGAACGCGCCACGACCAAGGCGCACGAGGCGCTGGACCGCGCCGCCCTGCGTGCCGGCCCGGCCGTGACCCAGCTGCGTGAGAAGACCGCATCGGCGGTGGAAAGCCTCAAGGCCCGCATGCAGGACATGAGCGCGATGCAGGGCCAGGCTCTGGAGAGCGCCCGCACCCAGGTGCGCGCCAACCCCCTGGCGGCCGTGGGCATCGCTGCGGCGGCGGGCTACCTGCTGGGCGCGCTGCTGCGCCGGCGCTGATTCCCTTGGTCCAGCCCTGATCCAGGCAAGGCGCCATCCCTAAGGCAGGCGCATTGCTCGAGGAGCGGCACGCTGCAAGAGCCGGCAGCAAGACATCGCCTGCAGGGCAGCGTTGAAGAGCCTGGCAGACTCAGCAGAGCCCAGCAAAAAGGCCGTCCCGCGGGACGGCCTTCTTCTTGCGCGGTGCGGCCGCAATCAGTAGATGCTCATCCCCCGCGGTGCCGTCAGCGGTGCGCGCATGGCCGCCCCGGCCAGGCCCATGCTGGAGGCGCGAGTGAGCTTGAAGACCTCGACCATGCGCTGGGTCTGCACGTTCCAGTAGGTGGCGTGGGTGACGCGCAGCCCCAGCAGGGCGATGTGCGGGTCATCTGGCGAGCCGAAGCAGCGGCCGGTGCGGCCTTCAGCCCAGAGCTCGCGCTTGCGCTGCGGGTCGCGCACCAGGCGGGCCCGGCCGCTCACGCAGACGAACTCCGGCCGGTGCGGGTGGGCAAAGCTGGCGCTGACCTGCGGCTCGTCCAGCACGTCGTGCGCCACTTCGTCGCTGTGGTCGACGAAGAACCACAGCGTGCCGTCGGTATCGATCTGGCGGTTGCAGACGGTCAGCGGCTGGGCATGGAGGTCGCCTTCAGGGCTGATGCTGGTCAGCACGCAGGCCGGCGTGTCCTGGATCAGCGCCCACAGCTCGTCGTGCGGCGTGGCGATGTTCATGTCGGGCTCCTATCGAACGAGGGTTGTCCCTAGCGTAAGGAGCCGCCCCGTTGTCGTGCATCGGCCGCCTGCGCCGGGCCTTGTCAGCAGCCACTGACAAGGCCGGAACATCTGCTTTCAATGCACGGCGCCGGCGCAGCAGGGCAGCCACTGCAGCGCAAACCAGCGCTGCGTGTCCAGCCACACCGGCCCGATGCCAAAGCCCGCCTGCCGCGCCAGCGCGCGCAGCGACTCCAGCGTGTACTTCTGCGAGTTCTCGGTGTGCAGGCTGTCGCCCGGGGCGAACTCGAAGCACTGCCCGGCCAGCCGCACCACTTGCCGCTCCAGCGCGATCAGATGCATCTCCACCCGCTGGGCCAGCGGCTGGTAGCAGGCGTAGTGCGCCCACAGCCGGGTGTCGAAGCCCGCGCCCAGCTCGCGGTTGGCCCGCTCCAGCAGGTTGAGGTTGAACCGCGCCGTGACGCCGGCGGCATCGTTGTAGGCGGCATGCAGCACGGCCGGGTCCTTGACCAGATCCACGCCGATCAGCAGCCCGCCGCCGCGCAGCAGCCCGGCGGCGGTGCGCAGGAAGCGCAGCGCCTCGTCCGCATCGAAGTTGCCCAGCGAGGAGCCGAAGTACACGCCGACGCGGCTGCGTGCCCCCTCGGCGGGCGGCGGCAGCGAGAAGGGCTGGGTGAAGTCGGCCGCCAGCGGGTGCACGTCCAGCCCCGGGCGGTCGTGGCGCAGGCCCTGCGCTGCGCGCTCCAGGTGCTCGGCCGAGATGTCGATGGGCACGTAGCGCCGCACCGAGGGCAGGGCGTCGAGCAGCAGCCGGATCTTCAGCGCCGAGCCCGCGCCGAACTCGATCAGGTCGGCGTCGGGGCCGATGCGTGCGGCGATGTCCTCGGCATGGCGCGCAAGGATGGCCATCTCAGTGCGGGTGGGGTAGTACTCGGGCTGCTCGCAGATGCGGTCGAAGAGATCGGAGCCCACTGCGTCATAGAAGTGCTTGGGCGAGATGCGGCGCGGCCGGCGCAGCAGCGCGGCGACGAAGTCGCGGCGGAAGGCCGTGTCGGGCGCATCGTTGGAAGCCGGGCGCGGCTGGGCAGCCGGCGCGGGGCGCAAGCCGTAGGTCAGAGGGGCAGACGGGGTCTGGGGCTTGAGCGCGCTCATGGGCGGTCTCCTGGGGCGGGGTAGGAAGGGACGTCAAGCGTCCCGCGCCAGACGCAGGCCGCTGAACTGCCAGCGCGCCGAGGGCGGGAAGAAGTTGCGATAGCTCGGCCGCACGTGGCCGGCCGGCGTGGCCCAGCTACCGCCGCGCAGCACCATCTGCCCGACCATGAACTTGCCGTTGTATTCAGAGGCCACGCCGGCAAACGGCCGGAAGCCGGGGTAGGGCGAGTAGCTGGAAGCCGTCCACTCCCAGACCTCGCCGGGCGGCTGCAGTGCTGCGCCCGGATCGGCGGCTTGCGCATGCAGCGGCCCTTGGGCCAGGCGCTGCGGCGTCAGGCCGGTGGGGGCAGGGGCGGCGCTCCACGCCACCTCCCATTCGGCCTCGGTGGGCAGCCGCGCACCGGCCCAGGCGGCGAAGGCGGCGGCCTCCAGCCAGCTCACGTGGCAAACGGGGTCGGCCGGATCGACCGGGATGCGGCCGTCCAGCGTGTAGCGGCTGTAGCGGCCGTTGCCCTCGTCGCGCCAGTACAGCGGCGCTTGCCAGCCCTGGGCCTGCACGGCGGCCCAGCCGTCGGACGTCCACCAGGCCGGGTTGCGGTAGCCGCCGGCGTCGATGAAGGCGATGAACTCGCCGCAGCTCACCGGGCGGGCAGCGATCTCGAAGGGCGGCAGCCATGCGCGGTGGCGCGGGCCCTCGTTGTCAAAGACGAAGCGCCGCGCATCGGCCACGTCGGCACCTGTCGTCACCAGCCCGCCGGGGTGGTGCAGCCAGCGCGGCGTGGATGGTGGAGCGGAAGACGGTGCGGACGATGCAGCCCGGGCGCCGGATGCCCGCGCCGGGCCGCGGTAGGCCGGCTCCAGAGGGTTGCGCGACAGGGCGTGCAGGATGTCGGTGAGGATGAGCTCCTGGTGCTGCTCCTCATGCGCCTGGGCCAGGCGCAGCAGCGGCAGCAGGCGCGCGGCCTGGCCGCCGCCCGGCCCGACATCGTCGCCCAGCCAATCGCCAGAGGACAGCGACTGCAGCCACTGCGCCACCGCCAGGTCCACATGGGCGCGAAAGCGCAGTACCTCCTCGCTGCCCGGGCGGCTGAGCAGGCCGCGCTCCGGCCGCGGGTGGCGCGGGCCCAGGCTCTCGTAGTAGCTGTTGAAGAGCCGGCCCCAGCGGGCGTCGAAGGCCGCATAGCCCGGGGCGTGCGGCTGCAGCAGCAGCGTCTCGGTGAACCAGGTGGTGTGCGCCAGGTGCCACTTGGTGGGGCTGGCGTCGGGCATGGACTGCAGGCTCTGGTCCTCGGCGCTCAGCGGGGCGGCCAGCAGCAGGCTGAGCCGGCGCATGCGGGCGAACTCGCCGGCGGCGGCCTGGGCGCTGGGCAGGGCAGCAGCGTGGTCCGGCAGCGGGGCAGCGGGGCGGGCAGGAGGTCGGGCCGCGGGCCTGGCCACGGGCTCGGCGGCCAGTGCATCGGCAGGTGGGCAAGGCTGCATTTGCGCCTCGCCGGCCGGCGCGGGATGCGGCTCCATGCCGGGATCAACAGCGGGCTCGGGTGGCTGGGCCGGCAGCGCGCCCGGCGGGCGCTGCACCGACCAGGAGTGCAGGCCCAGAGACAGCACCGGCCCGGAGGGCGGACCGTCCGGGCCGGCGGGACAGGGGGTGCGCATCAGGACGCGGGGCCCGCAGCGCCGGCGGACGTGGTGCCCGGCTGAGGGGTTCCACCTGGGGACTCGCCCTTCGATCCGGCCGTGGCTGAGCCCGATGACCCTGATGTGTCCGATGAGCCCGCCGAGGCGGCCGAGCCGGTGGGCTGGTCGCCGCCGGGCTTGAGCTTCCAGTCGGCCGCGTCCTTGGCGTTCTTCTCGGCCTGCTCCTCGGCATGCATGGCCGCGGACGGCGAGATCGGGTCGCTGGCCGGGAAGGTCTGGTCCAGCGCATCGTCCAGCAGCTCCTGATAGGTGGGCACCTTGTCGGTGTCCTTGCGGGCCTTGCCTTCCAGGCGCTGGTCTTCGCGCTGCTGGGCTTGCGGATCTTTCATGCCGGTCTCCTCGTGGCTGCCCTATGGCGCGGCAAGGGGCGTGCCGCGCGGCGTCCCCGCATGCCGGCGAATGCTGAGAACCGTGCTTCCCCTCGACCGAGGGGGGCTCGCCAGGCCCTCGAGGCACATGGGCTGCCGGCTGGTCTGCGGGTTTACGGCAGGTCCACCAGAAGAGCCCGCCGGCCCGCACATGCCACGGCCGACCTGGCCGCACCGCAAGTCCCGCACCGACCAATGGAGGTTCATCCCATGAGACTCAACCCGCTCGTCAAGTCCGCCATCGCCGCCGCCGCCACGGTTGCCGCGATCGGCGCCCAGGCTGCCATCAGCCTTGACCCCAACGCCGGCTTCCAGGCCACGGCGTACAAGACCACGGCCTTCTCCGACAGCTACGACTTCACCTTCACCGGCGGCTCGTACGGGCTGGTGACCTTCTCGCTGTTCGGGGGCGGCATCACCTGGGATGCGGGCTCGGCGCTGACCATCACCGACGCCATCTCCACCCACACCTACACCGGCGCGGCCATCCCGCTGTTCGACCAGCAGCTCACGCTGTCCGGCCCCTTCACCTTCACGCTGACCGGCACGCCGGTGGTCAAGGGCGGCTACACGCTGGCCGTGGAGGCCACAACCGCCCCGGTGCCCGAGCCCACCAGCATGGCCATGCTGCTGGCCGGCCTGGGCGCCATCGGCTTCGTCGCCTCGCGCCGCAAGGGGCAGTAAGACGGCCCGCGACGGGGGCAGCTGCCCTCGTCTGCGCTCCTTCAACCGACAGCCCGGCCCAGCGCCGGGCTTTTTCTTGCGGCTTGGCCGGGGTGCGCCGGTGATCCGGCCGGCCGATTCAGCAACCGGCGCGCACGAATGCCAGCAGCTGGCTGACCAGATCCGCCTGCGCCATCAAGGCCGCGCGCCAGCGCCCTGCATGGGCCTGGGCGGCGGCGTCCAGCAGCTCGCCCAGACCATCGGCCAGCGCCTGGGGCGGCTCGCCCGTATCGTTGAAGGCCCGCCAGGCCCGCCGGACCTGCTGCGCGCCATCGTCCGGCCGCTCTTGCAGGAAAAGCTGCAGGAAGGCGTCCAGCTTGACCGCGTGCGCCCCGTCGTCCTGCCGGTAGATGTGCCACAGGAAAGGCTTGCCGGCCCACATGGCGCGCACGAAGGAGTCCTCGCCGCGCACGATGTTGAAATCGGCCGACCACAGCAGCCGGTCGTATCCCGGCTGGGTCAGCCAGGGCAGGCGGTGCACGCGCACCGACGCCGGCAGGGCACCGGACCGCGCGGCGGCATCGACCGCCGCCGTCGCCGGCCCCGGCGTGGCCAGCAGCAGGGTGGGGCGCTCGCTCAAGCCCCGCAGCAGCTCGGCCACCGGGGCGTGGGGATAGCAGAACAGCGTCACGATGCGCTCGCCGGCGCGGTGGTCGACGCCCTGCGCGGCCAGCCAGCCGGCGGCATCGAACGCGGCCTGCTGCGCCGGCAGATCGGCTTCACGCAGCAGCCCGCCGGTGCGCGGCGTGAAGCCGGGGTAGAAGAACCGCTTGACCAGCCCACGCCCCGGCCCGCTCATCACCGGCGAGGGCAGGCGGTGGCTGCGCTCCACATAGCCTTCGGCGCTGAGATATTCCAGGTTGATCCACGCCGGCGGGGCGGGGCGCTGCATGCGGGCCACGAACCCCGCAGGCGGGTCGCAGCCGAAGGCCTCGACGACCACATCGCCGGGCTCGGGCCAGCTTGTCGCGGCAAGGCTGGCGTCGTCGTCCTGCGGCCAGGGCATCAGCGTCACACCATCGCAGCCCTGCGGCGCCATCCAGGCCAACGCGCGGGCATCGTCCACCCACAGCCGCAGCGATTGCCCGCGCGCCGCCAGGTCGGCCGCCAGCCGCCAGCACACGCCCAGGTCGCCGTGGTTGTCGATGACGCGGCAGAACACATCCCAGAGCAGCGCTTGCATCGGCCGGATTATCTTGGCCGCCCTGGCGCCCAGCGTGCGGCCCATCGGCCTTGCCCGGGCGGCGCCTGCGGCCCCCGGCGAAAATCCCGCCATGCCCCGAGACCCGTCCCTGCCGGCCGGCACGGCGCCAGCCGGCCCCGCAGCCGATGCGCCGACGGCCCCAGCCGCAGCGCAGCCCCTGCCGCCCATCCCGGCTGCCGATGAGTCGCCAGCGAACGCTGCGCTCGAAGACGCCGACACCGCCAGCCGCCCAGACCGCGCCGCCCACGCCGTCATCTGGCAGCGCCTGCTCGACGAGGTCTCGCGCCTGCCGCAGCTGCCCGGCGTCTACCGCTACTTCGATGCCGCGGGCGACCCGCTCTACGTCGGCAAGGCGCGCAACCTGAAGAAGCGCGTCTCCAGCTACTTCCACAAGAACCACGGCGGCACGCGCATCGGCGTGATGGTCGGCCGCATCCACCGCATCGACACGACGGTGGTGCGCACCGAGGCCGAGGCGCTGCTGCTGGAGAACAACCTCATCAAGACGCTCAACCCGCGGTTCAACATCCTGTTCCGCGACGACAAGAGCTACCCGTATCTCAAGATCGCCTCGCACGCCTATCCGCGCGTGGCCTACTACCGCGGTGCCACCGACCGCAAGCACCGCTACTTCGGCCCCTATCCCAATGCCTGGGCGGTCAAGGAGACCATCCAGCTGCTGCAGAAGGTCTTCCAGCTGCGCACCTGCGAGGACACCGTCTTCAACCACCGCACGCGGCCCTGCCTGCTCTACCAGATCAAGCGCTGCTCCGGGCCCTGCGTCGGCATCGTCAGCCGGGACGACTACGCCGCCAGCGTGCGCGATGCCGAGCGCTTCCTGCTGGGCGAGCAGCAGGAAGTGATGGACGGCCTGCAGGCGCGCATGATGGCCCACGCCGAGAAGCTGGAGTTCGAGAAGGCGGCCGAGATCCGCAACCAGCTCGGCGCGCTGTCGCGCGTGCTGCACCAGCAGGCCGTGGAGGCGCACGACGACCGCGATGTCGACATCCTGGCCGTCAAGCTGCAGGGCGGCCGGGCCTGCGTCAACCTGGCGATGGTGCGCGGCGGCCGCCACCTTGGCGACCGGGCGCACTTCCCCACCCGCGTGCAGGAGGAGATCGACGCCGAAGCGCTGGACGAGGCCGATGCCACCTCGCCCGAGCAGCGCGTGCTGGAGGCCTTCATGGCCCAGCACTACCTGGGCGGCGGCGTGCCCGGCATCCTCATCCTCAGCCAGCCGGTGGAGCCGGCGCTGGTCGAGGCGCTCAGCGAGCAGACCGGCCACAAGGTGGTGGCCATCACCCAGCCGCGCGAGCAGCGCCGCATCTGGCTGGACATGGCGATCAAAGGTGCCGACATCGCCCTGGCCCGGCTGCTCAGCGAAGAAGGCTCGCAGCGCGAGCGCACCCGCGCCCTGGCCGACGTGCTGGACCTGGACCCGGACCGGCTGGACGACCTGCGCATCGAGTGCTTCGACATCAGCCACACGGCGGGCGAGGCCACGCAGGCCTCGTGCGTGGTCTTCCAGGGCCACAAGATGCAGTCGTCGCAATACCGCCGCTACAACATCGACGGCATCACCCCGGGCGACGACTACGCCGCCATGCGCCAGGTGCTGCTGCGCCGCTACGGCAAGCTGGCCGAGGCCGCGCGCACGGCCGAGCCCACCGATGCGGTGGACGGCGTGGCGCCCAAGGCCTCCACCCATCGGCTGCCCGACGTGGTGCTGATCGACGGCGGCAAGGGCCAGGTCAGCGTGGCGCGCGAGGTGTTCGAGGAGCTGGGCCTGCACCTGGGCCTGATCGTCGGCGTGGAAAAGGGCGAGGGCCGCAAGGTCGGCCTGGAAGAGCTCGTCTTCGCCGACGGCCGGCCCAAGGCCACGCTGGATCCGACCTCGGCCGCGCTGATGCTCGTGGCCCAGATCCGCGACGAGGCACACCGCTTTGCGATCACCGGCATGCGCGCCAAGCGGGCCAGCGTACGCACCGGCAGCAGCTCCCTCGAAGAGATCGCCGGCGTCGGCCCCAAGAAGCGCGCCCGGTTGCTGCAGCGCTTCGGCGGCGTGCGCGGCGTGGCGGCGGCCAGCGTGGAGGAGCTGTGCAGCGTGGAGGGCATCTCGCGCGAGCTGGCCGAGGACATCTACCGGGCGCTGCATTGAGCGGCATGCAGCGGCATCAGCCGCAGCGTGGAGCGGCGTCGGCCTCGATCGTGCGTTGATCCGGCATCTGGCCGGGATCCGATCCCCCGCTTGATCGGGCACTGATGGAGCGCCGCAGGCAGCCGGCGGCCGGTGCATCATCCGCACCCATGTCACCGCAGACCCGCACACCGACCCGCACCCTGGCCCGCACGCAGGCCACCACACAGGCCACCACACAGGCTTCATCGCCCCGCATGGCGTGGGCCGCATCGGCCGCTCTTGCCGTTTTTGCCGCCCTGACGCTCGCTGCCTGCGCGCCGCTGGGCCGCTCGCCCGATGGCGCACGTGGGCCGGCCGCGGCCGGCACATCGGGCCAGGCCGCGTCCACCGCGCTGCAGGCGCCTGCGGCCTCGCGCAGCTGGAGCCAGTTCAAGCTGCAGGCCGCCCAGCGCATGATGGCCGCCAGCCCCGGCCAGACCTATACCGGCACGCCGCCGGAGGTGCTGCTGGCCGTGCCGGTGCTGGAGGTCGAGCTGCATGCCGACGGCAGCATCAAGCGCATCGACGTGCTGCGTCAGCCGCGCCAGGCCAAGGACACCGTGCCGATGGCCATTGCCGCCGTGCGTCGCGGCGCGCCTTACGGCGACGTCAGCCGGCTGCCGCGGCCCTGGCGCTTCACCGAGAGCTTCCTCTTCGACGACCAGCGGCGCTTCCTCGTGCGCACGCTCGCACCCTGAGCCGCGGAGCGCGTGGCATCCGGCGCACCGCGCGCCGCCGTGCACGCTGCAGCCCGGCAGCTCGGCTTGGCAAGGCCTGCGCTGACACACGCGGCCTGCGCCCGGGCGCTACGATCGGCGGCCGCCGCACTGGAATCCTGATGTTCTTCAACCTGCCCACGCTGCTGACCTGGGCGCGCATCGTCGCCATCCCGCTCATCGTCGGCATCTATGCGCTCGACCTGCCCGCCGCCCATGCCAACCTGATCGCCACGGTGCTCTTCATCGTGGTGGCCTTCACCGACTGGCTGGACGGCTGGCTGGCGCGCCGGCTCAACCAGACCTCGTCCTTCGGCGCCTTCCTGGACCCGGTGGCCGACAAGTTCCTCGTCTGCGCGTCGCTGCTGATCCTGGTGCAGCTCGGCCGCGTGCATGCCATCCTGGCGCTGATCATCGTCGGCCGAGAGATCGCCATCTCGGCCCTGCGCGAGTGGATGGCGCAGATCGGCGCGTCGGCCAGCGTGGCGGTGCACATGCTGGGCAAGGTCAAGACGGCCGCGCAGATGGTGGCCATCACCTTCCTGCTCTATGACGGCCGCCTGGCCGGCCTGATCGACACGCGGGCCTGGGGCACGGTGCTGCTGGTCATCGCCGCGGTGCTGACCATCTGGTCGATGGTCTATTACCTGCAGCGCGCGCTGCCGGCCATCCGCCGCTCCGCGGCCGGTCGCTGAGCGGCGGATACCGGCCCGTTTCAAGGAGGGGCGAGGCAGGCACGGCGGCATAGAATCGGCGCCGCGTTTGCGCCTGCAACCGGCCGGCTTTCGCCGGCACATCCGGCCCACACACCGGTGCGCAACTCCGTTCAAGTCGTTGCCGCGCGGCCCGCGCGGTGTCTAAAGAGGGTTTCTTCGTGAACAAGTCCGAGCTGATCGAACACATTGCCAAGCAGGCCGACATCTCCAAGGCCGCCGCCGCCCGTGCGCTGGATGCCGTGATCGGCGGAGTGAAGGTCACGCTGAAGAAGGGCGGCAGCGTGTCGCTGGTCGGCTTCGGCACCTTTGCCGTCACCAAGCGCGCAGCCCGCACCGGTCGCAACCCGCGCACCGGCGATCCGGTCAAGATCAAGTCGGCCAAGATCCCCAAGTTCCGCCCGGGCAAGGCGCTCAAGGACGCCCTGAACTGAATCCTTTCTCGTCACCGGTTTCGGCCGGGTGCTTAGCTCAGCTGGTAGAGCGGCGCCCTTACAAGGCGTAGGTCGGCGGTTCGATCCCGTCAGCACCCACCAAGCTCCGCGGCTGCGGCGGGGCCGCGGCAGGTCGGTGGCCCAGGCCCCTCCAGCGGGCCTCTCCAGGCAAGGCGAACCCCGGTTCGCCTTCGCCACTTCTTGAGCCAGGCGTGCGCCTCCGGCGGCACGTGTGAGGTCCTCCGATGTTCAGTTTCGTGCGCAACAAGACGCGAGTGGTGCAGGTCGTGATGTTCGTCCTGCTGGCCCTGATCGCGGTGTCATTTGTCCTCGGCGGGCTGGAGGGCTTCCTGCAGTTCCGCAGCAAGGACAAGGGCCTGGCCCACGTCGCCGGCCAGCCGATCACGCAGTCGGAATTCGACAACGCGGTGCGTCAGCAGGCCGACGTCGTGCGCCAGCAGATGCCTGGCATCGGCGCAGGCTTCTTCGATACGCCCGCCTTCAAGCAGCGCGTGCTCGACGACCTCGTCCGCCAGCGCGTGCTGCTGCATGCCGCGCAGGATCTGCGCCTGGTCACGCCCGACGCGCGGCTGGCTCGCCTGATCGTCTCCGACCCGCAGGTCGCTCCCTACATCAAGCCCGACGGCAAGTGGAACACCGAGCTGCTGGCCGCCCAGGGCCGTGACCCGCTGACCATCGAGGCCTTGCTGCGCCAGCAGTATTCGCTGCGTCAGGTGCTCGCAGGCATCGCCGACACCGGCCTCGTGCCTCAGGCTGCCAGTCGCGTGGCGCTGGACGCCGTCTTCCAGCGCCGCGAGGTGCAGATCGCCCGCATCGACGCCCAGCCCTTCGCAGCCCAGGTGCAGCCCACCGACGCGCAGCTGCGCGCCTACTACGACGCCCCGGCCCATGCCGCGCAGTTCCAGGCGCCCGAGCAGGCCAGGGTGGAGTACTTGGTGCTGGACCAGGCCTCGCTCAAGAGCGGCATCAAGCTCGCGGCCGAGGACGTCAAGGCCTACTACGAGCAGAACGCCGCCCGCTTCGCCTCGCCCGAGGAGCGCCGTGCCAGCCACATCCTCGTCAAGGTGGATTCGTCGGCCACGCCGCAGCAGCGCCAGGCCGCGCGGGCCAAGGCCGAGTCGCTGCTGGAGCAGGCGCGCAAGGCGCCGGCCTCCTTTGCCGAGCTGGCCAGGAAGAACTCCGACGACGTCGGCTCCGCACCCAACGGCGGCGACCTGGACTGGTTCGGCCGCGAGGCCATGACCAAGCGCTTCGAGGAGGCTGCCTTCGCCCTCAAGCCCGGGCAGATCAGTGACGTGGTGGAGACCGAATTCGGCTACCACATCATCCAGCTCACCGGCGTGCGCGGCGGCGAGCGCCAGCCCTTCGAGGCCGTGCAGGCGCAGATCGAGGACGAGCTGCGCACCCAGCAGGCCCAGCGCCGCTATGCCGAGGCGGCAGAGCGCTTCAGCAACCTGGTCTATGAACAGGCCGACAGCCTCAAGCCCGCGGCCGACGAGCTCAAGCTGAGCGTGCGCACGGCCGACAACGTCAGCCGCACTCCGGCGCCGGGCATGCCGCCCGAGCTGAACAACGCCAAGCTGCTGGAGCAGCTGTTCGCATCGGACGCGCTGCAGAACAAGCGCAACACCGAGGCGGTGGAGACCGCGCCCAACCAGCTCGTCGCCGCCCGCGTCGTCGAGTACCGCCCGGCGCGCAAGCTGGCCTTCGACGCGGTCAAGGCCCAGGTGCGACAGCAGGTGGTCGCCAGCCAGGCCGCGCAGCTGGCCAAGCAGGAGGCCGAGCGCCGCCTGGCCGCCTGGAAGGCCGCACCCGCCCAGGCGCAGATGGACGCGCCGGTGCTGCTGTCCCACGGCCTGCCCAGCGACCTGCCGCGCCCCATCGTGCAGGCCGCGCTGCGCACCCCGGCCGACAAGCTGCCCGCCTGGGCCGCGGTGGACCTAGGCAACAACCAGGGCTGGGCCATCGTGCGCATCAACAAACTGCTGCCCGGCGATGTCAGCGACGACAACGCCCGCGAGGCCGGCCGCCAGTTCGCCCAGCTGTGGGCCACGGCCGAGTCGCAGGCCTATCTGAAGGCGCTGAAGACCCGCTACAAGGCCAAGACCGACGAAGCCACCGCCGCCGCGCTGGCGGCCAGCGCTCCGGCGGCCTCAGCGCCTTGAATGACCACAGCACAAGGGCAGGTGTGACGACGAGACAGACGGACTCCGCGTCTCACACCTTGCCGAAGCAGGCCGGGTTCGGTCTATAATCGCGGGCTTCTGAGGTGGCTGTAGCTCAGTTGGTAGAGTCCCAGATTGTGATTCTGGTCGTCGTGGGTTCGAGTCCCATCAGCCACCCCATCCCAGCGTTTCATCAGGTCCCATGCCGGACCGAACTTCCCGCTAAATCAACGACTTAGACAGTCGCTTGAGTCAGGAAGGCTCCTGTCGTCCCACGGCAGCGCAGCGAAGTTGGGGGAACATCTGGGGGAACAAATGGCGTGTTCGCAGCCATTTGACGTTTTGTTCCCCCATGCTCACCGACAAGCAGTGCAAGAACGCGAGTTGCGACGCGGGTAGGCCCCGCGTGCGCCTGGCCGATTCCGGCGGTCTGTACCTGGAGGTCTCGCCCTCTGGGTCCAAGCGCTGGTTCTGGAAGTACCGCTTCGACGGGAAGGAGAAGCGCCTTGCCCTCGGGGCCTATCCAGATCTGGGTCTGAAGGAGGCCAGGGTCGCACGTGATGATGCGCGCAAGCAACATCAGTCCGGCGCAGATCCGGTGCTCACGCGGCAGGTGGAGCGCCTCAGTTCCCGGTTCGACGCCAACGCCAGCTTCGAGGTGACCGCGCGTGAGTTCCACGCGACCAAGAAGGTCGGCTGGAGCGATCACTACGCCAAGCGCTGGATGGAGCGCCTCGAGAAGGACATCTTCCCCTGGCTGGGCAAGCTTCCGCTCTCCCAGATCGGCGCACCGATGCTGCTGCAGACGCTGCGGCGCGTCGAGGCACGTGGCACGCGCGAACTGCCACACTCTCTGCTGGAAGCCTGCGGGCAGGTGTTTCGATATGGCGTTGCCACCGGACGTTGTGAGCGCAGCCCCGCTTCGGATCTGCGCGGCGCACTGAAGCCGGTGCTGACCAGACACGTCTCGGCGATCGTCGAACCGGATCAGGTCGGCGACTTGATGCGCGCGATCGACAGCTACCACGGTCACCCCGTTACCCGGGCGGCACTGCTTCTGTCGGCGCTGCTCTTCCAGCGGCCAGGGAACATCCGGCAGATGGAGTGGGCCGAGCTGGATCTCGAGGCAAGGATGTGGGCGATACCCTCCGCCAAGATGAAGCGGACAAAGCGGGAGAAGATCAACGGAAGGCCGCATCTGGTTCCGCTCGCCACCCAGGCTGTAGACGCTCTGAAGGACCTGATGCCGCTGACCGGCCGAGGGCGATACGTGTTTCCGTCCCTGATCAGTGCCAAGCGGCCGATGAGCGAGAACACGGTCCGCGTTGCCCTGCGCCGGCTGGGCTTCGACAACGAGACGATGACTCCCCATGGATTCCGGGCGATGGCCCGTACCGTGATGGTGGAGCGGCTCAACGTGGCGCCGGACGTGATCGAGGCGCAGCTGGCACATGGGAAGTCCGGCCCGCTGGGCGCTGCCTACGACAGGGCGGAGTTCATCGAACAGCGGCGCGAGATGATGAAGGCTTGGGCGGACTATTTGGACGAACTCAAGACCAAGCCGCTGGGCAGACCTCGCGAGAAGGATCGGACTGCAGACGGGACGCATCGAACAGAAGGTTGCGCGCCACCTGCATGAAGGCGCCTGCGTCGGCTGCGTAGCGGCCTCGGTCCCGGAACAGCCTGTAGCCGCTTTTTGCGATCACGTAATTCACACTGTGCGTCCTGCAATTGACGTTTGTGAGGAGACCATGAGACGCCTCCTTCTCTTGTTGGTCGTTGCTGCATTTGCAGCAGTCGGCTGGACGTCTGGGGCTGACAGCGGAGTGGGAACGCAGGTCGTGCTGGCAGGCATTGCTGCGCTGTTTGGGATCGCAATAGGTGGTGCGCTGTTCCGGCGCAAGGCGCGAGCGACCCGAAACGATGTCGATACTGGTCACGATATTCCTGGAATGGGAACGTCTACGGCCGACATCGCAGCCAACTACTGGCGGGACAGGGGCCACCCGCCGCTCATGAAGCCACCATCGCCGCCGCCGGATCAGCACATCCACGATCCGGACCGGCTGGCCTGACTACCTTCGCTTCAGCAGGTCCTTCACTGCGTCGGCAGCGCCCTCGGCGGACTCCTTGGCATCCGCAGCTACTTGCTTGGCGGCGCGCTTGAGCAGTGATTGCCCTGCAACCAAGGTTCCATCCTCGCTTCGCCCGGCGTCAGCAGCCGAGTTCAACGCGCCGCTCTGTTGCTGAACACCTTCGCGGATCGCCTGGCCGCGCCGTGAAACTGCGTCACGGAGTGTGCCGGGCGCAATCGGTGGAGGTACAGCTCCAGATGGCAGACCGGGCTGGCGAGCGACTGCAGCATCGCCAGTGCGTTTCACGCTCTCGACATCTGGGCCCTCGGCCAGCTGATTGACCTGACGCGCATGTTGCGTCCTGAGGGACTCAAATGACAGCGGCACGGCAGTACCGTCAGAGAGGGTCCGGTTCGGTCCGAGTGACTGCCTAGCAAGCTCGGCCTCCATCAGGGCACGGGCGGCGGCACTCGTGCCACCGTACTGCTCGGCGTACCGTGTGAACATGGCGAGGTTGTGCGGGTCCTGGGCAATGTCGAGCGCGATCACCTCACCCCGTTCATAGGCTGCGCTCACGCGCTCCGCATAGGCGCTCCGATCTGAGAGACCGGCCTCGGCGCGCGAACTCCGGGTAGAGCTCGAGTTCAAGCGTGAAGACAGTTCACGTGCCTCGCGGGCGTCAGATGCGACAACCGACGCGAAGCTTGAGTCGCGGGACACTCGGTCGCCGAACTGCTTGAACTCGGCCAACTGCTCCGAGGTCAAGGCGCCCAGTACCCTCTGCTGGTCTGCCGAAAGCCCCGCCAGGTATCCCTTCTCTGCGTTGGCAGTTGCTCGAGCGCCGGCAACTGGTGTGGAGACACCGAGATGACCAGAGGCGCCGAAAGCGATTCGTGCGACTTGCGACTGGCTCATCCCCGTGCTGTCGGCGACGCTCCTCGTGATCTGGTCCAACCGGTTCAGCGTCTGCCCCAACTGCTCGAAGCTGCTGGATGTCGACCCCGTGCTGCTCCGCGATGACTTCAGCTTTGCCAAGCCCTTGGTGAATGCCTCGGACAGCACCGCCGAACGCTCGGTGCTGGCAGCGACCGCCTCGCTGCGGGCTGCGTCGACCTGGCGGCTCGCGTCCTGCACGTCCTGCTCGCTCACACGCATCGAGACGACCCGGGACGCGTAGCCCTGGTTGCGCAGCAGGCTCACGGCGGTCCGGCCGGTCAGCATGTTCGACGAGAAGGTGTTGCCGCTGATGTCGTTCTGCCAGTTGCTCATGAACGCGGACGTCCGGTTCGGCGCAAGCCGGATCTGGTCCATCGAGACATTGCCCATGCTCAGGTTGCCCGCGGCGGCACCTGCCGTGGCGCCGGCCACCATCGACTGCAGGCCTGAGAGGCCGCCCACCACGGGATGCTGATGGCGAGGTAGCCGACAACGGCCTCGCCGGAGATCGCCCGGGAGTAGATCGTCGATGCCGTCTGCAGCGACAGAGCCTTGGCGCCGCTGCCAAGGTCGGCTGCTGCCGCGAGGTCGTAGGCGGCATAGATGGATGCCATGTAGTTGAGCACGGCGTACAGCGGTGGCCAAAGCTGGATCCAGATCAGCACCGCGGCATAGCCCTTGAAGGCCAGCATGGTCTCGCGCCCGCTGGTCAGCAGCATCAGCAGGACGAGGAGGGGGAACAGCGCGTAGGTGATGGCCTCGATCACGTTGCGGAACACCGGCAGCGCCTGCTCGGCGACCTTGCCGGCGTTCAGCCAGGCCGCGTTCTGCTGCGCCACGGACTGCGCCCGCCCGACAGCCAGCACCATGGCCGCCGGGTCGTTCACCTTCTGACCGATGATGTTGCTGGTGTCGTTGATCGCATTGAGCACTGCGTTCTGGCGGATCAGGTCGGCCGCTGTCGCTGCCGCGGTCGCGATGCTGTTCTTCAGGTAGGCCTGCTGGATCTGCCCGGCGATGGCAGAGTTGGCGGCTGCCGCCGGCAGCGTCGGATTCAGCTGGAAGGCGAGCTTGCCCTGGATGCGGGTCAGCTGAGCCGGGATCCGGCCGTTCAGGTTCGTGTAGGCGTTCGGGCAGGTGTCGACGGTGATCGAGCCGCCAGCGCTGGTCAGGGTCGTGAAGCGGGCCGGGTTGGGAGATGCCATCAGCGCCCACACGTCGTCCGAACTCGAGAACGTGCCCGGATCGACCGTGCCGTCGATCAGGTCGTACATCGTGCAGTTGTGGATGAAGTTGACCAGGTCCGTGCGGAAGTTCGGATCCTGGAAGGCGACGCCTCCAGTCTCCCGGATGAGGCGGTTGCCGAACATCAGGCCGTTCTTCTCGTAGCTCAGTTCGCTCGGCAGGGCGCCGACACCCGGGATGACCTGGAATGCCGTCTCGAACAGGCCCGTGAGCGTGTGCCCGACCGTGCTGGTGACGCTGCCGAGGAAGGCCACGCCGAAGGGGACGTTGGCCACCACCTTGACGGCGGATCCGCCGGTCTTGTCGACGACGCCCACGGTCACCCGCGGCACGATGAGGACGGAGAACACCAGCAGCACCGTGGCCAGCCACTTCCAGCCCTGCAGCTTCTCGGGCGCGAAGGCGTAGGCCACCAGCGCCGCGATGAACCCGCAGAAGGCCACGGCGGCGACAACAGGCTGTCGGCGTTCTGGTAGGCGTAGATCTCCCACATGCGTCGCTCCAGGGGGAGCGTGGATCCTGAAGCGATGTGACGATGGCGTCGGCCAGGAACGACCTCAAAAGCACGGGGATATCGGCACTAAGGTGAACGACGGACTCCCGCCGGGGCTGGCCCACCCCAACCGGCTGCACCCGGTGGAGGGCCATCTTCTTGCACCCACAAGCCCGACCGAAGGGCGATGGCGAGTGCAGGGCGATGCTGGGACGGTAGAGGTCCCCATCGAGTCCTCTGCATGCCGTGCACGCCGCCCGCCAGCCCGGTTCCTTACCCGGCTTGGCCAGCCGGCTCCACTACGAACGCCACCGACCGGAGCAGACCACGCTGTACCGCCTGGTCCAGCAGCATGCGGCCAGCTTCATCGCCCACACCGAGGCCAGCACGGACGCCGAGTTGCCGCGGTTCATCAAGGACGAGTTCGACGCCTTCCTCGAGTGCGGCATCCTGGCGCATGGATTCCTGCGGCTACGCTGCGGCGAGTGCGGCCACGACAAGCTGCTGGCCTTCAGCTGCAAGCGCCGGGGATTCTGCCCCTCTTGCGGCGCCCGGCGCATGTCGCAGACCGCTGCGCACCTGGTCGACCACGTCATCCCGCACGTGCCGGTGCGGCAATGGGTGCTGTCGCTGCCGATCCCGCTGCGCGTGCTGCTGGCCGCGCAGCCGGAACTGGTCACGCCGGTGCTGCAGGTGGTGCAGCGCGTGGTCACGCGACATCTGCTGCGGCAGGCGGGGCTCAAGGCTGACGAAGGTCACGGCGGCGCCGTCACGCTGATCCAGCGCTTTGGCTCGGCCGCCAACCTCAACATCCACCTGCACTGTCTGGTACTGGACGGGGTGTACTGCTGCGACGCCGATGGTTCGCCGGCCTTCATTGAGGCGGATGCGCCCACCGACGACGAATTGCACGCGCTGCTGCAGACCGTCATCGCCCGGCTGATGAAGATGCTCACGCGCCGGGGCGTGCTGGTCGAAGACATGGGCCAGACCTACCTGGCCGAGCCGGATGCCGACGG
>JACRNC010000016.1 GCA_016219375.1 Burkholderiales bacterium
GGAGTCCGATGGCGGCCTGGCCCGCTTTGCCCTGACGCTGGGCCCCTGGAGCGCGCTGAACGAGCACGTCTTCGGCAGCGGCCTGCACCAGGGCGTGCCCGTGACCGAGATCGCCGAGCGCAGCTGGCGCCGCCTGGCGCCTCGAGCCGACTGGGCCTGGGCGGCCGACGTGGCCGGCCACCTGTCGCGCAGCCCCTTCCATGACGACCAGGCCGCCAGCCCCGGGCGGCGCCTGTGCAGCCAGTACCGCGAGACCGACCACGCCTTCCTCCAGCGCCTGCTGGCCGAAGAAGGCATCGGCTATGCGTTCGAGGAGGTCCAGGCGGCTGACGCGGCTGACGCGGATGACGGCCTCGCGCCCGCCGGCCGCAGCAGCGGCACGGCGGGTGCCACAGCCGCCGGCGCACCGTCCTCCGCAGGCGCCCGCATCACCAGCCCGCACCGCCTGACCGCCTTCGCCGACTCCACCGCCTTGCCCTGGGACGAGACGGTGCAGCGCGACGGTGCCATCCGCTTCCACCAGGCCGGCGCCACGCAGGCGCAGGACGCCGTCCAGGCCTGGGGCTGCACCCAGCGCTTCTCGGCCGCGCTCACCAGCGTGCTGGCCTGGCACCGCAAGGCCAAGCGCGCCGTGGCCGCCACCAGCGCCACCGCCGGCGCGCACCAGGACGGCTTTGCCGCCCCCGGCGCGCCGCGCCTGGAGCACTACCTCATCAGCGGCCCGGCCGCCGGCAGCCCGGCCACCACCGAGCAGGCCCAGCGCGCCGCCACCCTGCTGCGCGAGGCCGAGGAATGCCGGCTGCAGCTGCACATCGGCCGCTCCACCGTGCGCACCCTGCGCGCCGGCCGCCGCATCCGCCTGGCGGGCGCCCCCGCGCACAACGGCGAGCACCTCGTCACCGCCGTGGCCCACGCCGGCTTCAACAACCTGCCCAAGGACCTGGCGCAGACGGTGGAGCGCCGCATCGGTGCGGCCCGGCTGCCCGCGCTGCCGCGGCCCGATGCGAGCTGGAGCGACGAAGCGCGTGCGGTGCTCGATGCGCGGCATGCGGGCGCGGCATGCGGGCACAGAAGGTGCGGCCGGCGGCGCATCCGGCGCGCCCTCTCGCCCGTTGTCAGTGGGGCCCATCGACGGCTCATCCGGGAACCCCTTCGGCGACCTGTTCAGTGCCGCGTTCGGCGAGTCCTTCCGGCTGGCAGCCGACGGCCGGGCGCTGGCCCGCCGCCCCGTAGCCTGCGGCCTGGCGGACGACGTCGTCGCGCAGGCCCGGCGCACCGGCTATGCCAACGCCCTGTGCGCCATCCCCGCGGCCACGCCGTGGCGCCCGCAGCGCTGGCGCAGCGTGATGCCGCAGCGCACGGGCGTTGCCCTTGGCGCACGCTCAGGCGCATCAGCGCGCCCGGCCGTGCACAGCCCCACCCAGCAGCCGCTGCATCCCAAGCCCGAGGCGCCGCCCGTCACCACCGCCCTCGTCGTCGGCCCGCAGGGCGAGTCCGTTCCCCAGCCCGGGCAGGAGATCCACACCGACCGCCTGGGCCGCATCCGCGTGCGCGTTGTGCCCACCCCTGGCGGCAAGGCCGCCGGCTCCCAACGATCCAAGGCCGCCGGCTCACCTTCCTCCAGCAGCGGGGCTGCCGCCTTCGACGCGGCGAGCCGCAGCGCATCCGCCGACGCCCACGCCCCCGATGCCAGCACCGACCACCGCGCCGCCGGGCAGGGCAACCGCATCGGCACCGGCCCCGGCGGCCACGCCCCCGCCTGGCACGGCGCGGCGGCCCGCAGCCAGGCCAACGCCGCGGCCTTCACCGGCATCAAGACCCGTGAGTTCGGCGCCGGATCAGGCCATGCCAGCGCAGACCACGCCGACCACGCAGCAGGCCACAACCAGCTCGTCTTCGACGACACCCCCGGCCAGCTGCGCGTGCAGTTGGCCACCACCCAGCACGCCACCCAGCTCAACCTGGGCCACCTCATCCACCAGGCCGACAACCACCGCGGCAGCCTGCGCGGCCAGGGATGGGAGCTGCGCACTGACGCCTGGGGCGCCGTGCGCGCCGCCAGCGGCGTGCTGCTGACCACCTACGGCCTGCGGCCTGGCGGCAACACACCCAGCAGCCCCGACCCCGCCGGCGACAACACCGCCGGCCTGGCCCTGTCCCGCCAGATGACCCAACAGGCCCAGGCCCTGAGCCAGGCCGCCGCCGCCCACCAGACCGTCAAGCTCGCCAGCGCCGAGGGTAGCCACCACGCTGCCGCCAGCCGTCTGTCGGACAGCGCCGCCCCGCTGCAGGCCCTGCAGCAGGCTCTGGCCGGCGAGGTCCACGGCGCCGCACTGCAACAGGCCCTGGCCGACGCGCCGGCATGGATGCAGCAAGCCGCGGCCGGCAGCGCACCGGGCGCGGGCCCCGGCGCCGTGTCGGGCACTGGCACTGGCACTGGCACTGAGCCCGGCGCGGCCAAGCCCCATACCGCCGCCCCGGTCATCGCCGCGACCGCGCGCGCCGGCCTCATCCAGACGGCCGGGCAGGACATCGTCGCCGCTGCGCAGGACACTCTCCACCTGGCCACCGGCGGCCACAGCAGTCAGGCCATCGGCGGCCAGGGCCGCACCCACACCGGCCAGGCCATCGGCGCGCTGGCCGCCGCCATCCAGCCCGGGCAGCAGGCGGGCGGCATCGCCCTGTCCTTCATCGCCGCGCAGGGCGACATCACCGCCCAGGCCCAGTCCGGCCCACTGCAGCTCGCCGCCCAGGACACCCTGCGCCTGCAAAGCGCCAGCCGCCACATCGACTGGGCCGCAGCCCAGCGCATCGTGCTGAGCGTCTCCGGCGGCGCCAGCATCACCATCGACGGCAGCGGCATCACGGTGCAGTGCCCGGGCAAGCTGACCATCCAGGCGGCGCAGAAGCGGTTCGTGGGGGCATCGTCCGTCGATATGCCTTTGCCTCACTTGCCGCAGACGGTGTGCGTCCCCTGCCTGCTGAGCGCGGCCCGCAACGGCTCTGCCTTTGTGCCACGTGTCTGAGGCTCGCATGGACCACGCACCCTTGGGTCGCATGCAAGCCGCCCTGTCCGGCCTGCATGAGCAGCAGCTATATGCCGTGGTCGATCTGGCAGCCTGCCCCGATGCGCGGATGCGCATCACCGGATCCGCCCGGCCGGCTCAGGCGCAATGCCTGTTGCCCGCCTCGGCTGGTGCAGGGGCGCAGGATGCCGCGCCCTGGCTCATCGGCCTTGGTTCGGCGCCCGCTGCTGCCGGGTCATCCCGGCTCCGCAAGTGCTTCGCGGTGGCGGAGTCTGCGCCTGCTGTCGTCTGGGTCACATCGCCTCTGGCGCTCGACGATCTGGCCGCGCGCCTGACGCAGCGGTTCAACGTCGTGCTGAGCGGCGAGCAAGCGATGGTGCTGCGCTGGCATGACCCGCGGATCCTTCCGGAGCTCGATGCCGCGCTGTCCCCCGAGCAGCGCGCCGCCTTCTTCGCTGTCGGCACGCAGGCCTGGTGGCTGGAGCGGGGTGTGGAGCTGCGTTGCATCGACCTGGCCGGCGCCCCCATCCAAGACCCACTTGAAGGCGCTTTGCGGCTGACGCCACCGCAGGAAGACCGCCTGATGTGGGTCAGCGAGCGCGAGCAGTTCCTGGTCGAGCTGGCGGCGCGCAGGCCGGATGCCCTGCATGCCCGTGCACCGCTGCAGCGTGCCCGCTGGGTGGAGCGTTGGATGCAGCTGGCACAGCGCGATAACTTGCAATCGCATGCGGATCAACTGGTGCTGATGTGCCTGGCGCTGACCCACGGGGACGACGTGCTGCAGCAACCCCGCTGGCATGACGTTTGGCCGCTGGTCGCTCAAGGGCAGATCAGCCTGCTGGATGCGGTGGCGCGCTGCGAGTCCGGGGCCACTGCATGAGCCGCGCCATGCAATCCCGCGCACGCGTCGTGCGTCTTGCCCTCCGCCGCGGGTCGCCTTCGCCGTCCTGGCCGCTACCCTGGTGGCGTGCTGCCTGCTCCAGTCCTGCGCCAGTGCTTACACGACAGTCAACTCGTATGGAGAACGCCGTGATTGGCGACGAGGGGGCTGGCGCGAAGCCGAGGCCTGGATCGATGGCCCCTTACCACCTGACCCCAACTACTTCGAGGTCCATAACTACAAGGATGGTCATGTCGAAGTGGCGGTTACTCAGCAATCTTCTCTGCCGCGACTTACTTGGCGGTGGACGAGGAGAGGGGTCGACCAGGCGTAGAGCACGAGTATCCGAAGTGCCGATGCGCCGTAACTTGAAGCTGGTCGTCGAGAGCTGATCCCCCGTTCCCCGGAGAAAACATCCCATGCTGAACTCTTGGCGTCAAGCCGCCCGCCTTGCCGCAGCGGCACTGCTGTGCATGCTGCTGCAGTCTTGCGCCAGCGACTATGAGCTGCCGCAGCCCAGCCGATCCGTCAAACCAGGCGAGCCGCGCTATGTGTCCCTGACCATCTATGGCTACAACTACACCGACGATTACATCGATCAGTTCGAGGTGAATGGGCAGGGGGGCGGGAATCTGTTCCCCAGCACGCCCACCGCTGGGGGCGGGAAGAGTGTGTGCTGCGTGGGTCTGTGGACCGGGACGGAGCTGCCCAAAAAGGTGAAGGTACGGTGGACGGGGTCGTACTGTACTTACACCACAGTGAACTCCTATGGTGAACGCCGCGACTGGCGCCGAGGAGTCTGGCGTGAAGCCGACGCATGGATAAACGGCCCGCTACCCGCCGATCCGAACTACTTTGAAGTTCATATTTATGAAGATGGCCACGTCGAGGTACAGGTGACCCAGAACTCGTCCCGCCCGCGAGTGAAATTGGTCGTGGATGAGCGGGGACGCCGACCCGGCGTGAAACATGAGTATCCGAGGTGCCCTGATGCAAAGTGAGCGTGTGAGCAAGAACCCTGCGCTTGAAGCTCTGCCGCAAGCGCTTGGAGGATCAGCCGGCAGCGATGCCGGCCGTCCGGTATCTCTTATGACGCTGCAAGCGCGGGCGCTCGCCTTTGACCCAGCGGCCATCCACCGTGAGACGGCAACGCAGCCGGGAAGTTGCTCCGTGGTCGTCCGCATGGCGTTCTTTTTCGACGGCACAGGCAACAACCTGGACGCTGACGTTGAAACAAGCGAGCACAGCAATGTTGCGCGCCTGTTCCGGGCGCACCCTCTCGACGACGAGGCACGGGGAACCTATGCCGCTTACATCCCTGGCCTCGGCACCTACTTCAAGGACATCGGCGATCCCGGCGATGCCGACATTCGAGGCGCAGCGTTTGGCCGACGCGGTGAGGAGCGCCTGGACTGGGCCATGCGGCAGCTCGAACTGCGGCTGCGGAAGCATCCATGCTCGACCGTTGTGGGACTGGACGTCGCCTTGTTCGGTTTCTCACGTGGTGCCGCATTGGCCCGCGCGTTCGCATTGAGGCTGCAGCAGCGGGTGGAGCCGGACGGCCTGGGCTGGCGGTGGCGCCAGGGCGGCTTTCCGGCGCGGATCTATTTCATGGGCTTGTTCGACACGGTGGCCTCGGTGGGTCAGCCGGCCAGCGCGAGCATCAATGCCTTCTTCATTGCCAAGCGGTGGATGGCCGTGGACACGGCGCTGCGCATGCGTCGGGATTCAGACAGTGCGGGGCTGGAGGCCATCGCCTTCGGTCAGCGCGATGGAGCAGACCCCACGCCCGGCGTCATTGACGGGCACATGTCTTGGGCAAAAGACCTGCGGCTGCCGCCTCTGGTCGAGCGCTGTACTCACTTCGTCTCCGCGCACGAGGTGCGCAACTCCTTTCCGTTGGACAGCGTGCGGCTTGGTGACGAGTACCGTGCCGGAGTGGAGGAGTTCGTCTTCCCCGGCGTGCACTCCGACGTGGGAGGCGGTTACCGGCCAGGAGAAGGAGGCAAGAGCTTGGTTGCTGATGAGATGTTGAGCTCCGTGCCTCTGCGTCTGATGTATGACCAAGCTCGTGCTGCCGGCGTCCCGCTGATGGTCAGCGAGCCGGGTAATACGGTTGAGCAAGACTTGGCGTCTTCACCGCGACTGCTGGAACTTTGGCACCACTACATGTCCACCGTCCAGCCCAGCGGCAGCCTGGGCAACGTCGTGCATGCCCACATGCGCTGGTACTACGCCTGGCGATTCCGCAGCATCCGCATGCGCATAGCGCAGCGCGCCGCCGGACAGACGCCGCAGGAGGACGCCCGCATCGCTGAACTGCAGCAAGGCTTTGCGCACGACGGTGAGGGCTTGCGGGGAAGGATCGAGGCCTTGAAGAACGACCCGCAGCGGCTGGCGGCCCAGGCGCGGTTGCGCCAGGCCCAACAGGATCTGGAGCAGGCGCGGATGCGCGCGCAGCGCAACGGTGGCTCGGTGGCTGACGAGCGCGCCGCCTATGAAGCGGCGCAGCGCCAGTTCGCCGATGCCGACGACGCCCACCAGCGCGAGCTGGCCAAGTTCGCCACCTTGCCGGACATGGAGCGGCTGGCGGCCCATCTGGAGGTATACGACCGCAACCTGCTGCTTGATGTGCAGCGCCTCAAGGAGGTGCAGGCGGTTGCACCGGACCGGCGGCTGCGCACTCACTATCGCGGGCTGCTGGAGGCCTATGACAACGAGTTCGAGAAGAACGCCGGGCTCACCGACCCGGACATCATCGCTTTCTTCGACAACCACGTGCATGACTCGCTGGCGGCATTCGCCAAGGACGAGACCCTGCCCTCGGACCCGCGCTGCATCTACGTGGGCGGGGACGACGAATACCGCTTCGCCATGGGCACCCGGCCAGCACGCCACACCGTGCCTGCCTGAGGCCATCACCTTCCAACGACCCCGGTCTACAGCTCATGAAGCGCCCGCTCCACCACCCGCTCCACCGTTCGCTGCTGCTTGCCTGCGCCGTGATGCTCAGCCGTGCCGCCTTTGCGGCGCCGACGCCGGATGTCGTGGGCACCTATGTGCTGGAAGGTCAGCGGGAGATGGTGGCCAGCCTGCGCCTGGAGCGCGACGGGCGGTTTCGTCTGGCCATGAGCTATGGCGCGGTGGACACCGATGCGCAAGGGCGCTGGGAGGTGGCCGGCGAGCGGGGTGATCGCCTGGTGCTCACCACGGATGCGCCGGCCGAGCCGTCGTTCGCTTGGATCGAGGACCAGGCCTCACACGCGGAGCGCTGCATGGGCGGCTACAGGGATCCCAGTCGGCCGCCCGTGATCTTGGTCGCGTGCGTCGTCACGCCGGACGCAGGGCTGGTCTGGGAGAACATGCAGGTGACGGCTCATTTCAGCAACGGGCTGAGCCGATCCGGCCTGACCACTCGCCACGGCCAGCTCGGGTTTCTGGCGCGTACGGAGGCGCAATGGCAGGGCGCTACCGTGGACCGCCTGACGGTGAGTTACCCGCGCGGGTCCGTGCCGCCGCAGACCTTCCCGGTGCCGCCGGGTGCGCGCACGGTGGTGGTCCAGTTCAACCCCGGTCGATTGACGTCTCCGCCGGCAGAGCAGATCACGTTTGCGGTGAAGGGACCGCGGCCAGAGGCGGCCGCGCTGGAGATGCTGGCGCCGGACGGCTCGTCGAGCGGCACCTTCCGACGTCGTTGACCGCGGATCTTCACATCGCTTGCTGGGTCCTTAAATGGGAGCGCAGACCGGTGGCCACGCCCCCGCGCCGATAATCAGCCCCCGTGAGCACCCAGCCCTGCGCCGACTTCGTCCTGCCCATCCGCGTCTACTGGGAGGACACCGATGCCGGTGGGGTGGTGTTCTATGCCAACTACCTGCGCTTCTTCGAGCGGGCGCGCACCGAGTGGCTGCGGGCGCTGGGGCATGACCAGCAGGCGCTGCGCGAGGCTACGGGCGGGATGTTCGTGGTCAGCGAGGCGCGGGTGCGCTACCTGCGGCCGGCGCGGCTCGACGATGTGATCGACGTGTCGGTGCGGCTGCTGGCCAGTGGGCGCACGAGCATGGCGTTTGCCCAGCAGGCGCGGCGTGGCGCGCAGCTGCTTTGCGAAGCCGAGATCCGCATCGGCTGGGTCCAACCCGACGGCGCCGGCGAGCTGCGGCCGCGCCGCATACCGGCCGAGGTGCTCGATGCCCTGCCGGCCCCTGCATTGACGACTTCATGAACCAGGACCTTTCCATCATCCAACTCGTGCTGCACGCGAGCATCGTCGTGCAGATCGTCATGGCCATCCTGATCGCCGTCTCGCTGGCGAGCTGGACGGTGATCTTCTCCAAGCTGTTCGGGCTGGCGCGGGTGCGCGCGGCCAACGAGGAGTTCGAGCGGGAGTTCTGGTCCGGCCGCAACATCCAGGAGCTCTACGGCGACGCCAACCGCGGCAACGGGCCGGATGCGCCGATGGAGCGCATCTTTGCGTCCGGCATGCGCGAGGTGATGAAGCTGCGCGAGCGGCGCATCGTGGACCCGGGCGCCCTGCTGGAAGGCGCGCGGCGCGCGATGCGGGCGAGCTTCCAGCGCGAACTGGACGTGGTGGAGTCGCGGCTGTCGATGCTGGGCTCGGTGGGCTCGGTGTCGCCCTATGTGGGCCTGTTCGGCACGGTGTGGGGGATCATGCATGCCTTCACCGGGCTGTCCAACATGCAGCAGGTGACGCTGGCCACCGTGGCACCGGGCATCGCGGAGGCGCTGGTGGCCACCGCCATCGGGCTCTTTGCGGCCATCCCGGCCGTGCTGGCCTACAACCGCTTCGCCCGCGACATCGACCGCATCGCGATGCAGATGGAGACCTTCATCGAGGAGTTCTCCAACATCCTGGCGCGCAACATCGGCCACATGGCGCCGCCGGTACCGGCGCGCTGAAGGGGCTCACGCCATGCCTGGAGTGTCTCAACGAGGCAGCCGCCGCCGGCGCTCGATGAACGAGATCAACATGGTCCCGTTCATCGACGTGATGCTGGTGCTGCTCATCATCTTCATGGTCAGCGCGCCGCTGATCACCACGGGCACGGTGGACCTGCCGTCCGTGGGCCGGGCCAAGCAGCAGCCACCGCGCGTGATCGAGGTCGTGGTCAAGGACGAGACGCGGCTGGAGTGGCGGGTGGATGGCCGCGACATGGGCACGGTGTCGCTGGCCGACCTGGCCGGCCGCGTGCAGGCCGCGCAGGCCGAGGTGGCAGGCGGGGCCGAGCAGGTGCCGGTGGTCATCAGCGCGCGCCGCGACGTGCGCTACGAGACGGTGGTCAAGGTGATGGACAAGCTGCAGCGCGCCGGCATCCCGCGCGTGGGCTTGTCGGTGCGTACCACGGGCGCCTGATCCGCGATGGCAGCAGTCGATGATCCGCTGCGTCCGCGGTCACCCGACCGGCCGGCGCGGGGCGCGGCCTTCGCGCTGGCGGCGCATGCCGTGCTGATCGGCGCGCTGAGCCTGGGCGTGAGCTGGCGCATGAGCACGCCTGAGGGCGGCTCGGCAGAACTGTGGTCCAGCGTGCCGCAGGTGGCTGCGCCGCAGGAGCCGGCGGCCCGCACGGAGCCCGAGCCGCCCCGGCCGGCGCCCCGCGAGCCGCGCCGTACCGAGCCCCCGCCACAGGACGAACGCCCGGCCGAGCTGGCCGAGAAGCCCCAGCCCAAGCGCAAGCCCAAGCCTGAGCCGAAGCAAGAGCCGCCCAGGCGCGCGGAGGAGCCGCCGCCCAAGCCCAAGGACAGCAAGCCGAAGGAAGAGCCGAAGGAAAAGCCCAAGGCCGACAAGCGCGAGGAGCCGCGCAAGGACGAGCGCAAGACCGCCCCGGCGAAGACCACGCCGGCCCTGCAGTCCAACCGCGACGAGGCGCTGCGCCGCATCATGGGCCAGGCCGGTGGCCAGGACGCCGCGACCGGCGCGCCGCGCCAGGGCGCCAACGTGCCGGGCAAGGGCATCTCCGACTCGTACGCCGGCCGCATCGTGGCGCGTGTGCGGCCCAATGTCGTCTTCCCGCCGGTGCTGGACGGCAACCCCAGGGCCGAGGTCGAGGTGCGCGCCGCAGCCGATGGGCGCATCGTGTCCCGCCGCATCACGCAGTCGAGCGGCGTGCCCGCCTGGGACGACGCCGTGCTGCGCGCGCTGGACCGCACCGAGGTGCTGCCGCTGGACGAGAGCGGGCGCATCCCCAATCCGATGATCCTGACCTTCCGGCCCAGGGATTTCTGAGCGGCGAGGGCGCCCCTTCGCCACGGCGCAGGCGGCGTGCGCAGCCGGTCAGGCGGGCGAGGAGGCGGCGGGCGATGCGAGCCGGTTGCGGCCGACGCAACCCGGCCACGTTCCAGCCTCGCCACGTTCCAGCCTGGCCACGTTCCGGCTTGGCCCCATCGGCAGGGGTAGGTGAGCCCCATTGCGGCGACGCAGCCCGGGCCCGTGGCCCGCACCCGGGCCGGCGCTCAGCCCGCCGTCTCGTCGATCAGCGCAGCGCACCGGATCCAGCCCAGCCGCAAGGCGTCGGTGAGCCAGGCGGTGAAGTCCAGCGGCCCGACATCGGCCGCCCGCGCCCCGGCGCGCTGCAGGGCCTGGGCCAGGTCCAGGCCGGCCAGCAGGTCGGCCATCCAGGCGGCGGTGGCGCGGCTGACGGGGTGGACCTCCACGGCCCAGCCGGAGCGCACGACGCAGGCGCATTCGCCCTGGCGGCGGGCGATGGCCTGGCGCGCGGCGGCCAGGGCCGGGGGCGCCTGTCGTGCCGGCACCGATGAACCGGCATGCGTGTGGGCCGGCGCATCGACAGCCGCCGGAGCATCCGCCAGTGCACCCGCTGGCCGATGCGCGGCATGCAGGCTGACGATGGGCCAGTCGCTGCACCGCACCGTGGTGCCGGGCAGCAGGTCCAGGCGCAGGCGATCGGCCGGGTACTCGCCCAGCAGCGACAGCGTCTGCGGCTCGGCAGTGGCGTCGGCGGCGCGGGCGCAGAGGTGCACGGCCCAGTCGAGCTGGGCGCTGTCTGCCAGCCAGGGCCAGGCCTGCAGCTGCGCCTGCTGGGCCAGCCAAGACGGCAGCTCGGCGCCCCAGTCGGCCAGGTCGCCGCTGCGCGGCGGGTGCGCCAGCCACAGCGCCCAGGCCGCTGCACGGAAGGGCTCGTCGCCGAGCATGGCAGCCACCGTGGGGTAGGCCGCGCGCAGCGCGCGCGCGGCGGTGGCCGCGGCATTGCGGCGGTAGGGCAGCAGGGCGGCCGCTTGCGGTGCAGGGGCAGCGTGCAGTGCGGCGGCGGGCAGGGCGCTCCATCGCGGGGGTGACTCGCCAAGCTGACCCGCCTCGCGCAGCCCCTCTGGGTCGGTTGCGCGCTCGACGCCGCCGGGGGCAAACAGCGCCTGCAGCAGCGTCTGCTGGCGCAGGGCCTCCCGGTCGGCAAGGGCAGGTTCGATGTGCCGGCCGCCTGGCGGGTCCAGATCCGCCGAGCGGAGCTGCGGCTGCGGCCGGCCGTCGCCAAGCACCTGCCGGGCGATGCCCAGCGCTCGCCCTGCTTGCTCCAGCAGCGTCTGCAGCGCGGGCAGGTCGGTGTCCCACTCGATCAGCGTGGGCACGGGCCCGCAGTGGCGCAGCGTGTCGGCATAGACCTGCCAGACCGCTTCGCCGACGGGCTGGCCGTGGTCGTCGACCACGCAGCGGCCGGGCAGGGCGGGGGAGTGGCCGGCCAGATGGATCTGCCCGACCACGCCCGGCGGCAGGCGGGCGACCCAGTCGGCAGCCCATTGCGCGGGGTCGGCGGCGCCGTGGTTCAGCGCGTTGACCACCAGGTTGTTCAGGTCCAGCAGCAGGCCGCAGCCGGTGCGGCGGCACAGCTCGGCCAGGAAGGCCGGCTCGTCCAGGCTGTCGTCGGCCCAGGCGATGTAGGCCGACAGGTTCTCCACCAGCAGCCGCCGGCCCAGCGCCGCCTGCGCGCGGTCCACGTTGCCGGCCAGGATCGCGAGTGCGGCGGGCGTGAAGGCGATGGGCAGCAGGTCCGCGGCGTGGACCGGCACACCGCCGGCGCGCAGCGGCGATCGGGCAAAGGCCGCGTGGTCGGACAGCAGCAGCGGGTCCACGCGCTGCGCCAGCGCAGCCAGCCGGGCCAGATGGGCCGCATCCAGCCCGCAGGCCGAGCCCAGGCTCAGGCCGACGCCATGCAGGCTGACGGCGTAGTGGCGGCGCACCTCATCGAGCAAGGCGGGTGCGGCGCCACCGTCGGCAAAGAAGTTCTCGGCATGGACCTCGACGAAGTCGAGCGCCGGCCGCTGTGCCAGCAGCTCGGCGTGATGAGCATGGCGCAGGCCGATGCCGATGGGCAGCGGGCGGGGCGGGGCGGCGCTCATCGCCGCGCCTCGTCGCCATCCCGGCGCGCGGCCGGCAGCGCCGGCCGGGCAGGGCGGCTCACTTCTTGTCCAGCGCGGCCTTGGCGGCCTCGGCGTCCAGGCCGCCGAGCTGTTTGCAGGTGCCCTTGGGCACGAACTTCCAGTCGGCCGGGTCGTTGTCGGCCTTGGCCTGGCCGGCGCAGCTGTGCGTGCCCGACAGGTTGGCGCAGTCGTTCTGCCCGGCCTTGGCCACGCCGAAGCACTTCTCCTTGCTGGCCTTCATGTCGGCCGCGTGGGCCGGCGCGGTGAGGCCCAGGGCGACGACGGTGGCCAGGGCGGTGGACAGCAGCGGGGACGGGTTCATGGGTTCTCCGTTGGGCCGGCGGGGGGTAGCCGGCGGTGGGTGCATCGCGCAAGGCCGTGGTTGTAGCAAACGCGCGATGCCCTCAGACCCCGCACGCCGTGCGGCGGTTCCCCTGCCGCCCTGACGGCATCGCCGCGTCCCGGGGCCCGGGGCCCGGGATTGCCGGGTGATTCCCCGCCTGATCGGCCCATCCCTTGCGCGCGGCAACCGGACAATGAGCCGAGCCGGAATGCGCCCGCCGCGGGCGTGCTTGCGGCTACCCGCCGAGGATGACATGACGGATCTGCACCTGCCTGCGCTGAACCTGGTCGACCCCACGGTCGAGCCCGGCCTGCCGCCGCGCCCCACCCCGGACGAGCCGGAGGACAAGACCCGCCACGACTCCTTCCGGTGGCCTACGCCGCCGTATGCGTCCTACCCGCCCGCGTCCGAGCAGAACGACCCGCTGCCCTGCGAGATCGAGGGCCTGAACGGCCGCAGCATGCAGGGCCGGCTGATCTTCTTCGTGCCCGACGAGGTGGTGGCCCACGTGCAGGTGCCGCCGGCGCGCACGACCATGCCGCTGCGCTTCGGCCAGTTCCGCTCGCTGGCGCTGACCGTGCCGCTGGCGCCGCTGCCGGCCGCGCCGGGCGACCCGCACGCCCCCATCCTGGACAGCCGCCCGCGCACGCCGTTCAAGCTGCAGTTCAGGGACGGGCATGAATGGCAGGACCAGACCATCGGTCATGTGGAGACGGCCTTCGGCCTCTTCCTCTTCCTGCCGGTGGATGCCGAGGACCGCGTGCGCCGCGTCTTCGTGCCGGCCGACGTGCTGCAGTCCGCCGAGTTCGGTGCGCGCATCGGCGAGGTGCTGGTGGCCGACCACCTGGCCACGCCCGAGCAGGTCGAGCAGGCCGCCGACGTGCAGCAGCAACTGCGCAGCCAGAAGATCGGCGACATCCTGCTCAACAAGCAGATCGTCACCGCCGAGCAGCTGCTGACGGCCATCGAGCAGCAGAGCCGCATGCCGATGGTGCGCATCGGCGAGGCGCTGATCGCAATGGGCCTGATCAGCCAGGCGCAGCTGGAAGACGCGCTGGAGCAGCAAAAGCGCGACCGCAGCGTCCCGCTGGGCGAGCTGCTGGTCAAGCTGGAGCTGGTCTCGCGCCAGGACCTGCAGACCGCGCTGGCGCGCAAGATGGGCTATCCGCTGGTCGATGCGCAGCGCTTCCCGGTCGAGGCCGAGGCCCTGCGCAAGGTGCCCTATGTGATGGCCGAGCGGCTGCATGCATTGCCGCTGCTGCTGCGTGACACCAACCTCATCGTCGCCGTGGAAGACCCGGGCCGCCGGCTGGCGCTGTCGGAGCTGGAGTTCGCCACGCAATGCCGCGTGGTGCCCGTGCTGGCCCAGCACGCGCAGCTGGAGTTCGGCATCCGCGAGGCCTACGCCAAGATCGGCGCGGACGTCTCCCGCGTGGGCGCCGACGTGGATGCGGTGGCCTTCGACTATGAGCCCAGCGACACCGGCAAGCTCATGGAGACGCTGGAGCGCGAGGGCCATGAGCAGCAGGGCGGCGACGACGACAAGCCCATCGAGCAGAGCGACAACTCGCTGGTGCGGCTGATCAACACGATGGTGCTGGAGGCGCATGCCGACGGCGTGTCCGACATCCACGTCGAGTGCTACCCGGGCAAGGACAAGCTCAAGATCCGCTTCCGCAAGGACGGCATCCTGCGCACCTACCTGGAGCTGCCGCACACCTATCGCTCGGCTTTCGTGGCGCGCGTGAAGATCATGTGCGACCTCGACATCTCCGAGCGCCGCAAGCCGCAGGACGGCAAGATCAACTTCGCCCGCTTCGTGCCGGGCCACAAGATCGAGCTGCGCGTGGCCACCATCCCGACCAACAACGGGCTGGAGGACATCGTGATGCGGATCCTGGCCTCGGCCAAGCCCATCCCGCTGGACAACCTGGGCCTGAGCGCGCCCAACCTGGCCGGGCTGAAGACCGCGATGGAGCGCCCCTACGGCCTGGTGCTGTGCGTGGGCCCCACCGGCTCGGGCAAGACGACGACGCTGCACTCCGCGCTCAGCCACATCAACGTGCCCGAGCGCAAGATCTGGACGGCCGAGGACCCGGTGGAGATCACCCAGCCCGGGCTGCGCCAGGTGCAGGTCAACCCGAAGATCGACTGGACCTTCGCCAAGGCGCTGCGCGCCTTCCTGCGTGCCGACCCGGACGTGATCATGGTGGGCGAAATACGCGACGAGGAGACGGCGCACATGGCGGTCGAGGCGTCGCTGACCGGCCACCTGGTGCTGTCCACCCTGCACACCAACAGCGCACCGGAGACGGTCACGCGGCTGCTGGACATGGGCATGGACCCGTTCAACTTCGCCGACTCGCTGCTGGTGGTGCTGGCCCAGCGCCTGGTGCGCAAGCTGTGCATGGACTGCCGCCGCTCCGAGCCGGCCTCGGCCGAGCAGATCGAGGAGCTGCTGGCCGACTACCTGCACATCTGCCCGCCGGACGATCCGCAGTTCCAGCGCGACAAGGTCCTGGCCGAATGGCAGCAGCAACTGGGCCGCGACGGCGTGCTGATGCACCACCACAGCCCCGGCTGCCCCAGCTGCGGCGGCACCGGCTACCGCGGCCGCGCCGGCCTGCACGAGCTGATGAGTGTGTCGCGCGACCTGCGCCGGCTGATCCAGACCGGTGCACGCGCCGAGGAGCTGCAGGCCTGCGCCCTGCGCGAGGGCATGCGCACCCTGCGCCAGGACGGCCTGACCAAGGTGCTGATGGGCCTGACCAGCATCGAGGAAGTGCGCGCCACGTCCAACGCGTGACGTCTTGCCGATCCACTGAGGGAAAGCCAAGGGGCCGATCCCGCAGGCAGGCGGCCCGCTTGAGAGTGAGCGCTCCTTATAGTTCTGCCGGACGGCACGGCACCCCGCCGGCCGCTATCCCTGCGGTTCCATGCTCCTCATCACAGGCGGCGCCGGCTTCATCGGCGGCAACTTCGTTCACCACTGGCTGGCCCGCAGCGACGAGCCCATCGTCGTGCTGGACAAGCTCACCTACGCCGGCAACCCGGAGACCATCGCCGCCCCCCTGCAGACCGGCCGCGCACAGCTCGTGCAGGCCGACATCTGCGACCGCGAAGCGGTGCGCCGCCTGCTGACGCAACACCGCCCGCGCGCGCTCATGCACTTCGCGGCCGAAAGCCATGTAGACCGCTCCATCCACGGCCCGGGCGACTTCGTGCAGACCAATGTGGTCGGCACCTTCACCCTGCTGGAAGAAGCCCGCGCCTACTGGTCCGGCCTGACGGGTGCCGAGCGCGACGCCTTCCGCTTCCTGCACGTCTCCACCGACGAGGTCTACGGCTCGCTCGACGCCGACGACCCGCCGTTCGCCGAGACCACGCCCTACGCGCCCAACAGCCCCTATTCGGCCAGCAAGGCCGGCAGCGACCACCTGGTGCGCGCCTGGCACCACACCTACGGCCTGCCGGTGCTGACGACCAACTGCAGCAACAACTACGGCCCCTACCAGTTTCCCGAGAAGCTCATCCCGCTGATGCTGCTCAACGCGCTGGACGGCAAGCCGCTGCCGGTCTATGGCGACGGCCTGAACGTGCGCGACTGGCTATACGTGCGCGACCACTGCGAGGCCATCTGCCAGGTGCTCGAGAAGGGCACCTGCGGCGAGGTCTACAACGTCGGCGGCATCAACGAGATCCGCAACATCGACGTGGTGACCACCGTCTGCCGCGAGCTCGACCGCCTGCGCCCGCGCGCAGCCGGCCGCTACGAGGACCTCATCACCTACGTGACCGACCGCCCCGGCCACGACCGCCGCTACGCCATCGACCCGCGCAAGATCGAGCGCGAGATCGGCTGGCGCCCGGCGGAGACGTTTGCCACCGGCATCGCCAAGACCGTGGCCTGGTATCTGGACAACCGCGCCTGGGTGGACGGCGTGCGCAGCGGCAGCTACCGCGACTGGATCGCCCGCCAGTACGGCGAGCGCGGCCTGGCCGCAGCCTGATGGCCGCGTCATGAGCCGCCGCCCCCGCATCCTGCTGCTCGGTGCCGCCGGTCAGGTGGGCCGTGAATTGCAGCGCGCTCTCCTTCCGCTGGGTGTTGTGACGCCGGTCACGCGTGCGCAGGCCGACCTCAGCCAGCCGCAGCAGCTCTCGCCCATCCTGTCGGACCTCAAGCCGCGCTGGGTGGTCAATGCCGCGGCTTACACCGCCGTGGACAAGGCCGAGGGCGACGAGGCCGCCGCCGATGCGCTCAACCGCCGGCTGCCTGCCTTCCTGGCCGAGCGCTCGGCGCGCGACGGCTTCCGGCTGGTGCACTACTCCACCGACTACGTCTTCGACGGCCGCGCCGACCGCCCTTATCGCGAGGACGACGCCACCGCGCCGCAGGGCGTCTACGGCCGCACCAAGCTGGCCGGCGAGCAGGCCGCGCTGCAAGCGCCGGATGCGCTGGTGCTGCGCCTGAGCTGGGTCTTCGGCCAGCACGGTGGCAACTTCCCCAAGACCATGATCCGCCTGGCCCGCGAGCGCCAGCAGCTGCGCGTGGTCGCCGACCAGCACGGCTGCCCCACGCCGGCGGCGCTGGCGGCAGACCTGACGCTGCTGGCCCTGCACCAGGGTGTCTCGGGCCTGCATCACTGCTGCGCAGCAGGCGCAACCACCTGGCATGCCTTTGCCCAGGCCGTGCTCCAGGCCGCCTGGGATGCCGGCCTGGCCGGTCTGCAGGCCCGGCCGCAGGATGTGGCGGCGATCGCCACGGCGGACTTCCCCACGCCCGCCCGTCGCCCGGCCTGGTCGGTCATGGACACCACTCGGCTGGAGCAGGCCCTGGGCCTGTCGATGCCGCCCTGGCAACCGTATGTGGACCAGCTGGTCCGACACCTCAAGGAGAGCGGCGCATGACCACCCCTGTGGCCACCCGGCGCAAAGGCATCATCCTGGCCGGCGGCTCCGGCACCCGGCTGCATCCGGCCACGCTGGCCATCTCCAAGCAGCTGCTGCCGGTCTACGACAAGCCGATGATCTATTACCCGCTCAGCACGCTGATGCTGGCGGGCATCCGCGACATCCTGGTCATCTCCACGCCGGCCGACACGCCGCGCTTTCAAGCCCTGCTGGGCGACGGCTCGCGCTGGGGCATCAACCTAAGCTACTGCGTGCAGCCCTCGCCGGACGGTCTCGCCCAGGCCTTCATCCTGGGCCGCGACTTCCTGGCCGGCCAGGCCAGCGCCCTGGTGCTGGGCGACAACATCTTCTACGGCCACGACTTCCAGGCCATGCTGCGCCATGCCGCCGCGCAGGCGCAGGGCGCCACGGTCTTCGCCTACCACGTCAACGACCCCGAGCGCTACGGCGTGGTCGCCTTCGACGACGGCCGCCGCGCCGTCAGCATCGAGGAAAAGCCCAAGGCGCCCAAGAGCAACTACGCCGTCACCGGCCTGTACTTCTACGACGCCGCGGTGTGCGACTACGCCGCCGAGGTGCGGCCGTCCGCCCGTGGCGAGCTCGAGATCACCGACATCAACGCCCGCTACCTGGCCGAGGGCCGGCTGAAGGTCGAGATCATGGGCCGCGGCCACGCCTGGCTGGACACCGGCACGCATGACTCGCTGCTCGAGGCCGGCCAGTTCATCGCCACGCTGGAAAAGCGCCAGGGCCTCAAGGTGGCCTGCCTGGAGGAAATCGGCTGGCGCGCCGGCTGGATCAGTGCCGAGCAGGTCGAGGCGGCCGCCCAGCCGATGCTCAAGAACGGCTACGGCCAATACCTCATGAAGATGCTGCAGGAAAAGGTCTACACCTGATGAAGCTGCTGCGCACCGACCTGCCCGACGTGGTCATCATCGAGCCGGCCGTCTTCGGCGACGACCGCGGCTGGTTCATGGAGAGCTTCAATGCCCAGCGTTTCGACGCGCTGCTGGCCGAGGCCGGCCTGCCGCCCGCGCCGGCCTTCGTGCAGGACAACCACTCCTGCTCGGCGCGCAACGTGCTGCGCGGCCTGCACTACCAGCTGCCGCCGCATGCGCAGGGCAAGCTGGTGCGCGTGGTCAAAGGCCGTGCCTGGGACGTGGCGGTGGACATCCGCCGCGGCTCGCCCAGCTTCGGCCGCTGGACGGGTGTGGAGCTGAGCGCCGACAACCGCCGCCAGCTGTGGATCCCGGCGGGCCATGCGCACGGCTTCATCGCCCTGGAAGACGACACCCACTTCCTCTACAAGACGACCGACTACTACGCCCGCGACTGCGAGCGAGCGATCGCCTGGGACGATGCGGCCATCGGCATCGACTGGCCGCTGGACGGCGAGCCGCGGCTGGCGCCCAAGGATGCGGCTGCGCCGCGACTGGCCGAAGCTGAAGTGTTCTAGGCCGCGGCGGCGTTCACTGCGTGCCCCAGCCGGCCGCGGTGCCTGCTCAGGCAAGCGCTCGATGACGGCGATCCGTCATCGCCCGCCTGATCAACGCCGCCCGCGCAGCGGCGCTTCGGGCCGGAACTTGCGCAGCAGGTGCTCGTACTGCTGCAGGATGTGCTTCCAGGTGAAGGCCTCGGCATGGCGCTTGCGGCTGGCGTCGCGCATGGCGGCGGCCCGGGCCTCGAAGCCGTCGGCCTGCCATTCGTCGAAGCGCCGCACGCACTCGGCCTCGTCCTTGAAATACACCGCCGCGTCGCCTGCCACCCAGCGGTTGAAGCGGTTGTCGCGCGCGATCACCGCGTTGCCCGCGCCCAGGGCTTCGACCAGCGACGGGTTGGTGCCGCCGACCTGGTGCCCGTGCACATAGGCCGCGCAATGCAGCCGCAATGAGCTCAGCACATGCTTGTCGTAGATCGGCCCGAGGAAGCGCACCTCGTCGCTGGCTGCATCCAGCACCGCGCGGTGGTAGGGATGATCCGGCTCGTAGCGGCCCAGCACCGCCAGCGTCATGCCGCGCCGGCGGCTGGAGAAACCGCGCACGATCTCCAGCAGCGAGTTCTCTGGCTCCGGCCGCGCGATGACGGTGAAGTAGCGCCCCGGCTGCAGCCCCAGCGAGCGGATCGGATCCAGCGGCGCGTGGTCGATGCGCTCGGCGCCATAGGGGATCATCGTGATCTTGTCGGCCCGGGTGCGCGTGGCCAGGTGCACCTTCATCTCCGGGTGGTCGCCGATCAGGTGGTTGCCCAGCCAGCAGCCGAACCAGTCGTTCAGCCAGAACCAGGTCTTCGCCACGCGGCCCCACTTGGCGCGCTTCCACTCGATGCCGTCCATGTTGATGACGTTGGGCACGCCGCGCAGCCGCAGCCAGCCGCAGAAGACGGCGGTGTTGTAGCCCAGGGTCAGGCACAGCTCGCCGCTGCGCGAGGCATGCAGCGTGGATTTCCAGTCGAAGACGATGGTGCCCAGCGGCCCGCCCTGACTCACCGGGATGCGCACGCGGCGGATGTCGCCGAAATCGTCCTGCACGGTCGGGCCCTTGCCGTCTTCCTGGCAGTAGACGGTGATCTCCCAGCCGCGCGCGGCCAGGTACAGGGCCAGATATTCGGCAAAGGTCTCGAAGCCGCCGTGGGCCGCGGGGATGCCGCGGATGCCGAGGATGCGCAGCTTCTTGGGGCGGGGGGCAGGTGCGGGTGCAGCAGACATCGGCAACGGGCGGCGGGCAGCTCTTGGCGTCATCGGCCGACGCCGGGCCACCTTGTATGAGGAAAGACGCGCGGCCTTGCCGCCAGGCCGCTGAACGGGCCGGGGCATTGTCCGTTACACCCCTGTATCCACCCTGAGGGCTAACGCCCAGGCATGGGGGCGGTTTAACCCGTGGCCTGCGGGTCTTGAGGCATCCGCCAAGGCCGGCATGCCCCAGCCGCGTGCACACCCCGGGGCCGCAGGGGCGCCCTGATAGAGTCCGCGCCATGTCAGAACGTCTCGACCTGCAGGGCCGGCACATCGTGCTCGGCCTCACCGGCGGCATCGCCTGCTACAAGTCCGCCGAGCTCGTCCGCCTGCTGGTCAAGGCCGGCGCCAGCGTCCAGGTGGTGATGACCGAGGCGGCCGAGGCCTTCATCACCCCCGTCACCCTGCAGGCCCTGAGCGGCCGCAGCGTCTACACCAGCCAGTGGGACGCGCGCGAGCCCAACGTCATGGCGCACATCAACCTGTCGCGCCAGGCCGATGCGGTGCTCATCGCACCGGCCAGTGCCGACTTCATCGCCAAGCTGGCCCAGGGCCGGGCCGACGAACTGCTCAGCCTGCTGTGCCTGGCCCGCCCGGCAGAGCGTTGCGGCCTGCTCGTCGCCCCGGCGATGAACCGCGAGATGTGGGCCCACCCGGCCACGCAGCGCAACGTGGCCCAGATCGCCGCCGACGGCGCGCACATCCTCGGCCCCGGCTGCGGCGACCAGGCCTGTGGCGAGACCGGCGACGGCCGCATGCTGGAGCCGGCCGAACTGCTTGCCGACGTGGTGGCCTTCTTCCAGCCGCGGCTGCTGGCCGGCCGCCGCGTGCTGATCACCGCCGGCCCCACCTTCGAGCCCATCGACCCGGTGCGCGGCATCACCAACCACTCCAGCGGCAAGATGGGCTTCGCCCTGGCCCGCGCCGCGGCCGAGGCCGGCGCGCAGGTGACGCTGGTGGCCGGCCCGGTGCACCTGCCCACCCCGCGCGGCGCCGTCGAGCGCATCGACGTGATGACTGCCAGCCAGATGCACGATGCGGTGCTGCCGCGAGCTGCGGCGCATGACGTCTTCATCGCCACCGCCGCGGTGGCCGACTGGCGCCCGGCGTCCTTGAGCGAGCACAAGATCAAGAAGGAAGGCAAGAAGGTCGCACCCACCTTCGAGCTGACCGAGAACCCCGACATCCTGGCTGCGGTCGCAGCGCTGCCCCAGCCGCCTTACTGCGTCGGCTTTGCCGCCGAGAGCGAGAACCTGCTGGCCCACGCCCGCGCCAAGCTGCAGCGCAAGCGCCTGCCGCTGATCGTCGGCAACCTGGGCCCGGCCACTTTCGGCCGCGACGACAACGCGCTGCTGCTGGTCGATGCCCAGGGCCATGCCGTGCTGCCGGCCGACGGCTCCACCGCCGACAAGCTCACCCTGGCCCGCTCGCTGGTGGCCGAGATCGCTCGCCGCCTGGAGCACGCCCGCGCATGACCACCGCCACCATCGACCTGCGCGTGCTGGATGCGCGCATGGCAGCCCACCTGCCGCACTACGCCACGCCCGGCAGCGCCGGCCTGGATCTGCGTGCCTGCCTGGATCAGCCCCTGAGGCTGGAGCCGGGCGACACCCAGCTCATCCCCACCGGCCTGGCCATCCACATCGGCGATGCCGGCCTGGCCGCGCTGATCCTGCCGCGCTCCGGCCTGGGCCACAAGCACGGCATCGTGCTGGGCAACCTGGTCGGCCTGATCGACTCGGACTACCAGGGCCAGCTGATGGTGAGCTGCTGGAACCGCGGGCGCGAGGCCTTCACCATCGCACCGATGGAGCGCATCGCCCAGCTCGTCATCGTGCCCGTGGTGCAGGCCGCCTTCCGGCAGGTGGAGAGCTTCGACGAAAGCCTGCGCGGGCAGGGCGGCTTCGGCTCCACCGGCCGCGGCTGAAGACACGGCCGGTGCGACCGGCGCAGCCAGCGCAGCGGGCCTGCCGTGCGTGAAGCTCAGTGCAGCCGGTCGGATGCCGGCGCCGTCTGCAACACCGTGACTGCCGAATCGGCCACCGACCCGGCTTCGATCTCCTCGGCCGTCGCCTCGCGCACGCCGCGCACGGTGACGTCCAGGCGCAGGCCGATGCCGGCCAGCGGGTGGTTGCCGTCGAGCACGACGTGCGTGTCATAGACCTCGGTGACGGTGTAGATCGCGTCGCGCGGCATGCCTTCCGTCTTGGCGCCCTCGGGCGGCCCCTCGAACTGCATGCCCGGCTCCACCTCGTCCGGGAAGAGGCTGCGTTCCTCGAAGAACACCAGGTTGGCGTCGTAGTCGCCAAAGGCATGCTCGGGCTCCAGGTTGACCGTCAGCTCGTCGCCCTGGGCGTGGCCCTCCAGCGCCTCCTCGACCCGCGCGAACAGGTCCTCCCCGCCGTAGAAGAACTCCAGCGGCTCTTCCAGCGCATCGATGAGATTGCCTTGGGCGTCTTGCAGTCGCCAGGTCAGGCTGACGACACAGGGGGATGCGATCAACATGGGCCGCATCATCGCACGCGGCCGGGGCCGCCCCGCCGCAGGCCACAATGCCCGGATGACCGTGTCGCCTCCCGATCCCGACCGCCCGCTGGCCCTGCTGGGCGGGCTCAGCCCCACCGCCTTCATGCGGCGCCACTGGCACAAGAAGCCGCTGTTGATCCGCCAGGCCTGGCCCGGCATCCGGCCGCCCGTCACGCGCGCTGAACTGTTCAACCTGGCTGCCGGCGAGGACGCCGAATCCCGCCTCATCGTGCGCGACACCCCGCGCGAGGACAGCGACTGGACGCTGCGCCACGGCCCCATCCCACGTCGGGCCCTGCCCAAGCTCGACCGCCCGGGCTGGACGCTGCTGCTGCAGGGGCTGGATCTGCACAGCGGAGCCGCCCGCGCCATGCTCGACGCCTTCCGCTTCGTGCCCGAGGCGCGGTTGGACGACCTGATGATCTCCTATGCCACCGACGGCGGCGGCGTCGGCCCGCACTTCGACTCCTACGACGTCTTCCTGCTGCAGGTCCACGGCCGGCGGCGCTGGCGCATCGGCCGGCTGCCTCATCCACAACTGCGCGAAGGCGTGCCGCTGAAGATCCTGACCAACTTCGTGCCCGAGCACGAGTGGGTGCTGGAGCCCGGCGACATGCTGTACCTGCCGCCGCGCTGGGCGCATGACGGCATTGCCGAAGGCGAGTGCATGACCTGCTCGGTGGGCTTTCGCTCGCCGTCTGCCGGCGAACTGGCCCGCGAGGTGCTGCAGCGCCTGCTCGACGATGTCGATGCCGACGACCAGCCGGCCATCTACCGCGACCCGAAGCAGCCTGCTGTCAGCGACGTGGGCCGCATCCCCGGCGAGCTGCAGGGCTTCGCCGTGGACGCCATCCGCCGCATGGTCGAGGGCGACCCGGATCACTTGCTGTCCAGCCTGGGGCGCTACCTCAGCGAGCCCAAATCCGGCGTCTGGTTCGAGCCCGGTGTCCAGCCGCTGCCCGGCCAGGCCCTGGAGCTGGACCGCCGCAGCCGCATGCTCTACGACGATCGGAACATCTACCTCAACGGCGAAGCGTGGCGCGCCGGCGGCGCTGATGCCCGGCTGATGCGGCAACTGGCTGACCGCCGCCGCCTTGAGGCTGCGCAATGGCAGCGCGCCAGCGAAGATGCACGCGCGCTGCTTGCCCAGTGGGCAGAGGACGGCTGGCTGCGTCCGGCCGCCGCTGGGCCGGTGCCGACCGACCGGCGTTGACCCCACCGCCGCTCAGCCGCCGACCCCTGAACGGGAGCAACAGGAGCCGTCCATGCCGCCCGATCTCTTGCCACCCGAGCCGCCACGCGGCCCCGCACCGGCCGTCTCGGGCTGGGTCTGGCCGCACGGCGATGCCGACACCGTGGGCTTCCAGGGCCTGCCCGCTTTTCGCGCCCAGGTGCTCGCGCTGTTGCAGGCGGCCGGGCTGGGGCGCTGCGACCTGGTGCTGTGCGATGCCGACTACGAAGCCTGGCCGCTGGGCGAGGCGGCAGTGGTGGACGCCTTCAACGCCTGGGCGCTGGCGGCCCGCAATACGCATGCGGTGATCCTGGCCGCGCAGTTCGACGCCTGGCCACGGCGGCATCCGCGCTGGGTGCGCTGGCGCACGCCCTGGGCGCACCGCATGCGCTGCCTGCAGGCCCCGGACGATCTGGCCGGCGACCTGCCGCGCATCCTGCTGCTGCCGGGCCGCGCGGGGCTGGAGGTGCTGGACGCGGCGCAGTGGCGGGGCGTGGTCACGCGCGAGCCGGTGCGGCTGGCCCGGCTGAAGGAGCAGACTGATGCAATTTCGCAACGGTCTGGCGACGCCTTCCCCCCAACATTGCTTGGCCTATGAGGGAAAGCCCAGCCCTCCGTATAATCTTTGGCTAGGCTTGGAAATGTTCGGGCGTACCTTGCCTGCTCAATGGAATCCGTAATAGGCCCGTGGGTTCCCTCAGTTACCGGTAATTGTTCGACACTTTTTTGAGGACACAAGGATGAAAAAGTCGCTTCTGATGGCTTCGCTGATCGCTGCCGTGGCGCTCGCTGCTTGCAGCAAGAAGGAAGAGGCTGCTCCGGCTGCCGACGCCGCTTCTGCTCCCGCTGTCGAGGCGGCTCCCGCTCCGACCGAAGCCGCTTCCCCGGCTGACGCCGCTGCTCCGGCTGCCTCCGATGCCGCTTCCGACGCTGCTGCGCCGGCTGCTGCTGACGCTGCTTCCCCGGCCGCGTCCATGTAATCACCGTCCTTCGGTGATGAAAAGCCGCCCTCGGGCGGCTTTTTTGTTGCCCCGTTGCAGCCGCGCTGGGCCGGCCTTCCGGCTGGGGTGGCTCAACGCAGAGATTCGCGCGTCGGCCCAGCCAGCCTTTCTGCGCGCAGAAAGGACAAGGGCGCCGCCGGCCGGGCTTTGCTTGTTTCGTTCTGTGCAGCGGCTCCTGGGTCGGGCCGCCTGGGCCCCACCGTCGCCCCCCCGTGGGCGATTGCGGCACCGATCTGCTGGCGAACGACGAGCGCCACCTGCGCACGCTGCCCGAGATGTCGCGCATCGCCCCGGTGCACGTGGCGCTCCTCACGCTGCCCGGGGCACCCCGAGGGCGAGAGCGTCGTCTTCGACTCCGCCGCAGCCGGCCTGACCCTGTGCCGCCGTCCACTGGGCCTGCTGCGCCCGCGGCTGTCGCAGCCGGGGCTTCCATTGAGCCGGGCCTGCCTGTCTCGGCTGTCTCCGCCTGTGCAAGGCCCTCGATGCCGCAGCCATTGCACGGCCCGATTCGCGGCATATAATCGCGGGCTTTACCGGTAAACGGTGTCGAGGGCCGCGAGTGTCGCATCCGCGGAACCATCAGCGGCAGGTCCGGCTTAAACGACGCCAGCAATTGAAAGATCCGTACATGACGACCATCCGTGTCAAGGAAAACGAACCGTTCGACGTGGCTCTGCGCCGCTTCAAGCGCACCATCGAGAAGCTCGGCCTGCTGACCGAGCTGCGCGCCCGCGAGTTCTACGAGAAGCCCACTGCCGAGCGCAAGCGCAAGAAGGCTGCTGCCGTGAAGCGCCACTACAAGCGCGTGCGCAGCATGCAGCTGCCCAAGAAGCTGTACTGATCGCTGCGCGCCGGCCCACCGGCCGGCCTTGCACACGACGAAAAGCCCGCGCGGGGACGCCCAAGCGGGCTTTTAGCGTTTCTGCGCCTCCAACCGGCATGGCGCACTGCCTGCCTCCCTTTGCCACCCCAAGGATCCGACATGAGCCTCAAGGACCGCATCACCGACGACATGAAGGCCGCCATGCGCGCCAAGGAAGCCGACCGCCTGGGCACCATCCGCATGCTGCTGGCCGCCATCAAGCAAAAGGAAGTGGACGAGCGCGTGACGGTGGACGACGCCGGCGTGGTCGCCTTGGTGGACAAGCTGATCAAGCAGCGCCGCGACGCCATCGCGCAGTACCGGGCGGGCGGGCGCAGCGACCTGGCCGACAAGGAGGCTGCCGAGATCACCGTGCTGCAGGCCTACCTGCCCGAGCGCCTGTCGGCCGAGGCGGTGGCGGCTCAGGTCGCCGCCCTGGTCACTGAGCTGGGCGCCAGCGGCCCGGGCGACATGGGCAAGGTCATGGCCGCGGCCAAGCAGCGCCTGGCCGGCTCGGCCGACATGGCCGCGGTGTCGGCCGCGGTCAAGCAGGCGCTGTCGCGCTGAACCGGGCCGCGTAGGATGCCTGCTGTTGCGGCAGCCGCCTGCGCCGCTGCAACGCCCAGCCGCCTTGTCCACCGTTTGAGGTCACCCGATGAGCCTGCCCCTGCAAGCCCTTTCTCCAGACGTCTGCGCTGCACCGCAGCTCACGCCCGAAGCGATGGCCGAAGCGGCCCGCGCAGGCTTCAAGAGCGTCATCAACAACCGCCCGGATTTCGAGCACGGGCCGGATCAGCCCACCAGCGCGAGCATCGAGGCCGCTGCGCGGGCCGCGGGGCTGGAGTACGCCTTCCTGCCCGTCAGCGGGGCCTATCAGTCGCCCGAAGAGGTGGCGCGCTGCGCCGAATTGCTGCGCACGCTGCCCCGGCCGGTGCTGATGTTCTGCCGCAGCGGGGCACGATCCTCCCGGCTGTACGCATTGGCCACCGCCGCAGACTGAAACCAAGCGCGCCACCGCACGGCCGCGGTGGCGTCCGTCTGAACGGGGTGGCCGTCCCATCGAGGCCGGCACACATCTCCCGCCTGCAGCCGCTGCGGCAGCGCCGTGTCGGACGGTCCAAACGCCGGCCTTGCTCCGCTCCTGAGCCTAGTCCGCTGTGGCCCGCACAGCCGGTGCCGGCCCCTGCAGTACCCTTGGCCCCCCGCCGGGACTGCCCCCGGCTTGTGCACCATGCCGCCCATCCTCGCCCACTACATCCGTGTCATGGACGCGCTGTCGCGCGGCCTGGCCCACATCGCCAGCGCCTGCGTGCTGGCCGCCTGCGCCGTCAGTGCCGCCGTGGCCCTGGTGCGCTACGGCTTCAACATCGGCTCCAACGCCTGGCTGGAGATCCAGTGGTATCTCTTTGCCGCCACGGTGTTCCTGGGTGCGCCGGCGCTGGTGCAGCTCAACGAGCATGTGCGCGTCGATGTGATCTACGGCGGCCGGCAGCCGCGCACGCGGGCCTGGATCGACCTGCTGGGCTTTGCGCTGTTCTACCTGCCGTTGTGCGGCGTGCTGCTGTGGACTTCGGCCGGCTTTGCCTATGACGCCTGGGCCAGCCATGAGATGTCCAACAGCGCCGGCGGGCTGGTGCGCTGGCCGGTCAAGGCGCTGATCCCGCTGGGCTTTGCGCTGCTGCTGGCTCAGGGCCTGGCCGAGGTGTTCAAGCGCATCGGCTACCTGGCCGGCCGCTGGAACATGGACACCCACTACGAAAGGCCGCTGCAGTGATCGCGATGCACCACATGGCGCCGCTGATGTTCGGCGCGCTGGTCATCGTGCTGTTGATCGGCTTTCCGGTGGCCTTCTCGCTGGCGGCGCTCGGGCTGGGCTTCGGTGCGCTGTCGGTGGCGTTGGGCTTCTTCCCGGAGGCCTTCCTGGGCAACCTGCCGCTGCGCGTGTTCGGCATCCTGTCCAACGAGCTGCTGCTGGCCATCCCGTTCTTCACTTTCATGGGTGCGGTGCTGGAGCGCAGCGGCCTGGCCGAGGACCTGCTGGAAGGCTGCGGCCAGCTCTTCGGCGGTGTGCCGGGCGGGCTGGGCTTCGCGGTGATCGTGGTCGGCGCGGTGCTGGGTGCCATCACCGGCACGGTGGCCGCCAGCGTGATCGCGATGGGCGTGATCTCGCTGCCGATCATGATGCGCTACGGCTACGACATGCGCTATGCCACCGGCGTCATCGCCGCGTCGGGCACGATCACGCAGCTGATCCCGCCGTCGCTCGTGCTGGTGGTGCTGGCCGACCAGCTGGGCCAGCCGGTGGGTGACATGTACAAGGGCGCCATCGGCCCGTCGATCCTGCAGACGCTGCTGTTCGTGGCCTACACCGCGCTGGTGGCGGCCGTGTGGCCGCAGCGCGTGCCGCCGCTGCCGCCCGAGGCGCGGCTGCAGCGCGGCTGGGCGCTGTGGGCGCGCGTGCTGCGCGGCATGGTGCCGTCCATCGTGCTCATCTTCCTGGTGCTGGGCACCATCTTCATGGGCCTGGCCACGCCCACCGAGGCCGGCGCCCTGGGTGCGATGGGTGCGGTGGCGCTGGCGGCCATCAACCGGCGGCTCAGCCTGTCGCTGCTGTGGCAGGCGATGGACTCGACCATGCGTGTTTCGGCCATGGTGATCTTCATCCTCATCGGCTCCACGGTGTTCACGCTGGTCTTCCAGGGCGTGGACGGCAACCGCTGGATCGAGGAGATGCTCGGCAGCCTGCCCGGCGGCGCGGTGGGCTTCCTCATCGCGGTCAACGTCTTCGTCTTCTTCCTGGCCTTCTTCCTCGACTTCTTCGAGATCGCCTTCATCGTCGTGCCGCTGCTGGCGCCGGTGGCGCAGAAGCTGGGCATCGACCCGATCTGGTTCGGCGTGCTGCTGTGCGTGAACATGCAGACCAGCTTCATGCACCCGCCCTTCGGCTTTGCGCTGTTCTACCTGCGCGGCATCGCCGATCAGGTGCACAAGCGCGGCGCGCTGGCGCGGCCCATCACTGCGCGGGATCTCTACCTGGGCGCCGTGCCGTGGCTGGGGCTGCAGCTGTTGCTGGTGGCAGTGGTGATCGCCTGGCCGCAGTCGGTGACCTACTGGCTGGATCGCGAGCAGGCGGTGGATCTGGACAAGGTGCGCATCGACATGCCGCAGGACGACGGCGGCCTGGGTGCCGAGCCCGGGATGCCGGCCGCGTCGGATGCGGCCGGGGAGGGCGAGGACGCCAACATGCGCGCGATCGAGGATGCGCTGAAAGCAGATCAGGGCGCCTCCGCGCCCTGATCGAGCCTGGCCGCCTGCGTGGCTGGATGCGCAGGCCGCGGATCACGCCGCCATCACAGCTTGGCGTTTTGCATGTAGCTGTCGAAGCGCGCCTCGGTGAAGCGGAACCACAGGTTCTGGTCGGCGCGGAACTTGGCGTAGTCGGCGTAGACCTTGCGCCAGTTCGGGTTGCTCTGGTTGAGCTCGGCGTAGATGTCCATCGACGCCTTGAAGGCCGCATCCATCACGTCCTTGGGCATGGGAACGAGCTTGGTGCGCGAGGCCACCAGCTGCTTGAGCGCCTGCGGGTTGCGGGCGTCGTAGCGGGCCTGCATCTCGTTGTGGGCGAAGGCGGCGGCAGCCTCGATCATGGCCTTATGGTCAGCGCCGAGCTTGCCGTAAGCCGCGCTGTTGATAAAGAAGTCGAGCTGCGGGCCGCCTTCCCACCAGGCGGGGTAGTGGTAGTAGGACACCACCTTGTAGAAGCCGAGCTTGAGGTCGTCGTAGGGGCCGACCCACTCGGCCGCGTCGATGGTGCCCTTCTCCAGCGCCTGGTAGATCTCGCCGCCCGGGATGGCTTGCGGCACCGCGCCCAGGCGCTCGATCACCTTGCCGGCGAAGCCTCCGATGCGCATCTTCAGGCCCTTCATGTCGGCCAGGGTCTTCAGCGGCTTCTTGTACCAGCCGCCCATCTGCGCACCGGTGTTGCCGCCGGGGAAGTTGACGATGTTGTACTGGGCATAGAACTCGCGCATGAGCTTCATGCCGTTGCCCTCGTACATCCAGGCGCTCATCTGGCGGGAGTTGAGGCCGAAGGGGATGGCGCTACCGATGGCGAAGGTCTCGTCCTTGCCGACGAAGTAGTAGGGCGCCGTGTGGGCCATCTCGACGGCGCCGCTCTTGACGCCGTCCACCACGCCGAAGGGCGGCATCAGCTCGCCTCCGGCATGCACCGAGATCTGGAACTTGCCGCCGGACATGTCGTGGACCAGCCTTGAGAAGGCCTCGGCCGCACCGAAGATGGTGTCCAGCGTCTTGGGGAAGCTCGATGCCAGGCGCCAGCGCACGGCGGCCTGGGCCTGAACGGCGGGCGCGGCGCCGGCGGCCAGGACGCCGGCCAGGCCGGCATGGCGGACGAATGAGCGTCGTTGCATGGGGATCCCTCTGGGTTGCGATGGTTGGCGCGCATGATCGCGCACCGCCTGCCGCACAGGCCAGGGGGATGCCCCGCTATTCGCGGCTGCCCGGAGCAGCGCGCTGAAGTCGGCTCAGTGGCCGGCCACCTTCATGCGCTCCACCAGCACCGAGCCGATGGTCTTGGTGCCCATGGTGTAGGCGTCTGCGCCCACGGCGACGATGTCCTTGAACATCTGGCGCAGGTTGCCGGCGATGGTGATCTCCTGCACCGGGTAGGCGATGCGGCCGTTCTCCACCCAGAAGCCGGCGGCGCCGCGCGAGTAGTCGCCGGTCACGTAGTTGACGCCCTGGCCGATCAGCTCGATCACGAACAGGCCCCGGCCCAGCTTGCGCAGCATGGCCTCCAGGTCGTCGCCGGGCTGGGTCAGACGGCTGGTGAATGTCAGGTTCTGCGAGCCGCCGGCATGGCCGGTGGTGCGCATGCCCAGCTTGCGCGCGGAGTAGCTGGAGAGGAAGTAGCCCTGCGTCACGCCGGCATCCACCACCGTGCGGGCCTGCGTGCGCACGCCCTCGTCGTCGAAGGGCGCGCTGCCCTTGGCCTTGGGGATGTGCGGGTCCTCGACGATGTCGATGTGATCGGGGAACACCTGCTGGCCCAGGCTGTCGAGCAGGAAGGTGGCGCGCCGGTACAGCGCCCCGCCGCTGGTGGCCTGCACATAGGCACCGAAGAGGCCGGCGGCCAGGGTCGATTCGAACAGCACCGGCACCTCGCAGGTGGCGATCTTGCGCGACTTCAGGCGCGACAGCGCGCGCTCGGCGGCATAGCGGCCCACCGCCTCGGGCGAGGCCAGGTCGGCCGCATCCCGCATGGAGCTGTACCAGGCGTCGCGCTGCATGTCGTTGCCGCGGCCGGCGATCGGTGCCACCGAGATGGAGTGGCGCGAGCTGGCATAGCCGCCGCGAAAGCCGCGCGAGTTGCCCGAGTAGAAGTGCGACTGCTGGGCCGACACGCCCGCGCCTTCGGAGTTGGTGATGCGCCGGTCGGTGGACAGCGCAGCCTGCTCGCAGCGGCGGGCCAGCTCCGCGGCTTCTTCGGCGGTCACTGCCCAGGGGTGGAACAGATCCAGATCACGCGCGGCTTCCTTGGGCGTGGCCAAGTCCTGCTCGTCGGGCAGGCCAGCGGCTGGGTCCTCTGCGGTGTAGCGGGCGATGTCGTAGGCGGCGCGCACCGTGCGCTCCAGCGCTTCGCGCGAGAAGTCGCTGGTGCTGGCATTGCCGCGGCGCTGGCCGACGTAGACGGTGACGCCGATGGACTTGTCGCGGTTGCGCTCGACGTTCTCGATCTCGCCCAGGCGGGTGGACACCGACAGGCCCGCGCCTTCGGATACCTCGGCCACCGCGTCGGTGGCGCCCACCTTCTTGGCCAGCTTGAGCGCGTCTTCCACCAGTTGCCGGAACTGGTCCTGGCTGTAGGCAAAGCCGGCATCGGCAGGGGCGGTCGGGCTGGAGGTTCGCGGCATGGGCGGCTCGGTGGGGTGCGGGCGACAAGGGAGAGGGCAGACCGGTGGCGCAAGGGCTCACCAGAAAGGGCGAACGTATGATAGCCAGCGCCTTTTCTCCATCTGTTTTCTCCATCTGGCTGGCCTGCTGTCCGCGGGGTCTGCCGCGCGGTGCTCGGGCTCGCGTGCGTGCCGCTGGCTGCGGCTTTCGGCGGCCGGCGCTGCATCGACCCACCGGCTTCCTTCGCCCGCGCTTCCCGGCGCTTCACTCACCGGCGCATCACTGCGCCCCTCCTGTCCCGCAAGCTCCCGCATGTCCGATCCCGACCATCTCCTGCCCGATGACGCGCTGCCGGCCGAGCGCCCCAGCAAGACCCAGCGCAAGAAGGCCATGCACGACCTGCAGGACCTGGGCGAGGAGCTGGTCAAGCTGCCGCAGGACCATCTGGATGGCCTGGAGCTGTCCGACAGCCTGCGATCGGCGCTGGATGAGTGGCGGCGCACGCGCTCGCACGAGGGCCGGCGCCGGCAGATGCAGTACATCGGCAAGCTCATGCGCAACGCGGACGTGGAGCCCTTGCGCGAAGCCGTGGCCGCGTTCAAGCTGGGCGGTGCGCGCGACGCGCTGGCCCTGCATCAGGCCGAACGTTGGCGTGCCGAGCTGATGGCCGACGATGAGGCCCTGACCCGCTGGGTGCAGGATCACCCCGACTCCGACGTGCAGCAGCTGCGCGCCTTGATCCGCGCCGCGCGCAAGGATGCCGCTGCTGCGCCCGAGCAGCGCAGCGGCCGCGGCTTTCGCGAGCTGTTCCAGTTCATCAAGAAGGGCCTGCAGCAGGCGGGCGACAGCGGGGAGGGCGGTGATGACTCAGCATGATCCCGTGCGCATCGGCGTGGTCTCGATCAGCGACCGCGCCAGCAGCGGCGTCTACGAAGACCGCGGCATCCCGGCGCTGCAGGACTGGCTGGGCCGCGCGCTGCTCAACCCGGTTGACTGGGTGACCGAGCTGATCCCCGACGAGCGGCCGGTCATCGCCGCCACGCTGCGCCGGCTGGTGGACGAGGCCGGTTGCGACCTCGTGCTGACCACCGGCGGCACCGGCCCCGCGCCGCGCGACGTGACGCCCGAGGCCACCCGCGACGTGGCCGACCGCGAGCTGCCCGGCTTCGGCGAGCAGATGCGCCAGATCAGCCTGCGCTTCGTGCCCACGGCCATCCTGTCGCGCCAGACGGCCGTGGCGCGCGGCCGCGCGCTCATCCTCAACCTGCCCGGCCAGCCCAAGTCGATCGCCGAGACGCTGGAGGGCTTGCGGGATGCCGACGGCCGCGTGCAGGTGCCGGGCATCTTCGCTGCCGTGCCCTATTGCATCGACCTGATCGGCGGGCCGTACATCGAGACCCGGCCCGAGGTCTGCGCCGCCTTCCGCCCGAAGTCCGCGCAGCGCCCGCCGCGCCAGGCGGCAGCGTCCGCCGCGTCGCAGGGGCGGGCGTGAGCCGCGCGCGGCCGTGGGCCCCGGTGCGGGCGCAAGGGGGGCGGCCGGGCGGGATGCACGGGCGCACCGCAGCCGGCATCGGCCGCTGCGCCGGGCTGGCCGCGGCCTGCGTCGCCTTGTGGGCGGCAGGCACGTCCGCGTGTGCAGCCGACACCGTGCCGCTGGTCGTGCGCCCCGGCGACACGCTGGAGGGCCTGTCGCGCGAGTTGCTGCTGCAGCCGGGCGCCTGGCGCCGGCTGGCCAGCCTCAACGGCCTGCAGCAGCCGGATGTCCTGCACCCCGGCCAAGTGCTGCGCCTGCCCACCAGCCTGCTGCGCCAGCAGCCGGTGCCCGCCACGGTGTTGGCCGTCACCGGCGACGTGACGCTGTGGCTGCCGGCCCAGCCGTCGCGGCATGGCGGGGATGCGGGCCTGCGCGCTGGTGAGCGGGTCGGTGGGCGCCCCATTCAATCGGGTCAGCAGTCGGGTCAGCAGCCCCGTGAGCAGGCCAGGGCCGCGGACCGGCCGGCCGGCATGCGCCGGGCCCCGGGGCGCAGGGGAGGTGCGCAGGATGCAGCCGTCAAGAAGATCGACCCGCGTGCCGCGGACGAGGCCGTCGCCGCAGACGCTCCCGCTGCCGGCCTGCGCGCCACCGTCGCGCCGCTGCAGGTGCTGGCCGCAGGCCAGACGGTGCCCGAAGGCGCGTACATCAGCATCGGCCCGCGCGGCTCGGCGGTGCTGCGGCTGACCGATGGCTCGCGCGTCAAGCTGCTGCCCGACAGCGTCGCCTCGCTGGCCGCCAGCCGCGTGGCCGGCGCGCGGGCGGCGGCGGCGGCCAGCCCGGTGTCGGCGGTCTCCAGCGGTGAGTTGGTCAATGCGTCGATGGGTGCATCCGTTGCCGCGCAGGACGGCTGGTTCGTCGGCACCATGCGGCTGCTGCGCGGCTCGATGGAGGTGCTGGCATCCAAGGCCCTGCGCGCCAAGCCGCTGGAGGTGCAGACCCCCACCACCGTGCTCGGCGTGCGCGGCACGCATTACCGCGTCCATCTGGCCGAGCTGCGCGCCGGCGCACAGGCCGGGGCTCCCCAGGCCGCCATGCGCCGCCCGGGCGCCGGCTGGCTCACGATCACCGAAGTGCTCGAAGGCCGGGTGGCTGCCGGCGCGGCCACGGTGCTGTCCGCCGGCCAGGGCGCCCGCGTGGGTGCTGAGGGCCGGCCTGCTGTCAGCCCGCTGCCGCCGGCGCCCGACCTGTCCGCGCTGCCGGCGCGCTTCGAGCGCCCGCTGGTCGCCTGGCCGGCGCCGGCCGATGCGGCGGTGCGCGTGCAGGTGGCCGGCGACGCGGGCTTCGACGCCATCGTGCTCGATCAGCAGGTGGCGGCCGGCGCGCCGGTGCGCATCGACGGTCTGGCAGACGGCATCTGGCATGTGCGCATGCGCCACATCAGCGCCGCCGGCCTGGCCGGCACGGATGCGGTGGGCCGCTTTGAGCTGGACGCCCGCCCGGAGCCGCCGCCCACGGTGGCCCCACGCCCAGCCAGCAAGCACCCAGTGGGTGCGGTGGGTTTCGCATGGGCCGAGGCGCTGGGCGCGGACGCTTATGCGCTGGAGATCGCCCGTGATGCGGCCTTCACCCAGCGCGTGGCTCTGGTCGATGCCATCCAGCGCGGCGGCCACGTCATCGACCTTCCCGAGCCCGGCCGCTACCACTGGCGGGTGCGCGCCATCGGCCCACAGGACGACCGCGGCCCCTGGGGTGATGCGCAGGTGCTCGACGTGCGGCCCGATCCGCTGCCGCCCCAGGCCCGGCACGACAAGGATGGCAGCCTGGTGCTGACCTGGGGCAGGCTGCCCGGCAGCGAGGAGGCGCCGGCCGGGTCGGCCAGCCCGCCGTCCGGCGAGCCGCAGGCTCGCTGGCAGGCCGAGCTGGCCAGCGACGAGGCCTTCCAGCAGCTGATTGCCCGAGTCGAGCTGGACGAGCCGCAGTGGCGCCTGCCGCCGCCCCGCTGGGGCCGGGCCGTGGCCCCGGGCGTGGCCGCCGAGGGCCTGGCCTATTTCCGCTACCGCACCATCGAGCCCGACGGCTACGTCAGCCGCCCCAGCCAGACGGTGCGCGTGAGCCTGCCGCGCGACCCGGTCGCACCCTGGCTGCTGCTCACGCCGCTGCTGTTCGGGCTGTGACGGGCCGGTGATTGCTCACCGCCCGGGCTGCGGCCGCAGTCGATCCCGGTTGGCCCAGTGAGCCCGGTCGATCCCAGTCTGCCCCCGTCAGCCGCGTCGCGCGTCGGCCCGCCTCCCGATCCGGCCGCCTACTTCACCAGCCGGTTCAGCCCCTCGGCATCGAAACCCTCGGTGGTCTGCGCATCCTGCGGCAGGCAGGTGCGTCCGCCTTCGCTGGTCGCCTCGCGCGCCAGCTTTTCGATCGCCTGCCACAGCAGCGTGATCTGGTGCTCGTGCCCGGCCGCGTTGTCGATCAGCCCGCGCAGCGCCATCGACACCGGGTCGTCGCCTTGCGTGGCGCCATAGGCCGAGAAGCCCATGCGCTCGGCCGCCTTCTCGCGCTGCGCGGCCTGCTCGTCCTGCCGCGGGTCGGCCTTGAGGATGCGCGCCGGGTTGCCCACCGCTGTGGCGCCGGCAGGCACCGGCTTGACGACGACGGCGTTGGAGCCGATGCGTGCGCCGTCGCCCACCGTGAAGCCGCCCAGCACCTGCGAATTGGCGCCGACGATCACACCCTTGCCCAGCGTGGGGTGCCGCTTGGCCCCTCGCGTCAGCGACGTGCCGCCCAGCGTCACGCCCTGGTAGATCGTGCAGTCGTCGCCCACCTCGGCCGTCTCGCCGATGACGACGCCCATGCCGTGGTCGATGAACACCCGCCGGCCGATGGTGGCCCCGGGGTGGATCTCGATGCCCGTGAAGAAGCGCGCCAGCTGCGAGACGAAGCGGCCCAGCCAGCGCAGATCGCGCACCCAGCATGCATGGGCCAGCCGGTGCATCGCCAGCGCGTGCAGCCCGGGGTAGCAGGTCAGCACCTCCCATGCGGTGCGCGCAGCGGGGTCGCGCTCCAGGATGCAGGCGATGTCTTCGCGCAGGCGCTGGAAGGGCATGGATACAGAGGCTTCTTGCGGCAAGGGGAGGGCAGTTTAGCGGTGGGCCCTCCCGCATGCCGGGCACCAAGGACCATCGCCTAAACTGCACGGTTTCTTTCCCGCCCCCTTTTCCCGCCCCTTTTTCCGAGCGCGAACACCATGAGCCTGCTCAACGTCACCCCCGGCGCCAAGGCGCCCGACCAGTTCAACGTCGTCATCGAGATCCCGGCCGCGGCCGACCCGGTCAAGTACGAGGTCGACAAGGAGACCGGCGCGGTGTTCGTCGATCGCTTCATGAGTACGGCCATGCACTACCCGTGCAACTACGGCTATGTGCCGCAGACGCTGTCCGACGACGGCGACCCGGTGGACGTGCTGGTGGTCACGCCCTTCCCGCTGCCGCCCGGCGTGGTCATCCCCTGCCGCGCCCTGGCCGTGCTGAAGATGGAAGACGAAGCCGGCGGCGACGCCAAGCTGCTGGCCGTCCCCACCGAGAAGATCTGCCCGATGTACGCCGGCATCCAGAAGGTCGAGGACCTGCCGCCGCTGCTGCTCAAGCAGATCCAGCACTTCTTCGAGCACTACAAGGACCTGGAGCCCGGCAAGTGGGTCAAGGTCACCGGCTGGGACGGCGTCGAAGCCGCTCGCAAGGAAGTGGCCGACGGCATCGCCAACTACCGCGAGACCCAGGCTTGATCCCCGGCGCGCTCGTCGTGCGGCCCTGACCGGCGCCGCCTTCATGCAAAAACGGCCACCGCGAGGTGGCCGTTTGCGTTGCGGGGTGTGCGTCCGGTGCGCGGGTCAGGCCGTGGCCTTGATGGCCTCGCCGAGGATGCCCACCAGCCGGTCGATGTGCTGGCGCTCGATGATCAGCGGCGGCGACAGCGCGATGTTGTCGCCCGCAGCCCGCACCAGTGCGCCGCGGTCCCAGCAGCCCTGGAAGACGGCAAAACCGCGCTTGCCCGGCCCGGCAGCCGAAGGCGCGAACTCGATGGCGCCCACCAGCCCGGTGTTGCGGATGTCGATCACGCCGGGCAGGCCCTTGAGGCTGTGCAGCGCTTCTTCCCAATAGGGCGCCACCTCGGCCGCGCGGGTCAGCAGGCCTTCCTTGGCATAGACGTCCAGCGTCGCCAGCCCGGCCGCGCAGGCCAGCGGATGGGCCGAATAGGTGTAGCCGTGGAACAGCTCCACGCCATCCGGCCCGTTCATGAAGGCCTGGTGGATGGCCTCGCTCGCCAGCACCGCGCCCATCGGCACGCCGCCGTTGGTGATGCCCTTGGCCACCGTCATCAGGTCGGGCGTGACGCCGTAATGCTGGGCCGCGAACGGCGTGCCCAGGCGGCCGAAGCCGGTGATGACCTCATCGAAGATCAGCAGGATGCCGTGCTTGCTGCAGATCTCGCGCAGTCGCTGCAGATAGCCCTTGGGCGGCAGCAGCACGCCGGTGGAGCCGGCCATCGGCTCGACGATCACCGCGGCAATGGTCGATGCATCGTGCAGCGCCACCAGCCGCTCCAGCTCGTCGGCCAGCTCCGCGCCGTGCTCCGGCTGGCCGCGGGTGAAGGCATTGCGGCTCAGATCGTGCGTGTGGCGCAGGTGGTCCACGCCGGCCACCAGCGCGCCGAAGACCTTGCGGTTGGCCACCATGCCGCCCACGGCCGTGCCGCCGAAGTTCACGCCGTGGTAGCCGCGCTCGCGGCCGATCAGCCGCACGCGCGAGCCCTCGCCGCGGGCGCGGTGGTATGCGATCGCGATCTTCAGCGCCGTTTCCACCGACTCGGAGCCCGAGTTGGTAAAGAACACATGGTCCAGCCCGTCCGGAGCCAGGTCCACCACCCGCCGCGCCAGCTCGAAGGCCTTGGGGTGGCCGATCTGGAAGGGCGGGGCATAGTCCATCTCCGCCGCTTGCTGCGCGATGGCCGCCACGATCTCCGGCCGGCCGTGGCCGGCATTCACGCACCACAGGCCGGCGGTGCCGTCCACCAGCTCGCGGCCGTCGGCCGTCCAGTACGACATGCCGCTGGCGCGCGCCAGCATGCGGGGCGCCTGCCGGAATTGCCGGTTGGCGGTGAAGGGCATCCAGTAGGCATCGAGTTCGCCGGCCATGTGCTGTCTCCTGTGGTGTGTGGTGCGCGGGCTGTCGCCGCCGCAACGGCGCAGGGTACTGCACATCGCCGGTGCGTCGCCAGACTGGGCGCGCGGTGCCTCGTCAATTGTGGCCAGCCAGCTTGTCGATGCGATGATGGAAGGCTTGCGACACCCCCGCTCCCACAGCCGATCGGTCGTGACGAAGGGCCAAGTCTTGTATAAGATATAAGTCTTGCGCCACCCGGGGGGCACCCCTGCCACCCTGTCTCGGGCCTGCCGCTGAACCGACCAACGTTCCTTGCCTTCCCATCGTCAACCGGAGATCGTCATGACGAACCTCACCCGTGAACAGCAGATCGCTGCCCTGGAAAAAGACTGGGCTGAAAACCCCCGCTGGAAGCTTGTCAAGCGCGGCTATTCCGCTGCCGACGTCGTGCGCCTGCGCGGCAGCCTGCAGCCCGAGTACACGCTGGCCAAGCGCGGTGCCGAGAAGCTGTGGGAGAAGGTGAACGGCGGCGCCAAGAAGGGCTACGTCAACGCCTTCGGCGCCATCACCGCCGGCCAAGCCATGCAGCAGGCCAAGGCTGGCCTGGAAGCCGTGTACCTGTCGGGCTGGCAGGTCGCCGCCGACGGCAACACCTCCGAGACCATGTACCCCGACCAGTCGCTGTACGCGTACGACTCGGTGCCCACGATGGTCCGCCGCATCAACAACACCTTCAAGCGTGCCGACGAGATCCAGTGGTCCCGCGGCATCGGCCCCGGCGACGAAGGCTTCATCGACTACTTCCTGCCCATCGTGGCTGACGCTGAAGCCGGCTTCGGCGGCGTGCTCAACGCCTTCGAGCTGATGAAGAACATGATCGCCGCGGGTGCCGCCGGCGTTCACTTCGAAGACCAGCTGGCTGCCGTCAAGAAATGCGGCCACATGGGCGGCAAGGTGCTCGTCCCCACGCAAGAAGCCATCGAGAAGCTGATCGCTGCCCGCTTCGCCGCCGACGTGATGGGCGTGCCCACCATCGTTCTGGCCCGCACCGACGCCGAGGCCGCCAACCTGCTGACGTCCGACCACGACGCCAACGACAAGCCCTTCCTGACCGGCGAGCGCACGCAAGAAGGCTTCTACCGCGTCAAGAACGGCCTGGAGCAGGCCATCAGCCGCGGCGTCGCCTACGCCCCCTATGCCGACCTGGTGTGGTGCGAAACCGGCACGCCGGACCTGGGCTTCGCCCGTGAGTTCGCGCAGGCCGTGCATGCCAAGTGCCCGGGCAAGCTGCTGTCCTACAACTGCTCGCCGTCCTTCAACTGGAAGAAGAACCTGGACGACAAGACCATCGCCAAGTTCCAGGACGAGCTCTCCGCGCTGGGCTACAAGTACCAGTTCATCACCCTGGCTGGCATCCACATCAACTGGTACAACACGTTCCAGTTCGCCCACGCCTACGCCCGCGGCGAAGGCATGAAGCACTACACCGAGATGGTGCAGGAGCCCGAGTTCGCCGCGCGCGAAAAGGGCTACACCTTCGTGTCCCACCAGCAGGAAGTGGGTGCGGGCTACTTCGACGACGTGACCACCGTCATCCAAGGCGGTTCCTCGTCGGTGAAGGCCCTGACCGGCTCGACCGAAGAAGAGCAGTTCCACTGATCTGAATCCCCAACCGAGCCGGTGGCCCGAGCGACCCCTCGGGCCTGATTCCGACTCACGCGGCCTGCCTTACCTGTGCAGGCCCCAACCGGCCGCCACGAGCGGCCGGTTTTTTTGGTGATTCGGCAAGAGCCGCGTTTTCATCGCCTGGCGGGCCGGAGATGCAGGGGCGGCGCTTTGCGAGCCGTCGCTACAATGGCGGACTGACGCGCCCGGCATGCGGCGCACATCACGGATCGCAACATTGATCACAAGGACGAGAAAGGCAAGCTGGTTATGACACCGCGAACTCGCACCGCCACCTTCACCGAGGTCTAGTCGGGGCAGCCGCGCGTCCATCCTCTCGTTCATGCATGAAGAAAGCGCGGCCCTTGCCGCGCTTTTTTGTTTTCTCAGGCGGGCCTGTAGCGGTCCGCACCCGGAGCATCCATCATGGTTTCGATCCAACTTCCCGACGGCTCCAAACGCGAGTTCCCCGGCCCGGTCACGGTGGCCGAAGTCGCGGCCTCGATCGGCACCGGCTTGGCCAAGGCCGCGCTGGCCGGCCGCGTGGGGCAGGGCGACAGCGCCCGCCTGGTGGACACCAGCTTCCGCATCGAGCACGACACGCCGCTGGCCATCGTCACCGACAAGGACCCCGACGGCCTGGACGTCATCCGCCACTCCACGGCCCACCTGCTGGCCTATGCGGTGAAGGAGCTCTTCCCCGAGGCCCAGGTCACCATCGGCCCGACCATCGACAACGGCTTCTACTACGACTTCGCGTACAAGCGCCCCTTCACGCCTGAGGACCTGCAAGCCATCGAGAAGAAGATGGCCGAGCTGGCCAAGAAGGACGAGCGCGTCGAGCGCAAGGTGCTGCCGCGCGACGAGGCCGTGAGCTACTTCAAGAGCCTGGGCGAGCACTACAAGGCCGAGATCATCGCCAGCATCCCGGCCGGCGAGGACGTGTCGCTCTACAGCGAGGGCGGCTTCACCGACCTGTGCCGCGGCCCGCACGTGCCGTCCACCGGCAAGCTCAAGCACTTCAAGCTGATGAAGGTGGCCGGCGCCTACTGGCGCGGTGACCACCGCAACGAGCAGCTGCAGCGCATCTACGGCACGGCCTGGGCCACCAAGGAAGAGCTGCAGCAGTACCTGCACATGCTGGAGGAGGCCGAGAAGCGCGACCACCGCAAGCTCGGCCGCGAGCTGGATCTCTTCCACATCGACGACCACGCGCCCGGCGTCGTGTTCTGGCATCCCAACGGTTGGACGCTGTGGCAGCAGGTCGAGCAGTACATGCGCGCCGTCTACCGCGACAACGGCTACCAGGAGGTCAAGGGTCCGCAGATCATCGACCGCTCGCTGTGGGAGAAGACCGGCCACTGGGACAAGTACCGGGACAACATGTTCACCACCGAGTCGGAGAAGCGGGACTACGCGCTCAAGCCGATGAACTGCCCCGGCCACATCCTGATCTACAACCAGGGCATCAAGAGCTACCGCGACCTGCCGCTGCGCTACGGCGAGTTCGGCCAGTGCCACCGCAACGAGCCCTCGGGCGGCCTGCACGGCATCATGCGCGTGCGCGGCTTCACCCAGGATGATGGCCATATCTTCTGCACCGAGGATCAGATCCTGGACGAGTGCGTGGCCTTCACCGGACTGCTGCAGAAGGTGTATGCCGACTTCGGCTTCACCGACATCATCTACAAGGTCGCCACGCGACCCGAGGCGCGCATCGGCTCCGACGAGGTCTGGGACAAGGCCGAGCAGGCGTTGATGGAGAGCCTGAGGGCCACGGGCAGCGAGTTCACCATCGCGCCCGGCGACGGCGCCTTCTACGGGCCCAAGATCGAGTACACGCTCAAGGACGCGCTGGGCCGCCACTGGCAGTGCGGCACCATCCAGGTCGACTTCTCCATGCCGCAGCGACTGGGGGCGGAGTACGTCACCGAGTCCGGAGAGCGCCGCGCGCCGGTGATGCTCCACCGCGCCATCGTCGGCAGCCTGGAGCGCTTCATCGGCATCCTGATCGAGCAGCATGCCGGCGCGCTGCCGGTGTGGCTGGCGCCCAAGCAGGTGGTGGTGCTCAACATCACCGACGCCCAGGCGGACTATGCCGCGGACGTGGCAAAAACACTGCAAAAACAAGGAGTTAGAGCGGCGGTGGATTTGCGCAATGAGAAGATCACCTATAAAATCCGCGAGCATTCCATGCAAAAAGTCCCGTACCTGCTTGTCGTTGGCGACAAGGAAAAGGCCGCCGGGGCTGTTGCGGTGCGCGCCCGAGGCAATCAGGACCTCGGTGTGATGCCCCTCGATGCCTTTTCCCAGAGGTTGATCGAAGACATCGCCCGAAAGGTGTGATGCGGCTGCGCCGTTGGGTGTGATGCGGCTTGGCCGTTGTCACCCTGGCGCCGGTCGCCGGGCGCGCGTTGTGTACATGTTCAGGGCCTGATGCCCATCTAAGGAAGCCCACCATCGCTACGTTCATGGATCGCCGCACGCCCAACGCGGAGCGGAAGCATCGGCTGAATCGAGAGATCACCGCCCCCCAGGTGCGCCTCAACGGGCCCGAGAACGAGCCGCTCGGCATCGTCAGCATCCAGGAGGCGCTGCGTCTGTCGGCCGAGTACGACGTGGACCTGGTGGAGATCGCTGCCACGGCAGACCCGCCCGTCTGCCGCCTGATGGACTACGGCAAGTTCAAGTACCAGGAGCAGAAGAAGGCCCACGACGCTCGCGCCAAGCAGAAGGTCATCGAGATCAAGGAAGTCAAGTTCCGCCCCGGTACCGATGAAGGCGACTACCAGATCAAGCTGCGCAACCTGCGCCGCTTCCTGGAAGAGGGCGACAAGGGCAAGGTGACGCTGCGCTTCCGCGGTCGCGAGATCACCCACCAGGAACTCGGCCTGCGCCTGCTGGAGCGCGTGCGCGACGACCTGGTCGATGTGTCCACGGTCGAGAACATGCCCAAGCTGGAAGGCCGCCAGATGATCATGATCCTGGCGCCCAAGAAGAAGAAGTAAGGTTTTGCAGTCAACACGGGCCGGTCTGGTCGCCGGCCCGTCGTTGTGGTGCGCAGGCCATCAAGCCCGCGGAGCGGTCCGCGGCGCCTCGTGCAACCTCATCAGAAGGAGGCAGTCATGCCCAAGATGAAGACCAAGAAGAGCGCGGCCAAGCGGTTCCGCGTCCGTCCGGGTGGCACCGTCAAGCGCGGTCAGGCGTTCAAGCGCCACATCCTGACCAAGAAGACCACGAAGAACAAGCGCCACCTGCGCGGCGCGGCCAACGTGCACGAGACCAACATGGGTCACATCGCTCAGATGCTGCCCTTTGCTGGCCTGTAATCCCACCGACTGAAGGAGAAGCAACATGCCTCGCGTCAAACGTGGTGTTACCGCCCGTGCCCGTCATAAGAAGGTCCTGGCCCTGGCCAAGGGCTTCCGGGGCCGTCGCAAGAACGTCTTCCGCATCGCCAAGCAGGCGGTGATGAAGGCCGGGCAATATGCCTACCGCGACCGCCGTGCCAAGAAGCGCGTCTTCCGCCGCCTGTGGATCGCCCGCATCAACGCGGCGAGCCGTCAGGAGGGCCTGAGCTACAGCAAGTTCATCGCCGGCCTGAAGAAGGCAGCCATCGACCTGGACCGCAAGGTGCTGGCCGATCTGGCCGTCAACGACCCGGCGGCCTTCAGCGGCATCGTTGCCAAGGTGAAGGCCCAGATCGCGGCGTGATAGCAGCTTGATCGCTGTGTGATGCTGATTGCGGCCGGGCGTCCTGCCCGGTCTGCAGATTTCGAAAGGCCGTCACCCCTGGTGCGGCCTTTCTTTTTGATGCACCGAATTCCATGAACGACCTCGACACCCTGGTCAGCGACGCCGAGCGCGAATTCGCCGCGGCGCCCACGCCCGCTGAACTGGAGAACGCCAAAGCCCGCTACCTGGGCAAGGCGGGGCGGGTGACCGAGCTGCTCAAGGGCCTGGCCGCCCTGACCCCCGAGGACAAGAAGACCCGGGGTGCTGCGATCAACCAGACCAAGCAGCGCGTCGAGGCCCTGCTGCAGGCCCGGCGTGAGGCGCTGGCCGAGGCGGAGCTGCAGGCTCAGCTCAAGGCCGAGGCGCTCGACGTGACGCTGCCCGGTCGCCGCCGCGGCGAGGGCGGCCTGCACCCGGTGTCGCTGTCCATCGAGCGCATCGAGGCCATCTTCGGCTCGATGGGTTTTGCCGTGGCCGACGGCCCGGAGATCGAGACCGACTGGTTCAACTTCACGGCGCTCAACACGCCTGAGGACCATCCCGCTCGCTCGATGCACGACACCTTCTACGTGGAAGGCGGCAACGTGCTGCGCACCCACACCAGCCCGATGCAGGTGCGCCATGCGGTGCAGCACGTGCGCGACCACGCCGACAAGATCGCACGCGGCGAGCGCATGCCCGAGATCCGCGTCATCGCGCCCGGGCGAACCTACCGCGTGGACAGCGACGCCACGCACTCGCCGATGTTCCACCAGTGCGAAGGCCTGTGGATCGGCGAGAGCGTGAGCTTCGCCGACCTGAAGGCCGTGCTCGCCGACTTCTTCGCCACCTTCTTCGAGACGACCGACCTGCAGCTGCGTTTCCGGCCCTCGTTCTTCCCGTTCACTGAGCCCTCGGCCGAGGTGGACATCGCCTTCGCCAGCGGGCCGCTGAAGGGACGCTGGCTGGAAGTGGGCGGCTGCGGCCAGGTGCACCCGAACGTGGTGCGCAACTTCGGCCTGGATGCCGAGCACTACATCGGCTTTGCCTTCGGTCTGGGGCCGGACCGGCTGACCATGCTGCGCTATGGCGTGAACGACCTGCGCCTGTTCTTCGACGGTGACCTGCGCTTCCTGTCGCAGTTCCGCGTCTGAGTCGCCACGTCACTTCGCCAAGGATCCTTCGAGATGCAATTTCCTGAATCGTGGTTGCGTGAGTTCTGCAACCCGCCGCTGTCCACCCAGGAGCTGGCCGACCTGCTGACCATGGCCGGCCTGGAAGTCGAAGAGCTGCGCCCGGTGGCGCCGGCCTTCAGCCGGGTGGTGGTGGGCGAGGTGCGCGAGGTGACGCGCCACCCGGACGCGGATCGCCTCAATGTCTGCCGGGTCGATGCCGGCACGGGTGAGCTGCTGCAGATCGTCTGCGGTGCGCCCAACGTGCGCCCGGGCATCAAGGTGCCGTGTGCGCTGGTGGGCGCTGAGCTGCCGCCGGGGGCGGATGGCAAGCCGTATCGAATCAAGCTGGGCAAGCTGCGCGGCGTGGAGAGCCAGGGCATGCTGTGCTCGGCCCGCGAGCTGGGCCTGTCGGATGAAGCCTCCGGCCTGCACATCCTGGCGGGCGACGCGCCGGTGGGGGCCAGCATCCGCGACTGGCTCAAGCTGGACGACACGCTGTTCACGCTCAAGCTCACGCCCAACCTGGCGCATTGCCTGAGCGTGGCCGGCATTGCGCGCGAGGTTTCGGCGCTGACCGGTGCGCCGCTCACGCTGCCGGCAACCCAGCCGGTCGCCCCGGCCAGCGATGCGCGGCTGGCGGTGGAGGTGCAGGCCACCGACCTGTGCGGCCGCTTCTCTGGCCGTGTGATCCGTAACGTCAACCCCAAGGCGCCCACGCCGGCGTGGATGGTCGAGCGCCTGGCGCGCTGCGGGCAACGTTCGGTCTCGGCGCTGGTGGACATCTCCAACTACGTGATGTTCGAGCTGGGCCAGCCGTCGCACATCTTCGACCTGGACCGCATCGAAGGCGGCCTGCAGGTGCGCTGGGGCCGCCAAGGCGAACAGCTGGAGCTGCTCAACGGCCAGACCGTGACCGTGGATGGCCAGGTGGGCGTGATCGCCGATGCGCAGGGCGTGGAGTCGCTGGCTGGCGTGATGGGCGGCCAGCGCGTGGCGGTGTCGGACGACACCACCAACGTCTATGCCGAAGTCGCCTTCTGGTGGCCCAAGGCGATTGCGGGCCGTGCGCGCCGCTACAACTTCTCCACCGACGCGGCGCACCGCTTCGAGCGCGGTGTGGACCCGGCCGCCACCGTCGAGCGCCTGGAGCGCATCACACAGCTGGTGCTGGAGATCTGCGGCGGCCAGGCCGGCCCGGTGGATGACCAGCGCCTGAACCTGCCCCAGCCCAAGCCGGTGACGCTGCGCCTGGCGCGTGCTGAGCGCGTGATCGGCATGCCGGTGACGCAGGCACAGTGCGAGGAGGTCTTCACCCGCCTGGGCCTGGCCCATGAGCCGGTGGACGGCGGCCTGCGCGTGACGCCGCCCAGCTGGCGCTTCGACATCCAGATCGAGGAAGACCTGATCGAAGAAGTCGTGCGCGTGATCGGCTACGACAAGCTGCCCCAGCGCCCGCCAGTGGCGCCGGTGACCGCGCAGGTGCGGCCGGAGCGGCAACGGGGCCTGTATGCCGTGCGGCGCGGCATTGCCGCGCGCGGCTGGCAGGAGACGATCAACTTCAGCTTCGTCGAGGAACGCTGGGAGCGCGAGCTGGCCGGCAACGAGCAGCCGGTGAAGCTGCTCAACCCGATTGCCAGCCAGCTGAGCGTGATGCGCTCCAGCCTGTTGGGCGGGCTGGTGCAGGTGCTGCGCCAGAACCTCGCCCGCCGGGCGTCGCGCGTGCGCGTGTTCGAGGTGGGCCGCGTCTTCCTGCGTGATGCGTCGGTGGCAGACGGGCCGCAGACGGTGGCCGGCTTTGCCCAGCCGCTGCGCATCGCCGGCCTGGCGTTTGGTGCGGCCGATGATCTGCAGTGGGGCACGGCCGAGCGGGCGGTGGACTTCTTCGACGTCAAGGGCGACATCGAAGCCTGGCTCGCGCCGCGTGCCGTGCGTTTCGTGCCGGCGGAGCACCCGGCGCTTCACCCCGGCCGCTGTGCCCGCGTCGAGCTCGGCGGCCGTGTCGTCGGCTATGTGGGCGAGTTGCACCCGCGCTGGCGTCAGGCCTATGAGCTGCCCTCGGCCCCGGTGCTGTTCGAGCTGGACGCCGCGGCCTTCATTGAGCGCGCGGTGCCGCGCTTTGGCGGCATGCCGCGGCAGCAGGCAGTGCTGCGCGACCTGGCCGTGATCGTCAGCGAGCAGGTGACGCACGACGCGCTGATGCAGGCCATTGCGGCCGCAGATACCGGCGGGCTGGTGCGCCAGGCACGGCTGTTCGATGTCTACAAGCCCAAGGCGCCCACGGCCGAGATCGGCGAAGGCCAGCGCAGCCTGGCTGTGCGGCTGGAGCTGCTGGACGACGAGCAGACGCTGACCGACGAGCGCATCGAGGCGGCCGTGCAGGCGGTGCTGACGCGGCTGGAGCGTGAATTCGGCGCACGCGTGCGAGGCTGAACCCTGGCCTGGATGGCCGCGGCCGGCGTGCCGCGGCGCGACACTGACAGATGCGCGGCGGGCAGCCCGCCGCAGGAGGAGGGGCGCTGATGGATGCGACGATGGACCCCACGATGGACCAGGGGGCCGGCGAGGTCCGCGATGGGGGCGGGCAGGGCGGCAGTGATCAGCCGCCCGGCATGCTGCTGCCGGTGCTGGTGGACACGCCCACGCTGACCAAGGCCGAGCTGGCCGAACTGCTCTTCGAGCGGCTGGGCCTGAACAAGCGTGAATCGAAGGACATGGTCGAGGCGTTCTTCGACCTCATCCATGACTCGCTGGTCGACGGCGTGGACGTGAAGCTCTCGGGCTTCGGCAACTTCCAGATCCGCCACAAGGCGCCGCGCCCGGGGCGCAACCCGCGCACCGGCGAGGCCATCCCGATCAAGGCCCGTCAGGTCGTCACCTTCCATGCCAGCCACAAGCTCAAAGGCCTGGTGCAGGGCGACATCCAGTCCTCGGAAGACTTCGAGTAAAGTCTTCGGCCCTCTGCCGTCCCCCGTCCTGAACCAACATGGACAACGCGCTGCCTGCCATCCCGGCCAAACGCTACTTCACCATCGGTGAGGTCAGCGAGCTGTGCGGCGTCAAGCCGTATGTGCTGCGTTACTGGGAGCAGGAGTTCGCGCAGCTCAAGCCGATGAAGCGGCGCGGCAACCGGCGCTACTACCAGCATCACGAGGTGCTGCTCATCCGGCGCATCCGCGAGCTGCTCTACGACCAGGGCTTCACCATCAGCGGGGCGCGCAACCGTCTGGCCGAGGGCGGCCTGGCCGAGCCGCCCCGCCAGGCTGCGCCTGCATCGGCATCGGTTTCGATATCCGCACGCGAGCTGCAGGCGTCTGCGGCAGCGCGTGAGATGGGTGCGCCGATCAACGGCTTGCAGGCCGACGCCGCACAGGCCGTGACCATCGAGCCGGCCGCATCGCTGATGCCGGCGCCCGAGCCCTTCAGCGGCGCGCTCACGCCCGAAGCCCTGCGTGCCGAGCTGATGCTGATCCGCGAGCTGCTGCACTGATCACTGCTGCAGCTTGGAGAGTGCCTGAATCCACGTTATACTTTTGGGCTTACGTCGGGGTGTAGCGCAGCCTGGTAGCGCACTTGCATGGGGTGCAAGGGGTCGCGAGTTCGAATCCCGCCACCCCGACCATTTGTTCGAGACGAGGGTCAGCAGCGAAAGTTGCTGGCCCTTTAGTCTTTTGGGCCGTCCTTTCATCGCTTCATCCGTCCAGCTGGGGCGGTCGGCTCGGGCCAGTGGTGGGTTCCGTGCCGAAGGCGCGCGCAGACGCAGGCGAGCTCCGGGCTCTTTGCCCGGGCTGCCGTCCGGCTCAGGCTGCGGCGTGAACCGGCAGGGCGTTGAGCGGGATGCGCAGATAGGCCACGCCGTTGTCGTCGGGCGGTGGCAACTGACCGGCGCGCACGTTGACCTGCAGGGACGGCAGGATCAGCGTGGGCGCCTCCAGCGTGGCGTCGCGGGCCTGGCGCATGGCGACGAAGGCGTCCTCGTCGATGCCGTCGCGCACGTGGATGTTGTGGGCGCGCTGCTCGGCCACCGTGGTCTGCCAGCGCGGCTCGCGGCCGGCCGGCGGGTAGTCGTGGCAGACGAAGAGGCGCGTGGCCGGGGGCAGGGCCAGCAGGCGCTGGATGGAGCGCCAGAGCTGGCGCGCATCGCCGCCGGGGAAGTCGGCGCGGGCGGTGCCCACGTCGGGCATGAAGAGCGTGTCGCCGACGAAGACGGCATCACCGATCTGATAGGCCATGTCTGCCGGGGTGTGGCCCGGCACGTGCAGCGCGGTCAGGGTGAGGCCGCCGATGGGCAGCGTGTCGCCGTCGGCAAGCAGATGATCGAACTGGCTGCCGTCCGGCAGGAAGCTGCGCTCCAGGTTGAACAGCGCCTTGAACGTGCGCTGCACGGTGCGGATGTGCTGGCCGATGGCGATGCGGCCACCCGCGTGCTGGCGGATGTAGTGGGCGCCCGACAGATGGTCGGCATGGGCGTGCGTCTCCAGGATCCACTGCAGGCTCAGGCCGTGCTCGCGCAGGTGGGCCAGGATGCGGTCGGCGGAGGTGGTCGCTGTGTGGCCGGACTTGAAGTCGTAGTCCAGCACCGGGTCGATGACGGCGGCCGTGCGCGTGGCCGGGTCGGCCACGACGTAGGAGACCGTCCAGGTCTGCGGGTCGAAGAAGGCCTGGATGTCGGGGCGGGCGGAGGAAAGAGTCATGGTGCACCTGTGATGATCTGTTGATAAACATAATATACAAAGACATAATGTCGTCAAGACAAGTGTTGAGCGCTCCATGAACGACCGGACCGATTCCACCGATGCGGCAGACGCCGCGGCTGCAGGCAATGCCACGGCCATCGACCCCGCCGCGCTGCGCGCCGCAGCCGGGCAGGCCGTGGGCGCGTTGAAGCTGCTGGCCAACGAGGAGCGGCTGCTGCTGCTGTGCCAGCTGTCCCAGGGCGAGCACTGCGTCGGCGAGCTGGAGGAGCGGCTGGGCATCCGGCAGCCGACGCTGTCCCAGCAACTGGCCGTGCTGCGCAATGACGGCGTGGTGGGCACGCGGCGCGAGGGCAAGCGCATCTACTACCGCGTGGCCGATCCGGCGCTGCTGGAGATCCTGGCGGTGCTGCACCGGCTGTACGGCTGCGGCGAGCAGGGGTGAAGGTGGCGGGCGTGTGCGCCGAACTGGCAAACCTGAAAGGAGCAGGGCGATGACCATCGACTGGACGGCTTTCACCCCGTGGCCGGCGCTGGCCGGCGGGGTGCTGATCGGGCTGGCGGCCGGGATGCTGGTGCTGCTGGCCGGCCGCATCGCCGGCATCAGCGGCGTGCTGGGCGGGCTGCTGCGGCCGGCCGCCGGCGACGTGGGCTGGCGCGTGGCCTTCATCGGCGGGCTGGTGGCGTCGCCGCTGGTGTGGCGGCTGTGGGGGCCATTGCCGCTGCCGCACATCGCCGCGTCGGACGCGATGCTGGTGGCCGCCGGGCTGTTGGTGGGGCTGGGCACGCGCTGGGGTGCGGGCTGCACCAGCGGGCATGGGGTTTGCGGCCTGTCGCGGCTGTCGCCGCGGTCACTGGTGGCCACCGCCTGCTTCATGGCGGCGGGCTTTGTCACCGTCTATGTGTTGCGCCACCTGCTGGGCGGCTGAGGGGGGATCAAGGCATGGGGCAGATCATGGTGCAGGGTGCGTCGCTGCTGGCCGGGCTGGTGTTCGGCCTGGGGCTGATGGTGTCGGGCATGGCCGATCCGGCCAAGGTGCTGGGCTTTCTGGATCTGGCGGGCGCCTGGGATCCGTCGCTGATGCTGGTGATGGCCGGCGCGGTGTCGGTCGGGCTGGTGGCTTTTGCGCTGGCGCGGCGGCGCACGGTGTCTTGGCTGGGCGCGGCCATGCAGCTGCCCACCACGCGGGCCATCGACCGCCGGCTGGTGGGCGGCAGCCTGCTTTTCGGCGTGGGCTGGGGGCTGGCGGGCTTTTGCCCCGGGCCGGCCCTGGTGGCGCTGGGCATGGGGCAGCGGCAGGCGCTCGTCTTTGTGGCGGCGATGCTGGGCGGCATGGTGGTGTTCGAGCTGCTGGAGCGTCGCCGGGCAGGCCGGCGGTGAGGCGGGGGCGATGTGATGAGCGATGGGCATGACGGCCTGGCGGGTGGGCCGGACCCGGGTCTGGCCGGCGGCATGGTGGATGGCGCGATGAATGGTGCGATGAATGGCGTGACAGGTGGCATCACGGATGGCGTCACGGTGCCCGGCGGCTGGGATGCCTGGCTGCCGGTGGTGGCCACCGTGCTGCTGCTGCTGGTCTATGAGCTGCTGATCGCCGTGCAGCAGCGGCGCCGTCCGCAGCGTGTGGCGCGCAGCGCGCATGCGGCCTTGCGCGAGGACTGGTTCGATGCCGTCTCGCAGCAGCCGGGCTCGGAGATCCTGGCGGTGCAGACGCTGCGCAATTCATTGATGTCGGCCACGATGACCGCGTCCACCGCCGCGCTGGCGCTGATGGGCGCGGTGACGCTGTCGGCGCCGTCGCTGCAGGCCAGCCTGCGCACGGCCAGCGGCGGGCTGCCAGTGTTCACACCGCGGTTGGCGCTGGAGCTGGTGCTGCTGGCGCTGCTGTTCGCGTCGCTGGTGGCCTCCGTGATGGCGGTGCGCTACTACAACCACGCCGGCTTCATCGGCGGCATGCCGGTGGGGTCGGCCGAGCGGCTGCGCTGGGCGGCTGCCGGCAGCAGCTATGTGCGCCAGGCGGGCGTGCTCTACGGCTGGGGGCTGCGGCACCTGATCCTGGTGGCGCCGCTGCTGGCCGCGCTGCTGCACCCGCTGGCCGGGCCGCCGGCTGCGCTGGTGGTGATCGGCGTGATGCTGCAGCTGGACCGCTTCGGCGCCATCGACTGCGGCTCCACGGCTGGCCCCGGGGGCTGAGTGTGGCTGAGCCCGGGGATCGTACAGAGGCGGACCGCTTCGGCCTTGCGCGCTTCGTGCAGGCACAGGCGCCGGTGTGGGACGCTGTGGTGGCCGAGCTCGCTGCCGGCTGCAAGCGCAGCCACTGGATGTGGTTCGTCTTCCCTCAGCTGCGCGGGCTGGGGCACAGCACGATGGCCCGGCACTACGGCATCAGCGGCCTGGACGAGGCCCGCGCCTATGCCGCGCATGCGCTGCTGGGCCCGCGCCTGCGCCAGGCCACCGCGCTGGTGCTAGGCCATGCCGGGCGACCGCTGCAGCAGATCTTCAGCCCGCCAGACGACCTGAAGTTCGGCTCGTGCATGACGCTGTTTGCCGCGGCCGTGCCGGACGAGCCGGTCTTTGCCCAGGCGCTGCGCCAGCACCTGGGCGGGCGCGGCGATGAGCGCACCCTGGCGTTGCTGGGCGGGGCGGCTGCGGGCGGTTGATTGCTGATGCCGAGCGCGCGGTGAGCGCGTGCATCAAGCGCCGGCAGGTTCGCGGCAGCGAGACGGCGCAGCGCCCGTCAGGCCACTGCCGCTGCGGCCGGGCCGCCAGCGCGCACGCTCCCGTCTGGGCGCTCATAGGTGCCGATCAGGCAGCCGCTGGCGATGGCATGCCGGGCCAGCGCATCGGCCACCGCATCCCGCCCGGGCGAGCCGCTCAGGCCGGTGGTTGCCGCCAGCGCGAAGAGCTGGAAGGCGTAGCGGTGCACGCCGTGGCCGGGCGGCGGGTCGGGCGGCAGCCAGCCGGCGCGCAGATAGGAGTTGCGGCCCAGGTGGACGGGCGTGGCGCCGGCTGCAGGATTGGGTGCCGCATCTGATGCAGGGACGGCCGTGGCCGTCGGGGCCCCGGCGGCGAGCTCACCCGGCTGCGCTGCGGCCGGGCCGGTGTCGATCAGCGTGCCGGCGCCGGTGGTGGATGGCCCGGGTGCGGGCAGCTCGGCATCCGGCTGCAGGCCGCCCTCAGGCAAGTGGTCGAGTGCCACCGGCAGGTCCACCGCGATGGCATGCACCAGCGGATGCGGCGTGGGCGAGTCGGCGTCCTCCACCACCAGCACCAGCGACACCGCATCGGCCGGCACGCCGCTCCATTGCAGCGGCGGCGATCGGCCCTCGCCATCGGCGGTGTAGAGCGCGGGCAGCGGCCCGTGGTCGACGAAGGCCAGGCTGGCGAGCTTCAGCGCGCTCTGGCCCGCGCGCAGCGGCAGGCGGTTGAAGAGGATCTGCTCCAGCCCGGCGCGCTGCTCGCGCAGCGCGTGGCCGATGGCGTCGGGGAGTTTTTCGAGCATGGCGGCGGGGCGGTTGGTGCCCCGCCGGCCGGGCAATCGGCGTGCGCTGCGGCGGCACGGTGCCCCGGCGTCTTGGCGGCGCGGCCCGCTCGTCGCCGTCGCGCCACCCTTGGATGGCGTACCCGGCCCGAGCCCTTGCGGGACCTGCCGGGCGCTCGCCTCAGTCGGCGATCACCACAGCTGCCACCACGGCTTGTCCACGGCGCGGAAGCCCTCGGCCAGGTAGCGGCTATCCGGGAAGCTCGCCTTGAGCACGCGCTCGGAGTCGTCACGCAGCTGCTTGAGGCCGAGCTTGTCGTAGCTCATCACCATGATGTAGAGCGCCTCTTCCACCGCCGGCGAGGTGCGGAACTCCTGCACCGCGCGCTGCGCCCGGTTGGCTGCCGCCAGCCACGCGCCGCGCTTGTAGTAGTAGCGGGCGACGTGCACCTCGTACTGCGCCAGCGAGTTGACGATGTAGTTCATGCGCAGGCGCGAGTCCGGCGCGTACTTGGAGTCCGGGAAGCGCTCCACCAGCTGGCGGAAGGACTCGTAGGCGTCGCGCGCGGCCTGCTGGTCGCGCTCGGACAGATCCTGCCGCGCCATGCGGCCGAAGAGCCCCAGGTCGTCGTTGAAGTTGACGAGCCCCTGCAGGTAGTAGGCATAGTCCAGCGCCGGGCTGGTCGGGCGCAGGCGGATGAAGCGGTCGAGCTTGGCCAGTGCCTGGGCCTTCTCGTTGGTCTTGTAGTAGGCGTAGGCCAGGTCCAGCTCGGCCTGCTGGGCCACGACGGTGCCGCTGGCGCGGCCCTCGACCTTCTCCAGCAGCTTGATGGCCGCTTCGTAGTTGCCGTCGGCCGCTTCCTCGCGAGCCTCTTCGTACAATTTTTCGGCGCTCAGGTTCGGATCGATGTCGTCCTTGGGCGAGCTGCCGCAGGCACTGAGCGCGGCCGCTGCGGCGATGCAGCCTGCCATCAGCAGCGTGCGTTGCAGTCGCGGGGCCAGGGCGCGCAGGGGCCGGATCGTTTTCGTCATGTGTCTGGGGTCTCGGCTCTGGAGCGCCGGTTTGCAACCAACCAGGAAGTATATGGGCCGACCCGTGCCCCGCCCGTCGTCTGCCGCACCCGCCGCCCCGTCCGCCGACGCCGCATCCGCAGATGCCGCAGCCTGGCCCGACGACGGTGACGACCTGCCGCTGCAGGCCGCGTCCGCCACGCCTGCCGGCGACGAGATCGAGACGCGTCATGCGGTGGTCGATGCCGGCATGCACGGCCGCCGGCTGGACCACGTGCTCGTTGAGCTGGCGCCGGAGTTTTCGCGCAGCCACCTGCAGGGCCTGATCGCGGCCGGCCATGTGCGCGTGGCCGGCGTGCCGGCGGCCACCGCCTCGCGCAAGCTGGTGCTGGGCCAGGTGATCGAGCTGGCCCTGGTGCCCACGCCGGAGAGCCGCGCCTTCCGCCCGGAGTCGATGCCGCTGGCCATCGTCCATGAGGACGCTCACCTGCTCGTCGTGGACAAGCCCGCGGGCCTGGTCGTGCATCCGGCAGCAGGCAACTGGTCCGGCACGCTGCTCAACGGCCTGCTGGCCCATCACGCGGGGGCCGCATCGCTGCCCCGCGCGGGCATCGTGCATCGGCTGGACAAGGACACCAGCGGGCTGATGGTCGTGACCAAGTCCCTGGTGGCCATGACCGCGCTGACCCGCGCCATCGCCGCGCGCGAGGTCCATCGCCAGTACCTGGCGCTGTGCCACGGCGTGCTCCCCGCCCAGTCGCTCAGCATCGACGCACCGATTGCCCGCGACCCGGTGTCGCGGGTGCGCATGGCGGTCGTTGCCGGTGGGCGGGCGGCGCGCACGGATGTGCAGTGCCTGGGGGCAGGGCAGGGCATCAGCGCCGCGCGCTGCACCCTGCACACCGGCCGCACCCACCAGATCCGCGTGCACCTGGCTTCGCGCGGCCATCCTTTGATTGCCGATGCGCTCTATGGCGGCCGCCCGGCCCTGGGCCTGCAGCGCCAGGCCCTGCATGCGCAGCGGCTGGCCTTCGTCCACCCGGTCAGCGGGCAGGCACTGGATCTGCGCTCGCCGCTGCCCGATGATCTGCGGCGGGCTGCCGAGCAGGGATTCGGGGCCGATTTCGCACCCTGATCCACGCCGCCGGGAGTAGCCGGCTGCGGCTACAATGCCAAGCAGTTTGCGACCGCCTCGTGGCCGGTCGGCCGGGCACAGGCCGCCGAGCATCCTCACGAGACCGCGTCGCGGGCCGTCCACCGGCGGCCCCGCCCAGCGCCCCCAGGCCCGCATCACAGGGCCGGCGCCTTGCCCGCGGCCCGGGCGACCCAGCGCGAGTTGTCCGCGCCGCCTCGCCAGCCGCTCCTTGACCATCGTCCTTCGTACACGCGGCCGCCGCCTGCGGCGATGCGCCGCACCCGGCCCGGCTTCGAGCCCGTCCGTGCTGTCGAACCAGCCCGCCACCTGTCGAGATGGAAGTCTTCGCTGAGCAGGATGCCAAGCGCATCCTCGAGACGGCGCTGCTGTGCGCCCATCAGCCCATGCCGCTGCGCGACATGCGGGAGCTCTTTGCCGAGCGCCTGACACTCGACGACCTGCGCGGCCTGTTGGCGCAGATCCAGCACGACTGGACTGATCGCGGCGTGGAGCTGCGCGAGCTGGCCACCGGCTGGCGCTTCCAGACCCGGCCGGAGATCCAGGTCCACCTGGACCGGCTCAACCCGGAGAAGCCGCCGCGCTACTCGCGCGCCACGCTGGAGACGCTGGCCATCATCGCCTACCGCCAGCCGGTCACCCGCGGCGACATCGAGGACATTCGCGGCGTCACCGTCAGCAGCCACATCGTCAAGCAGCTGGAAGACCGCGGCTGGGTCGAGTGCATCGGCCACCGCGACGCCCCCGGCCGCCCGGGCCTGTATGCCACCACCCGGCAGTTCCTCGACGACATGGGCCTGGCCTCGCTGTCCGAGCTGCCCATGCTCGACAGCACCCTGGGCACGACGCCCGACCTGCTCGCCGCCGCCGATGAAGCCCGCGACCAGCAGGCGCTGCCGCTGGACGCCCCGGCCGATGCAGCGGCGGATGCGCAGGCCCCGGGTGGTGCGCCGATCGAGGCCGCTGCACCCATCGACGCGGGACAAGACGGCGAAGAGGGCGAAGAGCGCGAAGGGCACGCGCAGGCGCAGCTGGAGCAGTCGGCTGCCGCTGAAGCCGCTGCGCCGGTCGCGGCGGACCGCGGCGAGCCCACCCCGCCCCTTGCGGCCGACGTTTCTGCCATGCCGGCCCAAGCACCCGCTGCAGCCGTCGAGCCGCAGGCCACCGCGCGCGCCGACGCGGCCCAGGCCGATCCGTTGGCCATTGCCCAGCCGGCCGCGGCATTCCCCACCCATCCCGTTTCATCCCGGCCGCAGGTTCGCGGCGACGTGCCGTCCGCCGCGCTGCCTCCCGCCATCGAAGAACGTCCAGCGCCCGAGGGCGCGGCGCACGACCCTACCGAACCGTCCACATGAGCATCGCCCCCGACATGGATCCCCAACAAGACGCCACGCCGCCGGCCGCCGGCCAGCCCGGTGAAGCGGCAGCCGCTGCCTCCCAGGCGTCCGCAGCCGGCGCCGGCGAGCCCGTGGCCCAGCCCGCCGCGGCCGATGGCGAGCCGCCCAAACGCCGCCGAGCGCCGCGCAAGAAGGCAGCGGCCACCGACGTGGCCGCTGCAGAGGCCGTGGCCGAGCCGGTCGCCGGAGTAGCCGAAGCTGGCGAGGCTGCCGAGCCGGCCGTCGAGCCGTCCGCCGACGCCCAGGTTGCCGTCGTGGAGTCAGCCGTCGTTGAGACCAGCGACGTGCAGGCCGCCGAGCCCGCTCAGGCCGATGACCTGTCCCCGCCCGCATCCGAGGCGTCGTCCGCCGACGCTGCTTCGGCTGCGGCCGCCGATGGCGCCCGGCCTGGTCGGCCCGAGCGCCAGAAGCCGCCGCGCGAGCCCGTCGTGCAGCGTACGCCCGAGCTCGGCCAGCAGATCGACGCCGTCTTCGCCGGCCTGCAGTCCGGCGAGTTCGACCGCGAGGCCGAGCCGCCCGCAGCCGAGCCCGCCGCTGCCGAGGGCAGCGAGGCCGAGGCCGCGACCAAGCGCGTGCTGCTGCCCGAGCCCGACGCGCCCAAGCTGCAGAAGGTGCTGGCGCAGTCCGGCGTGGGCTCGCGCCGCGACATGGAGCAGCTCATCCAGGACGGCAAGGTCACCGTCAACGGCGAGGTGGCCCACGTCGGCCAGCGCATCTCCTGGGGCGACCAGGTGCGCATCAACGGCAAGCCGGTCAAGTTCCGCATCGCGCCGCCGCCGGCCCGCGTGCTGGCCTATCACAAGCCCACCGGCGAGGTCAGCACCTTCAAGGATCCTGAGGGTCGTCCCACGGTCTTCCGCAACCTGCCGCGCTTGCCGCACGGCAAGTGGCAGTCCGTCGGCCGCCTGGACATCAACACCGAAGGCCTGCTGCTGTTTACCAACTCCGGCGAGCTGGCCAACCAGCTGATGCACCCGCGCTTCGGCGTGGAGCGCGAGTACGCCGTGCGCACCCTGGGCACGCTGGACGACGAGGCACGCCAGAAGCTGCTCACCGGCGTGGCCATCGACGGCCAGCCGGCCGCCTTCCAGTCCATCCAGGACGGCGGCGGCGAGGGCGTGAACCACTGGTACCGCGTGGTCATCACCGAAGGCCGCAACCGCGAGGTGCGCAAGCTCTTCGACGCCGTCGGCCTGACGGTCAACCGCCTGATCCGCGTGCGCTATGCCACCGTGGTGCTGCCGCGCGGGCTCAAGCGCGGCGTATGGGTGGAGCTCGGCCCCGACGATGTGCGCGCCATCCGCCGTCTGGCCAGCGGCCCGCGCCCCCAGCAGGGCGGCCAGGACTTCGGCGGCGAGAGCCGGCCGCAGCATGGCAAGGGCAAGCCGGGCCAGGGACAAGGTCATCAGGGCAAGGGGCAGGGCGGCCCAGGCCAGCAGGTTCAGCAGAGCCAGCAAGGCAAGCAGGCAAAACAGCGCCCGGGCAAGCCCGGCAAGCCGGGGCAGGGCGGCCCGCAAGGCGTGGGCGGCGGCAAGCCGTTCCAGCAGGGCAAGGGCCCCAAGCCGCAGCAGCAGCCCAAGCAACGGCCGGTGCGCGACTGGGATGGCGACGAGCTGCCCGACGACGTGCCGCTGCATATCCCGAACCCGCTGGAGCAGACCTTCGACCGGCGCTTTGCCACCGGCTCCAAGCGCATCGTGCGCGGCTTCGGCACGCCGGGCCACGAGCATGACGCGCCGCCGCAGCAAAAGGGCGGGCCGCGCCAGCCCGACCCGATGCAGACTTCGGTCGGCTACATCGGTGCCGATGCCTACTTCACCAACAAGGCCAAAGGCTCGCGCTTCAAGGGCGGCGGTGGCGGCGGAGGCGGCGGTGGCCGCGGCTTCGGCGGCCGCGGACGCTGATCCAGCATGCGGGCGGGCCTGAGGGTTTGCCCCGCGTCACGCTACACTGTCGGGCTTTGCATACCACGCCCGGCAAGGGCCCCCAAAGGAGAAAAACATGGCGGTTGAACGCACCCTGTCGATCATCAAGCCCGATGCCGTGGCCAAGAACGTCATCGGCCAGCTCTACTCGCGCTTCGAAGGCGCCGGCCTGAAGGTCATCGCGGCCAAGATGGCCCACCTGTCGCGCGGCGAGGCCGAGGCCTTCTACGCCGTGCACAAGGCGCGCCCCTTCTTCAAGGACCTGGTCGACTTCATGGTCTCCGGCCCGGTCATGATCCAGGTTCTGGAAGGCGAGAACGCCATCGCGAAGAACCGCGAGCTGATGGGCGCCACCGACCCCAAGAAGGCCGAGAAGGGCACCATCCGCGCCGACTTTGCCGACAGCATCGATGCCAACGCGGTGCACGGCTCCGACGCGCCCGAGACCGCCGCCCAGGAAGTGGCGTTCTTCTTCCCGGGCATGAACGTCTACTCCCGTTGATGTGCCGCGCGGGCCGCGGCCCGCGCAAGCTGTTCTTCTGCCATGAACGCGGTCAACCTGCTCGATTTCGATCTCGAAGGTCTTGCCGCGTTCTGCGAATCGCTGGGTGAGAAGCGCTTTCGCGCCACCCAGCTCTTCCGCTGGATCCACCAGAAGGGCGCGTCGGACTTCGAGCAGATGTCCGACCTGGCCAAGAGCCTGCGCGCCAAGCTGGCCGGCCGAGCCGAAATCCGCGGCCTGCCGGTGATCAGCGAACACGTCTCCGCCGACGGCACGGTCAAGTGGCTGTTCGACGTCGGTGCCGGCAATGCCGTGGAGACGGTGTTCATACCCGAGGACGATCGCGGCACCCTCTGCATTTCGTCTCAGGCCGGCTGCGCCGTGGGCTGCCGCTTCTGCTCCACCGGCCATCAGGGCTTCAGCCGCAACCTGGCCACCGGCGAGATCCTGGCCCAGCTCTGGCATGCCGAGCACAGCCTGCGCCTGCGCCTGCGCACCCCGGCCGGCGAGCGCGTCATCACCAACGTCGTGATGATGGGCATGGGCGAGCCGCTGCAGAACTACTCGGCCCTGGTGCCGGCGCTCAAGGTCATGCTCGATGACCACGGCTACGGCCTGTCGCGCCGCCGCGTCACGGTGTCCACCTCGGGGGTGGTGCCCATGATCGACCGGCTGCGCGAGGACTGTCCCGTGGCGCTGGCCGTCTCGCTGCACGCGCCCACCGATGCGCTGCGCGACGAGCTGGTACCGATCAACCGCAAGTACCCGATCGCCGAGCTGCTGGACGCCTGCGTGCGCTATCTGGATGCCGCGCCGCGTGACTTCATCACGCTGGAGTACTGCATGCTCGACGGTGTGAACGACGGCGACGAGCATGCTCGGGCCCTGCTCGCGCTGGTGCGCGGGCGGCTGCCGTGCAAGTTCAACCTGATCCCCTTCAACCCCTTCCCGCAGTCGGGCCTGCGCCGCTCGCCGGCGTCGCGGGTGCAGGCGTTCGCGGCCATCCTGCAGGCTGGCGGCATCGTCACCACCGTGCGCAAGACGCGCGGTGACGATATCGATGCCGCCTGCGGCCAGCTGGCCGGCGAGGTGCAGGACCGCACCAACGCCCGCCGGCGCATGCAGCGTGCGCCGATCCGCATCGAGCCGGTCCCGCCTTCGGCCCCGCGTTGACCTCCTTTCCTCCGCCACCCCCGCCAGCTTCCGGAGCCTCCTGCATGCGACCTGGTCCGACCGATGTCTTCCCGCACCGGCCGCCGAGCCGCAGGGCCCGCCCGCCTGGGCGCATGGCGGCTGCCCTGGCCGTGGTGCTCGGCCTGCTGGCAGGTCTGCCCGGCTGCACGACGGCGCCGCAGCAGCCGCCGCAGATGCAGCAGCCGGACAAGGAAGGCGTGCCCTCCCAGCCCAACCCCGACCCGGCCAAGCGCGCGGCCATCCGGCTGCAGCTGGCCGGAGCCTATTTCGCCGAGGGCCGGATCGATCCGGCGCTGCAGGAGGTCAACCAGGCGCTGGCCCTGGACGCCGACCTGGCCGGCGCCCATGCGCTCAAGGCCCTGGTGCTCGATGCCAAGGGTGACGTTGCCGGCGCCGAGGCCGCCTTCCGCCGCGCCATGCAGCTCGACCCGCGCGACGGGGCCACGGTGCACAACTACGGCTGGATGCAGTGCCGGCTGCGCCACTACGACGCCGCGGCTCGCCTCTTCGACCAGGCGCTGGCCGTGCCGGGCTACCGCGGCGCGGCGCAGACCCTGCTGGTCAAGGGCGTGTGCGAGGCCCGTGCCGGCCAGCTGGAGCAGGCCGAGCAGACGCTGCTGCGCGCCTATGAGCGCGACGCCGGCAACCCGGCCACGGCCGTCAACTTGGCCGACGTGCTCTACCGCCGCGGCGAGCTGGAGCGCGCCCGCTTCTACGTGCGCCGGGTCAACCAGTCCGCCGACATGAGCAATGCCGAGTCGCTGTGGCTCGCCGCGCGCATCGAGCGCAAGCTCGGCAACCAGCAGGGCGTGCGCGACCTGGGCAGCCAGCTGCTCGCCCGCTATCCCCGCTCCAGCGAAGCCCTGGCCTACGAGGCGGGCCGCTTCGAGCCGTGAGCGAGCAGCCGCAACAACCCCCGGTGCCGGGCGGGGCGGCCGCAGCCGGCACGGCTGGCGCCGCGAGCCCGGGCAGCCGCCTGCGCCAGGCGCGCGAGGCCGCCGGCCTGGACCTGGAGACCCTTGCGGCCAACCTGCGTGTGGCCGCGGCCAAGCTGGAGCTGCTGGAGGCCGACCGCCATGCCGAGCTGCCCGACCCGGCCTTCGCCCGCGCGTTGGCGCTGACCGTCTGCCGCGCGCTGCACATCGACCCCGCCCCGGTGCTGGCCGGCCTGCCGCAGGCCCAGCAGGGGCCGCGTCTGGAGCAGGTCAACCAGGGGCTCAACCAGCCCTTTGGCCCGCGCCGCCCTTGGCTGGGCGCCGTGTCCCGGCTGAGCATGCCCAGCCTGCAGGCGCCGGCAGCCGTGCTCGCCCTGCTGCTCGTGCTGGCGGCCCTGCTCGTCTACTTCTGGCCGCAGATCCAGGATCGGCTGGCCCGCTCGGCGCCGGCCGAGCGCACGACGCAGGAGGTGCGCGAGCCGGTGTCGCCAGATGTTCTGCAAGTGCCGCAGCCGCCGCAGGCCGCTTCAGTCGACGCTGCCGAAGCAGCAGGGGCCGAAACCCGCAGCGAGGCGCCTGCGCCGAGCGCCCAGCCCGCCGCCATGCCAAGCGCAGGCGCAGGCGCCACGACGGATCGCGCATCGACCGCCTCTGCGGCCGCTGCAGAAGCACCTGGTGCAGCCACCGCTGCCGTGCCCGCCACGCCTGCTGCGCCGCAGATGAGCGGCGCGCTGGCGTCGGCCCCGTTGGCCGCGGGCACGGCCCCGCTGCTGCTGCGTGCGAGCGCGCCCTCCTGGGTGGAGGTGCGCGACGCCTCGGGCCGCTCACTGCTGTCGCGCCAGCTGGCAGCAGGCGAGACGGTCTCCCTGGCCGGCACGGCGCCGTGGCGCGTGCGCATCGGCAATGCCGGCGGCACCATGCTGTCGCTGCGCGGCCAGGCCGTCGACCTGGCGCCGCATACGCGCAACAACGTCGCCCGGCTCGACCTCAACTAGGAGCTCCTGCGCATGTCTGCCCAAGACCTCGCCTGCGCGGCGGGCCAGCCCATCCCTGCCGCGGCGCCGGCTGCGCGCCGCTCGCTGCAGGCCCGCATCCGCTGGGGCCAGCGCGTGGTCACCGTCGGCGGCGACGCCCCGGTGCGCGTGCAGTCCATGACCAACACCGACACGGTGGACGTCATCGGGACCGCCATCCAGGTCAAGGAGCTGGCCCTGGCGGGCTCGGAGCTGGTGCGCATTACCGTCAACACGCCCGAGGCCGCTGCTGCCGTGCCGCACATTCGCGAGCAACTGGACCGCATGGGCATCGATGTGCCGCTGGTTGGCGACTTCCACTACAACGGCCACCGCCTGCTCACCGAGGTGCCGGCCTGTGCCGAAGCGCTGTCCAAATACCGCATCAACCCGGGCAATGTCGGCAAGGGCGACAAGCGCGACAGGCAGTTCGCACAGATGGTCGAAGTGGCGCTGAGGTATGACAAGCCGGTGCGCATCGGCGTCAACTGGGGCAGCCTGGACCAGGAGCTGATGGCCGCGCTGATGGATGCCAACGGCCGGCGCGCCCAGCCCTGGCCGTCGCAGCAGGTGATGTACGAGGCGCTGGTCACCTCGGCGGTGGAGTCTGCCCGTGCCGCGGTCGAGCTCGGCATGGACCCGGCCCAGGTGCTGATCAGCTGCAAGGTCAGCGGCGTGCAGGACCTGATCGCCGTCTACCGCGCGCTGGCACAGCGCTGCAACCATCCTCTGCACCTGGGCCTGACCGAGGCCGGCATGGGCACCAAGGGCACCGTGGCCTCGGCTGCCGCGCTGTCCATCCTGCTGCAGGAGGGCATCGGCGACACCATCCGCGTCTCGCTCACGCCCCAGCCCGGCGAGCCGCGCACGCAGGAGGTGGTGGTGGCCACCGAGATCCTGCAGGCCCTGGGCCTGCGGGTCTTCGTGCCCAGCGTCACCGCCTGCCCGGGCTGCGGCCGCACCACCAGCACCACCTTCCAGGAGCTGGCCAAGCAGATCGACGACTTCCTGCGCGCGCAGATGCCCGTCTGGCGCGCACGCTATCCGGGGGTGGAGGCCATGAAGGTGGCCGTGATGGGTTGCATCGTCAACGGCCCGGGCGAGAGCAAGCATGCCGACATCGGCATCAGCCTGCCCGGCACCGGCGAGGCCCCCGCCGCCCCGGTTTTCATCGATGGCGAGAAGGCCCTGACCCTGCGCGGCGAGACCATCGCCGCGGACTTCCAGCGCATCGTCGAGGACTACATCGAACGCCGCTTCGGCGCCGGCCGCGCCGCTGCCTGAAAGCGCCGGCATCCTTTCTCCATGCGGCGGTGCGGCCATGCCCCTGCCGCTGCAACCGCTTCCCCGACATGACCGACACCAAAAAGCCGGCCGCCCTGCAAGCCGTCAAGGGCATGAACGACCTGCTGCCGCCCGACGCCGCCCGCTGGGAGTGGCTGGAAGAGCGCGTGCGCCACCTGATGCGCCGCTGGGGCTACGCCAACATCCGCACGCCCATCGTCGAGCCCACGGCGCTCTTCGTGCGCGGCCTGGGCGAGGTGACCGACATCGTCGAGAAGGAGATGTACTCCTTCGTCGACTCGATGAACGGCGATGCGCTGAGCCTGCGCCCGGAGAACACCGCCGGCGTGGTGCGTGCCGTGGTCGAGCACGGCCTGCTGCACGACGGTGGCAAGCGGCTCTTCTACATCGGCCCCATGTTCCGCCACGAGCGGCCGCAGAAGGGCCGCTACCGCCAGTTCCACCAGGTTGGTGCCGAGGCGCTCGGCTTCGCCGGCCCGGACGTGGATGCCGAGCTCATCCTGCTGTGCCGTGCGCTGTGGCAGGACCTGGGCCTGGTCATCGGCGACGACGTGCGGCTGGAGCTCAACAGCCTGGGCCAGCCCGCCGAGCGCCTGGCCCATCGCGCCGCGCTGATCCAGCACTTCGAGTCCCACGCCGACCTGCTGGACGAAGACGCCCGCCGCCGGCTGCACAGCAACCCGCTGCGCATCCTCGACACCAAGAACCCGGCGATGCAGCCGGTGGTCGAGTCCGCCCCGAAGCTGATGGACTTCCTGGGCGAGGCCTCGCTGGTCCACTTCAACGCCGTGCGCGCCGTGCTGGACGCCGCCGGCCTGCCGTACCGCATCAACCCCCGCCTGGTGCGCGGCATGGACTACTACAACCTGACCGTCTTCGAGTGGGTTACCGACCGCCTGGGCGCGCAGGGCACCGTCTGCGGCGGCGGGCGCTACGACACGCTGATCGAGCAGTTGGGCGGCAAGCCGGCCCCGGCGGTGGGCTGGGGCCTGGGCATGGAGCGGTTGCTGCTGTTGCTCCAGGAGGTGGGCTCCGCACCCGCGCCGCAGGCGCCGGATGCCTATGCCGTGGTGCCCAGCCATGCCGAGCTGCCGCGCATCATGCGGGCCCTGGATGCGCTGCGTGCCGCCGGCGTGGCCGTGGTGCAGCACCCCGCGGGGGCAGAAGGCCCGTCGAGCATGAAGTCGCAATTCAAGCGGGCCGATGCCAGCGGTGCGCGCTTCGCCTTGGTCTTTGGCGACAGCGAGCTGGCGCAGGGCCAGGTGGCGGTCAAGCCGCTACGCGGCGGCGAGCAGGTGCTGCGTGCGCTGGACGATGTCGGCACCTGGGCGGCCGAGTTGCTGGCCCCATAATCGCGGGCTTCGGCCGGCGCCCCGGCGCGCCGCCCGATTGCCCACGTTCGCACCCTCGTCCGCACCTCTTTTCCCTCCTTCGCCCACTGCCCCGGCGAGTCCGCATGGCCACACAACTCCGTCTCGAAGAACAAGAGCAGCTCGACCAGATCAAGGACTTCTGGAAGCAGTACGGCAACCTGATCACCTGGGTGCTGATCCTGGGCCTGGGCGCCCTGGCGGCTTTCAGCGGCTGGCGTTACTGGCAGGGTGAGCAGGCAGCCAAGGCGGCCGTGCTGTTCAACGACCTGGAGGCGGCCGCGCAGGCCGGCGACCTGGAGCGCACCGCGCGCGCCTTCAAGGATATGACCGAGCGCTACCCGCGCACCACCTATGCCGAGCAGGCCGGCCTGCTGGCCGCCAAGGCGCAGGCCGAGCGCAACCAGCCCGATGCCGCCCGCGCCAGCCTGCAGTGGGTCATCGACCATGCCGACGAGCCAGCCTACCAGGCCGTCGCCCGCCTGCGCCTGGCCGGGCTGCTGCTCGATCAGAAGAAGCTTGACGAGGCCGCCCAGCAACTGGCCGGCAGCTTCCCCGACGAGTTCAAGGCTCTGGCCGCCGACCGTCGCGGCGACCTGCTGCAGCTGCAGGGCAAGAAGGCCGAGGCGCTGGCCGCCTACCAGGAGGCCTACAAGGCCATGGCCGCCGACGTGGACTACCGCAAGATCCTGGCGATCAAACTGACCGTGCTCGGCGCGCCGCCCGAGCCGGAAGCCGCGGCATCCGCCAGCCAAGGAGGCGAGTGACATGAAGCGCTGGATTGCATCCTGCTCCGCACTCGCCCTGGCCGTCGCCCTGCTGGCCGGCTGCTCCAGCGGCATCGAGAAGCCCCGTCCCGCCGCACTGCAGCAACTCAGCGCCCCCGTCACGCTGCAGCCGGCCTGGAGCCAGCGCGTCGGCGAGGCCCGCTTCCCGCTGCGCCTGGCGGTGGCCGGCGGCGTGGTCGTCACCGCATCGGATGACGGCGGCATCGCGGCCTTCGACTTGGCCAGCGGCGCGCCGCGCTGGCGTGGACAGGCGGATGCCAAGCTGTCCGCCGGCGTGGGCAGCGACGGCCGCTACGCCGCCGTCGTCACCGACCGCAACGAGGTCGTCGCCTTCGATCAGGGCCGCGTGCTGTGGCGGGCGACGGTGCCGGCCAAGGTCGTAACGCCGCCGCTGGTGGCCGGCGAGCGGGTCTTCGTGCAGGGCGTGGACCGCGCCATCCACGCCTTCGACGTGCTGGACGGCCGCCGCCTGTGGGCTTTCCAGCGCGCCGGCGATGCGCTCACGCTGGCCCAGCCCGGCGTGCTGCAGCCCGTGGCCAACACGCTGTGGGCCGGCGTCGGGCCGCGCCTGGTGGCGCTGGAGCCCGTGCGCGGCCAGCTCAAGCAGGACGTCATCGTCGCCACGCCGCGCGGCGGCAACGAGGTCGAGCGCCTGGCCGACCTGGTGGCGCCGCCCGCCCGCGTGGGCGACATGGTCTGCGTGCGCTCCTTCCAGACGGCCGTGTCCTGCATCGACACCACCCGTGGCGCGCTGGTCTGGACTAAGACGCAGAGCGGCTTCCAGGGCGTGGCGGCGGACGACGCGCTCGTCGTCGGTGGCGACGCCAGCGACCGCCTGATCGCCTGGCGCCGCAGCAACGGCGAGGTCTTCTGGCGCGCCGACCAGTTCGTCTACCGCCAGCTCACCGCCCCGGCGATCCTGGGCAAGTACGTCGTCGTGGCCGACCGCGAAGGCTATGTCCACCTGCTGTCGCGCCAGGACGGCCGCACGCTGGGCCGGCTGTCGCTGGACGGCGGCGGCATCGTCACGCCACCCGTGGCAGCCACCGGCCGGCTGATCATCGCCACGCGCAACGGCACGCTGCAGGTCTACTCCGCGGCCGACTGACCCCGGCCGCCTCTCCCGTCCCCCCGTCTTCCCGGTCCTCCAGGTCCCCTGCCGATGAAACCCGTCATCGCCCTCGTCGGGCGCCCCAACGTCGGCAAGTCCACGCTGTTCAACCGGCTGACCAAGAGCCGTGACGCCATCGTGGCCGACTACGCCGGCCTCACGCGCGACCGCCACTACGGCGACGGCCGCATCGGCAGCCGCGAGTTCATCGTCATCGACACCGGCGGCTTCGAGCCCGACTGCAGCGAGGGCATCTTCAAGGAGATGGCCAAGCAGACCCGCCAGGCGGTGGCCGAAGCCGACGCGGTGGTCTTCGTCGTCGATGTCCGCGGCGGGCTGAGCGCGCAGGACCACGACATCGCGCGCTACCTGCGCACGGCCAACAAGCGCGTCATCCTGGCGGTCAACAAGGCCGAGGGCATGCAGGACTCGCCGCTGGTGGCCGAGTTCTACGAGCTGGGCATCGGTGAGCCGCATCCCATCTCCGCCTCGCACGGCCAGGGCGTGCGCAGCCTGCTCGAAGCCGCGCTTGCAGACTTCCCCGAGCCGGAGGAAGAAGACGAAGACCTCCACGACGTCAACCGGCCCATCCGCCTGGCCGTGGCCGGCCGGCCCAATGTGGGCAAGTCCACGCTGATCAACACCTGGCTGGGCGAGGAGCGCCTGGTGGCGTTCGATATGCCGGGCACCACGCGCGATGCCATCACCGTGCCGCTGGAGCGCAACGGGCAGAAGTTCGAGCTGATCGACACCGCTGGCCTGCGCCGCAAGGGGAAGGTCTTCGAGGCGATCGAGAAGTTCTCGGTGGTCAAGACACTGCAGGCCATCGCCGACGCCAACGTCGTCGTGCTGCTGCTGGATGCCACGCAGGGCGTGACCGACCAGGACGCCCACATCGCCGGCTACATCCTCGATTCGGGGCGGGCGGTGGTGGTGGCCATCAACAAGTGGGACGCGGTGGACGCCTACCAGCGCGAGATGCTGCAGCGCTCCATCGAGCAGCGCCTGGCCTTCCTGCGCTTCGCGCCGGTGCTGCACATCTCGGCGCTCAAGCGCCAGGGCCTGGGCCCGCTGTGGAAGGCGATCGCCGACGCCTGGGCCTCGGCCACCAAGAAGCTGCCCACGCCGGTGCTCACCCGGCTGCTGCACGAGGCGGTGGAGTTCCAGCAGCCCAAGCGGGCAGGGGCCTTTAGGCCCAAGCTGCGCTATGCCCACCAGGGCGGGCAGAACCCGCCCATCATCGTGATCCACGGCAACGCGCTGGACCATGTCACCGACGTCTACCGGCGCTACCTGGAAGGCCGCTTCCGCGAGCACTTCAAGCTCGTCGGCACGCCGCTGCGCATCGAGCTGCGCTCCTCGCGCAACCCGTTCGCCGACAAGGCCTGAACGGCCCAGCCTGCCGGCCGTGCGGGAATCGCCCTGCCCGGGCGCCCCTCGGATACCCTGTGTTAAGGTGCCGATCCGTTCACTTCTTTTCAACACGGAGCATATCGTGAGCAATAAAGGGCAGCTTCTACAAGACCCGTTCCTGAACCTCCTGCGCAAGGAGCATGTTCCGGTGTCCATCTACCTGGTCAACGGCATCAAGCTGCAAGGCCACATCGAGTCCTTCGACCAGTACGTCGTGCTGCTGCGCAACACCGTCACCCAGATGGTCTACAAGCACGCGATCTCCACGGTTGTTCCCGGCCGCGCCGTGAACTTCCACGCCAACGAACCGGGCGACGCCTCCTGACCCCGGCTCCCGCGGCCGCCCGGCCGCGGACCCTCCAACACGCTCGAACGCGTTGAACCCCACCGCTGCCGCCGACGCTCCCCGCGTGGTGCTGGTCGGTGTCGACTTCGGCCCAGGCTCGTCCTTCGATCCGTCGCTGGACGAACTGGCCCTGCTGGCCGAGTCTGCGGGCGATGACCCCGTCGCCCGGCTCACGGCCAAGCGCAAGGCACCCGATGCGGCGCTCTTCGTCGGCGAAGGCAAGGCCGACGAGATCAAGCTGCTGGCCCAGACCTACGGCGCCGAAGGCGTCATCTTCGACCAGGCCCTCTCGCCTGCGCAGCAGCGCAACCTGGAGCGTCACCTGGGCGTCGAGGTGCTGGACCGCACCATGCTCATCCTGGAGATCTTCGGCGAACGCGCCAAGAGCCACGAGGGCAAGCTGCAGGTCGAGCTGGCCCGGCTGCAATACCTCTCCACCCGGCTGGTGCGCCGCTGGTCCCACCTGGAGCGCCAGCGCGGCGGCGTCGGCCATCGCGGCGGCCCCGGCGAGCGGCAGATCGAGCTCGATCGCCGCATGATCGAGCAGCGGATCAAGTCGCTCAAGGAGCGGCTGGAGCGCCTCAAACGCCAACGCGGCACGCAGCGGCGTGCCCGCGAGCGCAGTGGTGCGCTGCGCGTGGCCCTGGTCGGCTACACCAATGCCGGCAAGTCCACGCTGTTCAACGCGCTGACCAAGGCCGGCACCTACGCTGCCGACCAGCTCTTCGCCACGCTGGACACCACCACCCGGCAGCTCTACCTCGAAGACGCGCAGCGCAGCGTCACGCTGTCGGACACGGTGGGCTTCATCCGCGACCTGCCGCACACGCTGGTCGAGGCCTTCGAAGCCACGCTGCAGGAGGCGGCCGATGCCGACCTGCTGCTGCACGTGGTCGATGCCGCCAGCCCCACGCTGCACGAGCAGATGTCCGAGGTGCTGCGCGTGCTGCGCAGCATCGGCGCGGCCGGCATCCCGCAGCTGCTGGTCTTCAACAAGGCGGATCAATTGCCCGACTGGCAGAGCCGGGCAGGGCTGGATCACGTCGAGCTGGAGCCCGGCCTGTCGGTGGCGCGGCTCTTCGCCAGCGCGCTGACCGGGCAAGGGTTGGCAGAATTGCGCGGCGTGCTGGCCACCGCGGCGCTCTCCGGTGCCGAGCAGGCCCTTGCGGCTTCGCATGCCGCGCCCGCCCCTCAGGCTGCATCCGTGCAGGCGTCTTTCCCCTCGACCGGCCCCGACCAGCCGACATCCTCCACACGATGAACACCTCCACCTTCGATTCCGCTGGCCGCCCCCTGTGGCGCCTGCGCGCGCTGGCCCGCTCGGTGCACACGCTGCTGGCAGGGACGGCCCGCCGCCTGGCCTGGCGGCTGTCGGCCGGCCTGCCGGGCCGCACGGCCGCCGGGGCCGAGCTCGACGACGGGCGCGTGCTCAACAACGGCCGCAACGACGGCCCGCCCGACCTCGACGAGCTCTGGCGCGACTTCAACCGCAAGCTCGGCTCGCTCTTCCCGGGCAACCGCCAGGGCGGCGGCAACACGGGCGGCGGCGGCAGCAGCGGCCCTGGCCTGCCCGACATGAAGGGCGCGGGCCTGGGCATCGGCCTGCTGCTGGGCCTGATCGTGCTGATCTGGCTGGGCAGCGGCGTGTTCATCGTGCAGGAAGGCCAGCAGGCCGTGGTCATGTCTTTCGGCCGCTACGCGCGCACGGCAGAAGCCGGCATGCAACTGCGCCTGCCTTATCCCTTCGAGTCGCACGAGATGGTCAACGTCACCGCGCTGCGCTCGGTGGAGGTCGGCACGACCGGCGTCACCCAGGGCACCGGGCTGCGTGATTCGTCCATGCTGACGCAGGACGAGAACATCGTCGACATCCAGTTCACCGTGCAGTACCGCATCAAGGATGCGCGGCAGTTCCTCTTCGAGAACCGCAGCCCCGAGCTGGCCGTGGTGCAGGCGGCGGAGTCGGCCGTGCGCGAGATCGTCGGCCGCAACTCCATGGACTCGGTGCTCTACGAGCAGCGTGATGCCATCGCCGCCGACCTGGTCAAGCTCATCCAGGCCCAGCTCGACCGGCTGAAGTCCGGCGTGCTGGTGGCCAACGTCAACGTGCGCAGCGTGCAGCCGCCCGAGCAGGTGCAGGCGGCCTTCGACGACGCCTTCCGCGCCGGCGCCGACCGCGAGCGCTTCAAGAACGACGGCCAGGCCTACGCCAACGACGTCATCCCCAAGGCCCGGGGCGCCGCGGCCCGCCTGCTGGAAGAGGCCAACGCCCACCGCTCGCGCGTGGTGGCGCAGGCCGAGGGCGATGCCGAGCGCTTCACCCAGGTCTATGCCGAATACCAGAAGGCGCCAGCCGTCACCCGCGACCGCCTCTACATCGACACCATGCAGCAGATCTATTCCAACGTGACGAAGGTCCTGGTGGACTCTCGCAACGGCTCCAGCCTGCTCTATCTGCCGCTGGACAAGCTGCTGCAGCAGACGGGTGCCGCCGGCGCCTCGTCGCCGGTCGTGGTGCCCGGCTCGGCGTCCGCCGCAGGCGAGGGCACCACGCAGCCGGCCGCTGCCGCTGACCCCCGTTCGCGCGAGAACGCGCGCGGCCGTGACCGCGATGTGCGCTGAGCCGAGGAACCGCCCGACATGAACCGCATCCTCACCGTCCTCGTTGCCCTCTTCATCGTCATCGTCGTCGCCTCCTCGACGCTCTACATCGTCGACCAGCGCCAGTTCGCCGTCGTCTACACGCTGGGCGAGATCAAGGAGGTCGTCACCGAGCCCGGCCTGAAGTGGAAGGCGCCGCCGCCGCTGCAGAACAAGGTCTTCCTCGACCGCCGCGTGCAGACGCTCGACAGCCCCGAGACCCGCCCCATCTTCACTGCCGAGAAGAAGAGCCTGGTCATCGACTGGCTGGTCAAGTGGCGCATCACCGACCCGCGTCAGTTCATCCGCAACAACGGCGTGGAGCTGCGCAACGTGGAGGCGCGCCTGAGCCCCATCGTGCAGGCGGCGTTCAACGAAGAGGTCACCAAGCGCAACGTGCGCGCCGTGCTGTCCACCGACCGCGACAACATCATGCGCGGCGTCATGCAGCGCCTGGCCGACGATGCCAAGGCCTTCGGCATCCAGGTGGTCGACGTGCGCATCAAGCGCGTGGACTTCTCGCCCACCATCACCGACTCCGTCTACCGCCGCATGGAGTCCGAGCGCAAGCGCGTGGCCAACGAGCTGCGCTCGCTGGGCATGGCCGAGGGCGAGAAGATCCGCGCCGACGCCGACCGCCAGCGCGAGGTCATCCTGGCCGAGGCCTACCGCGACGCGCAGAAGATCAAGGGCGAGGGCGATGCCAAGGCGTCCGCCCTCTACAGCCAGGCCTTCAGCCGCGACCCGCAGTTCGCCCAGTTCTACCGCAGCCTGGAGGCCTACCGCAGCAGCTTCCGCAACAAGTCGGACGTGATGGTGCTGGACCCGGCCTCCACCGACTTCTTCAAGGCGCTGCGCAACGGCGCCAGCACCGGCGGGACGCGTCCGTGACGGCCGCACGCGCAAGCCGCCAAGGCCACAGACACGGCCACGGCCGCGCGGCCCATGTGGGATGACCTGCTCAGGGCGCTGGCCCTGATGCTGGTGATCGAGGGCCTGCTGCCCTTCATCAGCCCGGCGCGCTGGCGCAGCGTGTTCGAGCAGGCGCTCAAGCTCAACGACGGCCAGCTGCGCTTCATCGGGCTCAGCAGCATGGTTGCCGGTCTCTTGCTGCTTGCCGCCGCTCTGTAGCGGCAACTTTTCGCGCGGCGCAGCAGCCTGCCGCAGCGGCCGGCCCCAGGGGGCCGCCCGTACAATCTCGCCTTTAATCCCCGGGTGTTTTTCGTATGTCGTCTGCTTGGCTTTTGCCCGAGCACATAGCCGATGTCTTGCCTGCGCAGGCACGGCGCATCGAGGAGCTGCGGCGCAGTGCGCTCGACGTGGCGCGCAGCTACGGCTTCGAGCTGGTCATGCCGCCGCTGCTGGAGTACCTCGAATCGCTGCTCTCCGGCACCGGCCACGAGCTGGGCCTGCAGACCTTCAAGCTGGTCGACCAGCTCAGTGGCCGCACCCTGGGCCTGCGCGCCGACACCACGCCGCAGGTCGCCCGCATCGACGCCCACCTGCTCAACCGCGTCGGCGTCACCCGCCTGTGCTACTGCGGCCCGGTGCTGCACACCCGCCCGGCCGGCCCGCGCGCCACGCGCGAGCCGCTGCAGCTCGGCGCCGAGATCTACGGCCATGCCGGCATGGAGGCCGACCTCGAGATTCTCGACTTGGCCCTGGCCAGTCTGGCGCGTGCCGGCCTGGGCCAGGTGACGCTGGATCTGGCCGATGCGCGGATCCTGCAGGGCCTGCTCGACGGCGCCCAGCTGTCGGCCGACGGCATGGACCGCCTGTGCGCTGCGCTCGCGGCCAAGGACGTCGGCGCGCTCGACGCCTTCCGTGGCGCGATGGCGGCCGATTCCTTTGCCGGCCTGCAGGCGCTGGTCGGCCTGTATGGCAGCGCCGACGTGCTGGGGCGCGCTGCGGCCGTGCTGCCGTCGCGCCCCTTGATCACCCAGGCGCTGGCCGACCTGCGCTGGCTGGCCACGCAGATCGCACGCAGCGAGCCGTCGGTGCGCGTGGGCTTCGACCTGGCCGACCTCAGCGGCTATGCCTACTACAGCGGGCCGCGCTTTGCCGCCTACACGCCCGGCTACAGCGACGCCCTGCTGCGCGGTGGCCGCTATGACGAGGTCGGCGCGGTCTTCGGGCGCAAGCGCCCGGCCGTGGGCTTCAGCCTGGACCTCAAGGCCCTGGTGGAGTGCCTGCCGGTGCAGCCGCCTCAGCCCGCCATCCGCGCCCCGTGGGGCGACGATGCCGGCCTGCGTGCTGCCGTCAAGACGCTGCGGGCCGAGGGCCATACGGTGGTCTGCGTGCTGCCGGGCCATGAAGACGAGGTCCAGGAGTTCGCCTGCGACCGCGAGCTCGTCCAGGCCGACGGCCGCTGGACGGTGCGAGCCTGCTGACGGCCCGGCCGTCACGCTCGCCCCCTTGAACACACAGGACATCAACATGCAGAGTGCAACCGCTCCCGCGTCCGGCCGCGGCCGCAACGTCGTCGTCGTCGGCACCCAATGGGGTGACGAAGGCAAGGGCAAAGTCGTGGACTGGCTCACCGATCATGCCGCCGGCGTCGCCCGCTTCCAGGGCGGCCACAACGCCGGCCACACCCTGGTCATCAACGGCAAGAAGACCGCGCTGCAGCTCATCCCGTCGGGGATCATGCGCGACGGCGTGCAGTGCTTCATCGGCAACGGCGTGGTCGTCGATCCGGCCCACCTGCTCGGTGAGATCGAGCGCCTGGAGGCTGCCGGCCTGCATGTGCGCTCGCGGCTGTTCATCAGCGAGTCCTGCCCGCTGATCCTGCCCTTCCACGTGGAGGTGGACCGCGCCCGCGAGGCGCTGCGCGAGAGCAGCGGTGCCGGCAAGATCGGCACCACCGGCAAGGGCATCGGACCGGCCTACGAGGACAAGGTGGCCCGCCGCGCACTGCGCGTGCAGGACCTCAAGCACCCTGATCGATTCGCCAGCAAGCTCAAGGATCTGCTTGAGCTGCACAACTTCGCGCTGGCCGGCTACCTCAAGGCCGGCGCGCTGGAGTTCCAGCCGATCTTCGACCAGGCCATGAAGCTGGCCGAGCAGCTGCGTCCGATGATGGCTGACGTCGGCGTGATGATCGACAAGCTGTCTGCGCAGGGCGGCAACGTGCTGTTCGAAGGCGCACAGGGCACGCTGCTGGACATCGACCACGGCACCTATCCGTACGTCACCTCCAGCAACTGCGTGGCCGGCAATGCCGCCGCGGGCTCGGGCGTGGGCCCGGACAAGCTGCACTACATCCTGGGCATCACCAAGGCCTACACCACGCGCGTGGGCAGCGGCCCTTTCCCGACCGAGCTGCCGATCGACGAGCCCGGCACCATCGGCCACCACCTGTCCACCGTGGGAATGGAGCGCGGCACCGTCACCGGCCGCGCGCGCCGCTGCGGCTGGCTGGATGTGCCGGCCCTCAAGCGTGCGGTGCTGATCAACGGCCTGTCCGGCCTGTGCCTGACCAAGCTCGACGTGCTCGATGGCCTGGCCGAGATCCAGGTGGCGGTGGCCTATGAGCTCGACGGCCGACGCATCGACATCCTGCCGTTGGACGCCGACGAGATCGAAGCCTGCAAGCCGGTCTACGAGACCTTCCCGGGCTGGAGCGAATCGACCGCGGGCATCACGCGCTGGGATGAGCTGCCGCTCAACGCGCGCCGCTATCTCGAGCGCGTGCAGTCGCTGATCGGCGCGCCGATCGACATGGTGTCCACCGGCCCGGACCGCGACCACACCATCCTGCTGCGCCACCCCTACAAGGCCTGATCCATCCGGCGGGTGCCCACGCCCGCCTTCGCGCAACCGCTGCACACGAGAACCGAACGAGGCGAATCCATGCTGACCGACGACGGCAAGCACCTGTACGTATCCTGGGACGAGTACCACCTGCTCACCGAGCGCCTGGCGCTCAAGGTGCATCACTCGGGCTGGGAGTTCGACCAGATCCTGTGCCTGGCCCGCGGCGGCATGCGCCCGGGCGACGTGCTGTCGCGCGTGTTCGACAAGCCGCTGGCCATCATGTCCACCAGCTCCTACCGGGCCGAGGCGGGCACCATCCAGGGCCGCCTGGATATGGCCAAGTACATCACCATGCCCAAGGGCGAGCTGGCCGGCCGCGTGCTGCTGGTCGATGACCTGGCCGACTCCGGCGTGACGCTGCAGGCGGTGGTCGAGCGGCTGCGCGGCATGCCGGCCATCAAGGAGCTGCGCTCGGCCGTGCTGTGGGTCAAGGGCTTGTCGACCTATGTTCCCGACTACTATGTCGAGATGCTGCCCACCAGCCCCTGGATCCACCAGCCTTTCGAGGAGTACGACAACCTGCGCCCCGACGGGCTGGCGAAGAAGTTCGCCATCTGATGAACCACGCAACGCCGGTGACCCAAGCAGTGCGCCGGCGGCGCGTGCCGAGCCCCGGCCCGCTCATCTGCCTTGGCAGAAAGGAAGCGGGCAACAAAAAAGCCACGCATCTGATCGATACGTGGCTTGTTTGCCGGATTGAAGCATCGCCTGCGCGATGCCTTGAACAATCACCCTTCGCTTGCGACCTGCCTTGGTGCCCAGGAGAGGACTCGAACCTCCACGGAGTTACCCGCTAGTACCTGAAACTAGTGCGTCTACCAATTCCGCCACCTGGGCAGGTAGATCGCGATCAGCGAAGACTTAGATCTTAGACCAAAAAATTGAAGAACGCAACAACTTCTGTCATCGACCTTCCGCTCATGAGTGAAGTGGAGGGCATCGTCCAAGGCCATCGCGATGGTCATGGCTTCGTCGTCCGGGGCCCTGGCGAACAGGATCTCTATCTGCCGCCCCAGGAGATGCGCGCCGTCCTGCACCGCGACCGCGTCAAGGCGCGCGTGGTGCGCATGGACCGTCGCGGCCGTCCCGAGGGCCGGGTCGTCGAGATCCTGGAGCGGCGCAAGGCGCCCATCATCGGCCGCCTGCTGCACGAAGGCGGCATGTGGCTGGTCGCTCCAGAAGACAAGCGCTACGGCCAGGACATCCTCATCCCGGCCAAAGGCACGGCGGGCGCCAAGCCGGGGCAGGTGGTGGCGGTGGAGCTCACCGAGCCGCCGTCGCTGCATGCGCAGCCGGTGGGCCGCGTCACCGAGGTGCTGGGCGAGGTGGATGACCCGGGCATGGAGATCGAGATCGCAGTGCGCAAGTACGAGGTGCCGCATCGCTTCTCGGAAGCCGCGCTGGCCCAGGCTGCCAAGCTGCCCGACAAGATCCGCGCCATCGACCGCAAGCACCGCATCGACTTGACCGACGTGCCGCTGGTGACGATAGACGGCGAGGACGCGCGCGACTTCGACGACGCCGTCTACTGCGAGCCGGCCAAGGTGGGCCGCGGCAAGGGCTGGCGCCTGCTGGTGGCCATTGCGGATGTCAGCCACTACGTCAAGCCCGGCGAGGCGCTGGACCATGACGCCTATGAGCGGGCCACGTCGGTGTACTTCCCGCGGCGGGTCATCCCGATGCTGCCGGAGAAGCTCTCCAACGGCCTGTGCTCGCTCAACCCCAACGTGGACCGCCTGTCGATGGTGTGCGACATGCTGGTCAGTGCACAGGGCGAGCTGCACGCCTACCAGTTCTACCCGGCGGTGATCTGCTCGCATGCGCGCTTCACCTACACCGAGGTGGCCGCCATCCTGGGCAACACCAAGGGCGCCGAGGCACAGCGCCGCGCCGACCTCGTGCCGCACCTGCTGGACCTGCATGACGTCTACCGCGCGCTGCTCAAGCAGCGGGCCGAGCGCGGCGCGGTGGACTTCGAGACCACCGAGACGCAGATCGTCTGCGACGACAACGGCCGCATCGAGAAGATCGTGCCGCGCGTGCGCACCGAGGCGCATCGCCTGATCGAGGAATGCATGCTCGCGGCCAACGTCTGCGCCGCGCACTTCATCGAGAAGGCCAAGCACCCGTCGCTCTACCGCGTGCACGAAGGGCCCACGCCCGAGAAGAAGGCCGTGCTGCAGGCCTACCTCAAGGCCTTGGGCCTGGGCCTGTCGATCAGCGAGGATCCCAAGCCCGGCGAGTTCCAGGCCCTGGCGCAGGCCACCAAGGACCGGCCGGATGCCGCGCAGATCCACGCCATGCTGCTGCGCTCGATGCAGCAGGCGATCTACACGCCCATCAACAGCGGCCACTTTGGCCTGGCCTACGAGGCCTATACCCACTTCACCAGCCCCATCCGGCGCTATCCGGACCTGCTGGTGCACCGCGTGATCAAGGCGCTGCTCGGCAACGGCCGCTACAACCTGCCCGCGCCGGGCGACGAGGAGGCGCGGCCCAAGGGGCGCGGCGCCAAGGCCACGGCACAGAGCGTGGCGGGTTGGGAGCTGGCCGGCGCGCACTGCAGCGCCAACGAGCGGCGCGCGGACGAGGCCTCCCGCGACGTCGAGGCCTGGCTCAAGTGCATGTTCATGCGCGAGCGGCTGGGCGAGGAATACGGCGGCACGGTCAGCGCGGTGACATCCTTCGGCCTCTTCGTGCAGCTGGACGGCCTCTACGTGGAAGGCCTGGTGCACATCTCCGAGCTGGGCGGCGACTACTACAAGTTCGATGAGGCCCGCCAGGAGCTGCGCGGCGAGCGCTCCGGCGTGCGCTACGGCGTCGGCGCGCGGCTGCGCGTGCAGGTCAGCCGCGTGGATCTCGACAGCCGCAAGATCGACTTCCGCCTGGTGCGCGAGGGCGAGGACAGCCGCGGCTCGCGCCCGGCGGGCCGGGGCTCGCGCGAGCGCGCGGCTCCGGCGCAGGCGGAGCTTGCGGCCATCAAGGAGGCCGATCGCCAGGAGAAGGCCGACAAGCGCTCGGCCAGCGGGCGCGGCAAGGCCACGGCCAAGAAGGGCGCAGCCAAGAGCGCGGCCGGTCGCCCGGGCCGGCGGCGCAAGTAGGTCGCAGGCCGCGCGGGGCGTGAAGCCAGCGGTCATCGGCCACCGACCATACGTCCCGATGGCCAGATGGTCGGATCGTCCGGACCGTTGATGGCCACCCCGGCATGTCAGGGCAGGCTGGGGGTCGATGCCAGTGCGCCGGCCGTCAGGGCCTGTTGCGCCGGCCAGCAGTCGGCCTGCCAGCCATGCGCCAGGACGGCCTGTCGCGCGGCCTGCTCGGCGCTCCAGCCGCGGGGCTCAGCGGCCGCCCATAGCCCGCCGATCCAGCCGGCCAGCACGTCGCCGGTGCCGGCGGTGCCCAGCCGCGCGTTGCCCGTGGGGTTGATCCAGGGCGCGGCGCCTGGTGCGGCGATGACGCTTCCCGAGCCCTTGAGCACCACCACGCTGCCGAAGCGCTCGGCCAGCCGGTGCGCGGCAGCCAGCCGATGCGCCTGCACTGTGCGCACGTCGGTTGCGAGCAGCCGGGCGGCCTCCAGTGGATGCGGCGTGAGCACGGTGGCCCAGCCGCGGCCGGCTCGGGTGGCGGTCAGTGCTTGTAGGGCCGGGTCGCGGGCCACGGCATTCAGCGCATCCGCATCCAGCACCAGCCGGGGCAGGGCACCCAGCAACTGCGGCAGGGCGGCGCCGATCGCTTCCCCCCCGCCGCAGCCGGCCACACCCACCCAGTCCTGCGCGGCGGCGGCCTGCCAGTCGATCGCCGGCCGCACCATCAGCTCGGGCGAGCCGGCGTCCGTGGCCGGCCCTGGGGCCAGCAGTTGCACATGCACGCGCCCGGCTCCCGCGTGCAGCGCCGTGCGCGCGGCCAGCCAGGCGGCGCCGGTCATGCCCGAAGCGCCGCCCAGCACGGCCACGTTGCCATAGCTGCCCTTGTGCTCGGCATGCAGGCGCGGCGACTGCGCAGCCGGCGCATTGAGCCAGGCCGTGGGTGCGCTGTCCTGCGGCGCCACGCCCAGATCGCAGAACCACACCGAGCCGGCCTGGTCCCGGCCATGTGCAGTGAACAGCGACGGCTTGAGCGTCAGCAGGCTGATCGTGTGGCGGGCGCGCACGCAGCAACCGGGCTGAGCCGGGTCATCCAGGTGGCCGGTGTCCGCGTCCAGGCCGGAGGGCAGGTCTACGGACAGCACCAGCCGGTCGCCCGCGCCGGGGCCGTCGGCCCAGTCGTTGATGCGGGCGATGGCCTGCGCGATGTCGCCTTGCGGGGCGCGCGTCACGCCCAGGCCCAGCAGCGCATCGATCACCACGTCGGCGCGCGCCAGGGCTGCGGGGGAAGGCGGTCCGGGAATGATCTCTACGCCCGCCAGCCGGGCGCGCTGCAGTGCATCCTCGGCATCGGGCGGCAGTGCTCGCCCGCTGGCCGCCCCCACGTGATGCACCGTGACCACCCAGCCCGCCGCCTGCAGGTGAATGGCGGCGTCCAGCCCGTCGCCACCGTTGTTGCCCGGGCCGGCCACGATGCAGGCCGCCCGCGCGTGCGGGGCCACCGCGCGGGCCAGCCGGGCCACGGCCGCACCGGCCCGGCGCATGAGGGTGTGGGCGGCCAGGCAGGCCTGGGCGCGCTGCTCGATCTCCCTGCTCGCAGCGGTGCCGTAGAGCGCAAGCGGCACGGCCAGCGGCAGGGCCGCACGGCGGGGCTCGTCGCGGCAGGGCCATACGGGGGCGATCAGGGTGGCGTCGGGCTCGGGCTGGGCAGTCGGGCGGTCGTTCGGCATGGCGGCACGATAGCGCGGCAGGTGGTCGGCACGTGAGTGGAGCGTGATCGGCGCAGTGGCCTCCACCCCATCTGCCGCCATCGGCCCGCCTTCAGCGCGGCAAGCGCCGCCCGCGCCGGGCGCCGGCTGGGAGGCTTGCCGGCCCGGGGCGTCCATGACCGGTCTGCTCGCCGTGCTAGACTCTGCGGGTTTTTCCGACGGCGAACGCCCTGCGGGCGCTGCGTCAGAAAAGCAAATCGCGAACCGGGCATCACAAGGTGTCGCGACGGCAGGAGGGCGCCGCAGTTTGCGCGGTCCCACCTTGTCAGCGATCAAGCCCGGTTTTCAGACCCAACCTGTGGAGCAATCTATGCCTTTCACGATGCGCGACATGCTGGAAGCCGGCGTCCATTTCGGACACCAGACCCGCTTCTGGAACCCCAAGATGGCCCCGTATATCTTCGGCCATCGCAACAAGATCCACATCATCAACCTCGAGAAGACGCAGCCGCTTTTCGAGGACGCACTGAAGTTCATCCGCCAGCTCTCCGCGCGCCGCGGCACCATCCTGATGGTGGGCACCAAGCGCCAGGCCCGTGAGCTGGTGGCCGAGCAGGCCCGCCGCGCCGGCGTGCCTTTCGTCGACCAGCGCTGGCTGGGCGGCATGCTGACCAACTTCAAGACGGTCAAGGGTTCGCTCAAGAAGCTCAAGGACATGCAGGCCCAGGTGGAAGCCGGCCTGGAGTCGATGAGCAAGAAGGAAGGCCTGCTGTTCCAGCGCGAGCTGGCCAAGCTCGAGAAGGACATCGGCGGCATCCAGGACATGAACGCCCTGCCGGACGCCATCTTCGTCATCGACGTCGGCTACCACAAGATCGCCGTGGCCGAGGCGCAGAAGCTGGGTATCCCGGTCATCGGCGTCGTGGACACCAACCACTCGCCTGACGGCATCGACTACGTGATCCCCGGCAACGACGACTCGGCCAAGGCCGTGGCGCTGTATGCCCAGGCCGTGGCCGACGCGGTGCTGGAAGGCCGTGCCAATGCCGTCAACGAGGTGGTGCAGGCCGCCTCCGGCAGCGACGAGTTCGTGGAAGTCAGCGAAGCCGCCTGATCGCACGTCGCACGTCGACCAAGGGGCTGATTCAGCCCCTTTTTTTCAACATCATTCGATGCGCGCAGCGGCTCAGCAGCGACCGCCGCGCCGATCCTGGAGAAGCAATATGCCCGCAATCACCGCCAGCATGGTCGCCGACCTGCGTGCCAAGACCGACGCTCCGATGATGGAGTGCAAGAAAGCCCTGACCGAGGCTGACGGCGACATGGCCAAGGCTGAAGAGATCCTGCGCGTCAAGCTCGGCAGCAAGGCCTCCAAGGCTGCGTCGCGCGTCACCGCTGAAGGCATCGTCGCTGCCTTTATCGACGGCACGACCGGCGCGCTGATCGAGCTCAACTGCGAGACCGACTTCGTCTCCAAGAACGAAGACTTCCTGGCCTTCGGCAAGCAGCTGGCCGAGCTGGTCGCGCGCCAGAACCCGGCTGATGTCGCGGCCTTGTCTGCGCTGGAGATCGACGGCCAGACGGTCGAAGTGAAGCGCTCTGCGCTGATCGGCAAGATCGGCGAGAACATGGCCATCCGCCGCTTCAAGCGCTTCGCTGGCGGCGGCAAGCTTGCGAGCTACCTGCACGGCACGCGCATCGGCGTGGTCGTCGAGTACGACGGTGACGACGTTGCCGCCAAGGACGTGGCCATGCACGTGGCCGCGATGAAGCCGGTGGCGCTGTCTTCCGACCAGGTGCCGGCCGACCTCATCGAGAAGGAACGCAGCGTCGCCACCGCCAAGGCCGCCGAGTCCGGCAAGCCCGCCGACATCGTGACCAAGATGGTCGAAGGCTCGGTGCAGAAGTACCTCAAGGAGGTCTCGCTGTTCAACCAGACCTTCGTCAAGAACGACAAGCAGACGGTCGAGCAGATGCTCAAGGCCGCCGGCACCACGGTCAAGGGCTTCACGCTCTACGTGGTCGGCGAGGGCATCGAAAAGAAGGTGGACGACTTCGCCGCCGAGGTCGCCGCCCAGGTCGCCGCTGCCAAGGGCCAGTAAACCGCCACACCACAAGGACGCCTCGCATGCCCGCTTACAAGCGCATCCTCCTGAAGCTTTCCGGTGAAGCCCTGATGGGCGACGATGCCTACGGCATCAACCGGGCCACGATCGTGCGCATGGTGCGCGAGATCCAGGAGGTGACGCAGCTGGGCTGCGAGGTGGCCGTGGTCATCGGTGGCGGCAACATCTTCCGCGGCGTGGCTGGCGGCTCGGTCGGCATGGACCGCGCCACTGCCGACTACATGGGCATGCTGGCCACGGTGATGAACGCGCTGGCGCTGTCGGACACCATGCGCCAGGAGGGCATGACCGCCCGCGTGATGTCCGCCATCGCCATCGAGCAGATCGTCGAGTCCTACGTGCGGCCCAAGGCGCTGCAGTATCTCGAAGAAGGCAAGGTGGTGGTCTTCGCCGCCGGCACGGGCAACCCGTTCTTCACCACCGATACCGCGGCCGCGCTGCGGGGTGCCGAGATCGGTGCGGAGGTGATGCTCAAGGCCACCAAGGTCGACGGCGTCTACACCGCCGATCCCAAGAAGGACCCGAGCGCCACTCGCTACAGTCGCATCACCTTCAACGAGGCGCTCATGCGCAATCTGGAGGTGCTGGACGCCACGGCCTTCGCCCTGTGCCGCGACCAGAAGCTGCCGATCAAGGTCTTCAGCATCTTCAAGCCCGGCGCGCTCAAGCGCGTGGTGATGGGCGAAGACGAGGGCACGCTGGTCCACGTTTGAGGAGTACCGCAATGAGCATCGCAGACATCAAGAAGACGGCCGAAGACAAGATGCACAAGTCGGTCGAGGCCTTCAAGCAGGAGCTGACCAAGATCCGCACCGGCCGCGCCCACCCTGGCATCCTGGATCAGGTCCATGTGGAGTACTACGGCTCGATGGTGCCGCTGAGCCAGGTGGCCAACGTCACCCTGCTCGATGCCCGCACGATCAGCGTGCAGCCCTGGGAGAAGGGCATGGGTGCCAAGATCGAGAAGGCCATCCGCGAATCGGATCTGGGCCTCAATCCGGCCAGCCAGGGGGACCTGATTCGCGTGCCGATGCCCCCGCTGACCGAGGAGCGCCGCAAGGAGCTGACCAAGGTGGTCAAGGGCGCGGGCGAGGATGCCAAGGTGGCCGTGCGCAACCTGCGCCGCGACGCCAACGAGCATGCCAAGCGCATGCTCAAGGACAAGGTCATCACCGAGGACGACGAGCGTCGCAGCGGCGAAGAGATCCAGAAGCTCACCGACCGCACGATCGCCGAGATCGACAAGCTGATCCAGGGCAAGGAAGCCGAGATCCTGGCCGTCTGAGCGGCCAGTCTTGCGGGGCAGGGCGCCCGCGAGCCGGGCGTCCGGCTGCGGGAACCGATCTTGCCCGTCACCGTACGCACCGTCCGTACGCTTACAGGGGACCGGCATGGAGCCAGGCGGCGTGATTCCGCAGCATGTGGCCATCGTGATGGATGGCAATGGCCGCTGGGCCAACCGGCGCTTGATGCCGCGAGCTGCCGGCCACAAGCAGGGCGTCGAGGCGCTGATCCGCGTGGTGCGGGCCTGCGTGGAGCGCGGCATCGGCCATCTGACCGTCTTCGCCTTCTCGTCGGAGAACTGGAAGCGGCCGGCCGAGGAAGTGTCGGGCCTGATGAGCCTGATGCTGTCCACTGTGAGCAAGCACGTCGGCCGCCTGGCCGAGCAAGGCGTGCGCATCCGCATCGTCGGCGACCGCAGCCGCGTGTCCGACAAGGTCCGTGGCGCCTGGGAAGAGGCCGAGCAGCGCACCGTGCACAACAGCCGGCTGGTGCTGTCGGTGGCCTTCAACTACGGCGGGCGCTGGGACATCGTCCAGGCCTGCCAGCGCATCGCCGCCCAGGGCGTGCCGGCCCAGCAGATCGACGAGGCCTGCCTGTCGCGGCACATGGCGCTGGCCTATGCGCCGGACCCGGACCTGTTCATCCGCACCGGCGGTGAGCTGCGCCTGTCGAACTTCCTGCTCTGGCAGGCCGCATACGCGGAGCTGTATTTCACCGACTGCCTGTGGCCCGACTTCGACTCGGCCGAGCTCGACCGGGCCCTGCAGTCTTTTGCCCGTCGCGACCGTCGATTCGGCGAAGTCCGGGAGGCAGCGCTGCCGGACCAGGGCACAGCCCAAGTGGAGGCCTGATCCATGCTGAAGCAGCGCGTCATCACGGCCCTGGTGCTGGTCGCCATCCTGCTGCCCTGCCTGCTCCTGGAGTCGCCCTGGCCGTTTGCGGTGCTGACGCTGGTCTTCATCGGTGCGGCAGGCTGGGAATGGGCGCGGCTCAATGGCGGGCACGGCGTGGCGGCCGTGGCCCTGGGCGGCGTCATCGCTGCCGGGGGCGCCATCGCGCTCGTTGGCGGCTGGCTGGATGCGCCTCGTGCGCCGGCCATCGTGGGGCCGCTGGCCGCGCTCGGCTGGGTGCTGGGCGGCGCGCTGGTGCTGCGCCGGGGCGGCGCCGGCTGGGCGGCCTGGCCGGTGGTGCTGCGCTGGCTGATCGGCATGGTCGTGCTGTGGCTGGCCTGGGCCGCGATGACGCGGGCCAAGCTCATCGGGCTCAACTTCCTGCTGTCGGTCTTCTGCCTGGTGTGGGCGGCGGATATCGCGGCCTACTTCGGTGGCCGGCGCTTCGGCCGCCGCAAGCTGGCACCCGCAATCAGCCCCGGCAAGAGCTGGGAGGGCGTCTGGAGCGGCCTGGTTGGCACCTGGGTGCTGGCCGCGCTCTGGATGGCCGTGGAGCGGCAGTTCGTCTTCGACAGCCCGAGCCTCTACACCCTGCTGCTGCGGCAGTTCGGCGCGCTGGGCCTGCTGGCCAGCCTGTCGTTCCTGGCGGCGATGAGCGTGGTCGGTGATCTCTTCGAGTCGCTGGTCAAGCGCCAGGCCGGCGCCAAGGACAGCAGCCGGCTGCTGCCGGGGCACGGCGGCGTGCTCGACCGCATCGATGCGCTGCTGCCGGTCTTTCCGCTGGCGCTTTATCTGGTCTCGCTCGGCGCATGAACGGCAGTACTCCCTTGGCGGCGCGGCAGCGCCTGTGCGTGCTCGGCTCCACCGGCTCGATCGGCGTCAACACGCTGGACGTGGTGGCTCGCCATCCCGACGCCTATGAGGTCTTCGCGCTGACGGCGCACAGCCGTGTCGATGAGCTGCTGGCGCAATGCCTGCGGTGGCGCCCGCGCTATGCCGTGATGCCGCCAGGCCCTGCCGCCCAGTTGCGCGCCCGCCTGGCTGGCGCCGAGCTGGATACCGAGGTGCTGGAAGGAGAAGCCGCGCTGGAGCAGGTGGCCGCGCATCCTGATGTGCAGGTGGTCATGGGCGCCATCGTCGGCGCCGCGGGCCTGCGCCCCTGCCTGGCTGCGGCCCGGGCGGGCAAGCGGCTGCTGCTGGCCAACAAGGAGGCGCTGGTCGTCGGTGGACGCCTCTTCATGCAGGCAGTGGAGCAGGGTGGGGCGCTGCTGTTGCCCATCGACAGCGAGCACTCGGCGATCTTCCAGTGCCTACCTGAGGAGCGCAGCGGCTGGTCAGGCTGGATCGACCACATCGTGCTGACCGCCTCGGGTGGCCCCTTCCGCAGCCGCGATCCGGCGACGCTGCACAGCGTCACACCGCAGGAGGCCTGTGCCCATCCCAACTGGGTCATGGGCCGCAAGATCTCGGTGGACTCGGCCACCATGATGAACAAGGCCCTGGAGGTCATCGAGGCCCGCTGGCTCTTCGATCTGCCGCCCGAGCGCATCCGCGTGGTCGTGCATCCGCAGAGCATCGTGCACTCCATGGTGGTGTCGGCCGACAACTCGGTGCTGGCGCAGATGGGCACGCCCGATATGCGCGTGCCCATCGCCTACGGCCTGTCCTGGCCGCGGCGCATCGCCTCCGGCGCGCAGCCGCTCGACTTCACGCGCCTGGGTGCGTTGACCTTCGAGGCGCCGGACCCCGCACGCTATCCGGGCCTGCAGCTCGCCTGGGATGCGCTGTGTTCGCGCGAGGGCACCACTGCCGTGCTCAACGCCGCCAACGAGGAGGCCGTGGCTGCCTTCCTGGCCGGAACCATCCGCTTCGACCAGATTCACACGGTCAACGTGCAGGCGCTGGAGCGCACGTCCGTGCCCGAGCATGCGGCCGGCACGCTGGACGGGCTGCTGGCGCTGGATGCCGATGCGCGGCGCATCGCCGGCCTTGCCGTGAAAGAGCTGTCATGCTGACCACCTTGTGGGCCTTCCTGCTGGCCCTGGCCATCCTCATCGTCGTCCACGAATGGGGCCATTACCGCGCGGCGCGGGCCTGCGGCGTCAAGGTACTGCGCTTTTCGGTCGGCTTCGGGCCGGTGATCTGGCGCAGCCAGCGCGGCGAGACCGAGTTCGCCCTCTCGCTGCTGCCGCTGGGCGGCTATGTGCGCATGCTCGACGAGCGCGAGGGCAGCGTCGCCCCTGCCGAGCGGCACCGCGCCTTCAACCGGCTGCCGCTGCCCAAGCGCGCCTTCATCGTGGCCGCGGGCCCGGTGGCCAACCTCGTGCTGGCTGCACTGCTCTATGCCGTGGTCAACTGGATCGGCGTGCAGGAGGTCAAGCCCATACTGGCTCAGCCAGCTGCGGAATCGCCGGCCGCCCGTGCCGGTCTGCATGCGGGCGACTGGGTGCAGGCGGCCTCGCGTGATGGCGAGGACTGGGCCGAGGTGCGCTCGCTGACCGACCTCAACTGGCAGGTCATGCAGGCGGCTCTGGACCGCGTGGCGCTGCGCCTGTCGGTCTCCGACGCGCAGGGCGCACGCACCCGTGAGGTGACGCTGGATCTCACCGGGCTCGACGGCGAAGTGGGCCCGCAGGTGCTGGCCGACCTGGGCTTCAAGGGCCCGCTGCGCGAGCCGGTGCTGGGCCGCCTGACTGCAGGAGCACCGGCACAGGCTGCCGGCCTGCGCGAAGGCGACCGCGTGCTGGCCGTGGATGGCCGGGCCGTGGCCACGGTGGACGAGCTCTTTGCCGCGATCCAGGCCAGCGGTGCCGGCGGCACGCCGCAGCGGCTGCTCATGCGCGTGCAGCGCGACGGGCGCATCCTGGACATCGCGGTCACGCCGCGCATCGAGCAGGACCAGGGGCGCACGGTGGGCCGCATCGGCGCGGCATTGGGCGGTGACCCGCAATGGGTGGAGGTGCGCTACGGCCCGTGGGAGGGCCTGGTGCGCGGCGTGCAGCGCACCTGGGATGTGAGCGCCATGACCGTGACCATGCTTGGCCGCATGCTGATCGGCGAGGCATCCGTCAAGAACATCAGCGGCCCGCTGACGATGGCCGACTTCGCCGGCCGCAGCGCCGAGCTCGGCTGGACCGTCTACATCGGCTATCTGGCCTTGGTCAGCGTCAGCCTGGGCGTGCTGAATCTGCTCCCTCTGCCGATGCTCGATGGGGGACACCTCATGTATTATCTTTTTGAAGGAGTGACAGGGCGTCCGGTCTCCGACGTGTGGCTGGATCGGCTGCAGCGCGGCGGGCTGGCCATACTGCTCTTGTTGATGTCACTCGCCCTCTACAACGACCTGGCCCGCCTCCTGGGCTCGCCCTGACTGCATGCGCCTTCCCGCCCGCTCGCCCGGCTTCAAGCCCCTTTGTATCGCCGCTGCCATTGCGGCGTTTTTGCATCTGGAGCCGGCATTTGCCGTCGAGCCTTTCGTCTTGAAGGACATCCGCGTCGAGGGCCTGCAGCGCACTGACGCCGGCACGGTCTTCGCCTCGCTGCCTTTCCGTGTCGGTGACACCTACACCGATGAGAAGGGCTCCTCTGCGCTTCGTGCGCTCTTCGCCACGGGCCTGTTCAAGGACGTGCGCCTGGAGATCGACGGCAACGTGGTCGTCGTCGTCATCGAGGAGCGTCCGGTCATCGCCAACGTCGACTTCGTCGGTGCCAAGGAGTTCGACAAGGACATGCTGATCAAGGCGCTCAAGGACATCGGCATCGGCGAGGGCCTGCCCTTCGACCGCGCCCTGGCCGACCGCGCCGAGCAGGAGCTCAAGCGCCAGTACCTCACGCGCAGCCTCTACGGTGCCGAGGTGGTGACCACCATCACGCCGATCGAGCGCAACCGCGTGAACGTCACCTTCACGGTGATGGAAGGCGAGGTCGCCAAGATCAAGGAGATCCGCATCGTCGGCGCCCAGGCCTTCAGCGAGCGCACGCTGCTCAACCAGCTGGACCTGACCACCGGCGGCTACCTGACCTGGTACACCAAGTCCGACCGCTATTCCCGCGCCAAGCTCAATGCCGACCTGGAGACGCTGCGGGCCTACTACCTCAACCGCGGCTATCTCGAGTTCGCCATCACCTCCACGCAGGTCGCGATCTCTCCGGACAAAGAGACGATCAGCATCACGGTCAACGTCGATGAGGGCCAGCGCTACATCGTCACCGGCGTGCGTCTGGAGGGCGACTACCTGGGCAAGGACGACAGCTTCAAGGCGCTGGTCAAGCTCAAGCCGGGCGAGGCCTACAAGGCCGAGGACGTAGCCGCCACACAGCGGGCCTTCGTGGACCGCTTCGGCAACTTCGGCTATGCCTTTGCGCGCGTGGACTTCCGCCCTGAGATCGACCGCGCCAACGGCCAGGTGGTGGCCGTGTTCTCGGCCCAGCCGCAGCGGCGCGTCTACGTGCGCCGAATCAACGTGGCCGGCAACAGCCGCACGCGGGATGAAGTCATCCGCCGTGAGTTCCGGCAGTTCGAATCGTCCTGGTACGACAGCCGCAAGATCAAGCTCTCACGCGACCGCGTGGACCGTCTGGGCTACTTCAAATCCGTGAACGTGGACACGGCCGAGGTGCCCGGCACCAACGACCAGGTGGACCTGACCGTGACGGTGGAAGAACGCCCGACCGGCAACCTGATGCTCGGTGCCGGCTACTCCAGCGCCGAGAAGTTCTCGGTCAGCGCGTCCATCAAGCAGGACAACATCTTCGGCAGCGGCAACTACCTGGGGCTGGAGCTCAACACCAGCAAGACCAACCGCACCATCGTGCTCAGCACCGTGGACCCGTACTTCACCGAAGACGGCATCTCGCGCTCGCTGGACTTCTACTACCGCACGACCAAGCCGCTGAGCACGCAGGGCGGCGACTATGAACTCGTGACCCCGGGTGCGGCCATCCGCTTCGGCGTGCCGTTCTCCGAGTTCGATACCGTGTTCCTGGGCGTGGGCGTCGAGTCCACGGACATCAAAGGCACCACCGGCCTGCCTAACAACTACCTGCTGTATCGCGAGCAGTTCGGCGAGCGCAGCCTGTCCATCCCGCTGACCTTGGGCTGGGCCCGTGACGGCCGCGACAGCGCGCTGGTGCCCACCAGCGGCCGCTACCAGCGCCTCAATGGCGAATGGGGTGTGGCCGGCGATACGCGCTATCTGCGCGCCAACTACCAGTACCAGCAGTACTGGCCGCTGAGCAATCGCTTCACCCTGGGCTTCAACGGCGAGGTGGGCTGGGGCTGGGGCCTGAGCGGCAAGGCCTATCCGATCTTCAAGAACTTCTTCGGTGGCGGCCTGGGCACGGTGCGCGGCTTTGCACAGGGCACGCTGGGCCCGCTGGACATCACGGGCGCCTACACCGGCGGCAACCGCCGCATGAACTTCAACACCGAGCTCTATGTGCCGTTCCCTGGCGTGGGCAACGACAAGACGCTGCGCCTGTTCGCCTACGTGGACGCCGGCAACGTCTGGGGCGAGGGCGAGCAGATCAAGGCCGACTCGCTGCGTGCGTCGGCCGGTATCGGGCTGAGCTGGATCTCGCCGGTCGGGCCGCTGAAGCTGAGCTACGGCAACCCGTTCCGCAAGTTCCCGGAAGATAAAATCGAGCGCTTCCAGTTCCAGATCGGCACCTCGTTCTGACCATGAGATCCGCCCTGTTGTCCGCCGTGGCGGGCTGCGTCCTGCTGCTGGCGCCTGCCGTGCATGCCCAGGAGCTGAAGATCGGCTATGTCAACAGCGACCGCCTGTTGCGCGACGCCATCCCGGCCAAGCATGCACTGGCCAAGCTGGAGGCCGAGTTCAGCCGCCGCGAAAAGGAGCTCGCCGACATCGCCGCGCGGCTGAAGTCCGCCTCCGACCGCCTGGACAAGGACAGCCCCACGCTCACCGAAGGCGAACGCGCCCGCCGCCAGCGCGAGCTGGTCGAGCAGGATCGCGACTTCCAACGCAAGCGCCGCGAGATCCAGGAAGATTTCAACCAGCGCAAGTACGAGGAGCAGGCGGCGCTGGTCGAGCGGGCCAACAAGGTCATCAAGCAGATCTTCGACCAGGAAAAGTACGACCTCATCGTGCAGGAGGCCGTCTTCGTCGGCCCCCGGGTCGACATCACCGACAAGGTCATCCGCGCGCTCAACGCCCAGGCCGGGAAGTGACGCGTGGCGGTTGCCCAGCTCTCCGTCACCCTGGGTGACATCGTGGCCGCCTTGGGCGGCGAACTGCGCGGTGATCCGCACACCCTGATCCGCACCATCGCGCCGCTGGACCGCGCCGCGCCGGACGCCATTGCCTTCCTGGCTCAGGCCCGGCTGCGCAGCCAACTGGCCGCCACTGCCGCAGCCTGCGTCATCGTGGCCCCAGCCCTGGCTGACGAGGCCCAGGCACGCGGCGCCGCCATCGTCACCGCCGATCCCTACCGCTATTTCGCCCGGCTGACCCAGTGGTGGGCAGCGCGCACGCGTCCCGCCGCGCGAGTGGGTGTGCATCCGTCCGCTGTAGTGGAGGAGGGTGCGTTGATCGGGCAGAGCGTCTATGTCGGCCCGGGCGCCGTCATCGAGTCCGGCACCGTGATCGGCGATGGCGCGCAGATCGGCGCTCACAGCCTGATTGAGCGCGGCGCGCACATTGGCGCAGGAACGCGGTTGGCGGCGCGTGTCACCGTGGGTTTCGACTGCCGCATCGGTGCGCGGTGCATCCTGCACAGCGGCGTGGTCCTCGGTGCAGACGGCTTTGGGTTTGCGCCCCATGCCGAAGGGCTGGAGAAGATCGAGCAGCTCGGGGCCGTGCGCATTGGCGACGACGTGGAGTTGGGCGCCAACACCTGTGTGGACCGCGGAGCCCTGGGCGACACCGTCATCGAAGACGGCGTGAAGATCGACAACCTCGTGCAGATCGGCCACAACGTGCACATCGGCGCCCACACCGCCATTGCCGGCTGCGCGGGCATCGCCGGCAGCGCGCGCATCGGGCGGCGCTGCATGATCGCGGGTGCGGCCTGCATCCTGGGCCACCTGGAGCTGGCTGACGGCGTGCACGTCTCGGTGGCGTCGGTCGTGACGCGCTCCATCCTCAAGCCCGGCCTCTACAGCGGCAGCTTCCCCATAGACGAGAACGCCTCGTGGGAGAAGAACGCCGCCACCCTGCGACAGCTCCATGCCCTGCGCGAGCGGCTGCGCGCCCTCGAACGACTGCAATCCCCATGATGGACATCTACCAGATCCTCAAGAAGCTCCCGCACCGCTACCCCATCCTGCTGGTGGACCGCGTGCTGGAGCTGGAAGCCGGCAAGCGCATCCGCGCGCTGAAGAACGTCAGCGTCAACGAGCCGTACTTCGTCGGCCACTTCCCGTACCGGCCGGTGATGCCCGGCGTGCTGATGGTCGAGGCGCTGGCGCAGGCGGCGGCGCTGCTGGCCTTCGAGACGCTGGGCATCGAGCCGGACGACAAGTCGGTGTTCTACTTTGCCGGCATCGACAACGTGCGCTTCAAGCGGCCGGTGGAGCCGGGCGACCAGCTGCTGCTGGACGTGACGCTGGAGCGCGCCAAGGCAGGCATCTACAAGTTCAGCAGCCAGGCCCGCGTGGGCGAGGCCGTCGCGGTCGAGGCCGACCTGCTGTGCACCATGCGCAGCGTGGCCTGAGGCAACGGACGCTGTCGTCATGGCACGCATCCATCCCACCGCGCTGATCGACGCCGCGGCCGAGCTGGCTGAAGATGTCGAGGTCGGCCCCTACACCGTCATCGGCGCCGGCGTGCGCATCGATGCGGGCACGACCATCGGCTCGCATTGCGTGATCGAAGGCCCGACCACCATCGGCCGCGACAACCGCATCTTTTCCCATGTCGCGCTGGGCGGTGCGCCGCAGGACATGAAGTACCGCGGCGAGCCTACCGAGCTCATCATCGGCGAGCGCAACACCATCCGCGAGTTCTGCACCTTCAGCCGCGGCACGGTGCAGGACGCGGGCGTCACGCGCATGGGCGACGACAACTGGGTCATGGCCTATGTGCACCTGGCGCATGACGTGGTCGTGGGCAACCGCTGCATCCTGGCCAACAACGCCACGCTGGCCGGCCACGTCAAGCTGGGCGACTGGGTGATCATCGGCGGCTTGACGGGGGTGCACCAGTTCGTGCAAATCGGCGCGCATGCGATGACCGCCTTCCAGAGCCATGTGTCGCAGGACGTGCCGCCCTTCATGATGGTGGGCGGCCATCCGCTGTCGGTGCACGGCTTCAACGTCGAGGGCCTGCGTCGCCGTGGCTTCTCGCGCGAGCGCATCGCGCAGATCAAGCAGATGCACCGGCTGCTCTACCGCGACGGGCTGACGCTGGAGAAGGCCAAGGAAGCTATCACGGCGCTCAAGGGCCAGCTCGCTGACGGCGATGCCGACGTGCAGCTGCTGCTGGACTTCCTGGCCGCCTCCACCCGCGGCATCGCCCGCTGAGGGCCCGCATGACGTCGGCCCCACCGCGGCTGGCCCTGGTGGCCGGCGAAGCCTCCGGCGATCTGCTGGCCGGCATGTTGCTGCAGGCCCTCCAAGCCCGCTGGCCGGGGCTGGCCAGTGCGGGGATCGGCGGCCCGCGCATGCAGGAGCAGGGCTTCGACGCCTGGTGGCCCAGCCAGAAGCTGGCGGTGCACGGCTATGCCGAGGCGCTGCGTGCCTACCGGGAGCTGTCCGGCATCCGCCGCCAACTGGCCGAGCGCATCAAGCACGAACGGCCGGATCTCTTCATCGGCGTGGATGCGCCGGATTTCAACCTCGGCCTGGAGCGCTGGATGAAGGAGGACGGCATCAAGACCGTGCACTTCGTCAGCCCGTCGGTGTGGGCCTGGCGCGGCGGGCGCATCCGCAAGATCGCCGCGGCCGTGGACCACATGCTGTGCCTGTTCCCGTTCGAGCCGGCGCTCTATGCCGAGCACGGCGTGGCCGCGACCTACGTGGGCCACCCGCTGGCGGACGCCATCCCGCTGGAGCCGCCGCGCCCGGCCGCCCGCGCGGCGCTGGGCCTGGCCGACGGCGATGAAGTGGTCGCCCTGCTGCCCGGCAGCCGCGGCGGCGAGGCGACGCACATTGCCCCGGTTTTCCTGCAGGCTGCGGCACTGATGCGCCGCAGCCGGCCGGCGCTGCGCTTCGTGCTGCCGATGGCGCCAGGGCTGGAAGACCGGCTGCGCGCGATGGTGGCCGAGCATGCGCCGGACGCCGGCATTCAGCTGGTGGCCGGCCGCTCGCACGAGGTGCTGGCCGCCTGCGATGTCACGCTGATCGCCAGCGGCACGGCCACGCTGGAGGCGGCGCTCTTCAAGCGGCCCATGGTGATTGCCTATCGCATGAACGCCCTGAGCTGGCAGATCATGCGGCGCATGCGCTACCAGCCCTGGATCGGCCTGCCCAACATCCTGGCGCGCGACTTCCTCGTGCCCGAGCTGCTACAGCAAGATGCCACGCCGGAGCGTCTGGCGCACGAGACGCTGGCCTGGCTGGACGACCCGGCGCGCATGGCTCGTGTGCAGGCGCGCTTCCTCGACATCCACCACACCTTGCGCCAAGACACGGCGCAGCGAGCAGGCGATGCAATCGCGCAAGTCCTCGGCCGCTGAAGGCACCACCAACTGCGCGAGCGGCCGCACGGCCGTCACCCCGGCGGGCAGCACCGGCGGCAAGAGGGGTCAGAGTGGCCAGAGCGGCCAGAGTGGCATCACTCAGCTCGCGCTCGACTGGCACACCGGCTTTGTCGGCCTGCTGGCCGGCGTGGACGAGGCCGGACGGGGCCCGCTGGCCGGGCCGGTGGTGGCCGCGGCCGTCATCCTGGACGATGAGCAGCCGATCGCCGGTCTGGCCGACTCCAAGGTGCTGACCGAAAAGACCCGCGAGCGCCTCTTCGACGAGATCCGCGCCAAGGCCCTGTGCTGCGCCATTGCCGAAGCGACGGTGGAGGAGATCGACCGCCTCAACATCCTCGGCGCCACGCTGCTGGCCATGCGCCGGGCCGTCGAGGGCCTGCGCCTGAAGCCCGGTCGCGTGCTGGTCGATGGCAACCGGCTGCCCACGCTCAGCGTGCCGGCCGAAGCGGTCGTCGGTGGTGATGCCACCGTGCAGGCCATCTCGGCCGCGTCCATCCTCGCCAAGGTGCACCGCGACCGGCTCTGCCTGGAACTGCACGCCCGGCATCCGCATTACGGCTTTGCCACGCACAAGGGCTATGCCACCGCCGAGCACCTGGCCGCGCTGCGCCGCCACGGCGCCTGCGTGGCCCACCGCCGAAGCTTTTCCCCGGTGCGCGACGTGCTGGACGCCGAGGCCGCGTGACGACCCCCACCCCTGTTGCGGTGCAGCGCGTCAGCTCGCGCGACAACCCGCTGCTCGTCAAGCTGCGCAAGCTGGTGCAGCAGCCTGCCGCCTACCGCAAGCTGGGCGAATACTGGCTGGAAGGCGAGCACCTGTGCGCGGCGGCCGTGGCCCGCGGCGTGCAGGCCGAGGTGGCGCTGATCACCGAGGACGCCTGGGCCGATGCCCGCTGGCAGGCGCTGGCCGGCCACGCGCGGCGCATCGCCATCGTGCCGGCTGCACTGTTTGCGGCGGTGAGCGCGGTGGAGTCACCGGTCGGCCTCGGCTTCGTCATTGCTCATACGCGGCCGCCGGCGCTGCTGCCTGCCGTGGACACCGTGGTGCTGGACCGGCTGCAGGACGCCGGCAACGTCGGCACCATCCTGCGCAGCGCGGCGGCCTTCGGCGTGCGGCAGGTGCTGGCGCTCAAGGGCACGGCGGCGCTGTGGTCGCCCAAGGTGCTGCGCGCCGGCATGGGTGCGCACTTCGCCCTGCACCTGGTCGAGCAGCTGTCCGCCGACGACCTGGCCGGGCTGGGGCTGCCGCTGGTGGCCACCAGCTCCCATGCGGATCAGACCATCTGCGATGCGCGGCTGCCGTCGCCCTGCGCCTGGCTGCTGGGCCACGAAGGCCAGGGCGTGGCACCGGACCTGCTGCAGCGCTGCGCCCTCACGGTGGGCATCCCGCAGCCGGGCGGCGAGGAATCGCTCAACGTCGGCGTGGCCGCTTCCGTCTGTCTGTACGAGGCGATGCGCCAGCGGCGACAGGCCGGCGCGACGGCCGGGGCTGCAGGGCCTTGACTAGGCTTCTACAATGCTGTCAACAGGCTGACGGTCGCGGATCGCCCGCCTCACCGTCGTCCCCATCCTTCTGGAGGTTTCCCATGAACGACATCCTGCAGACCGCCTACGGCGGTGCCTTCAGCGCGCAGCGCAACCGCGTGCTGCGCAACACCTACTGGCTGCTCGCGCTGTCCATGGTGCCCACGGTTGCCGGCGCCTGGCTGGGCGTGGCGATGGGCTTTGCGGGCTTCACCGGCCGGCCCTTCATGGACTTCATGCTGTTCATGGGCCTGGCCTTCGGCTTCTTCTACGCCATCGAGCGCACCAAGAACTCCGGCTGGGGCGTGGCCCTGCTGCTGGGCTTTACCTTCTTCATGGGGTTGATGCTCTCGCGCCTGATCGGCGCGGTGCTGGGCAGCTACAGCAACGGCGCGTCGCTGATCATGACGGCCTTCGGCGGCACCGGCCTGGTGTTCGCCGGCATGGCGACGATGGCCTCGACCATCAAGCGCGATCTGTCCGGCATGAGCCGCTGGCTGTTCGCCGGCCTGCTGGTCGTGCTCGTGGCCGGTGTGGCCAACATCTGGCTGCAGATGCCGGCGCTGTTCCTCGCCGTGTCGGTGATCTGCATCGCGCTGTTCTCCGCCTACCTGCTGTATGACCTCAAGCGCGTGATCGACGGCGGCGAGACGAACTACGTCACCGCCACGTTGGCCGTCTACCTGGACGTCTACAACATCTTCACCTCGCTGCTGAGCCTGCTGGGCTTCGTGGGTGGTGAACGCGACTGACGCCTTGAGTTGAAGGTCGGTTGCGGGCGGGATGAAAACCCTCCTGCACAAGCAAAAGCGGCTCCTTCGGGAGCCGCTTTTCGTTGATGCAGGCGCTGTGCGGATTCAGTACTCACCGCCGTAGCTGCCCGGCGCCAGGTTCTCGAACTTGGTGTTGGGCTTGAGGAAGGCGAGCTTCACCGTGCCCACCGGGCCGTTTCGCTGCTTGCCGATGATGATCTCGGCCACGCCCGGCTCCTTGGAGTCCTTGTTGTAGTAGTCGTCGCGGTAGATGAACATGATCACGTCCGCGTCCTGCTCGATGGCGCCCGACTCGCGCAGGTCGCTCATCATCGGCCGCTTGTCGGTGCGCGTCTCCACCGAGCGGTTGAGCTGCGACAGCGCGATCACCGGGCATTGCAGCTCCTTGGCCAGGGCCTTCAGGCCGCGGGAGATCTCGCCGATCACGGTGGCGCGGTTCTCTTCGTTGCTGCTGGAGCCGCTCATCAGCTGCAGGTAATCCACCACGATCAGCCCCAGCTTGCCGCAGATGCGGGCCTGTCTCCGCGCACGGGCCCGCAGCTCGCTGGGATTGAGCGCGGGCGTCTCGTCGATGAAGACGCTGGCGCTGCGCAGCTTCTCCACCGCTTCAGACAGCCGGCCCCACTCGTCGTCGTTGAGCCGGCCGGTGCGCAGGTTCTGCTGGTTGATGCGGCCCAGCGAGCCGACCATCCGCAGCGCCAGCTGCGAGGCGCCCATTTCCATCGAGAAGACGACCACCGGCAGGCCCTCGTTGACTGCCACGTGCTCGCCGATGTTGAGCGCAAACGCCGTCTTGCCCATGGAGGGGCGCGCGGCCAGGATGATGAGGTCACCCGGCTGCAGGCCGGCGGTCATGCGGTCCATGTCGAAGAAGCCGGTGCGCACGCCGGTCACTTCCTCGGCGCCGTTGTCGGCCAGCTCCTGCACGCGGTCCAGCAGGTCCACCACCAGCGAGTCCATGCTGTGGAAGCCCTGCTTGGAGCGCGAGCCTTCCTCGCCGATCTTGAAGATCTTGCCCTCGGCTTCGTCCAGGATCTGCGACACCGGCCGGCCCTGCGGGTTGAAGGCGTTGGTCGCGATCTCGTCGCTGGCGCTGACCAGCTTGCGCAGGATGGCGCGCTCGCGAACGATCTCGGCATAGCGGCGCATGTTGGCCGCACTCGGCACGCTCTGCGCCAGGGCGTTCAGATAGGCCAGCCCGCCGGCCTCGTCGGCCTTGCCCAGCGAGGTCAGCTGCTCGAATACCGTGATCACGTCGGCCGGCTTGTTCGCATTCACCAGGGTGGCGATGGCGCTGAAGATCAGCCGGTGTTCGAAGCGATAGAAGTCGCTTTCGCTGATCAGGTCGGCCGCACGGTCCCAGGCACTGTTGTCCAGCAGCAGCCCGCCGAGGACGCTCTGCTCGGCCTCGATGGAATGCGGCGGCACGCGCAGTCGGGCGACTTCATCGTTGCCGGACGGGGAGGAGGGCAGGGAGGCAGGAAAGACGGCAGCCATCTGGAAATGGTAGGGGCGATACCGCGCGCCGGCTGTGGACAGCGCTGTGGGTAACCGGGGGAAATGCTGGGCACGGCCTGTGCGTTGCGGCGGATCACCGCTGTGAGCGACCGGCATGCCCGGCAAGCGCTGCGCCAATGAAAAAGGGCCGGCAGAGCCGGCCCTTGCTGCACCTGTCGATGCGCCGCGGCTTACTCGGCCTCGGGCACCACGGCGACGGTGATGTCCACCACCACGTCGGTGTGCAGGGCCACCGACACGGCGTGCTCGCCGGTGGTCTTCAGCGGGCCATTGGGCAGGCGGACCTGCTGCTTGGCCACCTCGAAGCCGGCCTGCTTCAGGCCTTCGGCGATGTCGTGGTTGGTGACGGAGCCGAAGAGGCGGCCGTCCACACCGGCCTTCTGGGCCACGGTGATGGTCTTGCCGGAGAGCTTCTCGCCCTGGCCTTGGGCTGCGGCGAGCTTTTCGGCCTGGGCCTTCTCCAGTTCGGCACGGCGGGCTTCGAACTCCTTGATGGCCGTCTCGGTGGCGCGGCGGGCACGGCCGGACGGGATCAGGAAGTTGCGGGCATAGCCGTCCTTGACCTTGACCACGTCGCCCAGGGCGCCCAGGTTGGCGACTTTTTCGAGCAGGATGATTTGCATGGTGTCGTCTCCGGGCTTAGACCTTGTGCTGGTCGCTGTAGGGGACCAGGGCCAGGTAGCGGGCGCGCTTGATGGCGGTGGAAAGCTGGCGCTGGAAGATCGCGCGGGTGCCGGTCAGGCGCGCCGGGATGATCTTGCCGTTCTCGGCGATGAAGTCGCGCAGCGTGTCGATGTCCTTGTAGTCGATCTCCTCGACGCCGGCCACGGTGAAGCGGCAGAAGCGCTTGCGGCGGAACAGCAGCGACTGGGTGTTGCGCTTGGTCTTGCGATCCTTGGAGAACTTACCTTTGCCACGGGGAGCAGGCATGTCGAACCTCTACTGGTCAGTGGGAGCACTCGGGCCGGACGGGGCCGGGGCGGAGGGCTCGAATTCGGTGATGTGGAACAGGACGCCTCGTCCGTTGCGTTGCGCGCTCAGGAAGCCGGCAAAGCCGGCCGCCTCGCCGACCGCCAGCCTGGTCAGGCGCTCGGCGATGGAGCCGATGCCGATGGCACGGAGCTCGACGGTGACCTTGCGGGCCGTGCCGTCCTCGGTGAGCTGCGACTCGTGGCGCAGCGTGAGATCGGCGGCCGGCAGGCCGGCGGGCGTGTAGCGCGTGGCCCGGCGCTCGATCACCTGGGCGCTCAGAACCAGGCGGTTCATTGCGGGCAGGCGGGCTCAGGCGCGGGCAGCAACGGAAGCAGGATCCTTACGCAGCGGCTTCGGGCTGGGGAGCGGCCTTGCGGGCCTCTTCCTTCTCGACGGCCTTCATCATGATCGACGGGGCGGTCTCGGCCTTGGACTTCTGCACCGTCAGGTGGCGCAGCACGGCGTCGTTGAAGCGGAAGCCGGTTTCCAGCTCGGCCAGCGTTTCCTTGGTGCACTCGATGTTGATGCACAGGTAGTGGGCCTTGGCGAGCTTCTGGATCATGTAGGCCAGCTGGCGGCGGCCCCAGTCCTCGACGCGGTGGACCTTGCCGCCGGCGGCGGTGATCAGGCCCTTGTAGCGCTCCAGCATGGCCGGAACCTGCTCGCTTTGATCCGGGTGGATCAGCAGCACGATTTCATAGTGACGCATGGATACTCCTTGTGGATACCGCGCCGCCGTCGTGGGGCAGGCCCGCTCGGGCAGTCGGCGTGGAAGCCGCCGCGGGGCGTCTGATCCCGCGTGCGGCAAGGTCGTCGGTGCAGGCCGCAGACGATTGCGGCTGCCCCGACAGGCGAAAAGCCGGCGATTATAGCCCGCGCCGCAGTGCCGCCGCGACGGCCGGCCAGGGCCTCGCGCCGGGGGGGCTTCAGCGCCGGGTCGCCAGGCGCTGCCAGGTCTCCACCACCGTGTCCGGGTTGAGCGAGATCGACACGATGCCTTCTGCCGTGAGCCATTCCGCGAAGTCGGGGTGGTCGCTGGGGCCCTGGCCGCAGATGCCGATGTACTTGCCCGTGGCGCGGCAGGCGGCGATGGCGCGAGAGATGAGCGCCTTGACCGCCGGGTCGCGTTCGTCGAAGTCCTGGGCCAGCAGCTCCAGGCCGGAGTCGCGGTCCAGGCCCAGGGTGAGCTGGGTGAGGTCGTTGGAGCCGATAGACATGCCGTCGAAGTACTCCAGGAACTGCTCGGCCAGGATGGCGTTGCTGGGCACCTCGCACATCATGATGACGCGCAGGCCGTCCTGGCCGCGCTTCAAGCCGTGCTCGGCCAGCATGCCGGTCACGCGCGCGGCCTGGCCCAGCGTGCGCACGAACGGCACCATGATCTCGACGTTGGTCAGGCCCATGTCGTTGCGCACGCGCTTGAGCGCCTGGCATTCCATCTGGAAGGCCTCGCCGAAGGACTCGCTGATGTAGCGCGAGGCACCGCGGAAGCCCAGCATGGGGTTTTCTTCCTCGGGCTCGTAGCGCGAGCCGCCGATGAGCTTCTTGTACTCGTTGGACTTGAAGTCCGACAGGCGCACGATGACGGGCTTGGGCCAGAAGGCCGCGGCGATGGTGGCGATGCCCTCGGCCAGCTTGTCGACGTAGAAGGCGCGCGGCGAGGCATGGCCGCGGGCGACCGACTCCACCGCCTTCTTCAGGTCCGGATCGACGTTGGGATAGTCGAGGATGGCCTTGGGGTGGACGCCGATGTTGTTGTTGATGATGAATTCCAGCCGCGCCAGGCCGACGCCGGCATTCGGGATCTGCGCGAAGTCGAAGGCCAGCTGCGGGTTGCCGACGTTCATCATGATCTTCACGCCGATGTGCGGCAGCTCGCCGCGCGTGACCTCGCTGATCTCGGTTTCGATCAGGCCGTCGTAGATGTAGCCGGTGTCGCCCTCGGAGCAGGCCACGGTGACGAGCGCGCCGTCCTTGAGCGTCTCGGTGGCGTCGCCGCAGCCCACGACGGCGGGGATGCCGAGCTCGCGGGCGATGATGGCCGCGTGGCAGGTGCGGCCGCCGCGGTTGGTGACGATGGCCGCGGCCCGCTTCATCACCGGCTCCCAGTTGGGGTCGGTCATGTCGGTGACCAGCACGTCGCCGGGCTGCACGCGGTCCATCTCCGCCAGCGAGTGCACCAGGCGCACGGGGCCGGTGCCGATCTTCTGGCCGATGGCGCGGCCTTCGGCCAGCACCGTGGTCTTGGACATGTCGCCCTTGAGCTTGTAGCGGAACTCCGCCTTGCCGCGCGACTGGCTCTTCACCGTCTCAGGCCGGGCCTGCAGGATGTAGAGCTGGCCGTCGGCGCCGTCCTTGCCCCACTCGATGTCCATCGGGCGGCCGTAGTGCTTCTCGATGATCAGCGCGTAGTGGGCCAGCTGGTTGACGTCCTCGTCCGACAGCGAGTAGCGGTTGCGCAGCTCGGGTGCGGTGTCCACCGTCTTGACCAGCTTGCCGCTGGCGGCCTTCTCGGCCGGGCTGGCGAACTCCATCTTGATCAGCTTGGAGCCCAGTGCACGGCGGATGATGGCGGTCTTGCCTGCCGACAGGGCCGGCTTGTGCACATAGAACTCGTCGGGATTGACCGCGCCTTGCACGACCGTCTCCCCCAGGCCGTAGCTGGAGGTGATGAAGACCACGTCCGGGAAGCCCGACTCGGTGTCGATGGTGAACATCACGCCGGCTGCGCCCAAGTCCGAGCGCACCATGCGCTGCACGCCGGCCGACAGGGCCACGTCGGCATGGGCAAAGCCCTTGTGCACACGGTAGGAGATGGCGCGGTCGTTGTAGAGCGAGGCGAAGACCTCGCGGATCTTGTGCAGCACGTCCTCGATGCCGACGACGTTGAGGAAGGTCTCCTGCTGGCCGGCAAAGGAGGCGTCAGGCAGGTCCTCGGCAGTGGCCGACGAACGCACGGCGAACGAGGCTTGGGCATTGCCCTCGGCCAGCTTGGCAAAGGCCTCGCGGATGGCGGCCTCCAGCGCGGGCGGGAAGGGCGCGTGCTCGACCCAGGAGCGGATTTCGGCGCCGGCCTCGGCCAGCGCACGGACGTCATCGGTGTTCAGGCTGGCCAGCCGGGCGTTGATCTTGTCGGTCAGGCCACTGTGGGCCAGGAACTCGCGGAAGGCCTGGGCGGTGGTGGCAAAGCCACCGGGCACGCGCACGCCGGATGCGGCGAGCTGGGAGATCATCTCGCCCAGGCTGGCGTTCTTGCCGCCGACGGTCTCGACGTCGGTCATGCGCAACTGCTCGAACGGGATGACCAGGGCGGTCGTCTCGCTGGTGGACATGGGAAGGCTCCGTGATGATGAAAAAACCGGGGTCCCGCATGCCCAGCGCACGTTATCGGTCTTGTCTTGGGGCCGGCATGGCTTGATGCGAGGGACGTTTCGGGACATTCTACGGGGCTGACCCCTAGGAGCAGCCTGCGGTAAGGGGACGCGAAGTCGGCCCGCACGACTGCCACGCCGCCAGTCGCCGCCGGGCGCATCCGCCAGCCCCTTCGCACATGTCCGAACGCAGTGTTTTCTTCGTCTCCGACGGCACCGGCATCACCGCCGAGACCTTCGGCAACTCCATCCTGGCGCAGTTCTCCATCAAGCCGCGCCACGTGCGCCGGCCCTTCATCGACACGGCCGACAAGGCGCATCAGGTGGTGCGCGAGATCAATGCCACCGCCGAGCGCGAAGGCCGCCGGCCGGTGGTCTTCACGACGCTGGTCGATGCCGAGGTGCTGGGCATCGTGATGGACGGCTGCCGCGGCCTGGTCTTCGACATGTTCAAGACCTTCGTCGAGCCGCTGGAGCTGGAGTTCGGCATGAAGTCCAACCACCGTGTGGGCCGCTTCTCGGACATCTCCAAGGACCGCGAATACAACGAGCGCATCGAGGCGATCAACTTCGCGCTGGAGCACGACGACGGCCAGTCGGCGCGCAACCTGGAGCGGGCCGACGTGGTGCTGGTGTGCGTGAGCCGCAGCGGCAAGACGCCGCCCTCGCTCTACCTGGCCATGCAGCACGGCATCAAGGCGGCCAATGTGCCGCTGATCCCGGATGACTTCGAGCGTGGGCGGCTGCCGTCGATGCTGGTGCCGCACAAGTCCAAGTGCTTCGGCCTGTCGATCGCGCCGGACCGGTTGGCCGAGATCCGGCACGAGCGCCGGCCCAACAGCAAATACGCGAGCATCGAGAACTGCCGCTACGAGGTGGCCGAGGCCGAGTCGCTGATGCGCCGCGAGGGCATCGCGTGGCTGTCGTCCACGCACAAGTCGATCGAGGAGATCGCCACCACCATCCTGCGCGACATCCGCCCGGACCGGCTGGTGTATTGAGCCGGGCGGCTCAGCCGATCACGCCCTTGCTGCGCAGGAACTCGTCCACCAGGTTCAGGCGCACGAGCGGGTCGTCCAGCTCCATCAGCCGCTGGCGGGCCTGCTGCGACAGCGGCAGCAGCTCGCACCAGCGGTTGGCCACCCAGCCCGCATCGTCGAAGCGGTAGGGCTTCAGGCAGGGGTGCACGCCCTGGTTGTGCAGATTGCCGATGGCCTGGCTCAGCGAGGCGGCGCAGCCCTGCTGGCCGGCGGGCGGCGCCAGCACCGCATCGGCCGGCAGCAGCTCGGCGCTGGCACGCCACAGGCCGGACGGCTCCTGCCAGCGGCGCTCGAGGCGGAAGCGCTGGCCGCCGCGGCAGCGCAGCTGCAGGATGCCGGGCTGGTCGCCATCGACCTCCAGGATCTCGGCCAGCGTGCCGACGTCCTCCAGCTCGACAGCCTCGTTGCCCTGGCGCACCTCGCTGCCCTGGCGCAGGCCGACGACGCCGAAGGGACGCTGCTCGCGCAGGCAGGCGCCGATCAGGTCCAGATAGCGCGCCTCGAAGATCTTGAGCCCGAGCAGCCCGTCGGGGAACAGCACCGCGCGCAGCGGGAAGAGATCCAGGTCGCAGCGCGAGGCGCGGGCGTCGGTCATGTCGAGGCGGCGGGCGGGGCGGAAAGAGGGGTGGGCGCGGGCAGGGCGTCCAGCTCGCGGTGGCGCACTAGCGTGGTCGCCAGCGCGGCAAACCGCTGGCCCAGCTGCTCGGCAAAGTAGACCGACCGATGCTGCCCGCCGGTGCAGCCGATGGCGACCGTGACGTAGCTGCGGTGGTCGTTGCGCAGCGCGGGCAGCCAGCGGGCCAGGAAGGCTTCGATCTGCACCAGCAGCTCGGCTGCTTCCGGCTGCTGACGCAGGTAGTCGATGACAGCCGCATCGCGCCCGGTCTGCGGCTTGAGCTCGGGCACGTAGTGTGGGTTGGGCAGCATGCGCACGTCGAAGACGTAGTCCGCATCCAGCGGCACGCCGCGCTTGAAGGCAAAGGATTCGAAGACCAGCGTCAGCACCGCGGCATCGGCCTCCACCAGCTTGCGCACCCAACTGCGCAGCTGGGCCGGGCGCAGGTGGGTGGTGTCGATCACGGTGGAGGCCTCACGCAGGCCGGCGAGCAGCTCGCGCTCGATCTCGATGGTCTCGATCAGCGCGCGCTGGGCGTCGCCCTCCGCCCGCGGCTCGCGCGCCAGCGGATGCGGGCGGCGGGTCTCGGAGTAGCGACGGACCAGCACATCCATGCCGGCATCCAGGAAGATGGAGCGGATGGATACGCCGTCCAGGCGCAGCTCGTCCAGGCGAGGCAGGAGCTGGCTGATCTGCCGGCCGGTGCGGATGTCCACCGACACCGCCACGCGGCGGGGCAGGCCCTCGGCGGCGCGCTCGCGCTCCAGGCGGATGAAGTCGCGCAGCAGCTCGATGGGCAGGTTGTCCACGCAGTAGAAGCCTGCGTCTTCCAGCGCCTGCATGGCCACCGACTTGCCGGAGCCGGAGATGCCGGTGACCAGCACGATGTCCAGCGGGCCGATGGCGGCCGGCGTGGGGGCCCGCATCGAGGCCGTGGGGTCGGATGGAGCAGCGCTCATCGTGGGGCTCAGGCGCGCTGCTTGCGCGCCGCATCGGCCGGGCTGCGCGCTCGGTTGCCGGCGGTGGACGGGCCGGGCGGCGCGGCCTGCGCAGCGGGTGCGTGGCGAGCCTGGTCCAGCAGCTCGCGCGCATGGGCCAGGCCGGCGGCGCTGGCTTGGCCGCCCAGCATGCGGGCGACCTCGGCCACGCGGGCGTCGCCGGCCACCGGTGCGATGCGGCTGGTGGTGCGGCCAGCCTGCGCCTGCTTGGCCACCACATGATGGTGGTCAGCGCAGGCCGCCACCTGGGCCAGGTGGGTGACAGCCAGCACCTGCGCCTCGCGGCCCAGGCGCTGCATCAGGCGGCCGACCGTCTCGGCCACCGCGCCGCCGATGCCGGCGTCGATCTCGTCGAAGATCAGCGTGGGCGCGCTGGCGCCGTCGCGCTGGCGGCCAGCCAGCGAGCACACGGCAATGGCCAGCGCCAGGCGGGACAGCTCGCCGCCCGAGGCCACCTTGGCCAGCGGACGCGGCGTGCTGCCGGCATGACCGGCGACGAGGAACTCCACCGCCTCCAGCCCGTGGGCCTGCGGCTCGTCCAGGGGGCGCAGGGCGATTTCGAACCGGCCGCCGGCCATGCCCAGCGTCTGCATGGCCTGGGTGACGGCCGACGACAGCGCCGGCGCGGCCTGCTGGCGCAGCTTGCTGATGCGCCGGGCCTCGGTATCGAAGGCACGTCGGGCCTGCTCGGCCGCCTGCTCCAGCGCGCCCAGATCGGCGGCGGCATCCAGCTCGGCCAGCTCCTGCTGCCAGGCCTTGAGCGTGGCCGGCAGCTCCTGCGGCTGGCGGCGAAAGCGTCGGGCCAGGCCCATCCAGCCGGCCAGGCGTTCGTCTACCGTGGCCAGACGCTGCGGATCCAGCTCGGTGCGGCGCAGCACGGCGGAGACGGTGTGCGCCGCGTCGCGCAACTGGGCCTGGGCGCTGCGCAGCACGTCCACCGCCTCGCCGATCTGGGGATCGACCTCGACCAGCTCCTGCAGTGCATCGACGGCGCGGTCGGTCAGGCTGTCGGCCGATTCGTCGCCTTCGCTGACGGCATCCAGGGCTGTGCGAGCGGCGTCCAGGATGCCCTGCGCATGGCTGAGGCGCTTGTGTTCGGCATTGAGCTCGTCCCACTCGTCGTCGCCGGGGGCGAGCTTGTCCAGCTCATTGATCTGCCACTGCAGGCGCTCGCGCTCGCGGTCCAGCTCGGCATGGCGGCTGCGGGCGTCGTCCAGGCGGCGGGCGGCATCGCGCCAGGCGGCCCAGGCCCGGGACAGCGGCTGCAGATCGGCCTGGGCCTGGGCGTCGAGCAGCGCGCGCACGGCGTCGGGCCGGGTCAGGCTCTGCCAGGCGTGCTGGCCGTGGATGTCCACCAGCCGCTCGCCCAGCTCGCGCAGCTGGGTCACGGTGGCCGGGCTGCCGTTGATCCATGCCCGGCTCTTGCCCTGGGCATCCACCGTGCGGCGCAGCAGCAGGCTGTCGCCAGCCTCGAAGCCGCCTTCGTCCAGCCAGGGAGCCAGGGCTGCAGCCAAGGCCCCAGGCGGCTCGAACTCGGCCAGGATGTCGGCACGTGCCGCGCCCTCGCGCACCACGCCGGCATCGGCCCGCGTGCCCAGGGCCAGCTGCAATGCGTCGATCAGGATGGACTTGCCGGCGCCGGTCTCGCCCGTCAGCACGGTGAAGCCCGCGGCAAAGTCGAGCTCCAGCTCGTCGACGATGACGAAGTCGCGCAGGCTCAGGCGGCGCAGCATCAGCTCAGGCCCTCGTTCCAGCGCAGCTTGCGGCGCAGCGTGGCGTAGTAGCTCCAGCCGCGCGGATGCAGGAAGCGCGCGCGGTGCGGCGAGCGGCGCACCAGGATGCGGTCGCCGTGCAGCAGCGAGGCCAACGACTGCATGTCGAAGTTCATCGATGCATCCCGGCCGGCGACGATCTCGATGCAGACCTCGCCCGAGTCCGGCAGCACGATGGGCCGGTTGGACAAGGTGTGCGGCGCGATCGGCACCAGCAGCCAGCCGCCGATGCCGGGATGCAGGATGGGGCCGCCGGCCGACAAGGCATAGGCGGTGGAGCCGGTGGGCGAGGCCAGGATCAGACCGTCGGCGCGGAAGTTGGCGACGAACTGGCCGCCGATGTTGACCTTGAGCTCCACCATGCCGGCCGTGGCGCCGCGGCTGACCACGACCTCGTTGAGGGCGAAGCCTTCGTCGATCACCTCGTCGCCGTTCGGGCTGTGGCGGATGACCGAGCCCTCCAGCATGGCGCGGCTTTCTTCCTCGTAGTCACCGGCCACCATCGCGGCCAGCGTCTTCTGCCAGCCCTCCATCGGGATGTCGGTGACGAAGCCCAGCCGGCCGTGGTTGATGCCGACCAGCGGCACGTTGTAGCGGGCCAGTTCGCGGGCGATGTGCAGCATGGTGCCGTCGCCGCCCACCACCACCGCCAGGTCGCATTGCTCGCCCATCTGCCGGGGGTCGAGCGCGGGGTAGTCGGTCATGCCGGTGTTGCGCGCAGTGTCGAGCTCCAGCGACACCTCCAGCCCGGCGCGCATCAGGAAGTGCGCGATGTCGTCGAGCAGCGGCCGGATGCCGCGCGCATGGTATTTGCCCACCAGGGCGGCATGTCGGAAGCGGCTCGGCATGGGGCAAATTACACCACAGCGCCTCTGGGCGACCGGGCTCGCCAAGCCCCCGTCCTACAATCGAAATCCATGCTGGACGATCGCGCCAAGACGCTGCTGAAGACGCTGGTCGAGCGGTACATCGCCGACGGCCAGCCGGTGGGGTCGCGCACCCTGTCGCGGGCGTCCGGTCTGGAGCTGTCGCCGGCCACCATCCGCAACGTGATGGCCGACCTGGAAGAGCTGGGCCTGATCGCCAGCCCGCATACCTCGGCCGGCCGGGTGCCTACCGCGCGCGGGTATCGGCTCTTCGTGGACACCATGCTGACGGTGCGCACGTCGCTGAGCCCGTCGGCCCTGCCTGAAGAAGCGCGCGGCCAGTTGCAGCCCGACCAGCCGCAGCGCGTGATCGCCAATGCGGCGCATCTGCTGTCCAACCTGTCGCAGTTCGTCGGCGTGGTGACCTCGCCGCGCAAGGCCGGCGTCTTCCATCACATCGAATTCCTGCGCCTGTCCGAGCGCCGGGTGCTGGTGATCCTGGTCGCGCCGGATGGCGACGTGCAGAACCGCGTGATCTTCACCGCGCAGGACTACAGCCAGTCCCAGCTGGTGGAGGCCAGCAACCACCTCAACGCACACTATGCCGGCCTGACGCTGGACGCGGTACGCGAGCGCCTGCGCGTGGAGGTGGACCAACTCCGCGGCGAGATCGCCACGCTGATGCAGGCCGCCGTGCAGGCCGGCACCGAGGCGCTCAACGAAAGCACCGAGCAGGTCGTCGTCTCCGGCGAGCGCAACCTGCTGACGGTGGAAGACTTCTCCAGCGACCTGGGCTCGCTGCGCCGCATGTTCGACCTCTTCGAGCAGAAGACCCAGCTCATGCGGCTGCTCGACGTCTCCAGCCGCGCCGAGGGCGTGCGCATCTACATCGGCGGCGAAAGCCAGGTCGTGCCGTTCGAAGAGCTGTCGGTCGTCAGCGCGCCCTACGTGGTCGATGGCCAGGTGGTCGGCACCCTGGGCGTGATCGGGCCAACGCGCATGGCCTATGACCGCATGATCGAGATCGTGGACATCACGGCCAAGCTGGTGTCCAACGCGCTGAGTCAGAAGTAGGCCGCAAGGTCTGCCTTGAAGGCGCGGCTGCCTACAATGCCGCGCTCCATACCCGGGGGCCGTTAGCTCAGTCGGTTAGAGCAGAGGACTCATAATCCTTTGGTCGCAGGTTCGAGCCCTGCACGGCCTACCAAGATCAAGCGTTTTGGCAATGCAGCGGGCCGCCTTTGCGGCCTGCTCGCATGACCAGTTACGGCGCCTCAGCGCGGCGCCTTGCTCACGCGGGTCTTGCCGCCGCTGGTGATCATCAGCACCTTGTCGCCGGGCTGCAGGGTCTCGTTGCCAACGGCCTGCACGATGGCCCGGCGCTCGCCGCTGGGCAACTGCACCAGCACTTCCACGGCGCTTTCGCGGGTGCCCATGCGTTCTGCGGCGTTGCCGGCGACAGCGCCTGCTACGGCGCCGAGGACGCCGACGGCGATGGCCTCGCGGCGGCCGCCGACGGACGAGCCCGCCACGCCGCCGATCACGCCGCCTGCGGCGCCGCCCAGGCCGCTTTGCGTGCCTTCGACGGTAACGGGACGCACGTTGAGCACGACGGCGTCCTGCACCTGAGACAGGCGCTGGGCCTGGTCGCGCTGGATGACGTCGGGGCTGGTGGTGGAGCAGGCGGTGAGCGCGGCGACCAGCGCGCCGGCGATGAGCAGTCTCATGGTGGAAGCGGTCGGGTTGATCAGGCGCTCATTGTGCGCTGCGGCCAGAAAAAAGCCCGGCACGGGGCCGGGCTCGACTGACGGGCGCGAGGTGCGCGCTCAGCTGCGCACGGCCTTGCGGCGGGCCACGGCGCCCAGGACGGCCAGGCCGCCGAGCATCAGCGCATAGGTGCCCGGCTCGGGCACGGGCGGGCGCACGTCGTCGATGCTGGGCACGCCGCCCAGGGTGGTGACGATGGTGGCCGAGGTGGCGTCGGCGTTCACGTTCCAGGCCAGGACCGAGACGATGTCGAAGGCGCCGTAGACCGGGCCGATGCCGGCCTGGTCGTAGCTGGGCAGGCCCGGGGCGATGACGCCGTTGGGCGACACGGCCTGGGTGCCGGCTGTAATGGCCGGCTTCATCTGGTTGTACTGGTTCATGGCCCAGCCGGTGAAGCTGCTGTTGACCAGGCCCTGGGCCGCGCTGAAGGCGCCGCTGTGGCTGACGCCGTAGAGGCCGGCCTGGTCCACGGTGTAGAGCTCCAGCGAGTTGCCGGCCACGCTGCCGCGGGTGAAGAACAGGTCGTCGCCCGAGCCGGCCACGTCTTCGTCCAGATACTGCAGCAGGCCGATGGTGCCCAGCTGGCCGTTGGCCGCGGAGAAGCTGAAGGTGTTCTTCAGGATCTTGCTGTCGGCGCCGATGGTGCTCGTCACCGTCCAGTTGATCTGGTTGCCCAGGCTGCCGGTGAAGCTGCCGGTGCTCTGCACGGTGTGGCTGTCGATGGCCGTGACCGTGCCGCCATTCAGGCGGAAGGCGCCGCTGCCGGTGGAGACGTAGCTGAAGTAGTCGTAGACGATGTCGCCGGTGACGATCTGGCCGCCCACCGTCTTGGCCGTCAGGTTGGCCAGGCGGGTTTCGCCGCCGCTGGTGACGTCGGCGCTCCAGTGGCCCAGCGTGCCGGCCGGGATGTCGTTGCCGATGGTGACGGCGTGGGATGCCGTGCTGGCGGCCAGGATGGCCAGGGCCAGGGCGGTCTTGCGGATGGTCATGGGTTTCCCCCTCACTTGTTGTTGCACCGAGATGGTTCGGTGTGCGCGCATCCTAGTGTGGGGCGTGACGAAAAGCACGCCAGCCAGGCAAGGTGTTGGAGGTTTTCCCTGGGCCATCCCTAGCCCTGGGGGGGGTCAACCCTGCTGCGACGGCGGCACGTAGCCGGCCGGCTGCTCGGCGCCGGTGCCGAAGAAGAAGTTCTCCATCTGCCGCGCGAGGTACTGGCGGGCGCGCGCGTCGGCCAGGTTCAGGCGGTTCTCGTTGACGAGCATGGTCTGGTGGCGCATCCACTGCTGCCAGGCTTCCTTGCTGACGTTGTCGTAGATGCGCTTGCCCAGCTCGCCAGGGTAGGGCGGGAAGTCCAGGCCTTCGGCTTCCTTCTTGAGATGGATGCAGTTCACGGTGCGGGGCATGGCGGGTCCTTGAGGGGGATGCGGCGCGCTGTCCGGAGGGCGCGCGCCTGGGTTCACTTGAGATGCTTGACGAGGACCACCGAGCGGCGGTCCCAGTTGTACTTGCGCTTGCGGGCCTCGGGCAGCCACTCAGGGTCCACCTGGGCGAAGCCGCGCTTGATGAACCAGTGCATGGTGCGGGTGGTCAGCACGAACAGGCTGTCCAGGCCCATCGCGCGGGCGCGCTGCTCGATGCGCTTCAGGATCCTCTCGCCATCGCCCTGGCCTTGCACGGCCGGGGAGATGGTCAGCGCGGCCATCTCGGCGGTGCGCGCCTCGGGGTAGGGGTGCAGCGCGGCGCAGCCGAAGATGATGCCGTCGTGCTCGATGACGGTGTATTGATGGATGTCGCGCTCGATCTCGGTGCGGTCGCGCTTGACCAGCGTGCCGTCCTTTTCGAAGGGCTCGATGAGCTGCAGGATGCCGCCCACGTCGTCGACCGTGGCTTCGCGCAGGCTCTCGAGCTTCTCGTCGACGATCATGGTGCCCACGCCGTCGTGGGTGAACACCTCCATCAGCAGGCCGCCGTCGATCTTGTACGGGATGATGTGCACGCGCTCCACGCCGTTGCGCCCGGCCTTGACGGCGTGCTGCAGGTAGAACGCCGTGTCGGTGGGCTGCTGCGGGTTGGGCAGCGCGGCCAGCAGCCGCTCGGCATCGGCCAGGGCCAGCTCCTGGTCAATCTCGCATTCCGGGTCGGCGGCCTGGGCCGGGTCCTGCGGCACGCCGCGCACCTCGGTGACGAAGATCAGCTTGTCGGCCTGCAGCGCGATGGCGGCGGCGGTGGCCACGTCTTCCATGCTCAGGTTGAAGGCCTCGCCGGTGGGCGAAAAGCCGAAGGGCGACAGCAGCACCATGGCGCCGCTGTCGATGGCGCGGCGGATGGAGACCGCATCAATCCGGCGCACCAGGCCGGTGTGCATGAAGTCCACGCCATCGACGATGCCCACCGGGCGGGCGGTGATGAAGTTGCCCGACAGCACGCGCACGGACGATCCCGCCATCGGCGTGTTGGGCAGGCCCTGCGAGAAGGCCGCCTCGATCTCGTAGCGCAGCTGGCCCGCGGCCTCCTGGGCGCAGTCCAGCGCCAAGGAGTCGGTGATGCGCATGCCGTGGGAGTAGCGCGACTGATGCCCCTTGGCGCGCAGCTGGTCCTCGATCTGCGGGCGAAAGCCGTGGGTGAGCACCACCTTGATGCCCATGGCCTGAAGCAGGGCCAGGTCCTGGGCGAAGGTGGGCAGCTTGCCGGAGTGGATCAGCTCGCCCGCGATGGCCACGACAAACGTCTTGCCGCGGTGCGAGTGGATATAGGGCGCCACCGAGCGGAACCACGGGACGAACGTGTGGGGGAAGACGAGGTCCATGCGGGCGGGGCGTCGTGGGTGACGGCGCGGGTGAGGTGCGCTGCAGGCGGCGGCTTGGGGCCGCTCGGGATAATCCGCGATTCTGCACGACCCCCCTTGCCCTGATGCCTCGCGATACGGTGCCACCGCGCACGAACCGACATGTTGCTGCGCCGGCCGCGGCTGCAGAGCCCGTCGTGGCCGGAGGCCGCGAGGCTGCGGGGAGGCGGCCGCGCCATCCGGACGGCCGGCGCCCTGCCGCGCCGGCCACGCCGCTGCCGCCCATCACCTTCCCGGAGTCGCTGCCCGTCTCGGCCCGCCGCGGCGAGATCGAGGCGGCGCTGCGCGAGCACCAGGTGGTGATCGTCTGCGGCGAGACCGGCTCGGGCAAGACCACGCAGCTGCCCAAGATCGCGCTGGCGATGGGCCGCGGCCGGGCCAACGGCGGCGGGCTGATCGGCCACACGCAGCCGCGACGCATCGCGGCGTCCAGCGTGGCCAAGCGCATCGCCGAGGAGCTGAAGACGCCGCTGGGTGAGGTGGTGGGCTACAAGGTCCGCTTCCAGGACCGGCTGCAGCCGGGCGCCAGCGTCAAGCTGATGACCGACGGCATCCTGCTGGCCGAGACGCAAGGCGACCCGGACCTGCGCGCCTACGACACGCTGATCATCGACGAGGCCCACGAGCGCAGCCTGAACATCGACTTCCTGCTGGGCTACCTGCGCCAGTTGCTGCCGCGCCGGCCCGACCTGAAGGTGATCGTCACCTCGGCCACCATCGATGCGGAGCGGTTTGCACAGCACTTCGCCAGTACACGAGGGCCGGCGCCGGTGCTGATGGTGTCGGGCCGCTTGTTCCCCGTGGAGCAGCGCTGGCGGCCGTTCGAGGACAGCAAGGACTACGACCTCAACCAGGCCATCCTGGATGCGGTGGACGAGCTCTGGCGCGAGGGGCCGGGCGACGTGCTGGTCTTCCTGCCCGGCGAGCGCGAGATCCGCGAGGCGGCCGAGAAGCTGCGCGGCCACCATCCACCCGGCGTGGAGATCCTGCCGCTGTTCGCGCGGCTGAGCCAGCAGGAGCAGGACCGCGTCTTCGAGACGGGCGGTGCGCCGCGCATCGTGCTGGCCACCAACGTGGCCGAGACGTCGCTGACCGTGCCGGGCATCCGCTATGTGATCGACGCGGGCCTGGCGCGGGTGAAGCGCTACAGCTATCGCAACAAGGTCGAGCAGCTGCAGATCGAGCCGGTCAGCCAGGCCGCGGCCAACCAGCGCGCCGGGCGCTGCGGCCGGGTGAGCAACGGCATCTGCGTGCGCCTGTATGACGAGCAGGACTTTGCCGGCCGGCCGCGCTTCACCGACCCGGAGATCCTGCGCTCGTCGCTGGCCGGGGTGATCCTGCGCATGAAGTCGCTGGGGCTGGACGCGGTGGAGGACTTTCCCTTCATCGAGCCGCCGCCGCGCAAGGCGATCGCTGATGGCTACGCGCTGTTGTCCGAGCTGGGCGCCATTGCGCAGGTGGACGACACGCCGGCCATGGGCGAGCTGCCGGCCCGGGTCGATGCGCGGCTGGAGCTCACGCCCATCGGCCGCGAGCTGGCCAAGCTGCCGCTGGATCCGCGCATCGGCCGCATGATCATCGAGGCCCGTGAGCGCCAGGCGCTGGAGGAGGTGCTGATCATCGCCGCGGCCCTGTCGGTGCAGGATGCGCGCGACCGGCCGCTGGAGCAGCAGCAGGCGGCCGATGAGAAGCACAAGAAGTTCGACGACGAGAAGTCGGAGTTCATGGGCTACCTCAAGCTCTGGACCTGGCTGGAGGACAGCCGCGGTGTGCGGCCCAGAAAGAGCAAAGACCAGGCCAAGGGCCAGGGCAAAGAGCAGGGCAGGGGCCAGGACGCCGCCGCGGCCGACGAGCCGCCCGTGCACAAGCTCAGCCACCGCAAGTACGACCAGCTGCTGCGCGAGCACTTCGTCAACCCGCGCCGCGTGCGCGAGTGGCGCGACGTGCACCAGCAGCTGCACACGGTGGTGGCCGAGCACGGCTGGCGGCTCAATGGCAGCCCGGCCACTTATGAGCAGATCCACTTGTCGATGCTGGCCGGCCTGCTCGGCAACGTGGGCGTGAAGCACGACGAGGAGGACTGGTACCTGGGCGCGCGCGGCATCAAGTTCTGGCGCCACCCGGGCGCGCACCTGAGCAAGAAGCCCGGCCGCTGGCTGATCGCCGCCGAGCTGGTGGAGACGACGCGGCTCTTCGGGCGCGGCCTGGCTGCCATCGAGCCGCAGTGGCTCATCACCGTGGGCGGCCACCTGCTAAAGAAGACCCTGCTGGAGCCGCACTGGGAGAAGAAGGCCGCCGAGGTGGTGGCGCTGGAGCGGGCCACGCTCTACGGCCTGGTGGTCTACAACAACAAGCGCGTCAACTACGGCCTGGTCGATGCGCCGGCGGCGCGCGAGATCTTCATCCGCCAGGCGCTGGTGGAGGGCGAATGGGAGACGCGGCTGCCCTTCTTCGCGCACAACCGCAAGCTGATCGCGCAGGTGGAGGCGCTGGAGCACAAGGCCCGCCGGCAGGACGTGCTGGTGGATGACGAGCTGATCCATGCCTTCTATGACGCCCAGTTGCCGGCCGAGGTGGTCAGCGGTGCGAGCTTCGAGCGCTGGTACCGGCAGGCCTCACGCGACAACCCCAAGCTGCTGATGCTCACCCGCGAGGAGCTGATGCGCCACGAGGCCGCGGGCATCACCAGCGCGGCCTTCCCCAAGACCATCCGCCTGGGCGGCGTGGACTGCAGCGCCAGCTACCTGCATGAGCCGGGCGACGCGCGCGACGGCGTGACGGTGACGGTGCCGATCTACGCGCTCAACCAGGTCAGCGAGGAGCGCGGCGAGTGGCTGGTGCCCGGCATGCTCAAGGACAAGGTGCTGGCCCTGGTCAAGAGCCTGCACCAGAAGCCGCGCGCGCGGCTGGTGCCGCTGCCGGACTATGCGGAAGGCTTCGTCGCCGCGGCGGCCTTCGGCCAGGGCAGCCTGCTGGATGCGCTGCTGAGGGACGTGCGCGAGCGCACGCAGCTCGACATCAAGCGGGCGGACTTCAAGCTGGAGCTGGTGCCGCCGCATCTGTTCATGAACTGGCGCGTGGTGGACGAGCACGGCCGTCAGCTGGGCATGGGGCGCAACCTGGCAGCGCTCAAGGCGGAGTGGGGCGCGCAGGCTCGGGGCGCCTTCCAGGCGCTAGCGGCCTTGAAGGGGTCGCTGGGCGCAGCGGCGGGCGGGCAGGGCGCCCAGGCGGCGACGGCCCAGCCTGCGCCGCTCGCACGAGCCTCCGCCAGTCAACCGGGCGGCCGGCAGGACGCCCCGCGTGAAGGCCCGCGCGACGGCCGGCCGCCGCGCGATCAGCGGGATCGCCAGCCGGCTGCTGCTGCACCGGTACTGGCCTCCGCACCGGCCCCAGCGCCCGCCGCAGCGGCCCGCTACACCACCTGGACCTTCGGCGAGCTGCCCGAGCTGATGGAGATCCAGCGCGGCAGCCAGACGCTGATCGGCTTTCCGGCACTGATCGACAAGGGCACGCATGTGGAGGTCGAGGTCTTCGATGAGCCCGATGCCGCCGCGGCCCGGCACCGCGCCGGCCTGCGCCGATTGGTCGCGCTGCAGATCCGCGAGCCGCTGAAGTACCTGGAGAAGAACCTGCCGGACCTGCAGAAGATGGCGATGGCGTTCATGCCGTTGGGCACGAGCGAGGAGCTGCGCGACCAGATCATCGACGTGGCCCTGGACCGTGCCTTCCTGGCCGATCCGCTGCCGCATGACGAGGCCAGCTTCAAGGCCCGCATCGAAGAAGGCCGCACGCGGCTGAACCTGATCGCGCAAGAGGTGGCCCGCCTGGCCGGCACGGTGCTGACCGAGTTTGCTGCCGCCACGCGCAAGCTCAAGGACGCGCGCCCGGCCAAGGACGTGGCCGACGACATCCAGGCCCAGCTGCAGCGGCTGGTGGGCAAGCGCTTCGTCGCCACCACGCCCTATGCGCAGCTGCAGCACCTGCCGCGGTACCTGAAGGGCATCGTCATGCGGCTGGACAAGCTGCGTGGCGACCCGGCGCGCGATGCCCAGCGCCTGGCCGAGCTGCGCCCGCTGGAGCAGCGCTGGCAGCGCGCCGTGACCGAGCGCAAGGGCGTGGCCGATGCGCGGCTGGACGAGTTCCGCTGGCTGCTGGAGGAGCTGCGCGTGAGCCTCTTCGCCCAGGAGCTGCGCACGCCGCAGCCGGTGTCCGTCAAGCGGCTGGAAAAGGCCTGGGCGCAGTTGTCGGCCTGATGCGCGGGGCGATCGACGTGCAGGCCCGGCCATGCTGAGCGCAGAGCAGGTGCTGGGCTTTCTGGCCGCGGCCGTGCTGCTGACCGCCACGCCGGGCCCGGACAACCTGATGGTGCTGGGCATCGGCATGTCGCGCGGCCGGCGGGCCGGCATGGCCTTCGGCCTGGGCTGCGCGCTGGGGTGCCTGAGCCACACGCTGCTGGCCGTGCTGGGCGGGGGCGCGCTGATCGCCGCGTCGCCTGCGGCCTTCACCGTGCTCAAGTGGGCGGGTGGCGGCTATCTCGTCTGGCTGGGCGTGCAGGCCTGGCGCCATGCCGGTGCGGTGCGTATCGGGCAGCCGGATGGTGGGGCCGGCGCCCGTGTCGACACACCCGCGCGGCTCTTCGCCAAGGGGCTGCTGGCCAATGCGGTCAACCCCAAGGTAGTGCTGTTCTTCCTGTCGCTGCTGCCGCAGTTCGTCGTGCCGGCGGCCGGTGCGGTGCCGCTGCAGATGGCGCTGCTCGGCCTGATCTTCACCGCGCAGGCCGCCGCGCTCTTCGGGCTGCTGGGCGCGTTCTCGGGCGTCATCGGCGCAGCGCTGATGCGCAGGCCGGGAGCCGGCCGCTGGCTGGACCGGCTGGCGGCGGCCGTGTTCACGCTGCTGGGTCTGCGCCTGGCGCTGGCGGGTTGACGCGCTGGCCTTCCCTTTTGTCCTTGCCCTCACGCCCGCACGGGCCCTTCCTCTCATGTCGCTGATGTCACCTTCATCGCCCCGCACCGAGGACCACTTCATCGAGCACCTTGGCTGGCGGCTGTTCTGCCGCAGCTGGTGGCCCCAGGCGCAGCCGCCAGCGGGCGGGCGAGCGCCCATCGTGCTGCTGCACGACTCGCTGGGCTGCGTGGAGCTGTGGCGTGACTTCCCTGCCGCGCTGGCCGGGGCCACCGGCCGCCGCGTGGTGGCCTATGACCGGCTGGGCTTCGGCCGCTCGGATGCGCGCTTGGCGCCAATCTCGCCTGGCTTCATCGCGGACGAGGCGGGCAGCGGATTTGCGGCCGTGCGCAAGGCGCTGGGCCTGGGCCGCTTCGTCGTCTTCGGTCACAGCGTCGGCGGCGGCATGGCGATCCACTGCGCGGCGGCGTTCGCAGGCGACTGCGAGGCGGTGATCACCGAGTCGGCCCAAGCTTTCGTGGAGGATCGCACGCTGGCCGGCATCCGTGCCGCACGTGAGCAGTTCCGCGACCCGGCGCAGATGCAGCGGTTGGCGCGCTACCACGGCCCGCGGGCGCAATGGGTGCTGGACGCGTGGACCGAAACCTGGCTGCACCCCGACTTTGCCGGCTGGTCGCTGGCCGACGTGTTGCCGCGGGTGAGCGCGCCGGTGTTGGCGCTGCACGGTGCGCAGGATGAATACGGCTCCGCGGCGCATCCGCACATGATCGCCAGCCATTGCGGTGGGCCTGCCCAGGTCGAGATCCTGGCCGACACCGGCCACGTGCCGCATCGCGAGCGGCCCGATGCGGTGCTCTCGTTCGTCGCCAGGTTCCTGGACATGCCCTGATGGCTGGTGGCCGGTGCGCACCTGGCATGGACGAAGGGCCCCGACTCTGCGCATGACCCGGCTGTCAGAATCCGCGCCGCGTTTTGCTTGTTCAGCGGGCTGAGCTTCAGCAGCCCAGGGAGACGGCCGGCGAGCCGCAGGGAGGGATGGCGATGAGGATGAGCACCAAGACCAGGCTGGGCCTGGGCCTGCTGGGCGCGGCGGTGGTGAGTGCCGCTGCATGGTGGTGGGCGGGCCGGGGTGGCGCCGCGGGGGGGCAAGAGGTGGCCGCGCCGGATGCGCCCTTCGCCCTGGCCGACTGCAAGCCGCGCGTGCTGGACGACCGCACGGCGCTGGCAGTGGTCTTCACCCAGCCGCTGAAGGACAAGCAGTCGCTTGATGAGTTGATCCATGTCTTCGACCTCGGCCCGGTGGAGGGCCAGGACGGCAGGAAGGCTGACAAGGCCGCCGGGCCCGGCGACGACAAGGGCCAGTTGGTGCAGGGCGCCTGGACCCTGGGCGACAACCCGCGCATCGCCTACTTCCCGTATGCCCCGGCGCAGCACCGCTACCGCATCGAGATCGGGGCCGGCCTGCTGTCGGTAGACGGTGCCAAGCTGGGCAAGGCCGCGCAGTGCCAGACCAGCAGTGAGGCGATGGCGCCGTCCTGGTACTTCGCCAGCCGCGGCGTGGTGCTGCCGGCCGGGCAGAACGGCGGCCTGCCGGTGGTCACGGTCAACCAGGCCGAAGTGGACGTGCAGTTCCTGCGCATCAACGACGACGCGCTGCCGCGCTTCATGGAGCAGGTGGCCGGCACACGCAAGAAGGCGTCCAGCGACGAGGGCGAGGACGGCGAAGGCGGAGAGGGCGACGAATACGTCTACGTCGAGCCCAGCAGCAAGCTGCAGGGCCGCGTCAACGGCTGGCAGCTCGACCAGCTGCGCAAGAGCAGCACCAGCGTCTACCTGGCGCGCTTTCGCACCGACGACCGCCCCAACCGGCGCAACGTGAGCTTTCTGCCGGTGGAGAACATCAAGCCGCTGCAGGAGCCCGGCGTCTACATCGCGGTCATGGGCCAGCCGGGCCGCTTCGACAACGACTACCAGGTGACGTACTTCTACGTCAGCGACATCGGCCTGCATGCCCGGCGCTATGACGACAGCCTGCAGGCCTTTGCCACCTCGCTGAAGAGCGGCAAGGCGCGCTCGGGCGTGCAGTTCGAGCTGCTGGACGAGAACGCCCGCGTGCTGGCCCGGGCCCGGGCCGATGGCGACGGCCGCGGCGCCTTCGACCGCCTGCCCGATCAGGCGCGGCTGCTGGTCGCGCGTGACGGCAAGGAGATGACGGTCATCGTGCTGTCGCAGCCGGCGCTGGATCTGTCGGAGTTCGACATCGGCGGGCATCTGCCGGCCTCCACCAAGCTGTTCGCCTACGCCGGGCGGGACCTCTATCGCCCGGGCGAGAGCTTCCAGGTGTCGGTGCTGGCCCGCGATGCGGACGGCAAGCCGGTGCAGCCCGCGCCGCTGCAGGCGACCGTCAAGCGCGCCGACGGCCGCACGGTGTCCACGCAGATGTGGCGCCCGCGTGGCGACCTGCCCGGCTACTTCCAGCAGGCCATCGCCCTGCCGGCCGATGCGCAGACCGGCACCTGGATGCTGGAGCTGCGCGCCGACCCGGGTGCGCCCAAGGCCGACACCACCTGGAGCTTCAAGGTGGAGGAGTTCCTGCCCGAGCGCATGAAGCTGGAGCTCAAGACCGACAAGCCGGTGCTGGCGCCGGACGACGCGTACACGGTGCAGGTGCAGGGCGACTACCTCTTCGGCGCGCCGGCCGCGGGCAACCGCCTGCTGGTCAGCCGCGCGGTGGAGCGCGAGCGCCAAGCGCTGCCGCGGCAGTGGCCGGGCTTCATCTTTGGTGACTTCGCGGACGACGAGCGCAAGCAGCGCCAGGAGCTGGAGGAGCAGACGCTGGACGATGCCGGCCAGGCCACCGTGGACCTGACGCCGGACCTGGCCGGCGCGCGATCGCCCATGCGCGTGCGCGGCAGCTTCAGCCTGCTGGAGACGGGCGGGCGGCCGGTGGTGCGGTCCATCGAGCGCACGGTGTGGCCGGCCCCGCAGCTGCTGGCGCTGCGCCCGCTGTTCGACCGCGATGTGGCGCAGGAAGGCGGCAAGGCGGCCTTCGAGCTGGTGCGCGTGGACACCCAGGGCCGCGTCGTGCCGCTGGCCAAGGCGCCGGTGCGCCTGATCCGCGAGGAGCGCGAGTACTACTGGCGCTTCGATGACCAGAAGGGCTGGCACTCCGGCTGGACGGAGACCGACGAGCCGGTGCAGAGCTTCGATGTGGCCATCAAGGGCCGCACACCCATCGATGTGCCGGTCAAGTGGGGCCGCTACCGCCTAGAGGTGGACGACCCGCAGACCGGCCTGACGCTGCGCTACCGCTTCTATGCCGGCTGGAACGCGCAGGATGCCGAAGACATCGGCAACCGCCCGGACCGCGTGCAGCTCAAGCTGGAGGGCGCGCCCTTCAAGCCCGGCGACGACGCGCGGCTGCTGATCACGCCGCCGCACGACGGCACGGCGCTGGTCACGGTGGAAGGCGGCGGCCTGCTGTGGAGCAAGCGCATCAGCGTCTCCACCAGCGGCACCAAGGTGGACATCCCGATGGACGAGAAGTGGGCGCGGCATGATCTGTATGCCACGGTGACGGTCTTCCGCCCCGGCAGCCAGGGCGACCGCGTCACGCCGGCCCGCGCCGTGGGCCTGGTGCACCTGCCGCTGGACCGCGCGGCGCGCAAGCTCAAGGTGGCCGTCACCGCCCCGGCCAAGGTGCTGCCCGAGCGGCGCACCACGGTGCGCGTCAAGGTGGACGGCGTGGCTGCGGGCAAGGGCGCGCAGCAGGCCTTCGTCACCCTGTCTGCCGCGGACGTGGGCATCCTCAACATCACGCAGTACAAGACGCCCGACCCGGTGGACGCCTTCTTCGGCAAGCACCGCTACACCGCCGAGCTGCTGGACATCTACGGCAAGCTCATCGAGAAGATGGAGGGCACGACCGCCAAGCTGGCCTACGGCGGCGATGCCAACCGGCGCGACACCCGCAGCATGCCCAAGAAGGTCAAGCTGGTGGACCTGTTCAGCGGGCCGGTCAAGCTCGATGCCAACGGCGAGGCGGTGATCCCGCTGGACGTGCCGGACTTCAACGGCACCCTGCGCCTGATGGCCGTGGCCGCCACGGCGGATCGCTTCGGCAGCGCCGAGGCGCAGATGGTGGTGGCCGCCCCGGTGGTGGCCGAGCTGTCCACGCCGCGCTTCATCGCGCCGGGCGATGTGGCCACGATCGCGCTGGACGTGACCAACCTCAGCGGTACACCGCAGACGCTGACCGTGGAGCTGGCCGGCGCCGACCCGGTGCGCATCCGCGAGGGCCGCCAGACGCTGACGCTCAGGCATCAGCAGCGCAGCACGCTGCGCTTCACGGCCGAGGCCACCGACGCCTATGGCCTGGCGCGGCTGACGCTCAAGCTGGCCAATGCCGCGCCGGATGGATCGCCGGCTGCGCTGCGCATCGTGCGCCAGTCCGCGCTGCAGGTGCAGCCCACCTCGCCGCTGGAGCGCGACATCCGCCGCGTCAAGCTCGATGCGGGCCAGACGCTCAAGCTGGAGCCGGGCTGGATCGAGCGTTTCCACAAGGGCTCGGCCAGCGTGGCGCTGAGCGTGTCGGACAAGCCGCCGCTGAACGTGCAGCGCCTGGTGCAGGGCCTGCTCGACTATCCCTATGGCTGCCTGGAGCAGACCACCAGCGCCGCCTATCCGCACCTGTTCATCGACGAGGCGGCGGCGCAGGCCTATGGCCTCAAGCCGCGCACCCGCGAGGAGCGCGCCCGCTTCATCGAAGGCGCGATGGGCCGCATCGCCGGCATGCAGAAGCACGATGGCGGCTTCAGCCTGTGGGGCGACGGGCCGTACGAGGCCTGGCTGTCGGCCTATGTGATCGGCTTCCTGCAGGACGCGCGCGACCAGGGCTTTGCCGTGCCCGAGCGGCTGTATGCCAGCGGGCAGGACTGGCTGCTGCAGCAGCTGCGCCAGGCGCCCAACCGCTTCAGCCCGCTGCCCGGGTCGGCCCAGCCTGACGCGCAAGGCAACCTGCCGGCACGCGAATACGAGCTGCTGCGCGACCAGCACCGCCGATTCGCCGAGCTGGCCCATGCGGGCTACGCGCTGGCCCGCGACAAGAAGGCGCCGCTGGCCCTGCTGCGCTACCTGCACGAGCAGCGCGAGCGCGCCCGCTCGCCGCTGCCGCTGGTGCACCTGGGCCTGGCCCTGCGGATGATGGGCGACGAGCCGCGGGCCAGGGTGGCGCTGGACGAGGCGATGAAGCGCCCCTACGGCATCACGCTCAAGCACCGCGACGACTGGTGGGCGCAGGAGTGGCTGGGCGACTACGGCTCGCCGGTGCGCGACCTGGCGCTGAGCTATGCGCTGCTGTTGCGCCACGACGCGCGGCTCGCGCGCCAGGACAATCTGCTCTTCGACTTGGCCAGTCGCCTGGGCGGCCGGCAGTACTGGTCCACGCAGGAGCGCATGGCGCTCTACCTCGCTGCGCGCGCGGCCGGCGCCGTGCCGGGCGCGAAGACAGACAAGGCGGCCGAGTGGAATGCCGCGCTGCACATCGGCGAGGCGGCGCAGGGACTGGCCTCGCGCCGCACCGAGATGCGCAGCTTCGACGCCGCCACACTGGCCCGCGGCGTGACGCTGACCAACCAGCATGGCCAGCCGCTGTTCATCGAGCTGGAGGTCTCGGGCTATCCGCTCAAGGCCCCTGCGCCCAAGGCGGACGCCATCGAGCTCAAGCGTGAATGGTTCGCCCTGGACGGCCAGCCCTGGGGCAGCCGGCCGCTCAAGGTGGGCGACATGCTCATCGTGCGCCTGCAGGCTCGCGCCCGCCAGACCATCGAAGACGGGCTGATCGTGGACCGTATCCCCGCCGGGCTGGAGGTGGAGAACCTCAACCTGTCCCAAGGCCCGCAGGCTGGCGAGCTGACCGTGGGCGGCGTCAACCTGGCGCAGGCCATGAGCGACGAGCGCATCAAGCACCGCGAGTACCGCGACGACCGCTACGTGGCTGCCGCGCGGCTGGGGCCGCAGTGGCTGACCGTGTTCTACATGGTCCGCGTCGTCACGCCCGGCCGCTATGTCGTGCCCGCGCCCTATGCCGAGGACATGTACCGCCCCGAGCTGCGCGCGGTGGGCGAGGCCACGGCGGGCATCGTCATCACCGATCCCAAGGGCGGTGGCGTGCCGCAGGCGGCGGAGCCGGCAGCGGCCGCTGCACCGGGGGCGGCTGAGGCCGCTGCGTCTGGCCCGGCGGGCGCGGCGGACGTGAAGGCGGGCGGTGCGGCGGCCGGCGGCGTGCCGCGGGCCGCAGCCGGCGCGGTGTCTGGCGCTGCGCGGGGCGCATCGGCCGCGGCGTCACGCTGAGGGCGACGGCGGCCCGCGCCTTACCGTTTGCCACTCATGCAGCGCGTCGGTCTCCACCGGTGTGCCGGTGCCCTTGCCGGGCAGCCCGGGCGACGGACTGATCGGCTCCCCTTGCCCTGCTGCCCGCTCCCTCACCCCACACCGCGAGGTGCGGCATGACGCCCCGCTGGTGGGCCGCCGCTCCGCGCAGCCGGCGCTTGCGCTGGCTCCTGGCCGCCATGCTGGCCGCGCTGCTGGCCCTGGACCTGGCCTTTCCGCCGCCGCTGCCGCATCCCGACCAGGGCGTGGTCGTCACCGCGCGCGACGGCACGCCGCTGCGCACCTATCCCGGCCGGGACGGCATCTGGCGCCAGCCGGTGGCGGTGGATGCGGTTTCGCCGCTCTATCTGCAGGCGCTGCTGACCTATGAGGACCGCTGGTTCCGCTGGCATCCAGGCGTCAACCCGGCGGCCCTGCTGCGTGCGGGCTGGCAGGCGCTGTGCCACGGGCGGGTGGTGTCGGGCGGCTCCACGCTGACCATGCAGGTCGCCCGCATCCTGGATCCGCCGGCCGGCGGCTCGCGCTCGGCAGCCGCCAAGCTGCGGCAGGTGGCCCGCGCGGTGCAGCTGGAGATGCGCCTGTCCAAGGACGAGATCCTGGCGATCTACCTGCACCGCGCGCCGATGGGCGGCATCGTGGAGGGCGTGGAGATGGCCTCGCGCAGCTACCTGGGCCGCGACAGCCGCCACCTCAGCCATGCCGAGGCGGCCATGCTGGCCGTGCTGCCCCAGGCGCCGTCCCGCCTGCGGCCCGACCGTGCGCCCGCTGCCGCCCGGGCCGCGCGCGACAAGGTGCTGGCCCGCATGCAGGCCGCGGGCGTGTGGTCGCCGCAGGACGTGGCCGATGCGCGGATGGAGCAGGTGGCGGTGCAGCCGCTGCGCGCGCAATGGATCGCCCCGCTGGCCGCCGAGCGGCTGCGCGGCGCGGTGCCGCCTCGGGCATCGGTATTGGATGCCGGCGACGCAGGCGAGGGCGCGGCGCTGCTCGCGCGGCTGCGGGCGGGTGCCCTCTGGGGCGCACAGCGGCTGGGCGCCTGGGGCTCGCCAGCCGCCCCGGGCCTGGCGGGCGCCGGCATCAGCACCGTCCGCTCCACGCTGGACATCGAGCTGCAGACCAGCATCGAGCGCATGCTGCGCGACCGCATAGACCGCCTGCCGCCCAAGGTGTCGATGGCCGTGCTGGTGATGCACAACGACAGCCTGCAGGTGCTGGCCTATGCCGGATCGGCGGACTTCTCGGACGCCAGCCGCGCCGCGCATGTGGACATGGTGCGCGGCGTGCGCTCGCCGGGCTCCACGCTCAAGCCCTTCCTCTATGCCCTGGCGCTGGACGACGGCCTGGTGCATTCCGAGAGCCTGCTGGTGGATGCGCCGCAGTCCTTCAGCGGCTACCAGCCGGGCAACTTTCAGGCCTCGTTTAGCGGGCCGGTGAGCGTGGCCGAGGCGCTGCAGCGCTCGCTCAACGTGCCCGCCGTGGACCTGCTGGACCGCATCGGCCCGGCGCGCTTTGCCGCCGTGCTGCGTGCCGGGGGGCTGAAGCTGCGCATGCCGGCCGCGGCCGAGCCCAACCTCAGCCTCATCCTGGGCGGGGCCGGCACCACGCTGCAGGAGCTGGTCGGCGCCTACCGCGCCCTGGCCCGCGGCGGCCTGAGCGGCCAGCCGCGGCTGACGGCCGATGCCCCGCGTGTCGAGGCCCGGCTGATAAGCCCCGGCGCGGCCTACATCGTGCGCGACATCCTGGAAGCCGGCGGCCACCCCGACCGGCCGTTCTACGAGGGCGGCCGGCGCATCGCCTGGAAGACCGGCACCAGCTTCGGCTTCCGCGACGCCTGGGCCATCGGCGTGACGGACGCGCACACCATCGGCGTGTGGGTGGGGCGCCCGGACGGCACGCCCAACCCCGGCTTCTTCGGCGCCAACATCGCCGCGCCGCTGCTGCACGACATCGTGGCGGCGCTGCCCGCCGTGCCCGCCGCCGCACGCCCGCGCCCGGCCAGTGTCGGCACGGCCGCCATCTGCTGGCCGCTGGGCCTGCGCGCCGATGCCACCGCGCCCGAGCACTGCGCCCAGCGCCGCACCGCCTGGCTGCTGGACGGCGCCGCGCCGCCCACGCTGCCCGAGCGCGAGCGCAGCGAGGGCTTGTTGATCAGCGCGGCAGCCTGCGGCGGCACGGCGCTGCCGACGCCCTCATCCCACCAGATCGCCCGCTGGCCCCTGGCTCTGCAGCCGTGGGTGGGCGAGGCCGCCAACCCCTGCCAGGCCGACACGGCCGGCGGCCGCCTGCAGATCGAGGGCCTGGCCGACGGCGCCATCCTCAAGCCCGTCCCCGGCCAGCGCGGCGTCGAGCTGCAGCTGCGCACCCTGGGCGCCGCCACCGGCCGCCCGGTCTACTGGCTGATCGACGGCGTGCAGCAGGCCCGCACCGAGGGCGGCGCCAGCGTGACGCTGAAGCTGCCGGACCCCGGCGCGCATGCGGTGACGGCGCTGGATGAGCTGGGGCGGTATCAGCGTCTGAAGGTGAGAGTCGCAGGTGAGTGAGGCACCGAAGGGGCAGTGAACAGCGGTGATGGCCACGATCAGCGGATCCGATTCACGGAGAAGCCTGAGCCGGCTGCGCAGCGCCCCGCGTAGCAGGCGTGTTCTTGCAGAGTCCGCCAGCAAACAACGCGAGCCCCCCTTCGTTACCGGAATCGCCGAGCCACGCTTCCCCATGCCTGTGGGGCAGGCCGGTTCCCCCGCCTACCGGCCCCCCTTCTAGACTGCAAGGTTTGAACAGGAGAAGACATGTCCGCACAGCGCGAAACCGACCTCGACGTGGTGCGGGGCCTTGCCATCCTGCTGGCGATGGGCTGGCACTTCAATGGTCATGACACAGGCATCACACCGCTGGACTGGCTGCTGTGGCCGGGCCGCGCGTTCGGCTGGGCCGGAGTGGACCTGTTCTTCGTCCTGAGCGGCTTCCTGGTCGGCCGGCTGGTCATGCAGGAACAGCAGCGCACCGGCCGTTTCGACGCCAAGCGCTTCCTGGTGCGGCGGGCGTTCAAGCTCTGGCCCATCCTCTACATCTTCCTGGCGCTGATGGCGCTGGCCGTGCCGTGGCAGACCTTCGCCTGGCAGATCGGCACGCATCTGCAGAACTACTTCCGCACTCCCGTAGCCACGCATCTCTGGTCGCTGGCCGTGGAGGAGCATTTCTACTTGGCCTTCGCCTTCTTGTTTCCCGTCTGGGCACGGCATCGCGGGGGGGGGGGGACGGTGGGCGTTGATGGGCTCCCTGGCCTTGTTGATCGTGGCTGCGCCGCTGCTCCGTTTTATCGCGGTGCAGCGGGCCATTGAGCCGGTCGTCGTGCAGATCCAGACGCAGTACCGCATGGATGCACTGGCCTTCGGCGTGCTGCTGTCCGTGCTGTGCGTCCATTACCCGGCGGTGTTCGACCGCCTGGTGCGGCTCAAGTGGCTGTGGGCGCCGCTGGCGCTGTTGCTCTACACCGCGCTCGCCCTGGTGTCCAAGGCGTCCGCGCTCGGGATGGTGGTCGGGTTTTCGGCGTCGTATCTCGCGGGCGCGGCGCTGCTGCTGCTGATCTACCGGTCCGGCATCGAGACATGGGCGCCCCGGCTGTCGGCCGCGGTGGCCTTTATGGGCTTGTATTCCTATGCCATGTACATCTGGCATGTGCCGGCAGCCCGCGCGGTGGAGGCGCTGGCCAAGCGCGTCACGGTGCATCCCGCAATCGGGCTGCTGGCCACGTACGGCGCTGCCATCGTGGCCGCCTGGGCCGTCACCCGGGCCATCGAGCGGCCGTTCCTGCGGTTACGCGACAAGCTGTTCCCCGCATTCGGCAGCGGCCGCGGCGACTCGGGCGGGGCGCCCGCCGTCGCCGGTGCCCTGGGGCGGTGAGCAGGGCGTCGCCAGACCATCCCCTCAACGCCTCACCCACCCGAACCACGCCCCCACGCCTACCGGCACGGCCAGGCACGCGCCGGCCAGGAGGTCGCCCGCGCCGCCGTCGCTGAACAGCGCGGCGACCAGGCCGATGGTGGTGAGCACAGCCAGGGCGACGGGCCAGCGCCAGATGGACCAGGCCCAGGGGCTTTGCGGGGTGGGGCGGGTCATGACAGGGCCTGCGCGCCGCGTACGGCGGGCTCCTCGTCGGGCACGGCGGCGGGCTGACCCTTGCGCAGCCACAGGTACAGGCCGCTGCCCAGCACGATGATGGAGGCCACGTCCAGCAGCGCCCACAGGATCTGCATGGCCCGGCCGCCGTAGTCACCGAAGTGCAGCGGCTGCGACAACAGCAGGCCGGTCAGGTACCAGGGCAGATGAGGGGCGGCGGTCACGTCGCCGGTGCGGGCGTCGATCAGCACCGGCTGCAGCAGCTTGGATGTGAACGGCTCGGTGCCGCGCATGAAGAAGGTGAGGTGGTGCGGGCTGGAGAAGGCCGTGCCTGGCGAGGCGATGAAGGACAGCTTCATGGCCGGTGCCTCGCGCAGCGCGGCGTCCAGCGCGCGCTGGGCCGACACCTGCTCGGCGGGCCGCACCACCGGCTGGCCCTTGTAGGGCGCCACCAGGGCGCTGAGCTGGTCGTGCTGCCAGTACTTGATGAGCAGGTCGGCCCAGGTGTTGATCATGCCGGTGGCGCCGACGACGAACAGCCACACCAGCGTGACGATGCCCAGCACGTTGTGCAGGTCCAGCCACTTCAGGCGCGGCTGTCGGGCGCGGCGCACGGTGCCGAAGTCCAGCTTGCGCATGAAGGGGCCGTAGAGCACCGCGCCGCTGACGATGGCCACCAGCAGCAGCAGGCCCATCGCGCCCAGGAACAGCTTGCCCGGCAGCCCGGCGAACAAGTCCACGTGCAGCTTAAACATCACCCACATGAAGCCCTGGTCGAAGCGCGGCTGGGCCAGCACCTGGGCCGTGCGCGCATCCACCGCCACCGAGCGGAAGTCGTCCGTCGGATCGGGCGTGGGCGTCATGGTGACGAACCAGATGTTGTCGTCGTCCTCGTCCAGCGAGGCGAACTGCACGATGCGGTCCGGGTGCTGCGCCCGCGCAGCATCCAGCACGCGGTCCAGGCTGGCGCGCGGGGTGTCGTCGGGCAGGGCCGGAGCCTCGACCTCGGTGCCCAGCAGGTGGCCGATCTCGTGGTGGAAGATCAGCGGCAGGCCGGTCAGGCAGAGCAGCAGCATGAAGGCCGTGCAGACCAGGCTGCTCCACTTGTGCACCCAGGACCAGCGCTTGACGGTGGTGCGGTTCATCTCGGCTTTCGTGGCGGGTGAGGGGTTGGACGGTGGCCGGCTGGCCAGCCCGGGAGGCCTAGATGATAACCATTCCTATTCTCACGTTGCGGCTTGGGAGTGAATCGGGGCTCGGCAAGCCGGCCGGCATGGCCGCTGGTGGATGCAAGGCTCCGCCGCCGGGCGCGTGCTTACAATCGCGGCCTTCGGGGCGTAGCGCAGCCTGGTAGCGCATCTGCTTTGGGAGCAGAGGGTCGCGAGTTCGAATCCCGCCGCCCCGACCAGCGCAAAGAGACAAAGGTCAGCAGGTGATTGCCTGCTGACCTTTTGTTTTTCTGGGTGCCGCGTGGGGTGACGCACGGCGGGTGGGGAGTGGTCAGCTCGCGTTAGCGAGGCGCCACACAATCGAGAGTGATTCGCATTTACAATTGCGACTCGTGCCCATCGTGGTCGGGGCTGCGGTCCCGCGGCGAGTGGGCGGCTTTCTCTTCCTGTCCCCTGCTGCACCACCATGAATCGATTCTTTGCCCTGAGCGCATGCGCGCTTGCTGCCAGTGCCCTGCTCGGTGAAGCCGTGGCACAAGACGCCGGCCTGGAGGCCATCGTCGTGACGGCCAAGCGGTCGGCCCGCGTGTCCTCCGGCGCCACCGGCCTGCCGCTGGACGTGAAGAACACGCCGCAGTCCATCAGCATCCTGGATGCGCAGACGATCAGCGACTTCGGCGTCACCGGTTCCAACGACGCGCTGCGCCTGACCACGGGCATCAACGTCGAGCAGTACGAGACCAACCGCGCGGTCTTCAACTCGCGCGGCTTCGAGGTGCAGAGCACGCAGATCGACGGGCTGGGCGTGATCAACAGCTGGGGCACGGTCGTGGGCCAGGCGGACACCTATCTGTTCGACCGCATCGAGCTGATCCGCGGTGCCAACGGCCTGCTCACCGGCGTGGGCAATGCGTCGGGCACGATCAACTACGTGCGCAAGCGCCCGCTGAACCGGGACGGCGGCGAGGTGCAGCTCAGCGCCGGCTCCTACAACGCCAAGCGCGTGGCCGTGGACTACAACAAGGTGCTGACGCAGGACGGCAGCTGGCCGGCCGCATCGTGGCGGTGTACGAGGACAAGGACTCCTACATCCGCGACCTGAACGACAAGCGCGGCAGCGTCTATGCCGTGGTCGATGGCCAGATCGGCCGCGACGGCATGCTGACCCTGGGCTACACGCACCAGGACATGAAGCAGGACTCGCCGATGTGGGGCTCGCTGACGCTCAACTACCAGGACGGCACGATGGCCGACTTCCCGCGCGGCTCGTCCACCTCGCAGGACTGGACGTACTGGGACACCAAGACGGACACCGCCTTCGTGGAGTACCGCCACAGCATCAGCCCCGACTGGGAGGTCAAGGCCACCTACAGCCACACGCGCAGCGACGAGAAGACCAAGCTGCTCTACGCCTACTACCTGAGCGACCCGGCCTACCTGAACCCGGACAACACCGGCGCGCTGGGCTGGGCCTACCGCAGCGCCACGACGACCGAGAACGACCTGATCGACCTGAACACCTCCGGGCGCTTCACGGCCTTCGGCCGCCGACATGAGGTGATCGCCGGGCTCAGCTATTCGAGCCAGAAGACCGAGCAGGACTACTGGCTGATCGACGCCGGCAACTTCCTGCCGCTGCCGGCCTTCCCGTATGGCGGTGATGTCTATGCCGAGCCGACGTGGGGCGAGCGGGTGCCGTATTCGGACGGCAAGCAGCGGCTGGCCCGCCTGTACGCGGCCACGCGGCTGTCGCTCACCGACCGGCTCAAGGGCCTGGTGGGGCTCAATGCGGTGCGGCTGTCGCGCTCGGGCAGCTCGCGCTATGGCTCGGCGGTGGCGGCGAGCGACTACCCCGACACCGAGAAGGTCAGCCCCTATGCCGGCCTGACCTACGCCTTCACGCCGGCGGTGACGGGCTATCTGTCGTACTCCGACATCTTCCAGAACCAGGACCAGTACGACATCAACGGCCGCTATCTGGACCCGACCAAGGGCGTCAACTACGAGGCCGGCGTCAAGGCCGAATGGCTCAACAAGAAGCTGCTGACCACGGCGGCCGTCTTCACGGCCGAGCAGCAGGGCCTGGCGACCTATGCCGGCATCAGCGGCGGCCAGTACTACTACGAGGCCAAGGACGTGAAGTCCAAGGGCATCGAGCTGGAGGCCACCGGCCGCGTGGACGCCAACAGGAAGGTGACGCTGGGCATCACGCACCTGAAGCTCTCGGGGCCGGACGGCAGCGACACGTTCGAATGGGTGCCGCGCACCACGGTCAACCTGACGGCCGACACCCGGCTGGCCGCGCTGCCCCAGCTGCGCCTGGGCGTGACGGGCCGCTGGCAGTCGGACACGCGCAAGGACGGCGGGGCGCATCAGGACGCCTACTTCCTGGCGCATGCCTTTGCGGCCTATGAGCTCACCGACCGCGCCACGCTGCGGCTGAACGTCAACAACCTGTTCGACAAGAAGTACGTGGGCGGGCTGAGCTATGGCGCCATCTACGGCGCGCCGCGCAATGCGACGCTGACGCTGACCTACGAGCTCTGACGCACAGCCGGGATGCGTCCCGGGCGGGCCGGGGCCGGGAGGCCGCCCGCCTGACGATCATCTGCGGACGGTCAATGGGCCAACGGGCCGACGGGCCAAGCCCCACGGGCCGGCACCTCTTGCGGGGTGCCGGCCCGTTTTGCATTCAGGCGTGGGCCCACAGGTCGGCGGGCTGCGTGCGGATGTGGCGGGCGCGGCCTACGGCCTCCAGCGTCTGCAGGATCTGGGGCAGGCGCGGCTTGCGCTGTGCGGCGGGCCGGGCCTGGTAGTCGGGGTGCCGCCAGCGGATGAGGCCGCGGGCTTCGTCGGCGGGCGTCGGCGTCTGCCCACGGGGGCCAGGTCGGCCCAGCCGTAGGCGGCCAGGACGGCGGCGTCCAGCTGGTCGTGCAGGCTGAGCAGCACGCCGGCCAGGCCGACGTCATACGCGGGATTCTGCCGGCGGCATGCCGGCCACCGACCGCGTCACGGGACCGACACACCCGGCATGGATGATGCGGCGACAGGCACCGGGAGGCGGGCACATGCAGGGAATCGATCCATCCAAGGGCAGCTTGCCGCTGTCGGGCCGGCGGGGGCTGGTGCTGGGCGTGGCGAACGAGCACAGCATTGCCTGGGGCTGCGCGCGGGAGGCCGCGCGGCAGGGCGCGCGGCTGGTGCTGAGCTGTCTCAACGACAAGGCGCGGGCAGTGTGCGAGCCCCTGGCGCTTGAGATCGACGCCCCGCTGCTGTGCTGCGATGTCGAGGCGCCGGGTGCGCTGGCGGCGGTGGTTCAGCAGGCCGCGGCACAGCTGGGCGGCCTGGACTTCGCGGTGCACTCGATCGCCTGGGCGCCGCTGGCGGACCTGCATGGGCGGGTGATGGACAGCTCGCCGGCCGGGTTCGCACGCACGATGGAGGTGTCCTGCCATTCGTTTGCCGAGCTGGCGCACTGCTGTGAGCCGCTCTTCGCGCAGGCGGGAGGCGGCGCGCTGGTGACGATGAGCTATCACGGCGCGGTGGAGCCGGTGGCGCATTACGGGCTGATGGGGCCGGTGAAGGCCGCGCTGGAGGCGCTGGTGCGCTACCTGGCCACGGAGCTGGGCCCGCGCAATGTGCGCGTGCATGCGGTGTCGCCGGGGCCGGTGCCCACGCGGGCGGCCGGTGGGCTGGAGGACTTCGACGGCCTGATGGCCGATGCACGGGCGCGCGCGCCGCTGCGGCGGCTGGTGACCCTGCAGGAGATCGGCAGCCTGGCGGCCTTCCTGGTCGGCGACGGGGCCAGCGGCATGACGGGCCAGACGCTCTATGTGGATGCCGGGCATCACATCGTCCGCTGAAGCAGATGACCCTTGCCTGCATCCCTTGCCCGGCACGGTGACCGTCTGCCGCGGCGCCCCGTCCTCACGTCGCTTGGCCCCATGACCTTGCTGCCATGACCCTCAGCCCATGAACCCGACCGACGCGATGAACCCGATCGAACCGCCCCACGCCAGCCCGCCCGGCCCGCGCAGCACCGATGCGGCTCCGATGGAGAACCTGACCTTCGACGAGCTGCACATCGGCCGCAGCGCGCAGATGTCGCGCACGCTGACGCTGGCCGACATCCAGGCCTTTGCCGCCGTGTCGGGCGACTTCAATCCGGCGCATCTGGATGAGGCCTATGCGCGTGCCAGCGCCTTCCACGGCCTGATCGCGCATGGCATGTGGGAGGGCGCGCTGGTGTCGAGCGTGCTGGGCACGGTGTTCCCCGGCCCGGGCACGATCTACCTGGACCAGAGCCTGCACTTCAGCCGGCCGGTGCGGGTGGGCGACACGCTGACCATCCGCCTGACGGTGACCGAGCGCGACGAGGAGAAGAAGCGCGTCACGCTGGACTGCACCGCGACCAACCAGCGCGGCGAGGTGACGCTGACCGGCAGCGCGCGCGTGCTGGCGCCGACGCAGAAGATCGTGCGTCCGCGCCCGAACCTGCCGCGGCTGACCCTGGTGGACCCGCAGGCGCGGCTGGCCGCGTGGATGGACGGCCTGGCCCAGGGCAGTGCGCCGCTTCGTTGCGCGGTGGTGCACGCGGTGGACGCGCCGTCGCTGCAGGGGGCGGCGCTGGCGGCGCAGCGGGGGCTGATCGAGCCGGTGTTCATCGGCCCGCGCGAGCGCATGGAGGCCGCGGCCCGCGAGGCGGATGTGGACCTGTCGCCCTGGGCCGTCGAGGACGTGCCCCACAGCCATGCCGCCGCTGCGCGAGCCGCGCAGGCCGCTGCCGCGCAGGAGGTGCGCCTGCTGATGAAGGGCAGCCTGCACACCGATGAGCTGATGCATGCGGTGCTGGCCGAGCCCGTGCTGCGCACCGGCCGGCGCATGTCGCATGTGTTCCGCTTCGACATCCCCACCTATGCCAAGCCGCTGCTGGTGACCGATGCGGCCATCCATGTGCAGCCCACGCTGGACGACAAGGTGGACATCGTTGCCAATGCCGTCACCGTGGCCCAGGTGCTGGGTGTGGAACGGCCGAAGGTGGCCATCCTGGCGGCCGTGGAGACGGTAGCCGCCCACATGCCGTCCACCCTGGATGCGGCGGCGCTGTGCAAGATGGCCGACCGCGGCCAGATCCGCGGCGCGCTGCTGGACGGGCCGCTGGCCTTCGACAACGCGGTGTCGCCCGAGGCGGTGCGCATCAAGGGCATCGCCTCGCCGGTGGCCGGCGATGCCGATGTGCTGCTGGTGCCCGACCTGGAGGCCGGCAACATGCTGGCCAAGCAGCTGGAGTACTTCGCCGGTGCGGCGGGCTGCGGCGTGGTGGTGGGCGCGCGCGTGCCGATCGCGCTGACCAGTCGGGCCGACAGCGCCACCACGCGGGCGGCGTCGGCGGCGCTGGCGGTGCTGCTGGCCAGGGCGCGGGTGGCTTGATCGGTGGCGAGGCCCGGGCGCGGCGTCGTCCGTCCGGGCATCGTGCCCGGTTCAGGCGCCTGGCAAGTCCCTGAGCGCCTGCAGGCGCGCCACCAGGTCGGCGGGCACCTCGGTCTCGGTGCGCGCGGCGCCGGCATAGATGGCGCCGGTGTTGCCGTCCAGGGTCAGCACCTCGCCTTCGGCGAAGCGGTGGTCGCCGATGCGCAGGCCGCGGCCGTCTTCCTCCAGCACCAGGGCGTCGCAGCCGACCAGGCAGACCTTGCCCAGCTGGCGCGCGACCACGGCTGCATGCGAGGTGCGCGCGCCGCGCTGTGTCAGCAGGCCGCGCGCGGCGCCCAGGGCGGCACTGTCGCTGGTCTCGGCATCGCGGCGCACGAGGATCACGTCCGCCCCGGCGGCATGGCGCTGCGCGGCGCGCTCGCCGTCCAGGGCGATCTCGCCGATGGCCACGCCGGTGGAGGCGCTGGCCGCCCGGGCGATGGGCTGCAGGGCCTGGCCGTCTGCGCCGACGACGCGCGTGCAGGCCAGCTGCCCGGCGCCCAGGCCGGCGGTGCGGCGCCGGGCCTCGGCGAGGTCGATGCGGCCTTCGTCCAGCAGGTCCAGCGCGATGCGGGCAGCCGCCTGGGGCATGCGCTTGCCGTTGCGCGTCTGCAGCAGGTAGAGGGTGGCGTCCTGCACGGTGAACTCGAAGTCCTGCATGTCGCCGAAGGCGGCCTCCAGCCGGTCGGTGGCCTCCTGCAGGTCGCGCCAGACGGCCGGCAGCACCTGGGCCAGCTCGTCGTGGCCGTGGGCGCTGCGCCGGCCGCTGACCACGTCCTCGCCCTGCGCGTTGAAGAGGAAGTCCACCCACAGCCGGCGCTCGCCGGTGGACGGGTCGCGGGTGAAGCCGACGCCGGCGCCCGAGGCGCCACCCGCATTGCCGAACACCATGGCCTGCACGGTGACCGCCGTGCCGATGCCCGCGTCGATGCCGTGCTGGCGGCGATAGTCCGCGGCCTTGGGCGCGTGCCAGGAGGCCAGGACCGCATCGATGGCCGAGGCCAGCTGCTCGTGCGGGTCCTGCGGGAAGGGGCGGCCGGCCTCGCGCCGGTAGGCCGCCAGGCAGCGGCGCGTGAGCTCGCGCAGCTCGGCGAAATCCAGCTCGCGTTCGTCGTGTTCGTCGCGGGTGCCGGCCAGGCCGGCCAGCTCGTGCTCGAACACCTCGGCCGGCAGGCCGGCCACCACCTCGCCATGCGTGGCCACCAGGCGGCGGTAGGCGTCCCAGACCAGACGCGGGTCACCGGTCTGGCGCAGCAGGCCCGGTGCGGTGAGGTCGCACAGGCCGATGTTGAGCAGGGTCTCCATCATCCCGGGCATGGACACCGGCGCGCCGGAGCGCACCGACAGCAGCAGGGGCTGCCGCGCATCGCCCAGGCGCTGGCCGCAGGTCTGCTGCAGGGCCTGCAGGCCCGGCCGCCACACCGACTCCGCCAGCGCCGTGCGCGCCGCCGCGGCGGTGGCGCAGTAGCGGGTGCCGATGACGAAGGCCGGTGGCACGCGCAGGCCCAGGCGGGCCATGCGCAGCAGGTTGTGCGCCTTCACGCCCATGCTGCGGGCATCGGCCGGCGTGCCGGCGTCCGGCTCGGCGCCGCAGCCGATGAGGAAGAGGTCCTGCGGCCAAGTCGGGGCGTCGCGTTTCATGCGACGGCTCCGACGCGGTCGAAGGCCAGATCGCGCAGGGCGTAGGCGGCGGACAGCAGGTGGTCGGACGCCCCTTCCAGCGCCTGGGCCAGGTCGTTGGCCAGCATGAGCGCGGCGGGCTGCTGCACCCGGTGCAGCAGGGTGCGACGGGCCGAGCGCAGCAGCTCGTCGCAGCGGCGCTCGGCGCGCACCACGTTCCAGGTGGCGGCGACGAAGGCATCGCTGTCCACGCCGCCGGTCACCAGGGTGGCCGGGGGCGGGAAGGTGCTGCCGGCATCTCCGCCGGGGCCGTCCTCGCTCGCCGCGCCCAGGTTACGGGCCACCTCGACGGCCTTGATGTGCACCTGCGTGGCGCTCAGCACGGTGGCCGCCAGGTCGTGCAGCACCTGGCGCACGTCGGCATGCCAGCCCTGGGCATGGTCGTCGGCGATCAGGCTCAGCAGGTGGGCGGCTTCTTCCAGCGCGTCGGCCACGTCGTCGGCCTGCTCCAGCAGGCGCACCACCGGGCGCCAGCGGGGCAGGCGCTCGGCGCGGTCGCGGGCCTGCATGACCAGGTGGTCGGCGCGGCGCTCCCAGGCCTTGGCCCGGGCGGCCAGGTCATCGGCGGCATGGCGGGAGCCCTGCACGCCGTGGGCCAGCCCGTCGCGCACCGACTGGGCCAGCGCGTGGCAGTAGGCGGCATGCTCGGCCAGCAGGTCGAAGGCATCCATGCGCCGCTGCATCTGCCGCGCCAGCAGCAGCCGGGTCTGGTCGGCGATGGCGGCCACCGGCTGGCCGGCACGCAAGGCTGCGCTGGCCAGCACCAGAACCTCCACCAGGAAGCCGCGGGCCACGGTGGCGCCCAGCACGTCGTCCAGCCGGTCGCCGATGCGGAAGGCGCCTTCGCCCAGGGATTGCATGGCGCCGTAGATCAGCTGCTCGCCGCCGGCCTTCAGCCAGGCCATGTGGCCGGCATGCCTGTGGGCGGCCTCGTGCAGCACGGAGATGGCGCCGTCCTTGTCGACGAAGGGCAGCAGGCGCTTGCGGGCGCGGTTCCAGTCGATGAGGAAGACGATGCGCTCACCGATGCCCTCCAGCGTGGTCAGCAGGGCGGCTTCGTCGGCCGGCTCGAAACGCGCGGTGCCGACGAAGTAGGCCTCGCCGTGGTTCAGGCCAGGCGAGACATGCGGCTCCACCACCGACCACTGGGCACCCAGCTCGGACAGGCCGTTCTGGAAGAAGCCGAAGCGGCTGCGGTGCAGGTCGGAATACGTCAGCTCGATGGCCAGACCCTCTATCTGGATGACCAGCACATGGGCGTCGTTGGTGCCGATGTCGTTCTGCAGCAGCAGGCGCTGGCCGTCGTGCGTGGCGGCGGTGTCCAGGCCGGGGTGGTCGAACTTCAGCGGCGCGGTGCGCTGCAGGCCTCGCATGAAGGCCTCCACCCGCGGCCGGTCGGCCGGCTCCAGCCCCCACGCATGGGCGCCGGCCACCGTCTCGCTGGACAGGCCGGCGGACACCTGGTTGAGCGCCTTGTGCAGGTCCATGACCAGCAGGTGCAGGCTGCCGCCGCGGTGACGGTCGCCGTGGGCCAGCTCGGCCATCTCGGTTGCGCTCAGCCGCTCGCCGCCGGGCGATTGGGCGGCCTGGCTGCGTGCCTGCAGCCGGTCGGCCCAGTCCTTCACCCGCTGCGGCAGGTCGGTGCCCGCGGCGGGAGGCGCGGCGAGCACCGGGCGCGCCATGACGGCCAGGTCCTCCGCCAGCCGCTGCAGCAGCCGGGCCAGCTCGGGGATGCAGACCGAGTCGCCGGCCCGCGTGGCAGAGGCCGGCAGGTCGTGCAGCCAGTCGTCCTGCACGCCGGCTGCGGCCATCTCGCGGGCCAGGTCCAGCGCCGCGCGCTCCGGATGGTCGGCATGGGCGGCGGCGGCCTGCAGCAGCGACAGGTAGAGCTTGAGCCGATCGTTGGCCGCCAGCGCGGCCCGTAGCCAGGCGGGCAGGGACAGCGTGCTGCTGCCCAGCGTGGCCACGGCCTGCGCCTTGCGCATGGGTTGCATGGATCCTCCCTGGTCTTGGATGCAGGCGACTTGGGGACATCGCCTGCGACCCAGTGTGGAAAGCGCCTGAGGCAGTTTCATGACACGCCACCCGCACCGGGGGCGTGGGGCACGCAGGCTTGATGCAGCGCAAGCGCCGCCCGCACTGCCATGAAGCCGTCATGCGGCCGGCTTATCACCGGCGGATCGCCATCGACTCCCCCCCCGACAGGAGCCCTGCATGACCACCATGCCCCCCGCCACGGCCGGCACCGCCGATGACGCTGCCGCCGCGCAGGCCCGCGAACGGGCGCTGCGGCTGGACCGCACCCTGCGCGCCGAGGGCGCCCGCTGGCAGGGCGGCCTGTCCCCGGTGGCCCTGGGCCTGGCGATGACCGACTGGTTGCTCAATCTGGGCACCTCGCCCGCGCTGTCGTGCTGGCTGGCCACCCGCGCGCACGATCACGGGCTGCGCGCCTGGGGACGGCTGGTGCAGGAGCTGACGGGGCGCCACACCACCGCGGCCGGCGCCGCTTCTCCCGGCTCGCAGGCGGCACAGGTGACCCGTGATCCGGCTGCCTGGCCCGTGCCCACCTGGCCCTATGCCGCCTGGGCGCATGCGCATCTGGCCTGGGCCGACTGGCTGCGCGAGGCGACCGAGGTGCCCGGCATGGCGCCGCACCACGGCCGCATGGTCGGCTTCTATGGCCAGCAGTGGGCCGACATGCTGGCGCCGGCCAATTCGCTGCTGAACCCGGCCGTGGTGCAGGCCTGCGTCGACAGCCGCGGCGACAACCTGCTGCGCGGCTGGTCTCACCTGCTGCAGGACTGGCGCCAGCGCCAGGCCGCTGGCCTGTCCATGCCTGACTCATCCCGCCTGGCGCGCACGCCGACCACCGCGCTCACCACTGTGCCGGCCGCCCGTCCGGGCAACGGCGCCGCCGCCGGGCGCCAGGGCCCGGTGCCAGAGCCGGCGGCGTCGCACCGACCCGGTGTGGACCTGGCCATCACGCCCGGCTCGGTGGTCTATCGCAATGCGCTGATCGAGCTGATCCAGTACGCGCCCATGACGGCCCAGGTGCAGGCCGAGCCGGTCTTCATCGTGCCGTCCTGGATCATGAAGTACTACATCCTGGACCTGTCGCCGCACAACTCGCTGGTGCGCCTTCTCGTCTCCTGCGGGCACACGGTGTTCATCGTGTCCTGGCGCAACCCCGATGCCGCTGATGCCGGCCTGGGCATGGCCGACTACCTGCAGCTGGGCTTGTTCGATGCGCTGGCCGCCATCGGCCGGCTGGTGCCGGGGCAGGGCGTGCAGGCGGTGGGCTACTGCCTGGGCGGCACGCTGATGGCCATTGCCGCGGCGGCGCTGGCGCGGCCGGGGGTGTTGGACGTTGCATCCGGGGGTGCGGCCGAGCCGGCTGCGGCGCCGCTGCCCCCGCTGCGCAGCCTGACGCTGCTGGCCGCGCAGGTGGACTTCACCGAGCCGGGCGAGATCGGCGTGCTGATCGACGAGGCGCAGGTGGAGTGGCTGCAGGACCAGATGGACCGGCAGGGCTACCTCAGCGGGCGGCAGATGGCCGGCGCCTTCCAGTTCCTGCATGCGCGCGAGCTGGTGTGGTCCCGCGCCGCGCGCGAGTACCTGCTGGGCGAGCGCGAGCATGCGAGCGACCTGATGGCCTGGAATGCCGATCTCACCCGCATGCCGGCTGCCATGCATGGCCAGTACCTGCGCCAGCTGTTCCTGCGCAACGACCTGGCTGAAGGCCGCTACTGCGTGGACGGGCGGCCCGTGTCGCTGCGCGACCTGCGGCTGCCGCTGTTCGTGGTGGGCACCGAGCGCGACCACGTCTGCCCCTTGGCGCTCGGTCTACAAGATCCACCGGCTGGTGGAGGCGCCGGTGACCTTCCTGCTGGTCAGCGGCGGGCACAACGCCGGCATCGTCAGCGAGCCCGGCCATCCTCACCGCCAGTATCTGGAGCGCACCACCGCGCCAGGCGCGGGAGGCCTGCCGGCGCAGGACTGGGCGCGCGCGGCGCAGCAGCATGAGGGTTCGTGGTGGCCGCGCTGGCACGCCTGGCTGGTGGAGCAATCAGGCGGCGTCGTGCCGGCCCGGCGCATCGATGCGGCCGCCGCCATCGAGTCGGCGCCCGGCGGTTATGTGAAGGTTCGCTACGAAGACTGAGCCGGGACAGGGCAGGCCGGCCCGGGCGCGCCGTGGGCACACCCCTTGCCCCTGAGGGTCTCAACCGGTGACGGCGTCCCATGCGGATGCCGCCGAACCAGCCCTGACCGGGGCGCTTCACCAGGAGACCCGCATGAACCCGATCCACCAAACCGGAAGCCAGTCCGCCGCCGACATGGGCGGCGCCCGCATAGCCGTGAACTACAGCGGCCCCGGCCCGCGCCTGATGACGGCCAGCACGCTGGAAGGCGACAAGGTCGTCAACCGCCAGAACGAGACCCTGGGCACGCTGAGCGAAATCATGCTGGACGTGCCGCGCGGCCGCATCGCCTACGCGGTGATGAGCAGCGGCGGCTTCCTGGGACTGGGCGACAAGCTGTTTGCCATCCCCTGGAGCGCGCTGACCCTGGACACCGACCGCAAGTGCTTCGTGCTGGATGCCGACAAGACGCGCTTCAAGGACGCGCCGGGCTTCGACAAGGACCATTGGCCGGAAGAGGCGGACACCTCTTTCATCGACTCGGTGCACCAGTACTACGGCGCGCGGCCGTACTGGGAGTGACGGCATGGCCATCTCACCGATCAACCCCGAGGCCCTGCGACCCGGCACGCTGCACCGCACCGGATCGCTGGGGCCCAGCGACACGTCCGACAGCGGCAGTGATCTGCAGGGCGTGGAGGGCTTCGACCCGTCGCTGGGCGAGGACAGCGGGGCCGACTCCACCGGCACCGGCGAGCGCGCCTGGGCCGACGCCACGCAGGATCCGGTGGCGCTGGACATCACGCCCGACCATGTGGTGAGCCATCCGGACCAGGCGATCGAATCCGACGATCTGGGCGATGCCGACGCCGACCCGGGCGAGGGCGAGCCGCGCCCGGTGGACCTGGTGCGCACGGCGGCCGACCTGCAGGAGGGCCGATTCCCAGGCGAGGCGCCGCAGGAAGAGGCCGCGGGCGACGAGCCCGCGCCTGGCGACAACCCCCCGCCGCGCGCAGGCCGCCAGGCCGACCCGGCCGTGCGACCGCATGGCCCGCGCTGAGCGCCGCGCTCAGGCAGGCAGCCCGGCGGGCAAGCGGCCGGCGCGGCCGGCTGCCCGGGCGTCGGGTGCGTCAGGCGTGTCAGGCCCATCGGGCAACCTGACCCCGCCCCCGCTGGAGCTGCCGCAGACCCCGCCCGGCCCGGTGCGCGATGCCCGCTCGCATCTGGTGGCCGCGCATGGTCGGCCCGCAGCCGGCCCGCGCGTGCTGGTGGTGGGCGACGCCATGCTCGACCACTACTGGAGCGGCGCGGTGGAGCGCATCTCGCCCGAGGCGCCGGTGCCGGTGCTGAAGATCGAGGGCCAGCGCTCGGTGCCCGGCGGTGCGGCCAACGTGGCGCTCAACCTCGCCGCCCTGGGCAGCCAGGTGACGCTGCTGACCCTGGTGGGCCGCGACGAGGCCGCGCTGCAGCTGGAGTCCATGCTGGAGGCGCAGGGCGTCTTCATGGAGCGGGTGGCCGACGCGGCCTACAGCACCACGCAGAAGATCCGCTGCGTGGCGCGCCGCCAGCAGCTGCTGCGCGCCGATATCGAAACGCGCCCCGCCGCCGGCATGCTGGAGACGCTGGCGCGCCGCTATGCCGCACTGCTGCGCGGGCACGACCTGGTGGTGCTGTCCGACTATGCCAAGGGCGCGCTCGCCCAGTGCCAGCCGCTGGTGCGCGCCGCGCGCGAGCACGGCATCCCCGTGCTGGTGGACCCCAAGGGCAAGGCCTGGGAGCGCTACTGCGGCGCCACGCTGGTCAAGCCCAACCTGGCCGAGTTCCGCGGCTGTGCGGGCGACTTCGATGACCCGGCGCAGTTCCGCCGCCTGGGGCAGGCGCTGCGGCGGCGGCTGCAGCTGGACTACCTGCTGGTCACGCGCGGCGAGGACGGCATGTGCCTCTTCGGCTCCGCCGCCGCCGAGGGCGCCCGCGCGGTGATCGAGCAGCCGGCGCAGGTGCGCGAGGTCTACGACGTCAGCGGCGCAGGCGACACGGTGCTGGCCACGCTGGCGCACTTCATGGCCCAGGGCCGGCCGGTGGATGAGGCCATGCGCTGGGCCAACACGGCAGCCGGCATCGTCGTCGGCAAGTTCGGCACGGCAGCCGTGACGCTGGACGAGCTGCAGGCGGCGATGGCGCAGCAGGCGGCTACGCCCCCAGAACATCTCTCCCAACCCCGCACCCGCCATGCTGATCAACCCCTCTGACCGCCCGCAGCTCTGCGGGGCCACCGATGCGGCCGATGCCGCGAGCCGGCAGGCGCTGATCGGCGGGCTGGACGTGGCCGACCTGGGCCTGCTGGATGCCGACACCCAGCCCGGTGAGCTGGACGCGCTGCTGCAGGCCGCACCCACCCCGGCCGTGGGCGCGCAACTGCTGCAGGACGTGGTGCTGGACCATGCCGTAGGTCACCGCCGCAGCGTGCAGGCCGGGGACGTGCACATCGGCAACGTGCAGCCTCTGCCGCTGCCGCGCCCGCGCGAGCCGGCGGTGCGCCTCTTCGACCGCAACCTCGAGGAGCACCGTCGCGCCTTCGAGGCCGTGGCCGCGCTGCGCGGCGCGGTGGAGCGCACCGGGCTGACGCTGGCCGACTGCCTGCGTGCCGGGCACAAGATCCTCTTCTGCGGCAACGGCGGCTCGGCTGCCGACAGCCAGCACCTGGCCGCCGAGCTGACCGGCCGCTTCCTGCGCGACCGCGCGCCGCTGGCTGCCATCGCGCTGTCCACCGACACGTCGGCGCTGACCTGCATCGGCAACGACTACGGCTTCGAGCAGGTGTTCGAGCGCCAGGTGAAGGGGAACGAGATAAATCCACCGGGGCGTGCACGAAAAGTGGCCGGATGAATCCGGATGGCCCCGGCAGATCCCGGATGGGTGCTTAAAGCCCCTTGCGCATCGTGAAAACGGGGCGGGCCGGCCGAATCAGCGGCTGAGCAGCGTGTCGGCCGGGTGGCCGGGGTCGACGCCGTCGATCCAGGCGATGCACAACCACTCCTGGTCAAACCACTCGTACTGCCGGCGCTCGAACTGGGTGATGGGCAGCCATTGCCGGCCCGCCAGGATGAACCTGGCGCCCTCCATGCGCAGCATGCGCGGCTCGTACAGGGTGGGCAGCAGCGGCTCGGTGTCCCGCACCAGCAGCGCGAGCGACTGGCGCCGCCCCGTCTGCATGCTGCGGTCGTGGTGCACCTCCAGGTCGCCCACGCGGCACCGCGCCCGGTCCAGCGCCTCACCGCGCCGCCGGCGCCCCCGCTCCCTCAGCTCCATCACGCTGCACCGCATCCGCGGATCATGCCGCGTCTTCGAACCCCGGCAGGCGCGGCTGCTGCTTGCGCATCATCTGGCGCCGCACGTGCGCCAGGATGTTGTAGATCTGGACCTCGCTGAGCTTGTAGCGCAGGGCCAGCTCGGGCACGTTGCGGCCGTCGTGGGCGCGGTAGATCTCCATGTCGCGCCGGGTCAGGTCGAACTCCAGGTCGCGCCCGATATAGACATTCTGGCCGCCGTACTCCTTGGCCAGGTCGTGGGCAATCTCCCGCATCGTGGCCGTCGCCCGCTGGGGATCCAGGCCCAGATCGCGCACGAGCACCTCCGAGCCGATCTCCGTCAGCCGACGGATGACCAGCGCGGCCCGCTCGTTGCCCCGACGTGCCACCTCAGCGCCCCCGCGCCAGCCACAGCTTGGCGCTCTCGATCACCTGATCGAGCTGCGGACCGGTCAGCCACGCCAGCCGGTCCACGCCGGTCTGTGCCCGCACCCAGGCCTCCATCGCGCCGAAGCGGCGGTCCTGCACCCGGCCGGCCGCGTGCAGCTGCTGCCACAGGCTGAACACCTTGGCCTGCTGCGGCGTCAGCCGCGGCAGCGGCTTGCCCGTCTTGCCATCCTTGGGCTTGAACCCGCAGCGCTCCAGGTGCTGGAGGAAGCGCCTGCGCCCGGCAAAGTCGAGCTCCCCGGCCGAGCGCACCTGGCAAACCGTCTGCAGGATGTCGCGATAGGTGTCGTCGTCCCAGCCGAGCTGCTTTTTAGCCAGATGGATCTTGGCCAGGTCAATCGACCGTGCCTTGGCCGTATCGACCACGCGCGAAGTATTCGCTTTGCGGGGAATAGCGGTCATTTGGATCACCTTCCTTTTGGATATTCCGGGCCGCGGGATATTCAAAAAGCCCCGGCCAAAGCCGGGGATGAAAGGACGGACCCTGAGAACACCCGCCCTGTCGATCAAACTTTTCCGACCATCAGCTTGAGATTGAGGACCACCAGGCTGACAACCCAACCGCGCTGACCATTGGGCCGCCACACGCTCAGCCGCACCAGGCTGATCATGCGGCCCGAGCCCTGGTGCATCCACCACAGATCCTTGGCCAGGGCTACGCTCAGAGAACAGGGCCCCAGGGGCAGGAAGAGCCGCTTCGGCCAGCGCGCGCTGTCTTCAACCATGCCGCTCACTCATGATTGACTCAGGCCCGAACTCATCGGCCGGCTGGTCTCGTAGATGCCTCGCCAGCGTGTCGAAGATCAGCAGGGCCTCATCCTTGGAGAGCGCGCTTACTGCCAGCGACAGCGCATTGGCGATGAAGCCGCCCCACAGCTCCCGGTGCCGAGCCCGCGGGAGGGCCGCCTCGATCTGCATAAGGGCCGGCGACGCAAGCGCATCGAACAGGTGAGCGCCGATGTCAAAGGGCGAGCCCTGGGCTGAGAACGGTTCAGCCGTCAGCTGAACATCGATGATCTTGTCGCTCACGCCCCCTCCTTCGCATACGCCGACAGCATCTGCTCCACGGCCTTGTCCAGGGCGTCCTGCGGGCCCTTCACAAAGGGCACGTCGTCGTCGGCCGTCACCGTCACGCCCAGCCGCTTCAATTCGGCAGCGGTGAGATCGGCCAGGGCCGTCTTGCTCAGCTTGCGGCCACCCGCGGGCGCCAGGCGGTCCAGCTGCTCGGGCATCAGGCGCTGGATGCGATCGATCACGCGCTCCTCGTCCTCGATCTCCACCCGGCCCTTTTCCTTGCGCCAGCCCACGGTGATGCCGTGAAAGGCCGCGCTCTTGGGCCGGCTGAACAGCTCAGGGTGGGCGCGCACCAGCTCCTTCAGCGCATCGTGCGCGGCGCCGATCTCGGCGTGCACCCCGCGCAGATCGTCGATGTGCTTGTCCTGCACCTTGCGCATGCCCTCGCGGATGGCGGCCACGCAGCGGTCCAGGCGCAGGCGCAGGTCGGCGTAGATCTTGGCGCGCTGCTCGATCTCGGCCATCGCCGGCGGCGGTGGGGCGACAGGCTTGGTGCGGCTCATCGCAGTACTCCTTCGGTGGGTTGGGCCGGCTCGCGGGCCGGCAGGTCTTCGTTGCGCTGCAGGGCGGACTCGACGTGGGCGGTGGCCGCCTTGCAGGCTTGGTCGTAGCGGGCCCACAGCGTGCGCAGCAGCGCGCCGGTCACCCGGCGGCCGGCGCCGCGGTAGCGCCGCAGCGTCTCGCCGACCTGGTCGCGCATCGGCTGGGGCACCAGCTGCCAGTGCTGCCAGCACATCAGCAGGCCGTGCTTGATGCGCTGGTCGCAGACGCTGCAGCGGGCGTAGAGGTCGGGCGCGGCGGTCATCAGTGCACCTGGCTCGGGCGCTGCTCGGCCTGCATGACGGTCTGCATGGCGCGGGCCATCACATGCCCGCAGGCGAGCAGCACGCCCTGGGCGCAGCAGGGGTGCTTTTCCAGCAGCAGGAGCAGGCACTGCATGACGGCAGAGATCTGCAGCGGGTGCTCGCTCACCAGCGTCTCGATCGTGAGCACCAGCGTCTGCGCACGCTCGCTACTGGCGCGCGCCGCCGCTTCGTCGATCGCCGTATCAGGGGACGGTTCAGGCGACATGTCGGGGCCTCCTTTCAGGCCTGGTTCAGCTTGAGCTGGCCCAGCAGCTCGGGCAGGGCCACCTTCTTCATGCGGGACAGCAGCCGCAGGCTGTGCAGCGCGCGGTGCTCCAGATAGGCGCAGCTCTCGGCCAGCTCCTCGGGCGTTTGCGGCACGTAGTAGCCGGTGGACGGCGTGCCGCAGATGGCGATGCCTTCGTCGCGCGCCTGGCTGATCAGCGTGCGCAGGCGGCGCGGGCTGATGCCGGCAGCGGCGGCCAGGTCGCGCGCCTTGATGCCGGCGGCGCGGCCCTGGTGGCGGGCCAGCAGGTTGAGCAGCTGCGCCTGGTTCATCTCAGCGCACCTCAGCCGCGATCGGCGTGCCCGACAGGTCGGTCACCCGACCGTCGGGGTAGTGCAGCCGGTTGCCGCGCCGGCTCGGGCACTGCCGCGCCTGCAGCGCACCGGGCCGCCCGTCAACCCGCACGTCGGGCGGCGCCAGACCGGCCATGCGATTGATGCGGCGGGGCTGCGCGATCAGGATGTCCGCCGCCACAGCACGGCGCAGGGCTTCCGCCTCCGCTGCCACTTCCACCTCGACGGCCACCATCAGCGCGCCGGGCACGTGGGCGCTGCGCCGCTCCAGCCAGGCCATCGCATGCGTAGCCCGCACGAAGTAGCGCATGGGCTCGCCCTCCAGCTTGGCCTTGTGCAGCGTGCCGCTGCTGGTGCCGCGGTGCAGGGACGAGCTGATGGTCTTCTCGCACAGGCCGCTGGCCAGCACGATCTCGTCCAGGCTGGCGCCCTCGCGCCGGCCGGCCAGGTGCGCGATCCATTCGCTGGCCGTGGCGCCGCTGGGACGGGGGGAATGCAGGGGGTCGTTCACGTCGGTCCTCCAGGGTTAGGGGGGATGGGTCAGGGGCGGGTCAGGCCGGCACCACGCGCCGCACCTGGTCCAGGTACATGCACAGCCGGTACGTCCGGTCCAGGTTCAGCTCGATGCGCTGGCCGTCCATGTGCAGCAGCAGCGCGCCGGTGTCGAAGAGCGCACAGCGGAAGTCGTCGGGGGTGTCGCTCGGTGGCGGTGGGGCGCTGGCGCGCGCTTGAGCGGCCGCCAGGCCATCAGCGACCGCATCAAAACCCCGACGCAGGGCCTCGGCGGTGCGCTCCCCAGCAGCCGAGAGCGCAGCAGCCATCGCGTGAGGCGGCTGCGGCTGCGGCTGCAGCTCGGCCGGCTCTTGCCACCGCATCAACGGCTCAGGCGGCAGCGGCACCTCGATGTCGCCCGGCTCCACGTCGTGGTGGATGACGGGCACCTCGTGCACCAGCCCGCTGTGGCCCAGCAGGGCCGCACCCAGCGCAAACACGCTGTTCACCGGGCGCTCCGGCAGGGCCGCCACCGGCGCGCAGCGCTCGTCCTGGCGCGGGCCGTCCTCCGGCAGCGCGACCGAGCTGGGCTCGCCCAGCGCCAGGCGGCCCTTGTCGGTGATCGTCCAGTGCGCACGCGCCGTCTGCTCGATCAGCTCCGCCTGGTGCAGCTTGCGCAGCCGGTTGAAGACCGTGTGCGCCGCGTCGTGCAGGTCTGCGGCGTCGCGCAGCTCGCCCACCGTCAGGGGTGCATCACGCGAGCTGCCGGCCAGCGCGCGCAGGATGGCGATGTGGTCAGCGTTCAGCTTCATGGCTGCCCCCGTCGCCCATGCACCGTGCCCTGGGCCACGCCCATCGCCAGGCAGGCCTGCGCCAGCTGCAGCCCTGCGGGCGTGGAGGCGGCGGCCGCCATCGCGTCCACCTGCCCCTGCTCATACGCACGGGCCACACGCTCGCTGGAGGCCACCTCCACCTCGATCTGCGCCTGCAGCGCCCGCCGGCGCTCCTCCACCAGCTCCTGCTCCTGGCGGCGCGCCACCTCGTCCCAGTGGCTGGTCAGGATCAGCATCCCGAAGATCAACGCGATCAGGCCCACCACCAGCGGCGCGTCGGCCAGCACCCGGCGCCAGGCCGGCTGCGTGGGGCGGGGCAGGCCGTGCTGGCGCGCGGCATGCAGCGACGACACGAAGAAGCGGCCCTTGCTCATACCGCCCTCACCACGTCCTTGTTGACCACCGGCGCGCCCAGCTCGGCCGCCACGTTCAGCGCCGCCGTCACCAGGTTGTTAACGGCCAGGGGGTACAGCAGCGACACGTGTGCCGCCGCCTTGCCGAAGCCGCCCGGCCGCTGCACCGTCAGCCGCGCGCGGATCGCGTCCACGCCGTCGTCGGTGATCAGGTCGGCCAGCTGCTTGCCCGCCAGCTTGGCGCGGTGCTCCAGGTAGCCCCGCAGGTCCTTGTCCAGCGGCATCAGCGTGATCTGCTCCACCCGCTGGAACACCTCGCGCACGCGCTCGATGGTGTGGCGCAGCTCCGGGTGGCCCATCAGCAGGATGCCCAGCAGGTTGCGCCGGCCCATGCGCGTCTCCTCCTGCAGGCGCTTCAAGTGCCGCAGCGTGTGCTCCGACAGGCTGTGGGCCTCCTCGATCACCAGCACGCTGCGCTTGCCCAAGCGGGCGGCGTTCTCCAGGCCCTTCAGGGCCGCCCGCTTGCGCGCCTCGATCGTGGCCGGCACGCGGGCATTGGGGTCGAAGGTCAGGATGATCGCGGCCAGGATGTCGCCGGCCTTCAGCACGCGGCCGTGCGTCTCGCTGCCCTCCATCGCCACCACGCTGGGCTTGATCAGCACCACGTCCAGCTTCTCGGCCAGCACGCGGTCCTCCAGGTCCAGCATCAGCGTCGTCTTGCCCGCGCCGCTCTCGCCCATCACCGCCACGAACGAGCCGGCATTGGCCACCTGCCAGCAGGCCTCCCGCACGTAGCGGATCTCGTCGGAGACGAACATCTCCTCCTCGCTGGTCACCTCCCCGTCGAAGGGGTTCTGGAACAGGCTGAAGCTGCGGCGCGCGGCCGGCGTCAGCGATTGCTTGGCGATGAGCATGTCGATGGGCTCCTCATCAGTGGGGGTGGCAGGGGCCGCCGGTGTGGCGCGGCGGCGGTCGTAGTTGGTGGCCAGCGGCCCCGGCGCGCCCGCCAGGCGCACGCGGCGCGTGTGCGGCGTGAACAGCCCCGGCAGCTCGTCCTCGGGGCAGCCCTTGCTGCGCATCAGCTCGGTCAGCGCCTGGCGCAGCGCGTCGGCGTCCTGCCGCTTGGGCCACACGTTGCGCGTGATCAGGTCGCTGATGGCGGCGCGGCTGATGCCGGTGGCGTCGGCCATGTCGGTCACCGACACGCCGATCTCGCCAGCGATCACGCTGATGCGCAGCCGCTGCTCGGGGTTGGGCTTGGCCTGCAGGCCGTGGGCATGCGCCAGCGGGGCCGGTGTGTGCGGCTCGCTGGCAGGGGTGTGGGCGGATGCTTTGATGGGCGTCTCCTTCATAGCGATCACAGGGGTCACAGGGGTCATCACGATTCACCCCCCACCACGCGCAGGCCGGTCGTGGCTGCCGCGGGCGGCGCCTGCGCCGGGGTGAACTGGGCGGCAATGGAGTCGATCTGCTCAGGCGGCACCCCCTCGGGGAAGCGCGCCTGCAGCCAGGTGAAGACGGCGGGCGTGTAGGCCTCGCCCAGGCGGCTCTTGAGCTGCTTGGCCGCGTCGATCAGCGACAGCGGCTGCAGCTCCACCGTGCGGCCCTCCAGGCTCATCGCGGTGCCGCGCTTGCGCATGTAGGTGGGCAGCGCCGCGGCGGCCTGGTCCACGTCGGCCATCGCGTCGATCTGCCCGGCATAGGCCTGGCGACGCGCCTTGCGTGCGGCCAGCGCGTCCTCCAGGCTGGGCAAGTCCTTGGCGGCCGGGTCGCGGTAGGCCTCGCGCGCGATGCGGTTGCGCTGCTGGTCGGCCACGGTGTGGGCGGCCGTGCGCATCTCCTGCCCGATCACCGGCGCATCGGCGCGGAAGCCGAAGCCGTCGGCCGTGCGCGCCACCGGCTCCACCGTCATCCAGCGCAGCTCGCCGGTGTCCGGGTCGCGGTACTCCACGTCCACGCACGGTGCACGGTAGGCGTTCACCACCACGCTCACCTTCTGGCCCACGATCACGCCCGGCACATAGCGCAGGTCGTAGGTGGCGCTGCCGTGGCCCTTCACCGCAAAGCTGATCGTGCGGTCGTTCGCCACGCGCCGGGTCTCGGGCTCGGTGGTCACCAGGTCGCGCAGCAGCTCCAGCGGCGGGGCGATGCGCAGCTGCTCGGCCGTGATGCGCAGCCACGCCTCATAGCGCGGCTTGCCGTGGCGGCCATGCGCCTTGCCGGCGTTGAAGCCCATCTGCCAGCGCTCGGCCCACTGGTTCAGCTGCGCCAGGTCGCCCTGCTGCGGCATGAAGCGCAGCCGGCCCTCGAAGTGGCGCTCCACCAGGTTCTGCGCGCTCTCCACCTGGCCCTTGGCCCGGCTGTTGCCGGTGGCATGGGTGATGGGCTTCACATCCAGCCGGCGCAGCAGGTTGAGGAACAGGCCGCTGGTGTTCGCCGCGCCCTTGTCCAGCATCAGGATGAACGGCACGCCGTGCACCGGGCAGCCCACCCGCTCGCTGATCGCCCACAGGAAGAACTCGGTGATGCTCGCCGCCGTCTCGCCGCCCAGGTAGTAGCGCAGCAGGATCACGCCGCTGGTGTGGTCGGTGATCACATAGCGCGTGACCAGGTCGTTGATCACCCGCGCCAGGTTGTGCGGCTTGTTCTTGTAGAACTGGTCCCGCTCCATCACCGCCATGCGGCCATCGCGCATGTAGTACAGGACGCAGACAGAGGCGTCGAGCTGCCACACGTGGTTCGGGTGCAGGCTGCGCATCTGCATGCTGGGCGTGGGCTGCAGCAGCTGGCTGGGGTGCAGCGTGTGCTGGTACAGCAGCCGGCCCACCTGGGCCGCACTCAGCTTGGTCTGCAGCTTGCCGCTGGCAGCCAGGATGTCGATCGCATCCGCCACCGTCATCAGCTGCTTGCCGTTGCCCCGCGTGCTCTCCACCAGCATGCCGCTGACCATGCGCAGCTCGTCCACGCTCATCGAGCTGGCGCCCGCGTCCTCGCGCCGGGCGCGGCCAGCGTCGTAGCCCACCTGCGCCAGCTTGCGGTACACCGTCTTGACGGTGCAGCCCAGGGTCTGCGCGGCGCGCTCCAGCACGGCCTGTTTCTCGCCGTGGGCAGCCGTCTGCAGCTCATGGCGCACCCGCACCAGGGCCTCGACTTCCGTGGGTGACAGGGACGAGCGCGGTGGCATGGTCTCTTCGCGCTCCCGTCAGGCCTGGCGGCCCTTGCCGCGGCCGCCGGCCTGCGCCGCCTCGGCCTGGATCTCGCGCTGCCAGCTCGGCACCAGCCGCTCCTCCAGGTCCACCTCGATGCCGGCGTCCGTGGTCAGGTCCGCCAGCCGCTGGCACAGATAGGCCACGTCGTTGCGCGCGCGCTCCTGCACCGCCTCACCGGCCGGGTCGTTCACCAGCACATCGGTGGCCACGTTCACCAGGCGCAGCAGCGCCTGCTCGGCCTCCAGCGTGGCGGCCTGCAGCTCGTCCAGCTGCGCCTGCTCGCGCGCCGTGGCGGCCACCGTGTTGGGCGCCGGGTGGTAGGTGCTGGCCGCGTCCACCGCCTCGGCCAGCGTCGCGATCTTGTTTTCCTTGACCTGGATGACCTTGTCCTTGGCCTGCACCTGGGCGCGGGCCTTGCGCAGCTCCGCGCGCAGCTCACGGAAGCTCATGCGCTCCACATCGTCAAGGTCCATCTGGCCCACCTGGCCGCCCTGGTCCAGCACGTCCAGCTGCTCGTCGTCCAGCACCATCAGCTCGATGAGCTTGCTCTTGTCCAGGCTCAGCAGCCGATCGCTGCGCGGCTTCTTCGGGTCGGCGTACTTCAGCGTGGCGTTCACCATGCGGCGCGCTGTTGTGTCGCTCAGGCCAAGGCGCTCCAGCCGCAGCAGCCAGTCGCCGTGCTCGGTCACCTTGCGCAGCAGCATGAGCCGCGCTCCGACCTGGAACATCGCCTCCACCGCCGTCTGCTGGAAGCCGCGGATCTGCAGCTCCAGCTGATTCGGGTCGGCGCTGGGCAGCTCATAGGCGGCCATCACCGCGCGGGCCTCCTCGCTCAGGTGGTCCAGCGCCTGGCTGGCATGGGTCAGCGCAGCAGCGTCCAGTTCGATCAGCTCGGTGGTCTCTTGGCGGGCGGGGGCAGGTTGTCGTGCCATCGGTCAGTGCAGTCAGTGCAGGGTTGAGAAGGGGGATCGAAAGGGGGATCGGGTTGAGCGCGGCGCGCCTCAGATGCGCGAGAACCGGTTGCGCACCTCGTCCAGCCGCTTGGCCGCGCGGTCCATCGCCACGCTGTGGCGCAGGCTGATCTGCACCACCAGCGGCGCCAGCCGCCAGCGCTGCGTCTCGGGGATGCGCTCGGCAAAGCCGGCGTGCTCCAGGTTGGCCAGGTCGCGCGTCACGATGCTGGGCGTGCAGCCCTGCTCCTTGGCGATCTCGCTGGGCGCCAGGCCCACCACCTCGTTGCCGCTCAGCAGCACCAGCAGCCGCAAGATGCGCTGCTGCGGCTCGCTCACATACGCCTCGTTGGTCGTGGCCATCACGCGCTCCTTGCATCGCCGCGCAGGCGCCAGCGGGCCTCTTCCACGCCGGCGAACCAGGCGTCCGCCTGGGCCGTGCCCACCGCATGGGGGCACTGCAGCGGCAGGCCCAGCACACGGTGCTCGTACAGGGCGCGCAGGCCGGCGCGGTACTGCGGGCTGCGCGGCTCCCGCCCGGGCGGGAAGAGGGCTTCGATGTGCGCCCGCACCGCCTGGCGCAGGCGCTGCATCTCGGCCTGGTTGCTGGCCCGGGCCTGGGCTGCCATCGCCAGCAGCGTGGGGGCGCTGGGTGCGGTTGGTGCGGTGGGTGCGGTGGTAGGGGTCACAGCGCACCTCCCAGGTCCCGCACCGGGATCAGGTCGCCGTAGTCATCCACCACGCACCAGTACATGCCGCCATAGCGCAGGTCCACGTCCTGGTCCGCGTAGACCATGTACAGGCGCCGGTCGGCTGCCGAGCGGGCCGAGACGATCCAGGTCATCGGGTAAGAGAACCGCATGGCCGCCTCCCTCAGAACCGGGTCTCTAGGCTCAAGTGCACGCCCGCGCTGCCGCCGTATTGGGGCGGCTTGGGCAGGTAGCTCACGCGCAGGGCGGCGCGCTCGCTGCCCAGGCGCAGGCTGGGCACCACCAGCGGGCACACCCCGCAGGCCTCGTAGCCCGTGGCCCCGCCCACCGTCAGGCCCACGCCCACCGGGCGCTGCCGGTCCGTCTCCCAGGTCCAGCCCAGCCAGGCTGTCGTGCGCCGGTAGCTGTTGCGGTACACGCCGCCGCTCAGCCCGCTGGGCAGCCGCAGGTAGAGCCCGGGGTTCACGTTCTCGTAGCCGCCTTCTGGGCCCCCGGCTGCATGCGGGCTCGTGTGCCAGGTGTAGGCATGCACGCCCACCGTCACGCCGGCCCAGGGCTGCGGCGTGTCCTGCGCCTGGGCGTACTTCGGGCTCAGCAGCACCAGCCAGAACGCCGCCAGCACCAGCCAGCTGGTGCGCCGGCGAGGGTGCGCCGTCACGTTGCTGATCACATGCATCAGCAGCAGCACCAGCGCCGCGAAGTGCGGGAAGGCATGGACCGTCAGGTATTGCATGGGGGGCTCCTTGTGTGCGTCGTGGTGAGGAAGGAGGGCCGCGCCGATCAGGCGCGACGGGGCGCACGCGGTGCCTTGGCGGCACGCGTGGCGGTGGCTTGGTGGATGGCGGCGTGGATAGCCGCTGCGGGCTCAGCGGCGGGTTGAGCGGGCGAGGGTGTGCATGCACCGGCCTTGCCGCGCGACGCGGCGAGCTGCTCAAGCTCCAGATGCGGGTACTTGCCGGGCCACAGGCGCTGCACCGGCACCCCCACGCGCTGGCTGATGGCCAGCGCCACGCGCCGGCTCACCTTCGTGCCGCGGAGCACGTCGCTGACGGCTTGCTTGGAGACAGCCAGATCGCGTGCTACCCCCGCGGCCGAGGACCCCCTCTTTCGTAGGAGCGCTTTTATGTCCTCGAAATGCATCGTTATGATCCGCCGAACTGGTCAGCATGACTAGTCAAGTTGAGCGGTATCTTAGGCCTACATGGGCCATTCAGCAAGACATACGTTGCATCATGGGCCGAAAGCTGGGGAAACCCCTCAATCTGACGCTAGAGCGGATGATGGAAGCGCTGGGCGCGAGGGACCTCAAGGCGCTCTCGGTCTCGCTGGGCGCTGACGAGAGCACGGTGCGCAACTGGCACAAGCGTGAGAGCGTCCCGTTCGGGTGGGTGCAGCGCGTGTCTGCGATGACAGACCACCCGCTCGAATGGTTCTTTGAGAGCCATTCATCCGAGGCTGCGGGCCAGGGCGGTACGGCGCAGCGCCAGCGGGGCGAGCGGTCAAATGCGCCGTCAACGGCGCATTTGGGGGGCGCGCCGGCAAATCCGGCGGCGCCGCCGGATTTGGGAGGGGCCCTGCCATTGCAGTCGCTGGGCGTGCGCCTGCCCGGCGAGCCGGCGTCCGGCAGGCCGCCAGCGGCCGCTGAACCGTCCCCCTCTTTTTTTGCCCGAGGAGGCTTACTAGTCACCCGGCATGGTGGGTCCGCTGCAGCGCACGAAGAGCACGCGTTCGCCGGGATCGAGACGGCGGATCACCCCGAGGTGGACAACCGTGCACCGCACCTACACTCGCCAGCCGGGGGCAAGCAGGCCAAAGCAGCCGCGACGCCGTTGATGTTCAAGGCGCAGGTCCCCGGCTCCAGCAGTACGGTCGAATACGAAGTGATTCCGAAGCACAGGGGAGCATCGGGCGGCGACGAGAGGGACGCACTGCTCGGCGATGTGGCCTTCTCCGTCCCTTTCATGGTCCGGCGCTTCGGCGGCCGCCACGGCTACGAGATGCTCTACATGCGTGGTGACTCGATGGAGCCCACGCTGACCGAGGACGACGAGATCGTCATCGACACCAACATCCGGCGCGTGGACGTGTCGGGCATCTACGCCATCAGCATCGGCGACGCCATCATGATCCAGCGCGTCCAGCGCAACCTGGACGGCTCGCTGATCGTGATGAGCGACAACCAACGCTACAAGCCCACCACCCTGGCACGCAGCGAGGTGGGCACGCTACAGATCGTCGGCCGCATGGTGTGGCCGCGGGTGCGGTAGAGGGGCCGCAGCAATCCGGGAGGGAGCCCATGTCCACAGACACCGACCAGCCACTGCATCAACCGGCCAGCAACCCACAGCCGCCGGATGCAGGCCAGCCGCAGCCTATGCCCTTGAGCGGGCTGAGCGGTGGCAAGAAGTCCTTCTTGGCCACACTCGTCATTGCTACCGGCATCTTCATGCTGTGGCCCGATTCCGAGTCGCCGTCCAGCTCCACGCCGGCCACGGTGGAGGAGGTGCGGCCCAGCGGCCTGACGGAGTCCCAGGAGCGGGTCGCCATCGACGAGGCCAAGGAGCGGGTACGTGCGCACCTGCGTGACCCCGACAGTGCCAAGTTCGGCGGGGCGATGGTCGGGCCCCGCGGAGTGGTTTGCGGCGTGGTCAACGCCAAGAACGGCTTCGGTGGCTACACCGGCATGCAGCCATATTTCGTCAACGGTGAGAAGGTGCTGCTGGTCGGCTCAGAAGAGGAGACCCTCGCCGTGCATATCGCTATCGCAGCCACGTGCATGAAAAAGCACCAGGACGCAGCAGCCAGCAGCCCGGCCCCTTGAACGAGCCTTCCCGCCCCCAGGCACGCTCAATCGCCAGCACCACCATGCCAGACAACAAGCAACCCCCATCGCCGCCAGCACCGCCGCCTGCGCGCCCCAACGATTACCACCCCTTCTCCGATGGCGGATCGGCTCATGACGTTACGATCGTGACGCCCATCTACCGTGCGCCTGCACCGCCGCCGCTGCCGCCGCGGCCCAAGCCATCGGAGTGACATGACGGCCCCAGCTCCCAGCGCAGACGCGCCCAGCGAAGCGCTCCGCGCGCACCTGCACGACAAGCGCCATCAGCTGCAGTACAGGCTGGAGCTGTCGGCGCTGTACCACCAGAAGCGCGCCCGATTCTTCGACCTGGTGGACAAGCTTTCCACCTTCATCGCTGTGGCGGGCAGCACGTCGGCAGTCGCCGTCGTCATGGGGGCGGGTGAGAACAGCTGGGTGTATGTGTGCTTCTCCGCGGTGGTGGCCTTGGTCTCCACGGTCACGCTGGTCTTCGCTCCCAGCACCAAGGCGCGCGACCACTACAGCTTGGGCCGTGACTACCGCCATCTGATCGCCGAGCTGCATGCCGAAGGCGACTACCCGCGTGCCGAGGTTCTAGACCAGCTTGGCGCCAAGTGCGCCCAGCTCGAAGCCGAAGAGCCAGCCGCACTCAATGGCTTGGTGGTGGAGTGCGAGAACCTCCTGCGCATGGCCCATACGGGCAAGCCGGTGGCCAAGCTGCCGCGGCCCAAGCGATGGCTGATCCACTTCTGCGACATCACGCCCCCGCCGCCGATTGAGCCCACGGCTGACTAGCAGGCACGCATGGCCCGCATCGTCGTCCTGGCCTTCGCCTTCATCGGTCTGGCCCATGTGCTGATTGAGCTGTTCGGGCCCGCGCCCCAGCCGCGCGTGCAGATCAGCGACACGGTCATCATCAACATCGGCACCGGCTATGCTGATGCTGACCATGCCGACGCTGCCCGCCCGCTCGACGCCCGCCCCTAGCACGTGGCGCCTGTCGCCCGTGTTGTGCATGCTGCTGTGGGCTGGTGCCCTCACCGGGGCGGCATACAGCGCGGGGGTGTGGCCCAGCGGGCCGCGCTTGGGCGCATGGGCTAGCACGCTGGTGCAGTCCAGCATCACGCTGCTGGGTCTCTTGCTGGTGGCTGCCGCCCTGGTGGCCAGCATGCAGGGCACCCACCTGGCGCGCATGATGCGCCGCACGGGCCACCACCGCGATCTGCTCCTGACCCTGCTTGCAGCCGCGCTGGGCATGCTGGGCACGGTGGCTGCCGGCCTGGCCGCGCTGGGGCAGGCACAGCCGCACGCATGGCTGCTCGCGGCGCTGGTGGGTCTGCCGCTTGCTGGTATGGGCGCGGTGCTCAGCGCCGGCCGCAAGCTGTGGCTGGTGCTGGTCGCGCCATCCGCCGAACGCTGACCAGCACTCAACCGGTTTACATGGCCTCCTGACTCCCTGCGGGCAACACTGCCCGCATGGATGACGCCACCCTCAGCCCCCACTTCCGCCTGTCGGAGCTGACCGTCTCGCAGACGGCCGTGCGCCGGGGGCTGCGCAATGATCCGCCGTCGGGTGCGGTGTCCAACCTGCGCCGCCTGGCGCATGCGCTGGAGGACGTGCGCCGCGCGCTGGGCGACGTGCCCATCATCGTCTCCAGCGGCTACCGCTCGCCCAAGGTCAACAGCCTGGTCGGCGGCTCGCCCACTAGCCTGCACCTGCAGGGCCTGGCGGCCGACTTCACCGCGCCGGCCTTCGGCACCCCGCGGCAGATCTGCCAGCGCATCATCGACGTCGGCATCCTTTATGAGGAGCTGATCTTCGAGGGCGCCTGGGTGCATTTCGGCCTTGCCGCGCCTGGCGCGGTGCCGCAGCGCAAGCTGCTCACGGCCATCTTCCTCAAGGGCGGCCCCACCCGCTACGTCGGGGGGCTGCTGTGATGCCCGCCGGTGTGCCCCACGTCATCGTCGCGGAGCCTCAGTGCAAGCCGTGGTGGCGCTCCAAGACGCTGTGGCTCAACGCGCTGGTGCTGGCCTTGGCGGCAGCGGAGCAGCAAGTCGGCGTGCTCCAGGGCCTGCTGCCGGTCAGCACCTACCAGCTCGTCGCCTTCGGCCTGCCCGTGCTCAACGCCGTGCTGCGCCTCATCACCACGCAGGGGATCAAGCTGTGAGCGCGCCCGTGCTGCCCCCGCTGGGCGTGGCCGCGCAGAGCGAGACCATGCTGGTGTCCGGCTGCGTGTGCATCGCCGTGGAGGACGCGCCGGCTGAGCAGCGCCTAGCTGATCTGCGCTTTAGCGTCGGGCTGCTGCAGCAGATGGCCCACCTGGCGCAGCACGAGCTGACCACGGCCCTGCCCGCCATCGACGCCGCGTACCTGGACCAGCAGCTGGAGCGCCAGGCCGATGTGCCGCCGCTGCACCCCGGCCCCAACGCCCATCAGCCGCAGTGCGGCCGTGGCGGTTGCCGACTGCCCGCCGGCAGCACCTGCCCCGACTGCGGCCGCTGCCTGGTCGATGTGCCGGAGGGCGCGTGATGGGCTGGCTGCTCAAGCTCCGCGCGCTGCCGTGGGCCGCGTACGCCTGGTCGTTGGCGACCGTGGTGGCGGTCGCCGCCCTCGTCTGGCTGATCTACCTCCTGGGCCGCCTGGACGAGCGCGCCATCCAGGCCACCGCACACGCGCAGCGCACGCAAGAGGCCGTCCAGGCCGCCCTGCGCGAGCAGGCCGCATCGCTTGCGCGTGGCGCGGCCGACGTGGCCGCCCTGCGCCAGGAGCGCGACCAGCTCCAGCGCCGCTACACCGACCTGCAACGGAGGCTCGCCCATGTGCCCAAGCTCAGCCCCACGCCGGGCTGCACCGACCCTGCTGGCGTGCGCCTTACTGCTGGCGCTGTCCGCCTGTGGAACGCCGCCCTCGGCCATCCGGATGTGCCCGCCGGTGCCTGCGGAGCTTATGGCCCCGCTGCCGGAGCTGGAGCCGCTGACCGAGACGCCGCCTGCAGCCAGCCCAGCGGTATCACGCTGGAGCAGGCCGGCGACAACGCCCAGCGCAACTTCAGCACCTGCGCGGCCATCCGCGCGCAGTGCCAGGCCCTCATCAGCAACCTCCAGCGCGAGCGCGCGCTGAGCACTCAGCAACTCACGGAGACCCCATGAGCCAGACGAACAACTTCCCCATCGAGACCGATGGCTTCAAGTTCACGGCCACGGCAGCCAGCCAGGCCTTCGACCTGACCGGGGGCGGCGCAGCAGACCGCTTCCGCGTCGTCGGCTCGGACGACGTGCTGATCTACAACCCCGGCCCCAACACGATCTACGTGAAGGCCGGCGACGCCAGCACCGTGGCCTTCGGGATCGCCAGCAGCACGCCCAGCATGGCCGTGCCGCCCTCGCAGCAGGCCTTCAGCAAGGGCAATGCCTCGCACCTGGCGGTCATCAGCCCCAGCGGTGCGCAGGAGTTCGTGGTCTACGTCGGCCGGGGGGAGTGAGTCATGGCGCGTAGTCGATGGATGGGAGCGTCTGCAGCGGGCGGTCGTGGCGCGGCCTTCAGCGCCGCCCGCCCCACTCTGCTGCCGTTTGGCTGCAGCATCACCGGCGTGGCGGGGCGACAGCTCTGGAACTCCACCACGGTCACCTCGACAGCGGTGCGTGCTGGCTCGCAAGTCATTCCTGTCGCCTCTGCCGCCGCCTTCGTTGTCGGGGGCTGGGCGCAGGTTGCCCTGTGTACGGCCGAGCCGTGGATGTCGCGCGTGACCGCGGTTGATACAGCGGCTACTCCAAACACCGTAACGGTTGCCGATCCGCTGCCGGAGAGCCTGCTCCCGAACAATCCCGTCCACTATCAAGCGGCTTCGGTGTCTACGCCGAGCAGTCAGCACATCAAGACCAGCTTGTGGGTAGGCGCCAATGCGGAACTCGGCGGAGTGGTCGAGGTTCTGCCTGCCTACAGCTACACGGGCGCGCGTCAGGATGCGATGCTGCCTGCGCTCGCGCGTCTGCTGCGGTTGTATCGACCTAAGTATGTCGCCCTCAACTTGGTCGAGAACGATGTCAACGGTAGCGTCAGCCTGCCGCGAATCGTTGAGCTGTCCCGACAGGCCGTCCGGTCCTGTCTGAACGCTGGGGCGACTCCGCTGGTCTGCTCCTGCGTTCCGGCGACGCAGTTCTCCGACTCGCGCAGCTCGCTCGTCGAGGGGTATCTCTCGTGGGTGCGGCAAGTGGGCAGCGAGCTGCCTGGCGCTGTGGGCGTTGACCTCACAACGCCGTGGCGCGATGCGTCGCTACCCGGCTACCAACCACTGGCCGGGTACACGGACGGCATTCACCCCAGCGCTTCCCGTTGGCATACGACTGCCCAGCCCTTCGTGAGCGTGCTGCAGCAGCTCGAAGGGGCGCGCCCGTCTCTCGCCGACCTTGCGCTCACCTATTGGGACATGTCGGGCGCCGGAGGCACCGCCGCTGCCTTGCAGGCGGGCAGCGTGGTTCCCACGGGCTGGACGATCAGCGCAGAAGCGGGGGTCATCGCTACGACGACGAAGATCGCCAACGACAAACCTCGCATTCAGTACTCAGTGCCGGGTGCCTCGAACGCCAGCACCACCCGGCTGTTCGTGCGGCAGCCAAATGTTGCCATCCCGGACTACTACGTCGGCAAGTACATGACCGCGTTCATGAAGGCGCGCTTCGACCAGATCGCGAACCTCAGCATGGCGGTCATGAGCCTGACGTTCAACTCGGGGGAGGTTGTGTATTGGGGCAACTACAACGGCCAGGCGACCGACCCGGCTCTGGTAGGGAGAACATTGGTGATGGAAACGCCCGCATTCCGTGTGCCAGCCAACGCCACCACGATGACTCTTGAGCTCGCTCTGCGCCCCCTGAACATCGCCAGCCCCTCCGGGGTGTCGGTGGACATGACCATTGACAGTGCTGGGTTGCTGCCGGCATCGGCAGGAAACAGCTACGACAACGGGTGGCGGTGACATGCTCGACTTCTCCGACCCCCGCTTCTGGCTCGATCTGGCCAAGTGGCTCATCGCCCTGGCCGCGGTGGTGGCCGTCTGGATGCGCCGCCCCGGTGAGGACGCCGCCAAGGCCGTCTCGCAGCTCGAAGAGGAGGTCACGCGCACGCAGCATGCGATGGCCACGCGCCTGACCCAGATCGAAGAGCGCATCGCGCACATGCCCACCGACGACGAGCTGGAGCGCCTGATCGGCACCGTCAAGGCCATCGAGGCTCGCCTCACCGGCCTGGACAGCGGCCAGAACACCATGCGCCACCAGCTCAACCGCATCGAAGACTACCTGCTCAAGACCAAGCAATGAGCTTTGCTGACGTGATGCAAGAAGACCGCCGGCTGACCATCCTGAAAGGGCTGGAGCCGGCAGCCGGCTATCGCGCCGCCCAGTTCGTGCTGGCCCGCTGGTGCGAGCAGTTCGGCCACGTGGTCAGCCAGGACCGCCTGCGCCAGGACCTGGCCTGGCTGGCCGAGCAGGGCCTCATCAAGCTGGAGACGCCCGAGGGCGTGTATGTCGCCACGCTGACCGCCCGCGGGCTGGATGTGGCCACCGGCCGCGCCGTGGTGCCGGGCGTGGCCAAGCCCCAGCTCGTCTGACGGAGGGCGCCCGCATGCCGCCCGTCAGCAAGATCGCCCAGCTGCCGCCGGACATCCGCGCCTGGCTGCATCAGACCTTCGTCGAGCGCGCCTTCGGTGACATCGAGGGCGTCACGCGGGATCTGAATGAGCTGATGAAGCAGGCCGGCGTGGCCATCACCATCGGCAAGAGCGCGGTGGGCGCCGAGAGCCAGAAGGTCAAGCGCGCACAGGAGGCCATCAAGGCCACGACCGAAGCCACGCGCCTGATCGCCGACGCCAGCCGCGACGATGGCGACAGCCGCAGCGAGGCGGTGCTGGCGCTCGTGCAGTCCGAGGTGTTCGAGCTGCTGCTGCAGATCCGCGAGTCCGAGGACGAGGTGGACCCGGTGGAGCGCCTCAAGGCCCTGCGCGGCATCGGCAAGACGGTGGCCGAGATGTCCCGCGCCCGTGTCAACCAGGCCAAGTGGCGGGCCGAGGTAGACGCCCGCGCCCAGGCCGCGGCCGACAAGGTAGCCAAGCTCGCCAAGAAGGGCGGCGCCGATCCTCAGACCATCCGAGAGATCCGCGAGTCGATCCTGGGCATCGTCAAGCGCGCACCGTCGCCGGAGGGGGTCGCATGACTGTGCCTCTGCGCGACAACCCGCTCAAGGCGCTGCATGCTGGTGAGTGGGCTGACGTACCCGCAGTCCTTCTGAGATACCAGCAGGAGTGGATCGCTGACCGCTCGCCGTTGAAGGTGGCGGACAAGGGGCGTCGCGTGGGGCTGACCTGGGCCGAGGCAGCCGACGACGTACTCGACGCGATGGCGGAAGTCGACAGTTGCAACACGTTCTACTGTTCTGCTGCTCAGGACATGGCACGCGAATATGTCGAGGCCTGCGCCATGTGGGCCCGCGCGTTCCACTGCTTGGCAAGCGAGATCCAGGAGGGCGTTTTCGATGACGGCGATGCCGTCGCCGACCCGGCCAAGCGCTACATCAAGACGTTTGAAGTTGTTTTTCCCAGGACTGGTCGGCGGATCGTCGCGCTCTCAAGTCGGCCGACGAACCTGCGCGGCAAGCAGGGCAACATCGTCCTCGACGAAGCGGCGTTCGCTCCCGACCTGGCAGGCATGCTCAAAGCGGCAATGGCCATGCTGCTGTGGGGCAACCGGGTCAAGATCATCAGCACGCACAACGGGGTGGACAACCCGTTTAACGAGCTCATCGAGCAGATCAAGGCTGGCAAGCGGCCGGGCAGCTTGCACCACATCCCATTCCAACGCGCGATCGCGGACGGCTTGTACCGACGCGTGTGCCTGCGCAAAGGCATCGAATGGACGCCTCAGGGAGAAGCCAAGTGGGTGGCGGATGCCTATGCGTTCTACGGTGACGACGCATCCGAAGAGCTCGACGCCATTCCCAGCGCCTCGGGCGGCAAGTACCTCAGCCTGGCTTTGTTGGCCGAGCGCATGACCGTCACCGCAGAATCTGGCCGCTGTCCGATCGTGCGCCAGCGCTGGGATGACTCATTCGCCTATCAGCCGGAGAGCGTGCGCGAGTTCGCGATCAAGGGTTGGCTGATGGAGAGGGTGCTGCCCGCGCTGCAGCGGCTCAATCCGCTGCACCGCCATGTGTTTGGCCTGGACTTCGGTCGCGTCGCGGACCTTAGCGTCATGACGGTCTTGGACGAGGATGCTGAACTGGTGCACCGCCCGCGCCTGGTGATCGAGCTTGGCAACTGCCCATTCAGCTCACAGGATCAGATCTATTGGTTCGTAATCGATCGGTTACCACGCTTCCGTGGCGGCGCGGCGGACTCCGGCGGAAATGGCGCAGCGACAGGTGAGAAGCTGGCGCAGCGTTATGGCACGGCGATGGTGGAACAGGTCAAGTTCAGCCAGGGCTGGTATGCGCTGAACATGCCCAAGCTACGCGGCGGCCTCCAGGACGGAACGCTGCGCGACCTGCCGCGTGATGAGGAGCACCTCTCCGACCTGCGTGCGATCGAGGTAGTCAAAGGCATACCGATGGTGCCGGCGGTAAACACGGCCAGCGCGGCAGCAAAGGCCGCGGCGGCGGAAGGCGGCGCGAAGAAGCGTCGTCACGGCGACTATGCCGTCAGCCTGTGTCTGGCCGAGTACGCCTTCCACCGCGAAGCCGGCGAGATCGCCTTCACGCCCGCGCCCTCCAAGGCCAGCCAGTTCGAGGGCTTTGGCGACCGCGATGACGACCTGATCAGCCGCGCGGGCTGGGATGTCGGATGTGTCTGACAAGCCCGCCGCCGTTTTGAACGGCTTTTGAACGTTCAATTTCGACGATCGCGGGCCGGTGGCTACATCCGCCCGTCCCGCCCCGGAAAAACGCCCCAAACGCCCGCGCCGCACACCCGACCCCGGAGCCCCGCATGCCCACCCTGCTCGACCAGTTCGGCAACCCCATCGACCTGGCCGCCATCCGCGAGCCGCAGACCGAGGCGGCGGAGAACCGCTCCAGCGTGTCGTGGATGTCGCGCGAGTTCGCCCGCCACCCCGGCCGCGGCCTGACCCCGGCGCGGCTCAACGCCATCCTGCAAGCCGCGGAAGAGGGCGACCTGCTCGGCCAGCTCGACCTGGCGGATGACATGGAGGAGCGCGACGGCCACCTCTTCGCCGAGCTGAGCATGCGCAAGGACGCGGTCGCCAACCTGGATTGGTCCATCGAGCCGCCACGCAATGCGTCCGCTGAGGAGCAGGCCCTCGCCGAGGAGCTGCAGGAGTGGATGGAGGATCTGCCCGACTTCGAAGACGGCATCCTGCGCGAGCTGCTCGACGGCATCCTCAAGGGCTTTGCGTGCATCGAGATGTGGTGGCAGCTCGACGGCGGCCGCCTGGTGCCGCGCTTCGCGCCGCGGCCGCAGCGCTGGATGACGGTGGACGAGGTCGGCAGCGAGATCCAGCTGCGCACCGCCACCGGCAACGGCCGCGGCCAGCCGCTGCGCCCCTGGGGCTGGCTGCTGCACCGCCCGCGCGCGCGCAGCGGCTACCCGGCCCGCACTGGCCTGCTGCGCGTGCTCGCCTGGCCCTACCTGTTCAAGAACTACAACCAACGCGACCTGGCGGAGTTCCTGGAGATCTACGGCCTGCCGCTGCGCATCGGCAAGTACCCCTCGGGCGCATCGGACGCCGAGAAGCGCACGCTGCTGCAGGCGGTGGTCAACATCGGGCACAACGCCGCCGGCATCATCCCGGCCGGCATGGCGCTGGAGTTCCAGTCCGCCGCGCAAGGCAACGAAGGCCCGTTCAAGACGATGGCCGACTGGATGGAGGCCATCCAGTCCAAGGTGATCCGCGGCCAGACGCTCACCAGCGGCGAGGGCAAGCACGGCACCCAGGCCCTGGGCACCGTGCACGAGGGCCAGGCGCTGATCATCACCAAGAGCGATGCCAAGCGCCTGTCCATCACCATCACCGAGCAGCTGCTGCGCCCGCTGGCCCTGCTCAACAAGCCAGGGCTGGACCCGCGGCGCCTGCCGCGCTTCGTGCTCGACGTGCCGGAGCCCGAGGACCTGGCGCTCTACGCCGACGCGCTGCCCAAGCTGGCCGCCGCCGGCATGCGCATCGGCGTGGAGGACATGCACAAGCGTCTGCGCATCCCGATGGCCCGTGACGGCGAGGAGCAGCTGCGCGGTGCCCCGGCCCAGCAGGCGCCAGGCGGTGCCGCACCCACGGCCGGCCCCGCTGCTGCACCCGCGCCAGCTGCGAAGCAGCCCACCCCGCCGGCCCCGCCTACCCAGGCGAAGCAGGCCGGCCTGGCCGCCGAGCTGCCCGCCGCGCCGCGCGATGCGATCGACGAGCTGATCGACGCGGCCACAGCCGACTGGCGGCCCGTCATGGCCCCGATGGTCGAGCCCCTGCTGGCCGAGCTGGACCGGGCCATCGCCGCCGGTGAGAGCCTTGCCGCGTTCCGCGCCCGGCTGCCCGAGCTGATCGACCAGGTCGACGGCCGCCCGCACGCCGAGCGCCTGGCGCGCGCGGCCTTCCTGGCCCGCTTGGCCGGCGAGGCCGGCGTGCTGCCGCAGGACTGACGCCGTGGCTGGTGAGACCTCGCCCCTGCGCCTGGGCGTCATCGAGCCGCGGGATGCCGTCGCGGCATTCGAGCGCCGCGGCCTGCTGCAGCCTTCGTTCCGCTGGCAGGACGTCTGGCAGGAGGAGCACGCCCGCGCATTCGCCGTCGCCGGCGTGCAGCGACTGGATGTGCTGCAGACCGTGCGGGACGCGCTGGACACCAAGCTGAGCCAGGGCGGCAGCCTGGCGGACTTCCGCCGGGCCGTGCGCGGCGAGCTGGCCGCAGCCGGCTACTGGGGCGACGTGGAGATCACGGACCCGGCCACGGGCGAGACCCGCATGGCCCGCTTCGACAACCGGCGCCTGCAGCTCATCTACGACGTCAACGTGCGCCAGAGTTACGCGTCCGGCCGCTGGGCGGCGATCGAGCGCAACAAGAAGCTGTTCCCCTTCGTCCGCTACGTGACGATGGGCGACGAGCGCGTGCGCGCCTCGCACAAGCCGTGGCACAACCTGGTGCTGCCGGTGGACGATCCGTTCTGGCAGACGCACTTTCCGCCGAATGGCTGGCGGTGCCGGTGCCAGGCGATGGCCGTGGACCAGAAGATGGTGGACCGGCTCAAGGCCGCCGGTCAGGACATCAAGACGCAGGCGCCGCCGGCCGACCCCATCACCTACGTCAACCCGCGCACCGGCGAGATCGTCCCCATCCCGCGCGGCATCGACCCCGGCTTCGCCTACAACCCCGGTGCGCAGCGTGACGCTGCGCTGCATGAAACGCTGTTGCGCAAGGCGTTGGAGGTGTCACCGCTGCCCGGCGCGGTGGCGGTGGCCGTGGCCACGTTCGCCAACCCGGCCATGCTGCAGCAGTCCACGGCGCGCTTCGGCGCGTGGGTGGACGACGTCATGGCCCGCGGCCAGGCGCAGGGCGAGCTGCAGTACATCGGTGCCATCGCCCCGCGGGCCGCCCGCGTGCTCGAGCAGCTGGGCCTGCAGCCCCGCAATGCCGTGATCGCCGTGCGCGATGGCGATGTACTGCACGCGCTGCGCGACGCCAAGGTTGCGGCAGGAGTGGCCCTGGACGCCTCGGTCTACCGTCGCCTGCCCGAGCTGTTGCAGCGCGCCAGCGCCATGCTGCTGGAGCGCAAGCCGGCCGCGGGCATGCAGCCCGCGCTGCTCTACGTCATCGACCTGGTGCGGCCCGATGGGCAAGTGGGCAAGCTGGTGCTGCAGCTCGACCAGTTCGTGCGCATCAAGGGCGGTGGAGAGGATGGGCGGCGGCGCTGGGTGCAGCTCAATGTGCTGCGCACGGCCACCGTGATGGACCCGTCGGCCCTGGCGGACCGCCGCAGCTACAAGCTGCTGTGGGGCCGGCTCAGCGAGGAGCCCGGGGCATGAAAAAGGCGCGTCACGCGGCGGAAGGCGAAACCCGCATGCAGCGACCCGAGGGAGGGGCGGGCCGCTCGACCGTGCACTGTTTTCCGGTCGCCACGCGTGACGCCCGGGCAGTATAGGCATGGCCGACAAGCTCGTCATCGACCTGGTCGACGCTGGCATCCAGCAGGCGCTCACCCGCGCCGCGGATCGCCTGGGCGACCTCACCCCGCTGATGGAGAGCATCGGCATGGCCCTGCAGCAGAACATCCAGCTGCGCCTGGACCTCAAGGTGGATCCCACCGGCCAGCCCTGGGCCCCCCTGGCGCAGAGCACGCGAGACCGCTACGCTGCCGCGGACAAGGGCCGCAAGCAAGGCAGTCTGCTGGTGCGCACGGGCATGATGCGCGCGAGCCTGGGCCACAACGCCGGCCGCGCTGATGTGGAGATCGGCTTCGGCGAGGCCTATGCCGGCTACCACGAGACCGGCAGCCGGGACGGCACCCTGCCGCGCCGCGCGCTGCTCACGGCCAACTGGCAGACCGGCCAGCTCGGCCAGCAGGACCAGGCCGATGTGCTGGGCATGGTGGCCCGCTACCTCGACGCGTTGATGTAACGCGCTGATCTGACCGGCCGTGCGCCCCGGGAGGGGCCGCAGGCACTCAACCGGTTTATGTGGGCCTGATGCAGGCGGCTGCCGACACTGGCAGCCATGAAGACGCGCCCCCTGATCGCCATCCTCGCCGCGGCCCTGTCGCTGCAGGCGCAGGCCGTCGTGCAGATCCTGCCGGCCGGCGAGTTCGCCGCCCGTGACGGCCGGCCGGGCACCGGCAAGGCCTGGCGGCTCAACGACGCGCAGGGCCGTGCCCTGGCCGCGCAGCTCACCGCCATCGCGGCCAAGAGCGCCTTCGTCATCGACTACGAGCACCAGAGCCTGCGCTCGGCGGCCAACGGCCAGCCCGCGCCGGCGGCCGGCTGGGCCACGGCGTTCGAGTGGCGCGAGGGCCTGGGCCTGTTCGCCACCGACGTGCGCTGGACCGAGGCAGCCAAGGCCCGCATCGAGGCTGATGAGTACCGCTACATCAGCCCCGTCATCCAGTTCGACGAGCGCACCGGCACCGTGCTGGGCGTCATCAATGCCGCGCTCGTCAACACGCCGGCCCTGCTGGGCATGGCCCCCGTTTCCCAGGCCGCTGAGGCCGCCCTTGCCGCCCTGTCTGCGCAAGCCGCGCAGTCGCAAACCCAAGAGGACCCCTCCATGAACCTGCTGCAGCTGCTCATCGCGGCCCTGGGCCTGAAGGCCGAGGCCACCGAGACCGAGGCCCTGTCGGCCATCGCTGCCCTGAAGAACCGCGCCGAGGCGCAGCCCGCCATCCCGCAGGCCCTGGCCGCCGCGCTGGAGATCAAGGCCGACGCGCCGGTGGACACCGCCGTGGCCAGCATCGCCGCGCTCAAGACCCGTGCCGCCGGTGGCGAGCAGTCCACCGTGGCCACCATCGCCGCGCTGCAGGCCCAGGTGGCCCAGCTCACCGCCAGCCGCCACGGCGAGCAGGTGGAGCAGCTGGTCAGCCAAGCGCTCAAGGACGGCAAGCTCGTCCCGGCCACGGCCGAATGGGCGCGCAACCTGGGCCGCACCGACCTGGCCGCGCTGCAGACCTTCCTGGCCGCCGCGCCCGCGCTGCCGGTGGCCACGCCGCAGTCCGGCGGCCAAGCCCCGGCCGGCCAGCAGGCCGCCGCCCTCAGCGCTGAGGAGCAGCAGGTCTGCACGCTGCTGGGCCTGAGCGCCGACGACTACCGCAAGCAGCGCGCCGCTGCCTGATCCCCACGCCCCACGCCTCTCGCTCGGAGACATCTCATGCCTGCGCTCACTGCTGACCGCGACACGCCCCGCCACGGCGGCGCCTCCTTCGGCTACCCGGTCAAGGCCGGCGCCCGCCTGTTTGCCGGCGGCATCGCCTGCATCGACTCCACCGGCTTCCTCGTCAAGGGCGCCACCTCCACCACGCTCAAGGCGGTCGGCGTGGCGCAGGAGCAGGTGGACAACACGTCCGGCGCCAACGGTGCGGCCGTGGCCGAGGTGCGCCGCGGCGTCTTCCGCTTCGCCAACAGCGCCTCCACCGACCAGCTCACCAACGCCGACATCGGCAACGACTGCTTCATCGTGGACGACCAGACCGTGGCCAAGACCAACGGCTCCAACACCCGCAGCGTGGCCGGCAAGGTGCGCCTGGTGGACACCGCCGGCGTGTGGGTCGAGTTCTGAGCCCGCGCCACTCGCCCACGCAACCCCTCACCGGAGCCTCACGATGATCATCAACCGCGCCACGCTCAATGCCTTCTTCACCGGCCTGCAGACCGCCTTCAACGGCGGCCTGGGCACGGCCGACACCGTCTACGGCGCCTACACCATGTCCGTGCCGTCCAACACCGCCGCCGAGCAGTACGCCTGGATGGCCAGCCTGCCCGGCCTGCGCGAGTGGATCGGCGACCGCGTCCTCAACAACATCCGCACCTACGACTACACCATCAAGAACAAGTCGTGGGAAAGCACGCTGAGCGTCAAGCGCGCGCACCTCGAGGACGACCAGGTCGGCCTCTACACGCCCATGTTCCAGATGCTCGGCCAGGCCGCGGCGCAGCACCCGCAGGAGTTGGTGTCCGCGCTGATGCTCGCCGGCTTCAGCAGCAACTGCTACGACGGCCAGTACTTCTTCGACACCGACCACCCGGTCTACCAGGCCGACGGCACCGTGGCCACCGTCAGCAACTTCCAGGGCGGCGCCGGTGCGGCATGGTTCCTGATCGACGACACCCGGCCCATCAAGCCCGTGGTGCTGCAGACGCGCAAGCCGGCCAAGCTCACGCGCATGGACGGCGACACCGACGAGGCCGTGTTCACCCGCGACGAGTACCGCTACGGCGTGGACTGGCGCGGCAACGTCGGCTACGGCCTGTGGCAGCTGGCCTATGCGAGCCGCCTGGCGCTGGACGAGACCAACTTCGACGCCGCCCGCACCGCGATGGAGTCCATGACCGGCGACGGCGGCCGCAAGCTGGCCATCCGCCCCACCGTGTGCCTGGTCGGCCCCACCAACCGCAGCGCGGCCGAGAAGCTCTTCGAGCGCGCCACGCTCGACGGCGGCGCGGCCAACCCCTACTACAAGAAGTGCAAGGTGGTCGTGGACCCCTGGCTGCAGTGATCGGCTGACCGGCCTCATCCGCAGCAAGCCCCCCTCATCACCCGCCACAGGAGCCCTCACATGGCCACCGCCAAGAACGCCACGCCCGTCAAGGGCATCAAGGTCGCCGCCCTGCAGGAGGGCGGCCGCTACCGCGCCGGCCGCCACTGGTCCAAGGAGCCGGCCACCGTGCCCGTGTCCGACCTCAGCGGCGAGCAGCTCGCCCAGCTGCGCGGCGACGCGCTGCTGGTTGTCATTGACGTCGACATCGAGGCCGACGCCACCGCCTGAATTCCACCAGCGGAGGGCAGCGACCGGCAGGGGGTGTCCGCCACCCCTGCCGCGAGCCCCAGGACGGGCTTTGGCCGCCAACCCTGCCGGGTGGATAACGGCCGAGAGGAGTAGGTAGCCCGGCACCTATGCAGGGGACGCGCAGTTTGCGTCAGAGGCCTCGGCCGCAGCGGGTGGGAGCCCCGCACCTTCTCACCTACACCAGACCACGATGCAAGCAGACCCCATCGAGCAAGAGATCCAGGCCAAGGGCCTGACGGCGCCGCGCGTCACGCCGGCGGACATCGAGGCGGCGATCGACACCGAGGTGTACTTCACCGCCCAGCACGGTGTGCGTGGTGCCGCCGAGCGCATGGAGCTGCATTCGCGCTCGCCTGGTGGCGGTGCGCTCATGGGAAGCCTCGGCCTCCTGACGTTCTGCGTCCTGGTCCTGCGCAACGGCTTCACCGTCACCGGCGAGTCGGCGTGCGCCAGCGCGGACAACTTCGACGCGGAGCTGGGCCGCAAGATCGCCCGGCAGAACGCCGTTGCCAAGGTGTCGCCGCTGCTCGGCTACGAGCTCCGCAGCAAGCTCGCCGCACAGGCCTGAGTCCGCCATGCCCTACGCCACCCGAGCCGACATGGAGCTGCGCTACGGCCAGGCTGAGCTGCAGCAGCTCACCGACCGCGCCGTGCCGCGCCTGGGTGCCACCAACGACGCGGTGCTGGGCGCGGTGCTGGCCGACGCCTCGGCCGCCATCGACACCTACCTGATGGCGCGCTACCCGCTGCCCATCACCGATGACACCGCCCTGGCCGCCCTGCGCCTGCGCTGCTGCCAGATCGCCCGCGCCCTGCTGATGACCAGCGAGGCCGACGACATGGCCCTCAAGCAGTACGAGGACGCCCAGGGCTGGCTGATGAGCGTGGCCAAGGGCCTGATCGACCTCATGCCCGCGGCCGCCGTGCCGCAGGCCGCCGGCGCCGGCAGCGTGGAGTTCTTCCCCGGCACCAAGTACTTCGGGCGGGACGGCTGACATGGCCAACGCCGTGCTGCTGCTGGACTACCTCTTTGCAGGCAGCCTCATCCAGGCCCGCCTGCGCGAGCAGGTGGCTGGCCTGGAGGCCGTGGACGGGCTGGAGAGCCTGGCCCAGGCATCCGAGGCTCACGTCACCAGCGCCCGTGCCTTCGTTATCTGGACGGGCGACACGTTCGACACCGGCGAGTCCGGCCGCGCCAGCCGCGCCAGCCAGATCGTGCGCCAGGCCTGGACGGTGCTGCTGGCCGTGCGCAACGCCAGCCAGGTGCAGGGCGACGCACGCAACGCCTCCGCCGGCCCGCTGCTGTCGGCCGCCCACCGCGCCCTGGCCGGCTGGTCACCGGAGGGCGCGCTGCGCCCGCTCATCCGCATCAACGGGCCCCGGCCCAACTACCAGGCCAGCGTCGGGCTGTACCCGCTCACGTTCGCCCTGGACCTCGTCATCTGACGCAACCCGTTTTCATCACAGGAGCACCCCATGCCCGGCTTCCTCGGTCAAGGCAAAGTCCTCATCGGCCTGCGCAAGAGCGACGGCACCCCCGACCTGCTGCGCTGGATCGGCAACGCCAGCGCGTTCTCCCTGTCCCTGGGTGAGGAGACGGTCGAGCGCAACGAAAGCTACAGCGGCAACCGCCTGCCGCTGCGCCGCGCCACCCGCAGCCGCCAGGGCAACATCGAGCTCACCTTCGACGAGTTCAGCGCCGACAACGAAGCGCTCATGCTCATCGGCGCCGTCACCGAGGTGGCCGCGGCCGCGGCCGTCAGCGGCTGGACGGCACCGGCCAACGCCAAGGTCGGCAGCATCATCGCCCTGCCGGCCAAGAACGTCAGCGCCGTCGCCGTCAAGGACAGCACCGGCTCGCCCAAGACGCTGCCGCCCGCCGGCTACAGCCTGGACGCCGCGGCCGGCACCATCGAGCTGCTCGACATCACCACCGGCGGCCCCTACGTGCAGCCCTTCAAGGTGGACTACACGCCCGGCGCGCACAAGGTGGTCGGCGCGTTCAAGCAGGCCACGGCCGAGGTCTACATCCGCCTCAACGGCATCAACACCGACGACGGCTCGCGCGTCATCGTCGACGTGTTCCGCGCCCGCCTCAGCCCCACGCAGTCGCTGCCCCTGATCGGCGACGACTTTGCCGACTTCCAGCTGCAGGGCACCGTGCTGGCTGACCTCACGCGCGTGGAGACCAGCGCCGGCGGCCAGTTCTTCAGCCTCACGCACATCTGACGCCGCGGGAAGGCTGACGCACCATGACCCGCCCGCAACACGACAAGCCCGCCCAGCCCACGCTGGCCGAGCTGCTCGCCCACCCGGTCCCGGTGCCGGTGGGTGGCACCCACATCATGGTCCGCCCCCTGGGCTGGTACGAGTCGGTGGACGCCATCGCAGCGCTGCTGCCCGCGCTGGATGACCTGCCGGGCCTGCCCGGCCAGGTGCAGGAGCTCGACGGCCCCACGCTGGCGCGCTGGCTGGTGTGGGCCGGCGCGCACCGCGACGCCGTGGTCGAGTTCGCCGTGCTGGCCAGCGGCCAGGCCGACGACGTGATCCGCCAGCTGGCGCCCGCGCACCTGGTGGAGCTGCTGCTGGGCCTGCTGGAGGTCAACGCGGATTTTTTCGTGCTGAGCCTGCCGAGCGCCATGCAGCGCATCGGCGGGCGGGCGCAGGCCCTGGGGGCGCGGGTGGGGGCCGCGCTCAAGAACTGGGCCTCCACGACCTCTTCCAGCGCCTCATCCAGCACGGCCACCGCTGGGCCGACCTGATCCATTACACGCCGGCGCAGACGCGCTGGTTCCTGCGCGCCATCGACGGCGCCGAGCGCCTGGCCCTGCACACCAGCGTGATCGCCGCGCGCATGGCCCAGGCCGCCCCGGCCGACCTCAAGCGCTTCCTGTCCAAGCTCACCGACCACCGCTGAAAGCCCGCCGCCCATGTCCCGCCCGCTCGAAGCCAAGCTGCGCATCAGCGCCGAGGTCCAGCAGGCGCTGACCTCGCTGCGCTCCGTGCAGCAGGAGCTCAAGGGCCTGGACAAGCAGGCGGACGCCGCAGGCAGCCGCGCCCAGGGGCTCGCCGGCACGCTCTCTGGCCTGCGCGGCGCCCTTGCCGGCCTGGCTGGCGTGGCCACGCTGCAGGTGATGGCGCGCGAGATCGTGGGCGCCCGCATCGAGGCCGAGCGCCTGCAGGCCGTGCTCAAGCTCTCCACCGACGGCCCCCAGCAGGCGGCTGAAGACCTGGAGTGGCTCAAGAAGACGCTCAACGACCTGGGCCTGCGCCTGGACACGGCCGGCATGGCCTACGCCAAGTTCGCCGTGGCGGCCAAGGGCACCGCGCTGGAGGGCGAGGCGGCCAAGCAGGTCTTCGAGCAGGTGGCGCGGGCCTCCGCCGTGATGGGCCTGTCGGCGGAGGACACCTCCGGCGTGCTGCTCGCCATGACGCAGATGCTCAGCAAGGGCGTCGTGTCGTCCGAGGAGCTGCGCGGCCAGATGGGTGAACGCCTGCCCAATGCCTTCCAGCTCTCGGCCGAGGGCATGGGCGTCACCACCGAAGAGTTCAACAAGATGCTCGCCCGCGGCGAGGTCATGGCCAGCGACCTCCTGCCGCGCTTGGCTACCGTCTGGCTCAAGTCCCTGGGCCAGGCGCCGGAAGAGGCCGCGAAGGGGGCACAGGGGGAGATCAACCGCTTTCACAACGCGCTGCTGGAGCTGAAGCAGACGCTGGGCGATGCGGGCATTGCCGATGGCTTGGTTGCCGCGCTGGCCGACGTCAACAAAGGCCTCGCGGCAGTCACCCAGCGCCTCAAGGATGCAAGGCAGGAGGGTGAGGGCTTCTTCGGCACCGTCGTCGCGCTCTACAACAACCGGCAGAAGTCCATCGACAAGATGGTCGCCGACCTCCAGCAGCCCAAGACCGCGGCCGACGCGGCCAAGCAGCGCAAGGAGCTGGAGGCCGACACCAGCACCTGGTCCTGGCAATCGGTGGTCGCCCGCCAGAAGCGCATCGCCGAGCTGCGCCAGATCGAGCAGCGCCTGCAGGCTGAGGCGACCAAGGCCGCCGAAGACGCCAAGGCCAAGGCCGCCACACCGATCAAGGCCGACGAGGCCAAGCTCCAGAAGGAGCGCGAGAGGTCCGCAAGATCAGCGCTCAAGGATCTGCTGGACAAGGCCAAGACCGAGCGCGAGAAGATCGCCGAAGAGCGGGCCAACTTCCTGGCCGGCGCGGGCAAGCACCTCTCATCCGCCGAGCTGGCCCAGGCCGAGGCCGCATTCGCCAAGCGCATGCAGGGCGCGGGCGGCGTGGCCCCCACGCGCCAAGCCCAGATCCGCGCCGCCTACGACGCCGAGCTCGACCTGCTGCGTGACGCCATCGAGCGCGAGCAGCAGGTCAACGAGCAGCGCTTCCAGGACGGCCTGACCGAGCTGGGCGACTACCTCGCCACCCGCGGGCGGCTGCAGCGCCAGGCGGCCGAGGCCGATCTCAAGCGCCTGGAGCAGGAGCGCGCCGCCGCCGCGGCCGGCCTGGCTCAAGCCCGCGGCCTGGCCGCCAGCGGCGACCCGCAGGAGGCCGCCCGCGGCCAGGAGGCCGTGCTGCGCGCAACCGACCGCCTGGCGCAGGTGGAGGCCGAGATCGCCATGCGCAAGCGCGACCAGGTCGACGCACAGCGTGCCCTGCTGCGCGATGCCGAGCAGATCAACCGGGAGCGCACCCGCACCCTGGCTGAGCTGGATGACCAGGTCAAGGCCGCGCGCGGCGAGCAGCTCAGCCCGGCCGAGCTGCGCGCCCAGGTGGAGCGCGAGTTCGCCGACACGGCCCGGCGCATCGGCAACGACGAGGAGGGCCAGGCCCGCCTCGGTCAGCTCATCGACCTGGAGGCCGCGCGCCGCCAGTTCGACCAGCTCCGCGCCCTGTGGCAGCGCACCACGCAGGACATGGCCACCGCCGAGGCGGCCGTGCGCCAGCAGCAGGAGGCCGGCGCGCTCACCGCCTCGCAGGCCGAGCAGCAGCTGCTGGCCCTGCGCCGCGAGCAGGTGCCCGCGCTGGACGCCATCCTGGCCAGGATGCGCGAGCTGGCCGCCACGCCCGACCAGCAGAGCGCCGTGCGCCAGCTGGAGGTCGAGCTGGGCGGCCTGCGCCAGGCGCGCACCGAGCTGGAGGAGGCCGCCCGCTCCAGCGCCACAGCCGAGTTCACCCAGGGCCTCACCGACATCGCCACCGGCGCCAAGACCGCCAAGGACGCCCTGACCGACATGGTGGGCGGCTTTGCGAAGGCCATGCTAAACGTCATCAACCAGCGCCTGGGCAAGCAGCTCGTCGACTCGCTGATGGGGGATGGAACGGCCGGCGGCGGCAGTGGGTGGTTGGGCGCCTTCGTCAGCGCGGTTGGCAGCCTGTTCCACACCGGCGGCGTGGTCGGCACCGGCGCCGGCACGCGCCGCACGCTGCCCGCCCACACCTGGGCCCTGGCCCCGCGCTACCACGGCGGCGGCATCGCCGGCCTGGCGCCAGGCGAGGTGCCCGCCGTGCTCATGGCCGGCGAGGAAGTGCTCACCGAGGACAACCCCCGCCACATCAAGAACGCCGGCCGCTCCGTGGGCGGCCTGTCCGTGGTCAACAACGTGCAGATCAGCGGCGCGCAGGGCGACGACGCCCAGGCCGCCGAGGCCGCGCGCAGCCTCACCGACACCATCAACGCCAGCATCGACCGCTGGGCCGTGCGCGAGTCGCGCCCCGGCGGCCTGCTGGCCGGCCGGCGCTGATCGCCCCGCGCCACCACCTGCAAACCGGTTTCACAGCATGCCCGTCTACATCTGGGCCGAGTCCCCCGGCACCGCCGCCCGCCCGCTGCCCCGCGTCAAGGCCACCCAGTTCGGCGACGGCTACGAGCAGCGCGCCCCTGATGGCCTGCACCCCGTCAAGCAGGTGTGGGACGTGGTGCACGACAGCATCGACGTGGCCGTGGCCGACGAGATCGACGCCTTCCTCATGGACGGGCTGGGCTGGAAGACCTTCGACTGGACGCCGCCGCGCCAGGCCACCGCGCGCAAGTTCAAGTGCACCAGCTACAGCCGCACGCTCACCGACCGCGTGGGCGAGCACAGCATCTCGGCCACCTTTGAGGAGGTGCACGAGCCATGAACGCAGCCGCCCGGAGGGTCGCCCCATGACCGCAGCCATCGCCATCGAGCTGGCCAAGCTCCAGCACGACGCCGTCATCGAGATGTTCGAGCTCGACGCCACGCCCGCCGGCGGCCAGCTCACCCGCTTCCATGCCGGCACCAACCAGCTGCGCCAGAACCTGGTGTGGCAGGGCCACAGCTACGTCGCCTGGCCGGTGCAGGCCGAGGGCTTTGCGCTCACCGCCCAGGGCAGCCTGCCGCGGCCCACGCTGCGCGCGGCCAACATCCTGGGCCTGATCGGCGCGATGGTGCTGGAGACGGGCGGCCTGCGCGGCGCCCTGGTGCGCCGCCGCCGCACGCTGGCGCGCTTCCTGGACGCGGCCAACTTCCCCGGCGGCACCAACCCCGACGCCGACCCCACCGCCGAGTACCCCACCGAGACCTGGCGCGTGGACCGCGTCAGCCAGCGCAACAAGCTCATCGTGGAGCTGGAGCTGGCCAGCCCCTGGGACGCCGCCGGCGTGCTGCTGCCGCGCCGCCAGGTGCTGGCCGACGTCTGCACCTGGGCCTACCGCGGCCCCGACTGCGGCTACACCGGCCCGGCCGTGGCCCGGACCGACGACACCCCCACCACCGACCTGGCGCAAGACGCCTGCGGCGGCCGCCTGTCCTCCTGCCGGCTGCGCCAGTGGCCGGGCGGCGAGCTGCCCTTCGGCGGCTTCCCCGGCGCCGGCGTGTACCGCGACGTCTGATCCCGCCACCCCTGCCAGCCCCCTGCCAGCCCCTGCCTGCCCCCCGCCATGACGCCCTACCACCTGCGCCCCTCCATCGCCCAGGCCATCGTCGACGATGCACGTCGTGCATACGAGGCGGCCGGCCGCGAGTCCTGCGGCCTCATCGTGCGCCTGCCTGGCCACGGCGACGCCTACCGCCCGTGCCGCAACCTGGCCCGCCATGAAGCCGGCCAGGAGCGCTTCATCCTCGACCCGGCCGCCTGGGCCGCGGCCGAGGACGAGGGCGAGATCGTCGCCGTCGTGCACAGCCACCCCGACGCGCCGGCCCACCCCTCGGATGCCGACCGCGTCATGTGCGAGCGCACCGGGCTGCCCTGGCTCATCGTCAGCATGCCCAGCGGCGTCATCCTGCAGACCCTGCCCACCGGCCAGCCGCTGCCGCTGGTCGGCCGCGAGTTCCACCACGGCGTGGTCGACTGCTACACCATCATCCAGGACCACTACGCGCAGGAGCTGGGCATCGCGCTGCCCCACTTCGAGCGCAGCGACGACTGGTGGCTCAAGGGCCAGACGCTCTACCGCGACAACTTTGCGCAGGCCGGTTTCGTCGAGGTCGGCCCGCCCACCGGCACCACCCTGCGCCCGCACGACGTCGTGCTCATGTGCATCCGCAGCAGCGTGGAGAACCACGGCGGCGTCATCCTGGAGGGCGGCCACCTGCTGCACCACCTGTGGGGCCGCCTGTCCAGCCGCGACGTGTGGGGCGGCTACTGGGCCCGCCACACCACCACCGTGCTGCGCCACCGGCAGCTGCTCGGCCTGGCGGAGGCCGCCTGATGGCAGCCGCCGCCCTGGGCGCGCAGGACCTGCGCGAGGTGCGCCTCTACGGCCACCTGGGCCGCCAGTTCGGCCGCGTCCACAAGCTTGCGGTGCGCACCTGCCGCGAGGCCGCCCAGGCCCTGGCCGTGCTGCTGCCCGGCTTCGAGCGCGCGCTGCTGGCGCACCAGCCCGGCGTGCACGTCTTCCGCCGCCGCGTCAGCGTGCCCACCAACATCGCCGAGGAGCGCCTGGACGCGCCCCTGGGCCGCGGTGAGGCCGTGTGCATCGTCCCGGCCGTCGCCGGCGCCAAGCGGGGGGGCGCACTGCAGATCATCGTCGGCGCAGCCCTCATCGCCGGGGCCTTCGTGACCGGCACCTTTTCTCTGGCCGCCACGTTGGGCGTCAAATTCACCGCGTTGGGCTCGGTAGCGGCCAGCGTCGGCTTGTCGCTCGTCCTGGGGGGCGTCGTCCAGGCCCTGACGCCGATCGCCAAGGCCGGCGGCAACGGCGCCCGCCCGGAGAACGCGCCCAGCTACACCTTCGACGGCCCGGTCAACTACACCACCCAGGGCGTGGCCGTGCCGCTGGTCTACGGCCGCTGCATCATCGGCTCGGTGGTCGCCAGCCAGGGCCTGTCCAGCGTGGAGGGCACGCCCACCGGCAGCCTGCCCAGCCTGCCCTCCAGCCCGGTCAAGGCCGTGAGCTGGATGGGCCCCGGCTACACGGGGGCTGCATGAGCCAGCCCCTCAATCCCCGGCAGCAGGCAGGCGCGCAGCTCCTCATCCAGGGCGCCAAGGGCAAGGGCGGCGGCGGCAAGGCCCGCGCGGCCGTGGAGGAGCCCGACAGCCTGCGCTCCACGCAGTACGCCGAGGTCATCGACATCCTCAGCGAGGGCGAGTGCGAGGGCCTGGTGGACGGCCTCAAGAGCGTGTTCCTGGACGGCGTGCCGGTGCAGAACGCCGACGGCACGGCCAACTTCTCGCGCCTGGACATGCAGGTCACCACCGGCACGCCCTACCAAAGCGCGCTCAGCATGGGCGGCGTGCAGGTGGAGACGGCCGTCAGCGTGCTGTGCAGCGCGGCCGCGCCCGTGGTGCGCACCGTGGCCGACGCCGACGTGGACCGCGTGCGCATCACCTTCAGCGTGCCGCAGCTTACGCACCAGAACACCAGCAACGGCGACCTGGGCGGCACCACGGTGGACCTGGCGATCGACGTGCAGTCCTCTGGCGGCGGCTGGGTCACGGTGATGCAGCCGCGCTTCTCGGGCAAGACCACCAGCACCTACACCCGCAGCTACCAGCTGGAGCTGACCGGCCCCGCGCCCCACAACATCCGCGTGCGCCGGCTCACAGCCGACGCCGCCCAGTCCAACGTGGTCGACAAGGTCTACTGGGCCTCCTACACCACCATCAAGTCGGTCCGCCTGCGCTACCCGCATACCGCCGTGGCGCGCATCTACGTGGACGCGCAGCAGTTCAGCCGCATCCCCACCCGCGCCTACGACTGGGCCGGCCTGCGCGTGGCCGTGCCCAGCAACTACGACCCGCTCACGCTCACCTACACCGGCACCTGGGACGGCACCTTCAAGCTGGCCTGGACGGCCAACCCGGCCTGGATCCTCTACGACCTCATCACCCACGAGCGCTACGGCCTGGGCCGCTACATCGACGCCAGCGCCCTCAACAAGTGGGGGCTCTATCAGATCGGCCGCTACTGCGACGAGTTCGTCAGCGACGGCCGCGGCGGCCAGGAGCCGCGCTTCCAGCTCCACGTGGCCATCTACAACCGTGCCGAGGCGCTGCAGCTCGTGCGTGACCTGGCGGCCGTCTTCCGCGGCATGGTGTTCTGGTCGGCCTCCACGCTGGCCGTCGCGCAGGACGCCCCGTCCGACCCCGAGCTGCTCTACACGCCGGCCAACGTCGTCGACGGCCTGTTCACCTACTCGGACGTGTCCGAGCGCACCCTCCACAGCGTCTACATCTGCTGGTGGAACGACCGCAGCCAGCTCGGCAAGCGCGTGCCCGAGGTCTATGCCCCGCAGGACCTCATCCAGCGCTACGGCATCCGCGAGCTGGAGCTCAGCCCCATCGGCGTGGCCACGCGCGGCCAGGCCGCCCGGGTGTGCCGCTGGGCCCGACACAGCGAGCACGAGGAGGGCCAGACCGTCACCTTCCGCGTCGGCAGCGACGGCGCCGCGGCCGCGCCGGGCAAGGTGTTCCGCATCGCTGACCCGGACGTTGCCGGCGAGCGCCTGGGCGGCCGCCTGCGCGCGGCCACGGCCAGCACCCTCACGCTGGACGCACCCGTCGATCTGCGCGCCGGCGAGACCTACACCGCCACCGTGCTGCTGCCGGCCACCGCGGACCAGGTCGGCTTCCGCACCGAGGAGCGCACCGTCACCACGCCGGCCGGCGCCGGCATCCAGACCCTCACCGTCGCCCCGCCGTTCAGCCAGGCCCCTCAGGCGCAAACGGTTTTCGTGCTGCAAAGCTCCGCCGTGGCCGCCACCACCTGGCGCTGCCTGGCCGTCACCGAGGTGGCCGGCCAGAACCAGTACGAGATCACCGCCGTCGCCCACAACCCCAGCAAGTACGCCGCCATCGAGCAGGGCCTGCAGCTCCAGGAGCTGCCCATCACCCGTCTGCGCTCCGCGCCGCTGGCGCCCACCGGCCTCACCGCCACCGAGACCATCTACATCTCCGGCCCCAACATCAAGAGCCGCGTCACCGTCGCCTGGGTGCCGGCCGAGCCCGGCATGCGCTACCGCCTCACCTGGCGCTCCAACCTGGGCGCCTGGCGCACCGAGCCCGAGACGGCCGCCCAGAACATCGAGCTGACCGGCCTGGACGAAGGCCCGCTGGAGCTGTCCGTGCGCGCCGTCAACGCGCTGGACAACGTCTCCCCCGCCCTGGCCGCCACCGTCACCCTGCTGGGCAAGACGGCCAAGCCCGAGCTGCCCGACGCATTCGCCGTGGTCGTGCAGCCCGATGGCACCCGCGTGTTCTCGGCCGAGTGGTCCGCCACGCCCAAGCCCGTGGACCTGCTCGGCTACGTCTACCGCTACCGCCAGGGCACCGGCTGGGCCTGGGACGACATGCTGCCCATGTCCACCGACTCGGGCGTGAGCGCCGGCGGCGACGACATCCCCGGCTTCGTCAACACCTCGCCCTGGGAGCACAACCAGCTGCTCGCCGGCACCTACACGGTGGCCCTCAAGACCATCGACACCAGCCGCATGCTCAGCGACGGCACGCGCTACATCCAGGTCGAGCTGCCCGACCCCCGCCTGGGCGACAACATCGCCAGCCGCGACGCCGTGGTCGGCGGCTGGCCCGGCACCAAGGTCGACTGCGTCGTCAGCGACGGGGCCCTCGTCGCCCGCGACCGCGCCACCTGGGCCACGCTGCCCGACACCTGGTCGGCCTGGACCCGCTGGGTCTGGGACCCGGTGGAGAGCTTCAGCTACACGATGGCCGACGAAGACTTCGGCGCCCCCGTCAGCGTCACCCCCTACGTGCTGACGGAGGGCGAGGGCACCGTGGTGGTCGAGGAGCAGCACAACCTGGACGGCTCCACCTGGAGCCCCTGGGCCCTGGTCGCCGGCCCCGTCACCTGCCGCTCCATCCGCATCCGCGTCACCGTCACCGCGCCCAGCGCGCCGGCCGGCACCGTGCCGCCGCCGCTGGCCCGCCTGACCAACCTGCAGGTCGCCTACGGCGGCGCCACCAAGAGCGAGCTGATCAACGACCTCGACCCCACCGCGCTGGGCCCTGCCCACCGCCTGGGCGTCGGCCGCATCCGCGCCCCGCTGCGCAAGGCCTATGCCGCCATCGTGTCCGTCCAGGTCGTCTTCCAGAACCTCACCAGCGGCCCCTGGACGTACTCCATCGACGACAAGGACCCCGACGACGGCCCGCTCATCACCATGCGCGGCCCCGACGGCAACCTGGCCGACCCGCCCCTCATCGACATCGCCATCCGAGGTTTCTGATGCCCTGGCCCACCCCCCCATCCGACGCCGCGCTGCCCGGCACCGAATACGACGCCGACACCGACAAGCCCTCCCTGGCCCGCGCCCAGCTCCTGCAGCTCAAGGAGCGGGTTGACGCCCTGTCCACCGCGCTCAAGGCCGTCATCGACAACGGTGAGCCCGTGCTGCTTTCCAGGCTGCTGGCCAGCTTGCCGGCCGTGGGCGGCGTGGCCACGCTCAACCGCGGCGCGCTGACCCAGCCGGTGAGTGCGCAGCCCGATGCGTGGGGCAACCTCACGCTCAATGCCGCGGCCAGCAACGTCTTCTTCATCCAGAGCGGTGGTGAGACCTTCAACCTCACGCTGACCAACCCCACGCCCGGGCAGACGATCAACCTGCGGTTCTACGTGATCGGCACGCACAGCGCAGTCAACGTCAGCATCCCCGGCGCCAAGATCAGCGGAGCACCCATTCCCGGCGCCGGCCGCGTCAACTGGCTGGTGCTCACCTATGTCGATGCCTCGCACACGCGCTGGGAAGGCTCCTGGCTGACCTTGGACGCCTGATCATGAGCTTCGCGTGTCGCCCTATGGTTGCCATCGGCTACGTCGGCTTCTCAGGCTGCGGGGCGATGTCCACGCCAGGAGACGCCTATGGCAACGTCTTCGCCGCCGTGCGGTTGCTTGCGGACGGGCGGCTGCGGCAGGAAGCCAGCGGCCAGTTGCCGTATCTGGAGTTTCCGCCGGGGAGCTGGTTCAGCACCGCCACACCAGGGATCGGCGCGGACTACGAGGCGCGGTTCATCAACCAGCGCTGGACCGATCGCCGGGGCAACGCATGGGTGGAGGGCTCTCCAGGCGGCACCTGGATCACGATCTCGGAGGAGCCGTGGCAGCGCATCTGGGGCGACATGAGCGCCCGGCTCTCTATCTGGGAATTCGACGTCCAGATCCGCCACAAGGCCACTGGCGTCATCGTGGCCTCCGGCGCTGGCCGCCTGCGCCATGACGCCCGTGTAACGACCGGCGACGGCACGGGCGACGGAGGGAGCCCCGTCTAAGAAAAAGACAGGGCGACCGCCTCAGCTGTTGCAGCAGCTGGGACGGCCGCCAAACCCGCAGAACACGCCTGCGAGCCCAGCCCAGGGCCCTGCCACCTCCCGGGAGGCGGGGCGCACCATAACCCAAGTTGGAGCCCGCACATGGCCAGCCCGATCGTCCCGTGGATCGGCGGCAAACGCCGCCTCGCCCAGACCCTGCTCAGCCGCTTTCCGGCCCACACCTGCTACGTCGAGCTATTCGCCGGCGGCGCCGCGCTCTATTTCATGCGCCACCCCGCCGAGGTCGAGGTGCTCAACGATGTGAACGGCGAGCTGGTGAATCTCTACCGCGTCGTCAAAAACCATCTGGAGGAGTTCATCCGCCAATTCAAATGGTGCCTGAGCAGCCGCGAGATATTCAAATGGACCCAGGCCACCCCGCCTGAAACCCTCACCGACGTCCAGCGCGCGGCCCGGTTCTACTACCTCCAGCACCAGGCCTTCGGCGGCCGTGTCGACGGCCAGAGCTGGGGCACCGCCACCACCGCGCCGCCCATCAACCTCCTCAGGATCGAGGAGACCCTCAGCGCCGCCCACCTGCGCCTGGTCAACGCCTACATCGAGCGCCTGGACTGGCTCGCCTGCGTCGAGCGCTACGACCGCCCCCACACCCTGTTCTACGCCGATCCGCCCTACTGGGAGACGGAGGGCTACGGCGTCCCGTTCCCCTGGGAGCAGTACGAGCTCCTGGCCAGCCGCCTGAAGTCCATCAAGGGCAAGGCCGTTGTCTCGCTGAACGACCACCCCGCCATCCGCAAAGCCTTCGCAAGCTGGGACTTCGAGACCCTGGAGATCGACTACACCGTCGGCGGCGGCGCCCACGCCGCCACCCGCGGCGAGCTCATCCTCTACAACTGGGACCGCTCCTCCGAACCCGCCGGCCTCTTCTAATGCGCAATTCACTTGCGCCACCCGCAAGACAAGCCACCCGGCGCTTATGACGCATCAGCGCCCGCATTTTTCGCGCGGCGCATCAGCCAGGTGCAGGCCCTGGGCCGCCCGGGCGACGTGCTGGTGGCGATCTCCACCTCGGGCCATTCGCCCAACATCCTGCGCGCCGCCCGTGCCGCACGGGCCGCCGGCCTGGTCACCATCGCCCTGGCCGGCCGCGACGGCGGCGAGCTGGCCCGCATCTGCGACGACGCCGTGGTCGTGCCCCACGCCGCCACCGCACGGGTGCAGGAGGCGCACATCTTCATCGGCCACACCTGGTGCGGGCTGATCGAGGAGCACCTGGGGCTCGCCGGCTGAGGCGGCGGGCTGCGGTGCGCGAGGAAATTTGACTTTCTTTAGAGAAAGTCATATTTTCTTGCCATGCCTGCTCCGTCCGGGGTCCAAAGCCATCTTCGCCACCCGCTGACCGCCATCCTGGCCAGCGCCGGCCATGTGCGCGTGCTGCGTGTGCTGGCACAGGCGCAGGCGCCGCAGTCGGTGCCGCAGCTGGCCCAGGCCTCGGGGCTGACGCCGCCCGGTGTGCGGCTGGTGCTCGATGCGCTGGCGCGCCAGCATCTGGCGGTTGCGCATGGAGCGGGCAGGGCGCAGCTTCATGAGCTCAACCGGGCTCATCCGCTGGCCGGTGCGCTGGCCGCCTTGTTCGGCGAGGAGCAGCAGCGGTGGGATGCCCTGCTCGATGCCATCCGCCAAGCTCTGGCCGCGCACGGCGCGGCGGTGCAGGCGGCGTGGCTGTACGGCAGCGTGGCGCGGGCGCAGGACAGCCCGGGCAGCGATGTCGACATCGCGGCCCTGGTGAGCTCGCCTGCGGTGGCGGATCGGCTCCGCGAGGCGCTGATGCCGCTGGAGGATGCCCAGCATCTGCGCATCTCATTGACCGCGCTGACGCCGCCCGAGCTGGCTGCGCTGCCGGATGACGACCCGTGGTGGACCGACGTGGTGCGCGACGCCCGCGTGCTGAAGGGGCCCGCGCCCGAACAGGCCAAGCGCCGCCTGGCGCAGGTGTAGGCATGAGCGGCCAGGGCCCGCGCAAGGCCGTGGATCCCGGGCATGCGCCGGCCAGGCTGGTGCAGGCACGGGAGTTCCACGAGTCGGCGCGCAGCCTCGTCACCCTGGCGCAGAACACCAGCTACAACGGCGCCATCACGCTGATGGTGACCGCCGCCATCGCCTATGCCGATGCGCTGACGGCCACGCTCAAGGGCGTGGTCAACAAGCAGGATCACCAGAACGCGCCGCGGCTGCTGCGCGAGGCCCTGGGCAACCGCCTGCCCGAGCGGCAGGAGAGGTTCCTGCGCAAGCTGCTGGGCCGCAAGGACGAGGTCAACTACGGGGCCCGCAGCACCACGCTGGACGAGGCGCAGCGGCTGATCGCCGAGCTCGACGAGTTCGCCGCCTGGGCCGAGGGCCTGCTGTAACCCTGGCCTGGCCGCCGCGGCGAGCGGTGAGCGCCTCAGCCCCCCGCCTGGCCGCGGATCTTGTCCACCAGCCTGGTGGTGGAGTAGCCCTCGATGAACGGGATGGCCACGGCGCGGCCGCCCCAGCTTTCGACCACGGCGGTTTCGGCCAGGCGGCGCATGTCGTAGTCGCCGCCCTTGACGTAGACCTCGGGCCGCAGCTTCTGCAGCAGGGTCACGGGCGTGGGCTCGTCGAAGAGCACGACGGCCGAGACGCTCTCCAGCGCACCCAGCACCCAGGCGCGGTCCAGCTCGCGGTTGAGCGGGCGATCCGGGCCCTTGCCCAGGCGGCGGGCGGATGCATCGGTGTTGAGGCCGACGATCAGGCTGGCGCCCAGCGCCCGGGCCTGCGCCAGGTAGCTGACGTGGCCGCGGTGGAGCACGTCGAACACGCCGTTGGTGAACACCCAGGGCCGGGGCAGCGCGGACAGCGACTGCGGCACGGCGCCGGTGGGATGCAGCTTGGGGGGGGGCTGATGCGGCATGGCGTGATCTTGACAAGCAGTGGCTGCATTGCAGCAAGGGGCATGCGAGGCCCGGCCTTGCAAGCCGCGTGCGGCTTTGATCGGGCGTTGCTTCGGCAGGGTTGACGCAGGGCCACATCGGCATGCGTCGCGGGGCGCATGTGCGAACGCGCTCAGCCTTCTTGCAGCGGCGTAACGGCTGTAGGACGGGGCTCACACGGCCGGCGGCTTCTATCGCTTTGAAGCTGAAAACGCGCGCCTGCCGGCTCGCCGGCGGGCCGGGCGCAACGGGGCGATGCAGCGCGCCGACCCCCCGTCACAGGCCACCTGCTGAGCGGCACGCACCTTGCCCTGCGCCTTCGCGACAGACGAAGCGACAGCACAACGCGCGCTCCCCTCATCCAGAAGACAGCGAGATGGCCATGATGAACCCGCCTGCCCGAACCCTGCAGCCGCTGCGCGTGGCCTTGGTCAGTGAACACGCCTCGCCGCTGGCGACGATGGGCGGGGTGGATGCGGGTGGGCAGAACGTGTATGTGGCCCATGTGGCCAAGGGCCTGGCCGCGCTGGGGCATCAGGTGGAGGTGTTCACCCGGCGCGATGATCCGACGCTGCCCGCCGTGGTGGACCTGCGGCCCGGCGTGCGGGTGCGGCACGTGACGGCCGGGCCCGCAGCCTTCGTGCCCAAGGAGCAGCTGCTGCCCCACATGCCGGCGTTTGCCGCCGGGCTGGAGCGCATGCTGCGCAGCGTGGCCGCGTGCGACGTGGTGCATGCCAACTTCTTCATGAGCGGCCTGGCTTCATTGCGCTTGAAGTCCAACATGGGCCTGCCGCTGGTGACCACCTTTCATGCGCTGGGGCTGGTGCGGCGCGAGCATCAGCAGTCGGCCGACGCCTTCCCGCCGCAGCGCATCGACATCGAGCGCATGCTGGTGGAGCGCAGCGACCGCGTGATCGCCGAGTGCCCGCAGGACCGCGAGGACCTGAGCCGCCTGTACGGCGCCTCGCACAGCCGCATGCGCATGGTGCCCTGCGGCATCGACCCCACGGAGTTCCGCCCCATGGACCAGGCCGCTGCACGGGCCGAGCTGGGTCTGGACCCGGACGAGTTCATCGTGCTGCAGCTGGGCCGGCTGGTGCCGCGCAAGGGCGTGGACAACGTGATCCGTTCGCTGGCCTTCCTGCCTGACCGTGCCAAGGTGCGCCTGGTGATCGTGGGCGGCGACAGCCGCGAGCCCGACGAGGCGCGCACGCCGGAGATCGCCCGGCTGCGGCGGGTGGCGCAGGAGGCCGGCGTGGCCGAGCGCGTGCTCTTCACCGGCCAGCGCCGGCGGGACGAGCTGCGCGCGTACTTCAGCGCGGCCGATGTGTTTGTCAGCACGCCCTGGTACGAGCCCTTCGGCATCACGCCGCTGGAGGCGATGGCCTGCGGCACGCCGGTGATCGGCTCGGCCGTGGGCGGCATCGCCTACAGCGTGGCCGATGGCGTGACCGGCTTCCTGGTGCCGCCCAAGGACCCTGCGGCGCTGGCGCTGCGGCTGGCCCAGCTGCAGGCGCAGCCCGCGCTGGGCCGCGCGCTGGGGCTGGCCGGCGTCAAGCGCGTGCGCTCGATGTTCACCTGGGACCACGTGGCCGCGCAGCTGGCCGACGTCTACGACGAGGTCTGCGACCCGCTGGCCGTGCTGCAGACGCTGCCGGCGCGCAGCCGGCCGCTGCGGCTGGTGTCGTCGCGGCCGATGAGCCCGCGCCTGGGCGTGTCGCTGGTGCATTGACGCGAGCCGCCGCGCGTGCACCCGCGCGGCGGCAACTGGTTTTGCTTTCTTGTTCAACCCACTTCTTCTTTGAGGGAGAGCTTGCATGACGACGTTGAAGGATCAGACCGCGCTGGTGACCGGCGCAGGCAGCGGCCTGGGGGCGGCCATCGCCCGTGCGCTGCATGAGGCCGGCATGAAGGTGGTGGTGGCCGACATCTCGCGCGACAAGGCCGAGAAGATCGCCCGTGCCATCGACGAGACGGGCGAGCGCGTGCTGCCGCTGGCCTTCGACGTGGCCGACGAGCGGGCTGCCGATGACGCCGTGGCCCAGGTGCTCAAGCGCTTCGGCTCGCTGGACGTGCTGGTCAACAACGCCGGCACCGACGTGACCGCGCCGATCGAGGAGCTGAGCGTGGCCGACTGGGACCGCGTGATGGCCACCAACCTGCGCGGGCCGTTCGTGCTGACCAAGGCGGCACTGACCGCGCTGCAGGAGGGCGCAGGCGGCACCGGCGGCCAGGTGATCAACATCGCGTCCACCGCGGCGCGCCGCTGCTGGCCCAACGCCAGCGTCTACCACGCCAGCAAGTTCGGCCTGGTGGGCCTGTCGCATGCGCTGCATGCGGAGCTGCGGGCCAAGAAGGTGCGCGTCTCCACGGTGGTCTGCGGCGGCATGCGCACCCCCTTCCTGCTCGACCGCTTCCCCGACATCGACGCCAGCAAGCTGCAGGACCCGGCGCGCGTGGCCGAGGCGGTGCGGTTTGTCGCCGGCATGCCGCCGGAGTCCGTGATCGCCGAGATCATGGTGCTGCCGGTGCAGGAGACCTCATGGCCCTGAACCTCTTCGACGTGGGGCCGCTGCCCGCGGCCGGCCGGCCGGCGGTCTTCCTGGACAAGGACGGCACGCTGGTGGAGGACGTGCCCTACAACGTGGACCCGGCGCTGCTGCGCTTCACCGACCGAGCGATCCCCGCGCTGCAGTTGCTGCAGGAGCAGGGCTACCCGCTGATCATCATCTCCAACCAGTCGGGCATCGCGCGCGGCTACTTCGACCAGGCTGCGCTCGACAGGCTGGCCGAGGCGCTGAGCGCCCAGCTGCGGCAGGCAGGCATCACGCTTGCGGGCTTCTACGCCTGCCCGCATGCGCCGCCGGAGCCCGGCGAGCCCGGCTGCAGCTGCCGCAAGCCGCGGCCCGGGCTGCTGCGCCGTGCCGCGCTGGAGCACGGCATCGACCTGACACGCTCGTGGATGGTGGGCGACATCCTCAACGACGTCGAGGCCGGCCGCCGCGCGGGCTGCAAGACCGTGCTGCTGGACGTGGGCAACGAGACGGAGTGGGACATGGCCCCGCTGCGCCAGCCGCACTTCCGCGCCCGCCACCTGATGGAGGCCGCCAGCTTCATCCTGGATGCCGATGCCCGCGCCACCGGGCAGCGCAGCCTGTTCCCGGATGCGCTGCCCGACCCGCTAGCCGCCGACGGCCTGCTGCAGGTGGGCAGCGGGCTGCCGGCCACCGGCGTGCTGGCGGCAGCCGGTGGCATGCCGGTGTCGGCCCCGGCGCTGTGACGCGGCACTGCATCCCACCCGGCCGATGAGTGCGCCGTCCGCTCCGCTGAATGCCCCGCGCCAGGCGTTGCCGCACGAGCGCCAGGCACTGTGGGCCCGGGCCCGGCGCATTCTTTTCGTGCGCCTGGACAACCTGGGCGATGTGCTGATGAGCTCGCCGGCCATGGCCGGCGTGCGCCAGCAGCGGCCCGACGCGCACCTGGCCCTGCTGTGTGGCGGCGCGGGCGCGGCGGCCCTGCCGCACCTGCCGATGCTGGACGAGGCCATCCTCTATGACGCGCCGTGGGTGCAGGGCGCCCAGCCGCGGGACAACGACGGCTCCATCGACCGCCGCCTGGTGCGCCGGCTGATGCAGGGCCGCTTCGATGCGGCGGTCATCTTCACCGTCTGCACGCAGAGCGCCTTGCCCGCTGCGCTGCTGCTGCGCCAGGCCGACATCCCGCTGCGCCTGGCCCACAGCCGCGAGAACCCCTACGACCTGCTGAGCGACTGGATCCGCGAGCCCGATGCCATCGTGCCCGGCATGCGCCACGAGGTGCAGCGCCAGATGGACCTGGTGGCCGCAGCCGGCCTGGCCGAGCCGGGCCCGGCCGGCCCGCTGGTCTTTGCCGTGCACGACGACGACCGCCGCGCCGCCGCGGCCAAGCTGGCCCAGGCCGGCGGCCGGCCGGATCAGCCCTATGTGGTGCTGCACCCGGGCGCCACGGCCTCATCGCGCCGCTATCCGCTGGAGGGCTATGCCGCCGCCGTGGCCCGGCTGCAGCAGGCCGGCGTGCAGGTGGTGGCGGTGGCGGGGGGGTCCGAAGGCGCGCTGGTGGCCGAGCTGCAGGCACAGGTCGCACAACACGGCGCGGGGCAGGGCGGCCAGCCGCTGCCCGCGCTGGTGGGCGCGCTCACGCTGGGCGAGCTCGGCGCGCTTATTGCGGATGCCGCGCTGCTCATCGGCAACAACAGCGCCCCGGCGCATCTGGCGGCTGCCGTGGGCACGCCGGTGGTGGTGTTGTATGCGCTGACCAATCCGCAGCACACGCCGTGGCAGGTGCCGTCGCGCGTGCTCTTCCATGAGGTGCCGTGCCGCGACTGCCTGCGCAGCACCTGCCCGATGGGCCATCACGACTGCCTGCGCCAGGTGCCGCCCCAGGCGGTGGCGCAGGCGGCATTCGAGCTTCTGCAGGCGGCACCCAGCGCGCCTGCCTCACGCAGCGGGGGCAGCGCCAGCCGGCCTGCTTCCGTACCCCTCAGCCGCAGCGCGGGCCAGCCGCTCGCGCGGGAAGCCCTGCAACCATGATCACCCTCGGAATCAACGCCGCCTTCCATGACAGCTCGGCCGCCATCGTGGTCGATGGCCGGGTCGTCGCCGCCGCGGAGGAAGAGCGCTTCACCCGCATCAAGCACGGCAAGCGCCCGGTGCCCTTCAGCGCCTGGGAGCTGCCGTTCAACGCCATCGACTTTTGCCTGCAGCAGGCGGGCGTCACGCTGGCCGACGTGGACCACGTGGCCTACAGCTACGACCCGCAGCGCTTCCTGCGCGAGCGGGCGGTGGGCGACACCATCACCCTGCCGCTGGAGCCCTCGGCGCAGGGCAAGGGGGTGTGGGAGAACCCGTGGGATCCGCTGTTCATCAGCTACATCCTCAACGCGCCCCGGCAGCTGGCCAGCGGCGCGCCGCACCACCTGAAGAAGCGCTTTGCCGGCGTGCGGCACGACGGGCCGTTCAAGTGGCACTTCGTGGACCACCACCATGCCCACCAGGCCAGCGCCTTCCTGGCCTCGCCGTTCGAAAGCTGCGCGGTGATGACGCTGGATGGCCGCGGCGAGGAGGCCACGACCACCTACGGCGTCTACAAGGGCGGGCCGATCGGTGGGACGCAGCAAGGCCGCTACCGCGGCCTGGGCGAGGTGTGCATGCCGCACTCGCTGGGCATGCTCTATGAGCGCATCACCAGCCACCTGGGCTTCCTGCATTCGTCTGACGAATACAAGGTCATGGCGCTGGCCGCACTCGGCAAGCCGGTGCATGCGGACGTGCTGCGCCGGGCGGTGGGCATCCAGGACGGCGGCCACTACGAGATCGAGCCCATCGACCTGAACCAGCTGGTGCCCCAGCGCGAGCGCGGCGGCGAGCTGGGCGAGGCGCACTTCAACCTGGCCGCCTCGCTGCAGGTGGTGCTGGAGGAGACCATCATCAAGCTGGCCACCTGGCTGCGCGAGGCCAGTGGCGAGCGCCACTTGGCGATGGCCGGCGGCGTGGCGCTGAACTGCGTGGCCAATGCCCGGCTGCGCGACAGCGGCGTGTTCGATCAGGTCTGGGTGCAGCCGGCCGCCGGTGATGCCGGCACCGCACTGGGCGCGGCGCTGTGGGTGGATGCCCGCCAGCGCAGCGGCGCGGCGGTCAGCGAGCCGGCCATGCCGTCGGACGTGCCGCTCGCCCCGCGCGTGTGGCGCATGGAGCATGCCTACCTGGGCCCGGGCTACAGCGACGAGGAGATCGAGGCCTTCCTCAAGTGGGCCAAGCTGCCCTACCGCCGGCTGGGCGACATGGCCAGGGAGACGGCCGAGATCCTGGCGCAGGACCGCATCATCGGCTGGTTCCAGGGGCCGATGGAGTTCGGCCCGCGGGCGCTGGGCGCGCGCTCCATCATCGCCTCGCCCCTGCATGCCGAGATGCAGCAGCGCCTGAACGAGCTGAAGGACCGCGAGGACTTCCGCCCGGTCGCGCCGGCGGTGCTGGAGGAACATGCGCAGGAGTGGTTCACCGCCGAGCGGCCCAACCCGGGCGGCGAGTCGCCCTTCATGCTCTTCATCTTCGACACCAAGCCCGATCAGGCCCAGCGCATCCCGGCGGCCTGCCATGCCGACCTGACCGCGCGCGTGCAGACCATCTCGGCCAAGGCCAACCCGCGTTTCCATGCACTGGCCAGCGCCTTCCGTGACCTGACCGGCGTGCCGGTGCTGATCAACACGTCCTTCAATGTGCGCGGCGAGCCCATCGTGCGCACGCCGCGCGATGCGGTCGATGCCTTCTACAGCACGCCGCTGGATGCGCTGGTGATCGGGTCCTTCCTGCTGGAGAAGAAGTGATGATGGCCACTGTCGTCATGCCGCCGCCGGTGCCCGATCTGTCGGTGGTCATCCCGACCTGCGGGCGCCCCACGCTGTTGCGCCGCTGCATGGAGGCGCTGCTGCGCCAGACCTACCCGGCCGAGGCCTTCGAGATCATCGTGGTCGACGACGGCCGCAGCGCCGACACTCATGCCGCCGTGCAGGAGCTGGCGGGCCGCCCCGGCGCGCCGCGCATACGCTACGTGACGCCGCCTGCCGGCACCAAGGGCCCGGCCAGCGCGCGCAACGCCGGCTGGCGCGCCAGCGAGGCGGCCGTGATCGCCTTCACCGACGACGACACCATCCCCGAGCCGGACTGGCTGGAGCAGGGCCGCGCCGCACTGCTCAAGCCCGGCGAGACCCGCGCCGCCGTCTGGGGCCATGTGCGCGTGCCCATTCCCGATCGCCGGCCCACCGACAACGAGCGCAACACCAAGGGCCTGGAGGGCGCCACCTTCGTCACCGCCAACGTCTTCGTGCGCCGCGCGGCGATGGAGCGCGTGGGCGGCTTCGACGAGCGTTTCAAGCGGGCCTGGCGCGAGGACACGGACCTGTACTTCGCCCTCATCGGCGCAGGCTTGAAGGTGGCCCCGGCGCGCAACGCCGTGGTGCTGCACCCGGCCCGCGAGGCCCCGTGGGGCGTGAGCATGAAGCAGCAGGCCAACATGGCCTTCGATGCGCTGCTCTACAAGAAGTACCCGCGCCTGTACCGCGAGCAGGTGCAGAGCGGCCCGCCCTGGCGCTACTACCTCATCGTCGGCTGCACGCTGGCAGCCGTCGTGGCGCTGGCACTGCGCCAGCCGGCCTGGGCCGCCGGCCTGGGCGCCGTGGCGCTGATGGGCGTGGCACGGCTGATCTGGCGGCGGCTCAAGGGCGCGTCGCTGGCGCCGGCCCATGTGTCGGACATGGTGCTCACGTCGTTCGCGCTGCCCTTCCTGTCGGTGTACTGGCGCATCCGCGGGGCGCTGCGGTTCAAGGTTCTGTTCTGGTGACGGTGGAGACCGCGGCAGATGACCGGCCCATCGCTCCACGCCACCGCGCCGCCTGAAGACCCGCTGGGCCGCGTGCGCCGCATCGCCGTCTTCCGCGCGCTGGTGCTGGGCGACATGCTGTGCGCGCTGCCTGCGCTGCGGGCGCTGCGCGCGCGCTTCCCGGCTGCGCACATCGCGCTGGTGGGCTTGCCCTGGGCCCGCGAATGGGCCGAGCGCGTGGACGAGGTCGACGAGTTCATCGCCTTCCCGGGCTGGCCGGGCCTGCCGGAGAAGCCCTGCGCGGTGGAAGACCTGCCGGATTTCATCGCCGACATGCAGGGCCGCCGGCTGGACCTGGCGGTGCAGCTGCACGGCAGCGGCGGCACGGTCAATCCGATGATCGCCACCTGGGGCGCGCGTCGCGTGGCGGCGTTCTTCGAGCCCGGCGCCTGGTGCCCCGACCCCGATCTGGGCTGCCCCTGGCCGCGCGAGGGCACCGAGGTGCAGCGCCTGCTGTGCCTGCCGCATCACCTGGGCGCACCGGCGGTCAGCCATGAGCTGGCCCTGCCGCTGACCGACGAGGACCGGGCCGGGGCGATGGCGCTGCTGGTGGCGCAGGCCGCGGCGCAGTCGCTGCGGGCCGTCGTGTCGGGGGCACCGGGCGTGCCGGCCGTGCCTTCCGGCAATGAATACGTCATCGTGCATCCCGGCGCGCAGCTGCCCTCGCGCCGCTGGCCGCCGGCCCGCTTCGCCCAGGTGGCCGATGCGCTGGCCGAGCAGGGTTGCACCGTGGTGCTGACCGGCACGCCGGGCGAGGCCGCGCTGGGCCAGGCGGTGCAGGCCGCCATGCGGCACGCGCCGCTCAACCTGATCGGCCGCACCACGCTGTGGACCTTCGGCGCGCTGGTTGAGCGTGCACGCTTGGTGGTGTGCAACGACACCGGCGCCTCGCACGTGGCCGCCGCCCTGGGCACGCCCAGCGTGGTGATCAGCAGCGGCTCGGACGTGTCGCGCTGGGCACCGGCGGACTTCCGCACCCACCGCGTGCTGTGGGCCGACCGCGCATGCCGGCCTTGCGCCCACGCCACCTGCCCCTATCCGCGCAGCTGCGCCGACGACATCGACCCGGCCGTCGTGCTGGGCGTGGCCGCGCAGATGCTCAAGCGGCCACGCAGCCTCTCGTAAAGCCCTTCATGACCGCCATCCACACCCGCCGCCCGCTGCGCATCCTGACCTGGCATGTGCACGGCAACTACCTGTGGTACCTGACCCAGGTCCCGCATCACTTCTACCTGGTGACCGACGCCGCGCGCTCCACCCACCACAGCGGCCGCAGCGGCACGCTGCCCTGGGGCGACAACGTCTTCGAGGCCGATGTCGAGGCCATCCGCGACATGCAGTTCGACGTAATCCTCTACCAGTCGCGCGCCGCGTATGAGCAAGAGGCCCCGCGCATCCTCAGCGAGGCCCAGCAGCGCCTGCCGCGCATCTACCTGGAGCACGACCCGCCGCAGGAGCACCCCACCAACACGCGCCACTGGGTGGACGACCCCGGCGCGCTGCTGGTGCACTGCACGCCCTTCAACGCGCTGATGTGGGACAGCGGCCGCACGCCGGTGCGCGTGATCGAGCACGGCGTCAAGCCGCTGCAGCCGGCGCGCTGGAGCGGCGCCAAGGCCGAGGGCGTCGTCGTCGTCAACAACCTGGACAGGCGCGGCCGCCGCCTGGGCCTGGACGTGTACGAGCAGATGGCCCGCCAGGTGCCGCTCACGCTCGTGGGCATGGGCGCCGACCGCCTGGCCCACATCGGCGGCCGCGGCGAGGTGGCCAACCATGAGCTGCCCGGCTTCATGGCCGACTACCGCTTCTTCTTCAACCCCATCCGCTACACCAGCCTGGGCCTGTCCATCATCGAGGCCATGATGGTCGGCCTGCCCATCGTCGGCCTGGCCACCACCGAGCTGGTCACGGTGATCCGCAACGGCGACAACGGCTGGGTGGACACGCGGCCCGCTGAGCTGGTGGACGCCATGCAGCGCCTGCTGCGCGAGCCGGAACTGGCCCGCGCCTGGGGCGAGGCGGCGCGGCGCACGGCGGTGGAGCGCTTCAACATCGACCGCTTCGTGGCCGACTGGATGGACGCTCTGCAAACGGTGGCGGGCTGAAGCGGGCGGGCAGCAGGCCACAGCAGGCCGCCGCAGGAGGCAGGCGGGCCGTGGCCCGGATCGTGCAACATCGGCGTCGCTTGGCGCGGATGGCGTCGCGGGCGGTCACCCGCGTGGTGTAACGTCCCGCGACCCTGCTCTGCGCCTGCGCGCCCCGTGCCCGACAGCCACCTGAAGCCCCCTGCCGACCCGCTGCGCCGCTGGCTGATCCGCGCGCCGGTCAGCGTGGCGCTGGTGCTGACCGCGGCCATCATCGCCGCCAGCGGCCTGGTCGGCTGGTGGAACGCCCGCACGCTGGCGGCTACCGGCGCCGAGCTGGCCGACGCCGCGTCGCGCGCCGCCGCGCTGGAGGCCCTGCAGGCGGCACTGCTCGACGCGGAGAACGCCCACCTGCGCCACCTGCTGGGCGGCGGCGACCCGGAGCCGGTCACCGCCCGCGTGCGCCTGCAGCTGCGCCGGCTGCTCAGCGGGCCGCAGCCGCGTCCGGGCCTGGCGGGCGGCGACGTCGAGGCCCCCGCGGCCCCTCCGCTCGATCCCGCACCTGCAGCCCGTGAGTCGGCATCGGCGCCCCCGCTGCTCACCGACGCCGAGCTGCATGCGGCGCTCGCCGAGGTTCACCGCCGCACCCAGGCCGTGCTGGCGACCTGGGACAGCGCCTCCACGCTGCGCCGCGATGGCCGGCCCGACGAGGCCCTGGTGCTGCTGTCGCAGACCGGGCAGGCGCCGCAGCACGATCTGCTGGGCCTGCTGGCGCGGCTGCACGAGCAGCAGTCCGCCCGGCTGCTGGAGCTGCGCCGGCAGAACGACGCCGCCGCGCGCCGCGGCGTGTGGGGCGCCACCGTGGTGGCCGCGCTGGCGCTGCTGTCGCTGGCTGCGTTCGCCGCCGTGGTGCAGCGCAGCCGCCGCCGGCTGCAGGACAGCCAGGCGCGCTTTCGCCAACTGGCCGAGACCATGCCGCAGCTGGCCTGGATCGCCCGCGAGGACGGCTACATCACCTGGTTCAACCAGCGCTGGTACGACTACACCGGCACCACGCCGCAGCAGATGGAGGGCTGGGGCTGGCGGAGCGTCCACGACCCGGCCGAGTTGCCGCGGGTGATGCGCGAATGGCAGGCCGGCATCAGCAACGGCCAGCCGCTGGAGATGGTCTTCCCACTGCGCGGGGCCGACGGTGCGCTGAGGCCCTTCCTCACGCGCGTGGCACCGCTCAAGTCCGAAAACGGCCGGGTGCTGATGTGGTTCGGCACCAATACCGACATCAGCGAGCAGCAGGCCACGGCCGACGCGCTGCGCGACAGCGAGCGCCGCGAGCGCGAGCGCGCGCAGATGCTGGAGCAGGTGATGCAGCGCCTGCGCGAGCGTGAGCAGGAGCTGCGCACGCTGACCGACAACACGCCGGACATCCTCAGCCGCTTTGACCGCGAGCTGCGCCATGTCTTCGTCAACGCCGCCGCCACCCGCGCCACCGGCCTGCCGGTGAGCCACTTCATTGGCAAGACCAACCGCGAGCTGGGCATGCCGCCCGAGCTGTGCGAGCGGTGGGACGCCTGCCTGCGCGCGGTCTTTGAAACCGGACAGCCGCAGACGGTGGCGTTCAGTTTTGACTCGCCGGACGGCGTGCGCCACTTCCAGGGGCGCTTCATCCCCGAGTTCGGGCCGGATGGCCAGGTGGTGTCGACCCTGGGCGTCACGCACGACCGCACGGCCGAGAAGATCGCCGCCGACGCGCTGCTGGAGGCCGACCGGCGCAAGGACGAGTTCCTGGCCACGCTCGCCCACGAGCTGCGCAACCCGCTGACGCCCATCCGCACGGGGCTGCACATCCTCAAGCGCACGGCCGCCACGCAGCCGCCCGATGCGGCCAGCGTGCGCATCCGCGACATGATGGAGCGGCAGATCAACCACATGGTGCGGCTGATCGACGACCTGCTGGACGTGGCCCGCATCTCCACCGGCAAGATCGAGCTGCGGCATGAGCGCGTGCTGCTGTCCACGGTGGTGGACAGCGCGCTGGATACCAGCCGGCCGCTGCTGGAGGCCGCGCACCACGAGGTGCAGCTCAGCCTGCCTGACGAGCCGGTGTGGCTGCACGGCGATGCGGTGCGGCTGGCCCAGGTGCTGGCCAACCTGCTCAACAACGCAGCCAAGTACACGCCCGACCACGGTCGCATCCGCCTGCAGGCGCGGGTGGTGGAGGCGCCGGCCCACGCGGCAGGCAGGCGGCTGCTGCTGAGCGTGTCGGACAACGGCATCGGCATCCCGCCGCAGGAGCTGGCGCGCGTCTTCGCCATGTTCGCCCAGGCCGGCCCCGCGCTGCAGCGCAGCCACGGCGGGCTGGGCATCGGCCTGGCGCTGGTGCAGCGGCTGGTGGAGCTGCACGGCGGCAGCGTGCAGGCCCACAGCGACGGGCCGGGGCAGGGCGCCACCTTCAGCGTGGAGCTGCCGCTGGCGCCGGCCCATGAGGTGGCTGGTGACGGGGCTGACGACGTGGCCGATGACGTGACCGACGACGTGACCGACGGCGCGACGGGCAGCGCGACCGCCCGTGCGACCCGCGGCGCGCGCGACCCTGCGTCCGGTATCGCGGCCGGGCAGGGCGACGGCCCGCCTGCACACGCCGCCGGCTGCGCGCATGCGGCCTGTCCAGGCGGCGCCGCGCCGGTGCAGGCCGCGGCCTGGCCTGCTGGCTCTGGTTGGCGCGTGCTGGTGGTGGACGACAACGTGGATGCCGCCGACAGCCTGGGCGCGGTGCTGGAGCTGGCCGGCCACGAGGTGCGCATCGCGCATGACGGCGCGCGTGCGCTGCTGCAGGCGGCCGACTGGATGCCGCGCGCCGTGCTGCTGGACATCGGCATGCCGGGCATGGACGGCTTCGAGGTGGCCACCCGGCTGCGCGCCCAGGCCGCCGGCCGGCCGCTGCTGCTGGTGGCCGTCACCGGCTGGGGCAGCGAGGACATGCGCCAGCGCGCGCGCCGGGCGGGCTTCGACCTGCACCTGACCAAGCCGGTGGAGGCCACGGCCGTGGTGGACCTGCTGGCCCGCACTCGGGAGCAGGCGGCGGCGGACGTGCCGCCGGCCGCCTTGCCAACCGATTCGCGAGCAGCCTCGCCCGCCCCCTGACCGCCGGGCCAGGTGACGCGCGGCCGGCGCCCGCGCACCAGCGTGCTCAGGTCGTGCGCGAGGAGCGCGGCAGCATGAAGATCGCGTACAGCGCCGCCGCGCCCACCAGCACGTAGACCAGGCGCGACAGGGTGGTCAGCTCGCCGAACAGCGCGGCCACCAGGTCGAAGTTGAACAGGCCCACCAGCGCCCAGTTGATCCCGCCGACGATGAGCAGGACGAGCGCGATGGTGAAGGCGGTGGACGTGGCCGTGTGGCGGCGCGGGGCGATGGCGTTCATGGCAGGTCTCCTTCGAGCAAGTGGATGGACGCCGGCGGCCGGCAGGCCACGTGCCCGAGTGGTGGGCCCGCGCCGCGCCGGGCATGCGGGCTGCTCCCCACGGGCATCTTCATCACCGGCGTGCCGCCGCGCGCCCGCCTGCCCACCATGACGCCTGCCGACTGGACTGCCCACCTCGCCGCCCTGGATGTCACGCTGTTCACCTGGCACGAGACCGACTTCACCGTCTCGTCCATCCTCAAGCTGGTCCTGTCCTTCGTCTTCGTCCTGTGGTTGTCCAACGCCTCGCGGCGCTGGGTCATGGGCCGCGCGCTGCGCCACTGGAACCTCGACGAGGGCACGCGCCGCAGCATCGGCAACGTCGTCCACTACGCGGTGCTGGCCATCGGCCTGGTGCTGGTGCTGCAGAACGCCGGCATCAACCTCACCGCGCTCAGCGTGGTGGCCGGCGCGGTGGGCGTGGGCATCGGCTTCGGGCTGCAGAACCTCTTCAGCAACCTCATCAGCGGGCTGATCATCATGATCGAGCGCCCGGTCAAGATCGGCGACCGCGTGGAGCTGGGCGCGCTGGAGGGCCAGATCACCGACATCGGCGTGCGGCGCACCACGGTGCTGACCAACGACCGCGTCGCCATCCTCGTGCCCAACCAGAAGTTCATCCTCGACAACGTCGTCAACCTGACCCACCGCCACCAGCCGGTGCGCCTGCGCGTGCCGGTCAACGTGGCCGCGGCGCATGACCCCGAGCAGGTGCGCCGCGAACTGCTGGCGGCCGTTGCCGGCCACGACGCGGTCAAGGCCGAGCCCGCGCCCGAGGTGCTGATCACCAACCCCGGCGGCGCGGCCACGTCCTACGAGCTGGCCGTGTGGTACGACCCCGGCCACGCCACCCGCCAGCAGCTGCTCAGCGACCTGGCCTTCGCCCTGCTGCAGCGGCTGCGGGCGGCGGAGATCAAGACGGCGTGATGGCCGCCTGCCCGGCCGCACAGACCGCGGGCGGCTGCGGCCCGCGGATTTGATCCACGCCAAAAGCCCCCGAGAAGCCGGGCCGCCAGTGGGTTAATTCACGTTTCACCGGCCGGGCAGGCAGGGTCCAATCGGCGCATGCCCGCCATTGCCGCTCCGTCCCTCGCCACCCGTCTGGGGCGCTTCGAGATGCGCCGCCTGCTGGGCAGGAGTGCGCAGCTCATGACCTGGCTGGCCTGGGATCCGGCCGCGGGCCGCGAGGTGATGGTCTGCCTGCCGCGCCAGCCGCTGCCCGCCGCCTGGCTGGGCACCTGGCAGCTGACGGCCCAGCGCGCCGCGCGGCTGGAGCACCCGCGCCTGCTGGCCCCGCTGGAGATCGGCCGCGAGGACCAGTGGCCCTATGCCGTCTACCCGCGCGAGGGCCTGGTCACCCTGGCCGAGCGCATCGCCACCGGCACGCCGCCGCCGTCCGAGTCGGCGCAGTGGTGCTGCGACGCGCTGGAGGGCCTGGCCTATGCGCACGAGGCCGGGCAGGCTCATCTGGACGTGGGCCTGCACACCCAGGTGATCGATGCCAACGACCATGTGGCGCTGATCGGCCTGGGCCTGGCCTGGCCGCTGACCCGGCCTCAGCCACCCGGCACGCCGGCTGCGGCCACCGCCCGCCAGCCGCTCGATCTGGACGACGCGCACCAGCGCCGCGAGGCCGCCGAGCGCGACGTGATGATGCAGGGCCTGCTGCTGCACCTGCTGCTGGCCGACCATCCGCCGCTGGACGACGCTGACCTGTCCAGCGTGGCCGAGCGCATCGGCCGCGAGATCGTGCGCCTGCCCTGGACCACGCCGCAGCCGGTGCCCGAGCCGCTGCGCGCGATTGCCAACCGCGCCTGCGACCGCCAGCCCCGGCAGCGCTACCTGAGCGCCCGCACCCTGCTGCGCGCGCTGCAGGGCTGGCTGGAGGCCCAGGCACAGTCCGCGGGTGGGCCGCTGTCGGCCCTGATGGACCGTGTGGCCACCGTGGGCGTGCTGCCCGGGCGCAGGGGGCTGGCCTCGCGCATCGCCCGCCTGGCCCGCATGGAAGGCCAGCGCCTGGACGAGATGGTGGAGCTCATCCACCAGGACCCGGGCCTGGTCTGCGCGCTGCTGCGCGAGATCAACGCCGCGCAGTTCCACGGCCACGGCACGGGGGCCGTCACCTCCATGCGCCGTGCGGTGCTGCTGATGGGCCTGCGTGGCATCGCGCAGACGGCGCAGGGCCTGCGCCCCTGGCCCGGCGCGCTGGTGGGCGGGCCCGACTCGCCCGCCGCCCATGCGCTGGAGGAGGGCTTGCGCCGCGCCTGCATGGCCGGTGTGGTGGCCGACATCCTCTGCCCGCCGGGCACGGATTCACAAGAGACACTGATCGCCGCCATGCTGCAGTCGCTGGGCCGGCTGGTGCTGCTCTACCACCTGCCCGACGAGGCGGCGCAGATCGAGCGGCTGCAGCAGCCGGCACCGCCCCTGGCCCCCGGTGAGCCGGAGACGCCCGGCATGAGCCGCGAGGCCGCGGTGGCCGCCGTGCTGGGCCTGGACCTGGAGCAGGTGGGCGTGACCGTGGTGCGCCAGTGGGGCCTGGACAGCCAGGTGCTCAGCGCCATGCATCCGCTGAACCGCCAGGCGCCGGTGCGCAAGCCCGACGACCATGCCGGCGTGATGCGCGCCACCGCGAGCGCCGCCAACGAGATCATCGAAGCCGCCCACCTGAGCCCGCCGCCGCGCCGCCTGGCCGCGCTCAACCAGGTGGTGCAGCGCTATGCCCGCGCGCTGGACCTGAGCCTCAAAGAGGTACAGGGCGCGCTGGTGGATGCCCGCCGGCAGATGGACGACCTGGATCTGCTGGCCGAGGGCTGAGCGGCGCTCGGGTGATCCGGGGGTGATCCGGGGCGACCCGGGCGATCAGCCAGGATCAGCGCGGCGCCTGCGCCAGCGTGCTGTGCGGCCAAGCCGGCGGCACGGCGGGCACGGCCTGGCGCCCGCGTCGCCAGGCGGCGTGCAGCGCATCGGCCGCGGCCTGCAGATCGGCGGCCTGGGTCAGCGCACGGATCACCGCGGCACTGGCCGCGCCCGCACGCGCGGCGCGCTCCACCCCGTCGGCATCCAGCCCGCCGATGGCCACCACCGGCAGCGGCAGCAGGCCGGCCCAGTAGGCCAGGTTGCCGAAGCCCTGGGGCCTCCAGGGCATGGCCTTGCTGTCGGTCTCGCGGATGGGGCCGCAGGCGATGTAGCTGGGCCGCACGGCCAGCGCCCGGCACACCTCCCAGGGCGCATGGCTGCTCAGGCCCAGGCGCAGGCCGGCGCGCTGCAGCGCCGGCAGGTCGGCCGTCTGCAGATCCTCCTGGCCCAGGTGCACGCCGTAGGCGCCCAGCTCCAGTGCAAGCCTCCAGTGATCGTTGATGAACAGCTGCGCGCCGGCTTCGTCTGCCGCGCGGATGCTGGCCGCGATCTGCTGGCGCAGCTGCGGATGCGCCGCGTCCTTGATGCGCAGCTGCACGGTGCGCACCCCGGCGGCCAGCACGCAAGCCACCCAGTCGGCGCTGTCCACCACGGCATAGACGCCCAGCTCCGGCTCGCGCAGCGGGGTGAAAGGTGCATCCGGCAGCGCCGCCTGCCCGGGCAGGCTCAGCCCCGGCAGCAGCGCGGCATCCAGTTGGAAGCGCGGCTGCGGCGCCACCGGCCCCGCGCCCTGGCCGGCGGGGTAGGCCAGCTGCAGGGCGCGCACCGTGGCCATCTTGGCCCACACCAGCGCATCGGCATCGGGATAGCCCAGTGCCAGCGCCGCTGCCGCAGAGGTGGCGAACACGCAGCCGGTGCCGTGGTGATGCTGCGTGGCCACGCGCGGCAGGCGCAGCCAGCCGGCGGCCAGCGGCGTGGTGATCCAGTCGTGCACCAGGCCGTCCGGGCTGGGCGCATCGCCGCCAGTCACGGCCACGGCGCGCACGCCCATGCCCAGCCAGGCGGCGGCCAGCTCGGGCGGCGCGGTGCCCTCAGCGGCGCGGGCCAGGATGGCGGCCTCGCGCTGGTTGGGCGTGGCCAGGTCGGCCAGCGGCAGCAGCTCGTCGCGCAGCGCGGCCTGCAGCTCGGCATCGGCCAGCGCAGCGCCGGTGGTGGCGCGCAGCACCGGGTCCACCACCAGCGCCACCGGCGCGCGCTGGCGCAGCCGCCGCACCCAGCCGGCCAGCACGCGCACGTTGGCCGCGCTGCCCAGCATGCCGGTCTTGATGGCGGCCGGCGGCATGTCGTCGGCCAGGGCGGCGAGCTGGGCGTCCAGCAGATCGGGCTCCACCGCCTGCACCCGGGTCACCGCGCGCGAGTGCTGGGCGGTGATGGCGGCGACGGCCGTGCACACGTGCACGCCGAAGGCCTGGCCGGCCTTGAGGTCGGCCTGGATGCCGGCCCCGGCGCCGCTGTCGGAGCCGGCCACGCTCCAGATGACGGGCCGCGGGCCCGGGTGGTCGAAAAGCGCGGTCACGGCAGCGGTAACAGGAGCGGTTTTGGCAGCGGTCACGGGAGCGATCACAGGACCGATCACAAGACGAACGGCCGGCCGGTCACCGGCGTGGACGGCACGGCCATGTCCTGCTTGCTCATGATCCCGGCCTCATGGCCCAGCCGCCCGGCTTCGATCGCCAGCGCAAAGGCCCGCGCCATGCCCACCGGGTCGCGCGCATGGGCCACGGCGGAGTTCAGCAGGATGCCGTCGTAGCCCAGCTCCATCGCCTGCACCGCGTCGGCCGGCGAGCCGATGCCGGCATCGACGATCAGCGGCACATCCGGCAGCCGCGCGCGCAGCGTGCGCAGCGCAAACGGGTTGACCAGCCCCTGGCCCGAGCCGATGGGCGCGCCCCAGGGCATCAGCACCGTGCAGCCGACGTCCAGCAGGCGCTGGCAGCTCACCAGGTCGTCGGTGCAATAGGGCAGCACGGTGAAGCCGTCCTTGACCAACTGCTCGGCTGCGGTGACCAGCTCGAAGGGGTCGGGCTGCAGCGTGTGCTCGTCGCCCACCACCTCCAGCTTGAGCCAGGTGGTGTCGTAGAGCTCGCGCGCCATGTGGGCCAAGGCGATGGCCTCGCGGGCGCTGCGGCAGCCGGCGGTGTTGGGCAGCAGCCGCGCGCCGCGCTCGCGCATGGCCTCGCGGATGATCTCGATGAAGCCGTTGTCGCCCCCGGCGGCCAGCGTGCGCTTGAGGCCCACGGTGACCACCTGCGTGCCGGAGGCGGCAATCGCTTCGCGCAGCACCTGTGGCGACGGATAGCCCGCGGTGCCGAGCAGGAAGCGGCTGGTGAGCGTCTGGCCGGCGAGGGTCCAGGTGGAGGGGTTTGGAGCGGACACGGGTACTGCCTGGGAGGAAGGAAAAGGCCCGCGGCTGGCAGGCCCCCGGATGCTGGAGGGAGGCGCCAGCGGCGCTCAGCCGCCGACGATGGCCTGGAACACGGTGACGGCGTCGCCGCCCTGCAGCGGGCGCTGCGCACGCTCGTCGCGCGGCACGAACTGGCCGTTGATGGCGGTGGCGACCGCATTGGGCGCATGGCCCAGCGCTTCGATGAGGGCGGCCAGCGTGGTCGGCTCGACCAGGGCATGCGGCTCGCCGTTGACGGTGACGGAGATCAAGATCGTTGCGGGGCCGGATGTGCGGCGCAGGGCGGCCTGGCGCACGCGGCCGAAAGTCGAGGGATAGGACGAGGGCGAAAACGACGGGGGTCCGTTCATGCAGCCTCCACCAGGGACGGGGACGCGGGCGGAAATCCGCCGGGCGCGTCGCCGTCCGAGGTGTCGGCAACCGGCTCGCCCAGCAGGTGCGGGCCCAGCCCGCTGGCCCGCAGCGCATCTTCCACCAAGGCGGGGGCCATGAGCCAGCCGTGGCGGAAGAGCCCGTTGAGCCGGGTCAATCCGGGTTGCGCATCGATGTGCGGCCGGTTGTCGGGCAGGGCAGGGCGCAGGTTGGTCTCCAGGTGCACGATGCGCGCCTCGGCCAGCTCGGGCAGCACGCTGTGCGCGGCGGCCATCAGCTCCACCGCGGTCTTCAGCGACACCGGCGAGCGGTCCTCGCTTTCGATCTCGCTGGCGCCGATGACCACCAGGTCCCCCGGGCGCGGCACGATGTAGACGCGGTGGCGCGGATGCAGCAGCCGCACCGGCCGGCCGAGCGTCAGGCCCGGCGCGTGCAGCCAGACCACCTCGCCGCGCACGCCGCGCACCGGCGCATCGGGCCGTGCGCCGGTGCCGCGCACGTCGAACACCTGGTCGAAGGCCGCATCGCGCGATGAGCCGTCGGCGGCTTGCGCACTCAGGCGGCCCGGCTCGACGGCGGTGACCCGGTGGCCCCAGTGCCACCTCACGCCCGCATCCGCCGCATCGGCCGCCAGCGCGGCCAGCATCTGCACCGAATGCACCTGGCCTTCGCCCGGCAGCAGCCACGCGTGGGCCGCGCCGTGCAGCGACGGCTCCAGCGCCGCGAGCTCGGCGCGCGTCAGCGCCTGGGCTTGCCCGCGGGGCGACTCGGCCAGCCGCGCCAGCACGCGCTGCGCCGCCCCCAGGTCGGGCGCATGAGCGAGCATCAGGCTGCCGCGGCGGGCGACGAAGGGCCGCTGCGGCAGCGCCCGGCCCACCGCCTGCCACAGCGGCAGCGAGCGCCAGCCCAGCAGCGCGATGCCGGCGTCGGCCGTCTCCAGCTCGGCCAGCGGGCTGAGCATGCCGGCAGCCGTCCAGCCCGCGGGGCCTTGGCCGTCGTTGCGCGGCCCGCCATCCGCTGCGGGGTCGAAGACCTCCACGCGATGCCCGGCGCGGGCCAGGGACCAGGCCAGCAGCCGGCCAGCCAGCCCGGCGCCTGCGATGCCGATGTGGGCCATGTCGTTCAGGCTCCTTGGTCGTTGGATGACGCGATGGGGATGTAGATCTCGCCGCCCGCGCGCTTGAACTCCTCGGACTTGGCCGCCAGCCCCTGGGCCACGGCCGCGCCCTCGTCCACGCCCTGCTGCGCGGCGTACTCGCGCACCTCCTGCGTGATCTTCATCGAGCAGAACTTCGGCCCGCACATGGAGCAGAAGTGGGCCACCTTGGCCGAGTCCTTGGGCAGCGTCTCATCATGGAAGTCGCGCGCGGTCTCCGGATCCAGCCCCAGGTTGAACTGGTCGGTCCAGCGGAACTCGAAGCGTGCCTTGGACAGCGCGTCGTCGCGCGCCCGCGCCCCCGGGTGGCCCTTGGCAATGTCGGCCGCGTGCGCGGCGATCTTGTAGGCAATGATCCCCTGCTTGACGTCGTCGCGGTCGGGCAGGCCCAGGTGCTCCTTGGGCGTGACGTAGCAGAGCATGGCCGTGCCCATCCAGCCGATCATGGCCGCGCCGATGGCTGACGCAATATGGTCGTAGCCGGGTGCCACGTCGATGGTCAGCGGGCCCAGCGTGTAGAAGGGCGCTTCGTGGCAGTGCTTGAGCTGCTCGGTCATGTTGGCCTGGATCATGTGCATGGGCACATGGCCGGGGCCTTCGATCATCGTCTGCACGTCGTGCTTCCAGGCGATCTGCGTCAGCTCGCCCAGCGTGCGCAGCTCGGCGAACTGCGCCTCGTCGTTGGCATCGCTCAAGGACCCCGGCCGCAGCCCGTCGCCCAGCGAGAAGCTCACGTCATAGGCCTTGAGGATCTCGCAGATCTCCTCGAAGTGCGTGTAGAGGAAGTTCTCCTGGTGATGCGCGATGCACCACTTGGCCAGGATGGAGCCGCCGCGCGACACGATGCCCGTGCGCCGCCTGGCCGTCATCGGGATGAAGGGCAGGCGCACGCCGGCGTGGATGGTGAAGTAGTCCACCCCCTGCTCGGCCTGCTCGATCAGCGTGTCGCGGAAGATGGCCCAGGTCAGGTCCTCGGCCACGCCGCCCACCTTCTCCAGCGCCTGGTAGATGGGCACGGTGCCGATGGGCACCGGCGAGTTGCGGATGATCCAGTCGCGCGTGGTGTGGATGTTGCGGCCGGTGGACAGGTCCATCACCGTGTCGCCGCCCCAGCGGATGGACCACACCAGCTTCTCCACCTCTTCCTCGATGGAGGAGGTGACGGCCGAGTTGCCGATGTTGGCGTTGATCTTCACCAGGAAGTTGCGGCCGATGGCCATCGGCTCGATTTCCGGGTGGTTGATGTTGGCCGGGATGATGGCGCGGCCGCGGGCCACCTCGTCACGCACGAACTCCGGCGTGATCACCTCCGGGATGGCCGCGCCCATCGCGTTGCCGCGCAGCCGGGCCTCGCGCTCGGCATCAGCCAGGTACTCGCGCATCCATTCGCGCCGGCCGTTCTCGCGGATGGCGACGAACTCCATCTCGGGCGTCACGATGCCGCGCCGGGCGTAGTGCATCTGGGTGACGTTGGCGCCGGCCTTGGCGCGGCGCGGGGTGCGCTGCAGGTCGGCGGCCTGCTCGCGCAGTGCGGCCAGGCGCTCGGCATTGCCGGCGCCGTCGTCCACCTCGCTCACCTGCCGGCCGGTGTAGGCCTCGGTGTCGCCGCGGGCCTCGATCCAGCCGGCGCGCAGCGCGGGCAGGCCGCGGCGCACGTCGATGCTGGCCCGCGGGTCGGTGTAGGGGCCGGCCGTGTCGTAGAGGGTGACCGTCTCGCCGTTGGTCAGCTGCACCTCGCGCATCGGCACGCGGATCTGCGGATGCAGCTGGCCGGGGACGTGGACCTTGCGGGAGCCGGGCAGCGGCTCGCGGGTGAGCTGCAGCTCGGGGGGCAGGCTTTCGGGGGCGTTCATCGAGGTCTCCTCTTGCGGGCGGTGGTGCTCCGAAGGGGCCTCGGGTGGCGGCGGGCGTCGAACGAGGCGGACGCACGGCCGGCAGGCGGGGGCTCTTCTTTCGCCGGTATGAGCCGGATCAAGTTCAGCGGGTTCGGCACAGGATGCGGTGCATCCTGCTGGAGGCCATCTCAGCGCCCGTTGAAGGCCGCGTTTGCCAATGTCGCCACCGGCATTCCCGCGGCTGCCTCCGGGCGCACCCCGGAGCAGGCGGGCACTGTAGCTCAAGCCACCTTGGGGTGCAGCCGGTAGACCATGTAGAGCTTGTCGAAATACCTCGCCTGCGCCCCGTCGCCGATGCGCAGTGCGTGTGGCAGCAGGCCCCAGCGCTCGAAGCCCGCGCGCTCATAGAGCCGCACGGCGCGCGCGCTGCTGGTGGACACGCTGAGCGTGATCATCTCCAGGCCGTGGGCCTGGCGGGCCTCTGCCAGGCAGGCGGCCACCAGCGCCGCGCCGGTGCCGCGCCCGCCGTGCGCCGGGTGCACCACCATCGTCGTCAGCGTGGCCGTGTGGCGCAGCTTGCGCAGCGCCGCGCGCTCCAGGCTCAGGCCGCCGACGAGCTGGCCGCCGGCAAAGGCGCCGAGCAGGAAGGTGCCGCCCAGCGGGTCGGACAGTCCCAGGCGCGGCAGGTAGCTCTCGGGCGAGAAGGCGCGCTCGGTCTCCACGTCGGCGGCAAAGGCGTCCTCGTGCCGGGCCAGGCCCTCGTCGCGCAGGGCCTTGTAGGCGGCCAGGTCGGCCGGGGTCAGGCGCCGGATCTCCGGGCCGGGCACGTCGTCAGCAGCCATGTCGGGCAAGGTCTTCGGGGTGGTTGAGATTGGCAAAGGCGCTGCCGTCGGCAAAGGGCACCGGCACGGCGCCCACTTCCGCCAGCCAGCGGCCGGCGGCCAGGCGGGCGGAGGCGATCGCCTCGGTCAGCGTGGGCAGCAGGCTGCGGTGCAGCAGGCAGAAGGTGGGCTGCACGCGGCCCTCGGTCTGCGCCACGGCGGCCGGCTGCTGTGCAGCCAGCGCTGCGTGCAGCAGCCGCGCGACCAGGTCTGCCGGCAGGGCGGGCGCATCGCAGGGCACCGTGGCCAGCCAGGGCGTATCCGCGCGCTGCAGACCGGCCAGCATGCCGGCCAGCGGTCCGGGATGGTCAGGCACGGTGTCGGTGACGACCTGCGCGCCGTGCGGCTGGCCCAGCGCCTGATAGCGATCCAGGTTGCGGTTGGCGCTGATCAGCAGCGTCCCCACCTGCGGCGCCAGGCGCTCCAGCGGGGCGGCAGCCAGAGGCTGGCCGCGGTGCAGCAGCAGGCCCTTGTCCGCGCCGCCCATGCGCTGCCCGCGTCCGCCGGCCAGCAGCAGGCCGGTGACCTGGGTGCGCGAGGCGGCCGGGCTATCCACCGATGAAGCTCATCTCGACGCGGCCGGCTGCGGGCTGCACGGCAGCGCCGGGGGCGGCGCCGCGCAGCTCGGAATAGCGGTCGCTGCGCCGGGCCCACAGCCCGGCAATGGCCTGCAGCACGGCATCGTCATCGGCACCGCCGCGCAGCAGGCCGCGCAGGTCGGCACCGCCGTGCGCGAACAGGCAGAGGTAGACGCGCCCGTCGGTGGACAGCCGCGCCCGGCTGCAGCTGCGGCAGAAGGCGCGGGTGACGCTGGAGATCAATCCGACGTGGCCGCTGCCGTCGGCCCAGCGCCAGCGCTCGGCCGTCTCGCCATCGGCAGCCGGCTCGGCCGGATGCAGCTCGCCCATCTCGCGCAGCCGCTGCAGCACGTCGGCGGATGGCAGCACCTGGGTCAGCTGCCAGCCGTTCGTCGAGCCCACGTCCATGTACTCGATGAAGCGCAGCTCCACGCCGCTGCCGCGGAAGTGGCGGGCCAGCGGCAGGATCTGCCCGTCGTTGACGCCACGCTGCACCACCATGTTGACCTTGATCGGCCCCAGGCCCGCGGCCTGCGCGGCCTCGATGCCGGCCAGCACGTCGGCCACCGGCCAGTCGGCATCGTTCATGCGGCGGAAGACCGCATCGTCCAGCGCATCCAGGCTGACCGTGACGCGCTTGAGCCCGGCGGCCTTGAGCGCTTGCGCATGCTCGGCCAGCGCGGAGCCGTTGGTGGTGAGCGTTAGGTCCGCCGGCTGGCCGTCGGCCGTGCGCAGGGCGGCCAGCATGGCGACGAGCCGGTCCAGGTCGCGGCGCAGCAGCGGCTCGCCGCCGGTCAGGCGCAGCTTGCGCACGCCCAGCTGCATGAAGAGCCGCGCGGTGCGGGTGATTTCTTCGAAGCTCAGCACCTGCGCATGCGGCAGGAAGCGATGGCCCTTGAAGCGCTCGCGCGGCATGCAGTAGCCGCAGCGGAAGTTGCAGCGGTCGGTGACCGAGATGCGCAGGTCGCGCAGCGGCCGGCCCAGGGCATCGCGCAGGGCGCCGTCCAGCGCCAGCGGGGCGGCAGGCAGGCCCGACGGCTCAGCGCGCAGCAGGCGCTGATCGACGAGCGGGATGGTGCGCGCGGGCATGGAAGGATTGTGCCGCCTGGGCGCCGCGCGGCTGCCACCTTGCCGGCAGCAGAAGCGACGCGGCCGGCCGTGAGCCGGTCGCCTGAACGAAAAGCCGGCCCGCGAACGCGAAGGTGCAAACGAAAAGCCGGCCTGCAGCCGGTCAGCGGAAAAGAAGAACGGAAAAGAAGAACGGAAAAGAAAAAGGCCGGCGTATGAGCCGGCCGGGCGGAGCGTCTGGGGGTGAAGCGCGGCTGGAGTCGCGGCCGGCACCCACCCCAGCCGGTGTCAGGGCTGGGCCAGGGCGTCGGGGTTGCCGGCGCCGCCGATGGCGTTGGCGCCCGACTTGGGCAGCGCGGCCAGCGCCGGGGCCAGCAGGTTGGGGCCCGCGGCTGCGGCCAGGGGCACGCGGCGGGCGCCGTCGAAGCGGCGCGTCCAGTAGGCCAGGCGCATGTCCTCCACGCGCACCTCGCTGCCGGAGCGGGGCGAGTGGATGAACTTGTTGTCGCCGATGTAGATGCCCACGTGCGAGAAGGTGCGGCGCAGGGTGTTGAAGAACACCAGGTCGCCGGGCTTGAGCTCGTCGCGCGAGACCTGGATCACGCCGGGGGCACGGGCCTGCTCCTCGGCGCGGCGGGGCAGCACCAGGCCCACGCTGGACTCGAAGATGTAGCGGGTGAAGCCGCTGCAGTCGAAGCCGGTATCGGCCGACGTGCCGCCGCGCTTGTAGGGCACGCCCAGGAAGTTCATGGCCGACAGCACCAGGTCGGAGGCGACGTCGGAGGCGGTGTCGCGCATCTGACGGGCGATCTCGCCGGCGCGGGCGGCGCCGGCCGGGATCAGGCCCTTGTCGGCCAGCAGCCGGGCGACCGGGTCCTGGGCCAAGGCATCGGGCAGGGTGCGCGGGCCGGCGTCGTGTGCTGCAGCCGGGGCGGGGGCCGTCACCGAGGGCTCGGCCCATGCCGTCACCGGCGCAAAGAGCGGCGCCAGCGTGGTCGCAGCGGCCAGGGCCAGCAGGCGCTTGCACAGTACGCGGCCGGTGGAGCCCGTCCCGGCCAAGGCAGGGGCGGCGCGGCGCGCACGAGCGCAGGTCGGGAAAAACAGCATCCCGGCAGACTACCGGCCGCAGCTTTTGCCGTCAACCCGAAAAAGCCTGAAAAAACAAGGAGTTGCAGTTGAAATCTATGGCAGAGCCGATATTGACTGTGACGTTTGCACGGTCTGCGTATTGGCGCCGCGACGAGGGCGCGACATATTCATGGGTTGGCCAGGGCGTCGAGCTCGGTGCTCAGCTCCAGCCAGCGCTCCTCCCAGCCGGCCAGATCGGCTTCGAGCTGCTTGAGCTGGCGGCCCAGGTCGGCACGTTCGGCCGGGCTCAGGGCCGCATCGCCCAGCCGTTCGAGCGCCTCGGTCTGCCGCGCCTGCGCCTGCTCCATGAGCTGCTCGATGCGCGAGAGCTCCGCCTTCAGCGGCCTGGCCTGCTCGGCGAGCTTCTGGCGCGCCTGGGCCTGGGCCTTGCGCTCGTCGCGGCGGTTGGCTGATGGGGCGGATGCACCGCCGCCTTCTGGCGTCCGGGGCGTGGCCTCAGCCAGCGCGCGGGCGGCGGCGCGGGCCTGGTCGGCCAGCCAGCGCTGGTAGTCGTCCAGGTCGCCGTCGAAGGGCCGCAGGCCGCCCTGCGCCACCAGCCAGAACTCGTCGCAGACCTCGCGCAGCAGGGCGCGGTCATGGCTGACCAGCATCACCGTGCCCTCGAACTCGTTGAGCGCCACGGACAGCGCCTCGCGCGTGGTCAGGTCCAGGTGGTTGGTCGGCTCGTCCAGCAGCAGCAGGTTGGGCCGCTGCCAGACCAGCAGTGCCAACACCAGGCGCGCCTTTTCGCCGCCGCTCATGGTGCCGATGGGCTGCACCGCCATGTCGCCGCCGAAGGCGAAGCCGCCCAGGAAGTCGCGCAGCTCCTGCTCGCGCGCGGTGGGGCTGACCTGCCTGGCCAGCCGGATCAGGTGAGCGAGCGCGCCTTCGTCCGGGCGCAGCAGGTCCATCTCCTGCTGCGCGAAGTAGCCGATGGCCAGGCCCTTGCCCTCGGTGACGGTGCCCGCCAGCGGCGCCAGCTCATGCGCCAGCGTCTTGACCAGCGTGGATTTGCCCTGGCCGTTGGCGCCCAGGATGCCGATGCGCTGGCCGGGCAGGACGGAGGCGGTGATGCCGGTCAGAATGGCGCGCCCGTTCGATGCCGCGCCAGCCCCCGCGGGGGGCGCGTCGCCGTACCCGGCGACCGGGGGCGCCATGTATCCACAGGCCACGTCGCGCATGACCAGCATGGGGTTCGGCAGCGCCGGCGGCTCCTGGAAGGAGAAGGCGAACTCGCGCGCGGCCAGCACCGGGGCGAGCTTCTCCATGCGCTCCAGTGCCTTGACGCGGCTCTGTGCCTGGCGGGCCTTGGTGGCCTTGGCCTTGAAGCGGTCGATGAAGCGGGTGAGCTGGGCGATGCGCTCCTGCTGGCGGCTGTAGGCCGCCTGCTGCTGCGATTGCGCCTGGGCGTGCATCAGCTCGAAGGCGCTGTAGTTGCCGCCCCAGCGCGTGAGCTTGGCCTGGTCCAGGTGCAGCGTGACGCGGGTGACGGCGTCGAGGAACTCGCGGTCATGGCTGATGACCAGCAGCGTGCCGTCGAAGCGCTTGAGCCAGCCCTCCAGCCAGACGAGTGCGTCCAGATCCAGGTGGTTGGTCGGTTCGTCCAGCAGCAGCAGATCTGCCGGGCACATCAGCGCACGGGCCAGCTGCAGCCGCATGCGCCAGCCGCCGGAGAAGCTGTTGACCGGCGCATCCAGTTGCCCGATCGCAAAGCCCAGCCCCATGAGCAGCGTCTGCGCGCGGGCCTTCGCGTCGAAGGCGCCAGCCTCGGCCAGCAGGGTGTGCGCCTCGGCCAGCGCATGGCCGTCACCCGCGGCCTCCGCCTGGCGCAGCGCGGCCTGGGCGGCCATCAGCCGGGTGTCGCCCTCCAGCACGAAGTCGGTGGCCGGCTGGGCAGTCTCGGGCATGGACTGCGCGACTTCCGCCATGCGCCAGGTGGGCGGCATCAGCACCTCGCCTGCATCGGCGTGGAGCGTGCCGGTGAGCAGGGCGAAGAGCGACGACTTGCCCGCGCCGTTGCGGCCGACCAGGGCGGCCTTCTCGCCCGGCTGCAGCGTGAGCGTAACGTCGTCGAGGACGACTTTGGCGCCGCGGCGCAGCGTGAGGTTCTTGAGCTGGATCATGGAGCCGGGGATTGTCCCCGCTCGGCAGGCCCGCTCAGAACATCTCCACGGCGCAGACGGCCTGCACGTCTTCGATGCGCTGGCCCAGCTCCTCGATGGGCACCGGCTTGCTGAACAGGAAACCCTGCAGCTCGTCGCAGCGGCGCTCGCGCAGGAACTCGCGCTGGGCCTGGGTCTCCACGCCCTCGGCCACCACCTTCAGGCCCAGGGTGTGGGCCATGCTGATCACGGCCGAGGCGATGGCGGTGTTGTTCTTGTCCTGCCCGATGTCGCGCACGAAGGAGCGGTCGACCTTGAGCGTGTGGATGGGGAAGCGCGACAGATAGCTCAGCGACGAGAAGCCGGTGCCGAAGTCGTCCACCGCCAGATGCACGCCGATCTCGCGCAGGGCTTCGAGCGTCTGCATGGTCTGCTCGATGTCGTGCATCAGCACGCCTTCGGTGATCTCCAGCTCCAGCTGCTCGGGCTGCAGCCGTGCGCTCGCCAGCGCATGGCGCACCATCTCCAGCAGGCTGGGCTGGGTGAACTGGCGCGGCGACAGGTTCACGGCCAGCCGCAGCGGCGTGCCGATGCTGTCGCTGATGGCCTTGATCTGCTGGCAGGCGGTGCGCAGCACCCATTCGCCTATGGGCAGGATCAGGCCGGTCTCCTCGGCCAGCGGGATGAACTCCGCCGGCGAGACCAGGCCGCGCACCGGATGCTTCCAACGCACCAGGGCCTCGACGCCGGAGATGAGCCCGGTGCGTGCATCGACCAGCGGCTGGTAATGCAGCACCAGCTCGCCGCGGCCCACGGCATGGCTGAGGTCGGCCTCCAGCTCCAGGCGGTGGGTCAGGCGCTCGTTGAGCTTGGGCGTGAAGACCTGGACGTTGTTGCGGCCCATGTCCTTGGCGTGGTACATGGCCGCGTCCGCGTGCTTGAGCAGCGTGGACAGGTCGCCGCCGTCCTGCGGGCAGCAGGCCACGCCGATGCTGGGCGTGATGCGCAGCATGTGGCTGCCCACGACCACGTCCTCGGCCAGCACGTCGAGGATCTTGGTGGCGATCTTCTGCGCTTCCTCGCGCTGGTTCAGGTCGGACAGCAGCACGACGAACTCGTCGCCACCCATGCGCACCACGGTGTCGGAGGAGCGCACGCAGTCGGACAGCCGCTTGGCCACGATCTGCAGCACCTCGTCGCCCACGTGGTGGCCCAGCGAGTCGTTGATGTGCTTGAAGCGGTCCAGGTCCAGCAGCAGGATGCCCACCGCATGCAGGGTGCGGCGGGCGCGGGCGATGGCCACCTCGGCATGTTCCTGCAGCAGCACGCGGTTGGGCAGGCCGGTGAGCTTGTCGTGCAGCGCCATGTGACGGATGTATTCGTCCGTACGCTTGCGCTCGGAGATGTCCAGCGCCAGGCCGACGTAGCCTGTCAGGTTGCCCTCGGCATCGCGCAGGCAGGAGACGGTCAGCAGCGCGGGCACGCGGTGGCCGTCCTTGCGGATGTAGTGGAACTCGCGCTGCTCGGTGATGCCGCGGCGCGCCTTGACGGTCAGCACGCTCAGGCCGGGCGGGATGGTCTCGCCCAGTTCGGCGCTGATCTGGCGCGCCACGGCCTCCAGCTCGGCCGGGTCGTGCAGCACGGCCGTGGTGTGGCGGCCCACCAGCTCCTGGGCTGTCCAGCCCAGCATCTGCTCGGCTGCCGGGTTGACGGCGGTGATCAGGCCCTTGGTGTCAGTGGAGATGATCGCGAAGGGCGCATTGGAGAGGATGGCCTGGCGCAGGTTGTCGGCCTCGCGTGCCTTCTTCTCGTGCTCGTGCTGCTCGGTGATGTCCGCGCCCAGGCAGACGATGTGCGGCTCGTCGTCGATCTCCACCAGGCTGAGCGTGTAGCGCAGCAGCATGCGCCGGCCGTCCTTGCGCACGGCGGGCAGCTCCAGCTGCTGGCCGAAGAGCGCGCGTGCGTCCACGGCCCGCATGTCGCTGTAGAAGCGGTCGATCTTCTCCACCGACTCGGGGCTGGCCAGCTCGCGCACCGGCTTGCCGATGAGCTCGGACTCGGTGTAGCCGAACATGCGCTGGGCCGAGCGGTTGGCCGAGCGGATGATGCCCTGCACGTCCATGGTCAGGATGCCGTCGGCCGTGCCGTCCATGACGGTGCGGGCTCTGTCTTCGCTGGCGCGGTGCGCGCGCGACAGCCGCTCCGCCATGCGCACCGCTCGGCGTTGCGTCTGGGTCATGGCCCAGGCCACCAGAGCGGCCAGCAGGGACGTGACGATGCCGGCGCTCAGCATCAGCCGCGAGCGAGCGTGGTCCAGCGTGGCGTCGAACTCCGGCAGCGTGGCAAAGCGCAGCGTCCACGTGCGCCCGGCCACCGTGATGGGCCGCGTTTCGTCGAACACGTGGCGATAGTCGGTGCGCTGGGCGGTCAGGTCTTCGCGGGCTGCGTAGAGCCGCTGGGCCGCCTCGGTGCCCGTGCCGTCATAGGCCTCGAACAGCAGATCGCCCACGCTGTCGCCGATGGCGCCAGGAAGTAGCGACCGCATGCGCAGCGGTGCGTAGACATAGCCCTGCAGCGCGCGGCGGCGGTCGGCCGTAGAGAACGTGGGCTCGCCCCGGCGATAGACGGGGATGTAGAGCAGTGCGCCGGCGTCAGGCTTGCCCGGCGCGCTGCTGAGCAAGACGATGCGGCCGGTCAGCGCGGGGGTGCCTTGATCGCGCGCGCGGTGGAGGGCTTCGCGCCGGATTGGCTCGGCATCCATGGCAAAGCCCATGGCTCGCACGTTGCTCAGGGAGGCCGGCTCGGTAAACAGCGTCAGCACGTACTCGTCGCGCTGGCCCGGGGGACGAACGGTGTAGTTGGCCAGCCCTCGGCCGCGCATGGAGTCGGCGTGCTGGGTCAAGGCCGAGGCGGGGACGCGCTGGGCATAGGCCAGGGCCAGCAGGCCGGGATAGTTCTGCGCCACGTCCAGGCGGTCGACAAAGTCTCGCCACATGTCGGGCGTGACTTCAGGCGTGGCGGCAAACAGGGCGCTTGCACCGCGCAGCAGTTGCTCATAGCCCTCCAGCCGGGCCTGGATATCGCGAGCAATGCTGTTGACGCGACGCTCGAAGCGGAAGTGGCTCTCACGCATTTCGGCCTGATGCGCGCTGTACCAGGCGGCCCAGCTCAGCAGCAGGCCCGCCAGCAGCACGGCCAGCGGCGTGATAAGGGCCGCGTGTCGGCGGCGTGTGTGCATCGGATCGTTGGCGTCGAGCATCGGACGGAGCGTCGGTCGCTACCCCACGCGCGCAGGGCGGGCGGCCAGCCCGGCGGTCAGCCATGGGGCCAGCGATTCAGCGCAGGCGGGGGCAGTAATCCCACTTGATCGCGTGGGATTCGGCCCCGGCTCACCAAAGTTGAGCGGTGTCCGGCGAGCTTCGTGATTCCGTCACGCAGCTGCTGCATCCAGGCTGCCAGGCAGCACGTGCAGCGCCCGGGTGGCACCCTGCCTCAGGCTTGCAGAGCGGAACGCGGCAGCAGCAGCACGGCGTCCTCGCCGGCGCTGGTCTCCAGCCACACCGCCTCCAGCCGCGGAAAGGCGCGCTCGAAGTGCGGCCGCTCATGGCCGATCTCCAGCACCAGCACGGCGTCGGGCGTCATGTGCGCGGGCGCCTGGGCCAGCAGCCGGCGGATGAAGTCCATGCCGTCCGCACCGCCGGCCAGGGCCAGCTCGGGCTCGGCGCGGAACTCGGCCGGCAGCACGGACATGGACTGCGCGTTGACGTAAGGCGGGTTGCACAGGATCAGGTCGTAAGGCCGGGCAGCGGCCGCCTCCACGCCGCTGAAGAGGTCGCCCTGCAGCAGCCGGATGCGGCCCTGCAGCCCGTGCCGCGCGACGTTCATCCGCGCCACCTCCAGCGCATCGGCGCTCAGGTCGCTGGCATCCACGGACACCTCTGGCCAAGCCATCGCGGCCAGCACGGCCAGGCTGCCGTTGCCGGTGCACAGGTCGAGCACGCGCTCGGTGCGGTCGGACAGCCAGGCGTCGATGCTGCCGTCGGCCAGCACCTCGGCGATCAGCGAGCGCGGCACGATGGCGCGCTCATCCACATGGAAGGGCACGCCCTGCAGCCAAGCCTCGCCGGTCAGGTAGGCGGCCGGGCGGCGGGTGGCGATGCGCTCGTCGATCAGCGCGGCCACCTGCTGCTGCTCCTGCGCCGTCAACACGCGGCCCTCGTGCTCGTCCAGGCTGTCCAGCGGCAGGCCCAGGCGCCACAGCACCAGCCACGCCGCCTCGTCGAAGGCGCAGGTGGTGCCGTGGCCGTAGGCCACACCCGCGGCATCCAGCCGCGCGGCCATCGCCTTGATGCAGTCGATCAGCGTCATCGCCTGCACCTCAGGCCACCAGCCGCTGCAGCACGCCGCGGTAGATGTCGGTCAACGGCGCCAGGGCCGACACGTCCACGTGCTCGTCGATCTTGTGGATGCTGGCATTCACCGGCCCGAACTCCACCACCTGCGGGCAGATCTTGGCGATGAAGCGGCCGTCTGACGTGCCGCCGGTGGTGGAGAGCTCGGGCTCGACCCCGGCGACCTGCTGGATGGACTCGCGCATGGCCTCGATCAGCGTGCCGGGCCGGGTCAGGAAAGGCTCGCCGCCCAGCGTCCAGGCCAGCTCGTAGCGCAGGCCGTGGCGGTCCAGCACCTCGTGCACGCGGGCCTTGAGCGCGTCCGGGGTGGACTCGGTCGAGAAGCGGAAGTTGAAGTCCAGCACCAGCTCGCCGGGAATGACGTTGGTCGCACCGGTGCCGGCATGGATGTTGGACACCTGCCAGCTCGTCGGCGGGAAGTGCTCGTTGCCGCCGTCCCACTGCACGGCCGTCAGCTCGGCCAGCGCAGGGGCCAGGCGGTGGATGGGGTTGTCGGCCAAGTGCGGGTAGGCGATGTGCCCCTGCGTGCCCAGCACGCGCAGCCGGCCGGAGAGCGAGCCGCGCCGGCCGTTCTTGATCATGTCGCCCAGCTGGCGCACGGAGGTCGGCTCGCCGACGATGCAGCAGTCCAGCCGCTCGCCGCGCTGCTGCAGCCACTCGCACACCTTGACCGTGCCGTCGATGGACGGGCCTTCCTCGTCGCTGGTCAGCAAGAAGGCGATGGAGCCCGCGTGATCGGGGTGCGCGGCGACGAAGCTCTCGCAGGCCACCACCATCGCCGCCAGCGAGCTCTTCATGTCCGCCGCGCCGCGCCCGAAGAGAAAACCGTCGCGGTGCGTGGGCACGAAGGGGTCGCTGCGCCACTGCGCCAGCGGGCCGGTGGGCACCACGTCGGTGTGGCCGGCAAAGACCAGCGTCGTGCCCGCCGCACCCGCATGGCCGGTGCGCCTGGCCCACAGGTTGGTCACCGGCGCGTCCTGGGGGCCGAAGACCAGCGTGTCGCAGGCAAAGCCGATGGCGGCCAGGCGCTCGGCGATCAGCGTCAGGCAGCCGGCGTCGTCGGGCGTGACGGACGGCCGGGCGATCAGGGCTTCGGTCAGCAGCAGGGTGGGATGCGTCATGGCAGGTCAGGCGGCGCGCCACAGGCAGCAAGCAGGGCGGGGCAGGGAAGGACAGGAAGCCCTTGCATCGGCCCTTGAGGCGGCCTGCATGCCGCGCGGGCTCAAATGCAAGCGGCCCGTCGGGGGTCCGTCCGGGCCGCATCAGGGGTGAAGTGGAAGGCGGCGGGCGTGTTCAGAACCGCGTGGTCATGAAGCTGCGGTCGTCCGGCCGCACGTCCAGCGTGATCTCGGTGAAGGACGGGCCGTCCTCCTCGTCGGGCTTGAGCATGCTGCCGCTGGCCGGCGGCACGACCGGCTCCTGCGCGTTCTGCAGGCGCCACATCAGGTTGGTGGGCGAGTCGGCGAAGGCCAGGCCCTCGTCGCGGGTGATCAGGCCTTCGCCGATCAGGCGGGCCAGCTCCTGCTCGAAGGTCTGCGAGCCTTCGGCCAGCGACTTGTCCATCGCCTCCTTCACGCCGGTGAAGTCGCCCTTCTCGATCAGCTCGGACACCAGCTTGGTGTTGAGCATGATCTCCACCGCCGGGATGCGCCCGCCGGTGGTCGAGCGCAGCAGCCGCTGCGACACGACGGCCTTCAGGCCCGAGGCCAGGTCCGACAGCAGCGCGGGCCGCGCCTCCGGCGTGTAGAACGACAGGATCCGGCCCAGCGCGTGGTAGCTGTTGTTGGCGTGCAGGGTGGACAGCACCAGGTGGCCTGAGAGCGCATAGGAGATGGCCGCGGTCATGGTCTCGCGGTCGCGGATCTCGCCGATCAGGATGCAGTCCGGCGCCTGGCGCAGCGCGTTCTTCAGGCCCACCTGCAGCGACTGCGTGTCGCGGCCGACCTCGCGCTGGTTGACCACCGACTTCTTGTTGTAGAACACGAACTCCATCGGGTCCTCGATAGTGAGGATGTGCCCGGTCATGTTCTGGTTGCGGTGCTCCAGCATGGACGCCAGCGTCGTGCTCTTGCCGGTGCCGGTGGCGCCCGCCAGCAGGATCAGGCCGCGCTTTTCCAGCACCAGCGTGCGCAGCACGTCGGGCAGGTTCAGCGAGTCCATCGTCGGGATGCGCGACGGGATGTAGCGGAACACCGCTGCAATCGAGCCGCGCTGCTTGAACGCGCTCAGGCGGAAGATCGCCACGCCCGGCAGCGTCAGGCCGATGTTGAGCTCGCCGGTGTCCTCCAGCTCTTCGAGCTGCGTGGGCGTGAGCATCTCGGCCAACAGCTGGCGCGGCTGCTGCGGCGTGAGTGCCTGGTCCGACAGCTGCAGGATCTGCCCATGGATCTTGATGAGGATGGGCGTGTTGGCCGACAGGAACACGTCCGACGCCTGCTTGTCGACCATCAGGCGCAGCACGCGCTCCATGTTTCCACCGCTCATCGGACCTCTCCTTGACTGTCGTTGTGCGTGGCGGGCCCTGCGCAGGGCCGCCTATCAGGCGCGCAGCAGGTCGTTGATGCTGGTCTTGGCGCGCGTCTGCGCATCCACCCGCTTGACGATCACTGCGCAATACAGGCTGTAGCTGCCATCGGCGCTGGGCAGCGAGCCGCTGACCACCACCGAGCCGGCCGGCACGCGGCCGTACATCACTTCACCGGTAGCCCGGTCATAGATCTTCGTGCTCTGGCCGATGTAGACGCCCATGGAAATCACCGAGTTCTCTTCCACGACCACGCCTTCGACGATCTCCGAGCGGGCGCCGATGAAGCAGTTGTCCTCGATGATGGTCGGGTTGGCCTGCAGCGGCTCCAGCACGCCGCCGATGCCCACGCCGCCGGACAGATGGACGTTCTTGCCGATCTGCGCGCAGGAGCCCACGGTGGCCCAGGTGTCCACCATCGTGCCCTCATCGACATAGGCGCCGATGTTCACGTAGCTGGGCATCAGGATGACGTTCCTGGCCAGGAAGGAGCCGCGGCGGGCCACGGCCGGCGGCACCACGCGCACCCCGGTGGCGCGCATCGCGTCGGCGCTCATGCCGCCGAACTTGGTCGGCACCTTGTCGAAGAAGCCCAGCTCGCCGGCGCGGATCTCGGCGTTGTCGTGCAGGCGGAAGCTCAGCAGCACGGCCTTCTTGATCCACTGGTGGGTGGTCCAGGCCCCGTCGATCTTCTCGGCGACGCGCAGGCGGCCGGCGTCGAGCTCACCGATCACGTGGGCCACGGCATCACGCACCTCGGCCGGTGCCGAGGCGGGGGACAGGGAGGCGCGGTCGTCCCAGGCAGTGTCGATGGTGGTCTGGAGGGAGGAGGTCATGCAGTGTGGGAGCGGATGAAGGAGACGATGCGCGAGGCGGCTTCCAGGCATTCGTCGACGCCGGCGACCAGCGCCATGCGCACGCGGCCGGCGCCGGGGTTGACGCCGTGAGCCTCGCGGGCCAGGTAGCTGCCTGGCAGGACCGCCACATTGTATTGAGCGAGCAGTTCGCGGGCGAAGACGGTGTCCGAGCCGCCGCAGACCTGATCCGGCACCTTGGCCCACAGGTAGAAGCCGGCATCGGGCAGCGCCACGTCCATCACCTCGGCCAGCATCGGCGTGACCTGCTCGAACTTGAGGCGGTAGAGCGCGCGGTTGTCCTCCACGTGCTGCTCGTCGCTCCAGGCGGCGATGCTGGCGCGCTGGATGGCCGGGCTCATGGCGCTGCCGTGGTAGGTGCGGTAGAGCAGGAAGCTCTTGAGCACCTGGGCATCGCCGGCGACGAAGCCCGAGCGCATGCCCGGCACGTTGGAGCGCTTGGACAGGCTGGTCAGCACCACCAGGTTGCGCAGGTCCGTGCGCCCCAGGTGCTGCGCCGCCTCCAGCGCGCCCAGCGGCGCGGTGTCGCGGAAGTAGATCTCGGAGTAGCACTCGTCCGACGCAATCACGAAGCCGTGGCGGTCGCTCAGCTCAAACAGCCGCGCCCATTCGTCCAGCGGCATCACCGCGCCGGTGGGGTTGCCGGGCGAGCAGGTGTAGAGCAGCTGGGTGCGGGCCCAGGTGGCCTCGTCGATGCTGGACCAGTCGGCGGCGAAGTTGCGTGTGGGGTCCGAGTTGGCAAAGGCCACCTGCGCGCCGGCCAGCAGGGCCGCGCCTTCATAGATCTGATAGAAGGGATTGGGGCAGACGACGACCGGGGCGCCCGCCTGCGCGGTGGCGCTGGGGTCGATCACCGTCTGCGCCAGCGAGAACAGCGCCTCGCGCGAGCCGTTGACCGGCAGCAGCTGCGTGGCCGCGTCCAGCTTGACGCCGTAGCGGCGCTCCACCCAGTCGGCGCAGGCCTGGCGCAGGGCGGGCTCGCCGGCCGTGGCCGGGTAGCTGGCCAAGCCGTCCAGCGATGCCGCCAGGGCCTCGCGGATGAAGGCCGACGTGGGATGCTTGGGCTCGCCGATACCCAGGCTGATGGGGCTGTGGGCGGGCGACGGCGTCACGCCCTGGACGAGCTGACGCAGCCGCTCGAAGGGGTAGGGCTGCAGGCGGGAGAGCAGGGGATTCATGGCCGCGGATTATCCGGGCCCGGCCCCCTCGGGCAGTCACGACCGCGGCGCAGCCGGCAGATAGCGCTCGTCCGAGTAGGTCAGCATCCACGCCGGGCGGAAGGCGACGAAGATGGCGGTGAGCATGCCGGTGGCAAAGGCCTCGCCCCAGGCGATCAAGGCCCGGGCCAGCCACAGGTCGCCCCGGGTGTGCTGCGCGGCCGATGCAACCAGGGCCGTCTCCAGCAGCGCGGCGGCCATCAGCGCCAGCGCCGTGCCCAGGAAGCCGCGGCCCAGGATGTAGACGAACAGGTGCTTGGGCAGCAGGTGGCGCACGGCCAGGCCCACTGCCAAGCCGCAACTGGCCGGCACGATGCCCACCCACAGCAGCTGGTTGACGGCCTGCGACCACCAGCCGGCCAGGCTGACGCTGCCGCCGGCGTTGCCGGTGAGCCAGGCCGCGATCAGCGCAATGGGCACGCAGGTCCACACCGCCAGCGGCCAGCCGAACATCAGCACCATCAGGCAGGCGCCCGACAGGTGCACCGCCAAGCCTGAGGGCAAGAAGCGCTGCGAGGCCCACAGCAGCGGCAGCAGCACGATGGCGCCCAGCCAGGGCGTGCGCAGCTCGGCGCGGCGCAGGGTCTGCAGGGGACGGAAGGCCAGGGCAAGGCCGAGCAGGAGGGCGGCGACGATGCTCTGCGCCAGGGTCACGGTCATCGGGCGATTATGGTCAGCGCCCCGGCATGAGCTTTGATGTCGGACAGCCTCAGCCCGGAGCCCGCGCCGGCCAGCGCCGCTTGCCGGCCGGATCCACCGCGAAGCGGCCGTCGCCGTCCAGCCCGCTGTCCAGCCCCAGCCGGCGCAGCAGCCCCGCGGCGTCATAGGGCGCGCGCACCTTGATGTCGTTGTCGAAGTAGCAGTAGACGGGCCGCGCCGCGGCTGGCGGCGGTGGCTCGCTGCTGGCCAGTCGCGCATCGGCCGGCTGGCTGCCAGCACTCCAGGCACGGATGCGCGCGGCCCAGGCATCCAGCGCCTGGTCGGTGTAGCCGCTGGCGTAGAGCTCCACATCGCCATGCAGCCGCAGGTAGACGAAGTCGGCGCACAGGTCTTCCAGCAGCGGCCACTTGCCGGCGGTGTCCGCCACCACCAGGGCGACGTTGTGGTGTCGCAAGAGCGAGATGAACTCCGGCGTGGCAAAGCTCTCGTGGCGGATCTCCACCGCATGGCGCACCGGCCGCACGGCGTCGATGGCCAGACGCGAGCGGCCTTTCATGCGGCTATCACGCTTGCGCGCCAGGGCCAGCGCAGCCTCGGTGTCGTGAGGCAGTGCAGCCAGGAAGGGCTCGAACAGCTCGGCGCTGAAGCGCATGCTGGGCGGGAACTGCCACAGGATGGGCCCGAGCTTGTCCTTCAGGTTGAACAGGCCCGAGGCGAAGAAGTTGGGCAGCGCGTCGCCGATGTCCTTGAGCCGCCGCACATGGGTGATGTAGCGCGGCGCCTTGACGCTGAAGACGAAGCCGTCGGGCGTGTCGTCATGCCAGGCGGCATAGCGCTCGGGCGTCTGCAGCGAGTAGAACGAGCCGTTGAGCTCGATGCTGGGCAGCGCGCGTGATGCAAACGCCAGCTCCAGCCGCTGTGGCAGATCGTCGGGATAGAAGGTGCCGCGCCAGGGCGGATAGCGCCAGCCGGAGATGCCGATGCGCACGGCACCGGGCGGCTCCACCGGCAAGGCGCCGGCAGGGCTTGCTGCCGCCTCACCATCCGCTTGCGGTTGCGGATGTATTTGCGGTTGCGCCGCGGATGCGGCAGGGCTGGCGGCGCGGCCGGAAGACGTCAGGACCATGACGGCACAGAAGAGTGCCGCCTGAAAGGCGCGGCGGCGATGGCGCACAGCAGGCGCGCAAGCCGCCGCTGCAGGCATCAGCCCAGCAAGCCGCGTTCCTCGGTATGGCGCGGCAGGTCCACCAGGGGCTGAGGCTTCCAGCCCTTTTTGCGGTGCTCCACGACCACGTTGGTGTAGATGCCGCCGCGCACATACCACTTGGCCGTGATGCGCAGGAAGCGCGGCTGGATTGCGGCCACGATGTCGTCCAGGATGTCGTTGGTCACCTTCTCGTGGAAGGCACCCTGGTCGCGGTAGCTCCACATGTACATCTTCAGGCTCTTGAGCTCCACGCAGAGCTTGTCGGCGATGCACTCGATGGTGAAGTGGGCGAAGTCCGGCTGCTTGGTCAGCGGGCAGAAGCAGGTGAACTCCGGCACCTGGAACTGGATGACGTAGTCGCGCTGCGGCGCCGGATTGGGGAAGACGTGCAGCTCGCGCGAGGGCGCAGACGGCGGCGTCTCGGGGGCGGGGCGCTGCTTGGGCGCCGGGGCGGATTTCTTGTCCATGATCGGAGCGGGGAAGGGCGTGCAGCGGGCGCTCGTGGCGAGCTGGCATGCGAGGGTTCAAGCCACCTGCGAGCCGTGCCGCAAGAGCCGGGCAACAGGCGGAAAGGCCGCCTGCGAGCTGCCGGGCGAAAGGGGTCGCGATGCTATCATCCCGGCCCGCTCCGCTCCCGCCTCATGGCGGGAATTTTGTTGTGTATCAACGACTTAGCGAGGCCCGGCGCTCCGGTGCCTGCCCCGACCGATGCGCCTGAACTCCATCAAGCTCTCCGGCTTCAAGTCGTTTGCCGAGCCCACCAACTTCCAGCTGCCCGGCCAGCTCGTCGGCGTGGTCGGCCCCAACGGCTGCGGCAAGTCCAACATCATGGACGCGGTGCGCTGGGTGCTGGGCGAGTCCAAGGCCTCGGAGCTGCGCGGCGAGTCCATGCAGGACGTGATCTTCAACGGCTCGGGCAACCGCAAGCCGGCCAGCCGCGCCAGCGTGGAGCTGGTGTTCAGCAACGAGGATGCGCGCGCCGGCGGCCAGTGGAACCAGTATTCGGAGATCGCGGTCAAGCGCGTGCTCACGCGCGACGGCACCTCCAGCTACTTCATCAACAACCAGCCGGTGCGCCGCCGCGACGTGCAGGACGTCTTCCTGGGCACCGGCCTGGGGCCGCGGGCCTACGCCATCATCGGCCAGGGCACGATCAGCCGGATCATCGAGTCCAAGCCCGAGGAGCTGCGGCTCTTCCTGGAAGAAGCTGCGGGCGTCTCCAAATACAAGGAGCGCCGCCGCGAGACCGAGAACCGGCTCAAGGACACGCGCGAGAACCTCACCCGCGTCGAAGACATCCTGCGCGAGCTCAATGCCAACCTCGACAAGCTCGAGAAGCAAGCTGAAGTCGCGGCCCAGTACCGCACGCTGCAGGAGCAGGGCACGCTCAAGCTGCATCAGCTGTGGTTCCTCAAGCACCGCGATGCGGCCACGGAAGAAGCCCGCGTCAAGCAGGCCGTGCTGGAGGCCACCAACGCGCTGGAAGCCCGCCTGGCCGAGCTGCGCCATGTGGAGGCCGAGCTGGAGCACGTGCGCCAGGACCACTACGCCGCCAGCGATGAGCTGCACACCGCGCAGGGCGCGCTGGCCGAAGCCAGCCTGGCCGTCAGCCGGCTGGAAGAGCGCATCCGCTACGTGGTCGAGGGCCGCCAGCGCCTGGAACAGCGCCTGGTGGAGCTCAAGGCGCAGAACGACCAGTGGGCCGAGCGCCGGGATCAGGCGCAGGCCGAGCTGGAGACGATTGCCGAGCAGATCGCCGCGGCAGATGAGCAGGCCGAGATCCTGGCCGCCCAGGCGGAGGAGGTGGCCGGCAACCTGCCCACGCACGAGGACGCCTTGCGCGCGGCCAGCCAGCGCGCCACCGAGCAGCGCAGCAAGGTCACCGAGGTGCAGCAGCAGATCCAGCTGCTGGCGGCCGAGTCACGCAACATCGACGAGCAGTCGCGCCAGCTCAACCTGCGCCGCGACCGACTGGCGGGCGAGCGCCAGAACCTGGCCGCCCCCGACGAGGCCCGCCTGGCCGACCTGCGCCGGCAGCTGGCATCGGCGGAGGAACAGCAGGCCGTGGTCGAGGCGCAGTTGGAGGACCTGACCACCAGCGTCCCCGCGCTGGACGAAGACCGCCGCGCCCGCCAGGACGAGGTCAACGCCCAGGCAGCCAAGCAGTCCGAGCTGGCTGCGCGCATGGAGGCGCTCAAGGCCCTGCAGGAGAAGGTGCAGACCGAGGGCAAGCTCAAGCCCTGGCTGGCCAAGCATGGCCTGGACGGCCTGAGCGGCCTGTGGACCCGGCTGCACATCGAGCCCGGCTGGGAGACGGCGCTGGAGTCGGCGCTGCGCGAGCGGCTCAACGCGCTGGAGGTCGGCCGCATCGAGACCATCCGGGCCTTCGAGAACGACGCCCCGCCGGCCAAGCTGGCCTTCTACAGCCCGCCGGCGGCCATGCCGGCCAGCCCCCACCACACCCTGCCGCGCCTGGCCGACCTGCTGCGCCTGAACGACGCCGGCCTGAAGGCGCTGCTGGGCGACTGGCTGGAGGGCGTCTACACCGCCGGCTCGCTGGACGAGGCCTTGGCCAACCGCGGCCGGCTGACCCAGGGCGAGGTCATCATGACCCGCGCCGGCCATGCGGTCAGCGCACATGCCGTGGCCTTCTACGCGCCCGACTCCGAGCAGGCCGGCATGCTGGCCCGCGCGCAGGAGATCGAGAACCTGCAGAAGCAGCTGCGCGCCCAGGCCCTGATGGCCGACGAGGCGCGCAGCGGCCTCATCCGTGCCGAGGCCGCCTACACCGAGGCCTCGCAGCGCCTGGCCGCGGTGCGCCGCGAGGCCAGCGAGCAGCAGGCCCGCACGCACCAGCTGCAGGTGGAGACGCTCAAGCTCGCCCAGCAATCCGAGCAGGCCCAGGCCCGCCGCGGCCAGATCGAAGCCGAGCTGGCGGAGATCGACGGCCAGCTCGATGAGCTGAGCGAGCGCCGCGCCACCGGCGAGGCCCGCTTCGAGGAGCTGGACCTCTCTCTGGCCGACACGCAGGAGCGCCATGCCCAGCTGGAAGAAGCGGTGATCGAGGCCGAGCGTCGCCTGCACGGCGCGCGCGAGCAGGGCCGCTCGCTGGAGCGCCAGGCGCAGGAGGCGCAGTTCAGCGCCCGCTCCCTGGCCGCCCGCCGCGGCGAGCTGCAGCGTGCCATCGAGACGGCTGCGCAGCAGATCACCGCCAACGAGCAGTCCGCCGCCCAGGTGCACCAGGAGCTGGCCGAGCTCAGCGACGTTGCTGCCCAGGCTGGTCTGGAAGACGCCCTGGCCATCCGCATGGAAAAGGAAGCGGCGCTGAGTGCCACGCGCGCCCGCTACGACGACCTGTCCGCGCAGCTGCGACGCGCCGACGAACAGCGCATGAGCTTCGAGCGCAGCCTGGAGCCGCTGCGCGAGCAGATCACCAGGCTGCAACTGGAGGAGCAGGCCGCGCAGCTCGGCGGCGCGCAGTACCTGGAGCAGCTCACCGCCGCACAGGTGGACCTGGAGCAGCTGGCCCGCACGATCGAGGAGGGCGGCGTCAAGCTCTACGGCCTGCAGACGGAGATCGACCGCATCCAGCGCGAGATCGCGGCCCTGGGCGCCGTCAACCTGGCCGCGCTCGACGAGCTGACCGCCGCGCGCGAGCGCAAGGGCTTTCTGGATGCGCAGATGGCCGACCTGCTGGACGCCATCCAGACGCTGGAAGACGCGATCAAGAAGATCGACCTGGAGACGCGCGACCTGCTGGGCTCCACCTTCAACACGGTCAACGAGCACTTCGGCCGCATGTTCCCCAGCCTCTTCGGCGGCGGGCAGGCCAAGCTCGTCATGACCGGCGACGAAATCCTGGACGCCGGCGTGCAGGTCATGGCCCAGCCGCCGGGCAAGAAGAACTCCACCATCCACCTGCTGTCGGGCGGCGAGAAGGCGCTGACCGCCATCGCGCTGGTCTTTGCCATCTTCCAGCTCAACCCCGCGCCGTTCTGCCTGCTCGACGAGGTGGACGCGCCGCTGGACGATGCCAACACCGAGCGCTATGCACGGCTGGTCAAGAGCATGTCGGGCAACACCCAGTTCCTATTCATCTCGCACAACAAGATCGCGATGGAGATGGCCGAGCAGCTCGTGGGCGTGACCATGCAGGAGCAGGGTGTGTCGCGCATCGTGGCCGTCGACATGGAATCTGCCCTGGGCATGGCCGAGGCGGCCTGAGCCGCCGGGCCGCGCCCCACGCGCCCACCCCGGAACAGGCATCCGCACGCATTCGCCCGCACCCGCGCGCACTTGCACGCATTCGCCCGGCGCGGGCATCCTCAACCGATCAGGCTCTCATCGCATGACCGATTCCCTGCAAGTCGCCCTCGCCGTGGTCGGCATCTCTGGCCTCGTGGCACTCGTGGGCTGGAACACCTGGCAGGCCCGCCGCTCGCGCATCAAGTCGGCCGCCACGCTGCCGCCGCAGGAGCCGCGCCTGGCCGAGCCGGTGTTCGACGCCGGCGACACCGTCCCGCAGGAGCGCGACCCGGCCGACATCGCGGTGGGTGCCGTCCTGCAGCAGGCCGCACCGGCAGCCCGCCGCGAGGCGGCGCGCCTGGATCCGCTGATCGACGCCCTGGCTGCGATCACGCCCGAGGCTCCGGTTAGCGGCGAGCAGGCCCAGGCCCATCTGCCGCCCACGCGCCGCGCCGGCAGCAAGCCGTTCGCCATCGAAGGCCTGGCCACCGACACCGGCCAGTGGGAGCCGGTGCAGCCCGGCCGCAGCTACAGCGAGTTCCAGGCCGGCGTGCAGCTGGCCAACCGCCTGGGCGCGCTCAACGAGATCGAGTACTCCGAGTTCGTGCACAAGGTGCAGGCCTTCGCCGATGCGCTGGGCGCGGCGGTGGACTTCCCCGACATGCTGGACGTGGTGGCCCGCGCGCGCGAGCTGGACCACTTCGCCAGCGAGCACGACGCCCAGCTGGCCATGCACCTGCGCGCCCGCGGCAGCGCCTGGTCCATCGGCTATGTGCAGCAGCACGCCGCCCGCCACGGCTTCGTGCCCGGCGCCATGCCCGGCCGGCTGGTGCTGCCGTCGCCGGACGAAGGCGCGCCGCCCATCCTGACCCTGCAGTTCGACGCCCAGGCCGCGTTTGCCGAGGACCCGTCGCAGGTGGCCGTGCGCGAGCTGACCCTGGCCTTCGACGTGCCGCAGACGGCACCCGAGCAGGAGCCCTTCCTCGCCTGGCGTGCCGCCGGCGAGGCCCTGGCCCCCACGCTGGATGCAGACCTCACCGACGACCGCGGCCAGCCGCTGCCGCCCGCGGCCTTCGAGTCCATCGGCCGCGAGCTGGCCCGGCTCTATGAAGCCCTGGCCCAGCGCGACCTGGCCGCCGGCTCCCCGCTGGCGCGACGCGTGTTCAGCTGAGGCGCAGACGGCGCATGACCCAAGCCCCGCTCTTCCAGCCGGCGCCTGCCCCATCCGACGAAGCGCGTGCGCGCGCCGAGGAGCTGCGCCGCCTGCTGCACCACCACGCGCACCTGTACTACGTGCTCGATGCGCCGCAGATCCCGGACGCCGAGTACGACCGCCTCTTCCATGAGCTGCAGGCCATCGAGGCCGCGCACCCGGAGCTGCTGACGCCCGACTCGCCCACGCAGCGCGTGCTGGGCAAGGTGCTCGACGGCTTCACGCCCGTGCGCCATGCGGTGCCCATGCTGTCGATCCGCACGGAGACCGACACCAGCAGCGCCGGCGCCCTGGCCTTCGATGCCCGCGTACGCCGTGAGCTGGGCCTGGCGGAAGATGCGCCGCCGGTGGAGTACGCCTGCGAGCTCAAGTTCGACGGCCTGGCCATCAACCTGCGCTACGAGCACGGCACGCTGGTGCAGGCGGCCACGCGCGGCGACGGGGAGCAGGGCGAGGACGTGACGCAGAACATCCGCACCATCGCCCAGATCCCGCTGCGACTGATCGGCGACGCGCCCGCCGTGCTGGAGGTGCGCGGCGAGGTCTACATGCGCCGCGATGCCTTCGAGCGGCTCAACGAGCGCCAGCGCGAGGCGGGCGAGAAGACCTTCGTCAACCCGCGCAATGCGGCTGCCGGCGCGGTGCGCCAGTTGGACCCGGCAATCGCCGCCAAGCGCCCGCTGTCCTTCTTCGCCTACGGGCTGGGCCAGGTACAAGGTTGGGACCAGCCCGGCACCCACAGCGGCGTGCTGGACGCGCTGGCCGCCTTCGGCCTGCCGGTCAGCAACGAGCGTCGCGTGGCGCAGGGCGCAGAAGGCCTCATCGCCTTCCATCAGGACATCGCCGCCCGGCGGGACCAGCTGCCCTTCGACATCGACGGCGTGGTCTACAAGGTCAACGACCTGGCCCTGCAGCGCCAGCTCGGCTTCGTCACCCGCGAGCCGCGCTGGGCCGTGGCGCACAAATATCCGGCGCAGGAGCAGGTCACGGCGGTCCAGGCCATCGACGTGCAGGTCGGCCGCACCGGCAAGCTCACGCCCGTGGCGCGGCTGGCCCCGGTCTTCGTCGGCGGCGTGACGGTCACCAATGCCACGCTGCACAACCTCTTCGAGCTGCGCCGCAAGGGCGTACGCATCGGCGACCAGGTCATCGTGCGCCGCGCGGGCGACGTGATCCCGGAGGTCGTCGGCCGCGTGACCGGCGATCGCCCCGCCTACGTGCCCAACTTCCGCATGCCGCGCCACTGCCCGGTGTGCAGCAGCACCGTGGTGCGCGAGAAGGGCGAGGTCGACCACCGCTGCTCCGGCGGCCTCTTCTGCGCCGCGCAGCGCAAGCAGGCGCTGCTGCACTTCGCCCAGCGCCGCGCGATGGACATCGAGGGCCTGGGCGAGAAGCTGGTCGATCAGCTGGTGGACGCCGGCATCATCCGCACCCTGCCCGAGCTCTACACCCTGGGCCTGGCCAAGCTGTCCGCGCTGGAGCGCATGGCCGACAAGAGCGCGGCCAACCTGCTGGCCGCGCTGGAGCGATCCAAGTCCACCACGCTGCCGCGCTTCCTCTACGCCCTGGGCATCCGCCACGTGGGCGAGGCCACGGCCAAGGATCTGGCGCGGCACTTCGGCTCGCTGGACCGGCTGATGGACGCCAGCGTCGAGCAACTGCTGCAGGTCGGTGACGTCGGCCCGGTGGTGGCGCAGAGCATCCGCACCTTCTTCGACCAGGCGCACAACCGCGAGGTGGTCGAGCAACTGCGCGCAGCCGGCATCCATTGGCCTGAGGGCGAGCCGTCAGCCGTGGCCCAGCTCCCGCTGGCGGGCCTGACCTTCGTGCTCACCGGCACGCTGCCCACGCTCACGCGCGACGAGGCCAAGGAGCGCATCGAGGCCCTGGGCGGCAAGGCGGCCGGGTCCGTCTCCAAGAAGACGCACTACGTCGTCGCGGGTGAGGAAGCCGGCAGCAAGCTCGCCAAGGCGCAGGAGCTGGGCGTGACGATCCTGGACGAAGCCGGCTTGCTCGCGCTGCTGGAGCGGGCCGCCGCGGGCGAGCCGCTGTAGGCCCCAGACTGTTCGGGGAGAGGCTCGCAGCATCGAGGGGCCGCCCATGCGGGAGGCTGTGCTGGGCCGTGCAGTGCGGGGCAGCTTGCACCGCCTGCCGCGCATGGCGCTTCAGCGCGCCGCTGCCTGCGCCTTCAGATGCCGCTCCGGCAGCACGATCACGCCGCGCCCATAGTGGCCCGGCAGCTCCGTCGGCGACTTGATCTGGTAGGCCGGCTTCCTGAGCTGCTGGTGCATGCCCTGGAGCGTGACCAGCGGCGCGCGCGTGGACACCGCATTGGCCAGCCAGCCCGGCACCAGGCCGCCCAGGTCGATCGTGGTCTCGAACTCCACCCGCGTCCAGCCGCCGTCCAGCGGCGTCAGGCGAAATGCATTGTTCAGGTAGGGCATGCGCACATAGCCCTCCTGCGGCGGCAGGCCTTCCACCTCACGGCTTTCCACCAGGATAACGCCGTCCTTGTTCTGGCTGACCGTGGTGCGGAACAGCACGTCACGATCGGAGGCCGGCCAGATGCCGTTGAAGCGCGCATAGATGCGGTCGGGCGCCTGCCCGGCGGGCGTTTCGGCGGACGCCATCTGGAAGATCCACGATGGCAGCGATTTTGTGTCGGACAGCAGGGCCAGCACGGCCAGCGCGTTGTGCGGCACCTCGGTCACGCCGCGGAAGGCCTTGACCTTCATGCCGGCGACCGGGCGTGACCAGGTGTTGACCGCCTCACGGCCCTCGGCCTGGTTCATCGGCTGCCAGGCCTCGCCCGGCTGGGCGGCCGCCGGGCCCATCAGGTTCAGGAGCGTCAGGCCCAAGGCCATCGCGGCTGCGCGTCGTGTCCACATGCTGGTCTCCCCGTGGTTGCCACCGGCCTGTGCCGGTCGATGGGCGGCATTCTGGGAGCCGGCCATGCACCCCGCGCTTGATCTCCCACAAGCGCAGGGACGGGATTTCCCCGGGCATCCGGCACAGCGCCGCCTGCGCGATGCAAAGCCGGCGTGCCGCGCGCCCGGCACCAGGCGCGCGCGCTACAGCACCTCGGAGGCGAAGTCCGCCAGCCGCGAGCGCTCGCCGCGCGCCAGCGTCACGTGCCCGCTGTGCGGCCAGCCCTTGAAGCGGTCCACCGCATAGGTCAGGCCCGAGCTGCCTTCGGTCAGATAGGGCGTGTCGATCTGCGCCAGGTTGCCCAGGCAGACGATCTTGGTGCCCGGGCCCGCGCGGGTGATCAGCGTCTTCATCTGCTTGGGCGTGAGGTTCTGCGCCTCATCGATCAGCACGAACTTGTTCAGGAAGGTGCGCCCGCGCATGAAGTTCAGGCTCTTGATCTTGATCTTCGAGCGCACCAGCTCCTGCGTGGCCGCGCGGCCCCATTCGCCGGCGCTGGTGTCGGTGCGTGCGAGCACCTCGAGGTTGTCGTCCAGCGCGCCCATCCAGGGCGACATCTTTTCTTCCTCGGTGCCGGGCAGGTAGCCGATGTCCTCGCCCACCGGTACGGTCACGCGGGTGACGATGACCTCGGTATAGCGCCGCTCGTCCAGGATCTGCGACAGGGCTGCGGCCAGGCTCATCAGCGTCTTGCCGGTGCCCGCCGTGCCGGTCAGCGTCACGAAGTCGCAGTCCGGGTCCATCAGCAGGTTCAAAGCGAAGTTCTGCTCGCGGTTGCGCGCGGTCACGCCCCAGACGGCGTTCTTCTGGTGCGAGTAGTCCTTGAGCGTGCGCAGCACCGCGCTCTTGCCGGTGATCTCGGTCACTTTCGCGTAGAGCGGGGCCGATCCGGCGGACTCCAGATAGACGAACTGGTTGACCAGCAGCGTGGGCACCAGCGGGCCGGAGATGCGGTAGTAGGTGGCGCCGCCCTGCTGCCAGCTCTCCATCGTCTTGCCGTGCCGGTCCCAGAAGTCCGCCGGCAGCGGCAGCACGCCGGTGTAGAGCAGGTCGTCGTCGTCCAGGACCTTGTCGTTGTAGTAGTCCTCGGCTGGCAGGCCCAGCGCGCGGGCCTTGATGCGCATGTTGATGTCCTTGGACACCAGCACCACGTCGCGGTCCTTGATCGACTCGCGCAGCGACTGCACCACGCCCAGGATCTGGTTGTCGGCCTTGCCCTGCGGCAGCCCCGGCGGCAGCTGCACGTTGAGCAGCGTGGTCTGGAAGAACAGCTTGCCGCGCGCATCACGGTGGCCGGTCTTGGCCAGGGGGATGCCTTCTGCCGCGCCCAGCGTGCCGTCGGACGCCAGCGCGTCGAGCTCACGGCTGACCTGGCGGGCATTGCGCGCGACCTCGCTCATGCCCTTCTTGTGGTTGTCCAGCTCCTCCAGCGTGATCATGGGCAGGTAGACGTCATGCTCCTCGAAGCGGAACAGCGACATCGGGTCATGCATCAGCACGTTGGTGTCCAGCACGAAGAGCTTGGGGCGGCCGTCGTCACGCTCGCGCCGGCGCTCGCGCACCGAGCGGGCAGGCATCTTGGGCGCGGCGCTCGCCGCCTTGACCGGCAGCCCGGGGGCCACGCTGGCCGCCGGCGTGGTCGGCGACGCCGGCGTGGCGCCGGGTGCCGCCTTCTGGCGCGCACCCGGACGCTGCGCCGCCGGTGACGCGGCATTCGCCGAGGCCGGCGGCTCGCGCAGCTCCATCACGCCGGGCGCATCGGGCGTGTCGCCCGAGCGGCGTGCGGAGCCCTTGCGCGGACGCGGCGGCGCCTGGTTCTCGAAGTCCTCGGGGCTGAGCATGGACGCGCGCTTGGCAGGGGGCTTGGGCAGTGGCATGGAGGTCAGCGGGTAGGAAAACAAAAAGCCGCACGGCCAGGCCGGTGCGGCTTTTGGTGGAGCGGGAAAACGTCGCAGGCTCTCAAGAGCATAGGCCCATTATGCACAGGCCGATGGAGCCGCCCGCGGCAGGAGCAACCCGGGTGAGGGCGCCCCATCGGGGCCGGTCGCCGGCCCGGGTGCCGGGCACCCGGGCATCCGCTGTCAGGCAGCTTCCTTGCGAAGGGATTTGACGGCCTTGAGCACATCGTCCACGTGCCCAGCAACCTTGATGCCACGCCACTCCTGGCGCAGCACGCCGTCGGCGTCGATCAGGAAGGTGGAGCGCTCGATGCCCTTGACCTTCTTGCCGTACATGATCTTGTTCTTGACCACGCCGAACATGTGGCAGAGCTTTTCCTCGGTGTCGGCCACCAGCTCGAAAGGCAGCTCCAGGTTCTGCTTGAACTTCTCGTGCGACGCCATGTTGTCGCGCGAGACGCCGAACACCACCGCGCCAGCCTTGAGGAATTCCTTGTGCTTGTCGCGGAACTGCATGGACTCCGTGGTGCACCCCGGGGTATGGTCCTTGGGGTAGAAGTACAGCACCACGATCTGGCCCGCAAAGGCTTGCGGGGAGAACTTCACGCCACCCGTGGCTTGTGCTTCAAATTCCGGCAGAGGTTTGTTGAGTGCTGGCGTCATGAAGAATCGGAAGAGGGATGCCGTCAGGTGAGCAGCACGCGATTATAAATCGGCGGGCACTCCGTCACGATCAGGCCTCGGGTGCCAGCATCAGTGCGGCCATCACGCTGCGGCCTTCGGAGACGAGCACGTTGTAGGTGCGGCAGGCTGCGGCGGTGTCCATCGTCTCCACACCGATGCGCCGCTTCATCAGCGGCTGCAGCAGGGCGGGCGGCGCAAAGCGCAGGCGCGGCCCGGTGCCCAGGATGACCAGCTCGGGCGCGGCGGCGGCGATCATCTCGATGTGCTCGGCCAGCAGCGCGGCGGTGTCCGCGGGTGGCCAGGTCACCACGGGCCCGGTGGCGGGCACGAGGATGGACCGCGTCCAGCTCTGGCCGTTGACCACCAGCTCGCCCGGCGTGCGGGACTGGATGAAATTGACGCCGTCGGCGCGGTCGGGCTGCAGTTTCAAGTGGGCCTCGCTGGACGGGTGGAGCCCGCGCTGCGGCGCGCGCGGAATCAGCGCAGAAGCGGTGCGCGCCGGCGCCCGCCGCGGCCTGCCGATGCTCAAGGAAGAGGGGGCTCGGCACAGGGGCGTGGGGCTAGAATTCTAGCTTTTCGACCGCTGCCCCCAGGTCACCGCCCGGAGCCCCCTTTGAAGCCGATCGCCAAGTCCAGCAAGCTCGCCAACGTCTGCTACGACATCCGCGGGCCGGTCCTGGCCAAGGCCCGGCAGATGGAGGAGGACGGGCACAAGATCATCAAGCTCAACATCGGCAACCTGGCCGTGTTCGGGCTGGAGCCGCCCGACGAGATCGTGCAGGACATGATCCGCAACCTGCCCGACGCGGCGGGCTACACGGATTCCAAGGGCCTGTTCGCACCGCGCAAGGCGGTCGTGCACTACTGCCAGGAAAAGCGCATCGCCGGCGTCACGGTGGATGACGTCTACCTGGGCAACGGCGCCTCCGAGCTGATCGTGATGTCGCTCAATGCGCTGCTCAACGACGGCGACGAAGTGCTGCTGCCGGCCCCGGACTACCCGCTCTACACCGCAGCCGTGTCGCTGTCGGGCGGCCGCCCGGTGCACTACCTGTGCGACGAGTCCAACGGCTGGCTGCCCGACCTGGACGACATCCGCGCCAAGATCACGCCGCGCACCAAGGCCATCGTCGTCATCAACCCCAACAACCCGACCGGCGCGCTCTATCCCGAGGACCTGCTCAAGGACATCGTCGAGATCGCGCGGCAGAACCAGCTCATCGTCTTTGCCGACGAGATCTACGACAAGGTGCTCTACGACGGCAACACGCACACCAGCATCGCCTCGCTGGCCGACGATGTGCTGTTCGTCACCTTCAACGGCCTGTCCAAGAACTACCGCTCCTGCGGCTACCGGGCCGGCTGGATGATCGTTTCGGGCGACCGCCGGCAGGCGCGCGACTACATCGAGGGCCTGGACATGCTGGCCTCGATGCGCCTGTGCGCCAACACGCCGGGGCAACTGGCCATCCAGACGGCGCTGGGCGGGTACCAGAGCATCAAGGACCTGGTCGCGCCCACCGGTCGGCTGTGCCGGCAGCGCGATCTGGCCTATGAGCTGCTCAGCGACATCCCGGGCGTGAGCGTGGTCAAGCCCAAGGCGGCGCTGTACATGTTCCCGCGGCTGGACCCCAAGATCTATCCCATCCAGGACGACCAGCAGTTCGCGTACGACCTGCTGGCCGAGGAGAAGGTGCTGATCGTCCAGGGCTCGGGCTTCAACTGGCCCGGCACGGACCACTTCCGGCTGGTCTTCCTGCCCAACTCGGACGACCTCACCGACGCCATCGGCCGCATTGCGCGCTTCCTCGACGGGATGCGCAAGCGCCACAGCCAGTAAGCGGGCGGCGCGCGGCGCGCAACCGCTCCATTCCCCTGCACCAGCGCCGCCGCCCCGAGCGGGCCGCGGACCGGAGAGACCCCATGAAGACCCCCCCCATCGGCCCGATCCGGGTCGGCCTGCTCGGCATTGGCACCGTCGGCGGCGGCACCTACGAGGTGCTCAAGCGCAATGCCGCCGAGATCCGCCGCCGCGCCGGGCGCGATATCGAAATCACCGTGGTGGCCGACCTCGATGTCGAGCGCGCGTGCCGGCTGGTCGGCCCGGGCGTGGCCGTGGTGGGCGATGCGCGCGAGGTGATCGCCCGCCCGGACATCGACATCGTGGTCGAGCTGATCGGCGGCTACGGCATCGCCCGCACGCTGGTGCTGGAGGCGATCGCGGCCGGCAAGCATGTGGTGACGGCCAACAAGGCGCTGCTGGCGGTGCACGGCACCGAGATCTTCGAGGCCGCGCGTGAACGCGGCGTGATGGTGGCCTTCGAGGCGGCGGTGGCCGGCGGCATCCCCATCATCAAGGCGCTGCGCGAGGGCCTGACGGCCAACCGCATCCAGTGGATCGCCGGGATCATCAACGGCACGACGAATTTCATCCTGTCGGAGATGCGGGACAAGGGCCTGGACTTCGACGTGGTGCTCAAGGAGGCGCAGCGCCTGGGCTATGCCGAGGCCGACCCGACCTTCGACATCGAGGGCGTGGACGCCGCGCACAAGGCGACCATCATGAGCGCCATCGCCTTCGGCGTGCCGGTGCAGTTCAACAAGGCGCATGTGGAGGGCATCACCAAGCTGCAGGCGGCCGACATCGAATATGCCGAGCAACTGGGCTACCGCATCAAGCTGCTGGGCATCACCCGCCGGCGCGATGACCTGGGTGGCATCGAGCTGCGCGTGCACCCGACCCTGGTGCCGGCCAAGCGCCTGATCGCCAACGTCGAGGGCGCGATGAACGCCGTGGTGGTGCAGGGCGACGCCGTGGGCACGACGCTGTACTACGGCAAGGGCGCAGGTGCCGAGCCCACCGCATCGGCCGTGGTGGCTGATCTGGTGGACATTGCCCGGCTGCACACGGCTGACCCGGATCACCGCGTGCCGCACCTGGCCTTCCAGCCCGATGCGCTGGCCAGCACGCCCATCCTGCCGATGGACAAGGTCCGGACCGCCTTCTACCTGCGCCTGCGCGTGGCCGACCAGACCGGCGTGCTGGCCAGCCTGACCCGCATCCTGGCCGATGCGGAGATCTCCATCGACGCCATGCTGCAGCGCGAGGCCGGTGAGGGCGAAGGCCAGACCGACCTGATCATCCTGACGCACGACACGGAAGAAGGCGGCATGAACGCCGCGCTGGCGCAGATGCAGGGCCTGCCCACCGTGCTGGCCCCCATCGTCAAGATCCGCAAGGAAGAGCTGGCCTGAACACGCTGAGCCGTCCGCCACACCCGCCATGAAATACATCAGCACCCGCGGTGACCGCACCGAGCGCGGCTTCTCCGAGATCCTGCTCGAAGGCCTGGCGCCGGACGGCGGGCTGTACCTGCCCGTGGCCTATCCGCGCATCGACGATGCCACGCTGACGCGCTGGCGTGGCCTGCGCTATGCGGACCTGGCCTTCGAGATCCTGTCGCTGTACATCGACGACATCCCGGCGGACGATCTGCGCCGGCTGGTGGACAAGACCTACACGCGCGAGGTCTTCGGCACCGAGGCCATCACGCCGCTCAAGCCGCTGCAGCCCGGCCTGTGCCTTGAGGCCCTGTCCAACGGCCCGACGCTGGCCTTCAAGGACATGGCCATGCAGCTGCTGGGCAACCTGTTCGAATACGAACTGGGCCGCCGCGGCGAGGAGCTCAACATCCTGGGCGCCACATCCGGCGACACCGGCAGCGCGGCCGAGTACGCCATGCGCGGCAAGCAGGGCGTGCGCGTGTTCATGCTCTCGCCCCACGGCCGCATGAGCCCCTTCCAGCAGGCGCAGATGTTCAGCCTGCAGGATCCGAACATCCACAACCTGGCGGTGCAGGGCGTCTTCGACGATTGCCAGGACATCGTCAAGGCGGTGTCCAACGACCTGGCCTTCAAGCGCCGCTACAAGATCGGCACCGTCAACTCGATCAACTGGGCGCGGCTGCTGGCGCAGGTGGTGTACTACTTCGCCGGGTACTTCCAGGCCACCAAGAGCAATGCCGAGCAGGTGAGCTTCACCGTGCCCTCGGGCAACTTCGGCAACATCTGCGCCGGCCATGTGGCGCGCATGATGGGCCTGCCCATCCGGCAACTGGTGGCGGCCACCAACGAGAACGACGTGCTCGACGAGTTCTTCCGCACCGGCACCTACCGCGTGCGCAAGAGCGCGGAGACGTTCGAAACCTCCAGCCCGTCGATGGACATCTCCAAGGCGAGCAACTTCGAGCGCTTCATCTACGACCTGCTGGGCCGCGACGGCGAGCGCACGCGCCAGCTGTTCAAGGACGAGGTGGAGCAGCGCGGTGCCTTCACGCTGACGGCGGACGAGTTCGCCCGCGTGCAGGGCTTCGGCTTTGCCTCCGGCAAGAGCACGCATGCCGACCGGCTGCAGACCATCCGCCAGACCTGGGAGCAGCACGGCGTGATGATCGACACCCACACCGCCGATGGCGTGAAGGTGGCGCGCGAGCATATGCAGCCCGGCACGACGATGATCGTGCTGGAGACGGCGCTGCCGGTGAAGTTCGCCCAGACCATCCAGGAGGCACTGGGCCGCGAGCCCGAGCGGCCGGCTGCACTGGTCGGCATCGAGGACCTGCCCAAGCGCTTCGAGGTGATGCCGGTGAGCGCGCAGGCGGTCAAGGACTACATCGCCGAGCACTGCGCCGGCGCCTGACGCGCGGCCCGACGGGCTGCGCCGAGCGCCGTAGCCGTCCGGTTGTCGCAGCCTGCCCCGGCCCGGTTGACGCGGCAGCCGAACAGCGGCCGATGACATGCCCGCCGCGTACCGGCTGAATGTCCGGGCGGGCAGGTCTCTTGCTTGAAGGATCGCGCAATGGATGCCCCCAACCCGCCCGCTGCAACCGCCCCCGCACGCAAGCCGCTGATGCCGCTGGACGAGGCGCTGGTGCGCATGCTGGGCAGCGTGCAGCCCGTGCCCGACGTGGAAGAGGTGGAGACCGCCGCGGCGCTGGGCCGGGTGCTGGCTGCCGATCTGGCGTCGACCATCGACGTGCCGCCGCTGGACAACAGCGCGATGGACGGCTTTGCCGTGCGCTGCCATGAACTGCCGGACGAAGGCGTGGCGCTGCCCGTCAGCGCGCGCATCGCGGCCGGGCAGGTGGGGACGGCGCTGCAGCCGGGGACGGCCGCGCGCATCTTCACCGGGGCGCCCCTCCCCGAGGGCGCCGATGCGGTGGTGATGCAGGAGCACACCGAGCCGGCCGATGAGGGCCACGTGCGCATCTGCCGCATCCCGCAGCCGGGGCAGAACATCCGCCGCCGGGGCGAGGACATTGCCGCCGGTAGCACGGTGCTGGCTGCGGGCACGCTGCTGACGCCGCAGGCGCTGGGCGTGGCCGCATCCGTGGGCGCGGCCCGGCTGACCGTGCGCCGGCGCCTGCGCGTGGCCCTGCTGAGCACTGGCGACGAGCTGGTCATGCCCGGTGAGCCGCTGCGCCCGGGCGCCATCTACAACTCCAACCGCTACACGCTGCGTGGCCTGATCGAGGCAGCCGGTGCGCAGTGCACCGATCTGGGCATCGTGCCCGACCGGCTGGACGCCACGCGCCAGGCGCTGCGCCAGGCGGCGGCGGATCACGATCTGATCCTCAGCAGCGGCGGCGTGTCGGTCGGTGAGGAAGACCACCTGCGCCCGGCCGTGCAGGCCGAGGGCGAGCTGACGCTGTGGCAGCTGGCCATCAAGCCGGGCAAGCCGCTGGCTTTCGGCCGGGTGGGCGCGGCGGCTTTCGTCGGCCTGCCGGGCAACCCGGTGGCCAGCTTCGTGACCTTCGTGCTGCTGGTGCGCCCACTGCTGCAGCGGCTGGCGGGCCGCATGCCCACTGCGCCGCAGCCGCTGATGCTGCAGGCCGGCTTCGACTGGCCGCGGCCCGACCCGGCGCGGCGCGAGTTCCTGCGCGCCCGGCGCGAGGGCGATCGGGTGGTGATCCACGGCCGCCAGGGCTCGGGCGTGCTGAGCTCCGTGCACTGGGCCGACGGCCTGGTGGACCTGGCCCCAGGGCAGGTGGTGCGGCAGGGTGAGGCCGTGCCCTTTCTGCCGCTGAGCGGGCTGGGCGCCTGAGAGCCGCAGGTGCCGGGCATGAGCGAGCTGACCGTCACCGTGCGCTACTTCGCTGCCGTGCGCGAGGCGCTGGGCGAGGGCGAGACGCTGCGCGTGCCGGCCGCCACCACCGTGGCCGACCTGCGCCTGCGCTTGGCCGCGCGCGATGCGGCGCATGCCCGCGCGCTGGGCCCCGAGCAGCGGCTGCGCGTGGCGGTGGACCAGGCGCTGGCCGACGAGTCGCTGGTGCTGGCCGCAGATGCCGAGGTCGCCTTCTTCCCGCCGGTGACGGGGGGCTGAGCATGGCGATGGAGCACGGCGCAGCGCAGGACCGCGCCTGGCAGGTGCGGGTGCAGCAGGCGGCTTTCGACGTGTCGGCCGAGCTGGCCGACATGCAGGGCGGCGACTGCGGCATCGGTGGCATCGGCATGTTCGTCGGCACGGTGCGCGACCTCATGCCCGGAGCCGGCGCGATCCGTGCCCAGGGGCCTGATGGGCTGGCCGGCGCGGCGTCCGATGCGGCAGGCGAGGGCGGCCCCGCGCCCGACGCAGCGCCCACCCGGGCGGACGGCCACATCGCCTCCAGCCCTGCCACCGCGGCCAACACGGCTGCCTCCGACGCCGCCGCATCCCTGCATGCCCTGGAGCTGGAGCACTACCCCGGCATGACCGAGCGGCTGCTGGCCGGCATGCTGGACGAGGCCCGCCAGCGATTCGGCCTGCGCGCCGGGCGCATCGTGCACCGCGTCGGGCGGCTGGCCGCGGGCGAGCCCATCGTGCTGGTCATGGCCGCGGCCGAGCACCGGCATGCGGCGCTGGACGGCTGCGCCTTCCTGATGGACTGGCTCAAGACCGATGCGCCGTTCTGGAAGAAGGAGCACACCGCTGCCGGCAGCCGCTGGGTGGAGGCCCGCGAGTCCGACGACCGCGCGCTGGCGCGCTGGGGCCGACGCTCGGGCAACGCTGCTGCCGCCGGCGCCGATCCCACAGACGCCGCCCCGGCCGGAGGCCCTGCCGCATGACCGCCTGGGCCCAGGGCGTGGCCGTCGCCGCAGGCGCGGCGGCCGGGGCGCTGCTGCGCTGGCGGGCCGGCGTGTGGCTCAACCCGGTGCTGCCGCAGATCCCGCTGGGCACGCTGGCGGTCAACTGTGCCGGCGGGCTGCTGGCCGGCGTGGCGCTGGTCGCCTTCGCCCGGCTGCCCAACGAGACGGCGCGGCTGCTGCTGGTGACCGGGTTCCTGGGCGGGTTGACCACCTTCTCCACCTTCTCGGCCGAGTCGCTGCTGCTGATCCAGCGCCAGCGCTGGGAGCTTGCCCTGCTGCACAGCGGGCTGCATCTGGCCGGCTCGCTGGCCTGCGCTGCGCTGGGGGCGCGGCTGGCCCGGATGGGCCTGTCCTGAAAGAAGCGCCAACGCGCCGCCCTGCGGCGTGCAGCTTGTCGCACGGCGGCCGGGTGGATGACGGCCGGCGGCTCAAGATGGCTGCCGGGCGGCCGATCTAGCTTGATCGTCCCCCCCGTCCCGTGCGCCCACCCGGCGTGCAGGGGCCGGGCGGCAGGCGGGCCGGCATCCGGCTGCGCCGGCCGGCACCGGACTGCAGCCCCATGTCCCATTCCGTCCCCCCTCCTTGCCGCGGCGCTGCCTGATGCTGGCTGTCGACGTCTACACCTGCTATGCGGTGTCCGGTGCGGGGTCTCTGCTCGGGCTGGGGCTGATGCACCTGCTGTGCAGCGATCAGCCGCGCGTGCGTGAGGCGCTGCGGCTGTACAAGCTGGGCTTCATCCTGCTGGCCGGGCTGATCGCGCCGGTGTTCATGCCGGCCGGGCTGCGCTCGGCCACGGCGCAGATCGCCATCAGCCTGGCCTGCCTGGGCGTGGGCGTGCTGGGCTGGGCTTTCCACCTGCTCAACGGGCGGCAGGCCTCGCCTCTGGCGGGTGCCTGCGGGCTGGGCGTGCTGGCGCTGCTGCTGGGCTGGGCCACGGACCAGGGCGATCCGCATGTCTACGCCGTCACCTTCACCCTGTGTTTTGCGGCGCTCAGCGCCATCATCCTCATCGACCAGATGTGGATCATCCTGCGCAGCCCGCGGGTGCAGCCCAGCGAGGCCGCGCTGCTGGCCATCATTGCGCTCTTTCTGGCCGACTGGCTGGCGATTGCCCACCACACGCTGAGCTCGCCCCAGCCGGTGCCGTCCGACTGGATCCACGCGCCCGCCTGGCTGCGCGGCTGGTCGGCGCTGAGCTATGCGGTGCTGCCGCTGGGCGTGGCGGCCGTCGTCTTTGCCCTGATCAACGAGCGGCTGATGCAGGCGCTGCGCAACCGCGCGCTGTCCGACGACCTGACCGGCGCGCTGTCGCGGCGCGGCCTGCGCGAGATGGGCGAGCAGATGCTCGCCTTGCAGGCCAGCAGCCCCAACGGCGTCGCCGTGCTGATGATCGACGCCGACCACTTCAAGGCCGTCAACGACCGCCACGGCCACCTGTGCGGCGACGAGGTGCTGCGCCACATCGCCCGGCTGATGCGCGAGCACCTGCGGGCCGAGGCTTTGGTGGCTCGCTACTGCGGCGAAGAGTTCACCGTACTGCTGCCGCTGCAGGCCGAGGACGAGGCGGTGGTGGTGGCCGAGCGGCTGCGCGCCGTGATCGAGGCCACGCCCTGCCAGACGGCGCAGGGGCCGATCCCGATGACCGTGAGCATCGGCGTGGCCTACCACGAGGCCCGCAGCACCCTGGAGCGGACGCTGCAGCGGGCCGACGAGCGGCTCTACATCGCCAAGCAGACCGGCCGCAACCGGGTGGTGACCGGCGGCGCCTGAGCGGCCAGGCCCACCTTGCACACCTGATCTTCGTCAAATACCCCGGGCGGTGCCGCGGCCGCCCGCTGGACGGCGCACGCCAGCCGCCTTGAAATCGCGTGCAGGCTCCTCAGATAGGCCGACAGTCGAAGGAGGATTTCTGCATGCGTCTGGACAAGCTCACCACCAAGTTCCAGGAGGCGCTGGCCGAAGGCCAGAGCCTGGCCCTGGGCCGCGACAACCCCTACATCGAGCCGGCCCACGTGCTGCTGGCCATGCTGCGCCAGGACGAGGGCCCCAAGGCCCTGCTGCAGCGCGCGGGCGTCAACACCGCCGCGCTGGACCGCGATCTCGAGGCCGAACTCGCCAAGCTGCCGCAGGTGCAGGGCGCCGAGCAGGTGCAGGCTGGGCGGGACACCGTCAGCCTGCTGCAAGCGGCCGAGAAAGAGGCGATCAAGCGCGGCGACCAGTTCATCGCCAGCGAGATGTTCCTGCTGGCCCTGGCCGACCACAAGGGCGACACCGCCGCGCTGGCGCGCAAGCACGGCCTGACGCGCAAGGCGCTGGAGTCGGCCGTGGAGGCCGTTCGTGGAGGACAGAAAGTGGACAACGCCGAGGCCGAAGGCCAGCGCGAGGCGCTCAAGAAGTACACCCTGGACCTCACCGAGCGCGCCCGCCAGGGCAAGCTCGACCCGGTGATCGGCCGCGACGAGGAGATCCGCCGCGCCATCCAGGTGCTGCAGCGCCGCTCCAAGAACAACCCGGTGCTGATCGGCGAGCCCGGTGTCGGCAAGACGGCCATCGTCGAAGGCCTGGCCCAGCGCATCGTCGCCGGCGAGGTGCCCGAGTCGCTGAAGAACAAGCGCGTGCTGTCGCTCGACATGGCGGGCCTGCTGGCCGGCGCCAAGTTCCGCGGCGAGTTCGAGGAGCGCCTGAAGGCCGTGCTCAAGGAGGTGACGGCCGACGAGGGCCGCATCATCCTGTTCATCGACGAGATCCACACGATGGTGGGCGCGGGCAAGGCCGAGGGCGCGATTGATGCCGGCAACATGCTCAAGCCGGCCCTGGCGCGCGGCGAGCTGCACTGCATCGGCGCGACCACGCTGGACGAATACCGCAAGTACATCGAGAAGGACGCCGCGCTGGAGCGCCGCTTCCAGAAGGTCATCGTCGATGAGCCCCGCGTGGAGGCGACGATTGCCATCCTGCGCGGCCTGCAGGAGAAGTACGAGGTGCACCACGGCGTGGAGATCACCGACCCGGCCATCGTGGCCGCGGCCGAGCTGTCCCACCGCTACATCACCGACCGCTTCCTGCCCGACAAGGCCATCGACCTGATCGACGAGGCCGCGGCCAAGATCAAGATCGAGATCGACTCCAAGCCCGAGGCGATGGACAAGCTCGACCGCCGGCTGATCCAGCTGAAGATCGAGCGCGAGGCCGTGCGCAAGGAGAAGGACGAGGCGTCCATCAAGCGCCTGGGCCTGATCGAGGAGGAGATCGCCAAGCTGGAGCGCGAGTACGCCGACCTGGAGGAGATCTGGAAGGCCGAGAAGGCCCAGGCCCAGGGCTCGGCCACCGTGAAGGAAGAGATCGACAGGATCCGCTTCCAGATCGAGGAGCTCAAGCGCAAGGGCGACTTCAACAAGGTGGCCGAGCTGCAATACGGCAAGCTGCCCGAGCTGGAAAAGCGCCTGAAGGAAGCCCAGGCCAAGGAAGAAGCCAAGGCCCAGGGCGGCGCCGGCCCGCAGCTGCTGCGCACGCAGGTGGGTGCGGAGGAGATCGCCGAGGTGGTCTCGCGCGCCACCGGTATCCCGGTGTCCAAGCTGATGCAGGGCGAGCGCGACAAGCTGCTGCAGATGGAGGACCGTCTGCACGAGCGCGTGGTGGGCCAGGACGAGGCCATCGTGGCCGTGTCCAACGCCATCCGCCGCTCGCGTGCCGGCCTGTCCGACCCCAACCGCCCGCTGGGCTCCTTCCTGTTCCTGGGCCCCACGGGCGTGGGCAAGACCGAGCTGTGCAAGGCGCTGGCGGGGTTCCTCTTCGACAGCGACGACCACATGATCCGCATCGACATGAGCGAGTTCATGGAGAAGCACTCCGTCAGCCGCCTGATCGGCGCGCCGCCCGGCTACGTGGGCTATGAAGAGGGCGGGGCGCTGACCGAGGCCGTGCGCCGCAAGCCCTACAGCGTGGTGCTGCTCGACGAGGTGGAGAAGGCCCACCCGGACGTCTTCAACGTGCTGCTGCAGGTGCTGGACGACGGCCGCCTGACCGACGGCCAGGGCCGCACGGTGGACTTCAAGAACACGGTGATCGTGATGACGTCCAACCTCGGCTCGCAGCACATCATGCAGCTGGCCGGCGAGGACCCGGAGGTGATCAAGGACGCGGTGTGGACCGAGGTCAAGGCGCACTTCCGCCCCGAGCTGCTCAACCGCATCGACGAGACGGTGGTGTTCCATGCGCTGGACCAGCGCCACATCGAGTCGATCGCCAGGATCCAGCTCAAGGGCCTGGAGCAGCGCCTGGAGAAGATGGACATGAAGCTGGACGTCTCGCCCGCGGCGCTGGCCGAGCTGGCCAAGGTGGGCTTCGACCCGGTGTTCGGTGCCCGGCCGCTCAAGCGCGCCATCCAGGCCCGCATCGAGAACCCGGTGGCCAAGCTGATCCTGGAGGGCCGCTTCGGGCCGAAGGACGTGATCCCGGTGGACGTGGACGACTCCGGCGCCTTCACCTTCGGGCGGACGGTGCACTGACGGCCCACGCGGCCGACATCGCGCCGCAAAAGCAAAGGCCGGCGCCCGCGAGGGCGGCCGGCCTTTTTTCATCGGCTGGTAGGTGCGGCCGCGTAGTTCGGCCGGGTAGCGCGGCCGGGCGATCAGTTGACCAGCACCACCTTGCCGCGCACGCCGCGGCTGGCCATCAGCTCGAAGCCCTTCTTCAGCTCGCTCATGGGCAGCTGGGTCTCGATGACCGGCTTGATCTTGCCCTCGGCGTACCACATGGCCAGCTGCATCAGCGCCTGAGCGTTCTTCATCGGCTCGCGGCGGGCGAACTCGCCCCAGAAGACGCCGAGGATGGACGCGCCCTTGAGCAGGGTCAGGTTCAGCGGCAGGCTGGGGATGCTGCCGCCGGCAAAGCCCACCACCAGGTAGCGGCCGCGCCAGCCGATGGAGCGGAAGACCGGCTCGGCCAGGTCACCACCGACCGGGTCGTAGACCACGTCCGGGCCCTTGCCGTCGGTCGCTGCCTTGATCTGCTCGCGGATGTCGCCCTGGCTGTAGTTGATGGTGGCGTCCGCGCCCAGCTGCTTGCACAGCGCGCACTTCTCGTCGGTGGAGGCGGCGGCGATCACCTTGGCGCCCGCGGCCTTGGCGATCTGGATGGCCGCCGTGCCGACGCCGCCGGCTGCGCCCAGCACCAGCACCGTCTCGCCGGGCTGCAGCGCGGCGCGGTCCATCAGGGCGTGATAGGTGGTGCCATAGGTGCACAGGAAGGCCGCGGCATCCTCGAACTTGAAGCCCGGCGGCAGCGGCATGAGCTGCGCGGCCGGCGCCACGGTGTGCGTGCCGAAGCCGCCGGTGCCGACGAAGCCGGCCACCGGCGTGCCCACCGGCAGATGCGACACGCCTTCGCCCACGGCCTCGACCACGCCGGCGAACTCCGCGCCCGGCACGAAGGGCAGGGGCGGCTTCATCTGGTACTTGTTCTGCACGATGAGCAGGTCGGGGAAATTCAGGCTGGCAGCCTTGATGGCCACGCGGACCTGGCCCTTGCCCGGCTCGGGCGTCGGCACTTCCTTCCAGACCAGGGCCTCGGGGCCGACGGGGTTCTCGCAAAGCCAGGCGTGCATGGTGTCTCCTCAAGCGGTTCGGCAAAAAACGACGGCCGCGATGATGGCAGAGAGCCTGCCGTGCCGGGAGAGGGTGGCCATGCATTGCGTACGGAAACGTACACGGCAGATGACCAGGCCGGACCGGCTGGCGGAATGCCGTCGCCTCCGATGCTGCACAGCGGGTTGCTGGAGCCGGGGAAGGCCGCCGTCCCACGCCGCCGGGCGGCTTCAGAGCTGCGCGGTCTTGAAGGTGTCGCAGGCGGCCACGTCGCCGGACTCCAGCCCGCGCTTGAACCAGCGCACGCGCTGCTCGCTGCTGCCGTGGGTGAAGCTGTCGGGCCGCACCGGGCCGCCGGCGCCCTTTTGCAGTGCGTCGTCGCCGATGCGCGAGGCGGCGTTGAGCGCTTCTTCCACGTCGCCGCTCTCCAGGATCTGCTTGCCCTGGTCGGCATGGTGGGCCCAGACGCCGGCATAGCAGTCGGCCTGCAGCTCCAGGCGCACGCTCATCGCATTGGCCTCGCGCTCGCTGACGCGGCCGCGCAGGCGCTGCACCTGCTCGCTGGTCCCCAGCAGGTTCTGCACGTGGTGTCCCACCTCGTGGGCGATCACATAGGCCTGGGCAAAGTCGCCCGGTGCGCCGAGCTGGCTCTTGAGCGTGTCGTAGAAGTCCAGGTCGATATAGACCTTCTGGTCGGCCGGGCAGTAGAACGGCCCCATCGCCGACTGCCCCGTGCCGCAGGCCGTGGGCGTAGCACCGCGAAAGAGCACCAGCGTCGGATCGCGGTAGCTGCCGCCGGCCTGGCGGAAGAGCTCGCGCCACACGTCCTCGGTCAGCCCCAGCGTGGTGGTGACGAAGCGCGTCTGGGGATCGTCGGCCGGCGTGCTGCGTGCCGGCGCCTGCTGCACCGCGCTGGGCGAGCCGCCGCTCAGCAGGCTGAGCACCGTCAGCGGGTTGACGCCGAAGACCGCGCCGGCCACCAGCGCGATCACCACCGCGCCCAGGCTCAAGCCCCGGCCGCCGATCGGCAGACCACCGAAGCCACCCGCACCGCGGCGGTCTTCCACATTGCTCGATTCGCGTTGTCCTTCCCAGCGCATGCTTCTCTCCTCATCGTGGCGATCGGGCAAGTGTGCGCCAGCGGCCACCTAGAATCGCCCGACCATGTCCAAGAGCGACCCTGCCGACCTCCCCGTGGTCATCGTCGGCGCCGGCCTGGCCGGTTTGACCGTGGCCCTGCACCTGGCAGAAAGCCGCCCCGTCATCGTGCTGGCCAAGCGCCAGCTGCAGGAGGCGGCTACGGCCTGGGCCCAGGGCGGCATCGTCGGCGTGCTGGGCAGCGACGACAGCATCGCCAGCCATGTGCGCGACACGCAGGAGGCCGGTGCCGGCCTGGTGGACGTGCACACGGCCGAGTTCATCGCCCAGCACAGCGCGCGCGCCATCGAATGGCTGGTGGCACGCGGCGTGCCGTTTTCGCCCGACCCCACCGGGCCGTTGGGGCTGCACCTGACGCGCGAAGGCGGCCACGCGGTGCGCCGCATCGCCCACGCGGCCGACGCCACCGGCAAGGCCATCCACGACGTGCTGCTGGACGAGGCCCGCCGCCATCCCAACATCACGCTGCGCGAGAAATGGATGGCGGTGGACCTGATCACCAACCGCCAGGTGCTGCGCAAGGTGGACCGGCCCGAGACCTATGCCGACCGCTGCTGGGGCGTCTATGCGCTCAACATCCAGACCCAGCAGGTCGAGACGCTGCCGGCTGCCGCCGTGGTGCTGGCCACCGGCGGCGTGGGCAAGGTGTACCGCTACACCAGCAACCCCGACACGGCCACCGGCGACGGCATCGCGATGGCCTGGCGGGCCGGATGCCGGGTGGGCAACATGGAGTTCATCCAGTTCCATCCCACCTGCCTCTATCACCCGACCGAGCGCAGCTTCCTGATCACCGAGGCGCTGCGCGGCGAAGGCGCTCTGCTGCGTCTGCCGGACGGCACGCGCTTCATGCCCGACCATGACGGCCGCGCCGAGCTGGCCCCGCGCGACATCGTGGCCCGCGCCATCGACTTCGAGATGAAGAAGCACGGCCTGGACTACGTGCTGCTGGATGCCACGCACCTGGAGGAGGCCTTCCTCAAGGAGCACTTCCCGACCATCCATGCCCGCTGCCTGGCCCTGGGCATCGACATCGCGCGCCAGCCCATCCCCGTGGTGCCGGCCGCGCACTACACCTGCGGCGGCGTCGTGACCGACCTGCACGGCCGCAGCGACCTGCCCGGCCTGTATGCCGTGGGCGAGGCCACCTACACCGGCCTGCATGGTGCCAACCGGCTGGCCAGCAACTCGTTGCTGGAATGCGTGGTGCTGGGCCGCACCTGCGCCGACCACATCCTGGCGCAGGAGGCGGTGGGCCTGGCCCAGCTGCCGCCCTGGGACGAAAGCCAGGTGGAGGACGCCGATGAAGAGGTCGTCATCTCGCACAACTGGGACGAGCTGCGCCTCTTGATGTGGAACTACGTCGGCATCGTGCGCACCACGCGCCGGCTGGAGCGCGCGCTGCACCGCATCAAGCTGCTGCGCAGCGAGATCGACGACTACTACGCCAACTTCCGCGTCACGCGCGACCTGCTGGAGCTGCGCAACCTGGTGGACTGCGCCGAGCTGATCGTGCGCTCGGCCCTGGCCCGGCGCGAGAGCCGCGGCCTGCACTACAGCCGCGACTACCCGCAGACGCTGCCGGTCAGCTTCCCGACGGTGCTGCAGCGCAAGCCTAAGCGGCGCGACGCCTGGCTGCCCTGAGGGCAGCCGTCCGGTTTTCCGCGCTGGCCTTGATCCGGGCCAGATGCCGGGCCGTTTCGCAGGGCGATAATTTCTGTTTACAGTCGTTCACTGACGCAGAAATCGCTTGCCGCCCGCCATGCCCAATCGCTTCGTCGCCCTGATCAAGGGCTGCGTGTCCGCCACGCTGCTGACGCTCAACACGCTGGTGTGCTTCTCGGCCCTGCTGCCCGTTGCGCTGCTCAAGCTGCTGCTGCCCATCAAGCCGGTGCGCGCCGCACTGGACCTGATCCTCAACGGCATCTGCGCCGTCTGGATCGGCGCCAACAACCGATGGATGGCCCTGGCCGGCCGCACCCGCTGGGACGTGACCGGCGTGGACAGCCTCAGGTCGCGCGGCTGGTACCTGGTGAGCAGCAACCACCAGAGCTGGGTGGACATCCTGGTGCTGCAGAAGGTGTTCAACCTGCGCATCCCGCTGCTCAAGTTCTTCCTCAAGAAAGAGCTGATCTACGTGCCGATCATGGGCTTTTGCTGGTGGGCGCTGGACTTCCCCTTCATGCGGCGCAAGGGCGGCGCCAGCCTGGCCAAGGACATGGAGGCCACGCGCAAGGCCTGCGAGCGCTTCAAGGTGATCCCCACGTCCGTGCTGAGCTTCCTGGAGGGCACGCGCTTCACCCAGGCCAAGCACGACCAGCAGCGCTCGCCCTACACCCATCTTCTCAAGCCCAAGATCGGCGGCATCGCGATGGCGCTGGCCACCATGGGCGAGAAGTTCGACGCCCTGGTGGACGTGACCATCGTCTACCCCAAGGGCGTGCCCGACTTCTGGGACCTGATGTGCGGCCGGCTGCGCGAGGTGGTGGTGCGCGTGGACAAGCTGCCCATCCCCGCCGCGCTGCGGCATGGCGAGGACGCGGCCGATGCGGCCTATCGCTCGACGCTGCAGAACTGGATCACCCAGATGTGGCAGGACAAGGACCGGCGCATCGGCGAGCTGATGGGCCAGCCGCTGGCGCCGACCGCTGCAGCCGCGCTGCCGGTCGCGCAGCGCGCCTGATCCTGGCGCGGTCGGAGCCGGTCGCTGAGGGGCGGGGGCAGGGCGCCTGCAGGCCGCTCCAGGCTGCTTCAGGCCGCTTCAGGCCGCTTGAGCCCGGAGCGCCTTTCAGCGCCGCGCCCGCATCACGGTGCGTGCCTGCACGAACTCGAAGGCGAACTGCACCGACTCGTCCACCGAGCGCTCGTTCTCCAGCCGCTCGCGCTCGGTCAGGTAGAAGGCCAGGTCCACCTCGTGGCGGATGTAGCGCGGCGGCAGCCGGTTCAGCGCCACGCAGGCCACGTCTGGCAACTGCTCGGCGCTGATCAGCGGATAGTGCGGCGCACGCGCCGTGACCGCCTCGAAGACGGCCCGCTCGTGGAAGTTGCGGATGGAGCTGAAGTCGGCGGCGGACATGGGGCGGCGGATCGCGGCGGATCAGGGCACGTGAGGACGCCCTCAGTATCGGCAGCCGCCCTTGCTTGCCGCAGGGCGCATCCGGGCTGGGGGCGGTGCTATGTCACGGCCGGCGCCCGGGCCCCGGCGTTCGCGGGGGCGCCCGTTGCCAGGCGGGCATGCGGGTCGTCCCGCCCTTCGGTCAAAGCTGCAGGTTGATCAGCCGATGACGCGCATGGAGTAGTCCACCGCACGCACGTCCTTGGTCAGCTTGCCGATGGAGATGCGGTCCACGCCGGTGGCGGCGATCTCGCGCAGGCGCTCCAGCGTCACGCCGCCGGAGACCTCCAGCAGCGCGCGGCCGGCATTCAGCGCCACGGCCTCGCGCATCTGCTCAAGCGAGAAGTTGTCCAGCAGCACGCTGGTCGCGCCCGCGTCCAGCGCCTCCTGCAGCTGGGCCAGCGTCTCCACCTCGATCTGGATGCCCACGCCGGCCTGCAGCGCCTGCGCGGCTTGCAGCGCGGCGCACACGCTGCCGGCGGCGGCGATGTGGTTCTCCTTGATCAGGATGCCGTCGTAGAGCGCCAGGCGCTGGTTCTGCCCGCCGCCCACGGTGACGGCGTACTTCTGTGCCAGGCGCAGCCCCGGCAGCGTCTTGCGCGTGTCCAGCACCGCGCAGCCGCGCGGATTGGGCGACGCGCCGGCGATGGCATCCGCATGCTGGCGGGTGAGCGTGGCGGTGCCGGAGAGCAGCTGCAGGAAGTTCAGCGCCGGCCGCTCGGCCGACAGCAGCGCGCGGGCATCGGCCTGGATGGTGCACACCGGCGTGTCGGCCGGCATGCGATCGCCCTCGGCGTAATGCCAGGTGATCTGCGCCTGGTCGTCCAGCGCCCGCACGCAGCCGTCGAACCAGTCGCGGCCGCACAGCACGGCGTCCTCGCGCACGATCACGCGGGCGGTGATGCGCTTGCCCGCAGGCGCCAGCTGCGCCGTCCAGTCGCACACGCCGATGTCTTCCATCAGCGCATCGCGGATGTTGCGCTGGCGGGCCTGGGCAAGGGTCTCGTTGTGGTCGAACATGGGTGCGGGGGCTGAGGGCGGCAAAGCCGTGATTTTCCGTCAGCGCCCGCACCGCGGCCGGCACGGCGGGCCGTCAGAGGTCGCGCGCCGGGAAGATGCTCTTCCTGACCACCGCGTGCACGCCCCAGTTGCCGTCCACCACCTGCGTGATGCCGAAGTCCACCGCGATGGACATCAGCGAGATGGCCTCGTCCTCGCCCAGGCCCTGGGTGGTCATGAGGAAGTGGCGCATCTTGTGATACGCGTCGCGCAGGGCCAGGTCCACCGAGGATTTCTGGTAGATCAGGTTCTGCGCATCCGGGCCCAGCTCGGCCAGGTAGTTGGCATAGCTGAAGCCGTGCAGCAGCCATTCGTCGGGCGTCTCCAGCAGCGGGTAGCGCAGGTCGGCCAGCGGCGTGCCGGGGAGCTGGGCCTTCTTGTGCAGGATGAGCTGGAAGGTGCCGGTCAGCGAGCACTCGATGGCCGTGCCGCAGAGCTCCGAGTCGCCCTGCGAGGCATGCGGGTCGCCGACGCTGAACATCGCGCCGGGCACGGCCACCGGGTAGTAGAGCGTGGCGCCCTTGCCGATGCGCCAGTTGTCGATGTTGCCGCCGGTGTAGTTGGGCGGGATGGAGGTGACCATGTCCGCCTCCGCCGGGGCCACGCCCATCGTGCCGAAGTGCGGCCGCACGGGGATGCGGATGTTCTTCAGCACCTTGTCGTTCTTGGTGATGGTGCGGTGGTCCACCGGCACGCCGGGGTAGTCGATGGTGGGGTGCACCACGCCGAAGGGGTCGGTCTGCGGCGTCCAGCGGTAGTTGTAGACCGCGCGGGCCCAGTTGCGCTCGCCGGTGGCGTCGATCTCATAGATGGTGACCACCTCGCGCTTCTTCGGCTCGGTCAGCGTGTCGCCGTAATGGAAGCCCCAGTTGGCCGCGGCATTGCTACCGAAGGCGCGGCCCTTGTAGGCCGGGTTGGCGCAGGGCCGGGGCACGACGTCGACGATGCGCACCTCCAGGATGTCGCCGGGCTCGGCACCCTTGATGCGCACCGGGCCGGTGCAGATGTGCACGCCCTGGCCGCCGCCTGCACCGACCTTGGCATCCATCGGGCCGGCGCCGCGGCGGTTGACGCCCTTGCGCTGCGCATCCCAGTGGAAGACGCTCTCGGCACCCGCGTCGCCGCGCACCATGCGCTCGGCATCGTCGTTGGCATGGTGGGTCAGCGTCTCGATGGTGACGAAGTCGCCGGACTCCACCTCCACCACCGGCTTGGCCGACTTGCTGAAGTAGCCCCAGAGCACCGTGTCGGCGCGGGCGGGGATGTAGTAGTGGCTGGCCAGGCCCGAGCCGGGCTGGGCGCTCTTGGCGAATGCGCTGGGCGCCATCGAGACGCTGAGCGCGCTGGCCGAGACGGCGCTGCCGCCGACGACCATCGCGTCGCGCAGGAAGGAGCGGCGCGCGGATTTGAACTCTTCCTTGGCGTCGGCTTGCTGTTCGGGCGACAGGCCGTGCTGGCAGCCGGGCCCGCAGATGTGCTGGCTCATGGATCGACTCCGGTGTGTGGGGACGGCTGCAGTGTTGGCCGGCAGGGCCGCGGTGCACTGGTCGGCAGGCGCACAACGGCTGGTCGGCCGGCCGGGCCGGCCCGATGGATGCATGCAGGCTGCGGCATTGCGACGCCCGAGCCTGCCGCCATGCACGACGACCTGCGCCACCTGACGCTAGACGCCTATCCCGAGGCCCTGCGCCATGAGGCCTGGGACACCGTGCTGGAGCGGCTGCGCGTGGCGGCCGGGCCGTCGGCCGTCGCCCCGTGGGGCCAGGGCTGCTGGCGGGCGTCGGCGCTGGGCAGCGTCTTCGTGCGGCTGGCCGCATCGGCCCAGACCTGGCAGCCCCGGCCCGGCCAGACACCCGAGGGCCTGCTGGCCGTGACGGTGCTGGAGGGCAGCGCCCTGGTGGACCACGACGGCGGCACGCTGGCGCTGCGGGCAGGCGACGTGCTGCTGCTGGCGCCGGGCGGCGGCTGGCGGCTCGGCTTCATCACGCCGTGGCGGGCGCTGGCGGTGCGGCTGCGGCCGCAGGCGCTGCTGCAGCGGCTGCTGCGCCTGGCCGGGCCGCAGCTGGCGCACCTGGAGCGCGGCCGGCCGCTGCATGGCGTGTGCAGCGCCCTGCTGGCCAGCGTGGCCGAGCGCCTTCCCGGCCTGGGCCAGGCCGACCTGGCCACCCTGGAGACCACGCTGGACGGCCTGCTGACCAGCTGCCTGGGCGGCCTGGGCACCCCGGTCGAAACCGGCGCCGAGCCGGCCAGCGCAGTGCAGGCCAGCGCTGTTCAGTTGGGCCACCTGCAGCGCGTGTGCCGCACGCTGGAGGCCCGCCTAGGCGAGGCCGACATGAGCCTGGAGCGGCTGGCGGCGCTGGACGGCCTGTCCACCCGCTATGTGCAGCGGCTCTTCCAGACCGCGGGCACCACCTTCGGCGACCACCTGCGCGAGCGCCGGCTGGAGCGGGCGCGCATGGACCTGCTCAACCCCGCGCTGGCCCGGGTGACGGTGGCCGAGATCTGCTACCGCTGGGGCTTCAGCGACCCGTCCAACTTCACCCGCGCCTTCAGCGCGCGCTACGGCCTGGCGCCGCGCGCCTGCCGCAGCCGGCCCGGTGCCCAGGCCGGTGTGCAGGGCGGCAGCCCGGAGCTGCCCCGCCACCGCGGCCGGCCCACGGCCGATGAGCAGGCCGTGGAGCCGACCCAGGTGCAGGCCGCCCCGCGCGGGCCGGCCACTGCACGCCCTGCAGACGTCGGCCCGGCGCCCGACCCGTCCTTCCGCCAGGTGCTGGACGACCATGCCTACCAGGTGCTGGCGGTCAGCCTGGCGCCCAAGCGCAGCCTGGCGGCCGATGTGCCGCTGCCGGCCGCCGCCGGGCCGGCGCCCCGGCATCACTACGTGCCCGCCTCGGCGCAGACGGTGCACTGGGGCTATCTCAGCCGCAGCCTCAAGCCGGTGGTCACGGTGCGCTCGGGGGATGTCGTCACGCTGGAGACGCTCACCCAGCACGCGTCGGACGACTGGGAGCGCATGGTGCAGGGCGACGCCGGCGCGCAAAGCGTCTTCCAGTGGACGCCCGGGCACAAGGCCGTCTCGCGCCGCGGCGCCGGTCCGCAGGACGCGTCGGTCTTCGGCCGCGGCAGCGGCGAGGGCTTCGGCGTGCACATCTGCACCGGGCCGGTCCACGTGCAGGGTGCGGAGCCCGGCGACGTGCTGGAGGTGCGCATCCTCGACGTGCGCCACCGCCCCAGCCAGAGCCCCCGCTTCCGCGGCCGGGTGTTCGGCAGCAATGCCGCGGCCTGGTGGGGCTACCACTACCAGGATCTGCTGACCGAGCCGCGCCCGCGCGAGGTGGTCACGCTCTACGAGATCGACACCGTGGCCGAGCCGGCCGTGGCCCGCGCCGTCTACAGCTACCGCTGGATGCCGCAGACCGACCCGGACGGCGTGCGCCACGCCACCATCGACTATCCCGGCGTGCCGGTGGAGGAGGGCAGCGTCTACAAGCGCTACGGCGTGCTGGCGGGCGCCTGCGTGCCGCTGCGGCCGCACTTCGGCCTGCTGGCCGTGGCGCCGCGCGAGGCCGGGCCGGTGGACTCCATCCCGCCCGGCTACTTCGGCGGCAATCTGGACAACTGGCGGGCCGGCAAGGGCGCGCGGCTGTACCTGCCTGTGGCGGTGGACGGCGCGCTTTTCTCCGCCGGCGACCCGCATGCGGCCCAGGGCGACGGCGAGGTCTGCGGCACGGCCATCGAGTGCTCGCTGACCGGCGTCTTCCAGCTCGTGCTGCACAAGCGGGCGCAGTGCAGCGGGCCGCTGGCGGGCCTGGGCAGCCCGCTGCTGGAGACGGACGACGCCTGGGTGGTGCAGGGCCTGAGCGAGCCCAACCACCTGGCCGACCTGGGCCCGCAGGCGCAGGCCGAGGTCTACCGCCGGGCCTCGCTGGACAGCGCGATGCGCGACGCCTTCCGCAAGGCGCGGCGCCACCTGATGCAGACCTGGGCGCTGGACGAGGACGAGGCGCTGTCGCTGCTGTCGGTCGGCGTGGACTTCGGCATCACGCAGGTGGCCGACGGCAACTGGGGCGTGCATGCGGTCATCCCCAAGGCGCTGTTCCCGCAGCCCGCCGGGCCGCTGGGCGGCTGAGGCGCACCCGGCCGCCGCACAGCACGCCGGGTCTATGCTGGCGGCTCCACACCGGGAGCCATGCGATGGGCGACAAGAACGGGAAGAACGGCGGCAAGAACGGGGACGGCAAGGCCCCGGGCAAGGTCGAAAAGACCGGCAAGGACAGCAGGGGCGACAAGGACGCCAAGGACGCCAAGGACGGCAAGAAGGCGGGCGGCCACGGCAACGGCCACGCGGCCGCTTCCACCCGCCTGCCTCGGGCCGAGTACGAGGCTGCGCTGGAGGCGCTGCAGATCGAGCTGGGTGGCATGGCCCGCTGGCTGCAGCACACCGGCCAGCGGCTGGTGGTGGTGATCGAGGGCCGCGACACCGCGGGCAAGGGCGGGGTGATCGCCGCCATCAGCGACACGCTCAACCCGCGCCAGTGCCATGTGGTGGCGCTGGCCAAGCCCAGCGAGCGCGAGCAGACGCAGTGGTACTTCCAGCGCTACGTGCCGCATCTGCCCGCGGCCGGCGAGATCGTGCTGTTCGATCGCAGCTGGTACAACCGCGCCGGCGTCGAGAAGGTGATGGGCTATGCCACGCCTGAGCAGGTGCGGGCGTTCCTGAAGCAGGCGCCGGTCTTCGAGCGCATGCTGGTGGACGACGGCATCCTGCTCTTCAAGTACTGGCTGACGGTGGACCAGGCGCTGCAGGAAGAGCGCTTCCAGGAGCGGCTGACCGATCCGCTCAAGCGCTGGAAGCTCTCGCCCATCGACGTGCAGGCCCGCGCCAGGTACGCGGAGTACGGCCAGGCGCGCGACGAGATGCTGCAGGCCACGCACACGGCGCATGCGCCGTGGACGCTGGTGGACTTCAATGACCAGCGGCGCGGGCGGCTCAACCTGATCCGCGACCTGCTGGACCGGCTGCCCGACACGCATGTGGAGCCGCCGGCCCTCGACTTCCCCCCGCTGGACGGGCCGCTGCTGGCCGAGAACTTCACCGGCCCGGTCAAGCCGATCGCCGGCAAGTATTGACCGCCTCAGGCCGACCGCTTCAGGCCGCCCCGACGCCCGGCACGAAGCCCTGGGCCGGCTTGGCGATCGCCGCCGGGTGCTGCGCGACGAAGGCCAGCATGCGGTCGATGCAGCCGTGGGCCTGGCTGCGCACCGGCTCGGGCACGTCGATCTCGCCGGTGCCTCGCTCCAGACAGTCGATGACGCCCTGCAGCGCGTTCATGGCCATCCACGGGCAGTGCGCGCAGCTCTTGCAGGTGGCGCTGTTGCCGGCCGTGGGCGCCTCGATCAGCGTTTTGCCCGGCGCCAGCTGGCGCATGCGGTGCAGGATGCCGTTGTCGGTGGCGACGATGTAGGTCTGGGCCGGGCCCTCGACCACCGCCTTGAGGAGCTGCGAGGTGGAGCCGACTACGTCGGCCTGCTTGACGACGCTCTCGGGCGACTCGGGGTGCACCAGCACCATGGCGCCGGGGTGATGCGCCTTGAGCAGGTCCAGCTCCAGGCCCTTGAACTCGTCGTGCACGATGCAGGCACCGTTCCACATCAGCATGTCCGCGCCGGTCTGCTGCTGGATGTAGCGGCCCAGGTGGCGGTCGGGCGCCCAGAGGATCTTCTCGCCCTGGGCCTTCAGGTGCTCGACGATGGCCAGCGCGCAGGAGCTGGTCACCATCCAGTCGGCGCGGGCCTTCACCGCGGCGCTGGTGTTGGCATAGACCACCACCTTGCGGTCGGGGTGGGCGTCGCAAAAGCGCGCGAAGTCCTCGGCCGGGCAGCCCAGGTCGAGCGAGCAGGTGGCGTCCAGGTCGGGCATCAGCACCCGCTTGTCGGGCGACAGGATCTTGGCCGACTCGCCCATGAAGCGCACGCCGGCCACCACCAGCGTCTGCGCCGCATGGTCGCGGCCGAAGCGGGCCATCTCCAGCGAGTCGGCCACGCAGCCGCCGGTCTCCAGCGCCAGGTCCTGCAGGTCGCCATCGACGTAGTAATGGGCCACCAGCACGGCGCCGCGTTCGGCCAGCAATTGCTTGGCGCGCGCCTTCTGCTGCTGGCGCTGCTCGGGCGTCAGCGCAGGCGGGACCTTGGCCCAGGCATGGGCCACGCACGAGGCGCCGCTGGCGTCCTGGCGGGTGTAGTCGTATTCGACGGTGGATGAGGCGGTGTTCATGGCATCAGGCCCGGCGGGCGCGGGCGTCGTGATCGTGGGGCGAAGGCGGGACGATAGCCGCAGCAGGGCATCGGCGCAGGGCGTGCGGCTGAGATGGACGCAGGAGCGGCGACGGCAGGCTGGGCGAGAGTTGGGGCCTTCAAGCCCCGCTGCAAGGGCGCCCGGCGGCACCGGCCGTGACCGATGCCCGCCAGCGCCAGGCGGCCAGCACCACCTGGCCGCTGGCCCACACGGTGAAGAAGGCAAAGAGCACGTCGCCCAGGTAGTGGCCACCCTGCAGCATGCGCCCGGCGCCGATCACCCCGCCGCAGATCAGGCCGAGGCCGAACCAGCGCCGCCGCCAGGCCGGCGAGGCGAGCAGCCCCCAGCTCATCAGCCAGAAGCCGGCTGCGGCATGGCTGCTGACGAAGGAGTAATGCTGGTCGCAGCTCCAGCACGGGCGCAGCGGCGGGTGATAGGGCCGGCTGCCGCCGAAGTCCACCGTCTGCACCGGGCGCGGGCGCTGCAGCTCGGGCTTGAAGACGCCTTCCACCAGCAGCCCCGGGCCAAGCAGGGCGGTGCACAGGGCGACGCCGGCCGCGGCGCGGCGGGCCGGAGCGATCCGTCGCCATCCCAGCCGTCCGGCCAGCCAGGCCAGGAACACCGCCAGCAGCAGTGCGCGGCCCACCCACGGCGACCAGCGGTAGGACCACTGCACCCAGCCCAGCGCATCGCCGGTGAAGCCCGCGCCCGGCGTGTAGAGCGCCTGGCTGACGCGCAGGTCCAGCTGCGGCCAGACCAGGTAGATGGCGATGGCGGCCAGCAGCGCGGCAGCGGTCAGCCGGTCGTGCAGCGTCCACAGCGGCGGCCGGGCCGGTCGCGACGCGCCGGGCGCGTGCTGCGACGAAGCAGCGCCGGGCGCCTGCGGCGGGGGGGTAGGCATGGCGGCTCAGCGCGCGGCGGCGACCCGGGCGCCTGCGGCACCGGGCTCGGCGGCGCCATAGGCTGTCGGCGGGCCGATCCAGCCGCCCAGGCGGAAGGCGTGCACCTCGGCCGTGCGATCGGGGCCGACACGGATGATGGCCGGCGGGATGCGCTCGACACGGGCGAAGTGCTCCAGCACATGGCGCGGCTCGCCGTCACGGGCCAGCAGCACGATGGGCTGGCCGGGCCGCGGCGCGAAGCGCGTGGTGAGCTCGTAGTGGTCGCGCACGCCGCCTTCCGGGTTCCAGGCCACCGGGCGCACATTGAGCGCGCGCCACTGGTAGGCCGCCTCGGTCAGCAGCAGCCGGTCATCGGACAGCACGATGGTGCCGGGCTGCGCCAGCTCCGGCAGCCGCGTCTGCAGGTCGGCAAAGGCCCGGTCCCAGCCGCGCATGCGCACGAAGACGTCCAGCCGGCTGGGCAGCGTGGCGCCGCTGGCGCGGGCCAGGTCGGGCAGGTGAGCCACCAGCAGGGTCAGCGCCAGGTTGCTGCCCACCAGCACCGCCAGTGCGCGCCGGCGCAGGCCCGCCGCCGGCATCAGCGCCACCACGGCCAGCAGCACGCTGCCCACATGGGCCGGCGCAGCCCAGTTGATGTGCGCGCTGGCGCGGAAGGCCTGCAGCACCGCCACGCCCAGCAGCGGCAGCGTCAGCGCCAGCAGGTAGGCGGCGGCGCCGGGTGGGAGGTGCTCCGCACCATCTCGTGCCGCGTCATGTGCTGCGCTCCGGTCAGCGCCCTGTGCCGGGATGCTTCGCGCAACCGCCCGGGATGCCCCGCGCAGCCGCCGCACACCGGCCAGCGCATACCAGGCGCCCACCGGCCCCAGGATGGCCGCCTGGCCGGCGATGAACTCCAGCGCCGCAGCCAGCCCGCCGCCCCGGCTGGAGCGCGTGGTGATGTCGGCCGTGTGCTGCAGCGTGGGGAATCCCATCTGCGCGTTCCACCACAGGTTGGGGGCGATCAGCGCCAGGGCGATGGCCGCGGCCAGCCAGGGCCCGGGGCGCAGCAGGCCGCGGCGCGGGCCGGGCACGGCCCACAAGGCGATCAGGGCAGTCAGCGCAAAGGCGGCCGCCGTGTACTTGGCCAGCAGGCCCAGGCCCGCAGCCACGCCCAGCAGCGCCCACGAGCGCAGGCGGTCGGTGGTCTGCGCCCGCCACAGCGCCCAGGCTGCCAGCGCCCAGGTGAGTAGCAGCGGCGCATCGGTGGTGGCGAACAGGCCCAGCAGCCCGCTGATGGGCAGGCTGATGAAGATCAGTGCCGCCACCGGCCCGCTGCCCGGGCGCAGGTCCGCGGCCAGGCGGCCGATCAGCAGCGCGGTGAGCGGGTACAGCAGCATGATCAGCAGGCGCACGCCCAGCACGCTGTCGCCGAAGACGGCAGTGGACGCCCCGATCAACCAGGCCACCAGCGGCGGCTTGGAGTAGTAGCCCCAGGCCGGCTCGCGCGACCAGTCCCAGTACTGGGCCTCGTCGTAGAACAGCGTCATGCCGCTGTGCGGGATGAACCACACGTGCCAGGCCAGCAGGCCCAGCATCACGGCGGCCGCGGCTGCGGTGACGGACCCGGTGCCCGGGTGAGCCTGGCGCGCGCCGGCCGGCGCCGATGCCGTGCCCGTCATGCCGCCGCGGCGTCCTTGCGGTGCCAGGCCGCATCAGGCGCCAGGGCCTCGGTGGCGCTGGTGTGATAGGCCGCGGCCGGCTGCTTTTCTCGCGGAGCGTAGTAGATGCGGATCAGCAGCTCGGCCAGCACGCCGGTGGTCAGCAGCTGCAGCCCGCCCAGCACGCACAGCAGGCCGAAGAACAGCAGCGGGCGGCCGCCGATGTCCTCGCCGAAGAGCTTGAGCCCGGCCAGGTACATCAGCACCAGGCCGCCGATGCCGGTCAGCCCCAGGCCCAGGCCGCCGAAGAAGTGGCCCGGCCGCGAGGCATAGCGCAGGAAGAAGTGCATCGCCAGCAGGTCGACGATGACGCGGAAGGTGCGCGAGATGCCGTACTTGGACGTGCCGTGCAGCCGCGCGTGGTGGCGCACCGGCTCCTCGGCCATGCGCCGCGGCGAGGTGACGGTGGCCATCCAGCCGGGGATGAAGCGGTGCATCTCCCCGTACAGCCGCACGCGCTTGAGCACGCTGGCGCGGTAGGCCTTGAGGCTGCAGCCCAGGTCGCGGAAGGGCAGGCCGGTGATGCGGCGGATGATGCGGTTGGCAATCTTGCTGGGCACCTTGCGCAGCACCAGGCCGTCCTGGCGGTTGACGCGCCAGCCGGCCACCAGGTCCAGGTCGTCGCGCAGCAGGCGATCGACCAGCTTGGGGATGTCGCGCGGGTCGTTCTGCAGGTCGCCGTCCAGCGTCACGATGACGTCGCCGCGGGCGGCATCGATGCCGGCCTGCATGGCCGCCGTCTGCCGGAAGTTGCGCCACAGCGGCACGATGCGGATGTGCGGGCCGAAGCGGCGCGAGGCCGCCTCCAGCGCGGCTACGGTGCCGTCGCTGGAGCCGTCGTCCACCACCACCAGTTCCCACTCGCAGGGGTAGTCGGCCAGCGCGTTCTGGATGGCCTCGACCATCGCCGGCGCGTTGTCCTCCTCGTTGTACATGGGCACGACCACCGACAGACGGTGGGCCGGCATGGTGCGCGGCATGGGCAGGTCGAGCTCGATGGGACCGGTCACGGGGGAGAGGGCGGCAGTCATGGTCGTTGGCAAGGGGCGCGGTGTGCAGGTGGCGCAGGCGGTAAGCCCGGGGCGCGCCCAAAAGGCAAACCGCGATTGTCTCAGCGCGGCGCGACCGTGCCCACGGGCAGGGTGGGCGGCTCAGCGCTTGCCGCCGGGCAGGGCGCGCAATCCGCACAGCACCGCACCGCCCACGGCGCCGGCCAGCAGCGTCAGGTGCCAGACCAGTGCGGCCAGGATCACGCCGGCCGGGGTGGCCGCCCCCATCCCGCCCAGCCAGGCCACGCCCGCGTGCACGCCGGCCTCGAAGGTGCCGAAACCCGCTGGGCCCTGCACCGGCAGGATGGAAATGAGCTCCGCGCCCACCATGCCGGCCCAGGCCGGCTCCCAGCCGATGCCTGCGGCGGCCGCAACCAGGGCCATGCCGCCGGCCATCTTCACCGTCCAGTTCAGCAGCGTATAGACCCAGGCCAGCGGATGGTGGTGGGCGCGGTCATCGAGCGCCAGGCGCAGCTTGGCCAGGCTGCCGACCAGCTTGCGCCGCCATCCACCGGCCGGCGCCTCGTCTGCCGTCGGCAGCGCGGTGAAGGCCGGCAGCCGGGACAGGATGGCGCGCGACGCCGGCTCCAGCAGCGCCACGCCGGCCAGCCACAGCAGCACCAGCCCGCCGCGCGCACCCAGGCCGAACCCCGGCCAGGCCAGTACGGCCAGCAGCGCCAGGACCGCCAGATCCTGCACCCGCATCCACACCCAGGCGGCCACGGCGGTGGCTGTGGGCGTACCCAGCTCGCGCGCGGCCAGCCAGGGGAAGGCCAGCTCGCCGCTGCGAAAGGGCAGCAGCACGATGGCGCCGTTGTAGAGCAGCATCAGCCGCCACGCCGCGCGACGCGGCCACCACAGCCCGGCGTGGCGGGCCAGCACCACCTGCATGCGCGCGGCGCGCATGCCGTAGCTCACCAGCAGCGCCACACAGGCCATCAGCCAGGTGCCCCAGCCGATTCGCGCCAGCGCCTGCGGCAGGTTGTCCAGCGGCAGCCGCGCCAGCAGCCAGGCCAGCAGCGCCAGGCCCAGGGCCCAGCCGAGCAGCTTCTTCCAGGGCGGGCGCGTCATGCGTGGCGGGCGGCCGCGGTGCAGCGCGCTTCTTCAGTCAGATGCCAGGCGCGGTGCAGCCCCAAGCCCAGGGCCGCGATCACCAGCGCCACCTGCGCTGCACGCCCCTGCGGATAGCCCAGCGGCAGCGCCGCGGCGAGGAAGCCGCACAGCAGCAAAGCCGCCGCTGCCACCCGCTGGCCGTGCCAGCCGGCCACCCAGTCGCTCAGCCCGCTGCGTGCGGCCAGCAGCACCGAGAAGGCGCCGAACAGCCAGCCGAGCGCAGCGCCGGCCAGCAGATCGCGCGGCCAGTGCACGCCGGCGGCGAGTCTGGACAGCGCCATCGCCACGGCCAGGCCCAGCACCAGCGGCGCGGCCCACTTCGGTATGCGGCCATTGCGGCGACTGAGCAGCACCACGGCTGCGGTGGCGAAGGCGCCGGCCGCATGGCCGGAGGGCATGGAGCGCTCCTTCAGTACGTCGCCCAGCACGTGGATCTCGCCCGCTGCCAGTACCGCCGGCGGGCGCGGCGCGGCAAAAGCGCCCTTGAGCGCATCCACGCCCAGCCCGCCCAGCAGCAGCACGATCAGGCCGGCGGCGGCCCAGTCCGGCCGGCGGCGGGCCCCCAGCAGGAAGAGGATCAGCAGGCCCAGCGCACGGCCGACCAGCGACAGGCTGGACCACCACACCGCCAGCGCCGGTTGCGGCGCGCCGCCGTCGCCCCGCCCCAGCAGCAGGGCATTGGCTTGCAGCAGCAGCGGCCGGTCCAGCCCGTGGGCGGCCACCCAGCCGGCCGCCAGCAGCAGGGCCAGCGGCAGCGCCAGCCAGGCGAGCCCATGCCGGGCCCAGAAGCGCCAGGGGCGGCGGACGGTGGAGAGATCGGTCACGGCGTACGTGCGGGAACGGAAGGGCGGCCGGATGACGGCCCGCTTGCGCGGCAGGGCGGCCTGCCGGGATCGCGAGGCGGGCCTCGATGTTCTGGCCAGGGCCGGCTGCAAGGCATGAGAGCAAGCCACACGAGCACGGCACAAGAGCTGGGCCGGGAACAAGGCCAACGAGCAAGGCCAACGAGCCGGAGCTTTCAGGATGTGCCGCCAGAGGCCGGGCACTGTAGCGGATACCGATGGGCCGGCCACGGCCGCCGCACCGGGCGAACGGTCACGGGGTGGAGGCGCCCGGGGCTGCGCGACACAATCGCCCATCCTCTCCCCCCAACCCTGCAGCGCGCTGCGGCCGAACGCCCCGCGCGCCCTTCATCGACCCGTCATCCGCGACTTCAGCCATGACCCAAGCCCCTGCCACCTTCGCCACCTGCGACTTCTGCGACGAGCACAAGAACGATACCGACGGCGCCTTCCGCGTGCTGCCGCCGGTGTTCCGCGACTTCGGCGCCCGCCGGGTCTTTGCCGGCCCGGTGGCCACGGTCAAGTGCCATGAGGACAACACCCTGGTCAAGGCCGCGGTGGACAGCCCGGGCAACGGCCGCGTGCTGGTGGTCGACGGCGGCGGCTCGCTGCGCCGCGCCCTCGTCGGCGGCAACCTGGGCAAGGCCGCGGCCAGGAACGGCTGGGCCGGCGTGATCGTCGACGGCTGCGTGCGCGACGTGGGCGAGCTGGCCGAGTGCGAGGTCGGCATCCGCGCGCTGGCCTCCATGCCGCTGCCCACCGAAAAGCGCAACCAGGGCCAGGCCGACGTGCCGGTGCAGATCCAGGGCGTGTGGGTGCGCCCGGGCGACTGGCTCTATGCCGATGCCGACGGCATCGTCGTGTCGGACCGGCCGCTGGCCTGACACCCGGCCCACGCGGCAGCAACCGGGCCCGCCGCTTTGGCCGCCTCACCCAGCACTTGACCGCCGGTCACCCAGCAGCCGCCCGCGATGAACCGCGACACCACCCACCCAGCCGCTGCCGCGCAGCCGGGCGCGCCCACGGCCGCGCTGCCGGACCTGGCCACCCTGCCGCTGCTGCAGCGCCCGGTGTCGGTGCTGGTGGCCACGCGTGATGCGACGCACCAGCCGCACGTGGTGCGCGCGCTGGGCCTGCAGGGGCCGCCGCGCAGCGAGCGCATCGCCGTGCTGATCGACGGCGCGGCGGCCGAGGACACGCTGGCCGATGTGCGCGCCAACCGGCAGGTCGCCGTGGTCTTCTGCGAGCCCAGCACCCACCGCACGGTGCAGATCAAGGGCCGCGATGCCCGGCTGGAGCCGGCCGGCCCCCAGGACGCGGCCACCGCGCGCAGCTACATCGGCCGCATGACCGGCGAGATCGGCCTGCTGGGCTTTGCGCCGCAGATGGTGGAGGCGCTCTTCAGCCACGACCCGGCCGCGCTGCAGGTGCTGAGCTTCACACCGTGCGAAGCCTATGAGCAGACGCCCGGCGCGCATGCGGGCGAGCCGCTGCCGCCGCAGCCCTGAGCCGGACGCACACGCTGCAGTCCCTGCCCATGCCGCTGACGCTGGACGACATCCGCGACTGCCTGGAGGGCGCCATCCCCGGCGTCATGGCCACCTGCGCGGCCGACGGCACGCCCAACGTCGCCTACCTGTCGCAGGTGGACTACGTGGATGCGCGGCACGTGGCGCTGTCCTTCCAGTTCTTCAACAAGACGCGGCGCAACGTGCTGGCCGACCCGCGGGTGGAGATCCTGGTCGCCCATCCCTTGACCGGCGCGCTCTACCGCATCCGCGCCCGCTACCTGGCAACGCAAACCGAAGGGCCGCTGTTCGAGCGCATGAAGGCCAAGCTCTCGGGCATCGCCTCGCACAGCGGCATGGCCGGTGTGTTCCACCTGCTCGGTGCGGACCTGTACGAGGTGACGTCCATCGACCACGTGCGCAAGGCCGACCTGCCGGCGCCGGCGCCCGGCGTCAACCGGCTGGCCGCGCTGCGTCGCTGCACGCAGGCGCTGCAGGGCTGCGGTGATCTGGACAGCCTGCTGGAGGCGCTGCTGGACGGCCTGGCCCGCGAGCTGCACATCGAGCACGCGCTGGTGCTGGTGCACGATGCCGCCGCACAGCGCCTCTACACCGTGGCCAGCCGCGGCTACGGCCGCTCGGGCGTGGGCTCGGAGATCGGCCTGGGCGAGGGCGTGATCGGCGTGGCCGCGCGCCAGCGCGTGCCCGTGCGCATCAGCCACCTGACCAGCGAGCAGGCCTATATGCAGGCGGTGCGCAAGCACCTGCCGCCGCACCAGCCGGGCGATGCCGGCGCCATGCGCGAGATCCCCTGGCCCGGCCTGGCCGAGCCGCACAGCCAGCTGGCCGTGCCGCTGCTGGCCTGCGGCGAGCTGGTGGGCGTGCTGTTCGACGAGAGCGAGCAGGACCTGCGCTTCAGCTACGACGACGAGGACGCGCTGGTGGCGCTGGGCGGGCAACTGGCAGCCTGCCTGCGCCAGCTGCAGGACGGCGAGGCCGCCGATGCGGCGCCGACACCGGGGCAGCCGGCGGAGCCACGTGCACGGCATGGCGTGCCTCAGTGTCCACCGCCGGGGCCACCGCACGGCACGGCCCACGGCTCACAACAGGGCTCACCGCAAGGCACGCCATCGCCGCCCCCCGCGCAGCCGGCCGCCGCCCCGCTGCACGTGCGCTACTACGAGCAGGACGGCAGCGTCTTCTTCGACGGCGACTACATCATCAAGGGCGTGGCCGGCGCCGTGCTCTGGACCCTGCTCAGCGACCACGCGGCCAGCGGGCGCTGCGAGTTCACCAACCGCGAGCTGCGGCTGGATCCGCGGGTGCGCCTGCCCGACGTGGCCGACAACCTGGAGGCCCGCCTGGTGCTGCTGGCCCGCCGCCTGGCCGAGCGCGGCGGCCGCGTGCAGCTGGCCAAGGCCGGCCGCGGCCGCCTGCGGCTGGAGGTGGGCCGCCCGCTGCTGCTGCAGGCGCTGGGCGCTTGAGACGGTGCCAACGAAGCCGCCAGGCCTGCTCGGACACACCGGGTTCATTCACGCCTTCTGAGCCGGCCGCACGCAGTGGCATCAGGCGGCCAGCAGCGCTGGCTGGGTTGCCGGCTGGAGCGACGGGTCGGTGGCTGCGGTCAGACCCAGGCCGCGCTGCACGCCAGCCCACTGCGCCGCATCCAGCACCTCGCGCGCCAGGTCCAGCACGGCGGCGAAGGCCGGCGGCGGGGCCTCGGCCTGCATGCCGGCCAGCATGCCCAGGCGCTCGGTGGGGCTCAGCGCCGGCAGCATCCAGCGCATGATGAACATCATCTCGGCAGGCTGGATGCCGGCCAGGATCTCGTCATGCACGGCCTTGAGCTCGGCGTCCGAGTAATGCGCCCACAGCACGGCGTTGTGGCGGGCCTCCTCCACTTGCATGTGCTCGAAGTTCTCGCCGACGAAGCGCGAGAGCTCCAGGTACAGCCGGTGCAGCGCCCCGGCCCGCACCGGGCCCGTGGCTTGCTCCGCGCCGTCGCACAGCGCACGCAGGCCGCTGATGCTGTCGGCATGGTCCTGGTGCTCGCCGGCGACGCGCGAGCTGGCGCCGCCCACCGCGCGCTCCACGAGCGGGTGCACGTAGTGCTCTTCCTTGGCGATGTGGGCCTCGCAGGCGGCCAGCAGCTCGCGCACCTGGGCCAGGGCGCCGTCGGCGGATGCACGGTCGTCGGCATCGGCGCGGCCCAGGCGCAGCAGCGTGTCGCTCATCAGGCTGCGCAGCGCCTTGTGGATGAAGGCGTACAGGTCCATGCGCGGGGCCTGGGCGGGCGTACCGGGCAGGGTGGGCGGGGTGGGGATGGTGTTCATGGTTCCTCTGCTTTGCTGTTGATGAGTGGGGCAGCGCGATGGCGTCATCGCGTGCCGTCACTCTAGGAAAGCAGCCCGCCGAGGGTTCGTAAATGAACCCTCACGGAACCTTAAGGCCTCATTAATCCCCCGCCGGAGGGTGGCCGGCCGAGCAGGGGCGCTCAGGGACGCCAGGGACGCTGAGGGGCCCCCAGCGGCCCGGATGCGCTCAGGCGGCCACGACCTCCAGCAGCCGGTCCAGGCCGCCGCTGTGGATGGCCACCATCGCCTGCTCGCGCACCTTGGGCTTGGCGTGATAGGCCACGCTTAGGCCGGCCGCGCCCATCATCAAGAGGTCGTTGGCGCCGTCGCCCACGGCAATGGCCTGCGACGGCGGGCAGCCGATGCGCTCGCACAGGGCCAGCAGGTGGGCACGCTTGGCCGCGCCGTCCACGATGTCGCCCAGCACGCGGCCGGTGAGGCGGCCGCCTTCGATCTCCAGCACGTTGGAGTGGGCCTCGTCCATGCCCAGGCGCTCGCGCACCCGGTCGGCGAAGAAGGTGAAGCCGCCGGACACCAGCAGCGTGCGCAGGCCCGCAGCCCGCGCCGCGGCCATCAGCTCCTGCGCGCCGGGGTTCAGGCGCAGCCGCTGCTCATAGACCTCCTGCAGCGCACCGGCCGGCACGCCCTTGAGCAGGGCCACGCGACGGATCAGGCTCTCCTTGAAGTCGGCGATCTCGCCGCGCATGGCCGCCTCGGTGATGGCCGCCACCTCGGCCTTCTTGCCCACCGCGTCGGCGATCTCGTCGATGCACTCGATGTTGATCAGCGTCGAGTCCATGTCGAAGGCGATGGCGCGGAACTGCCGCAGCGCAAGCGGCGGCGTGAAGCCCTGGATGAGGAGGCCGGGGGAGACTTCTTGCGGCTGGGCAGACGGGCGGGACATGGACGCAGGGGTCGGGCGGGCAAAGCCGCGATTATCCGGCGGGGCCTGCTGCCGACCGGCTCGTGACCTAGAAGCCCAGCTCCCGCACCGCCACCAGCAGGGCGGGCTTGAGCGTGTGCAGCAGCCAGCTGCGAGGCTGGCCCTCGATCACCGCACGGCCGCGCAGGAGGCGAGGCGGGCCTGGGGGCGCATCCAGCCGGATGCGCAGCCGGTAGAGCGTGTCTCGCACCATGAGCGCCCGGTCTCCAGGCAGGACCGCGATGGGGCCGCCGTGACGGCTGGCCAGTACGGGGTGGGGCAGGGTGATCATGCGGCTCTGGTCCACCGCCACGACCTGGCCGTTCAGCGGCTGACCGCCGCCGTCGGGGAAGAAGCGCACCGCCGCGCCGGCCCGCAGGCGGGAGAGGTCGTCCTGGGTGACGAACACCTCGGCCTGCCAGCGCGAGCCGGAGACGACCACGGCCAGGGCCTGGCCCGGTGATACCCAGACCCCTGGCGCCAGGGCAGGGTCCAGGTCGAGCACCTGGCCATCGAAGGGAGCGGCCAGGACCAGGCGTGCCGCCTCGTCCTGCTGCGCGGCAGCTTCGGCCAGGTTCTGCGCCCACAGCCGCTGCAGCACGTCGCGCTGGGCTTCGCCGTCCAGCGTGCCCGACAGGCCGCGGATGCGTGCAGCCAGGGCGTCGGCCGAGGTGGTCGCCAGTGCGGCCTTGTAGGCCACCTCCGGCTGCTCCAGCGTGAAGACCGGCCGTCCGGCCCGCACCGGGCCCGCCTGCGGCAGGGCGACGATGCGCGCCGGCATGGGGCTGTAGAGCGTCTGCGCCTGCGCCGGACGTGCCCAGCCGGGGGCATGCACGCGCCAGGGCAGCGGCAGCAGGCCGATGGTGAGCAGCAGCGCCACCCCGGCCGCGGCGCCGCCCAGGCGCCGGCGGGGGATGGCCGCGCGCCGGGCCAGCCAGATGCGCAGCTCGCGCCACATCGGCAGCACGACGAACCAGGCGATCTCGACGATGAACAGCAGGATGCCCAGCAGCTTAAAGAAGAGCAGGTAGACGGCCACCGCGATGCCGACGAAGACCACCAGCCGGTAGAGCCAGGTGACCACCGCAAAGGCCACCAGCGCCCGGCGGCGGCCCCGGGGCAAGGGTTCGGGGTCAGGCTCGTCCCAGCCCAGCAGGCGACGGCGCAGGCTGGCGCGGGCCAGCGCGGCGGCCCGCTCGCGCAGATTGGGCTCGTCCAGCACGTCCGACAGGATGAAGTAGCCGTCGAAGCGAATGAACGGGCTGGCATTGAGCGCCAGCGTCATGACCCAGGCGGTGGTCGCCAGGAAGAACAGGCCCTGCCGCACGCTGCCTTCGGCGGTGAAGTTCCAGGCCAGCAGGGCCAGGCCGGCCAGGGCCAGCTCGGTGACGATGCCGGCCGAGGCGATGCGCAGCCGCTGGCGGTGGTCCGACAGCCGCCAGGACTCGCCGGTGTCGGTGTAGAGCATGGGCCACATCACGACGAAGGCCACGCCCATGTGCGCCACGCGCAGCCCGTAGCGGGTGGCGGTGACGGCATGGCCCAGCTCGTGCAGGCTCTTGGTGACGGCCAGCGCGGCCAGGTAGCCCAGCAGGCCGGCGGGGGTGAGGGTGTCGACGAAGCTGGCGGCAAAGGCGTCCCATTGCCGCGCCGTCAGCACGAGGCCCAGGAGCGTGAGCCCGGCCACCGTCACGGCCGTGGCCCGGGTGTAGACCCAGCCCAGCGCGGGGGCCAGCAGGCCCAGCCAGGCCGCCGGGCGCAGCAGCGGCACGCGGAAGAACAGGTAGTGGTGCAGCAGCCAGTGCATCACGCCGGGCCGCGCCTGGCGGTGGCGGGCCAGCAGCGCGCGGGTGTAGTCGGGGTGGCGCACGTCGAGCAGTTGGTGGTGCAGCAGGAAGGCGTAGAGCTCCTCCAGCTCGGCCTGCTCGGGCTGCAGCAGGGTCTCGGCCGCGGTGGCCTGCAGCAGCGCAGCGGGGTCGCCCAGGTGCCAGCGGCTGAGCAGCTCGAACTCCAGCCAGCCGATGCGGAAGAACTGGTTGGTGGCCGGGTCCTGCACGACCCAGGCGGGCGAGCCGTCGCCATGCGGGGCCGCCGGATGCAGCTGCAGGTCGTCGCGCAGCGGCGGCGCCGGGCGCAGCGGCGGCGCTCACAGGCCCACCCACTGGCGCAGCGCGCCCAGCGGCCGGCGCAGCACCCAGTAGAGGAAGGGCCGCCAGTCGCCGTAGACCTTGGCCACGCCGCGCAGGCCGATGTGCGCCTGCTCGCCCGGCAGCAGCCGGCCGCGCACGCGGTAGGACGCGACCTCGTCGGGCGACAGCGTGGCCTGGTAGCTGGTCTCCACCAGCTGCGCCGACAGCGCATCCAGCGGCGCCACCTGCAGGTACACGCGCATGGGCGCGCCGCGCTCCAGCGCGATGGCGTCGCCCACCGGCACCCAGACCAGCACGCCCAGGTCATCGGGGCGGGCCAGCTGGGCGATGCGCTCGCCGGTGACCACCGGCTTGCCGATCCAGTCGTTGGGGTCGCCGAAGACGAAGACGCCGTCGTGCGCGGCGCGCACCTCGATGCGGCCGAGCAGCTCGTCCAGGTAGGCGACCTCGGCCTCCTTCTCGCGCACGCGGCCCTGCAGCGTGGCCACGCCGCCCTTGGCCTGGGCATCGTCGAAGGCCTTCTGGCTGGCGGCCAGGGCGTCGGCCCGCGCCGCCTCCAGCGCCTGCACCGCCACCTCGCGGCGGTTGCGCAGCGTGGTGTCGTCCAGCGAGAAGAGCTTCTGCCCGGCCTTGACCGGCTGGTTGGGCTGCACGTGGAAGGCCTTGATGACGCCGTCGGTGGGCGCGGCAACGGCCTGGGCCTCCAGGGCGACGATTTCGGCCGGAGCGATCACCGACAGGCGCACCGGGATCAGCGTGGCAAGCGCCGCGGCCAGCACCAGGCCACGCAGCCAGCGCCGCCGGCGCGGGTCGTCTGCCAGGCGGGGCAGCAGCCGGCGGCGGCGCGCCTGCAGCGCCTGCAGGCAAAAGGCGTAATGGCCGTGCAGCACGGCCAGCAGCGCGCGCTCGGCATCCTGGAAAGGCTCGTCGCGCACGTAGAAGACACCGCCGAGGCTCTGGCCGTCCGGTGCCGTCAGCGGCAGCCACAGCGCATGCTGCGGCCACCACTCGGCCCAGCCGGCGCGCAGCGGCCCGGGCAGGTCGGCGGCGGTCAGCGCCCGGCCGCCGTCCGGCGCGGGCGGCATGCCGTCGGGCAGGGGATGGAGCGATGGCAGGGCCCGCTGCACCTGGGCCAGCCACAGCGTGTAGGGCGTGTCCTCGGCGGTGCTGGCCAGGCCGCCGAGCACCTTGTCGGCGATCTGCTGGTCCACCACCACCGTGCCGTCGGCACGGATGATCGTCAGCCAGGTGCTGCCGGCCACATAGGTACCGATGTCCGACGCGGTGGCCCCGGCCGGCACCACCAGCGCGTCCTTGATGTTGATGTTGAACAGGTCGATGACCGCGCGGTTGGTCACCGAGATGGTGAACTCGATCTGCTCGCCCAGCTCCACCTGCGTGTCGTCGTCGCTGGCCGATGCCCCGTAGGTCACGCGCGAGGCCTCGGTGGAGACCTTGCTGAAGACGTAGTCCGGGAAGGGCAGCACCGTGGTGCCCAGGTCCAGGTAGGGATTGCCGGCCCCGGCGATGGACGGATCCTCGCCCCAGGCGGCGGTGATCAGCGTGCCGTCGGTGTGTAGACGGTCAGGCCGCTCTGGTCGTTGTCGCTGTCGAAGACGCGGTAGGACTCCAGCTCGGTGATGTCGTACTGGAAGGTGTTGGTGCTGCCCACGCGCGTGCCGGTGACGGTGGCTCCCTTGGAGTCCTTGACCGTCACGCCGGCGGCGTTGTCGATGTAGAGCGTGGTGTCGTCGGTGGCCGTCACCCACACCGGGCTGCCGTTGGCCGCGCCGGTGGTCGGGGTGTTGTTGTTGCCCGGGCCCCAGGCCACCACGAACTTGGTGGTCAGGTAGGTCTCGGGCACGAGCGAGTAGCTCCAGTCGTGCGTCGCGTTGCTGGTGGCGTCGGCGTCGATGACGCTGACGGCATAGAACTTGGCGCCGTTGGCGGTGTAGAAGTGCGCCGCCGATGCCGGCATCAGCACGTAGTTGGTGCCCTTGGCTGCCACCGTCACGCTCAGACCGGTCTGCGTGGCGGTGTCGTAGTAGACGGTCAGCGGGTTGGACGCATCGGGGTTGTAGATCACCACATAGGCCGGGTCAGCCGACAGCGTCGTGCCCAGCGGGGCGTAGTAGCTGGAGGCCCACTGTTCGTCAGGCGTCAGCGAGAACCAGCGGTTCTCATAGGACGAGCCCACGTCGCCGGCGATCACGTAGACGCCGATGCCCTTGTCCGCCTCGATGCGCCCGCCGGCGTTCAGGCCGCCGTTGACGAGATAGGTGTCGCCCTCGTTGGCCAGCGTCACCGTGGTCTCGAAGGTGCCGTCGCCGTCCTTGTCGATGCGCACCGTGGTGTTGGCCGCGGTGGCGATGATGTGGGCCGAGGTGTACTCGAACAGCTTGTTGGTGCCGGTGGCCACCGTGGAGACGTTCTGGCCGATGGGCAGGGTGTAGACCTTGCCCGCATTGCCGGCGTCCACCACGGCCACCGCGCCGGCCAGCACCGTGCCCGGGCTGGCCGACCAGCCGGCCTTGGTCACGGCGATCGCCGTGGTCGAGCCGATCTTGTCGCGGCCGTCATAGTCCACCGTGGACGGGCTGGACGGGTTGACGCGTTGCGCAGCACGATGCTCTGGCCGGCGGTCAGCGTGTCCTCGCCCGCGTCGAAGCTGCCGTTGTTGTTCAGGTCCAGGTAGCCGTTGGACGCATCGTTGTCGCCCCAGACCTGGGTCGTGGCCTGCAGCGGGTTGTTGATGTCGGCCTCGTAGCCGTCCTCCCAGTGGTCGTAGATGACGACCGTGCCGTTGCTCGTCGCGCTGATGGCGATCACCGTCTCGATGTTGCCCGACACGCCCGAGGCGATGGCCGACAGCGCCATCTTGATGTCCGGCTCCGGCAGCGGCACATAGTGGATCTGGGCCACGGCATAGGGCGCGGCCTGCTCCACCGCCACGGCCTGGCCGTCCACCATCACCGTGCCCTGGTCGTCCTGCGCGCCGGCCGTCACGGCATTGGCCGCACCGGCGGTCAGCAGGCTGGCGAAGGCATGGCCCTCGTCGCCGGGCGTGTCGGCATCGCCATTGAGCCGGTTGTCCAGCGAGTGGCCGATTTCCTCCAGCAGCACCGCGCGCAGCGCCGCGGTGCTGGCCGTGGCCGCGTAGTCGGCGTTCAGGTAGATCACGGGCTGGCCGTCCGGCCCCTGGGCAGCGTAGCCCCCCAGCGCGCCCTGCATGTCGGCCGCGCTGCGCAGCTCGATGCGCACCGGCGCGGAGCCGTCCGCCCAGTCCTGCAGCGCCTGGGCCGCCTGCGCCCGCCAGGCCGCATCGGCCGCCGGCGCGTCGGCCGCCTGGAACATCTGCACCAGCGTGTCCACCGCACCTTGCTGAGCGGCAACGCCTTGCACCAGCTCCTGCGCCTCGGACAGGGCGGTGACCACCGGCGCAGGCAGCGCCAGGTCGGCCGGGCCCTGGGGCACCGCACTGGCCGCATCAGCCGCGGCACCGGCCGCCGCGTCGGCTGCAGCCAGGTCGTGCACGACGTCCACCGCTGCTGCGCCGTCGAACAGGATGCGCGGCTCCAGCTCCAGCAGACGCAGACGGGACGCCCGATGGGCAGCAGCATGGGGAGGCTTCATGGAGGCGATCCGCAGACGGGTTGAAGAGCTTTGCGCAACCCCGCATTAGAACGGCGGCAACCCTTTTTCAGGCGGGGAATAGCGCAATCGGCTGGATCTTGATCGGGACAAGCCCCCTGTAATTGAGATCTGTCTCACGAAAACAGGGCTGTTCCGACATGCGGGCGGCTCACCGGGGCACCGGGTGGCAGGCACGCGCTTGTGCGCGGCGGCGTGGTTCGGCATCGTCCTTGCAACGCGCCGGCGGGTGCGCGGCAAAGGAGATCGGCATGGCGGCGATCACACAGGTCATCGAGCGGCGGCTGCAGGGCCTGCCGCGATCCGTGGTGCTGGAGTGGCCGGGCGGGCGGGCCGGGCGGGGCGGCGACGTGGCGCTGCGCTTTCGCCAGTCGCGCGGGCTGCTGGACTTGGCGCGCGGCGAGGTCGGCGCCCTGGCCGATGCCTATGTGCGCGGCGAGGTGGACATCGACGGCAGCATGCGCGACGTGATGACCGTGGTGGCCCAGCTCACGCGCCAGCCGGTGGACGACCGCCCGCCCATGCCCTGGACGCGTGCATGGCGCCACCTGCGCTCCAGGCTGGCGCACCGGCTGCACCGCGATGCGCGGCAGATCAGCTTCCACTACGACGTCGGCGACGACTTCTACGCGCTCTGGCTGGACCCGCGCCGGGTCTACAGCTGCGCGTACTTTCGGGACGCTGACATGACGCTGGCCCAGGCGCAGGAGGCCAAGCTGGACCACATCTGCCGCAAGCTGGCGCTGCAGCCCGGGCAGCGCCTGCTGGACGTGGGCTGCGGCTGGGGCGGGCTGCTGTTGTGGGCCGCCGAGCACTACGGCGTGCAGGCCACCGGCATCACGCTGTCGCGCAACCAGCATGCGCACGTGGCGCGGCTGATCGACGAGCGCGGCCTGTACGGCCGGGTGCAGGTGCGGCTGATGGACTACCGCGAGCTGCCGGACGGGCCGTTCGACCGCGTGGCCTCGGTCGGCATGTTCGAGCACGTGGGCCGCGCGCAGCTCAGCGCCTATTTCGACAGGCTGCGCGGCCTGGTCGTGCCCGGCGGCCTGGTGATGAACCACGGCATCACCGCCGGCGGCCTGCACAACGCCGAGCTGGGCGCGGGCATGGGCGGCTTCATCGAGAAGTACATCTTCCCCGGCGGCGAGCTGACCCACGTGGCCCACGTCGCCCGCCATCTGGCCGAGGGCGGCCTGGAGCTGCTGGATGCCGAGAACCTGCGCCCCCACTACGCCCGCACGCTGTGGGCCTGGTCCGACAGCCTGGAAGCCCGGCTGGCCGAGGCCCGGCGGGTGGCCAGCGAGCAGACGGTGCGCGCCTATCGGCTCTATCTGGCCGGCTGCGCGATGGCCTTCGAGCAGGGCTGGATCGCCCTCTATCAGCTGCTGGCCGCACGCCCGAGCGGCCGGGTGGGCGAGCCGGGCGAGGCGCTGCGCGGGGCGCAGAGCGACTATCCCTTCAACCGCGGCTACATGTACCCGGCTTGAGCGCCCGCCGCCTCAGGCCGCCTTCAATGCCGGCGCGGTTCGGCGTGGCGGTGGTGCGGGTGGCGGGTGGCTGAAGGCGGACGCCGGATGTGCGCAGGGTGAGTCCGCCGTGCGTGCGGCGTCGGGCGTTCAAGGCGTGATCGCCACCTTCAGCACGCCGTCGCGCTGGTGGCTGAAGAGCTCATACGCCGCCTCGATGTCGTCCAGCTTGAATCGGTGCGTCACCATGCTGCCCAGGTCCACCCGGCCGGCTTCGACCACGGACATCAGCCGGCGCATGCGCTCCTTGCCGCCCGGGCACAGGCTGGTGATGATGCGGTGGTCGCCCAGCCCGGCGGCGAACGGGCCCAGCGGGATGGTGAGGTCGGTGGAGTAGACGCCCAGGCTGGACAGCGTGCCGCCCGGGCGCAGCACGCGCAGGCTGGCCTCGAAGGTGGCCTGCGTGCCCAGCGCCTCGATGGCCACGTCCACGCCGCGCCCGCCGGTGATCTTCAGGATCTCGTCCACCGGGTCGACCTTGCTGAAGTCCACCACATGGTCCGCGCCCATGCGGCGGGCCATTTCCAGCCGCTCGGGCAGGCGGTCCACGCCGATCACGGTGCTGGCGCCGCTGAGCTTGGCGCCGGCCGTGGCGCACAGCCCGATCGGCCCTTGGGCGAAGACGGCCACCGTGTCGCCGATGCAGATGCCCGCGCTCTCGGCCCCGGCAAAGCCGGTGGACATGATGTCCGGGCACATCAGCACCTGCTCGTCGCTCAGGCCGTCGGGCACCGGGGCCAGGTTGGCCATCGCGTCGGGCACCAGCAGGTATTCGGCCTGCGCGCCGTCGATGGTGTTGCCGAAGCGCCAGCCGCCGATGGCCTTCCAGCCGTGCGCCGTGCCCGCGCCGTCCTGCGAGCACTGGCCGCACAGGCAGGCGTTGCTCCAGCCGCTGGGCGTGATGGCCCCGGCGATCACGCGCTGGCCCTCGCGGTAGCCCTTGACGGCCGAGCCCAGCTTCTCGATCACGCCCACCGGCTCATGGCCGATGGTCAGGCCGCGGGCCACCGGGTACTCGCCCTTGAGGATGTGCACGTCGGTGCCGCAGATGGTCGTCGTGGTGACACGGATCAGCGCATCCAGCGGGCCCACGTCGGGCACGGGCTTGTCTTCCAGCACGATGCGGCCGGGCTCGACGAAGACGGCGGCTTTCATCTTGGGCATGGCGGGCTCCTTGAGGTGAATGTGTGATCACCGCAGTCTAGGAAGCGGCCGCGACCCTCTCAAGCACCCGGCTGCCCGGCTTGACGTGCCGCAAAGGGCCGGAGCTGCGGGCGGCGCGTTCATCGCGCTGTCACGACGCCACCGGCGTGCGCCTTGTCACATCACGCCGCGACCGGCGTGAGGGCCCTTGAACGTCACGCCACGACCGGCGTGCGGGCCCGTGAACGTCACGCCGGCACCGGCGTGCCGAGGGACCGCAGCACGTCGCGCACGAACTGCGCGCGGTCCTTGGGCTCGGGCAGGGCGCGCTCGATGCGCAGCTTGTCGTTGCCGGCCAGCTTGATGTGGCGGTTCTTCTGCACCAGCTCGATGATGCGCATCGGGTCCACCGGCGCCTTGGGGCGGAAGGTGATGGCCATCGCGCCCGGCGCGGCGTCGATTTTCAGCACGCCATAGGGCTTGGCCTGCACGCGCAGCCGGTGCGTGTCGAAGAGCGTCTGCGCCTGGGCGGGCAGCTTGCCGAAGCGGTCGACGATCTCCTCCAGCAGCGTGTCGATCTTGTCCAGCGTGTCGGCCGAGGCCAGGCGCTTGTACAGGCTCAGCCGCACATGCACGTCGCCGCAGTAGCTGTCGGGCAGCAGGGCAGGGGCGTGCAGGTTGATCTCGGTCGTGCCGCCGAAGATGCCGGTGGGCGACAGCAGGTCCGGCTCCTTGCCGGACTTCAGGCTGCGCACGGCCTCCGAGAGCATGTCGTTGTAGAGCTGGAAGCCCACTTCCATCATGTTGCCGCTCTGGTTCTCGCCCAGCACCTCGCCGGCGCCGCGGATCTCCAGGTCGTGCATGGCCAGGTAGAAGCCGCTGCCCAGCTCTTCCATGTTCTGGATGGCCTCCAGGCGCTGCGCGGCCTGCTTGGTCAGGCCCTCCACGTCCGGCACCAGCAGGTAGGCATAGGCCTGGTGATGGGAGCGGCCCACGCGCCCGCGCAGCTGGTGCAGCTGGGCCAGGCCGAACTTGTCGGCCCGGCTCATGATGATGGTGTTGGCCGTGGGCACGTCGATGCCGGTCTCGATGATGGTGGAGCACAGCAGCACGTTGTGGCGCTGGGCGACGAAGTCGCGCATCACACGCTCCAGCTCGCGCTCGGGCATCTGGCCGTGGGCGATGGCGATGCGCGCCTCGGGCAGCAGCTCCTGCAGCTTCTGGCGGCGGTTCTCGATGGTCTCCACCTCGTTGTGCAGGAAGTAGACCTGCCCGCCGCGCTTGAGCTCTCGCAGCACGGCCTCGCGGATCACGCCGCTTGTCTCGCTGCGGACAAACGTCTTGATGGCCAGCCGGCGCTGCGGCGCGGTGGCAATGACGCTGAGGTCGCGCAGGCCTTCCAGCGCCATGCCCAGCGTGCGCGGGATGGGCGTGGCGGTGAGCGTCAGCACATCGACCTCGGCGCGCAGGGCCTTCATCGCCTCCTTGTGGCGCACGCCGAAGCGGTGTTCCTCGTCGATGATCAGCAGGCCCAGGCGCTTGAACTTGACCGACTCGCTCAGCAGCTTGTGCGTGCCGACCACGATGTCGATGGTGCCGTCCTCCAGCCCCTGCATCGCCGCCTTGATCTCCTTGGCCGAGCGGAAGCGCGACATCTCGGCCACCTTGACCGGCCACTTGGCAAAGCGGTCGGCGATGTTCTGGTAGTGCTGCTCGGCCAGCAGCGTGGTGGGCGCCAGCAGCGCCACCTGCTTGCCCCCGGTCACGGCGACAAACGCCGCGCGCAGCGCCACTTCCGTCTTGCCGAAGCCCACGTCGCCGCAGACCAGCCGGTCCATCGGGCGCGGGGAGATCATGTCCTGGATGACGGCGTGGATGGCGGCGTTCTGGTCCGGCGTCTCCTCGAAGCCGAAGCTCGCGGCAAAGGCCTCGTAGTCCTGCGGCGAGAAGCGGAAGGCAAAGCCCTCGCGCGCCGCGCGGCGGGCATACAGGTTGAGCAGCTCGGCCGCGGTGTCGCGCACCTGCTCGGCGGCCTTGCGCTTGGCCTTTTCCCACTGGCCGGAGCCCAGGCGGTGCAGCGGCGCCTCCTCGGCGCTCACGCCGGTGTAGCGGCTGATCAGGTGCAGCTGCGACACGGGCACGTAGAGCGTGGCCTTGTCGGCGTACTCCAGGTGCAGGAACTCGGTCGGCCCTTCGCCCAGATCCAGGTTGATCAGCCCCTGGTAGCGGCCGATGCCGTGGTTGGCATGCACCACCGGGTCGCCCACCTTGAGCTCGGACAGGTCCTTGATCAGCGCATCGACATCGCTGACCTGCTCCTGGCGCTTGCGCCGGCGCGTGGTGGGGGTGGCGTCGAACAGCTCGGTCTCGGTGACGAACTGCACCCCGCGCTCGGTCCAGAAGAAGCCCGAGGCCAGCGGCGCCACAGTGATGGCGCGCTTCAGATCACTGTCCAGGAAGGCCTGCAGCGACTCGACGGTGGTGGGCTCCAGCCCGTGCTCGCGCAGCAGCTCCAGCAGGCTCTCGCGTCGGCCGGCGCTCTCGGCCACGATCAGCACGCGGTGCTCGGTGCTGGCCAGGTGGCGGTCGAGCTTGCGCAGCGGCTCCTGGGCGCCGCGCTCCACCGACAGATCCGGCAGCGGCCGGGCCCAATCCACCGGCTCGCTCCCGCGCACGGCCAGCACCGCGTGCGCGCCGGCCAGCGTGAAGAACTCCTCCGGCCGCAGGAACAGATCCTCCGGCGGCAGCAGCGGCCGCTCCGGGTCGTGCTGCAGGAAGCGGTGGCGCTCGCGGGTCTCGCCCCAGAAGCGCTTGAGCGCCTCGTCCACCTCACCGTGCAGCACCACGCCGGCCTGCGGGCCGAGGTGGGTGAAGAAGGTCGCCACCTCATCGAAGAACAGCGGCAGGTAGTACTCGATGCCGCCCGTGGCCACGCCGTTGCCGATGTCCTTGTAGATGCGCGAGCGGGTCGGGTCGCCCTCGATGCGTTCGCGCCAGCGGTTGCGGAAGGCGCCGCGCGCGTCCTCATCCATCGGGAACTCGCGCCCGGGCAGCAGGCGCACCTCGGGCACCGGGTAGAGGCTGCGCTGGCTGTCGGGGTCGAAGGTGCGGATGGAGTCCACCTCGTCACCGAACAGGTCCACCCGGTAGGGCACCGGCGAGCCCATCGGGAAGAGGTCGATCAGCCCGCCGCGCACGGCATATTCACCCGGCGAGACGACCTGGCTCACATGGTTGTAGCCGGCCAGCGTCAGTTGGGCCTTGAGCTTGGCTTCATCCAGCTGCTGCTTCTGCTTGAAGTGGAAGGTGTAGGCCGCCAGGAAGGACGGCGGCGCCAGCCGCGTCAGCGCCGTGGTGGCCGGCAGCAGCACCACGTCCAGATCGCCCTGCTGCACCCGCCACAGCGTGGCCAGCCGCTCGGAGATCAGGTCCTGGTGCGGCGAGAAGGTGTCGTAGGGCAGCGTCTCCCAGTCCGGGAACACGGCGATGCGCAGCCCGGGCGCGAAGAACGCGATCTCGTCTTGCAGCCGCTGGGCATCGGCCGGCTCCGCCGTGACGATGGCCGTGATCTGCTTGCTGGCCGCACGCGCCTTGGCGAACTCGGCCAGCAGCAGGGCGTCTGACGAGCCGATGGGGCGGGGCAGGGTGAAGCGCTTGCCGGGGGCCAGGGTGGGCAGTTGCATGGTCGGGATCGGTTCGGAACAGGCCAGAAACGACGAACGGCCCCGACAGCGGTGCTGGGGGCCTGAAAAGGTGGCGAATTCTAGAATCGCCCCCCATGTCCCTGCCCCCGACCGGCCACGTTGAAGGCGCTGCTGCACCGGCTGTTCCGGGCTATGCCATCGGTGTCGAGCCGCGCTGTTATGCCCTCGTCCCCTGCGCCGGCAGCGGCCAGCGCGCCGGCCCCGGCGGGCCCAAGCAATACCGCCACGTGGCCGGGCAACCGGTGGTGGCGCACACGCTGGCCGCACTGGCCGCGGTGCCGCGCCTGGCCGCCACGCTGGTGGTGCTGTCGCCGGATGACGGGCAGTTCGAGCAGGCACTGCCGGGCTTGGACGGCAACCGCCTGTGGACCGCCCGCTGCGGCGGCGCCACGCGCGCGGCCAGCGTCTGCGCCGGCCTGGACGAGCTGATCGCCCGCGGCGCGCAGCCGCACGACTGGGTGCTGGTGCACGACGCCGCGCGCTGCCTCATCACGCCGGCCCTCATCGACCGCCTCATCGACGCCTGCTGGAAGGACGAGATCGGCGGCCTGCTGGCCCTGCCGCTGGCCGACACGCTCAAGGACGCCACGCCTGACGGCCGCGTTGCCGCCACGCTGGACCGCAGCGGCAAGTGGGCCGCGCAGACGCCGCAGATGTTCCGCCTGGGCCTGCTGCGCCCGGCCCTGGCCCATGCCGGCGAGGGCGTCACCGACGAGGCCAGCGCCATCGAGTCCCTGGGCCATGCGCCGCTGCTGGTGCGCGGCGCGCTGGACAACTTCAAGCTCACCTGGCCGGAGGACTTCGCTCTGGCCGAGCGGCTGCTGCAGGTGCCGGGCCGCTGAGCGCTTCACCGCCTCGATCGTCCCCCGGCATTCCACCCGCGATCACCTCCATTCAGACCATGACCACCCCTGTCGCCTCCTGGCCCGCCCTGCGCATCGGCGAAGGCTGGGACACCCATGCCCTCATCACCGGCCGCCCGCTGATCCTGGGCGGCGTGACCATCCCGCACATCCACGGCCTGCTCGGCCACTCGGATGCCGATGCGCTGCTGCATGCGCTGACCGATGCGCTGCTGGGCGCCGCCGGCCTGGGCGACATCGGCCGCCACTTCCCGGACACCGATGCCGCCTTCAAGGGCGCCGACTCCGTCGTGCTGCTGCAGGAGGCCGCCCGCCGCGTGCGCGAGCAGGGCTGGTCCATCGTCAACGTGGACAGCACCATCGTCGCCCAGGCACCCAAGCTGGCGCCGCACATCCCGGCCATGCGGGTGCGCATTGCGCAGGCGCTGGGGCTGGAGGAAGCCGCAGTGAACGTGAAGGCCAAGACGGCCGAGAAGATGGGCCCGGTGGGCGAGGGCCGGGCCATCGAAGCCCGGGCGGTCTGCCTGCTGATGCGCAGCTGAGGCCAGCCGCTGCGCCAGGCTGGCTCAGGCCTGCACCCGCTTGAGCCGGATGTAGGCCACCAGCCCGCCCTCGGCGGCGTTGGCGATCTCGAAGCGCCCGCCCATGCGGGCCACCGCCTTGTCCACGATGGCCAGGCCCAGGCCGGCGCCGGTGGCCGCCGTGCGCGCCGCATCCCCGCGGAAGAAGGGAACGGTGAGCTGGGCGAGCTTCTCCGGCGGCACGCCGGGGCCGTGGTCGCGCACGCTGAGCTGCACCCAGGTGTTGGACTTGGCGTAGCTCACCTCCACCTCGGCCACGCCGGTGCCGCGCGTGCGGCCATAGCGGCGCGCGTTCTCGAACAGGTTGGCCAGCACCCGGCCGAGCTCGGTCGGGTCGGCCATCACGCAGGCGTCCACCGGCACGCGCGCGCTGATGCGGATCTGGCTGGTGTCGCGGAAGGCGGCGATCTCCTTGTCCACCAGCGGCGCCACGTGCACCGGCACCAGCTTGACCTCGCCCGGGCGGGCGTAGTCCATGAACTTGTCGATGATGGCGTCGAGCTGGTCGATGTCGGCGGCCATGTTGCGCTTGGCCTCCTCGTCGGTGATGCTCATCTCGGCTTCCAGCCGCATGCGCGCCAGCGGCGTGCGCAGGTCGTGCGAGATGCCGGCCAGCATCACCGCGCGGTCTTCCTCGATGCGCGCCAGCTCGCGCGCCATGCGGTTGAAGCCCTGGTTCACCTCGCGGATCTCGCGGGTGAACATGGTCTCGTCGAGCTGCGAGTCGTATTCGCCCTCGCGGATGCGGCTGGCGGCAAACGACAGCTGCTTGAGCGGCCGGTTGATCAGCCCGGCAATGGCGGCGGAGCCCACCAGCGTGGCCAGCACGGCGATGCTGATCCAGATGAACCACGTTCGCCCGGTCAGCGGCTGCACGCGGCTGGGGTCGGCCTGCAGCCAGTAGTTGTCGTTCTCGATGACGAAGCCCACCCACAGCCCGGGCACGCCGTTGACGCTGCTGGCCACCACGGTGCTGGGGCCCAGGCGCGAGCGCAGCTCCGAGCCGATGGCGCGGGTGAAGCGGTTGACCTCGAAGGGCACCCACTTGTCCTTGGGCTCGCGCGGGGCCAGGCGCACCGACTCCTGGTCGAAGATGGTCTTGATCAGCGTGACGCGGTTGATGCTGTCGGCATAGCGCAGCGCGGCGCGCGAGAGGTTGACCAGGCTGGCGATCTGCTGCGCCGCCTGCACCGCGCGCGGCTCGAAGTCCAGCGCGCGGAAGGTCTGCACCCAGGCGAAGATGCCCGCGCCCAGCAGCATGGCCAGCAGGATGAAGGTGCGCCAGAACAGGCTGAGCGCAAAGGGATTGCGAGGCATGGGCAGTCAGGCGCGACGGATCGGCGCATCAACAGGAAAAAGCCGCCGGCCGGCGGCTGGAGTGCAGGGCAGGGTGCTCAGCCGCCCGCCTCGTCGGGCACGAAGACATAGCCCACGCCCCACACCGTCTGGATGTAGCGCGGCTGGGACGGATCGGGCTCGATCATCTTGCGCAGGCGCGAGATCTGCACGTCCAGGCTGCGGTCGAAGGGCTCGAACTCTCGTCCGCGGGCCAGCTGCGCCAGCTTGTCGCGGCTCAGCGGCTGGCGCGGGTGGCGCACCAGCGCCTTGAGCATGGAGAACTCGCCGGTGGTCAGCGAGATCTGCTCGCCGTTCTTGGTCAGCCGGCGCAGCGCCAGGTCGAACTCGAACGGCCCGAAGCTCACCGTCTGCGGCTCCTTGGCGGGAGCGCCCGGTGCTTCCATCGCCGGGCGGCGGCGCAGCACGGCATGCACGCGGGCCAGCAGCTCGCGGGGGTTGAAGGGCTTGGTCAGGTAGTCATCTGCGCCCACCTCCAGGCCGACGATGCGGTCCACGTCCTCCACCTTGGCCGTCAGCATGATGATCGGCGTCTGGTCGTTGGCCGCGCGCAGCCGGCGGCAGATGGACAGGCCGTCCTCGCCGGGCAGCATGAGGTCCAGCACGATCAGGTCCACCGTCTCGCGGGTGAGCAGCCGGTTGAGCGCCTTGGCATCCTCGGCCAGCAGCACCTCGAAGCCCTCTTGGCTGAGATAGCGGCGCAGCAGGTCGCGGATGCGGGCATCGTCGTCCACCACCAGGATGCGGTCGGTTCGGGCGTTGGGGGCGCTCATGTCTGCTCCTCGTAATTTGTAACAACGGCCATTGTGGGCTGGTCGGCAAGCCCATTTCGGCAACCTTGACCGCTTGTTACATATCTTGCGCCGGGCCGTCGGGCGCGCCGGGCCGGGGTTGCGGGCGGCTTGGCGAGCGGGCTTCTGCCGGCGCGGTAGGGCCATCTGCGGGCCTGCTGAAGCTGCCGGCCCCGGGCGCTAGCATGCGCCGGCGCACAGCCCGTGCGCCAGATGGAGACCCGCATGCCCCTGATCCGCCCCGCGGCCTGCCTGGCCGTCCTGGCCTGCCTGGCCACGCCCGCCCTGCATGCGGCCGATGCGCCGCGCGACAACCTGGTCAACCTCTCCAGCAGCGCCACGCTGGAGGTGCCGCGCGACCAGATGACCGTGGTGCTCAGCGTCACCCGCGAGGGCGCCGAGGCCGCATCGGTGCAGGCTGCGCTCAAGCAGGTGCTCGACCAGGCCCTGGCCGAGGCGCGCCGCAGTGCGTCGCCCGGCGCCCTGGAGGTGCAGACCGGCGGCTTCTCGATGGGCCCGCGCTACAACCGCGACGGCCGCATCAACGGCTGGCAGGGCAGCGCCGAGCTGATCCTGGAGGGCACCGACACCGCCCGCGTGGCGCAGCTGGCCGGGCGCCTGTCGCAGATGAACGTCGCCAGCGTCAACTACGGCCTGTCGCGGCCCTTGCGCGAGAAGCACGAGGCCGACGTCACCCGCGAGGCCATCCAGCGTTTCCGCGCCCGCGCCGCCGACGTGGCCAAGGCCTTCGGCTTTTCCGGCTACACGCTGGGCGAGGTCAGCGTGCGCTCGGGCGAAAGCGGCCCGTCGCCCCTGCCGCGCATGGCCATGACGATGGCCAAGGCGGCCGATGCCGAGTCCGCGCCGCTGCCGGTGGAGGCCGGCAAGGGCAGCATCACCGTCACCGTGTCGGGCAACGTGCTGCTGACGCGCTGAGCACGCCCACCGCAGCTGATCCTTGCCGCTGATCCCCGCCGCTGAGCCCCGCGCCCGTGGAACTCCAACGCAAGCTCGCCATCCTGGCCGATGCGGCCAAGTACGACGCCTCGTGCGCCTCCAGCGGCAGCGACAAGCGGGATTCCTCGCGCGGCAAGGGCATCGGCTCCACCGAGGGCATGGGCATCTGCCACAGCTTCGCGCCGGACGGTCGCTGCATCTCGCTGCTCAAGGTGCTGCTGACCAACTTCTGCGTCTACGACTGCCTCTACTGCGTCAACCGCGTCAGCTCCAACGTGCCGCGGGCGCGCTTCACGGTGGAGGAGGTGGTGCGGCTGACGCTGGACTTCTACCGCCGCAACTACATCGAGGGGCTGTTCCTCAGCTCCGGCATCGTGCGCAGCCCGGACCACACGATGGAGCAGCTGGTGGAGGTCGCGCGCCAGCTGCGCGTGGTGCATGACTTCCGCGGCTACATCCACCTCAAGACCATCCCGGATGCCAGCCCGGCGCTGCTCGCCCAGGCCGGCCGCTATGCCGACCGGCTGAGCATCAACGTCGAGCTGCCCACCGAGCAGGGCCTGCAGCAGCTGGCGCCGGAGAAGGACGGCCGCGCCATCCGCAGCTCGATGGCCCGGCTGCGCGGCCACATCGACGAGGCCAGGGAGGCCGCACGCGAGCAGGCGCGGCCGGTGGCCATCGTGCGGCGGGCGGGGCAGGGTGGAGCGGCAGCCTCTGCGTCGGTACAGGCATCGGTGCGGGCATCGGCACAGGCATCGGCAACCGCAGCGGCGGATGCGCCGGCCCAGTCCCCGGCCCAGTCCCCGGCGTTATCGCCAGCCACCGCAGCTTCGCCCGCCGCCGCCTCGCCGGCTGCGTCGGACGGGGTTGCGGCGGGCGGCCGCGCTGCGCCCTCCCGGCCGGCCCGCGCCCGGCCACCGCGCTTTGCGCCTGGCGGCCAGAGCACGCAGATGATCGTCGGCGCAGACGGCGCGGACGATCGCACCATCCTGCTGAGCAGCGCGCGCCTGTACGGCAGCTACCAGCTGCGCCGCGTCTACTACTCGGCCTTCAGCCCCATCCCCGATGCCTCCAAAGGCCTGCCGCTGAAGGCGCCGCCGCTGCTGCGCGAGCACCGGCTGTACCAAGCCGACTGGCTGATGCGCTTCTACGGCTTCGATGCCGACGAGATCGTGCCGCCGTCACCGCCCGCCGCCGCGGCCGCCGGGCAGCTCGACGCAGCCGGGGGCAGCGCCGCAGCCTTGCCTGCGTCCGACGCCGGCCCCACGGCCGGCATGCTGGCCCTGGACATCGATCCCAAGCTGGCCTGGGCCCTGGCCCACCGCGAGCGCTTTCCGGTGGACCTCAACCGCGCCCCGCGCGAAATGCTGCTGCGCGTGCCCGGCCTGGGCGTCAAGACGGTGGACACGCTGATCCAGGCGCGCCGCGCCCGCCGCCTGCGCTGTGCCGACCTGCAGCGCCTGCGCGTCAGTCTGCGCAAGGTGCTGCCCTTCGTCGAGCTGGCCGACCACCATCCCCGCCGCGCGCTGGATGCCGCCGACCTGGCCGCCAGCCTGCGCCCGCAGCCGGTGCAGGGCGACCTGTTCGCCGGCTCGCCGGGCGAGTTGCCGGCTGCGGATCGCTCCCGGGCGTGCGTGCCGGCTGTGGCGCCGGCCTGGGCGGCCTCTGCGCCCGCGGTGCTGGTCGATGAGTGGCAGGACGAGCTGGCCGTGCCGCTGCCCCAGCCCGGCGCCTGTACGGCGGCGGACCTGAGCGCCGCAGCAGGCAACTGGCCCGGCGCGGTGCAGGGCTCGCCGTCGGCGCCCTTGCCAAGCGGCCCACCCGCCGAGCCGGCGGCCCCGGCTCCAGGCCGCACGCCCGCAGCCGTCGCCCGCGTCACGGATGCGCTGCCCGGCATGCCGATGGCCGGTTGACCGGCATGGTGGACGACACCGATCTGTTCAGCATGGCCGCCGCGGCGGCGGCACCCGCGGCAGCCGCGGGATCAGCAGGGGCGCGCGCCTCGCAGGGTGAGACCCCCGGCAGGGTGACGGCCCATCTGCGCCATCCCACCGACCTGAACGGCTTTCGCGCCGAGGCGCGCCGGCTGCTCGCGGCCGGCATCGGGCCGCATCGGGTCGATTGGCTGGCAGGCGCCGAGGACGACGCTCACGGCGGCGAGCGGCCGCTCTGGCAGGGGGCAGCAGGCGAGGAACGCGGCAGCGGCAAGGACGCACAGGAGGTCGCACAGGAGGTCGCACAGGAAGGCGCACAGGAAGGCGCACAGGAGGCCCGGCAATCCCCGCAAGATATCGGCCCGGAACCCGAACGCAGCAACGGCGCGGGGGAACACCGCGAAGCCCCACCCGCGCCGCGCGTGCCGCCGGCCTTCCTCGCCCTGTGCCAGCGTGTGGTGCTCCACCGCGACCCGGCCCGCTGGGAGCTGCTCTACCGGCTGCTGTGGCGCCTGCAGCATGAGCCCGGCCTGCGCCACGACCTGACCGACCCGGACTGGCTGCACGCCCGGCAACTGGCCCGCGACGTGCAGCGCGACCTGCACAAGATGAAGGCCTTCGTGCGCTTTCGCGAGCTGCCCGGCGCGGCCGAAGACGGCGGGCCGCTCTTCATCGCCTGGTTCGAGCCGGCGCACCGCATCGTGCAGGCCGTCGGGCCCTTCTTTGCCAGGCGCTTTGCCAACATGCGCTGGGCCATCCTCACGCCCGACATCAGCCTGCACTGGGACGGCCGCACGCTGCACACCGGCCCGGCCGCGCGCAAGGACGACGTGCCAGCCGACGACGCGGTGCAGGGCCTGTGGCTCACCTACTACGAGCACATCTTCAACCCCGCGCGGCTGAACCTGCGCGCCCTGGCACGCGAGATGCCCCGCCGCTACTGGGCCGATCTGCCGGAAGCCCGCCTCATCGGCCCGCTGGCCGCACAGGCCGCCCGACGCAGCGACATCATGGTCCGCCAGGCTCCCACCGAACCACGCCGCGGCATGCGCCGCATGGTGCCTGCTAGCGCGGCTGAGGCAGACGATGCCGCGGCCGGCCCGCGCGCCGGCATGCCGGCTGAGCCGTCACCGGCTCACGCAACCGCAGCTCACGCACCGCCCGCAGGCCGTCCCGCCCCGTCGCTGGACACGCTGCGCCAGCAGGCTGCCCGCTGCCGCGACTGCCCGCTGTGGGAGCCGGCCACGCAGACGGTCTTCGGCGAAGGCGCGGCGCCCGCCCGCCTGATGCTGGTGGGCGAGCAGCCCGGCGACCAGGAGGACGTGCGCGGCCGGCCCTTTGTCGGCCCGGCGGGCAAGCTGCTGGACCGCGCGCTGGACGAGCTCGGCCTGGACCGCGATGCGCTCTACGTCACCAACGCCGTCAAGCACTTCAAGTACGAGCTGCGCGGCACCCGCCGCATCCACAAGACGCCCACCCAGCGCGAGGCCGCGGCCTGCCTGCACTGGCTGGAGTCCGAGATCGCCACCGTCGCCCCGCAGGCCATCGTCGCCCTGGGCGCCACCGCCGCCCGCTCATTGCTGGGCCGTGCGGTGTCGGTGACAGCCGAGCGCGGCCAGTGGCTTACCCGCCCCGACGGCCGCCCGGTGCTCATCACCCTGCATCCCTCGGCCCTGCTGCGCCTGCCGCATGAAGAACGCGATGCCGCCTATGCGCGCTGGCTGGAGGACTTGCAGCGGGCTGTGCAGCCGACGACCCGAGCCTGAGCCCACACGCGGGCCCCGGGCCGCCTTGCCTCAATGGCGGGGAAGCGCCTCGCCGGCCGGGCCGGCCAGCTCCCCGTCCGCAGCACCGCCCACAAGCTGCGGCACCACCACCCGGCACACCACCCCGCGCGGCTTGTGGGCCTGCCACTCCACCGTGCCGCCGAGCTGCTTGACGCGCTTGCGCACGCCGCCCAGGCCCAGGCCGTGGCTCCAGGCCTGCGGGTCGCCGCCGCAGCCGTCGTCGGCCACGCTCAGCTCCAGGCGGCCGGCCTGCAGCGTGATGGTCACGCACACATGCTTGGCCTGGGCGTGCGCGATGGCATTGCTCACCAGCTCGCGCAGCACGCGGGTCAGCGCCGACCAGGCCACCATGCCCAGCTCCACGTCCTCGTCGAAGTCCAGCTTCCACACCAGCTCGCAGTGCGCCAGGGCCAGGCGCTGGCCCAGGTCGGCCTTCCATTCGGCAGCGGCATCGGCAAAGCGGTGGCTCTGCGCGGCCAGGCCGCGGGTGAGCGTCTTCAAGTCCTGCAGCGTGTAGCGGATGTAGTCCTCCATCTGCCGGGTGGGCGCCTGGTACATCAGCGTCAGCAGCCGCGCGCCGATGTCGTCGTGCAGGTCCTGGGCGATGCGCGTGCGCTCCTCGCTGCGGCCCTGCTCCACGGCGCGATCAAACGCCACGGCCCGGCGCAGCTGATCGACGATGCGGTCGGTCAGCCGGGCATCGTCCGCGGTGAACAGGTGCTGGCCCTTGCGCGCATGGCGCATCAGCAGCGCGGCGGGCCGCGGGGCGGCATCGCTGCCGGCCTCGATGGCCCCAGGCAGATGCGGCACCGGCACGATCAGCCCCGAGCCGTTGCCCACCAGGCGCGAGGCGTCCACGCCCTGGCGCAGGGCCCAGACCTCCAGCGGCTCGAACAGCTCGCGCAGCAGCCGGGTGAGCAGCAGCCCGGCGCGCTGCGGGCGCGTCTCCAGCTCGCGGGCGATGCGGTAGAGCCGCTCGAACAGCCGCTCCATCGTCAGCCGGTGGCTGCCCAGCAGGTGGGTGACGATCCATTCGCGGGCCCACAGGTAGGCGCCCAGCGCGAAGAAGAGCGACAGCGTCAGCGAGGCGAACTGCCCCAGCGAGAACACCGCCACGAACACCAGGTCCAGCAGCGTCGCCACGGTGGTGGTGGCAGCCAGCAGCGAGAACTCGCGCAGCACCTGCTGCGAGCGCGACAGATACGGCACCAGCAGCAGCAGCGACGCCAGGAACACGTACCAGATCATCGCCCCCACGCTGGCCACGTTGAACTGCAGGTCCGGCCGCTGGTCGGTGCAGGCCACGGCCAGCGTCAGCAGCACCCAGGTGCCCAGCGTGATCGCGCCGAAGCGACGCAGCACCAGCGCATAGGGATGCGGCTGGCGGCGGCTGGACCAGCTCACCAGCACGAGCGACAGCAGGCCCAGCGCCGTGCAGCCCAGTTGCACCGCCCACCAGGCCTGCGGCAGCCGCCCGGCGGCATTGGCGATGGCCAGCCCCGCGGCCAGCAGCCAGCCCAGCGTCACCCACATCCAGCCACGGGCCAGCCGATGCGGATGCAGCGCGGCGATCTGCACCACCGCCGCGGCCGTGGCCAGGTCGAAGGCGGCGCGCGCCGGCCAGTCCCAGCGGGCGGGCAGGATGGAGGCGCTCAGGCCCTGTCCGGCCTCCACGGCCATGAACACCAGGTTGCCGCACTGCGCCAGCGCGGTGATCGCATAGGCCACGCTCAGCCCGCTGGGCCCGGACAGCAGCACGGCCGCGGCCACCAGATAGAGCACCAGCGCCAGCCCGCCCAGCAGCCAAAAGACGCCGGGCAGGCTGCCCACGCCGCCGGGCGCGAGCTCCACATAGACGGGGTAGGTCTGCTCGAAGCCCAGCTCCACGCTGGCCGGCAGCTCCTCGTCGCCCTGCAGCGCCTGGGCGCGCCAGGCCAGCGCCTGGGCCTGGCGGGCGCGGGCCGGGTCGCTGGCGATCCAGCGGGCCGACTCGCGCAGGCTCAGCGGGTCGGCCGCCCAGGTGCGGCCCTGGTTGCCGCCGATCCACGACAGCGTGCGCCCCAGGTGCGGCTGCAGCGCCGGGAGGCTGCTGGCCGCCAGCACCACCTGTCCGCCAGGCGTGGGGCGCCAGTGCACGTCCAGGTGCGGCTGGCGTGCCAGGCCCACGGCCAGCAGGTACAGCCCCAGGCAGCCGGTCAGCACCGCGCCCACCAGCAGCCGCAGCCGCCAGCCGATCCAGCGCGGCGGCTCGGCGTCCAGGCTCAGCGCCTCGTCCAGGGTGCCGGCCCAGGGCTCGGCGGGCAGGTCGGCCTCGCCGCGTGCAGGCAGCCCGCGCCGCGGCCGGGCGGGGAGAGCGGGCGCCGTCTGGGCCATCGCCGCGGCGGATGCGCCCCTCAGGGCTTCAGACCAGGCCCTGCTTGCTGGCCAGCACGGCGGCCTCGGCGCGGCTGGAGACGTTGAGCTTCTTGTAGATGGACTTGATGTGGTCGTTGACGGTGAACCACTTGATGCCCATCAGGTTCGCGATCTCCTTGATCGTGAAGCCCTTGCTCAGGTAGGTGAGCACCTCGTTTTCGCGCGGCGTGAGCCGCTCGCAGTCGGTGCCCGCCTCGCGGCGCGCATCCAGCGGCGCCGGCCGGCTGGTGCCGAAGTCCGACGGCCCGAAGCCGCTGACCGGCCCGCTGCCGTCGCTGGCGCCATTGCGGAAGTGGCCCAGCAGCCGCCGGGCAATCGCCGGTGACAGCGGCGGCTGGCCGCGCACGATCTTCTGCAGCTCCTCCACCAGCACCTCGAAGCGGTCTTCCTTGAGCAGGTAGCCGTCCGCGCCGCGCTGCAGGGCGGGGAAGAGGTGCTCGTCGTCGGAGTACAGCGTGGTGACGATGCGCGTGGCCGGGTAGTGGGCCAGCTCGGACAGCAGCTCCAGCCCGCTGCCGTCGGGCAGCTCCAGGTCCACGAGGATCAGCTTGTAGCCGTCGTCGTCCGCACCGCTGGCCTGCGCGCGCTGCCCGCTGCGGTGGCCCAGCAGCCGGCGCGCGGCGTCCAGGTCACCGGCCTCGGTGATGGCGGAGATGTCACTGAAGCTGTCGCGCACCACGCGCGACAGGAAGCCGCGCGCAACAGGGTTGTCTTCGACGATGAGGACCTTGACTCCCATGTCTTCAGTCTCGGCGGGGGCTACTGCATGACGGGGCAGGGCGGCGAGCAGGCATGGCGCGGTCCTCGGGGGCGGCGGTCGGCTGGCGGGGGATCGAAGGATTATCCACGCGGCCCCTGCGCGTTCCGCCGCTGTCGATATGTAATCCCGCGCCACCCCCGTACGGGGGGAAGCCCCTCCTACAATCTCGCCCCATGCGCATCCTGGTGGCCAACGACGACGGATACCTCGCCCCCGGCCTGGCGGCCCTTGTCGAAGCCTGTAGCGGCTTGGGCGAGATCGACGTCGTCGCGCCGGAGCAGAACGCCAGCGGCACCTCCAACTCGCTCACGCTGCACCGCCCGCTGAGCGTCTTCACCGCGGCCAACGGCTTTCGCTACATCAACGGCACGCCGTCGGACTGCGTGCACGTGGCCCTCACCGGCCTGCTGCCCTACCGGCCGGATCTCATCGTCTCGGGCATCAACAACGGCCAGAACATGGGCGACGACACGCTCTACTCCGGCACCGTGGCCGCGGCGATGGAGGGCTATCTGTTCGGCGTGCCGGCGGTGGCCTTCTCGCTGGCCGAGCGCGGCTGGGCGCATCTGGACCAGGCCGCGGCCGTGGCCCGGCGCGTCATCCGCTCCGTCATCGAGCGCCCGCCCGTGCCCGGTGCCTGGCTGCTCAACGTCAACATCCCCGGCACGGCCGATGCCGACCGCGCGCCTTGGCAGCTCACCCGCCTGGGCCGCCGCCACGCCAGCGAGCCGGTCATCCGGGCGCAGAACCCGCGCGGCGAGCCCATCTACTGGATCGGCGCGGCGGGCGATGCACGCGAGGCCGGGCCGGGCACCGACTTCCATGCCGTCACCCAGGGCCGCGTGTCCCTCACGCCGCTGCAGATCGACCTGACCGACCACGCCGGCCTGCCCGGCTGGAGCGGCTGGGCCCAGTCACTGGGCGAGTCCGCCTGATCCGCGCCGCCCGATGACCGCCCCCCGCGACAAGAAGCCCGGCGCAACGAGCTTCCCGCTGCGGCTGGACCGCGTCGAGCCTGCCCCGCGCCGGCTGGTCAGCGCACCGCTGGCCACCGTGCCGGCCCCGGCCGTCGGCCTGCCGGCACAGGGTCAGCGCAGCGTGCCGCGCGCCGTGCATCAGCTGGCGCAAGCCTCGTCCGGCACGTCTGCCGCGCAGGCATCGCCGGGGCCCAAGCCCGTCCAACGGCCCGGCAGCCGGCCGGTGCAGCCACCTGCCGCGCGGCTCGCCGTGGAAGCTCAGCGCCCCGTGCTGCGCCCGCAGCGCCTGCTGCACCAGGCGGTGCAGGACAGCCTGCGCATGACTGCGCCGACCGGCCTGGGCCTGGACTCCGACGGCGTGCGCCGCCGCATGGTCGAGCGCCTGGCCGCCGGCGGCATCGCCGATGCCCGCGTGCTGCAGGCCCTGGCCACCGTGCCGCGCCATGCTTTCGTCGATACGGCGCTGGCCGGCCAGGCCTACGAGGACACCAGCCTGCCGATCGGCCTGGGCCAGACCATCTCCAAGCCGTCGTCGGTCGCCCGCATGATCGAGCTGCTGTGCCAGCGCCCCGGCCTAGCGGCTGCCGAGCCGCGCCCGCTGGGCAAGGTGCTGGAGATCGGCACCGGCTGCGGCTACCAGGCGGCGGTGCTATCGCTGCTGGCGCGGCAGGTGGTGTCCATCGAGCGGCTGCGCCCGCTGCATGACAAGGCCCGCGCCAACCTGGACGCCGCCGGCCTGCGCAGCCCGCGCCTGGTCTGGGGCGACGGCATGCTCGGCCACGCGCCGTCGGCACCTTACGACTGCATCATCGCCGCCGCCGGCGGGCAGGCGCTGCCGCCGGCCTGGATCGAGCAGCTGGCCCCGGGCGGCCGGCTCGTCGCGCCGATGGAAGGCACGGCCGGCAAGGGGCAGATCCTCGTCGTCGTCGACCGCCTGGCCGATGGGCGGCTGGTCCACAGCCAGCAGGAAGCGGTGCACTTCGTGCCCCTAAAATCCGGCGTCTCCTGAACGCCATGCCGGCTGCCCTGCACCGCGAGCTGCTCGCCTCGCTCTTGTGCATGCAGCCCGGGCCACCCGGCCCGACCGCGACAGCCGCCGCACACACCGGCCGCTGCGCGGCCCGTCCCGACCACCGAGACCCTATGCCCCTCCACGCTTCCTTCACGCGGCTGGTCTGCGCAGCCGTGATGGCCGCTGCGCTGGCCGGTTGCGCCTCGCGCAGCCACCGTGCCCCGGTCGAGCAACGCGGCGCTGCCCCGTCCACCGCCACTGCGGAAGCTCCCCGCGTCCTGCCCGGCGCCGAGAACGCCGGCAAGCCCGGCTACTACACCGTCAAGCCGGGCGACACGCTGATCCGCATCAGCCTGGACGCCGGCCAGAACTGGCGCGACCTGGTCAAGTGGAACAACCTCGACAACCCGAACGTCATCGAGGTGGGCCAGGTGCTGCGCGTGGTGCCGCCGGGCATGGACCCGACGGTGGCCGCCGCCCGGCCGTCCACCGCCGCGTCCACGCCGAAGGCCGACAACCGGCCGATGGAGGTCAAGCCGCTGCCGCCCGTGGGCAGCGCCTCCGGTGCGCCGTCCGGCAGCGCATCGGCCGCCGGCCATGCCACGCCGCCGGCCGGCCCGGCTGCCAGCCAGACGCCAGCCGCGCGCGACGGCGACGACGACGTGACCTGGAGCTGGCCGGTGCCGGGCCCGGTGCTCGGCACCTTCGACGATGCCAAGCGCAAGGGCGTGGCCCTGGGCGGCCGTGCCGGCGAGCCGGTGCTGGCCGCAGCCGACGGCAAGGTGGTCTACGCCGGCTCCGGCCTGCGCGGCTACGGCAACCTGGTCATCATCAAGCACAACGCCACCTACCTGAGCGCCTACGCCCACAACCAGACGCTGCTGGTCAAGGAAGACCAGCCGGTCAAGCGCGGGCAGAAGATCGCCGAGATGGGTTCCACCGACGCCGAGCGCGTGCAGCTGCACTTCGAGATCCGCAAGCAGGGCCGCCCGGTCGATCCGCTCAAGCTGCTGCCGGCGCGCTGAAGGCGTCACGCGCCCAGGATCGGCTCATCGGCCCGCGGCGGCTGGCCGGCAGGGTGGCCTGAGACAATCGCGGGATGACCGTTTCCGCTTCCTTCCTGCCGGCCCAGGCGCCCGCAGACACGGCGGCCGGGCCCGCTCCCGACACCGCTGTTCCCACCACGGCCGCCTGCGAGGCGGCCGTCTCGTCTGACGCGGCTGATGCCGCAGCCCTTCCTGCCAGCAGGCCGGGCTCGGCGCTGCCGCCGCTGCCGGCCGAGCTGTCAGCCGCCGGCTGGCTGCAGGTCGAATCGCTGGACCTCGAAGCCCAGGGCGTGGCCCACCGGCCCGACGGCAAGGTCGTCTTCATCGAAGACGCGCTGCCCGGCGAGGTCGTGCGCGTGGAAGTGCAGCGGCGCAAGAACAACTGGGAGCGCGGCCAAGCGGTCGAGCGCCTGCGCGACAGCGCCCAGCGCGTGGTGCCACGCTGCCGCTACTTCGGCTTGTGCGGCGGCTGCGCGATGCAGCATGTGCACGCCGGCATGCAGATCGCCGTCAAGCAGCGCACGCTGGAGGACAACCTGCGCCATCTGGGCAAGGTGCGCGCCGAGCGCATGCTGCCGCCCATCGACGGCCCGGCCTGGGGCTACCGCTTCCGCGCCCGGCTGTCGGTGCGCCACGTGGCCAAGAAAGGCAAGGTGCTGGTCGGCTTCCACGAGCGCAAGTCGCGCTACGTGGCCGACATGGAGACCTGCGAGGTGCTGCCGCCGCACGTCTCGGCGCTGCTCATGCCGCTGCGCGAGCTGATCGCCGCTATGGACGCCCGCGACCGCCTGCCGCAGATCGAAGTGGCCGTGGGCAGCCGCGTCACGGCGCTGGTGCTGCGCCACCTGGAGCCGCTGAGCGCGCCGGATGTCGCCCGCCTGCACGCCTTTGCCGAGCGCCACAGCAGTGCACACGTGCTGCAGTGGTGGCTGCAGCCCAAGGGGCCGGACAGCGTGCACCGGCTGGAGGACGGAACGCCGCCACTGGCCTACGAGCTGCCCGAGTTCGGCATCACCATGCCGTTCAAGCCCACTGATTTCACCCAGGTCAACCACCAGATCAACCGCGTGATGGTGGCGCGCGCACTGGCACTGCTGGACGTGCAGCCCGATGAGCGTGTGATCGACTGGTTCTGCGGCCTGGGCAACTTCACCTTGCCGCTGGCCACCCGGGCGCGCGAGGTGCTGGGCATCGAAGGCAGCGAGGCGCTGGTGGCCCGCTCGCGCGCCAATGCGGTGGTCAACGGCGTGCAGGCCCGCACCCGCTTCGAGGCGCGCAACCTCTTCGAGCTGGCGCCGATCGATCTGGCGGCTTATGGCAGTGCGGACAAGTGGCTGGTCGATCCGCCGCGCGAGGGTGCTTTTGCGCTGGCCAAGGCGCTGAGCGAGGCGGTGCAGCAGCCGGAGACGGCGCCTGGCTTCACGCCGCCGCGGCGCATCGTCTACGTCAGCTGCAACCCGGCCACCCTGGCACGCGACGCCGGCCTGCTGGTGCACCTGGCGGGCTACCGCTGCACGGCCGCCGGTGTGATCAACATGTTCCCGCACACGGCCCACGTGGAGAGCATCGCGGTGTTCGAGCGCGGCTGAGCGTACGGCAGCTGCCGGGCCGGCCCTGCAGGCTGCATCGGCGCAGCAGGAACACTGGCGGGGCCCGCGCGCTCACCGCGTGCCGCGTGCCCGGACCCGGCCGCCTCAGGGCAGCAGCTTGAGCGCCGCCGTCAGCGTCTGTCTGACGGCAGCCATTCCTTCCCACGGATCCCCGGGCCGCTGCGCCAACCAGGCCGGCGCCTCGCGCACCGTCCAGTGCGCGCCGCCGCCGTCCAGGTCGCGCGCCTGGTCCCAATGGATGGGCATGGACACCGGCAGCCCGGGCCGGGCGCGCGGCGAGTAGGCCGACACGGCCGTGGCGCCGCGGCCGTTGCGCAGGTAGTCGACAAAGATCTTGCCCACGCGGTTCCTCGGGCCCATCCTGGCGCTGAAGCGGTCGGGCAGGGTCGCGGCCAGGTGGGCGGCGATGCGCTGGCTGAAGCCCTTGACGGTGTCCCAGTCGTGGCGGCGCTGGATGGGCACGACGACGTGCAGGCCCTTGCCGCCGGTGGTCTTGAGGAAGCTCACCAGGCCCAGCTCGTCGAGCACGGTGCGGGTGAGCTCCGCGGCCTCCACCACGCGGCGCCAGGGCAGCGAGGGGTCCGGGTCCAGGTCCAGCACGAAGCGGTCGGGCTTTTCCAGCTGCGAGGCGCGCGCGTTCCAGGCGTGGAACTCCACTGCACCGGCCTGGGCGGCACCGACGAGGGACTCGGGCCGCTCCAGGATGATCCAGGGGTCGTGCTCGGTGTCCAGCTCCGGTGTGGTCAGCCGGGCGCCGGGGATCTTCATCTGGTGCAGGTGCTTCTGGAAGATGGGCTTGTCGGTGATGGACTCCGGCACGCGCAGCAGGGACACCGGGCGGTCGGCCAGCTCGGCCGCGAGCCAGGGGGCCACGGCCTCCAGGTAGTGGGCGATGTCGCCCTTGGTCAGGCCGGTGGTCGGGTCGATGACCCGGCTGGCATGGCTGATGGCGATGCCATGGACGGTGCTGGCCGCGGCGCTGCCGTGGACCGGCGCCGCCGGCTTGCCGCGCGATGCGGCCTTGCCAGGCGCCCTGGCGTCCGCACCGGCCGTGCCCACCTGCCGCGCGGCTGAGCGGGTGCGCGCGGCGCGGGGCAGGGCGCGCTCTTGCCCGACCTGCGATGCCGGCTTGTCCTCGCGCAGGCCCTGGAAGACGGCGTGGCGCACCAGGCCCTCGTCGGTCTGCTCGGCAAACTCGATCTCGGCTACCAGCTGCGGGCGCACCCAGTGCACGGTGGCACCGCCTGTGGCACGGCGGGCGCCGGCGGGCAGGTGCTCGACGGCCGGGCGATCGACGACGAGCGGCTGCAGCCGCTTGCGCAGCGACATCAGCTTGGCGCCGTCGAAGCCGCTGCCGCAGCGGCCGGCATAGCGCAGCCTGCCCTGGTCGTCATGCACCGCCAGCAGCAGCGCGCCCAGTCCCACGCGCGAGCCGCGCGGTGCGGTGTAGCCGATGACGATGAATTCCTGCCGCCGGCGGCACTTGAGCTTGATCCAGCTCTTGGCCCGGCCCTGCGTGTAGGGCGCGTCCACCCGCTTGCCGATCAGACCCTCCAGCCCGATGCCGCAGGCGGCCGACAGCAGGCTCTGCGGCGTGCCGGGCAGGTCGGCGCTGAAGCGCACTACTCCTTCGGGCTCCAGGCCGGCCAGCCGCTGGCCCAGCAGCGCGCGGCGGGCGATGCAGGGGCTGCCGGTCAGGTCCCAGCCGTCGGCATGCGGCACATCGAACGCCATGAAGACGATGCGATCGCCGCCCGTGGCCGGGCCGTCGCGTGAGCCCTCGAAAGCCTGCTGCAGCCGCTGGAAGCTGGGCTGGCCTTCGGCGTCGAAGACCACGATCTCGCCGTCGAGCCAGGCGCTCTCGAATGGCAATGCGGCGAGGGCGCGGGCCAGCTCCGGCATGCGGTGCGTCCAGTCCTGGCCGCTGCGGGTGATCAGCCGGACCTTGCCCTTGCAGATGCGCGCCAGCAGGCGATAGCCGTCGAACTTGACCTCGTAGCGCCAGGCGCCGTTCTCGACCTGGCCGTCTTCCGGCGCACCGTCCACCAGCGTGGCGAGCTGCGGCGTGAGCTCGCGCGGCAGGGCGGCCTTGCGGGCGGCGGGCAGAGCGGAGGGGTGGAGCGGGGCGTCGTCTGGCGTGGGCGCCGCTGTGGCGAGGTCTGCGGCGGCTGCAGGCCGGGTCGTGCCGCGCCGGGACGCGCCGGATGCCCCGGCTCTGGTGGCTCGCGTGCGTGGCGTGTCGGGTGAGGTGCCGCCGTTCGAGGGCCGAGTGGTGCCGGCGAGCGGGTTGGGCTGGGTGGTGGGGGTGGCGGTTGCCTCTGCGCCCTGCATGCGAGCCGCCGCTGCGTGGCTCGATGCCGGGGCGGCGCGCTTGGCCCGGCCGCGTGCCTGGTTGTTGGCGCCGGCAGCCGGCTCGGCCTCTTCCGGCCCCAGCGCCTCTGGCCGCAGATCCACGATCTCCGGCTGGTCGGGGCCCACGGCGGCCTCGTCCGGCTCCTTGAACAGCAGCCATTGCGGCTGGCGGTCCGGCCGGCCGGTGCGCACCAGCACCCAGGCGCCGCCCAGCTTCTCGCCGTTCAAGATGAAGTGCAGCCGGCCCTTGCGCAGGCCCTCGTGCGGATCGCCCTTGGGCGTCCAGGTGCCGCGGTCCCACACGTCCACATGGCCGGCACCGTACTGGCCGGCGGGGATGTCGCCGCTGAAGTGGCGGTATTCCAGCGGGTGGTCCTCCACCTCCACGGCCAGGCGCTTGTTGGCCGGGTTGAGGCTCGGCCCCTTGGGCACGGCCCAGCTCTTGAGCGTGCCGTCCAGCTCCAGCCGGAAGTCGTAGTGCAGCCGCCGGGCGTGATGCTTCTGGATGACGTAGCGCAGGGCTTGCGCGGCGGGGGCGACCTCGCCGGCAGGCTCGGCGGTCAGCCGGAAGTCCCGCATCGATCGGTAGCGGGCCAGCGGGTCGGCAGCCGGGTCGCCGGCCGGGTCGTCATGGCCTGGCAGCACGGGCGGCGGCCGGCGGGCGGAGCGGGGGGCGGATCGACTGGCGGCGGCGCGCTGGGGCATGGGGGCGTTGGCGTGGCGTCAGGCGGGCAGGCAGCGTCAGCTTGGAGGGATCAGGCCCGCTTGCGCGCTGGCGCGCGGGCCGGCTCGGCCGCCCGGCTGCGGCCGGTGGGGGCTGCGGCACGCTTGGCGGCCGGCTTGGCCGGCTGGGCCTTGGCCTTGTCGGCGGGGGTGCGGGTGCTGCCGACGGCCTTGGCGGGCTTGCCGTCGCCCGCCTTGGCGCGAGATGGCGCGGGCGAGGGCACGGCGCGCGGGCGGCTGCCGCGGGCCGGACGGCGGGCGGCGTCGCGCCCTCCGTCCTCATCGTCGTCCTCGTCATGCGTGTCGTCGGCCGCTGCGGCCCGGGCCGGCGTGCCGGCTGGTGCGCCGCCACGCAGGCTTTTGCGCAGCAGCTCGGTCAGGTCCACGATCTCGGCGGAGCTGGCCGGTGCAGCCGGTGCGCCTTCCACCGCGTGGATCTCGCCCTCGTTCTGCTTGCGCTCGACCAGCGCGAGGATCTCGTCGCGGAAGGTGTCGCGGTACTGCGTCGGGTCCCAGCCGGTGCTCATGTCGTTGATGAGCTGCTCGGCCATCTCGCGCTCGCGGCTGGTGGCTTGGCGGGCGGGGCCGCGCTTGGGTGCGGCGGCGGCGGACTGGCTGTCCAGCAGCGCCTCGGCGTCGCGCATTTCGCTCGCCCAGCGCAGGGTGTTGAGCACCAGCGCCCGGCCCTGCGGCAGCAGCGCAGCCAGATGCTGCTTGGTCTGGATCACCACACGGGCGATGCCCACCTTGCCGCTGTCGGTCAGCGCGTCGTGCAGCAGCTGGTAGATCCAGCCCGCGCCCGCCACCGGCACCAGGGCATAGGGCGCCTCGAAGTAGCCCACCGGGATGTCGCCCTGCTCGACGAAGGCCAGCAGCTCCACCTCCTGCACGGCGGCGGAGCGGGCGGCCTTGATCTCCTCATCCGTGAGGATGACGTAGTGGCCCTTCTCCACCGCGATGCCGCGGGCGATGTCGGCGCTCTCCACCTTCTTGCCCGTGGTCTTGTCGATGCGCTGGTAGCCCACAGGGTGCATGGTGCGCTTGTCCAGCCAGTCGAAGTCCAGCGCCTGGCGCTTGGCCAGCGGGTACAGCGCCACCGGGATGTGGACGAGCCCGAAGGTGACCGCGCCCTTCCAGATGGCGCGGGCCGGGGTGCTGGAGGTGTCGTCGTCGGCAGCCATGCCCCGGCTGGGCAAGGGGCATGCCGTCTGTCAGACCAGTCTTGTCGGCCCGGTTTTGTCCGCTGGTTTTGTCAGCCCGGTGCTGGGGCGCAGCATCAGGCCACGGCGTCCACCCCGCCCTCCAGCCCCTTGCGCGCCTGATAGCGGCCGGCCTCGCGCGTGAGCTCGCCCAGGAAGGTGCGCGCCAGCAGCGACAGGGGCTTGCGCCGCAGGTGCACCACCTGCCAGGTGGTGTGCAGCGGGAAGCCCTCCACCGGCAGCACGACCACGTCATCGGCCTCCACCGCGCGGTGCAGCGTGTGGCGCGAGACGATGGCCAGGCCCAGGCCGCCGGCCACGGCCTCCTTGATGGCCTCGTTGCTGCCCAGCTCCAGCCGCACGTCCAGCTGCACGCCGGCGCGGGCCAGGTGCTCTTCCACCGCGATGCGCGTGCCCGACCCACGCTCGCGCAGGATGAAGCGCTCGCCGGCCAGGTCGGCCAGCGTCAGCTGCGTGCGTGCGGCCAGCGCATGACCCAGCGGGGCGATGGCCACCAGCGGGTTGTCCAGGAAGGGATGCACCGCCAGCTCCAGCTCGGGCGGCGGCACGCTCATGATGTAGAGGTCGTCTGCATTGGCCTGCAGCCGCTCGACCACGCGGTCGCGGTTGGCCACTTCCAGCTTCACATCCACGCCGGGGTAGCGCGCGCAGAAGGGGCCCAGGAAGCGCGGCACGAAGTACTCCGCCGTGCTCACCGCCGCCAGCCGCAGGGTGCCGCGCTGCAGCCCCTTGAGGCCGTTGACGGCCTGCTCCAGCTCGCGGTGGCTGGCAGCCATCGTCTCCCAGCAGGCCAGCACCGCGCGGCCGGCCTCGGTGGGGTAGACCTTGCGGCCCATCTGCTCCACCAGCGGCAGGCCGATGGCCTCGGTCAGCTGGCGCACCTGCTGGGATACCGCCGGCTGCGTGGTGTCGAGCTGCTCGGCCGCTCGGGTATAGCTGCCGGTGGCGATCACCTGGGCATAGACCTGCAGCTGGCGGAAGGTGAAGTTCATGCCCGCCAGTGTGCCGCGGCACAAGCCGGTGGTGCAGCTGCCGGCTGCGCGGCGGCGGGCTACGGCCACCGGGCCGCTTGCCGGCCCGCCACGGTCATCGGGCGGCTTGCCGGCTCACTACGGATATCCCGCCGTTGCCAGCAGGGCGATCAGTGCGCGGCGTGCGTGCCGGCCGACGTGGCGCGGCCCGGCGGGCGGGCGGCCATGGCGCGGCAGGCCTCGGCGCAGCGGCGGCAGGCCTCGGCGCAGGCGCGGCAGTGCTCCATCGGGTGCTGCTCGCATTCGGCCTCGCAGGCCTCGCACACCTCCGCGCAGAAGCGGCAGGCGTCACTGTCCAGCGCGCTGCCGCGGGCCATGAAGCCGGCCGCCAGGCGGCAGGCCTGAGCGCAGTCCATGTCCAGCGCGATGCAGCGGGCCATCGCCTTCGGGTCCGCCTCGCTCAGGCAGGCCGTGGCGCAGTGGTCGCAGGCGTCTGCACAGGCGTAGCAAGCGGCGATGCAGGTTTGGTGGTCATGGTGGCTCATGGGCGTCTCCTTGTGGCGTCGTCAACGCGCCGGCCCTGTGCCGGGCGCAGGCACAGGGCGCGGCAAGCGGGATACCACGCGCTTGAGCCGCCCCCGGGCGCGGCCTGCGCCTTGCTGCCGGAGCCCGTCGCCGGCCTCAGCTGCGCCGCACGCCGAGACCCGCCTGCTGAGATCCGCCTGCCGATGCCCGCCTGCCGAGACGCCGCTCAACGGCCCGCCGCCGCCGGCCGCGTCCGGTAGAACTGCACCGGTGCTGCCGGCACCTGGGCCAGCACGCCGCGCTTCATCTTGCCCACCACGTGCATCTCGCAGGGCTTGCAGTCGAAGCGCAGGGTGAGCTTCTCCTTGCCGTTGACCAGCACCAGCGGGTCGGCGCGCACGGTGCCCTGCACGCCGGTGACGCCCTTGGCCTGCTTGGGGCACAGGCTCAAGGAGTAGCGCACGCAGTGCTTGGTGATCATCAGGCTGACCTCGCCCAGCTCCTCGTGCGACTCGTAGGCGGCATCTATCACCTTGACGCCGTGGCGGGCGTAGAAATCGCGCGCCTTGTGGTTGAACACATTGGCCAGGTAGCTCAGCGTGTCGTCCGGGTAGGGCGCTGGCGGCTCCACGGCCGGCTCGCGCGGCGGGCGCACACGGGCCGCCTCACGCGCGGCTTCCAGCGCGGCGATGGCGTCGCGCCGCAGGGCGTTGAGCACCGAGGCCGGCACGAACCACGGCTGGCTCAGCTCCAGGCTGATCTCCTGCACCGCGAAGATCGTGTTGCCCAGCTTGCCCAGGTGCTCGCGCAGCGTGGCCTCGGCCCGATCCGGCTGCTGCGCCGGCTGCAGGGCCACGGCGGTCGTCACCGTGGCCTCGTGCCCGTCCTCGTCGCGCGCGGTCAGGGCCAGGCCCTCGTCCGTCTCGCGCAGGGTCAGCGTCACGCCGATGCGCCGCTCGGCCGACTTGCGCGTGAGCTGCAGCTCCCAGTCGTGGTCGCGGTTGCGGCTCACCTCCGTGCCGCGGCGCAGGTCCTTCAGGCTGGCCACCGGCTCCTTGGGGTAGACGCGCCACAGGCGGTGCGGCTGCCGGCCCTGCGGCTCCACGCGGTTGGCCTGCACGCCCACCAGGTCGCGCTGCAGCGTGTAGTAGGTCAGGCCATCGCCGTTGTGCAGCGCCACGCTGCCGGCCACGTCGAACCAGTTGGGGCCGACCTGCTCCACATGGCCCACCGGCAGGCCCACATGCTTGGGCGAGTCGAAGGCGCCGATGTCCATCTGGCGGCCGTTGACGAAGTAGTCGGTGCTGCCGCGGTTGAAGTTCTTGTCCGGCTCGGGCGTAAAGAGGAAGGTGCAGCGCCCGCTGGAGCCGCGCGCCAGCTCCGGCCGCTCGTCCAGCACGTCGTCCAAAAGCCGGCGGTAGTGGGCGGTGATGTTCTTCACATAGCCCATGTCCTTGTAGCGGCCCTCGATCTTGAAGCTGCGGATGCCGGCGTCGATCAGCGCACGCAGGTTGGCGCTCTGGTCGTTGTCCTTCATCGACAGCACGTGCTGCTCGTAGGCGACGATGCGGCCGTCGGCATCCGTGACGTTGTACGGCAGCCGGCAGGCCTGGGAGCAATCGCCGCGGTTGGCGCTGCGGCCGGTGTGCGCATGGCTGATGAAGCACTGGCCGCTGTAGGCCACGCACAGCGCGCCGTGCACGAAGAACTCCAGCTCGCAAGTGGTGGCCGCGGCCACGGCCTGGATCTGCTGCAGCGTCAGCTCGCGTGCCAGCACGATCTGCGAGAAGCCCGCGTCCTGCAGGAAGCGCGCCTTCTCGGGTGTGCGGATGTCGCACTGTGTGCTGGCATGCAGCTGGATGGGCGGCAGGCCGAGCTCCAGCAGGCCCATGTCCTGGATGATCAGCGCATCCGCCCCGGCCTCGTACACCTGCCGGATCATGCGGGCGGCTGGCTCCAGCTCGTCGTCGCGCAGGATGGTGTTGAGCGTGACGAAGATGCGGGCGCCGTAGCGATGCGCGTGCTTGACCAGCCGCTCGATGTCGGCCACCTCGTTGCTCGCACCGGCCCGTGCGCCGAAGGACGGCCCGCCGATGTAGACGGCGTCCGCGCCGTGATTGACGGCCTCGATGCCGATGTCCGCCGTGCGGGCCGGGCTGAGGAGTTCCAAGCGGTTGGAGCGGGTGGCGGGCATGGCGGGGCGGGCAGCGGAAGCGGGCAGCAGAGGCGGGCAGGGCGCGGCGGATCGGGCAGGTCGCGTGGCGCACGTGAGGGCGGCAAGCGGCCTTTGCGACCGGGGCACGGTGCGGCTCATCCGGGCCCCGTCAGCGCGCTCCGATAATCCGGCGGCGAACCCGCCAGTCTATCGGTGCGGCTCCTCCCAGCCGCACTAACCCATCGCCCGGGCCCGGAATCCGCCACGCCCGGCGCCGCCTGCGGCCCCCGGCCGCTACACCGTGGCCTCCATGCCGCCCGCCGCCTTGTCTGCCATCCCCGGCCGCCGTGCCGCCAGCCGCTATGACCGCCTGGACGCCTTGCGCGGCCTGGCCCTGGTGTGGATGGCGGTCTTCCACTTCTGCTTCGACCTGGCCACCTTCCGGCTGATCGACGCCAATTTCTACGCCGACCCGCTGTGGACCACGCAGCGCACGGCGATCCTGTCGCTCTTTCTGCTGTGTGCCGGCGCCGGGCAGGCGGTGGCCGCGGCCCAGCAGCAGAGCTGGCCGCGCTTCTGGCGGCGCTGGGTGCAGATCGCCGGCTGCGCGCTGCTGGTGAGCGCCGGCAGCGCGCTGATGTTCCCCAAGAGCTGGATCAGCTTCGGTGTGCTGCACGGCATGGCGCTGATGCTGATCGCCGCCCGGCTGCTGGCCCCGCTGCGCGGCTGGCTCTGGCCGCTGGGCCTGGCCGTCGTGCTGCTGCCGCAGTGGGTGGCGCATCCGGTCTTCGACAGCCGCTGGACCAACTGGGTGGGGCTGGCCACGCACAAGCCGGTCACCGAGGACTATGTGCCGCTCTTTCCCTGGCTTGGCGTGATGCTGTGGGGCCTGGCCGCCACGCAGGCGCTGCTGGCCCGCCGCCCCGGCTGGCTCACCGGTGCCCTGGCGCGGCCGGCCACGCCGCTGGCCGTGCTGGGCCGCTGGAGCCTGAGCTTCTACATGGTCCATCAGCCGGTGCTGATCGGCGCCTTGATGCTCGCCCTGCAGCTGCGCTGAAGCAGCGGCCTCATCGGTGCCGCCGCCACGGCCGGCGCCAGGAACGCAAAAGGCGCCGCGTGGGCGCCTTTTCGGGGTGGGCAGGCCTGGATGGGCCGCCGTCTCAGTTGCCGGCCGGCTGCTCGCTGAACTTGTAGTCCGTCTTGGCCTTCTTGCGCAGGTCCTCGCGGAACTGGGCCGCGCGCTGCTGCTTGACGAACTGCTCGATCTGCGGCTTGACGGCCTCGAAGGGCGGCGGCGCGTTCTCGCGCACGTCGTCCAGGCGGATGATGTGCCAGCCGTGCTCGGACTTGACCGGCACGTCGGTCATCTGGCCCTTCTGCAGCTTGACCATCGCCTGCGAGAACTCGGGCACATAGGTGTTGGCCGAGGCCCAGTCCAGGTCGCCGCCCGATTCGGCCGAGCCGGTGTCCTTGGAGTTGCGCTTGGCCAGGTCCTCGAATTTGGCGCCGCCCTTGATCTTGGCGATCAGCGCCTTGGCGTCTTCTTCCTTGTCCACCAGGATGTGGCGGGCACGGTATTCCTTGCCGCCGCCGGTCTGGGCCAGCAGCTTGTCGTACTCGGCGCGCAGCTCCTTGTCGGTGACCGGGTTGCGCTTGGCCTCGTCGGCGAAGAGCTCGTTGATCAGCAGGCCCTGGCGCATCAGCTCCATGCGCTGCAGGTAGTCGCGCGAGCGCTGCAGGCCGCGGCGCTCGGCCTCCTGCATGAAGATCTCGCGGATCACCACCTCGTCGCGCGCCTGGCGCTCCAGCTCGGGCGTCACCGGCTGCTGGCTTTGTTGCTTGACCTGCTCAACCAGTGCATCGACGCGCGCCTTGGGCACGGCCTTGCCGTTGACGATGGCGATGTTCTGCGCGAAGGCAGGCGACATCAGCAGCGCGGCGCTGGCCGCAACGAGCCCGAGGGACAGTTTCTTCATGAGCGAGCGGAGCTGGAGGGGAGGGTGCGCGCGGGGGCACAAGGCGGGCGCCGGAACGCCCAGGAATCAGCCCGCGGCGGGGGGAGGGGAGGCGGTGCCGCCGGACGGCGTGGCGGGTACCGATGCGCGTATGGCCAGGGCGTGTATGCCGCGGTCCATTACATCGCGCAGGGCATCATACACAAGGCGATGTCGCGCAATGACGGGCAGCCCGGCGAAGGCGGCGCTGGTGATGTGCACCGTGTAATGCCCGCCCGACTTGGCCCCTTCATGGCCGGCGTGGTGGTGGCTGTCGTCCTCCACGCGCAGGGCGGTGGGGGCCAGCGCGGCGCGCAGCCGGCGCTCGATCTCGGCCACGTCGATGCGCGGTGCGGCGCTCATGGCGAGGGCTCCGTGGACGGCGCGCCGGCGGCGGCCGGCTCTTTCATGTGGCGGCTCAGGTAGACCGCCTGGCCGATCACGAAGACCAGCATCAGCCCGATGCCGCCGAACATCTTGAAGTCCACCCAGATGTCGTTGGAGAAGGTGTAGGCCACCCACAGGTTGAGCACGCCCATCAGCGCGAAGAACGCCACCCAGGCCCAGGTCAGCCGCTTCAGCGCCACCCGCGGCAGGTCGGTCTGCCCACCCATCAGCGTGGCCAGCAGGTTCTTGCCGGTGAAGCGCTCGCTGAGCAGGAAGACCAGGGCCATGACCCAGTAGATGCCCGTGGGCTTCCACTTGATGAAGGTCTCGTTGCGGAACCACAGCGTGGCCAGGCCCAGCACGGTGACGATGCCCACGTTGGCCCACAGCAGCTTGTCGAGCTTCATGCCGCGCAGCTTCATCACGACCATCAGCACCAGCGTCACGGCGATGACCACGCCGGTGGCCAGCAGGATGGGGGCTTCTGCCGGCGTGATCGGCCCGCCGGAGACCAGCCCGTGCAGGTAGCGGTTGGCCCACTCGGCGCCCAGCTCCTTGTGGCCGGCGGCGTACTTGTACGTCGCAAAGAAGAAGATCAGCGGCAGGAAGTCGAAGAGCAGCTTCATGGGGGCTGGCGCAAAGGCCGTGGCAGCAGGCGGGGAGGGCGAGGCAGGCGTGCGCAGGCGGGCCGTTCAGCCCTTGCTGGCTTCGCTGCCGGCAGCGGGCTCAAAGTCTATCGCCGCGGAATTGATGCAATAGCGCTCACCGGTGGGGGCCGGCCCGTCCGGAAAGACGTGGCCCAGGTGGGCGCCGCAGTCCTGGCAGCGCACCTCCACGCGCACCATGCCGTGGCTGCGGTCCACCACGCGCTCGATGATGTCGGCGCGGATGGGCTGGAAGTAGCTGGGCCAGCCGCAGCCGGCATCGAACTTGGTGTCGGAGGCGAACAGCGGCGCGCTGCAGCACACGCAGCGGTAGACGCCATCCTCGAAGTGGTCCCAGTACTTGCCGGTGAAGGCGCGCTCGGTGGCGGCGTGGCGCGTGACCTCGAACTGCATCGGGTCGAGCTGCGCCCGCCATTGCTCATCGGACTTCCTGACCTTGTAGTCGCTCATCATGGTCCCCGTGTGGAAAGCTGCCGGCCAGTGTAGGCAGCGGCTGCGCCCGGCGCCGCGCCGCGCGGCGATGCCCACATGCCGGGGCGAGCAGCACGCGCTGCGCCGGGCGGCGGCGCTTGGCACACTGGCGGGCCGCTGGTGGGGACCTCTTGGTGGGGATCTCTTGGCAGGGACCACTTGGTGGAAACCACTCGGTGCGCATCACCTTCGCACGCGCCCACGACGGCACCCGGCCCATGCTCGCCTTCCACAGCGACGAAACCGATGTCAGCCTGCCGGCAGGCAGCCGGTTCCCCGCCGGGCGCTTCCGCCTGCTGCGCGAGACGGTCGCGCGCGAGCTGCCCGGCGTGCGGCTGCATGCTGCGCTGCCGGCCACGCGCGGCACGCTGTGCCTGGTGCATGAGGCGGCCTATGTCGATGCCGTGCTGGGCGGCGCGCTGAGCGCGGCCCAGCAGCGCGAGATCGGCTTCACCCAGACGCCGCAGACGGTGCTGCGTGCCCGCCGCTCGGTGGGCGCCACGCTGATGGCCACGCAGGCGGCGCTGCGCGAAGGCGTGGCGGCCAACCTGGCCGGCGGCTCGCACCATGCGCGTGCGGATGCCGGGGCAGGCTATTGCGTGTTCAACGATGTGGCGGTGGCCGCGCGCTGGTTCCAGCGCCAGGCGGGCGGCTGCCCGCCGGTGGCCGTCATCGACCTGGACGTACACCAGGGCAACGGCACGGCGGCGATCTTCCGGGGCGATGCGTCGGTGTTCACCCTGTCGCTGCACGGCCAGCGCAACTATCCCTTCCGCAAGGAGCCCGGCAGCCTGGACGTGGAGCTGCCCGACGGCTGCCGTGATGCCGACTACCTGGCCGCGCTGGACGCGTCGCTGGCTGCGCTGTGGCAGCGCACCGCGGACGATCCGCCGCGACTGGCTTTCCTGCTTGCCGGCGTGGACCCGCACGAGGTAGACCGCCTGGGCCGGCTCAAGCTCACCGCCGCGGGCCTGGCCGAGCGCGACCGCCGTGTGCTCACCGCCGTGCGTGAGCGCCGCATCCCATTGGTGCTGACGATGGCCGGCGGCTATGGCGAGGATCTGCCGCGCATGGTGGCCATGCAGCTGCACACGGTTCGCCAGGCGCACGAGAGCTGGCGGGCGTGGGCAGCGGGCGAGCAGGCCCCTGCCTCCATGTACGCGTGCGTCTCTTTGGCCGGCGCAACAGAGGGCGAACCCGGGTAAACCCCCGCGACGCTGGCGGGAATAATCGCCCGCATGAGCCGTGTCCCGCAGCGTCCGCGCACCGCCTATGCCCGCTTCGTAGCCATCCCGACACGCTGGATGGACAACGACGTCTACGGCCACGTCAACAACGTCGTCTACTACAGCTTCTTCGACACCGCGGTCAACCGCACGCTGATCGAAGCCGGCGCGCTGGACATCCATGCCGGCGCCGTGATCGGCCTGGTGATCGAGACCCAGTGCACCTACTTTGCGCCGCTGTCCTTCCCGCAGACGGTGGAGGCCGGCCTGCGCGTGGCCCACATCGGCCGCAGCAGCGTGCGCTACGAGGTCGGCCTCTTTGCCCAGGGGCAGGAAGAGCCGGCTGCCCAGGGGCACTTCGTGCATGTCTACGTGGACCGCGCCACGCGCCGGCCGACCGAGCTGCCCGCGGTGCTCCTCCATGCCCTTCAAGAGCTGCAGATCCCATGAGCACCCGCCCCCTGGCCGAGCGCGCCGCCATCACGCCCGCCACCACCGCCGCCGTCGACGAGGCCATCACCTCGCGCCGCTCCATCCGTGCCTATCTGGCGCAGCCGGTGCCGCGCGCGGTGCTGCAAGACATCCTGCAGGTGGCCAGCCGCGCGCCCTCGGGCACCAACACCCAGCCGTGGAAGGTGCACGTCTTCACCGGCGCGGCCAAGGATGCGCTGTGCGGCGAGATCCTGGCGGCCTACAACGACCCGCAGCAGGCGGCGGCGCACACCGAGGAGTACGACTACTACCCGCGGCAGTGGGTGTCGCCCTATATCGACCGCCGCCGCAAGGTGGGCTGGGACCTCTACGGCCTGCTGGGCATCACCAAGGGCGACCGCGACCGCATGCAGGTGCAGCAGGGCCGCAACTTCGCCTTCTTCGGCGCGCCGGTGGGGCTGATCTTCAGCATCGACCGCGTCATGTGCCAGGGCAGCTGGCTGGACTACGGCATGTTCATCCAGAGCGTCATGGTGGCCGCGCGCGCCCGCGGCCTGGACACCTGCCCGCAGGCCGCCTTCACGCAGTACCACCGCATCGTCGAGCGCCACTGCGGCCTGGGCGAGGGCGAGATGGTGGTCTGCGGCATGGCGCTGGGCTTTGCCGACCCGGATGCGGTGGAGAACAGCCTGTGGACCGACCGCGAGCCGGCCGCGTCGTTCACGTGCTTCCACGAGTGAGGCACCACGCTCTCCCATCCGCCTGCGGGGCGCATCGCGCCTTGAAGTAGGGAGCGATCCCGAGGGCCTGCCGCGCAAGCCATTCGTAAGATTGACAAGAGCCGTTTTCACCTTCGCGCCGCGGCGCGCGAGCCACCCGACCGAGGAGCAATAGACATGAGTGCATTGATGGGCCAGATGATGCGCATGCCGCTGATGATTTCGTCGCTGATCACCCACGCGGCGCGGCATCACGGTGACACCGAGATCGTCTCCAAGCGGGTGGAAGGCGACATCCACCGCTACACCTGGGCCGACTGTGAGCTGCGTTCGCGCAAGGTGGCGCAGGTGATGGCCCGCCTGGGCCTGCAGGCCGGTGACCGCGTCGGCACCCTGGCCTGGAACGGCTACCGCCACATGGAGCTGTACTACGGCCTCTCGGGCAGCCAGCTGGTCTGCCACACGGTCAACCCGCGCCTCTTCCCCGAGCAGATCGCCTGGATCATCAACGACGCCGAGGACAAGGCGCTGTGCGTGGATCTCAACCTGCTGCCGCTGGTGGAGAAGCTGCTGCCCGCGCTCAAGGCCGTCAAGCACGTCATCCTGATGACCGACCGCGCCCACATGCCGGCGCAGACCAGCATCGAGAACCTGCTGTGCTACGAAGACCTGGTGGAGGCCGAGGACGGCAAGTACACCTGGCCGGAGTTCGACGAGAACACCGCGTCGAGCATCTGCTACACCTCCGGCACCACCGGCAACCCGAAGGGCGCCGTCTACAGCCACCGCTCCACCGTGCTGCATGCCATCGTCGGCGCCATGCCCGACGCGATGGGCCTGTCGGCCGAGGACGTGATGCTGCCCGTCGTGCCCATGTTCCACGTCAACGCCTGGGGCATCCCGTATGGCGCCGCGGCCGTGGGCTGCAAGCTGGTGATGCCCGGCCCGCACCTGGACGGCAAGTCGCTGCACGATATCTTCGAGGCCGAGGGCGTGACCATCAGCGCCGGCGTGCCCACCATCTGGCTGGGCCTGCTCAACCACGTGAGCAGCAACAACCTGAAGTTCAGCACCTTCAAGCGCACCATCATCGGCGGCTCCGCCTGCCCGCCGGCCATGATCGACGCCTTCCAGGACAAGTTCGGCGTGCAAGTCATCCACGCCTGGGGCATGACCGAGACCTCCCCGCTGGGCTGCGTCTCGCGCCTGAAGTCCAAGCACCGCGAGCTGCCCGAGGCGGCCAAGCGCAAGCTGCTGGCCAAGCAGGGCCGGGCCGTCTACGGCGTGGACCTGCGCATCGTCAACGACCACGGCGAAGACCTGCCCTGGGACGGCAAGCAGTCCGGTGACCTGCTGGTGCGCGGCCACTGGATCATCGACAGCTACCTCAACGTGGCCAAGTCGCCGCTGGACTATGGCTGGTTCCCCACGGGCGACGTGTCCACCATCGATGCCGACGGCTTCATGCAGATCACCGACCGCTCCAAGGACGTGATCAAGTCCGGCGGCGAGTGGATCAGCTCCATCGACCTGGAGAACATCGCGATGGGCCACCCGGCGGTCAACGAGGCCGCGGCCATCGCCGTGCCGCATCCCAAGTGGGACGAGCGGCCGCTGCTGGTGGTGGTGCTCAAACCGGGCACGCAGGCCACGCGCGAGGAGCTGATCGGCTTCTACGAAGGCAAGATCCCCAAGTGGCAGACGCCGGACGACGTGGTCTTCGTGCCCGAGCTGCCGCACACGGCCACCGGCAAGATCCAGAAGCTCAAGCTGCGCGACCAGTTCCGCGACCACAAGCTGCCCACGGTCTGAGCCGCGCCGCATCCCGCTTCGTTCACCCTCAACAGGCGCCTTCGGGCGCCTTTTTTGTACTTGCCCGTACACGTTTTTCTGTTTGAACTGCGGTGCAGTTCCTGACCCCTGGGTCTACGCTGGGTCAACCCCTAGTTACAGGGTCCGCAGGTCCCCACTAACCTCATGTACGCCTTACGTCAGGTAACGAGAGGAGACCCCCCATGCGTTTGAATCGCCGAGCCCTGGGTGTGATGGCCGCATGCACCGTGCTGGCCCACACCGCCGCCTTTGCCCAGTCCGGGGAGAAGGTCCGCATCGCCTACATCGACCCGCTGTCCGGCCTGATGGCCGGCGTGGGCCAGAACCAGGTGAAGACGCTCCAGTTCTTCGCGGAGAAGTTCAACCAGAAGAACCCCGCGGGCGTGAAGTTCGAGATCGTCACCTTCGACAACAAGGCCTCGCCGGCCGAGTCGCTCAACGCGCTGAAGGCCGCCATCGACCAGGGCATCCGCTACGTCACGCAGGGCAACGGCTCCGGTGCCGCGGCCGCGCTGATCGACGCCATCAACAAGCACAACGAGCGCAACCCGGGCAAGGAGGTCGTCTACCTCAACCACTCGGCGGTGGACCCGGATCTGACCAACAGCAAGTGCAGCTACTGGCACTTCCGCCTGGATGCCGACACGTCCATGAAGATGGAAGCGCTGTCGTCCTTCATCAAGGACCAGCCGGACGTGAAGAAGGTCTTCCTGATCAACCAGAACTACGCGCACGGCAAGCAGGTCTCGCTCTACGCCAAGGAAACGCTCAAGCGCAAGCGCCCGGACATCCAGATCGTGGGTGACGACTTCCATCCGCTGGCCCAGGTGCGTGACTTCGCGCCCTACGTGGCCAAGATCAAGGCCTCGGGTGCCGACACGGTCATCACCGGCAACTGGGGCTCGGACCTGGCGCTGCTGATCAAGGCCGCCAACGAGGCCGGGCTGAACACCAAGTTCTTCACCTACTACGCGGGCGTGACGGGCGCGCCCACCGCCATCGGCGCAGCCGGTGCCGGCCGCGTCTACCAGGTCGCCTACATGCATCCCAACATGGGCGGCGAGGTGGGCAAGCTGGGCGCGGAGTTCAAGGCCAAGTTCAACGACGACTGGTACACCGGCTCGATCTACCACGAGTTCGCGCTGCTGACGAACGCGATGGCCAAGGCCAAGTCCACCGATCCGGTGAAGGTGGCCGCGGCGATGGAGGGGCTCAAATTCAAGAGCTTCAACGGCGACGTGGAAATGCGCAAGACCGACCACCAGCTGCAGCAGCCGCTCTACATCTCGCAGTGGGTGAAGACGGACGCCAAGAACAGCTACAGCGTGGAGAACACCGGCTACACCTTTGCGCCGGTGCGCACCTTCGACGCCTTCGTGGCCAGCACGCCCACGTCCTGCCAGCTCAAGCGGCCCTGACCGGGCTGCCCGCGCGCCGTGCCGGCCGGGCACGGCGCCGCGGCTGGGCGCCGGGGCTGTCGCAGCCGGCGCATCGTTCTTTGCGGGCTCCGTGATCGGGGCCCGCGTCGTGTCCGCAGGGGCGGCACGCCGCGCCGGCCTTCCCACCTCGTCCTCACCGACGCCTTGCGCGTCCGACTGATGGAAACCACCGTCGTCTTCCTGCTCAACGGCATCAGCTACGGGCTGCTGCTGTTCATGCTGAGCTCGGGCCTCACGCTGATCTTCAGCATGATGGGCGTGCTCAACTTCGCCCACGCCAGCTTCTACATGCTGGGCGCCTATATCGCCTACAAGATCAGCTCCGCCGTGGGCTACTGGCCGGCGCTGGTGCTGGCGCCGCTGGCCGTCGGGGTGCTGGGCGCCCTGTTCGAGAAGCTCTGCCTGCGGCGCGTGCACAAGTTCGGCCACGTGCCGGAGCTGCTGATCACCTTCGGCCTGTCCTACGTGATCCTGGAGGTGGTGCAGCTGATCTGGGGCCGCTCGGCCGTCAACTACACCATCCCCGCTGAGCTGCAGGGCCCGCTGTTCACGCTGGTGGGCGGCGAGGGCGGCCTGAGCGCCGTCTGGGGCCTGGCGGGGCCGGAGGTCTGCTCGGCCGCCGGCGCGTCCTGCACGCAGTTCCCGGCCTACCGCGGCTTCATGATGCTGGTGGCGCTGTTCATGCTGGTGGCGCTGTGGCTGGTGCTCACGCGCACGCGGCTGGGGCTGATCATCCAGGCTGCGCTGACGCATCCGGAGATGGTCGAGGCGCTGGGCCACAACGTGCCGCGCATCTTCATGCTGGTCTTCGGCGCCGGCGCCGCGCTGGCCGGGCTGGCGGGCGTAATCGGCGGCAATGCCTTCGTCACCGAGCCGGCGATGGCTGCTGCGGTGGGCTCCATCATCTTCGTGGTGGTGGTGGTGGGCGGCATGGGCTCGCTGGCCGGGGCCTTCATCGCCTCGCTGCTGATCGGCGTGATGACCACCTATGCCGTGACGGTGGACAAGACCACGCTGAGCCTGCTGCAGCTGGTCGGCATCGACCCTGCACCCACGGCGCCCGGCTATTCGCTGCTGACCATCTCGGTGTCGCAGATGGCGCCCATCCTGCCTTACCTGCTGCTCGTGCTCATGCTGATCTTCAGGCCCAAGGGCCTGCTCGGCACGCGGGAGGAATGACGCCATGTCCTCCACCGTGTACCAATTCAAGCCCTACAACGTCGGCCGCTTCGTCATCTGGACGGCCTATGCGCTGCTGATGCTCATTGCGCCGCTGGCCTTTACCAGCAGCTTCGCGATGACCATGCTGTGCCAGATCGGCATCGCCATCATCGCCTGCCTGTCCTACAACATGCTGCTGGGGCAGGGCGGCATGCTGAGCTTCGGCCATGCCGTCTATTCCGGCTTGGGCGCCTTCGTTGCCGTGCATGCGCTCAACCGCATTGCCGGGGACTGGTCCGGCCTGCCGGTCAGCTTGGTGCCGCTGGTCGGCGGCGTGGCGGGGATGTTCTTCGCCGTGCTGCTGGGCTATGTGTCCACCAAGAAGTCCGGGACCATCTTCGCGATGATCACGCTGGGCGTGGGCGAGCTGGTGTGGAACATGTCGCTGATGTTCCCCGACTTCTTCGGCGGCGAGGGCGGCATCAGCACCAACCGCGTGGTCGGCCAGCCGGTGATGGGCATCACCTTCGGGCCGCAGATCCAGGTCTATTACCTGATCGCCGTCTATACCTGGATCTGCACCGCGGCGATGTTCGCCTTCACGCGCACGCCGCTGGGCCGCATGCTCAACGCGGTGCGCGACAACCCCGAGCGCGTGGAGTTCATCGGCTACAGCACGCGGCATGTGCGCTTCCTGGCCTTCATCGCGGCGGGCTTCTTCGCCGGGATATCCGGCGGGCTGCATGCGCTCAACTTCGAGAGCGTCACGGCCGAGGTGGTCGGCGCGCACCGCTCGGGCGCCTACCTGCTCTTCACCTTCCTGGGCGGGGCCACCTTCTTCTTCGGCCCCATCATCGGCGCGGTGCTGATGGTCTTCGGCATGGTGATGTTCTCCAAGCTCACGGAGGCCTGGCTGCTCTACCTGGGCGTGGTCTTCCTGTTCATGGTGATGGTGGCGCCCGGCGGCATCGCCAGCCTGATCATGATGAACCTGCGCGTGGCCTCCTTCGGGCGCTTCCGCCGCATCGCCGCGTCGTACTTCGCCCTGGCCGGCACGGCGCTGGCGGCGCTGGCCGGCGTGGCGGTGATGGTGGAGATGGCCTACCACCTGCAGCTCAACGAGGCGCTGGGGCCGCAGATGACGTTTGCCGGCATCGAGCTCAACACGCACGGCGTGGACGCGTGGTTCGGCGCGGTCTTCCTCACGCTGACCGGCGTGGCCCTGTTCGAGATCGCCCGCCGCCAGTACGTGCGTGAGTGGGGCGCCATCCAGGAAGACATCGAGGCGGAGATCCGCCGTCGGGAGCACCTATGAAGACGACGGTTGCATCCGCAGCCGGCATGGCCGTGGAGCTGCGCGACGTGCGCAAGAGCTTCGGCAAGACCGAGATCATCCGCGGCGCCAACCTGGCCGTGCGCGAAGGCGAGCGCGTGGCCATCATCGGCCCCAACGGTGCCGGCAAGTCCACGCTGTTCCATCTGATCAGCGGGCGCCTGCACCCCACCAGCGGCAGCATCCACCTGCACGGCGAGCGCATCGACGGCCTGCAGCCCTACACCATCAACCGCAAGGGACTGGCGCGCAGCTTCCAGGTGAGCAACCTGTTCACCCGGCTGTCGGTGTTCGAGAACATCCGCTGCGCGGTGCTGTGGAGCCTGGGCTACCGCTATGCCTTCTGGAAGTTCCTGGCCGACCTGAAGGACGCCAACGACCGGGCCGACGAGGTGCTCCACCAGATCCGCCTGGAGCGCAAGCGCGACACGCTGGCCGTCAACCTGACGTACGCCGAGCAGCGTGCGCTGGAGATCGGCATCACCATCGCCGGTGGCGCCAAGGTGATCCTGCTGGACGAGCCCACCGCGGGCATGAGCCAGTCCGAGACCCACCGCTTCGTCGAGCTCATCCGCGAGGTGACGGTGGGCAAGACGCTGCTGACCGTGGAGCACGACATGAGCGTGGTCTTCGGCCTAGCCGACAAGATCGCGGTGCTGGTCTACGGCGAGGTCATCGCCTTCGACACGCCCGAGGCCGTGCGCAACAACGAGCGCGTGCGAGAGGCCTATCTCGGCTCGGTGCTGGCCGAGCAGCAAGCCGCCATGGTGTCCTGATGCTGAACGTCGACAACCTCCACGCCTTCTACGGCAAGAGCCATGTGCTGCATGGCGTGTCGCTCAACGTGCAGCCGGGCGAAATCGTCAGCCTGCTGGGGCGCAACGGCTCGGGCCGCTCCACCACGGTGAAGACCATCATGGGGCTGGTGGACGGCAAGGGCTCGGTGCGCTGGCGCGACGAGCAGCTGCTGGGCCACCATGCCTACGACATCGCCCGCCACGGCATCGGCTACGTGCCCGAGAGCCGCGACATCTTTCCCAAGCTGACCGTGCGGCAGAACCTGCTGCTGGGCCAGAAGGCGGGGGAGGCCGGCGGGCCGCGCACCACCTGGCAGCTCGACGACATGTACGCCATGTTCCCGCGGCTGAAGGAGCGTGAACACACGCCTGCGGGCGTGATGTCGGGCGGCGAGCAGCAGATGCTCACGCTGTGCCGCACGCTGATGGGCAACCCCAGCCTGATCATGATCGACGAGCCCACCGAGGGCCTGGCGCCCAAGATCGTCGAGCTGGTGGCCGACTACCTGCGCGAGATCCAGAAGCGCGGCGTCTCCGTGCTGCTGGTGGAGCAGAAGCTCACCATCGCGCTGCAGATCTCCCAGCGCTGCTACGTGATGGGCCACGGCCGCATCGTCTTCGAGGGCACGCCCGACGCGCTGCGCGCCGATGCCTACATCCGCAAGGAGTGGCTGGAGGTCTGACGCCCATCGCGTCCACGGACTGCACGGGCCGCGCACTTGCGGCCCGTTTGCTTTCCAGGTTGCGCGCGATCCTCTGGTGTCGGCACAAGCGGCTTTTCAGCCCCTGCGGCAGGCAGTCAGCCCGCCACGCATGCAGTGCGTACGATCGCGTACACTTGGCTGCGCCAGGCGGGCGATGCGGGCTTGTGGCACGCTGCGCCGCGCGCGCGTTCCGCCAGGAGAAACGTGCTTCCCGCAAGGGTTGTCGCGTGGCTCTCGCTGCCTAGAATCGTCCGCTTCTCTCTGTGGTCCTTTCCTCTTTCGCCGCGGTCGGTCCGGCCCGCCTTGAGCCTGGCGGGATCACGCCGCACTGCACCGCCCAGCCCAGTCCAGTCCAGTCTTTAGCGAGACCCTCATGACCGCCACCTACACCGTGCAGGACGGCATCGCCGTCATCAGCCTGAGCAACCCACCCGTCAATGGCCTGGGGCAATCCACCCGCCAGGGCGTGACCGAGGGCATCGCGCGTGCGCAGTCCGACGCAACGGTGAAGGCGGTGGTCCTCATCGGTGCCGGCAAGGTGTTCTGCGGCGGCGCCGACATCCGCGAATTCAACACGCCCAAGGCGTTCGCCGCCCCCACGCTGCACCAGGTGATTGAAGCGGTGGAGCAGTGCAGCAAGCCGGTCGTTGCGGCCATCCACGGCGTGGCCATGGGTGGCGGCCTGGAGCTGGCGCTGGGTGCGCATTACCGTGTCGTCGCACCGGGTGCCCAGATCGCGCTGCCCGAGGTCAAGCTGGGCATCGTGCCCGGGGCCGGCGGCACGCAGCGCCTGCCGCGCGTCATCGACGTGGAGACGGCGCTCAAGATGATCACCACCGGCGAGCCGGTCAAGAGCGAGGTGCTGGCCAGGATGCCGGGCCAGAAGCTGTTCGATGCGCTGATCGAGGGCGAGCTGCTGCCCGGCGCCATCGCCTTCGCGCAGAAGGTGGCCGATGTGCGCCCGCTGCCCTCAGTGCGCGACCTGCAGGCCCAGGCGCCGGCCGACGCGGGCTTCTTCGCCCAGGCCAAGGCCCAGCTGGCCAAGACCGCGCGCAACCTGACCGCGCCGCAGCGCTGCGTGGACTGCGTGGAGGCGGCCACCCGCACCGCGCTGGACGAAGGCATCGCCTACGAGCGCGACGTCTTCGTGCAGCTGGTCGAGGGCACGGAATCGAAAGCCCTGCGCCATGCCTTCTTCGGTGAGCGCGCAGCCAGCAAGATCCCCGACGTGCCCGACGACACGCCCGTGCGCAAGATCGAGCGCGTGGCGGTGATCGGCGCCGGAACCATGGGTGGCGGCATCACGATGAACTTCCTCAACGCCGGCATCCCCGTGACCGTGCTCGAGATGAAGCAGGACGCGCTGGACCGCGGCGTGGGCGTGATGCGCAAGAACTACGAGGCCCAGGTGGCCAAGGGCAAGCTCACGCAGGACAAGCTCGATGCGCGCATGGGCCTGCTGTCCACCACGCTGAGCTATGACGACATCGCCCAGGCCGACCTGGTGATCGAGGCGGTGTTCGAGGAGATCGGCGTCAAGGAGCAGGTCTTCAAGAAGCTGGACGCGGTGATGAAGCCCGGCGCCATCCTGGCGTCCAACACCTCCACGCTGGACCTGGACAGGATCGCCAGCTTCACCCAGCGCCCGCAGGACGTCATCGGCCTGCACTTCTTCAGCCCGGCCAATGTGATGCGCCTGCTGGAGGTGGTGCGCGGCAAGGCCACGGCCAAGGACGTGCTGGCCACCGTGATGCAGCTGTCCAAGAAGATCAAGAAGCTGGCCGTCGTCTCTGGCGTGTGCGACGGCTTCATCGGCAACCGCATGATCGAGCAGTACAGCCGCCAGGCCGGCTTCCTGCTGGACGAAGGCGCGTCGCCGCAGCAGGTGGACAAGGCCGTGGAGGCCTGGGGCATGGCGATGGGCCCGTTCCGCATGGGCGACCTGGCCGGCAACGACATCGGCTGGGCCATCCGCAAGCGCCGCTATGTGGAGCAGCCCGACATGCGCTACAGCGCCACGGCCGACAAGCTGTGCGAGCTGGGCCGCTACGGCCAGAAGACCGGCGCCGGCTGGTATGACTACGAGGCCGGCAAGCGCGAGCCCATCCCGTCGAAGGTGGTGGACGACATGCTTGCCCAGCATCGCGCCGAGAAGGGCATCACCCCGCGCCAGATCAGCGACGAGGAGATCGTCGGCCGCCTGATCTACGCCCTGGTCAACGAGGGCGCCAAGATCCTGGAAGAGGGCATTGCCCTGCGCGCCTCGGACATCGACATGGTGTATCTCAGCGGCTACGGCTTCCCGCTGTTCCGCGGCGGCCCCATGTTCTATGCCGACACCGTGGGCCTGAAGGAGGTGGTCGAGACCATGCAGGCCTATGCCCGCAACCCGCATGACGACGCGGCCTTCTGGCAGCCGGCACCGCTGCTGGCCAAGCTGGCCGCTGACGGCAAAACCTTCAACTGAGGAAGGCTCGGGACGGGCCCGCACGCTGGATCCGGCTCCACCTTCCACGCTGGCCCATCGCTCCCCTTTCTCTTGCTCACCATGACCCTGCGCGCCGACCTTGATTTCCTGCTGTACGACTGGCTGGGCTGCGAGCGCCTGACCGAGCGCGAGCGCTTTGCCGAGCATTCGCGCGAGACCTTCGATTCGGTGCTGGAGACGGCCGAGAAGATCGCGAATGACAAGTTCGCGCCCTTCAACCGCCTGAGCGACCTGCAGGAGCCGGAGTTCGACGGCGAGCAGGTGCACCTGCCCCAGGAGACGAAGGCGGCGCTGCAGGCCTATACCGAAGCCGGCTTCCTGGCCGGCTCGCAGGACGCCGAGTTCGGCGGCATGCAGCTGCCGGTGACGGTGGAGATGGCGGCACTGGGCTTCTTCAAGAAAGCCAGCATCTCGATGTCGGGCTACGGCCTGCTGGCCAAGGGCAATGCCAATGCCATCTGCGCGGCCGGCACGCCGGCGCAGATCGAGGCCTTTGCCAAGCCGGAGTACGCCGGCCGCTTCCTGGGCACCATGTGCCTGAGCGAGCCGCAGGCCGGATCGAGCCTGTCGGACATCCTCACGCGCGCCGTGCCGGATGGCGAGGGTTATCAGGACGATCCGCTGGGCCCGCGCTTCCGGCTCAAGGGCAACAAGATGTGGATCTCCGGCGGCGAGCACGAGCTGTCGGAAAACATCGTCCACCTGGTGCTGGCCAAGATTCCCGGCCCGGACGGCAAGCTGGTGCCGGGCGTGAAGGGCATCTCGCTGTTCATCGTGCCCAAGAAGCTGGTCAATCCCGACGGCAGCCTGACCGGCGAGCGCAATGACGTGTCGCTGGCCGGCCTGAACCACAAGTGCGGCTACCGCGGCACGGTCAACACGCTGCTGAACTTCGGCGAGGGCAAGTACCCGGTGCGAGGTGAGGGCGGCGGCGGCCTGGACGGCCGCGGCGCCGGCGCCATCGGCTACCTCATCGGCGAGGCGGGCAAGGGCCTGAACGCCATGTTCCACATGATGAACGAGGCGCGCATCGGCGTCGGCATGGGCGCCACCATGCTGGCCTACGCCGGTTATGAGGCTGCGCTGGACTACGCGCGGGACCGGCCGCAGGGCCGGCCGTTCGCCCAGGTGGGCCCCGATGGCCGCCCCGTCAAGCAGGCGGAGCAGCCGCAGGTGCCCATCATCCAGCACCCGGATGTGCGCCGCATGCTGCTGGCGCAGAAGGCGTATGCGGAGGGCGGCCTGGCCCTGGGCCTGTACTGCGCCCGCCTGGTCGACGAGCAGCACACCGGCTCGCCGGAGGCGGCGGCCGAGGCCACCATGCTGCTGGAGGTGCTGACGCCGATCGCCAAGAGCTGGCCCAGCGAATGGGGCCTGGAGGCCAACAGCCTGGCCATCCAGGTGCATGGCGGCTATGGCTACACGCGCGACTTCCCGGTGGAGCAGCACTGGCGCGACAACCGGCTGAACATGATCCACGAGGGCACGCACGGCATCCAGGGCATGGACCTGCTGGGCCGCAAGGTGATCATGGAAGGCGGCAAGGGCCTGCAGCTGCTGGGTGCGCGCATGCAGCGCACGATTGCGCAGGCGGCAGAGATCCCGGCGCTCAAGGGCTTTGCACAGGCCCTGGGCCAGTCCCTGCAGCAGGTGGCCGGCGCCACCCAGGCGGCATGGTCCACCGGCAAGCCTTCCGAGGCGCTGGCCAATGCCACGCTCTACCTGCAGGCCTTCGGCCACACGGTGCTGGCCTGGATCTGGCTGGACGTGGCGGTGGCGGCTGCCAGGCGCGACGACACGTTTGCCCGCGGCAAGCTGGCGGCCACGCAGTACTTCTTCCGCTACGAGCTGCCCAAGATCGGCGCCTGGCTGCAGCCGGTGGCCGAGCGCGACGACACCTGCCTGGCGCTCGACCCCGAGTGCCTGTAAGCCGGCCCTTGCCACCGCACACCGCCCGCCCGCATACCGCCCGCCCGCAAACCGACCATGCGCAACGACCGCCTGCACACGCTGATCTGGGTGCTGATCTACGGCGGCCTGCTCGTCGGCATCTGGACGGTCTTCGTGGACCCGGCCAATGCGGCGCAGGCTGCGGTGGTGTGGGGTCTGCGGGCCGGGTGCGCGGTGGCCGTCGTCGTGGGTGCGGCGCTGATCGCCGTGCGCGCGCGCCGTCCGGATTGAGCCTGTTCTTCACCGGGCTGCGCACCGATGCGCAGCCATCCCTCTTCATCGGCTGAGCCCATGATCCGCCACATCGTCATCTGGACCCTGCACCGCGCCGAGGATGCACCCCGCTTCAAGGCGCTGCTGGAGAGCTGCCGCGCCATCGTGCCCGGCATCGAAGGTTTCGAGGTCGGCATCCGCACCGAGGGCCTGGAGGCCAATGCCGATGTGGTGCTGGTCTCCAGCTTCACGGATGAAGCCGCGCTGGCCGCCTACCAGGCGCATCCGCATCATCAGGCGGCATTGAAAGAGCTGGGCGCCATGCGCGCCAGCCGCCATGTGGTCGACTACCGCATCGACTGATCCTCTTCCATAGCCAGGACACCGCTCATGACTGCTCGCCCGCTGCAGCAACTCTTCGACCTCCGCGGCCGCCAGGCCCTCGTCACCGGCGGCTCTCGCGGCCTGGGCCTGCAGATGGCCGAAGCCCTGGGCGAGGCCGGCGCCCGTGTGCTGGTCACCGCCCGCAAGGCCGACGAGCTGCAGCAGGCCGTGGCGCATCTGAAAGGCCGCGGCATCGACGCCGACTGGGTCGCCGCCGATGCCAGCCGGCCCGAGGACATCGAGCGCCTGGCCGACGAGGCCATGCAGCGCCTGGGCCAGGTGGACGTCCTGGTCAACAACGCCGGCGCCACCTGGGGCGCCCCGGCGGCCGACTACCCGCTGGAAGCCTGGGACAAGGTGATGAACCTCAACGTGCGCGGCGTCTTCCTGCTGTCGCAGCAGGTCGCGCGGCGTAGCATGCTGCCGCGGCGCAGCGGGCGCATCATCAACGTGGCCTCCATCGCGGGCCTGGGCGGCAACCCGGCCTTCATGACCACGGTGGCCTACAACACCAGCAAGGCCGCGGTGATCAACCTGACCCGAGCCCTGGCTGGTGAATGGGGCCCGCAGGGCATCAACGTCAACGCCATCGCACCGGGCTTCTTCCCCAGCAAGATGACCGCCGGCACGCTCAAGGCCGCGGGCGAGGACGCGCTGTCGGCCCACGCGCCGCTGCGCCGGCTGGGTGACGACGAGGATCTGAAGGGCGCGACCGTGCTCTTCGCATCCGATGCCGGCAAGCACATCACCGGCCAGGTTCTGGCGGTGGACGGCGGCGTGAGCTCGCTGGTGGGCTGACCGCTACACCGCCCGCCAAGGCCCGGCCGATCGCGCACATGGACTTCCCCGTCCACATCCCCTTCGTCGAGCTGCTGGGCCTCGAGCTCCTCAGCATGGGCGACGGCCGCGCCGAGCTGCGCCTGCCGCCGCGGCCCGAGCACCAGAACTCCTTCCACATCCCGCACGGCGGTGTGGTGATGACGGTGCTGGACGTGGTGATGGCCCATGCCGCGCGCAGCCTCAACGTGGACGGCCAGGGCCAGCAGCATGGCGTGGTCACCATCGAGATGAAGACCAGCTTCATGAAGGCCGGCAGCGGCGTGCTGACCGCGCGCAGCGAGGTGCTGCACCGCACCGCCACGCTGGCCTTCTGCGACGGCCGGCTGTTCGACGAATCCGGTGCCTGCTGCGCCCAGGCCACCGGCACCTTCAAGTTCCTGCGCGGCATGGCCGCGCGCGACAGCGACGGGCGGCGGCAGGTGCATGCGCCGCGTCTGCCCGCCGCCCTCTCCGGCGACGGCTCCGACTGACCCCGCCCCTCATCCCAACAGGAGACACCTCATGACCACCCGCATCAACCGCCAGATCCATCTGGTCTCGCGCCCGCAGGCCGAGCCCACCGCCGACAACTTCAAGCTGGTCGAGGCGCCGCTGCCGGAGCTGCAGGACGGCGAGGTGCTGGTGCGCAACCACTACCTGTCGCTGGACCCGTACATGCGCGGCCGCATGAGCGAGAGCAAGAGCTACGCCGACCCGCAGCCGCTGAACGCCGTGATGATCGGCGGCACCGTGGGTGAAGTGGTCGAGACCCGCAGCCCGCGCTGGAAGGTGGGCGACAAGGTCGTCGGCATGGCCGGCTGGCAGGAGTACCAGATCGTCAGCGGCGAAGACCGCGGCGTGATGCGCAAGGTCGACACCACGCACATCCCGCTGCCCGCCTACCTGGGCGCGGTCGGCATGCCCGGCGTGACCGGCTGGTACGGCCTGGTCAAGATCATCCAGCCCAAGGCCGGCGAGACGGTCGTGGTCAGTGCGGCCAGCGGTGCCGTGGGCGGCGCGGTGGGCCAGCTGGCCAAGGCGCGCGGCTGCCGCGCGGTGGGCATTGCCGGCGGCGCCGAGAAGTGCCGCTACGTGGTCGAGGAGCTGGGGTTCGACGCCTGCATCGACTACAAGGAGCACAAGGACGTGCGCAGCCTGGCTGCGGCGCTCAAGCAGGCCGCGCCCAATGGCATCGACGGCTACTTCGAGAACGTGGGCGGCATGGTGCTGGACGCCGTGATGCTGCGCATGAACGCCTTCGGCCGCATGGCCTTCTGCGGAATGATCGCCGGCTATAACGGCGAGCCCATCCCCATGCAGAACCCCAGCCTGATCCTGGTGTCGCGCCTGAAGATCGAGGGCTTCATCGTCAGCGAGCACATGGAGGCCTGGCCGGATGCGCTCAACGAGCTGGGCACCCTGGTGGCTACCGGCAAGCTCAAGTACCGCGAGAGCGTGGCCGAGGGCCTGGAGAACGCGCCCGACGCCTTCCTCGGCCTGCTCAAGGGCCGCAACTTCGGCAAGCAGCTGGTGAAGCTGATCTAAGCGCTGGTTCAGGAGCAAGACATGACCGTCCCCTTCAACGACTTCGCCGGCAAGACCATCGTGCTGACCGGCGCGGCCTCCGGCTTCGGGCTGGAGATGGCCCGCATCGCGGCCGACCGCGGCATGAACATCGTCATGGCCGACGTCAACCAGGCGGCGCTGGATGCTGCCGCCGAGGAGATCCGCGGCCGTGGCGCCCAGGTGCTGGGCTATCGGCTGGACGTGTCCAAGGCGGCCGAGGTGGAGGCCCTGGCCCGCGCCACGGTAGACCGCTTCGGTGCGCCGCACATCGTCTTCAACAACGCCGGCGTGGCGTTCGGCGGCCTGATCTGGGAGCACAGCCAGAAGGACTGGGAGTGGGTGCTGGGCGTCAACCTGATGGGCGTGGCCCACGGCGTGCGCGTCTTCACGCCCATCATGCTGGCCGCGTCCAAGGCTGACCCGGCCTGGCGCGGCCACATCATCAACACCGCCTCCATGGCCGGCCTGCTGAACGCGCCCAACATGGGCGTCTACAACGTCAGCAAGCATGCCGTGGTGGCGCTGTCGGAGACGCTGTATCAGGACCTGCGCCTGGTCAGCGAGCAGGTGTCGTGCTCGGTGCTTTGCCCGTACTTCGTGCCCACCGGCATCCACGAGTCGCACCGCAACCGGCCCGAGGAGATGCGCGAGGTCAAAAAGCCCACGCAGAGCCAGATGATTGCCCAGTTCATGAGCGCCAAGGCGGTCACCTCGGGCAAGGTCACGGCTGCCGAGGTGGCGCAGAAAGTGTTCGACGCCGTGGCCGCCGACCAGTTCTACATCTACAGCCACCCCAAGGCGCTGGTGATGGTGCAGACCCGGCTGGAAGACGTGATGCAGGGCCGCAACCCGACCGATCCGTTCAAGGACAAGCCGGAGCTGGGCCAGCAACTGCGCGAGGCGCTGAAGACCGCGGGTTGACGCCCGGCCCGCCGGCCGCCGACGCGGCAGGATTGCCGCCCCGGGGCGCGTGGACGGCGGGTGCCTGAAAGAGGGCGTGGCACACTGCCACGCCCCTTTCGCTAGCCCCTGTTTCCCCACCGTGTTGGACAAGATCCTGCTGCAGATCGCGGCCGAGCTGAGCGTTCGGCCTGCGCAAGTGGTGGCGGCCGTCGAGCTGCTCGACGGCGGTGCCACCGTCCCCTTCATTGCCCGCTACCGCAAGGAAGCCACCGGCGGCCTGGATGATGCCCAGCTGCGCGAGCTGGAGACCCGCCTGGGCTACCTGCGCGAGCTGGAAGACCGCCGCGCCGCGGTGCTCAAGAGCATCGACGAGCAGGGCAAGCTCACGCCCGAGCTGCGCGCCGCCATCGAGGCCGCGCCCACCAAGCAGGAGCTGGAAGACCTCTACCTGCCCTACAAGCCGAAGCGCCGCACCAAGGGCATGATCGCCCGCGAGGCCGGCATCGAGCCGCTGGCCGACAAGCTGTTTGCCGACCCCACGCTGGACCCGGCTGCCGAGGCTGCCGCCTTCATCAATGCGGATGCCGGCTTTGCCGATGCGTTTGCCGTGCTCGACGGCGTGCGCGACATCCTCTCCGAGCGCTGGGCCGAGGACGCGGCCCTGGTGGGCAAGCTGCGCGAGTGGCTGTGGGAAGAGGGCCTGTTCAAGTCCAAGCTGATGGACGGCAAGGACGAGCACAACCCGGACGTCGCCAAGTTCCGCGACTACTTCGACTACGACGAGCCCATCCGCACCGTGCCCTCGCACCGCGCGCTGGCCGTCTTCCGCGGCCGCACGCAGGAGATCCTGGATGCCAAGCTGGTGCTCGATGAAGAGCTGGTGCCGGGCCAACCCTCCTTGGCTGAGGGCCGCATCGCCGTGCACCTGGGCTGGTCGCACAAGAAGCGCCCGGCCGACGACCTGATCCGCAAGTGCATCGCCTGGACCTGGAAGGTCAAGCTCTCGCTGAGCCTGGAGCGCGACCTCTTCACCAAGCTGCGCGAGCAGGCCGAGGCCGTGGCCATCAAGGTGTTCGCCGAGAACCTGCGCGACCTGCTGCTGGCCGCGCCCGCCGGCAAGCGCGTGGTCATGGGGCTGGATCCGGGCATCCGCACCGGCGTGAAGGTGGCCGTGGTGAGCGACACCGGCAAGGTGCTGGACACGGCGACCGTCTATCCGCACGAGCCGCGCAAGGACTGGGACGGCTCCATCCACACGCTGGGGCGGCTGTGCGCGGCGCATGGCGTCAACCTGATCGCCATCGGCAACGGCACCGCCAGCCGCGAGACCGACAAGCTGGCCGGCGACCTGATCAAGCGCATCCAACAGATGGCGCCGGGCACGCCGATCGAGAAGATCGTGGTGAGCGAAGCCGGCGCCTCCGTCTACTCCGCCAGCGAGTACGCCAGCAAGGAGCTGCCCGAGCTGGACGTGAGCCTGCGGGGCGCGGTGTCCATCGCGCGCCGCCTGCAGGACCCGCTGGCCGAGCTGGTCAAGATCGACCCCAAGAGCATCGGCGTGGGCCAGTACCAGCACGACGTCAACCAGAGCGAGCTGGCGCGCACGCTGGACGCCGTGGTGGAGGACTGCGTCAACTCCGTCGGCGTGGACCTCAACACCGCATCGGCGCCGCTGCTGTCGCGCGTCTCGGGCCTGAGCCCGTCGGTGGCCGCCAGCATCGTGCGCTGGCGCGACGCGCACGGCGCCTTCCGCAACCGCCAGCAGCTGCTGGATGTGACCGGCCTGGGCCCCAAGACCTTCGAGCAGGCCGCGGGCTTCCTGCGCATCCGCGATGGCGACAACCCGCTGGATGTGTCAGGCGTGCACCCGGAGACCTATCCGGTGGTGCAGAAGATGCTGGCCGCCACCGGCAAGCCGATCACCGAGCTGATCGGCCGTGCGGACGTGATCCGCACGCTGCGGCCGGAGGCCTTTGCCGACGACACCTTCGGCGCCATCACGGTCAAGGACATCCTGGCCGAGCTGGAGAAGCCGGGCCGCGACCCCCGCCCGGACTTCAAGGTGGCGCGCTTCAACGACGGCGTGGAAGACATCAAGGACCTGCAGCCCGGCATGGTGCTGGAAGGCACGGTGAGCAATGTCGCGCAGTTCGGCGCCTTCGTCGACCTGGGGGTGCACCAGGACGGCCTGGTGCATGTGAGCCAGCTGGCCAACAAGTTCGTCAATGACGCGCGCGAGGTGGTCAAGACCGGCGACATCGTCAAGGTCAAGGTGCTGGAGGTGGATCTGGCGCGCAACCGCATCTCGCTGACCATGAAGCTCGATGCCGCCGCGCCGCGCGGCGGCGCCGGCAAGGCGGACAACAGCTTCCGGCCCGCCGGCCGGGGCGAGCGCGTGGGCGGCCGGGGCTCGCCGTCGCACGGCGGGCAGCCGGCCGGGCAGTCCGCGATGGCCGCGGCGTTCGCCAAGCTGCAGACCAAGCGCTGAGCTTCATCCGGGCGGGCCTGCGCGGCCCGCTTCTTCATTCCACCCATCCGCCCCATGACCGACCTCACGCTCTACACCTTCGCCATGTCGCACTACAGCGAGAAGATCCGCTGGGTGCTGGATGCCGAGGGGCTGCCGTATCGCGAGGTCATCCTGACGCCGGCCTTCCACATGCTGCCGGCCCGGCGCATGGGTGGGCGCGGGCAGACCACGCTGCCCATCCTGCAGGCCGGAGGCGAGCACATCCAGGACAGCACCCGCATCCTGGAGTGGCTGGCCGCGAACCGCGCGCCGCTCAAGACCCTGCCGGCCGACGCCGCGGCCCGCGCTGAAGCGATGGCGGTGGAAGAGCGCTTCGACGCCATCGGCAAGGACGTGGCACGCTTCCTCTACTGGACGGGCTTCGACCACCCCGGGCAGATCAAGGACCTCTGGACCCGCCATGCCACGCCGCTGCAGCGCGCGGTGATCCAACTGGGCTATCCGCTGATCAAGCTGGGCTTTCAGCGCAAGCTGCGCATCAACGCCCGCGACGTGGCCCGCGCGCAGCAGCGCATCGAGGCGGAGCTCGACTGGCTGGACGCCCGCCTGGCCACGGGCCACCGCTGGCTGGCGGGCGACGCCTTCAGCGTGGCCGACATCACCGCCGCCGCGCTGCTGGCGCCGATCGCCCGGCCGTCGCAGCACCCGGTCTACGGCGAGGAGAGCTTCGCCGCCACGCTGCCGCCGGTGGCCCGCACCTGGCAGGCGCGCCCGGCGCTGCAGTGGGTGCGCCAGCTCTATGCCGAGCAGCGCGGCGCGGTGCGGTTCAAGACCTGAGCAACCTGCGCCGCACCCGCCGCTGGCGCGGTGCTTGCAAAGCCGACTCCACATGAAAGCCCTGCGCATCCACGCCGGCCCCCTGGCCCGGGCCCATATCGAGCGGCACGGCCTGCAGCCGCAAGACATCCGGCTGGTGGCCGGTGCCGCCGGCGGCCCCAAGGGCCTGATCCTGGGCCCGCTGGACCGCTTCGTCTTCGGCCACTGGCTGCCGCAGGCCGACCACCCGGTGCACCTGCTGGGCGCGTCCATCGGCGCCTGGCGCATGGCCACGGCGGCCATGCGCGACCCGGCCGCGGCCTTCCAGCGCTTCGAGCAGGCCTACATCCAGCAGCACTACGAGCCCGAGCCCGGCCGCAAGATGCCGTCGCCGGCGCGCGTGAGCCAGGGCTTTCGCCAGGCGCTGGACGAGTTCTTCACCAGCGAGGTGGACGGCATCCTCAACCACCCGCGCTTCAGGCTGCACGTGGTTACCACGCGCGGGCGGCATGTGCTGGCCCGAGAAGGCCGGCTGCGCACGCCGGCCGGCTACCTGGGCCTGGCGCTGAGCAATGCGGTGTCGCGCCGCGCGCTCAACCTGTGGGCCGAGCGCGTGGTCTTCTCCTCGCCAGGGGCCTCGCTGCCGCTGGACCTGGGCGACCTGAGCAGCCGGCGGGTGGCGCTGTCGGCGGCCAACTTCCATGACGCGCTGCAGGCCTCGTGCAGCATCCCCTTCGTGCTGCAGGCGGTGCACGACATCCCCGGGGCGCCGCCCGGGGCCTACTGGGACGGCGGCATCACCGACTACCACCTGCACTGGCGCTACCGCACCCTGGCCGAGGCGCTGGACGCTGCGGTGGAGCGCGCCGCCTCGACGGCTGATGCGCTGATCGCCGCCACCGCGCCGGCATCGCCGTCGGCCGGCGACGAGCGCACGCCGGAGCAGACGGCAGGCCATCTGGTGCTCTACCCCCACTTCCAGCGCCAGCTGGTGCCCGGCTGGCTGGACAAGGCGCTCAAGCGCCGCCACCGGCCCACGCCGGACCTGGACAACGTGATCGTGCTGGCGCCCGACCCCGACTGGGTCAGCCGCCTGCCGCGCGGCAAGCTGCCGGACCGCAACGACTTCGCCTTCCACGGCCGCGACACCGCGGCCCGCGTGCGCGACTGGAGCCGCGCGGTGGCCGAGGCCCAGCGCATCAGCGACGAGTTCGCCCACTGGCTGGACGGCGGCACGCCGCTGGCCCGGGTGGAGCCGCTGTAGGCCTGGAGCCCTGTAGGGGCGAGGCCGGGTGGCACCGCCGCTCCACGGCGCCTGGCCGACAAACGTGGGGAAGGGCGGGCAGCCGCCTTGCCAAGGCAGGCGCGTACAGGCACAAGCGCCGGGCACGGCCGTGGCCCCGACCGGCCCGGCCGCGCCGCTTCATTCCCCATCAGGAGCCTCCATGCGACCCACCCGCCTTCGCCTTCCCCTGCGCGCTGCGCTCGTCATCGGCGCTGCCGCCGTGCTCGCCGCCTGCACCACGCAGAGTCCGCTGCGCGGCGGCGCCGCGGCCGCTGCCGACCTCGGCCCCACGCAGGGCAGCACCACCACCGGCACGGTCAAGTTCGATACCGTCTCGGATGGCGTCAAGGTCAGCGCCCGCGTCAGCGGCCTCAAGCCCTTGCAGGAGCACGGCTTCCACGTTCATGAGCGCGGCGACTGCTCCAGCCCGGATGCGATGAGCGCAGGCGGGCACTTCAACCCGCTGGGCCAGCCCCACGGCCATCACGCAGCCGGCCCACGGCACGTGGGCGACATGCCCAACCTCAAGGCCGATGCCAACGGCAACGCCGAGGTCGAGTTCACGCTCAAAGGCGTGGAGCTGTCCACCGGCGGTGCGGCCGACATCCTGGGCAAGGCCGTGATCGTCCACGCCAACCCGGACGACTACATCAGCCAGCCCGCCGGCAACGCCGGGCCCCGCCTGGCCTGCGGCGTGATCCGGCTGCGCTGACCGCCGGGCGCAGGCCGTTGCAGGCCCGCGCACGGGTGCCAGCGGCATATCATCGGCTGCATTCCGTGCCCCGAGGAGTGCTCGTGAAACCGTCCGTCGCCCTGCGACTCAAGCGCCAGGCCATCATCGATGCGATCGGCCGCCATCGCGTGGCGAATCCGCGCGTCTTCGGCTCGGTGGCGCAGGAGGCAGACGGTGAAGGCAGCGATCTCGATTTGCTGGTCGATACCTTGCCTGGCGCGACGCTGCTCGACCTGGGCGGCCTGCAGGACGAGCTGGAAGAGCTCCTGGGCGTGGCGGTCGATGTGCTGACACTGGACGACCTGCCTGCTCGCCTGCGTGAGCCGGTCTTGCGTCAGGCGAGGCCGGTTTGATGGACAACCGCTTGCCGGACTACCTGCAGCACATGGTGCAGGCGGCTGAGGATGCACGGGGCTTCGTGCAGGAGCTGGACAAGGGCAGCTTCCTGGCCGACAGGCGGACCCAACAGGCGGTGATGATGAGCCTGGTGATCATCGGTGAGGCCGCCACCAAGGTGATGGACCGCTATCCGCGTTTCGCCGCCTCCCATCCCGAGCTGCCGTGGAAGAGCATGCGCGGCATGCGCAACCGCATGGCACACGGGTATTTCGACGTGAACCTTTCGCTCGTGTGGGACACGGTGCAGCAGGCGTTGCCGGGCCTGCTCGATCAGTTGGTGCAGGCCAGTCGGGATGCCGCCTCGCATCGGGAAGACGGCCAAGGCCCGCACTGACGCCCCGGCGGCCCCGTCGCTACACTGGCCCGATCCCTTCACAGCAGGGCGGCTGCCCCCTTGCGGCGGCCCGCCCCTCGTGTTTCGTGAGCGTCGCCACCAGCCTGTTCGTCATCCTGCTGCTGATCCTGGCCAGCGCGTTCTTCTCGGTTGCCGAGATGGCGCTGGCCGCCTCGCGCCGCATCCGGCTGCGGCAGATGGCCGATGAGGGCGATGCCCGCGCCGCGCGGGTGATCGAGATGCAGGAGCAGCCCGGCAGCTACTTCACGGTGGTGCAGATCGGGCTGAATGCCATCGCCATCCTGGGCGGCATCGTCGGCGAAGGCATGCTGACGCCGACCTTCGCCGCTTGGATATCGGCCGTGGTCGAGCCGCAGCAGGCGCAGACGCTGGGCTTCATCAGCTCCTTCCTGGTCATCACGGCCTTCCTGCTGCTGTTTGCCGACCTCATCCCCAAGCGGCTGGGCATGTTGCAGCCCGAGGTGCTGGCCGTGCGCGTGATCCGGCCGATGCTGGTGTGCATGGTCGCGCTCAAGCCGGTGGTGTGGGTGTTCAACAGCCTGACGGATGCGATCTTCAAGCTGCTGGGCCTGCCCGCGCGGCGCGAGGACCGCATCACGCACGACGACATCCTGGCGATGGCCGAGGCCGGCACCCAGGCCGGCACGCTGGGTGCAGAGGAGCAGCAGGTGATCGAGAACCTGTTCGAGCTCGACACCCGCACGGTGGCCAGCGCGATGACGCCGCGCGACCGCATCGTGTTCTTCCTGCAGTCGGACGACGACGCGACGGTGCGCGCGCGCATCGGTGCGCGGCCGCACTCCACCTACCTGGTCTGCGAGCGCGACATCGACGACGTGGTGGGCTATGTGGACGCCAAGGACCTGCTCACCCGCGTGCTCAACCAGCAGCCCATCGACCTGCGCGCCGAGGGCCTGCTCAACAAGGTGCTGATCATCCCGGAGCAGCTCACGCTGCTGGAGGCGCTGGAGACCTTCCGCGAGGTGCACGAGGACTTCGCGGTGATCGTCAACGAGTACAGCCTGGTGGTGGGCGTGATCACCATCAACGACGTGATGAGCACGGTGATGCGCGGCCTGCTGTCGCCGCTGACCGAGGAGCAGATTGTGCGCCGCGACGACCGCTCCTGGCTGATCGACGGCAACACGCCCATCGCCGACGTGCTGCGCGCCCTCGGCCTGGACGAGCTGCCCCGCCAGGACGAATACGAGACGCTGGCCGGCTTCCTGATGGTGATGCTGCGCCGCATCCCCAAGCGCACCGACGGCGTCACCTGGGGTGGCTATCGCTTCGAGGTGATGGACGTGGACAGCTTCCGCATCGACCAGGTGATGGTGACGCGGGTGGAGGAGCCGGCGGCGGGCTGAGCCGCTGCCTGCCGCGCCCGGCGCCGACGCGCCGCAGCACGACCCGCTGGGCCCTGCTTAGCGACAGGCCCGCACCCCCTGCGCTTGCCGGGCGGGGCGTGCGCCCGCCCGGTTGTTCGGCTCAGCCGGCCTGCTCGCCCGTAGCCGGCTGCCGGCTGGATCGCTGCAGCAGCTGGCGCAGCGCCAGCAGGTGCTGCGGCTCGCTGAGCAGGCGCAGCCGCTGGCGGGGGCTGATGGCGCGCAGGTCGCACCAGCTGTGCTCGCCGCTGGCGTCGGCCCCTTCGCCGCCGCTGGCGACGTGGGCCCGGCGGGCGGCCACGTGCTGCAGCAGGGCGTGCCGCTCACGGCCGCGCACGCCGTGCAGGGTGTGGCGCTGGCCCATCGCCTGGGCGACGGTGTCGGCCAGCGCGGCGTCGCCCAGCAGGTCGGCCCAGCCGGGCTGCCGGCCGGCAAGCTCGGCCTCGGCGGCGGTGCGGCGCAGGACGGCCGGGGCCCAGCTTTCCTCGGGGATGAGCAGCAGCTCGCGCTCGCGCAGGGCCTGGCCCAGGTCGGTGCGCGAGCCCCAGACCATCAGCGGCGCGGCGATCAGCAGCGGTAGCGCCACCGGCAGCAGCCAGGCCAGCGCGGCCGGCTGCAGCAGCGCGGCCAGCAGGCACATCGCGCCGGCCAGCGCCATGCCGGGTGCAGCCTGGTGCAGCGCATCGGTCCAGCGCACCTGGCGCGCACCACGCGGCGGCGAGGTCCAGTCCACCGACCAGCCGGTGAGCGCGCCCACCACGAACAGCGTGTGGGCCATCATGCGGATGGGTGCCAGCACCACGGACCAGCCGGCCTCCAGCAGCGCGCTGAGCACCAGCTGCGCCCGGCCGCCGTGGAAGCGCGCCTCGTCGCGCAGCCAGACGGTGGCCACGCCCAGGACGCGGGGCAGGGCGAGCAGCGCGGCCGTGGCGAGCCACGGTGCGGCGGTCAGCAGCGGGCCGGCGTGCAGGCCGCTCGACGAGCCGCCGGAGACCACGGCCATGCCCAGCCCCAGCAGCACGAAGGCCAGCCACAGCGGGGCAGACGCATAGGCCATCGCGCCCGTGCCCAGCATGGCGCGGTGCACCGGGTGCAGGCCGGGCTGGCCGAGCAGGCGTGCGTTCTGCAGGTTGCCCTGGCACCAGCGGCGGTCTCGCTTGAGCTCCTCCAGCAGATCCGGCGGCAGCTGCTCGTAGCTGCCGGGCAGGTCGCGCACCAGCCAGACGTGGTAGCCGGCGCGGCGCATCAGCGCGGCCTCGATGAAATCGTGCGACAGCACCTCGCCGGCCAGCGGGCCGCTGCCGGGCAGCTTGGCCAGGGCGCAGTGCTGCATGAAGGGCGCGATGCGGATGATGGCGTTGTGGCCCCAGTAGTGCGACTCGCCGAGCTGCCAGAACTGCATGCCGGCGGTGAACAGCCGGCCGGTGACGCGACCGGCGAACTGCTGGGCGCGGGCGTGCAGCGTGTCGTGGCCCCAGGTCTGCGGCGCGGTCTGGATGATCCCGGCCTGCGGCTGGCCCTCCATCAGGCGCACCAATGTGGCCAGGCAGTCGCCGGTCATCACGCTGTCGGCGTCCAGCACCACCATGTAGCGGTACAGGCGGCCCCAGCGACGGCAGAAGTCGGCGATGTTGCCGGCCTTGCGGTGCACCTGGCGCTGGCGCCAGCGGTAGTGGATGCGCAGCCGGCCAGAGAGGGCGCGGCGCAGCGTGTTCCAGGCGGCGACCTCGGCCACGCGGGCGTCGGGGTCGCTGCTGTCGGACAGCACGTAGACGTCGAACAGCGGCGCGCAATCGGTGGCGGCCAGCGACTCGCAGGTGGCGCGCAGCCCGGCGAAGACCGTGGCCACGTCCTCGTTGCGCACCGGCATGACGACGGCCGTGCGCGCGCCGCGGTCCAGCGGGCCGCTGATGGCCTGGTGGCGCGACAGCGTGTGCGCGTCGCCCCGCCACAGCACCCAGGCGCCCATCACCGCGGTGACGCAGCCCGCCGCCACCCAGGCGAAGAGCACGGCGAAGAGCGCGAGCTGCAGCACCAGCCCCACGTCGCGCCAGCCGTCGCCCCAGGGCAGGCCGGCGGCCACCAGCACCGTGGCGGTGAAGGCCGACATGACGACGGCCGCGATCAGTGCCCAGCGCCGGCGCTGCGCCGCGGCCTCCCAGGTGCTGGGCGGCATCGGGCATTCGGTGGGCGGCGCGAAGGACGACGGGAAGGTCGAGTGCGGGCCGTCCGGGGCCGCGGGGGCCGCCGCCGGCGCGCGCCCCAGGCGCCAGGGCTGGGGCGTCATCCAGCCGCGCAGCAGGGGCGGCGCGCTGCCGTCCATCGGATGCCGGCCCGGCCGGCGCGATTGCGCCAGGGCGGTCTGGCCGGCATGCAGCAGCCGGCGCACGGTGGCCGTGACGGGGGCCGATTCGCCATCCGGCACGGCCCGCAGGGCAGCAGGCGTGCCGCGGGCGGGCGCCGGCTCCCCGGGCGTAAGGGCGGCACCGCCGTCGGCGGTGCTCAGGGCAGCAGCAGGTTGCTCCATGTTTCGGTCAGCGTGTCGTTGCGGTGGCGGAGGAAGGCGCGCAGCTCGACGGGGTCGAAAGCTGCAGCAGACGGATGCACGGCGGCCGGCGCCTGTGCCGCGGCCAGGTGGCGCACGCGCAGGGCCAGCCGCCAATGGCCGGTGGCCGGGTTGCGGTGCACGGTCTGCTCCAGCACCTCGCCGCCGGGGCCGGCGGTGACGACCGCCTCCACGGGTGCGTCGTCGCGCAGCTTGCGCAGGGCCGGGCCGTCGAAGTCGACGACGTAGTGCGCCTCGCCCGGGCCCAGTTTCTGGAAGCCCGCGCCGCGCCGGCTCTGCACCGTCCAGCCGCCTGGCGGGCGCTGTTGCGCCTGGCCCTGCCAGTGCAGCCGCCAGTCCAGGCTCAGCGGCTGGCCGGCGGGCGGCAGTGCCTGCGGCACCCAGTAGGCGACGACGTTGTCGTGCGTCTCGTCCGGCGTGGGCAGCAGCGTCAGCTCCACGCGGCCGGCGCCCCAGTCGCCCAGCGGCTCCACCCAGGCGCTCGGGCGGCGCTCGTAGTGGGCCTCGGTGTCTTCGTAGCTGGCGAAGCTGCGGTCGCGCTGCATCAGCCCGAAGCCGCGCGGCGAGCGCGTGGCGAACGACGTGGTCAGCACCCGCGGCGGGTTGATCAGCGGGCGCCAGATCCACTCGCCCTCGCCGCTGGCCACCAGCAGCCCGTCGGAGTCATGCACCTCCGGGCGGAAGCTGGCCTGCGGCGGCTGGTTCTCGCCAAAGAGGAACATGCTGGTCAGCGGCGCGATGCCCAGCCTCATGTCCGCAGCGCCCGGCGCCGCGCTGCGCGGGTAGAGCCGCGCCTGCACGTCCACCGTGGTGTCGTCGCCCGGACGCACCTCGAACCGGTAGGCGCCGGCCAGGCGCGGGCTGTCCAGCAGGGCCCAGATCACCAAGGCTTTGGCGTCCTTGGCGGGCTGCTGCACCCAGAACTCGGAAAAGCGCGGGAACTCCTCGCCGCCCTTGCCGCCGACCGTGTCGATGGCCAGCCCGCGGGCGGACAGGCCGTAGCTCTGGCCCCGGCCCAGCGCGCGGAAGTAGCTGGCGCCCAGGAAGACCACCAGCTCATCCTTGTAGGCCGGCTGGTTGAGCGGGTAGTGCACCCGGAACCCCGCCCAGCCGATGTCGCCCCAGGCCTGCGGCTTGAGCTTGTTGGCGCCGTAGTCGAAGTCGCGCGCATCGAACGGCAGGTCGCGCACCGTGCCGTCCGGCGTCACTTCGTGGATGCGCACCGTGTCGCGGTGCACCCAGCCGGGGTGAAAGAACATCAGCTCGAAGGGCAGGCCGCGGTCACGCCACAGGGCGCGGGCGGGCTTGAAGCGGATGTCGCGGTGGCGGTCGTAGGTCAGCGCCAGCAGCTCGGCGGGCAGCTGGGTGGACGAGGGGCGATAAGGCTGCTGCGACAGCTCGCGGGCGCGGGCCTCGACCTGCTCCAGGCCGAAGGGCGCGGCAGCGGCCCATTGCGCCGTGGCGCCGAGCAGCACGGCAGCCGCCGCCCGCGCGGCCTGGCGCAGCAGCCGCCGTGCCCGGGCCCGGGCACAGGCCTGTGGCGCCGACAGAGTCCGCGTAGGCGCACACGGCCGCTCAGCGGCGGGAGAAGACGAAAGGGCAGGATGAACTGTGGAAGGTTTCACGCAGGCGACTGTGGTTCAGCCGCCGCCCCGCAGTGAAACAGCACGTTAGCGGCCGCTCATGCCCGCCGGGGGTGCATGCAGCGGCCGGCAGAGCCGTCCCACGGCTCGCGCAGGGCGGCCATGCGGCCTGCAGGCAGGTTTCATGCCGTAAACCCTAGGTTTGCCACGTTAGATGTATCCAGGTGCAACCCATGGCGGTTGCGGGAGTGCCGGATCCGCTTGCGGCCTGTGCTGAGCCTGGCGTGCCGCCTGGCCTACCCGCCGTTACATCGACGCGTGCAGCATGGCGATGTAGTCGTCCCGGCTGGCCGTGCGGGGGTTGGTGCCGTGGCAGTGGTCGGCCATCGCGCCGTCCACGATGCGGGCAAAGTCTGCCGGTGCCACGCCCAGCGCGGCCAGCCCGGTGGGCAGGCCCAGGCGGGCGCTCAGATCGCGGATGGCGAGCGCCACGTCGGCCGGGGAGGGCAGGCCCATCGCCCGCGCCATGCGCTCCAGCCGGCGCTCAGCCTGCACGCTGGGCGCCTGGGCGTTGAAGGTGATCACCGCCGGCAGGAAGACCGCGTTGAGCGTGCCGTGGTGCAGCCGCGGGTTGAGCCCGCCCAGGCTGTGGCTGAGGCTGTGCACGCAGCCCAGGCCCTTCTGGAAGGCCATCGCGCCCTGCATGGACGCGCTCATCATCTGCCGGCGCGCCTCGCGGTCGCTGCCGTCGCGGGTGGCCCGCTCGATGTGCGCCCAGGCGCGCTCCAGCCCGTCCAGCGCGATGCCGTCGGCCGGCGGGTTGAAGGCGGCGGACAAAAACGTCTCCACGCAGTGGGCGATGGCGTCCATGCCGGTGGCCGCGGTGAGTGCTGGGGGCAGGCCCAGCGTGAGATCCGGGTCACAGATGGCCGCCTTGGGCAGCAGGTTCCAGGAGTGGAAGCCCAGCTTGCGGCCATCGTCCACGATCACGATCGCCCCGCGCGCCACCTCGCTGCCGGTGCCGGCCGTGGTGGGGATGGCGATCAGCGGTGCTGCCGCCGGCGTGATGCGCTGCGAGCCCCCTTCGATGGTGGCGTAGGTCTTCAGCGGCCCGGGATGGGTGGCGGCGATCGCCACGCCCTTGGCCAGGTCGATGCTGGAGCCGCCACCCAGCGCGATCAGGCCGTCGCAGCCGGCCTGCTGCCACACGGCCGCAGCCTGGCGCACCGCGGCCTCGGTGGGGTTGGCCGGCGTGGCGTCGAAGACGGCCACCGGCCAGCCGGGCAGCGTGGCCAGCGCCCGCTCCACCAGCCCGGCGGCGCGCACGCCGGCATCGGTGACCAGCAGCGGGCGGCGGATGCCGACGCGCTCGCATTCCTGCGGCAGCAGCACCAGGGCGCCGAAGTCGAACTGGATGGTGGTGAGGTACTGGATCAGGGCCATGTGTGCAGGACGGGGCAGCAGGAACAGCGGGCCGGGCGGCAGCGGCAGCGCCGCGCGGGACGAGCGGCCATCATCGTCTGCGCCCGGGCGGCCGGTCGCGCCGGCCACCCCCGGGTGAACCCCGATCCAGCCGCTGCCGCCGGCCCCCGGCAAACGGGTGTTTGGAGCGCCCGGGCGGTTGCAAACGCTTGCGAAAGCGTGCTGCGCCGCTACGATACGCCGCTCATCAAACGGACGTTTAAAAAAGCGGTGCGTCAGGCGACGACCGCCGTGCCGGCCCCCGTGCCGGCGCACCAAGGAGGATCTATGGCCTTGCGCAATGCCGGCGCGCGCTCCACCGCGGCATCCGACACCAAGACCCGCATCCTGGACGCCGCCGAGGAGCTCTTCGTCGAGGTGGGCTACGACGGCATGTCGCTGCGCCAGATCACCTCGGCGGCCGAGGTCAACCTTGCGGCGGTCAACTACCACTTCGGCGGCAAGGACCTGCTGACCCACGCCATGCTCGCCCGCCGGCTCGACCGGCTCAACGTCGAGCGCATCGCCATGCTGGACGCCTTCCAGGCCGCCCACGGCGCGCGCATCACCACCGAGCATGTGCTGATCGCCATGTTCGCCCCGGCGCTGCGCATGTCGCATGCCGATGCCACCGGCGGGCGGCGCTTCCTGCGCTTCCTGGGCCGGGCCTATACCGATGTCTCGCCGGTGGTGCAGGGCTTCATCGCCACGCACTACACGGTCACGCTCAGCCGCTTCTTCACCGCCTTCCAGCAGACGCTGCCGCACCTGCCGCGCGAGGAGCTGGGCTTTCGGCTGCACTTCGCGATGGGGGCGCTGTCCAGCATCCTGGCCGGCTCCAACCCCAACCGGCTGCTGCAGGACTTCACCCAGGGCCATGCCGAGAACGAGCTGCTGATCCTGGGCCGGCTGGCCTCGCTGATGGTGGCCGCCCTTCGCGCGCCGCTGCCGGGCCCGGGCGAGCTCTCGGCCCTGGGCGGCCTGCTGGTGGATGCCGCAGCCGGAGCCGAGGGCCGCGAGCCGGCTGCCGAGCCAGCCGTGGCCGCCCCCCAGGCCGCTTCGCCGGTGTCCGCCGCGCACCCCACCGGCGCGGGCCGCTGGCAGACGCGGCAGACAGTCGGCTGACCACGGCCTGATGCATCGGGTGCGGCCGTCCACGCGCCTTTCCTTTGCGCCCTTTCTTTCCGCTCCTCTTTCCGCCTTCTTCTCCCGCTTCGACCGACAGAAAGACCGCCTCATGAAAGACGGATATCTCGACTTCGCCAACTCCGCCCTGGGCGCCAAGCTGGTCAATGCCCTGGGCCTGCCCAAGCCGCTGCCGCTGGAGCGCCACCGTGCCGGCGCGCCCGTCATCAACGGGCCGGTGCTGGTGGGCGGCGGCGGTGAGCCGCAGCTCTTCGATGCCCTGGCCGCCGTGTTCAGGTCCATCGGCGCGCAGACCCTGGCCCACGAGCGTGCGGTGCAGTGGATCCCCCGCGCCAATGCCGCCGGCCTGACCACCGGCCGCTGGAGCGGCGAGAAGGTCAAGGCCCTGGTGTTCGACGCCACCGGCCTGACCGACAGCACGCAGTCCGACGAGCTCTATCACTTCTTCCACGACGCCGCCCGCTCGGTGCTGACCTGCGGCCGCGTCATCGTGCTGGGCCGCCCGCCCGAGCAATGCCGCAGTCCGCGCCAGGCCACCATCCAGCGCGCGCTGGAAGGCCTGACCCGCTCGCTGGGCAAGGAACTGCGCAAGGGCATCAATGCCCAGCTGGTCTACGTGGCCGAGGGCGCCGAGGACCAGATCGAGTCCACGCTGCGCTTCCTGCTGTCGCCGCGCTCGGCCTATGTGTCGGGCCAGGTCATCCGCATCGGCCGCCCGGTGGGCACCACCGCTGCGCCGGCCGACTGGGCCAAGCCGCTGGCAGGCAAGAAGGTGCTGGTCACCGGCGCCTCGCGCGGCATCGGCGCGGCCATCGCCGAGGTGATGGCCCGCGACGGTGCGGAGGTCATCTGCCTGGATGTGCCGCAGGCCCAGGCCGGCCTGGAAGAGGTGGCGCGCAAGCTGAACGGCAAGGCTCTGGCCCTGGACATCGGTGCCGAGGACGCGCCGCAGCGCCTGGTGGCTGCCGCCCAGGCCGACGGCGGCTGGGACGTGATCGTGCACAACGCCGGCATCACCCGCGACAAGACCATCGCCAACATGAAGGATCACCTCTGGCAGATGGTGGTCAACGTCAACCTGTCCACGCAGGAGCGCATCAACGACGCGCTGGTCGCCTCCGGCGCGCTCAAGCCCGGCGGGCGCATCGTCTGCGTGTCGTCCATCTCGGGCATCGCCGGCAACATGGGCCAGACCAACTACGCGGTGTCCAAGGCCGGCGTCATCGGCATGGTGCAGAGCAGCGCGCCGCTGCTGGCCGAGCGCGGCATCACCATCAATGCGGTGGCGCCGGGCTTCATCGAGACGCAGATGACTGCGGCCATCCCGTTCGCCATCCGTGAGGCCGGCCGGCGCATGAACTCCATGAGCCAGGGCGGCCAGCCGGTGGACGTGGCCGAGACCATCGCCTGGTTCGCCAGCCCCGCGTCCAGCGCCCTGACCGGCAACGTCGTGCGCGTGTGCGGCCAGAGCCTGCTGGGCGCCTGAGCGGCCAGACACCGCACCCGCCATGTCCGCCACCGACACCCTCAACGCCCCCCGCGGCCCGGGATCCGCCATGAAGATCGTCGAGTTGAGCAGTGCACCGTCCGCGGTCAGCCTGTACACCGCGGCCGTCGGCGCCAGCAGCAAGCGCCTGGCGGCCGTCGATCGCCTGCCCGAGCTGACCTATGTGCGGCCCGACGTGCGGGTCGATGCCGGCCATGTCGCCCGCTATGCCCAGGTCTGCGGCTTCACCCGCGAGCAGGGCGTGCCGCTGACCTATCCGCACATGCTGGCCTTTCCGCTGCACATGAAGCTGATCTGCTCCAGCAGCTTCCCTTGGCCGGTGATGGGCACGGTGCACCTGACCAACAGCGTGCGCCAGCACCGCCGCATCCAAGCCGGCGACCGGCTGCGGGTGGAGGCCACCTTCGGTGCGCTCACCGCCCATGACAAGGGCCAGCTCTTCTCGCTGCTCACTCGCGTGCTGCGCGACGGCGAGCTGGTGTGGGAGAGCGAGAGCGTCAACCTGCGCATGGGCGTGAAGGCGCCGCGCGGGCCGGCCTTCGAGAGCGCGCTGCTCTATGCCGCGCCGCTGTCGCGCCAGCTCGACTTCAGCGCCCCGGCGGGCATCGGCCGCCGCTACGGGCGGGTGTCGGGCGACATCAATCCCATCCACTTGAGCGCGCTGTCGGCCAAGCTCTTCGGCTTTCCGCGCGCCATCGCCCACGGCATGTGGACCAAGGCCCGCGCGCTGGCGGCCGTGCTGCCGCGCCAGGCGCTCGATGCCGGCTTTGCGCAGGTGGAGTTCAAGACGCCGCTCTTCCTGCCCGGGCGCGCGTCGCTGTGGACCGCCCCGCTGCCAGACGGCGTGCTCTTCGAGGTGCGCAACGGCCGCGGCGACAAGCCGCACCTGCGCGGCCGCGTGGCGCTCTAAGCCGCCTCCAGCCGCCCGCAAGCCGCCCGTCATCCCGTCCCGATCGACCCTTTCTTCTCGCCATCCGCCCATGAACACCATCCGTCGCGTCGCCGTCATCGGCGGCAACCGCATCCCCTTCGCCCGCTCCAACAGCGCCTACTCGCACGTCTCCAACCAGGAGATGCTCACCGCCGCGCTGCAGGGCCTGATCGACCGCTTCAACCTGCACGGCGTGCGCCTGGGCGACGTGGCCGGCGGCGCGGTGATGAAGCACTCGCGTGACTTCAACCTGGTGCGCGAGTCGGTGCTGTCCACCACGCTTGCGCCCGAGACACCCGCCTTCGACCTGCAGCAGGCCTGCGGCACCGGCCTGGAGGCGGCGATGCTGGTGGCCAACAAGATCGCCCTGGGCCACATCGAATCGGGCATCGCCTGCGGCGTGGACACCACCTCCGATGCGCCGATCGCCATCAACGAGAAGATGCGCAAGATCCTGCTGGAGGCCAACCGCCAGAAGACCACCGGCAAGAAGCTGGCCACGGTCGCCAAGGTGCGCCCGAGCATGCTGGTCAAGCCGGCCATCCCGCGCAACAGCGAGCCGCGTACCGGCCTGTCGATGGGCGAGCACTGCGAGCTCATGGCCAAGGAGTGGGCCATCCCGCGCGAGGAGCAGGACCAGCTTGCCCTGGCCAGCCACAAGAACATGGCGGCGGCCTATGAGCGCGGCTACTTCGCCGACCTGATCACGCCCTTCAAGGGCCTGACGCGCGACAACAACCTGCGCGCAGACCTCACGATCGAGAAGCTGCGCTCGCTCAAGCCTTGCTTCGACAAGAAGGTCAACCCCGGCCACGGCACGCTCACGCCCGGCAACTCCACGCCGCTGACCGATGGCGCATCCGCCGTGCTGCTCGCGTCCGAGGACTTCGCCCGCGAGCGCAATCTGCCGGTGCTGGCCTACCTGACCTTCAGCGAGGTGGCCGCAGTGGACTTCTTCGACAAGAAAGAGGGCCTGCTGATGGCGCCCGCCTACGCCGTGCCGCGCATGCTCAAGCGCGCCGGCCTGGCGCTGCAGGACTTCGACTTCTATGAGATCCACGAGGCCTTTGCCGCCCAGGTGCTGTGCACCCTCAAGGCCTGGGAGACGCCCGAGTACTGCCGCGAGCGCCTGGGCCTGCCCGGCGCGCTGGGCTCCATCGACCGCAGCAAGCTCAACATCAACGGCAGCTCGCTGGCCGCCGGGCACCCGTTTGCCGCCACCGGCGGGCGCATCGTCGCGACGCTGGCCAAGATGCTGGCCGAGCGCGGCAGCGGCCGCGGCCTGATCTCCATCTGCGCGGCCGGCGGCCAGGGCGTGGTGGCCATCCTGGAGCGTTGAGCCGCCTGCGCGGGCGCTAGGGTTTGTCCCGGCGTCCGCCCAGGGGGCGCCAGAAGCCCCGCCCCGTATCATCTTTTTTCACATTTCCGTCGTTTTTCCAGGCGGCGTCAGCCCAGTGTCAGTGCACGGATCAGGCCGGCATGACAGGCATCCAGGCAGCGGCTGGTCCAGCAGGCCAGCGCCGTCCCGGGTTTCGCGGATCACGAATACCGAGGAGCACTCCATGAACTCAGCAGCGCTGGCCTCCGCGGCCACCACCGCCGGCCGCTCGATGGTCAAGCCCGATGGCAGCACCGACCGCATCTGGCTGCAGTCCTACGTCAAGGGCGTGGTCGCCGACATCGACCTCAACCAGTACGAGTCGCTGAACCAGTATTTCGACGAGTGCATCGCCAAGTTCCGCAACCGCACGGCGTTCGTCAGCATCGGCACGGAGATGAGCTACGACACCTTCGACAAGAAGGTGAAGGCCTTTGCCGCCTGGCTGCAGTCGCAGGGCGTCAAGAAGGGCGATCGCGTCGCGATCATGAGCCCCAACCTGTTCCAGTACCCGATCTGCCTTTTCGGCATCCTGCGCATCGGCGCGATCGTGGTCAACGTCAACCCGCTCTACACCGCCCGCGAGCTGGCCCACCAGCTCAAGGACAGCGGCGCGGAGACCATCGTCGTGATGGAGAACTTCGCCAAGACGCTGCAGGAGGCGCTGCCCGGCACGGCGGTCAAGCGCATCGTCCTCACCCAGCTGGGCGACCTGCTGTCCGACGGCATCAACCTCAAGGGCCGGCTGCTCAACTTCGTGCTGCGCAAGGTGCAGAAGATGGTGCCGGCCTACTCGCTGCCCGGCGCCGTGTGGCTGCGCGGCGTGCTCAAGGAAGGCGCGCGCATGACGGTCAAGCCGGTGCAGGTCAAGCGCGACGACATCGCCTTCCTGCAGTACACCGGCGGCACCACCGGCGTGGCCAAGGGCGCCATCCTCACGCATGCCAACGTGCTGGCCAACTGCCTTCAGGCCAAGGCCTGGGCCGAGGGGCAGTGGTCAGAGACCGAGATCGAGACGATGGTCACGCCGCTGCCGCTCTATCACATCTACTCGCTCACGGTGAACTGCCTGATCTTCATGGGCATCGGCGGGCGCAACGTGCTGATCGCCAACCCGCGCGACACCAAGCGCGTGATGATGATCCTGAAGAACGAGCAGTTCAGCGGCATCACCTGCGTCAACACGCTGTTCTCGTCCTTCCTGGACAACGAGGACTTCCGCAAGCGCGACTTCTCCAAGCTCAAGCTGGCGATGGCCGGCGGCATGGCGCTGCAGCGCGCGGTGGCCGAGCGCTTCCATCAGGTCACGGGCAAGACCATCGTCGAGGGCTACGGCCTGACCGAGTGCTCGCCCATCGTCACCATCAACCCGGTGGACATCAGCAAGCCCATGCCGGTGTTCACCGGCTCCATCGGCGTGCCGGTGCCCTCCACCGAGGTGCGCATGCGCCGCGAGGACGGCAGCTGGGCCGACATCGGCGAGCCCGGTGAGCTCTGCGTGCGCGGCCCGCAGGTGATGCAGGGCTACTGGAACCGGCCGGAGGAGACCGCCAAGGTCATCGACCAGGACGGCTGGCTGGCCACGGGCGACATCGCGGTGATCGACGACAAGGGCTTCATCAAGATCGTCGACCGCAAGAAGGACATGATCCTCGTGTCGGGCTTCAACGTGTATCCCAACGAGATCGAGGACGTGGTCGCCCTGCACCCCGACGTGCAGGAGGTGGCGGCCATCGGCGTGCCCGATGCCAAGTCCGGCGAGGCGGTCAAGGTGATCATCGTGCCGCGCAACCCGTCGCTGACCAAGGAAGCGGTGATCGAGCACTGCAAGAAGAACCTGACCGGCTACAAGATCCCGCGCCACGTCGAGTTCCGCACCACCGAGCTGCCCAAGACCCCGGTGGGCAAGATCCTGCGTCGCGAGCTGCGCGACGGCAAGTGAACTCTGCCGGGCAGCCGCGGACGCGGCATGGCCCGGGGCCTGCATCCTTCACGCCGCACGCCGCATCGCCGGCCTGCGGCGTTTTCATTGGCACGAGCTGGGTTCTCACCCCACCGCGCTGCTGTTTCTCCTCTCCCTTGCATGACGACCGACTCCTCTCCAGCCGCCTTCCGCTTCGTCCACCGCCTGCGCGTGCGCTGGGCCGACGTAGACGGCCAGCAGATCGTCTTCAACCCGCATTACCTGGCCTACTTCGACGCTGCCGTCACCGAGTACTGGCGAGCCTTGGGCCTGGCCTACCCGGACGGCCTCAAGCGCCACGGCGGCGACGTGTACGTGCGCAAGGCGACGGTGGAGTACCACGGCAGCGCGCGCTATGACGACTGGCTGGACGTGGGCGTGCGCTGCGCGCGCATCGGCCGCAGCTCCATGACCTTTGTGTGGGCCGTGCAGCGCGACGGCCGCACGCTGATCGACGGCGAGGTGGTGTATGTGTATGCCGATGCGCAGCAGCAGGGCTCGCTGCCGGTGCCGCAGCCGCTGCGCGAGCTGATCGAGCACTTCGAGTCCGGCGGGCCGGTCTCGTCGCTGACCACCGGCGCCTGGGCCGAGTGGCAGGCGCAGGCCGCAGCCGTGCGCCGCGCCGTGTTCATCGAGGAGCAAGGCATCCCGGAGTCCGAGGAGTGGGACGCCGACGATGCCGCGTGCCTGCACGCCGTCGTCATGCTGGGCGCCGGCACGCCGGTGGCCACCGGCCGGCTGCTGCCCGCGGTGGACGGCGTGGGCCGCATCGGCCGCATGGCGGTGCTGCGCGCTTACCGCGGCATGGGCCTGGGCGGGCAGGTGCTGCAGGCACTGCTGTCAGCCGCCCGGCAGCGCGGCGATGCGGCGGTGGAGCTGCATGCGCAGTTGACGGCTCGCGGCTTCTACGCGGCAGCGGGCTTTGCCGTGCATGGCGAGCCGTTCGACGAGGTCGGCATCCCGCACGTCACGATGCGGCTGGATCTGCGCTGAGGCGGCGGCAGGCGCCGCGCGTGGCCGAGACGCGGACGATGCCCGCATGGGTCTGCGTGCAGCGGTGACCGGGGCCGCCCACCGCACTGTGCGGCGTCCGGTCCTCAGCGCGCGTGCAGCGGCTTGAGCACGCCGCGGGCGCGCGGGCGGCGCTGGGGTGCCTCGTCGGCGGCTTCTTCGGAGATCGGTCCGGCGATGCTCGCCTCGTCCGGAGAGGCCGTCACCGTGCCCAGCGACTGCGTGTGGCGCGGCGGCCAGTTGCGCAGTGACAGACGGCGCAGCAGGGCCACGCCGGGCTGGGCGGTGTAGCTGCGCTCCAGCACATGCGTGACCAGCCGCTTGTTGACGCGCTCGGTGATCACCAGCGTGGAGCAGCGCGTGCCGTAGCGGCCGTCCTCCGTGCGGATGAAGGCGGGCGACAGCACGCGCTCCCAGTCCAGCGACACGCCGGTGCGCGGCAGGTCGGCGTCGGGTGCGGGCTCGCGGTCGGACAGGGCGTCGAACAGCTCGTCGGCCAGCTCGTCGGCCGAGCCGCAGGCATGCAGCGCCTCGCCCAGGCGGGATTTCAGCCGCTGCACCTTGGGCCAGGGCGTGTCCAGCAGCGCGTTGGACAGGCCGTGGATGCCGCGGTCCACCGCGCAGGGCATGGTCTGGGTGTTGGACATCCAGTGGCAGGTGCCGGCTGCAAAGTCCGCGGCGATCAGGTTGAAGCCGTTGTAGCCGCCCATCGCGATGCGCGGCCAGAAGCGGTCCAGCGGCTGATCGCCGCGCAGCCACATGGGCACCAGCTCGCCGCGCGAGGGCGCCTGCGGGTCCTGCCGCGCCGGGTCGCGCACGTTGGTCACCAGCGCCAGCCGGCCCTGCAGCGTCAGGCCCATCCAGGTGCCGCCGGCGGTGAGATCCCGGCCGCCGAGCATTTCCGGCGCAGCAGGGTCGGGCCGCCACCAGGCCAGCCGGGCGGCGGTGCGGTCGAAGAATTCGTCGCGGTTGGCCGCGATGACCAGGGGGAAGCGCCGGCTGGCATCCAGCGCCAGCACGGCTAGGCACATGGGACGAAGGCCTCCACGTGGCGCGCGGCCGGCATGCCGGGCAGGGCGCGCAGCGCGCTCTCGATGCGCTCGTGCAGTTCGGCGGGCAGGCCGCCGCAGTGGGTATAGGTCTCCATCCAGGTCGCCTCGTCAGGGTCGGCCGATGCGGCACCGGGCGCAGGGCAGCGCACCAGCAGCCGCGCCTGCAGGCCGGGATGGTTGTCCATCAGGCCGCGCTGCGCAGCGCGCACGGCCTCACGCAGGGCCGCGGCATCGCAGGCTTGCACACGGTAGTAGATGTAGAGCTCCACAGGCGGCGGCATGCCCGGACGGGCGTGAACTTCTTGCGTCAAGCGGTGCGATCGTGGGCTGGCCGGCGGCCGGGGCCGTGGCCTTGCGGCGTGCGTCATGCCCGCGGAGGGCTCGGTGATCGGCGCGGCGTTCAGTCCGAAGCGGCTGTTTGCGTGGAGCTCTCGGCGGCTGCTGCTGCGTCGGCGGTCGCTGCCGACTCGTCGAGCTCCGGCACGGCATAGGGCAGGCCGGCCGGGCGCAGCAACGGGCCGCCGGCCGCGCCGGCGTGCAGGTCGCCTGCGGCCCAGGCGGCGAGCTTGACCTCCACCAGCGCGGCATAGCCGCCGCCGGGCGCGGGCGCGGCGTTGACCACCATGCCGGCCGGCTGGCCGGGGTCGGACGCGGCGAACACCTCCTGCCCCGCGGCCAGCGGTGCATCGCCAGCGGCGTCCACATCGGCGCGCACCATGCGCCGCTTGAGTTTGCCCAGGTACTGGCTGCGGGCGACGATCTCCTGGCCCGGGTAGCAGCCCTTCTTGAAGTTCACCCCGCCGATGAGCTCCAGGTTGATCATCTGCGGCACGAACTGCTCCACCGTGGCCACCTCGATGCGCGGCACGCCGGTCTGCACCTCCAGCCAGCGCCAGTCGTCCAGGCTGAGGGCGGGCAGGGCGGCCAGCACGCCATCGGCCTCCTGTGCCGGGCCGATCCACAGCCAGGCGGGCGCGGCGCCCGCGGGCAGGGCGACGATGCGGGCATCGCCGCGCCGGGTCACCTGCCACGCGGCTTGCGGCATATCGGCACCCAGCCAGGCGCGGGCGCTTTCACCTGCCAGGCCCACGAGCGCCAGGCTGCCGCCGGCGTCCTCCAGCCGGGCCTTGGCCCGCAGCACGAACATGCGCAGCCGCTTGAGCGTGGCCGGCAGCACGTCGGCACTGCAGGCCAGCCACAGGCGATCGGCCTGCGGGCGCAGCAGCAGCAGGCTGGCCAGCATGCGGCCCTTGGCATTGCAATAGGCGGCCAGGCGGGCCTCGGCCTCGCCCAGGTGCTGCACGTCCTGGCTGAGCTGACCGTGCAGGAAGCTGGCGGCGTCGTCGCCGGTGGCCTCGATCAGGCCCCAGTGCGCCAGCCGCACGGCACCGTCGAGCGCGGCCGGGGTGGGGTCGGGCAGATGGATGGGGGTCATATCATTGTCCGTTTCGGCCGGGGCTGCTGGCAGGCACGGCGGTATGCCGTGGCGCGGCAGGCGGGCGGCAAGAGGATCTGCAAAAAGGCTCTGGATGATGAGGCAAAACGGATGGTGATGCGCCGTGCCAGGCGACTGCTGGCGACGCTGCTGGCGGCGGCTGTCCTTGTGGGCGGGCTGCTGGCCGCGGCGGGAGCTTGGTGGGTGCTGCGCCCGCTGCCCCTGGCGCGCGATGCGGTGGAGCTGTCCATCGAGCCGGGCACCTCGCCGCGCGAGATCGCCCGCGCCTGGTCCGCAGCCGGGGTGGAGGTCTCGCCCTTCCTGCTGTATGAGTGGTTCCGCTGGTCCGGCCAGGCCACGCGCATCCGCGCCGGCAGCTACCAGGCCACGCCGGGCATGTCGGCCCACGGCCTGCTGCGCATGATGGTGCAGGGCGACGAGCGCCTGGCCGTGGTGCGGCTGATCGAAGGCTGGACGTTCAAGCGCGTGCGCGAAGAGCTCGCCCGCTCGCCCGACCTGCGGCCCGACACCGCCGCCATGAGCGACGCGCAGATCATGGCCGCCCTGGGCCAGCCCGGCATGCCGGCAGAAGGCCGCTTCTTCCCCGACACCTACAGCTTCAGCAAGGGCAGCAGCGACCTGGAGGTGCTGCGCCGCGCCCACCGTGCCATGCAGCAGCGCCTGGCCGACGCCTGGGTGCAGCGCGCGCCCGGCCTGCCGCTGCGCAGCCCGGACGAGGCGCTGATCCTGGCCTCCATCGTCGAGAAGGAAACCGGCCACGAGGAAGACCGCGGCCTGGTCGCGGGCGTCTTCATCAACCGGCTGCGCATCGGCATGCCGCTGCAGACCGACCCCACGGTGATCTACGGCCTGGGCGATGCGTTCGACGGCAACCTGCGCCGGCGCGACCTGCTCACCGACACGCCGTTCAACACCTACACCCGTGCCGGCCTGCCGCCCACGCCCATCGCCCTGCCGGGCAAGGCCTCGCTGCTGGCCGCGGTGAAGCCGGCGCAGACCAAGGCGCTGTACTTCGTCGCCCGCGGTGATGGCCGCAGCGCCTTCAGTGAATCCCTGGCCGAGCACAACCGCGCGGTCGACCGCTACCAACGGGGCCGCACGTCGCCATGAACCTTGATCTGCTGCGGGGCCGCTTCATCACCTTCGAGGGCATCGACGGCGCGGGCAAGACCACGCACGTCGATGCGCTGGAGTCCCGGCTGCGGGCGGCCGGCCTGGACGTGCTGCGCACCCGCGAGCCCGGCGGCACACCGCTGGCCGAGACGCTGCGCGGCCTGCTGCTGCACAGCGCGATGGATGCCCTGACCGAAAGCCTGCTCGTCTTCGCCGCGCGGCGCGACCACCTGCAGCAGGTGATCGAGCCGGCCCTGGCTTGCGGCGCCACCGTGCTGTGCGACCGCTACACCGACGCCACCTTCGCCTACCAGGGCGGCGGTCGCGGCTTCGACCGCGCGGTGCTGAGCCAGCTCGAAGCCTGGGTGCAGGCCGGCCGCCAGCCCGACCTGACGCTGTGGTTCCGCCTGACACCAGAAGTGGCCGCCGCGCGCCTGGCCGGCGCCCGCCAGCCCGACCGCTTCGAGGCCATGAACAGCGACTTCTTCAGCCGCGTGGATGCGGGCTATGCCGAGCGCCAGGCGGCCGATCCGGCGCGCTTCGTCTGCATCGACGCCGACCAGCCGGTGCAGGCCGTGGCCGATGCGGTGCAGGCCGGGCTGGATGCAGCGCTGGCGCGCTGGTCGGCCGCGAGGGTCTGAGCACGATGGCACCTGCCCGCAGCCAACCCCAAGCCGGCACCGGCCCCGACACCGACGGCGGCACGGCGCCCGACGGCCTGCCCTGGCTCGGCCGCCCGCTGGCCCAGGCCCTGGCCACGCAGCGCGGCCATGCGCTGCTGGTGCAGGGGCCGCCCGGCGTGGGGCAGTTCAGCTTCTGCCTGCAGCTGGCCCAGGCGTGGCTGTGCGAGGCCCCCGGCCGGTTGGCCGACCACACAGCCTGTGGCACCTGCGCCAGCTGCCACCTGTTTGCCGTGCGCGCCCACCCGGACCTGCTGGTGCTGCTGCCCGAGGCGCTGCAGGCCGCGCTCGGCTGGGGTGCGGATGAAGAAGGCGAGGCGCGCAGCGAGGCCAGGTCCAAGGCCAAGCCCAGCGCCGAGATCAAGGTCGATGCCGTGCGCAAGGCCGTCTCCTTCGCCCAGCAGACCTCGGCCCGCGGCGGGGCCAAGGTGGTGGTGCTGCACCCGGCCGAGCAGATGAACGCGATCGCGGCCAACACCCTGCTCAAGACGCTGGAGGAGCCGCCCGGCGCGGCGCGCTTCATCCTCAGCACCGGCGCGGTGGATGCGCTGCTGCCCACCATCCGCAGCCGCTGCCAGCAGGTGCGCCTGCCGCTGCCGCCGGCCGAGGATGCGTTGCCCTGGCTGCAGGCGCGCGGCCTGCAGTCGCCCCAGGTGCTGCTGGCCGCAGCCGGTGGCCAGCCGCTGACCGCGCTGGAGCTGGCCGAGGCCGGCCTCACCGCGGACCGCTGGGCGCAGCTGCCGCGCCAGGTCGCCCAGGGCCAGGCCGGTGCGCTGGCCCAGCAGCCGCTGCCGCGGGTGATCGACGTGCTGTCCAAGCTCTGCCACGACGCGGCCGTCAAGGCCGTGGGCGGCCAGCCGCGCTACTTCCCGGCCGATGCCGTGCCCGCCGACGCCGACCCCGCGCGGCTGACCGCCTGGGCCGCCGCGCTGCGCCGCACGCAGCGCCATGCCGATCACCCGCTGGCGCTGCCGCTGCAGCTGGAGGCCCTGCTGATCCAGGCAAGACAGGCGCTTGCAGGGGCGTAATTCCCAGCCTGGGCGCCGGCAGCCGCGCACTACACTGCCCGGCATGAGTGAAGTCAGCAGTCGCCCCGCCGCGCCCACGTCAGGCGCGGCTGCCGCCGCCGGGGCGAACCGGCCCAGCGTCATCCAGCTGGTCTTCCGCGAGAAGGGCGCGCTCTACGCGGCCTACATCCCGCTGTTTGCTGATGGTGGCCTGTTCGTGCCGACCACGCGCGACTACAAGCTCGGCGACGACATCTACCTGCTGCTGTCCCTGCCCGAGGATCCGCAGCGCTATCCGGTCGCCGGCAAGGTGGCCTGGATCACGCCGGCCAACGCCTCCGGCGGCCGCACCCAGGGCGTGGGTGTGCGCTTTCCGGCCGACGAGAAAACCCGCCAGCTGCGCGTGAAGATCGAAGAGATCCTGGGCACCGCGATCTCCTCGTCCAAGCCCACGCAGACCATCTGAGGCTCAGGCCCGCCGAGGGCGCCGCCGGCTAAGCCCGCGCCGCCGTCCCGAACCGCAGGCGGGCGGTAGCATCGCGCCCGTCCTCCAGGGCCGCGCGAGATCTTGACCCCGCAGTCTGCGCATGGCGGCGCCGTCTCCCGACGGTGTCCGGTCTCCTGGCCATCTCCGCCGCCATCTCCGCGGCCTTCTCGCCAGCGCCATGTCACCCGGCGCCTTCAGTCTTCGCAGTCATGTACGTCGATTCCCACTGCCATCTCGACTTCCCCGAGCTGCAGGCCGAGCTGCCCGCTATCCGCCAGGCTATGGCCGATGCGCAGGTGGACCGGGCGCTGTGCATCTCCACCACGCTGGAGGCCTTTCCCGGCGTGCACCGGCTGGCGCTGGACCACGACAACTTCTGGGCCACCGTGGGCGTGCATCCGGACAACGAAGGCGTGCGCGAGCCATCGGTGGACGAGCTCGTTGAACTGGCCGGCCTGCCGCGCGTGGTGGGCATCGGCGAGACGGGGCTGGACTACTACCGCCTGGGCGACCGCTCGCCGGCCGAGATGGAATGGCAGCGCGAGCGCTTCCGCGTGCACATCCGCGCTGCCCGGCGCACCGGCAAGCCGCTCATCATCCACACCCGCAGCGCCAGCGCCGACACGCTGGCCATCCTGCGTGAAGAGGGCGGCGGCGAGGTTCGCGGCGTCTTCCACTGCTTTACCGAGACACGAGAGGTGGCCCGCGCCGCACTCGATCTGGGCTTTCACATCTCGTTTTCCGGCATCCTCACCTTCAAGAACGCGGCCGACCTGCGCGAGGTGGCGCGCGAGGTGCCGCTGGATCGCTGCCTGATCGAGACCGACAGCCCCTATCTGGCGCCGGTGCCGTATCGCGGCAAGACCAACACGCCGGCCTATGTGCCGTTTGTCGCCCGGCAACTGGCCGAGCTCAAGGGCTGCACGCCCGAGGCCGTGGGCGAGGCCACCAGCCGCAACTTCGAGCGCCTGTTCGGCGTGCCGGCGCGCGGCTGAACACGGCGTGGCGGTGGCGGCTCGGGCGGGCTGAGACAGGCTGAGACGGGCCCAGTACAGGGCCTGACGCGCGGCCCGGTGGAAGCTGCCCTGGCAGCCGGTTGGCGGGCACTGCCGCTGGCGTGTGAGGCGCTTCACGAGCGGCGGCGCGATGTCGGCGCGGCGCTGCGGGTCCGTCCGCTCCGCACCGACCCTTGTCAGCGCGATTCCGACTTGCGGTATGGCCGGGCCCCGACTGTCCGGCAAAGAGGCCGATCCCTAGAGTTGAGTCCATCAATTCATCGGAGGCCGCCATGCAACTGCAGGACATCATCGCCAACCCGTTCGCTCTCATGATGGACCCGCAGGGCGTGGTCGATGCGATGGAGCGCTCGGAGCGCCTGCAGCGCCTGCAGCGCCGCGTGTGCCGGCCGCTGGACAAGCCGCTGATCCCGCATGCCGATGGCGATCAGGCCGACTTCGACAGCGAGATCGAGCGCGACGGCGACGCCATCGAGCTGCGCACCGGCCAGCCGATCTGAGCCGACCGACCGAATCGAATAGATCAAGAGGGGAAGGGAGGCGGTGCAAGCCGTCTCTTGTGTGCGCCGGAGGGTGGCGCACGGATGACAGGGGGTTCTTCCTTGAGCCGCCGCGCCTGCAAAGGCCGGCGGCTTTTTCTTCATGTGCCGGCGCGGCCCCACCGGCCAGCGCCCGGCGGGATCAGCCCGCCGGCTCTGTGGCAGCGGGCTGCTGCAGCGCCTGCAGGTAGGGCGCCACCTGCTCGGTGGGCATTGGCCGCGCGGTCAGGAAGCCCTGCACGTCGGTGCAGCCCAGCTCGCGCACGGCCTGCAGCTGGCCGGCCGTCTCCACGCCCTCGGCCGTGGTCTGCAGGCCCAGGGCCTGGGCCAGGTGCACGATGGCGCGCACGATGGCCAGCGACTCGGGGTCGCCCTCCAGCGTGCGCACGAACATGCCGTCGATCTTGAGCTTGTCCAGCGGGAAGTGGCGCAGATAGGCGAGCGACGAGTAGCCGGTGCCGAAGTCGTCCACCGCCACGCGCACGCCCTGCTCGCGCAGCGCGCGCAGCGTGGACTGCACGGCGCTGCTGTCCTGGATCAGGGCCGACTCGGTGATCTCCAGCTCCAGCCGCTGCGGCGCCAGGCCGCTGCCCTGCAGCGCGCGCTGCACGGCCTCGACGATGCCGGCCTCGCGGAACTGCACGGCCGACAGGTTGACCGCCACGCGCAGCTCGCCCGGCCAGGTGCAGGCCTGGCGGCAGGCCTCGGTGAGCACCCATTCGCCGATGGCCACGATCAGGCCGGTCTCCTCGGCCAGCGGGATGAACTCGGCCGGCGACACCAGCCCGCGCGTGGGATGGCGCCAGCGCAGCAGCGCCTCGAAGCCGGTGACTGCGCCGCTGTGCAGGTCGATCTGCGGCTGGAAGTGCAGGCCGAACTCGCGGCGCTGCACCGCGTCGCGCAGGTCGTGCTGCAGCGTCAGCCGCTCGCGGGCGCGCTCGTCCATCTGCCGGTCGAAGAAGCGGAAGGTGCTGCGCCCGGCGGCCTTGGCGGCATAGAGCGCCAGGTCGGCGCTCTTGAGCAGGGTGTGCGGGTCCTGGCCGTCCTGCGGCGCCATCGCGATGCCGATGCTGGTGCTCACGGGGATGCGCGCCTCATCGACCACGCATGGCGCGGCAAAGGTGTCGAGCAGCCGCTGGGCCAGCGCGGCCACCTGCTCGGGCCGGGTGGCCTCCCAGCTGATGATGGCGAACTCGTCGCCGCCGATGCGCGCCAGCAGGTCGCCGCCGTGCACGCAGGCCAGCAGCCGGCGGGCGACGATCTGCAGCAGCCGGTCGCCCCTGTGATGGCCCAGCGAGTCGTTGATGGTCTTGAAGTTGTCCAGGTCCAGGAAGATCAGCGCGCACGGGCGCTTGGGCTGCTGGCCGGCGTCCTGCAGGCGCTGCAGGTGGGCGCTGAACTGATGGCGGTTGGCCAGGCCGGTCAGGGCGTCGAAGTTGGCCAGGCGGGCCATCTCCTGGTGGGCGCGGCGGGCCTGCGTGATGTCGCTGCCCACCCCGCGCCAGCCGCTGAAGCGCCCCTGCTCGTCGTGCAGGGGCTTGGCCGTCAGCGACCACCAGCGGCGCTCGTCGCCCACCTGCACCGGCACGGCCACGGCACGGAAGGGCATGCGCGCGGCCAGGTGGGCGCGCAGGGTCTGCAGCGCCTCGGTCTCCTCCAGCGTCTGCGCGCCCAGCGAGGCGGTCAGCAGGTCCAAGAGGGCCGATTGGCGCAGCGCGGCGGCCGGCCGGCCCAGCGCGTCGGCCAGCCGGGTGGAGACATGGCTGAGCCGGCCGGCGGCGTCGGTCTCCCAGAGCCAGTCGCTGGCGTGCTGCTCGAAGTCGTGCAGCAGCAGGCCGATGGTCTGGCTCTGGCGCTCGGCCTGCGCCGCTGCGCGCAGCCCGGCCAGGAAGACGCGCGCATTGGCCGCGATGGTGCCGATGACGATGACGGCGTAGACCAGCAGCAGCGTGCCGAGATTCATCGTCACGATGCCGTTTTCGCGCACCAGGGCGACGAAGGCGCCGGCGGTGAGCACGACGACGAAGCTGATCGCCGCATGGGCCACCGGCGCCAGCGTGAAGGCGCCGGCGCACAGCATGCCGGCGGTGACGCAGGCGACGATGAGCTGGGCGTCGCGCGAGGCATTGGGGAACAGCACCGCCGGCACGCAGGCCCACAGCAAGGCGGTGAGCGTGGCCACCCGCGTGGTGCGCGCCAGCTGTGCCCGCGACACCTGCCGCAAGGTACGCGACTGCACCCGCTGCCAGTAGTAGCCGATGCCCAGGCCCGCGCCCACCATCAGCACCGACCAGGCCATCAGCGGGCCGCGCGGGACGCTGTCCCAGAACAGGGTGCAGACGATGATGACGTAGAGGAACTGCGCGACCAGGATCAGCGGCGTGAGCTGCAGGATGGCGCTGAGCTGGCGGAAGCGGAAGTGGCCGGCCTGCGGGCCGTCCACCGCCTCCACGGCCTCCCAGTGCTGGCGGGCAGCGGCATAGCGCTGGCGCAGGCGCTGGGCCAGGCTGCCCAGCAAGCCGCCGTTGCCCACGGACAGCGCGGCGCGCTCAGGCAGTTGAGCGGCCATGCGGCAAACCCCGGCAGGGATGAGGGTGGGTGGTGGGCATACGAAGCGGTCGCGGAACAGCCGACGCTATTTCGTAAGCCATTGTGAAAGCACCCCCTCGGCCGACGTGCGCGGGTCTTCACCGGCACAGGCCCCCGCAGGTGAGCGGCTGCAAACCCTGGCATCTCATCGCGCCGCAAGCGGGCAACGCGGACGGCCCCGCCCCCGGCGGGCAACAAGCCGTCAGGCGCGCCCGGCCAGCAGCCCCAGCCGGCGCTGCTGCCGTTGGCGGCAGGCCTGGCCGAAGGCCGCGAACAGGCGCAGCGACACCTGGTTGCTGGCGGCCAGCCATTCGGGGTGCCACTGCACGCCCAGCGTCATCGCGCCGGCAGACGGCAGGCTGAAGGCCTCGATCAGGCCGTCCGGCGCGGTGGCCTCCACGCGCAGGCCGGGGCCCAGGCTGCGCACGCCCTGCCCGTGCAGGCTGTTGACCTGGAACTCGCGCAGCCCCAGCACCTGCTCCAGCACGCCGCCCGGGTGCACCTGCACGCCGTGGGCCAGGGTGCCGTACTGCTGCTCCACCGGCAGCGACTCGTCCTCGCGGTGGTCACGCAGGCCCGGCACCTGGTGCACCGCCTGGTGCAGCGAGCCGCCCAGGGCCACGTTGAGCTCCTGTGCGCCGCGGCAGATGGCGAACACCGGCACGCCCTGCGCGATGGCGCGCGGGATCAGCGCCAGCGTCAGCGCATCGCGGTCCGGGTCCAGCGGCAGGCTGTCGTCCATCACGTCCTCGCCGAAGTGGCGCGGGTGGACGTTGGACGGCGAGCCGGTCAGCAGCAGGCCGTCGGCCAGGGAGACCAGCTCATCCAGTGCATCGGCCTCGGTGGCCGGCGTGAGCAGCGGCAGGCAGCCGGCCAGGCGCACGGCCTCGACGTATTTGCGGCCGACGGCGTGGAAGACATGCCCCTCCAGCAGCCGCTGGCAGGTGGGCAGCAACACGGACGGGCGGGGCAGGGGAGCGTCGGTGGCGGCGGATGCGGGGCCGGCAAGGCCGGCGGGCGTCTCTGCAGCAGAAGGGCGCAGGGCCTGAAGAGCGGCGGTCATGGCGGGCGGGCCCGCTGTCTGCCGCGCAACCCGGCCATCGGGCGGCCTGCGGCACGGGCCGTATGGCCGCTGTTACAAGCAAGCGACGTGCCGAAAAGCGGGCCGAAGAGCGCCGGCCCTCACGGCGCCCATGCCGGCTGCAGCGCGGGGAGCCCAAGCCGTGGCCGGGCCGCGTGGGGCTTCAGCCGCGCAGCCGCTGGATCGCCCGCGCGCATTCCGGCACCAGGGCCGGGCCGCGGTAGATCAGGCCGGTGTAGATCTGCACCAGGTCGGCCCCGGCGGCGATCTTGGCCTGGGCGTGGGCGCCGCTCATCACGCCGCCCACGCCGATGATCGGAAAGCCCGTACCCAGCGCGGCGCGCAGCTGGCGGATCACCGCATTGCTGGCCTCGAACACCGGCCGCCCGCTCAGGCCGCCGGCCTCGTCGGCATGCGGCATCCCGGCCACCGCGTCGCGGGCCAGCGTGGTGTTGGTGGCGATGACGCCTTCCACCGCGTTCTTGCGCAGCGTCGCGGCAATCACGCCCACCTGCTGCTCATCGAGGTCGGGCGCGATCTTCACGAACATCGGCACCTTGCGGCCGTTGCCCTGCTCCCACTGCCGGCGGCGCTCCTGCAGCGCGCCCAGCAGGGCGTCCAGCGCGGCGTCGCTCTGCAGGCTGCGCAGGTTCTGCGTGTTGGGCGAGGAGATGTTGACGGTGACGTAGTCCGCATGCGGCATCACGCCGTCCAGCGCCAGCAGGTAGTCATCCGTCGCGCGCTCGATGGGCGTGGCGGCGTTCTTGCCGATGTTCAGGCCCAGGATGCCGCCCTGTGAGCGGAAGCGCGCGCGCTTGACGTTGGCGATGAAGGACTCCAGCCCCTCGTTGTTGAAGCCCAGGCGGTTGATCAGCGCCTCGGCCTGCGGCAGGCGGAAGACGCGCGGCTTGGGGTTGCCCGGCTGTGGACGGGGCGTGACCGTGCCTACCTCGATGAAGCCGAAGCCCATCGCGGCCAGGCCGTCGATGCAGCGGCCGTTCTTGTCCAGGCCCGCGGCCAGGCCCACGCGGTTGGGGAAGCGCAGGCCGGCCAGCTCGATCGGGTCCTTGATGCGCGGCTGGGCCCACAGCGCCTGCAGCGGCGTGCCTTGCAGCCGGGCCAGGTTGGCCAGCGTCAGGTCGTGCGCCTGCTCGGCATCCATGCCGAAGAGAAACGGGCGGGCCAGGGCGTAGGGCAGCAGGGACATGGGCAGGACAGGGCGGGGATGGAGCGGGGCGGGATTGTCCCATCGCGCCTGCATCCGGGGCCGCCCGGGCTGCCGCCGGCCCAGGCCCGCAGCCTATCCAGCAGGCTTCGGTAAAGCCTGCCGACCTTCGGCCTGCTGCCGTGTCGAATCGGCGCGAAACGGCCCCTTGGGCCCCTTGGATTGCGCGGTTCGTCCCCAGTGATAGGGATGGGGCCCAGGGAACCTTCTGCCTACTCTGCGCGCTGTCCGGCCCGGCCGTGATGGCCCGGTCGCCTGACCCATCCAACGCTCAATCAAACCCGGGAGTCCCCATGCAAGCTGTTCAAGCTGTCTTCCTGCGGCCGCTGGCCGCCGCCGTGCTGGCCACCGTGGCCGGCGTCGCGCAAGCTGCGCTGACCACCGTATCCACCGGCAATGTCGATATCCAGTACGACCCGGACACCTTCGTCTTCAATCGCGATTCGGGCTTCGGCAGCGAGTCCATCGACCCGGCATCGGTGCCGCTGAGCTTTTCCGGCAACAGCGTGACGCTGGATTTCGGCGGTGCGCTGTCGGTCTTCGGCTCGGGCTACGGCTTCAGCTCGTCGTCGGCTTTCGGCGACTACTTGGCCAACTTCAACTTCGCCGCGCAGGCCGGCTATGTGATCACCGGCTACACGGTGCGCTACACGGGCAGCTACAGCATCGAGACGCCGGGCGACGTGAGCCTGGGCGGCACCGGCATCTCGCTGTCGGAGTCCACCGGGGCGGGCAACTTCGACGTGACGTCGGCGATCGCCGCGCCCTACCTGGCCGGCACCCTCAATGCCAACGGCTACGTCACGACGGTGGAGGTCCTGGATCACTACGAGCAGGTTCTCGACCACTACGAGCAGGTGCTGGACTACTGCGACGACAACGGCTGCTACTACCGCGACGAGCCGGTCTACATCGACGTGCCGGTCTATCGCTACGAGACCGACCTGGGCGAGGCCACGCTGAACCTGCAGACCATCACCGTGACGGCCAACGTGGCCGCCGTGCCGGAGCCGCAGACCTATGCGCTGCTGCTGGCCGGGCTGGGCGTGATGGGGCTGATCGCCCGCCGCCAGCGCCGCTGATCGGGCTGCACGGCATCCAGGGGAGGGCGCTTCGGCGCCCTCTTTCTTTTGCGCAGCCGGGCGGGCGCCAGACGCAGGCCTGTCAGCCCGGCGTCAGTTGATTGCCTTTGCAATTACTGCATAGGCAGTAATATCCCGGCCCATGCCTGAATCCGGACACTTCTACGACGGCGCGGCCTATGACCCGCGCGGCAGCGTCGGCCTGCTGCTGCGCCGCGTCTCCGGGTCCATCTCGCGGGTGGTCAATGCGCGCATGGAGCAGCACGGGCTGACGCAGGCGCAGTGGGGCCCGCTGTACCTGCTGCAGCGCTGCCAGTGCCACACGGCCGCGGAGGTGGCACGCGAGATCGGGCTGGACACCGGCACCGTCACACGCACGCTCGACCGGCTGGAGGACAAGGGCTTCCTGCGCCGGGAGCGCTCCACCGACGACCGCCGGGTGGTCAACCTGGTGCTCACGCCCGAGGGCGAACGCGCCATCGCGCCGGTGCCCCACGTGATCGCCGAGGTGCTCAACGCACATCTCGCCGGCTTCACCCGGGCAGAACACGACCAACTGGCCGCGCTGCTGACCCGCATGCTGGCCAACGGCGAACAACTGCATGCCTGTCGTCGCTCGCACGGTGCGGGCCCTTCCGACTGATCCCCACTGATGACGCCTCTCATGACGCCTGCTGTCCAACAGCCTTTTGCGCGCTCCCCGCGGACTGCCGGGGCGGCCGTGGCCACCGCGCTTGCTTCCGCGCGCTCATCGGTCCTGCCGGCCGCGGCCGTGCTGGTGCTCGCCCTGGCCGGCTGCGCCCAGACCGGCGGCATCGCACCCCAGGCCAGCCTGCGCACGGCGCAGTCGCTGGGGGCGCACGAGACGACAGGCCCCGCTGCCGCAGTGGCGCCCACGGCCGCCACGTCGAATGCTGACGCCACCGCCAGCCATGCCTCGATCTGGCCCCGTGACGCCTGGTGGGCTGCCTACGGCGACGCCCAGCTCTCCGGCCTGATCGAGCAGGCACTGCGCGACAACCCCACCATGCGCGCGGCCACCGCCCGCCTGGACCAGGCCATCGCCGCCGCCCAGGCCGCCGGGGCCGACCTGCTGCCGCAGGCGCAACTGGCCGCGCAGAGCACGCGTGAGCGCCTGTCGGAGCACTACCTCTATCCGTCGCAGCTGGCCGGCGAATGGGTCAGCGACAACGTGCTGCGCCTGGGCGCGGGCTGGGACCTGGACCTCTTCGGCCGCAAGCGTGCCGCGCTGGACGCTGCCGTGGGCGCCCAGCGCGCCAGCGAGGCCGACCGCGCCGCGGCGCGCTGGATGCTGTCCACCCAGGTGGCGCGCAGCTACTTCCAGCTGGCACGTGCGGTAGCGCTGCGCGAGGTGGCCGCCGCCGCCCGCGAGCAGCGAGAGCAGATCCGCAGCCTGGTGGCCGACCGCGTGCGCGCCGGCCTGGATACCAACGTAGAGCTGCGCCAGGCCGAAGGCGCCGTGCCGCAGAGCCGCCAGTCGCTGGAGCAGCTGGACGAGCAGATCACGCTGGCCCGCCACCAGCTCGCCTATCTGGCCGGCGCCGCGCCCGACAGCCTGGACAGCCTGACGCCGCGCCTGACCACGCTGCCGCCGCAGGCGCTGCCCGCGGTGATCCCGGCCGAGCTGGTCGGCCGCCGGCCCGACATCGTGGGCGCGCGCTGGCGCGTGGAGGCCGCTTACGGCGGCGTGGACGTGGCCCGCGCCGCCTTCTATCCCAACATCAACCTGGCGGCCTTCGTCGGGCTGCACAGCCTGGGCCTGGACAACTGGCTCAAGGCCGGCAGCCGCGAGATCGGCATCACGCCCGCGCTGACGCTGCCGGTGTTCGAGGGCGGACGGCTGCGCGCCAACCTGCGCGCCCGTGCGGCCGAGGCCGATGCGGCGGTGGAGACCTACAACCTCACGCTGGCCGGCGCCGTGCGCGAGGTGGCCGATGCGCTGGCCTCTGCACGCTCCATCGAGCGCCAGGCCGAGCTCCAGGCCGCCGCCCAGGCCGCAGCCGAGAGCGCCTACGACCTGGCCCTGACGCGCTACCGCGCCGGCCTGGGCACCTACCTGACCGTGCTGAGCGCCGAAGGCAACCTGCTGGCCGAGCGCCGCCAGGCGGCCGAGCTCAAGGCCCGCGCGCTGGACGCCCAGGTGGCGTTGGTGCGGGCGCTGGGCGGTGGCTATGCCGGCACGCTGCCGCCGCCGCGCGAGGCTGCCCGCAACGATACGCTGCCGGCCGCTGGTCCTTCTGCGGCCGTCCCGGCGGCCACGGTAGCCTATGCGGCAGCCGCAGCAGCCGGCGCGGCAACGGACACCGCAGCGGCATCGACCCGCGACAGGGCCGGCGCCGGGTCGCTGCGCACCGCCGTGCGCTGACCAGCATCCCGCCGGCTGCAGGGGGCGCCCGGTGCAGCCCGCGCCACCCGCCCTCGCCATCCGGCCGGCCCGACCACCGACCCATCACGATCTCCGGGGCCCATGGCCCCCAGCCATCGCCGCCATGACCACCACCACCTCCAACGCCCGCAATCCCAAACGCAAGACCGCCCTGCTGGCCATCACTGGCGTGGCGGCGGCCGGCCTGCTCGGCTGGGGCCTGTACTGGGGCCTGCACGGCCGCTACTACGTCAGCACCGACAACGCCTACGTGGCCGGCAACGTCGTGCAGGTCACGCCGCAGGTGCCCGGCACCGTGGTCGGCATCCAGGTGGAGGACACCGACTTCGTCAAGGCCGGCCAGCCCCTGGTGCGCCTGGACCCGGCCGATGCCCGCGTCGCGCTGGAGCAGGCCCAGGCCCAACTGGCGCAGACGGTGCGCGAGGTGCGCACGCTGTTCGTCAACGACGCCACCTATGCCGCCAACGTGCGTCTGCGCGAGGCCGACGTGCGCCGCGCCGGCACCGAGGTGGCCCGCTGGCAGGACGACCTGGCCCGCCGCCAGGGCCTGACCGCCAAGGGCGCCGTATCCAAGGAGGAGCTGGAGCACGTGCAGTCGGCGCTGTCCAACGCCCAGGCCGCCCAGGCCTCGGCCGAGGCCGCCCTGGCCGCCGCCCGCGAGCAGCTGGCCGCCAACCGCGCGCTGATCGACCGCACCACGGTGGAGACGCATCCCAACGTGCAGCGTGCCGCCGCCCGGCTGCGCGAGGCGCACCTGGCCTACACCCGCGCCAGCCTGCCGGCGCCGGTCAGCGGCTACATCGCCAAGCGCGCGGCCCAGGTCGGCCAGCGGGTGGCTGCCGGCACGCCGCTGATGTCCATCGTGCCGCTGGACCAGGTGTGGATCGATGCCAACTTCAAGGAAGTGCAGCTGGCCGACATGCGCATCGGCCAGCCGGTCAAGGTGCAGGCCGACATCTACGGCAGCAAGGTGGAGTACGACGGCCGCGTGGTCGGCGTGGGTGCCGGCACCGGCTCGGCCTTTGCGCTGCTGCCGGCGCAGAACGCCACCGGCAACTGGATCAAGGTGGTGCAGCGCGTGCCGGTGCGCGTGGTGCTGGATGCCCGCCAGCTGGCCGAGCACCCGCTGCGCGTCGGCATGTCGGCCGAGGTGACGGTGGACGTGCATGACCGCTCGGGCAAGGTGCTGGCCGACGTGCCGCGCAGCACGCCGGTGGCCCGCACCGAGGTCTTCGCCACCACGGACGCCGAGGCCGACCGCCTGGTGCGCGACATCATCGCCCGCAACGCCGGTGGTGCTGCCACCACCGCGCGCGGACAGGACAAGGCCGCGGCCGGCACGCCGGCAGCGCCGGGCGTGGCCGCAGCCACCGGCCAGCATCTGGCCCACGCCGGTGCCCAGGCCGTGGCGGCGCGCCACTGATCCATCCAGCCCTGCGCGCCATGAGCCCCGCCCGCCGTCAGTCCGCCTGCCGTGAGTTCGCGCGCCTCGCCGCCCGCGTGCAACGGCGGCCGACGAGCCTTTGCGCTTTCTGAAAGAGCCGCCCCCACATGGCCGCCCCCGCCCACGTTACCCATCCGCCGCTCGTCGGCGCCCAGCGCGTGCTCGGCACGCTGGCGCTGTCGGCCGCCACGTTCATGAACGTGCTGGACACGTCGATCGCCAACGTGTCCATCCCGGCCATCTCGGGCGACCTGGGCGTCAGCCCCACCCAGGGCACCTGGGTCATCACCAGCTTCGGAGTGGCCAACGCCATCTCGGTGCCGCTGACCGGCTGGCTGGCGCAGCGCTTCGGCACGGTCAAGCTGTTCATCGCCAGCGTGGTGCTCTTCGTCATCTCGTCGTGGCTGTGCGGCCTGGCGCCCAGCATCGAGATGCTGATCGCCTTCCGTGTGCTGCAGGGCCTGGTGGCCGGGCCAATGATCCCGCTGTCGCAGACGCTGCTGCTGGGCAGCTACAAGCGCGAGCAGGCCGGGCTGGCGATGGCCATGTGGTCCATCACCACACTGGTCGCCCCGGTGGTGGGGCCGCTCTTGGGCGGCTGGATCACCGACAACATCGCCTGGCCCTGGATCTTCTACATCAACGTGCCGGTGGGCCTGCTGGCGGCGGTCGTCACCTGGAGCATCTACCGCGAGCGCGACAACCCCGGCCGCCCCATCCCCATCGACAAGGTGGGACTGGCGCTGCTGGTGATCTGGGTGGGCGCGCTGCAGATCGCGCTGGACAAGGGCAAGGAGCTGGACTGGTTCGGCTCGCCGCTCATCGTCGGGCTGTTCGTCGTCGCGGTGATCGGTTTTGCGCTCTTCCTGGCCTGGGAGCTGACGGAGGAGCACCCCATCGTGGACCTGAGCCTCTTCAAGCGGCGCAACTACTGGGTCAGCACGCTGACCGTGTCGGTGGCCTACGGTCTCTTCTTCGGCAACGTGGTGCTGCTGCCCATGTGGCTGCAGCAGTACCAGGGCTACACCGCCACCGCCGCCGGCATGGCGCTGGCGCCGGTGGGCATCTTTGCCATCCTGCTGTCGCCCTTCGTCGGCGCCAAGGTGCAGAAGGTGGACCCGCGCTGGTTCTCCACCATCGCGCTGTCCACCTTCGCGCTGGTGCTGTGGATGCGCTCGCACTTCAACACCCAGGCCGATCAGCTCACCATCATGATCCCCACGCTGGTCCAGGGCGTGGCCATGGCCTTCTTCTTCATCCCGCTGATCACTATTGCGCTCTCGGGCATCGAGCCGCAGCGCATCCCGGCGGCATCCGGGCTGAACAACTTCGCGCGCATCACGGCCGGGGCCTTCGGCACGTCGATCTTCACCACGCTGTGGGACGACCGCGCGGCCATGCACCACGCCCACCTGACCGAGCACTTCACCCAGGCCGACCCGGCCTTCCAGCAGACCATGGGCCAGCTGGCGCAAAGCGGCCTGTCGCCCCAGCAGGCCGCGGGCATGGTCAACCGCCTGGTGGACCAGCAGGCCGCCATGCTCAGCGCCAACGACCTCTTCCTGGCCTCGGCCGTGCTGTTCCTGGCCATGATCGGCCTGATCTGGCTGGCCCGCCCGGTGCGCAGCACCGGCGCCGGCGCCGACGCCGCGGCTGGCGCGCATTGAGCCCATTGAGCTCCCGTTGAGCTCCCGTTGAGCTCCGTCACCCAGCCGCATCGCGCAGCCGTATCACACAGCTGAGCAGCTCCGGCTGCCCGCCGGTTAAGTGGGCGGTTCACGACGCCGGCCCGTACCGCACGCCGTCCGTCACGCCCGCCGCGGGGCAGGGCGGCGCGGCGGCAGGGCAGGCCGGGATAATCCCCCGCATGCCCTGGGCGCCGGCCACCCTCGTGGCCACTTGCGGCCCGCACGCGGCTCCATCCCCATGAACCAAGACGAACTCAAGGCCCTGGTGGGCCGCGCCGCGCTGGCCCACGTGCCCGCCGGCAGCATCATCGGCGTGGGCACCGGCTCCACGGTCAACTGCTTCATCGACGCCCTGGCCACCCAGCCCGGCCTGGTGCGCGGCGCCGTGTCCAGCTCCGTCAAGAGCACCGAGCGCCTGAAGGCCCACGGCATCCCCGTGCTGGAGGCGGCCGAGGTGGAGAGCCTGCCCGTCTACATCGACGGCGCCGACGAGATCGACCACGCCGGCTGCATGATCAAGGGCGGCGGCGCCGCGCTCACGCGCGAGAAGATCGTCGCCGACCTGGCCCAGCGCTTCATCTGCATCGCCGATGAGTCCAAGCTCGTCGCCACGCTCGGCCGCTTCCCGCTGCCGGTGGAGGTCATCCCCATGGCCGCGGCTCAGCTCACCCGCCGCTTTGCCGCCATCGGCGGCCAGGCCCGGCTGCGCGAAGGCGTCACCACCGACAACGGCCAGCTCATCCTGGACGTCAGCGGCCTGTCCATCACCGACCCGCTGGCGCTGGAGACCGAGATCAACCAGTGGCCCGGCGTCGTCACCGTGGGCCTCTTCGCCCGCCACCGCGCGGCCGCCTGCCTGCTGGGCACCAGGGATGGCGTGAGGACACTGACGTTCTGATGTGAAGAGGCCCGGCGCATGCCGGGCCTGCAGGGCTCAAGGCGTGTAGACGATCGCCTTGGACCAGGCCACGCCCAGGATCTCGTTGGCCGCAGCCGTGGGGTGGTTGTCGTCCCAGAACAGGTAGTTCTGCGGGTCCGGGCACACCGGCCGGTCCTCGAACTGCGTCAGGTTCAGCCCGCCGGGGTGGCAGGCGTCCTTCACGTTGATGCCGCGCGCCACCGCCTTGTCCACCTCGTCGCGCAGGAAGCTCATCGTCGGGAAGCTCATGATCCGCGCGTTGGGATACAGCGCGCGCATCGTGTCCAGCCCGCGCTCCAGCACGCTGGCGAACTGCTCGCTGTAGCGCTTGGCATCGGCGATGTAGCCGGGCGTGTCACCCTCGCGCTGCCGCGCCCGCGGCGTGATGCTCAGGTCCGGCATCTGCGGCACCAGGAAGTACCGCGCCCCGGCCGCATACAGCGACGAGATCGCGCGCTGGATGTTCTGCGTGGCCGTGTACGACGTGAAGCTGTTGAAGCCGCCCAGCGCATAGAAGTCATCCGGCCCGCTCCAGATCACGTGCAGCGCCTTCGGGTCCGCCCGGCCCGTCAGCGGCAGCCGGCTGGTGATGCGGTTGACGATGGGCAGCGTGGCCAGCGTCGGGATCGCCGCCGTCTTGTTCACGTACTCGTTCACCTGCGTCAGCACACCCAGCATCACGCCCGGGAACAGCGTGCCGTAGCCCGTCTGCGCGCCAGAGAAGGAGTAGTTCTCCAGCGGCACCTTCAGCTCACGCGCCAGCACCTCCACCGCCACCGGCCCATCGCAGAAGCGCCCCTGCATCGCAGGCGGCGACAGCGGATAGCCCGTGCCCAGCGTCTTGCGCGTGAACTCGTAGTAGCGGTAGGTGTCCGACATGCTGTCGCTGAACACCACCACCTTGCTGTACTGCGCCTGCGCCGGCGCCACCAGCGCGCCGATCAGGGCGGCCCCTGCTGCGCCCTTCAGCGCCCACCCCGCCACCTTGGCCCACATGCCGCCGCCGCGGCCCTCCATCGCCTGTCCCATCGATCGCTCCTGAAGTTGGTTGCGACGCGTCCCCCGCGTCGCCGGCGATCGTAGGAAGTGACAAGGCCATCAGCCAGTATCCGGGCGTCCCGCGAGTGCGTGCATCCACGCGCAGGCCGGAATGCTGTGCTGCGACTTGGAACAGATTGGCGTGATAAGTAAATAGAGCTGACCCGTCCCCGGCGTGGCTTTGGTGAAGCGGGGCTGTGTCCTGCGCCTGACATTGGCGCGAGAGACCGACTCCTGTCTTACCTACAACCTGCCCAGGGTGATCTACACGATGATGACGAAAGGGCCAGAAGCACGTTTATTAAGGGTGCCGCGAAGAGCGCTGCCGACAGCGCACGGAAAACTTTCGAAAGCTGAGCGTTGACTTAATAATGTGATGCACTGCAACAGTATTCAGGCGTAATTGTGGAATATACTTTAATCATGTTGATCGAAGTCAAGCTTATTTTTGCCTGAATTATGCCTTGCAAGGATGGCCTCTCCCATGCGGAAGGAGGCGTCTTCCGCCTCCTTTTCGGAGTTGTACATGGTCGGATCTGTTGTCATCCGGTTTGTTTTCATGCCTTCATGATTTGAGATGACAACGCCGGCGCCAAACTTATTTATGTCTCTGTGATGAGTCACGGCGACTTCTATCTGATAGCCGCTCAATTTGTGAAGTTTCTTCATGGTGCATCACGTTTTCGCTGATTGGTCAATCCTGGGGAGGCAGCATAGGTTCTGTGCTGATGCGAGCTACAAATGTGTTCAAGGGGTTTCCGTATACGTCCCTGCCCGAGTAGCGGCTGAGTATGAGGTAGTCATTCTCGACCTTCCATTCTTGATGCATAACCTTCATTGGGCCTATTTGATTTTCTTGGACAAGACTTTTCTTATTTTGATTGAGGAGTTCCCTGGAAAGTTGTTGTACTGTTTCTTCTGTTGTTTCGCAGCTAACGCCATTAACCACATCTTCGCTCAATGTGATTGTCACTTCTTTGCCTATGGTGCAAATTACGGGATTTTTCTGAGATCTAAGTAGAGATATTTGAGAAGAATCCATCTTTGCTGTGCATGCATCTTCGCCTTGGTAAGTGAAGCATTTCAGTTGCGGTATCTTGTCTTTAATATCTTGAATGCTGCTACTGCGAGGCCATATCAGCAATGAAGCTGTTTTTGTTGCAGACGCGGACGGCACACTTATTTCGTCCTTATTTTTATTCTTCCAAACATTATCTTTGCAAAATTTGAGCGTCGCTTCATCGACAAGTGATTGCCCGTCGTGTGCCAAGCGCCTTGAGTAACAGAAGGCATAAATGTCGCCGTTAAAGTCATCCAATCCGCTTTTTATTTCATTTTCATTTTTTGCAAGCTGCTCCTTGTCGAACCTCTGGCACTCTTCTTTAGTTCCGGCCCTATCTGAAGCAATCAGGCATTTTCCCCTTTGAGTAGTATTTTCAGGGCTATTCGTGGCACCAACAGATTGCTGTGGGCTTGCTTTCATGGAGGCTTCCTCCATGTTTTTTTGTGTGCAGGCCGCGATGGCGGCTGCAATCCAAATTGGAATATTTCGCAACGCTATCATTCAAAAAATTTCGAATAGCGGCTACTTGCGTAACCTAATGTCTGAGATATGCAGCGGCGTGCACGACCCTGACGAAGCGAACTGCCGTTGGCGACGTTGACTGTCCGCTCGACTGAATGTTGGACGTTGCATGTTCTAGCATCCCTGGGACGATGGGCGCAAGCCCCGCCTTTGGGAGCGCCAAGTAGCTAAATAGCAAAGAAAACAGCGCCGAACTAACCGACGCTCTCGCAAGCCGGGCGACAAATGCACCAGTCGCAAAACGCGCGCCGACCTGCGCCCCCGATGATCACTAGCGCCGCCCCTAAATTACGCTGCGGAAGGACATGGACTTCACTCGGCGCAAGGTACTGGTGCGGGAGGGCAAGGGTGGTAGGGAGCACGTGACCGTGCTGCCCCGGAGAACGCGGTGCCGCTCAAAGTGCAGGTGGAGCGACATGGGTGCTGCACCGGCGGGAGGTGGGACGTCGGCCTCCGGGCGGTGTGGTTGCCAGATCTGCCCAGCTCGCTGGACGAAATGTGCTCACCCGCGCTAGTGTCATGAGTTAGAAATTCATTGAATTATTTTCTCTGATGGTGATCAGTCGTGTAGTGTGTTGCACGACGAGGTGGCCATGAGCGGAAGACCAAAGACTTCATTGGTGTTGAGCGCGACGGAGCAAGAGCAACTGATTGCGTTGACCAAGCGCCGTAAGACCGCGCAGGCCTTGGCCCTGCGAGCGCGCATCGTGCTCGCTTGCGCTGAGGGCTTGGACAACAAGGTGGTGGCAGCGCGCCAGCGGGTCACGCAGCAAACAGTTTCCAAGTGGCGGGGCCGTTTTGTTGAACTGCGCATGGATGGTTTACTGGATGCCCCGCGCCCTGGTGCTCCACGCACGATTGAAGATGAGCGCGTCGATGCAGTGATCGCCAAGACGCTGGAGTCTGTGCCGACTGGCGCAACTCACTGGAGTACCCGCTCTATGGCGCAGGCAATGGGCATGTCACAGACGGCTGTGAGCCGAATCTGGCGGGCTTTTGGTTTGCAGCCGCACCGCCAGGAGACGTTCAAACTCTCCAGTGACCCGTTTTTTGTCGACAAAGTCCGTGACATTGTCGGCCTGTACATGGACCCGCCACTCAAGGCGATGGTGTTGTGCGTGGATGAGAAGAGTCAAATACAGGCACTGGACCGCACACAGCCAATCTTGCCGCTGGCACCGGGTATTCCTGAGCGCAGAACCCACGATTACATGCGCCATGGAACGACGACGCTGTTTGCGGCACTGGACATTGCCACGGGCCAAGTGATTGGAGAGTTACACCGGCGCCATCGCAGCACGGAGTTTTTGCAGTTCCTGCGTACCATTGAAGCGAATGTGCCAGCCCAGCTGGATGTGCATTTGGTGATGGACAACTACGGCACGCACAAGACCCCTGCGGTCAAGGCATGGTTTGCAAGACACCCCAGGTTCCACGTGCACTTCACGCCAACCTCCGCGTCTTGGCTCAATCAGGTGGAACGTTGGTTTGCAACCCTGACCGAGAAGTACATCCGTCGCGGCACACACCGATCGACAAGACAGCTTGAGCAGGCGATTCGCCAATACCTGGAACTGAACAACTCAAATCCCACACCGTTCGTCTGGGTCAAGTCTGCCGATGACATCCTGGCGAGTATCGAGAGATTTTGTCTGCGAATTTCTAACTCAGGACACTAGGAGGGCTTGGACCGAACGAGGACCCAGACGCGGGGCAGGCGTGTAAGCGAGCGGGGTAAGGGACTGGGGAAAGGGAACGGGGCGCTACCCCTCCATGCACTCCACCACCATCTGCACCCGCACCCGCCCCTGGTATTCATCCACGCTGAGGCGGTAGGCCATGCGGCCGCGGGTGGGGACAGGCTCGGCGCGGCCGAACCAGATGGCGTCGCGGACCTGGCCGGCGTGGCGGACCTGCAGCTTGAGGTGCTTTTCGCCGACCAGGCGCTGGCTGAGCACCTCGACCTCGTCGGCGAAGGTGGGGGCGTCGAAGGCGGAGCCCCAGACCTCGCGCTCGATGGTGCGCACGACCTCGGCATCGAACCATTGCGCGTCCAGCGGGCCGTCGGTGACGACCTGGCGGTGCAGGTCGGCCGGGGCCAGCCATTCGGCGGCCACCTGGCGGAAGGCGGCGTCGAAGGCGTCGATGCCGGCCTCGTCCAGCGTGGCGCCCGCGGCCATCGCATGGCCGCCGAACTTCTTGAGCAGGCCGGGGTGGCGCTTGCTGACCAGGTCCAGCGCGTCGCGCAAATGGAAGCCGGGGATGGAGCGGCCGGACCCCTTGAGGTGCCCGTCCTGCCCGCGGGCGAAGACAAAGGTCGGGCGGTGCAGCCGGTCCTTCAGGCGCGAGGCGACGATGCCGACGACGCCTTCGTGGAAGGTCTCGTCATACAGCGCCAGGGCGGGCGGTGGGTCGCCCTGGGGCATCAGGGCGTCCAGGCGCAGCTCGGCCTGCTCGCGCATGCCGGCTTCCACGTCGCGGCGCTCGCGGTTGATGGCGTCCAGGCGCTGGGCCAGCTCGCTGGCGCGGGCGGCATCGTCGGTGGTCAGGCATTCGATGCCCAGCGTCATGTCGGCCAGGCGGCCGGCGGCGTTCAGGCGCGGCCCCAGGGCAAAGCCGAAGTCGAAGGTGCTGGCCCGCGCCGGGTCGCGGCCGGCGGCGGCAAACAGGGCGGCCACGCCGGGCTGCATCTTGCCGGCGCGGATGCGCTTCAAGCCCTGGGCCACCAGGCGGCGGTTGTTGGCGTCGAGCTTGACCACGTCGGCCACGGTGCCCAGGGCCACCAGGTCGAGCAGGGCGTCCAGCCGCGGCTGCTGCTCCGGGCTGAAGACGCCGCGTTGGCGCAGCTCGGCGCGCAGGGCCAGCAGCACGTAGAACATGACGCCCACGCCGGCGATGCACTTGCTGCCGAAGCCGCAGGCCGGCTGGTTGGGGTTGACGATGACGTCGGCCGGGGGCAGCAGCACCTGGCCCTGGGCATCGACGGCGGGCAGGTGGTGGTCGGTGACGAGCACCTGCAGGCCCTTGCTGCGCGCATAAGCCACGCCCTCCAGGCTGGCGATGCCGTTGTCCACGGTGATGAGCACGTCGGGCCGCTGCTGCAGGGCCAGGTCGACGATGGCGGGCGTGAGTCCGTAGCCGTGGATGGCGCGGTCGGGCACAACGTAGTGGGTGGACTCGCGCGCCGCGCCCAGCATGCGCAGGCCGCGCAGGGCGACGGCGCAGGCGGTGGCGCCGTCGCAGTCGTAGTCGGCCACCACGCACAGGCGCGCGCTGCGCTGGATGGCGTCGGCCAGCAGCCGGGCGGCGTCGTGCGTGCCGTGCAGGGCGGGCGGGGGCAGCAGCTTGGCCAGCGAGTCGTCCAGGTCCTCGGCGCTGCGGATGCCGCGGGCCGCGAACAGGCGGGCCAGCAGCGGGTGGACGCCGGCCTGTTCCAGCGCCCAGACGGTGCGGGGCGGGACGTCGCGGGTGGTGATCTGCATGGCGGGGTTCAAAGTGCGGCCAGCAGCGCCGGCACGTCGGGCTGGCGGAAGCGGGCCAAGAGACGCTGGGTGAAGCGTTGGGACAGCGGCACGCCGCCCGGGGCGCTGGCCCAGGTCTGGCCGTTGCGCTCGCCGGTCAGCGTGATCTGCACGGGCGTGCCGCGCTGCAGGGCGGCCACCGCCTCGCGCAGCGGGCCGGCGTCCAGCGCGCGCCAGGCGTCGGCCCAGGCGGCCCAGTCCTCGGCCAGCACGGGCTGGCGCAGGGCGTCATGCACGGTGACCGGCTCGCCGGCACGCGCCTGGCGCATGCCGCAGCCCGACAGCCACACGCTGTTGACCGGCAGGGCGCCGCGCGCTTCGCGGGCGTCGTTGACGGGGTGGGTGTACCAGAGCATCTGCACCTCGTTCTGCAGCCGGCGCAGCAGCCGGGCCTGCGGGTGGTCGGGCATCCACAGATCCGGGTTGCGGCCGACCACGCGGTCCAGCGACGCGGTGGGCAGCTCGTGCAGGGATTCGTGGGCGACGTACCAGCGCTGCGGCGCGGCCCACACCAGGGCCCAGCCCTCGTCCTCGAACAGCGGGCGGGCGGCTTCGCACAGCTCGCGGGATTCGGCCTCGGCCAGTTGCAGCTCGGCCGGCGGCAGGATGGTGAGGTGCTCGGCGCCCACATGCCAGTGCAGCGGCGTCAGCAGGCCCCAGGCCAGGTCGTCGGTGGCGATGCCGTCCTGCGCGGCGGCGTCGGCGGCAAAGGGCAGGGCGCCGTCAGCACCCTGCCAGCCCCAGGCGCGCGCCAGGGCACGCTCGTGCGGCGGCGAGAGCTGGTATTCGTCGGCCTCGTCGCGCAGGCCGGGCTTCAGCCGGGCGAGCAGGGCTTGCAGGTTGGGCAGGCGCAGGTCGCTGGCCGCCTGGCGGCAGGCATCGGCCGGCGTGGACGCAAAGGGGATGAGCAGATGCACGGGCGGTGATTATCCGGCGCGCCTCGCAAGGCCCTGCGTCGGCGGCCGCGCGGCGTCTCATGTGGCGTCTCGCGCGGCGTCTCATGTGGCATCTCATGCAAGGGCCTGCGGCGGCAGGCACCGGAGCAGTGCGGTTAGCATCCGCCGCAATTTGTCACACCCCATGAACCTGCCCTACGAACTCCGCATCGGCTGGCGCTACACGCGCGCCGGCCGGGCGCAACGCCGCAACGGCTTCATCTCGTTCATCTCGGCCGTCTCCATGCTGGGCATCGCCCTGGGCGTGGCCGCGCTGATCATCGTGCTGTCGGTGATGAACGGCTTTCAGAAGGAGGTGCGCGACCGCATGCTGTCGGTGGTCTCGCACGTGGAGGTCTTCTCCACCGACGGCAGCGGCCTGGCCGACTGGCAGGCCGTGGCGCAGATGGCGCGCCGTCAGCCGCAGGTGCGGGGCGCCGCGCCCTTCGTCGGCGCGCAGGCGCTGGTGGCGCGTGGCTCGGACATGCGCGGCGTGATGGTGCGCGGCATCCTGCCGGCGGCCGAGGCGCAGGTCACGCCGCTGGCCGCGCAGGACAAGGGCGGCGTCTTTGCCCGCCTGCAGCCCGGCGCCTGGGGCATCGTGCTGGGGGCGGAGCTGGCGCGCTCGCTGGGTGTGAAGGAGGGCGACGCCATCACCCTGGTCACGCCCAACGGCCAGGTGACGCCGGCCGGCGTGGTGCCGCGCATGAAGCGGCTGAACGTGGTGGGCACCTTCTCCGCCGGCCACTATGAATACGACAGCGCGCTGGCGCTGGTGCACATCGAGGACGCCATGCGGCTGTTCCAGGTGGACGGCCCAACCGGCGTGCAACTGCGGCTGGACGACCCGCAGAAGGCCCGCGAGGTGGGCGATGCGCTGATCGCCAGCTTCCCGCCGCAGTACAGCGTGCGTGACTGGACGCGCACCAACGAGGCGTGGTTCTCGGCGGTGCAGATCGAGAAGCGCATGATGTTCATCATCCTGACGCTGATCGTGGCCGTGGCCGCGTTCAACCTGGTGTCCACGCTGGTGATGACGGTGACCGACAAGCGCGCCGACATCGCCATCCTGCGCACGCTGGGCGCCAGCCCGCGATCGGTGATGGGCATCTTCATGGTTCAAGGCGCGCTGTCCGGCGTGGTGGGCACCTTCGGCGGGCTGCTGCTGGGCCTGCTCGTGGCCTGCAACATCGACGTCATCGTCCCCGCGATAGAAGGCCTGCTGGGCGTGAGCTTTCTGCCGGGCAGCATCTACCTGATCAGCACAATGCCCAGCGACCCGCAGGCGCACGACATCGTCCCCATCGTGCTGATCGCCCTGGTGCTGGCGTTCGTCGCCACGCTCTATCCGAGCTGGCGTGCCAGCCGCGTGCAGCCCGCCCAGGCGCTGCGCTACGAGTGACCCTTGCCGCCGGCCGCGGCCGGCGGCAGCTTGTCGCCCCCTTTGATGCCGCGGTGCCGTCAGCCGCGCCCCGGGCCTTCCTTGCAGGGCCCTCGTCCACTTCAATTCGAGCACCGCCATGTCAGCCGCCTCAACGGATACCCGACCGCTTGCCGTGCGCACCGTCCCGCCCACCCAGCCGCTGCGCTGGCTGGGGCGGGCGTGGCAGGACTTCGGCATCGCGCCTGAGGTGGACCTGGTCCACGGCGTGCTGCTCGCCGCCTTCGGCGCCGCGCTGCTGCTGCTGGCCGGCGACCGCTTCTGGTGGCTGGCCGGGGCGTTCTCCGGCTTTCTGATCGTGGCACCCATCCTGGCCACTGGCCTGTATGCCGTCAGCCGCGCCGGTGAGCGCGGCGAGCCCGCGGGGCTGTTCACCGTGTGGTCGGTGTGGGCCTCGCTGGACCGGCGGCTGGTGGCCTTCGGCCTGCTGCTGGCTCTGGCCGGCACCGGCTGGGTGATCGTGTCGGCCGCGCTGATCACACTGCTGGCGCCGCACCCGATCCACACGCCCACGGACTTCGTGCGCTACATCGTGGTGGGTGACCGCAGCGGGCTCTTCCCGCTGTGGCTGGGGCTGGGCGGGCTGCTGGCGGCGCCGGTGTTCGCCTCCAGCGTGGTGTCCATCCCGCTGCTGCTGGACCGCCGCGTGACGGTGTGGCAGGCGGTGCTCACCAGCTGGCGCGCGGTGATGGCCAATCCGCTGCCGCTGGGCATCTGGGCGGCGGTGGTGATGACGCTGACGCTGCTGGGCCTGGGCACCTTCCTCTTCGGGCTGGTGCTGGTGATGCCGGTGCTGGGGCATGCCACCTGGTATGCCTACCGCGACCTGGTCGAGCCGGAGGCCGCCTGATGCTTTTCGGAATGACCGAGGAACAGCTGGCCCAGCTCGGCCTGACCTGGGGCGTGGGGCTGTTCATCGCCTACATGCTGTTCATCATCTGGAAGCTGGCCCGAGACTCCAAGGCCGGCCGCTTCGGCACCTTCATGCTGTTCGTGGTGCTGGCCTTCGGCATGCTGGGCTACATCGCCAAGATGGTGATCGCCTGGTTCCTTCAGATCTGATCCACCGCCCGGCACAGGAGGCGTCCATGCTGCAGCTCTACATCGGCAACAAGAACTACTCGTCGTGGTCGCTGCGCCCGTGGCTGGTGCTCAAGGCCTTCGACCTGCCGTTCCACGAGATCAGGCTGCGCCTGTCGCAGGACGCGCAGTCCACCTTCAAGCGCACGCTGGCCTCGATCGGCGTGCCCACCGGCAAGGTGCCGGTGCTGGTGGACGACGGCCTGGTGGTGTGGGACACGCTGGCCATCTGCGAATACCTGGCCGAGCGCTTCGAGCATGAGCCGCTGTGGCCGCAGGACGCGCGCGCCCGGGCCCGCGCCCGCAGCATCTGCGCCGAGATGCATGCCGGCTTCACCGCGCTGCGCACCCATTGCCCGATGAACATCGAGGCCGACCTGCCCGACGTGGGCCGCCGCGTGCTGGCGCAGGAGGCCGGCGTGGCGCTGGACCTGGCGCGCATCGCGGGCATGTGGGGCGAGCTGCTGGCCGAGCACGGCGGGCCGTGGCTCTTCGGCGCCTTCAGCATTGCCGATGCCTATTTCGCCCCGGTGTGCAGCCGCATCCAGACCTACCACCTGCCGCTGCCGCAGGATGCCGTGGCCTACCAGCAGCGCGTGCTGGCCCACCCGGCCATGCAGGCGTGGATGGCCGACGCCCGGGCCGAGAAGGACTTCGTCGGCTTCGACGAGCCCTACCGCGCGGGCACCGGGACCGCCCAGGGCGGCGCCGCAGCCGGCCAGCCCGCCGCGGACGACCTGTGACCTGCAAACGCGATTGCCGCCCATTCAGACGACGAGGAGCCGCTTGAACGCCACCGCCCCCATCCTGCAGGCCAGCGGCCTGAGCAAGCAGTTTGTCGAAGGACCGCAGCCGGTGGACGTGCTCCAGGGCGTGGACCTGGCGGTGCAGCCGGGGCAGACGCTGGCCATCGTCGGCGCATCCGGCTCGGGCAAGAGCACGCTGCTGCACCTGCTGGGCGGGCTGGATGCGCCCAGCGCCGGCCGCGTGCTGCTGGCCGGGCGCGACATCCACGCCATGAGCGCGGCCGAGCAGGGCGACTGGCGCAACCGCCACCTGGGCTTCGTCTACCAGTTCCACCACCTGCTGCCGGAGTTCTCTGCGCTGGACAACGTGGCCATGCCGCTGCTCATCCGCCGCCAGCCGCTGGCGCAGGCGCGCGAGCAGGCGCAGGCCATGCTCGCCCGGGTGGGCCTGGCCGCGCGCGTGACGCACCGGCCGGCCGAGCTGTCCGGCGGCGAGCGCCAGCGCGTGGCCGTGGCCCGGGCGCTGGTCACGCGCCCGTCCTGCGTGCTCGCCGACGAGCCCACCGGCAACCTGGATCGCAGCACCGCGGACAGCGTCTTTGCGCTGATCCTGGAGCTGGCCGCGGCGCAGGGCACGGCCTTCATCATGGTCACGCACGACGACAGCCTGGCCGCACGCTGCGCCCGCCAGGCCCGGCTGGAGCGCGGGCGGCTGCAGGGCGGCTAGGCAGGCGGCTGAACCCTGCCTCTGAAGCAGGGCCGCTGAAACCAGTGGCTGAACGCCCGAGGGCGCTGCCCAGGGCGCTCGCCGGGCAGGTTGGCTCCCGCGGCGATCAGCGCCGTCGCCTGCGCACCGCAACCGCGCCCATCAGGCCCATGCCGGCCACCAGCATCGCCAGCTGCGAGGGCTCGGGCACCGGCACGGGCACCAGCTGCGTCAGCTCGATGTGGTTGACGGCGCCGCCCCGCTGGATGCCCCAGGTGGCGTTGGTGGGCCCATGCACATCGTCGAAGCCCACGGTGATGCTCTGCTTGGCGCCCACCTGGAGGTTGTTCCAGAAGTAGTTGTGGGCCGACAGCCCGGCGAACTGCGCGGGCACGGCGAAGTCGTACTGGAAGCCGCCGCCGTCGTTGAGGAAGTTGTTCTCGTGGTGCAGGCCCTGGTGCGGCTTGGACTCGGAGACGATCAGCCGCACCAGATTGGCCGCGTTGTTGGACGTCTCGGTGATGGTGTAGCGGTATTGCCAGACGCCGCCGACCTGCGTGGCCGTGCCGTCCAGCGTCAAGCCGGTGGCGCCGGCGACGATGGGGGCGGCCTGGGCGGGGCCGAAGGCCAGGGTAGCCGCCAGGGCTGCGGCGCAGGCTACCGGTCGGGTGAGCGCGAGCCGCCAGCGCGGGAGGGATAGGGCAGGAGCATGAGGCTGTTGCACGTCGGTCTCCGGTGGAAGGGTTGAGGAGGGACTGCTCGATCGGCCGGCCGCACTGCCTTGCCCGCCGCACGGCCAGTCTAGGAACCGCTTCTCCGCCCCGCCACTGATGGCTTAGGGGGGCGCGGTCATACTGCGGACACATGTGGATCGACACCCATTGCCACCTGGATGCGCCGGAGTTCGACGCCGACCGCGACGCGGTGGCCCGGCGTGCTCGCGCGCAGGACGTCAGCTGCCTGGTGCTGCCCGCCGTCTTCCCCGACAACTTCGATGCCGTGCGCGAGCTGGCGCACCGCCACGGGGGCGCCTATGCGCTGGGCATCCATCCGCTGTTCGTGGCGCAGTCGGTGGAGCAGGCCGCGCGACAGGCGGGCGGCGCGGGCGTGGAGGCGGCCATCGCCGCGGTGGCCGACGCGCTGGCCCGCCACCGCGACGACCCTCGCCTGGTGGCAGTGGGCGAGATCGGGCTGGACTTCTTCGTCGAGGGCCTGGACCGCGATGCGATGGCCCGCTGCTTCGAGGCCCAGCTGGACCTGGCACAGCAGCACGGCCTGCCGGTGATCCTGCACAGCCGGCGGGCGGTGGATGCGGTGCTCAAGCAGCTGCGCCGCCGGCCCGGGCTGCGCGGCATCGCTCATGCCTTCAACGGCAGCGACCAGCAGGCGCAGGTGCTGGTGGACCTGGGCCTGCGCATCGGCTTCGGCGGGGCGCTCACCTTCGATCGCGCGCTGCAGATCCGCCGCCTGGCCGCCACGCTGCCGCTGGAGGCCATCGTGCTGGAGACTGATGCGCCGGATATCCCGCCGCATTGGCTCTACGTGAACGCCGAGCAGCGTGCCGCCGGCCAGCGCAGCCGCAACGAGCCGGCCGAGCTGCCGCGCATCGCGGGTGAGCTGGCCGCGCTGCGCGGCCTGACGCGGGCCGAGCTCGCCCAGGCGACCCGGGCCAACGCGCTCGCGGCGCTGCCCCGATTGGCGGCCGTGGTGGGGCAGGGCGCATGAGCGCTCGGCAGCCATCGCCCGCACGGCCGGACGCAGGCAACCCTGGCCCGCTCACCGCACCCCTCACCGGCCTGCCGCCAGTGCTCTCGGCCGGCACGCGGCTCGTCGTGCTGGGCAGCTTCCCCAGCGTGGCCTCGCTGCAGGCGCAGCAGTACTACGCCCATCCGCGCAACCAGTTCTGGCCCATCCTCTCGGCGCTGTGGGGCGTGGACCTGCGCGCGCTGCCCTATGCACAGCGGCTGGATGCGGTGCGCGAGCGCGGGCTGGGCATCTGGGATGTGTACGCCAGCTGCCGCCGCCAAGGCAGCCTGGACAGCGCCATCGAGGATGCCGCGTTCAATGACTTCGACGCGCTGCGCCAGCAGGCGCCGCAGCTGCAGGCCCTGGCCCACAACGGCGGCGAATCGGCCCGCGCCATGCGTCACACCCGGCGCTTCGGCCTGCCGGTCTACCGGCTGCCGTCCACCAGCCCGGCCAACGCGTCCTGGAGCCTGGAGCGCAAGCTGGCGGCCTGGCGCGAGGTGTTCGCGGCGCACGGGCTGGCCTGAGGTCGCGGGCCGGCAGGGAGCTTGCCGGAGGACGAAGGGCACTCCGCGCCGCTCGGACACGCAGGCGCCGACCCCCGCCGCTACAGTCGCGCCTTCATTTTTCGCCCCATGCCCCTGATGACGCCGCCGACCTCTGCTCCTTCTCCCCGCGTGGCCATCATCGGCGGCGGCCCTGCCGGGCTGATGGCGGCCGAGCGGCTGGCCGGCGCCGGCGCGCAGGTCCATGTGTACGACGGCAAGCCGTCTGTGGGCCGCAAGTTCCTGCTGGCCGGCAAGGGCGGGCTCAACCTGACGCATGGCGAGCCGCTGCCGGCCTTCATTGCCCGCTATGGCGAGCAGGCCGATGCGGTGGGCCGCTGGCTGGCCGCCTTCGGGCCGCAGCAGGTGCGCGACTGGGCGGCCGGGCTGGGCGTGGAGACCTTCGTGGGCAGCTCGGGCCGCGTCTTCCCCACTGACATGAAGGCCGCGCCGCTGCTGCGCGCGTGGCTGCACCGGCTGCGCGCGGCCGGCGTGGTCTTCCACATGCGGCATCGCTGGGTGGGATGGTCGGATGCAGGTCCGGCCGCAGACGACAGAACGGCTGCGGACACCGCGGGCGACGCCCCGGACACCGCTGCAGCGCCCCAAGCCACCCCGCACAGCCCTGCGCCGCATCTGCTCTTCGACACCCCGCAAGGCCCGCGCACCGTGCAGGCCGATGCCGTCATCCTGGCCCTGGGCGGCGCCAGCTGGCCACAGTTGGGGTCCGACGGCGCCTGGGTGCCGCTGCTGGCGCAGCGCGGCGTCGATGTGGCGCCGCTGGTGCCGGCCAACTGCGGCTTCGATGTCAGCACCCCCGCGGGCCGGCAGGCCGGGCAGGCGCTGGGCTGGTCGCCGCACCTGGCCGAGCGCTGCGCCGGCGAGCCGCTCAAGGGCGTGGCCCTCAGCCACACCGGCGCCGATGGCCACACTTGGCGCCAGCTCGGCGAATGCGTGCTGACGCAGACCGGGCTGGAGGGCAGCCTCGTCTACGCCGCCTCGGCCCGGCTGCGCCAGGCCATCGCCCGCGACGGCCAGGCCGACATCACGCTGGACCTGCTGCCCGCGCGTGACGCTGCCTGGGTGGCGCGCGAGGTGGCGCATCCGCGCGGATCGCGCTCGCTGGCCAGCCACCTCAAGGGCCGGCTGGGCCTGCAGGGCGCCCGCGCCGCGCTGCTGCGCGAGGTGCTGAGCGCCGACGAGATGCACGATGCCGCCCGCCTGGCCGCCACGATCAAGGCCCTGCCGCTGCGCCTGGCCGCGCCCCGCCCGGTGGCCGAGGCCATCAGCACCGCCGGCGGCGTGCGGCTGCAGGCGCTGGACGAGGGCCTGATGCTGCGCGCGCTGCCCGGCGTGTTCGTCGCCGGCGAGATGCTGGACTGGGAGGCGCCCACCGGCGGCTACCTGCTCACCGCCTGCGTGGCCAGTGGCGTGGCGGCAGCGGGCGGCGTGCAGCGCTGGCTGCAGGCGGGCATCCCGGCTGCCGCAACCCCCGCGTCATCCACGGAACAAGGAGCGGCCCGGTGAGCCGCCGCAAGAGCCCGCCCGGCGACTGGGTGGACGCCACGATCAGCGAATCCCGCGGCATCCGCTACCTGCATCTGGGCACGCCCTGGATCCAGGGCGCGATGCGGGTGAGCAACCCGCAGAAGCTGGAGCTGGAATACATCCAGCGCATGATGGTCTGGCTGCTGTGGCGGGATCTGGACGCCTGGCGCGAGGGCCATGCCGTGCAGCTGGGTCTGGGCGCCGCGGCCATCACCCGCTACACGCACAAGCAGCTGGGCATGCGCACCACCGCGGTGGAGCTCAACCCCACCGTCATCGGCGTCTGCCGTGCGTGGTTCGCCTTGCCGCCGGACGGCAAGCGGCTGCAGGTCATCCAGGGTGACGCCGCGGCCTATGCGGCCGATCCGGCCCACGCCGGCACGGCCGACGCCCTGTGCGTGGACCTGTACGACCACGAGGCCGCCTCGCCCGTGCTGGACGACGAGGCCTTCTATGCCGCCTGCCACCGCCTGCTGACCGAGGACGGCGTGATGACCGTCAACCTCTTCGGCCGCGAGGCCAGCTTCGAGCGCAGCACCGAGCGCATCAAGGCCGCCTTTGGCGATGACCGCGTGCTGCGCCTGAAGGCCACCAAGGACGGCAACACCATCGTCGTCGCCTGGCGCGGCAACCGTCTGCCGCCGCGCGAGACGCTGATGCAGCGTGCCGAGCGCATCGCCGCCGAGCTCAAGCTGCCCGCGCCGCGCTGGGTCAAGCTGCTGGGGCCGATCGATGCCGAGGACTCGCGCCCGCCGCGGCCCGGGGAGCGGCTGGGGCTGGAGTGAGCCGGGCCGCGCTTGAATCGGCCGGCCGCGGCCTTGGTTTTCCACGCTTGGCCCGCAAGGCGCTCGGTTAACCTCCCCGGCATGAACGCCCGCGCCGCCGCCGCCCAGCCCACCGACCCCCGCGCCACGCCGCCCGCCGGCAAGCTGGACTGGCGCTGGATCGTCACCGCGCTGCGCGAGGACGGCGTCATCGCCCAGCAGGACGCCGACCGCGTCACCCAGCGCTTCGCCGCGGTGGACAGCGCCCAGCACCCGCTGGTGCGCCTGGCCGGCATCGGCCTGACCAGCGCCCGCGACGGCTCGCTGCTCGACATCGAGGCGCTGACCGAATGGCTGGCGCGCCGCGTGGGCCTGCCCTATCTGCGCATCGACCCGCTCAAGGTGGACGTGGCCCGCGTGGCCGACGTGATGTCCATCAACTACGCCGAGCGCCGCCGCGCGCTGCCGGTGGGCTTCAGCCTGAACGAGGTGACCATCGCCACCTCCGAGCCGCTGGACCTGGGCTGGATCACCGAGATCGAGGCGCACACCAAGCGCCCGGTGCGCGTGGTGGTGGCCAGCCCGCTGGAGCTGCAGCACTTCACCACCGAGTTCTACACGCTGTCGCGCTCGGTGCGCGCGGCCACCAAGGGCGGCGAGAGCATCGGGCCGTCCAGCTTCGAGCAGCTGGTGGAGCTGGGCAAGAGCAACAAGCAGCTCGATGCCAACGACCAGGGCGTCGTGCAGGTGGTCGACTGGCTGTGGCAGTACGCGTTCGACCAGCGCGCCTCCGACATCCACCTGGAGCCGCGCCGCGAGATGGGCGCCATCCGCTTTCGCATCGACGGCGTCATGCACACCGTCTACCAAGTGCCCATCACCGTGATGAACGCGATGACCGCGCGCATCAAGCTGCTGGGCCGCATGGACGTGGTGGAGCGCCGCCGCCCGCAGGACGGCCGCATCAAGACCCGCCGGCCCGACACCAGCACCACGCGCGGCGGCGAGGTGGAGATGCGCCTGTCGACGCTGCCCACCGCCTTCGGCGAGAAGATGGTCATGCGCATCTTCGACCCCGAGACGGCCACCAAGTCGGTCGATGCGCTGGGCTTCTCGCCGCACGACGCCGCCGGCTGGGAGCGGCTGACCACGCGCGCCCACGGCATCATCCTGGTCACCGGCCCCACGGGCTCGGGCAAGACGACCACGCTCTATGCCACGCTCAAGCGGCTGGCCACCGATGAGGTCAACGTCTGCACCATCGAAGACCCCATCGAGATGATCGAGCCGGCCTTCAATCAGACCCAGGTGCAGCCCGGGCTGGACCTGGGCTTTGCCGAAGGCCTGCGCGCGCTGATGCGCCAGGACCCGGACATCATCATGGTCGGCGAGATCCGCGACCTGGAGACCGCCGAGATGGCCATCCAGGCCGCGCTGACCGGCCACCTGGTCTTCTCCACCCTGCACACCAACGACGCCGCATCGGCCATCACCCGGCTGACCGACATCGGCGTGCCGCCCTACCTGATCAGCGCCACGGTGATCGGCGTGCTGGCCCAGCGTCTGGTGCGCACCCTGTGCCCGGCGTGCAAGCAGCCGGACGCCGACACCACCCGCGAGACGCTGCTGGAGGCCATCAAGCCCTGGCGCATGACCGGCAGCTTCCGGCCCTACAAGCCCGTGGGCTGCCTGGACTGCCGCATGACGGGCTTTCGCGGCCGCGCGGGCCTGTACGAGCTGCTGCACGTGACCGAAGCCGTGCGCGGCACCCTGCACCCCACGCCCGACATCGCCAAGCTGCGCCAGCAGGCCGCCCACGACGGCCTGCGCCCGCTGCGCCTGAGCGGCGCCATGAAGGTGGCCGAGGGTCTGACCACGCTGGACGAGGTGCTGCGGGCCACGCCGCAGTGGGAGAGCTGAGCCCCCTGTACTAGCCCGCCGCCCACCGCGTCCGCCTTTGACCCCCGCCCTCACCCCCCGCGTCAGAATACTTGTCGCCCCGATAGGACCAGAGCTGTGAGACTGGTTCATTGATGGTGGTGGGAGGCTGTGGAGCTTGTGGGCGAAGGCCGGCGCGGTGGGCAACGCGGATGCGTTGTCCACGGCAAGCTGG
>JACRNC010000007.1 GCA_016219375.1 Burkholderiales bacterium
AATGGTGATGCCGGGTGACAACGTGTCGATCACCGTCAAACTGATCGCCCCGATCGCCATGGAAGAAGGCCTGCGCTTCGCCATCCGCGAAGGCGGCCGCACCGTCGGCGCCGGCGTGGTGGCCAAGATCGTCGAGTAAGCTCGCCGCCCTCAACCCACACCACAGGAGCATCCGGGTACCGAATTTTTGCGACGAGTTGCGTCGCGAGAGCCGCCGAGTGAGCCTGAATCGCGCACAGCCGTACTCCGGTACGGCGAGCACGTGAAGGCTCAGTCGGTGGGTCGCAGCAGCAAGGCGCCGCAAAAAGAAGGGGTATAGCTCAATTGGCAGAGCGTCGGTCTCCAAAACCGAAGGTTGGGGGTTCGATTCCCTCTGCCCCTGCCACCCGGCTCCAGCAACCGATCGCCGCGTAGATCGTTTCCAGGCCAGAGCCCATCGCAGCCCGATGGGCAGCATCCAGCCCGCAGGCGTCGGCTTCTTGACAGGAGCCGGCACGCAGCGGGCTTTGCTGCCTCCAGCCGCTTGGTGCTTTGTCCCTGTCGATCCAGCGACATGTCCTGACGTATGACCCCCTCCCAAGTCGAAACCGTCGCCTCTGGCGCAGACAGGGCCAAGCTGGCCGGCGCCGGCGTGCTGGTGGTGGCGGCCGTTGCGGCCTTCTACCTGCTGGCGCAGCAGGACCTGTGGCTGCGCGTGGTCGTGCTGCTGGTGCTGCTTGCCGTGGCGGTGGCGACCTTCTTCACCGCCGAGCCCGGCAAGGCGTTGATCGCCTTCGGTCGCGACTCCTGGAAGGAGCTCGGCAAGGTGGTCTGGCCGACGCGCCCGGAGGCGATGCAGATGACGGCCTACGTCTTTGCCTTCGTCGTCGTCATGGCCCTGTTCCTGTGGCTCACCGACAAGAGCCTGGAGTGGGTGATCTACAGCCTGATCCTGGGCTGGCGTTGAAGCAGCGGCCTGTACACGAGGTTCTCCCCCGATGAGCGAAGTCGAATCGTCCTCCCCCGCTGCCGCCCCGCTGCGCTGGTACGTTGTCCATGCCTACTCGGGCATGGAGAAGGCTGTGGAGCGCAACCTGCGCGAGCGCATCGAGCGCGCCGGCATGCAGAGCAAGTTCGGCCGCATCCTCGTGCCCACCGAGGAGGTGGTCGAGGTCAAGAACGGCAAGAAGGCCGTGACCGAGCGCCGCTTCTTCCCCGGCTATGTGCTGGTCGAGATGGTGATGGACGACGAGTCCTGGCACCTGGTCAAGCACACCTCCAAGGTCACCGGTTTCGTCGGTGGCGCCAAGAACCGCCCGGTGCCCATCTCGGAAGACGAGGTCATGAAGATCGTCAACCAGATGCAGGAGGGCACCGAGCGCCCGCGTCCCAAGGTGGAGTGGGAGGTCGGCGAGGTGGTGCGCGTCAAGGAAGGCCCGTTCACCGACTTCAACGGTGCCATCGAAGAGGTCAACTACGACAAGTCCAAGCTGCGCGTGTCGGTCACCATCTTCGGCCGGGCTACGCCGGTGGAGCTGGACTTCCACCAGATCGAGAAGATCTGATCGGCGCAGAGGTATACAGGGCCTGATGGCGGGCCCGGCGGGCGATGAGCCGGCCCTAACGCCATCCGCTGCTGCCGCTTGCGTGAAAGCGGTCTGAGGAGCCCCGGTAGCCAGCCCGGGGCGTTTGCACTCAACCCCGGTGACCGGCCGTTGCCGGGGTCTGCAGGAGAAATCATGGCCAAGAAGATTGTCGGCTTCATCAAGCTGCAAATCCCGGCCGGCAAGGCGAACCCGTCGCCGCCGATCGGTCCCGCGCTGGGTCAGCGCGGCCTCAACATCATGGAGTTCTGCAAGGCGTTCAACGCCCAGACCCAGAGCATGGAGCCGGGCCTGGTCCTGCCGGTGGTGATCACCGCCTACGCGGACAAGTCCTTCACCTTCGTCCTCAAGACGCCGCCGGCCACCGTGCTGATCAAGAAGGCGATCAAGCTGGAGAAGGGCTCCGCCCGTCCGCAGACCGACAAGGTCGGCAAGCTGACGCGCGCGCAGATCGAAGAGATCGCCAAGACCAAGCAGAAGGACCTGACCGCTGCCGACCTGGAAGCGGCGGTTCGCACGATTGCCGGTTCCGCCCGCTCGATGGGCGTGATCGTGGAGGGGGTGTGAGATGGCCAAGCTGACCAAACGCCAGAAGGCTCTCGAGGGCAAGGTCGACAGCACCAAGCTGTATGCGATCGACGAGGCCCTGAAGATCGTCCAGGACTGCGCCAATGCCAAGTTCGATGAGTCCATCGACGTGGCCGTGCAGCTGGGCGTGGATGCCAAGAAGTCTGACCAAGTGGTGCGCGGCGCCGTCGTGATGCCCAACGGCACCGGCAAGACCAAGCGCGTGGCCGTGTTCGCCCAGGGCGCCAAGGCTGAAGAAGCCAAGGCCGCCGGCGCCGACGTCGTCGGCATGGAGGACCTGGCCGAGCAGGTAAAGGCCGGCAACATCAACTTCGACGTGGTCATCGCCTCGCCGGACACGATGCGGGTCGTCGGCACGCTGGGCCAGATCCTGGGTCCGCGCGGCCTGATGCCCAACCCCAAGGTCGGCACGGTGACGCCCGACGTGGCCACCGCGGTGAAGAACGCCAAGGCCGGCCAGGTGCAGTTCCGCATCGACAAGGCCGGCATCGTGCACGGCACCATCGGCCGTCGCTCGTTCGACGCCGACAAGCTGCGCGGCAACCTGGCTGCGCTGCTGGATGCCCTGAACAAGGCCAAGCCGGCGTCCAGCAAGGGCGTGTACCTGCGCAAGGTGGCGGTGTCCTCCACCATGGGCGTGGGCGTGCGCGTGGATGTCGCGTCGATCACGGCCGCGCAGGCCTGATCGGCAGCTGAAGAAACACCGGCCCGGCGGTCGTCTTGCTGCCGGGTCGCATGAGATTGGTGGGCCGGGTGCCCGCGGCGGTGGCGGCTGTTGAAGTCGATGCTGGCGCGGGCGCCGGGGCCATCCAAGACCGTTGGCGCGGTGGGGCCCGCAAGGGCCGCCGCTTAATCGGCGCGCAGGGCGATGAGCCCGGCGTGTGAAGCCAACGCAGATGGCGGTCCCGCCTGAAGGGTCGCCGGCTGTCCCCGCAAGGAGGACGGCCGGGTTCCTGGAAGGAAGGTCGCTGCAACCTGGGTGCACCCGTGGCCACTGCTGGCTGCGAGGTGTTTTTCAAAGGAGTGGACCTTGAGTCTGAATCGCAACGAGAAAGCTGCCGTCGTGGCGGAAGTGTCGGCCCAGGCGGCCCAGGCACAGACGCTGGCGCTGGCCGAGTACCGCGGACTCACGGTGGAACACCTGAATGCGCTGCGCAAGACCGCGCGCGAGCAGGGCGTGTACCTTCATGTGCTGAAGAACACGCTGGCTCGCCGTGCCGTCAATGGCACGCCGTTCGAGTGCGTCACCGAGAGCATGACCGGCCCGCTGATCTACGGCTTCTCGCAAGACGCCGTGGCAGCCGCCAAAGTCATCGCGGACTTTGCCAAGGGCAACGACAAGCTGGTCATCAAGGCCGGTGCCTATGCCGGCAAGCCGCTGGACGCCGCCGGCGTCAAGGCTTTGGCCTCGATCCCCAGCAAGGAAGTCCTGCTGGCGCAAGTCGCCGGCCTGCTGAAGTCGCCCGTCCAGCGCATGGCTGGCGTGCTGGCTGCGCTGGCCGAGAAGCGCGGCGAAGCCGCCCCGGCTGCCTGATACGACCGCAGCAACGCATCAACCTTTCAACGAATCTAGGAACCCAAAATGGCTTTCGACAAAGACGCATTCCTGACCGCCCTGGACAGCATGTCCGTGATGGAACTCAATGACCTGGTCAAGGCGATCGAAGAGAAGTTCGGCGTGTCCGCCGCTGCCATGGCCGCTCCGGCCGCCGGTGGCGCTGCCGGCGGTGGCGCTGCCGCTGCTGAAGAGAAGACCGAGTTCACCGTGGTGCTGGCCGAAGCCGGCTCCAACAAGGTGGGCGTGATCAAGGCCGTGCGCGAAATCACCGGCCTGGGCCTGAAGGAGGCCAAGGACCTGGTCGACGGCGCGCCCAAGCCCGTCAAGGAAGGCGTGGCCAAGGCCGACGCCGAGGCGGCCAAGAAGAAGCTGGAAGAAGCCGGCGCCAAGGTCGAACTCAAGTAATTCGGCGCTCGCCTGCTGCGCGGCCCGATCTTGGTCCTGCGATGCTCGCCGTACAGGTAGTACGGCTGCGCTTCTCGAACCAACCTCGGGTCGCTCGCGACGGCGATCCTCCGAATTACGGCCGGTCTGCGGACCGGCCTTTTGTCCTTCATGGGTTTCGGCCCGGGAGGGCACCTGAAAGGGAACCGCGCATGACAATCGCCGGTTCCTTTCCAAGTGTTCTCTGATCCGACTGCGGAGAACCGGTTTGGTCGAGCCGGGGTGCAATGCCCCGGTTGTCTGCCAGCGGCTGGTAGTGGCCAGCCACCAAGCATCAGGCCTTGCGCACGATCCCCCGCGCGAGCCCACCTGGCATGCCAGTCGCCGAAACGATGCGCGCCACCACGGCCAGGTGGTGCCTCGACACGGAGTCTCTATGGCGCAAGCAACCCCCTACAGCTACACCGAGCGCAAGCGTATTCGCAAGAGCTTTGGCAAACGCGCGAGCGTGCTGAACGTTCCCTATCTGCTGACCATGCAGAAGGAGTCGTACGTCGCCTTCCTGCAAAAGGACGTGCCGCCTGCCAAACGCAAGCCCGAGGGGCTGCAGGCCGCCTTCCTGGCCGCGTTCCCGATCGTCTCGCACAACGGGTTCGTGGAGATGAAGTTCCTCGAATACAACATCGCCAAGCCGGCGTTCGACGTGCGCGAGTGTCAGCAACGGGGGCTGACCTTTGCCGCCGCGGTGCGGGCCCGTCTGCAGATGATCATCTATGACCGCGAGACCTCGACCTCGCAGTCCAAGGTGGTCAAGGAGATCAAGGAGCAGGAGGTCTACATGGGCGAAGTGCCCCTGATGACCGACTACGGCTCCTTCATCGTCAACGGCACCGAGCGTGTCATCGTCAGCCAGCTGCACCGCTCGCCCGGCGTGTTCTTCGAGCACGACAAGGGCAAGACGCACTCCAGCGGCAAGCTGCTGTTCTCCGCGCGGATCATTCCCTACCGCGGCTCGTGGCTGGACTTCGAGTTCGACCCGAAGGACATCCTCTACTTCCGCGTGGACCGTCGCCGCAAGATGCCGGTGACGATCCTGCTCAAGGCCATCGGCATGAACCCCGAGGCCATCCTGTCGCACTTCTTCGTCAACGACAGCTTCCGCCTGATGGACTCGGGCGCGCAGATGGCCTTCGTGCCCGAGCGCCTGAAGGGCGAAGTCGCCCGCTTCGACATCACCGACAAGTCGGGCAACGTCATCGTCGAGAAGGACAAGCGCATCACCGCGCGCCACGTGCGCCAGCTGGAGCAGTCCGGCACCGACTTCATCACCGTGCCCGAGGACTTCCTCGTCGGCCGCGTGGTGGCCAAGAACATGGTGGATGGCGACACCGGCGAGATCCTGGCCAAGGCCAACGACGAGCTGACCGAGACGCTGCTCAAGAAGCTGCGTGCCGCGGGCGTCAGGGACGTCGAGTGCATCTACACCAACGAGCTCGACCAGGGCGCGTTCATCTCGCAGACCCTGGCCAGCGACGAGACCGCTGACGAGCTGGCCGCGCGCGTGGCCATCTACCGCATGATGCGCCCCGGCGAGCCGCCGACGGAGGACGCGGTGCAGGCCCTGTTCCAGCGCCTGTTCTACAACCCGGACACCTACGACCTGTCGCGCGTCGGCCGCATGAAGTTCAACGCCCGCGTGGGCCGCGACACGTCCGAAGGCCCGATGGTGCTGACCAACGACGACATCCTCGCCGTGGTCAAGATCCTGGTGGACCTGCGCAACGGCCGCGGCGAGGTGGACGACATCGACCACCTGGGCAACCGCCGCGTGCGCTGCGTGGGCGAGCTGGCCGAGAACCAGTACCGCTCGGGCCTCGCCCGCATCGAAAAGGCTGTGAAGGAGCGTCTGGGCCAGGCCGAGACCGAGGCCCTGATGCCGCACGACCTGATCAACTCCAAGCCGATCTCGGCTGCCTTGAAGGAGTTCTTCGGGGCGTCGCAGCTGTCGCAGTTCATGGACCAGACCAACCCGCTGTCCGAGATCACGCACAAGCGTCGCGTCTCGGCCCTGGGCCCGGGCGGTCTGACCCGCGAGCGCGCCGGCTTCGAAGTCCGCGACGTGCACCCGACCCACTACGGCCGCGTCTGCCCGATCGAGACGCCGGAAGGCCCGAACATCGGCCTGATCAACTCGCTGGCCCTGTACGCGCAGCTCAACGAGTACGGCTTCCTGGAGACGCCCTACCGCCGCGTGGTGGACGGCAAGGTGACCGACCAGATCGACTATCTGTCGGCCATCGAGGAGTCCAAGTACATCATCGCGCAGGCCAACGCCTCGCTGGATGCCGAAGGCCGTCTCAGCGACGAGCTGGTGTCCGCGCGCGAACATGGCGAATCGGTGCTGACTTCGCCGGAACGCATCCAGTACATGGACGTGGCGCCGACGCAGATCGTGTCGGTGGCGGCCTCGCTCGTGCCGTTCCTGGAGCATGACGACGCCAACCGCGCACTGATGGGCGCCAACATGCAGCGCCAGGCCGTGCCGACGCTGCGTCCTGAGAAGGCCTTCGTGGGCACGGGCGTGGAGCGCGTGGCCGCCAAGGACTCGGGCACTGTGGTGGCCGCTCGTCGTGGCGGCGTGGTGGACTACGTCGACACCAACCGCATCGTCATTCGCGTCAACGACAGCGAGACGGTGGCGGGCGAAGTCGGCGTGGACATCTACAACCTGATCAAGTATCAGCGCAGCAACCAGAACACCAACATCCATCAGCGGCCGATCGTGCGGCGTGGTGACCGCGTCGCCGCCGAAGACATCATTGCCGACGGCGCCAGCACCGACCTGGGCGAGCTCGCGCTCGGCCAGAACATGCTGGTGGCCTTCATGCCCTGGAACGGCTACAACTTCGAAGACTCGATCCTCATCAGCGAGCGCGTGGTCGCCGACGACCGCTACACCTCGATCCATATCGAGGAGCTGGTGGTGATGGCCCGCGACACCAAGCTGGGCTCCGAGGAAATCACCCGCGACATCCCCAACCTGTCCGAGCAGCAGCTGGCCCGCCTGGATGAGTCGGGCATCGTCTACATCGGTGCCGAGGTCGGCCCGGGCGACGTGCTGGTGGGCAAGGTCACGCCCAAGGGCGAGACCACGCTGACACCGGAAGAAAAACTGCTGCGCGCGATCTTCGGCGAGAAGGCGTCCGACGTGAAGGACACTTCGCTGCGCGTGGACCAGGGCACGTCCGGCACGGTCATCGACGTGCAGGTCTTCACCCGCGAAGGCATCCAGCGCGACAAGCGCGCCCAGCAGATCATCGACGACGAGCTCAAGCGCTTCCGCCTGGACCTCAACGACCAGCTGCGCATCGTCGAAGCCGACGCCTTCGACCGGATCGCCAAGCTGCTGACCGGCAAGACCGCCAACGGCGGCCCCAACAAGCTGGCCAAGGGCAGCGCGATCACGGCCGACTACCTGGCGTCGGTGGAGAAGTTCCACTGGTTCGACATCCGCCCGGCCGACGACGAGCTGGCCAATCAGCTGGAGTCGATCAAGAACTCGCTGGAGCAGACGCGCCACAGCTTCGACCTGGCCTTTGAAGAAAAGCGCAAGAAGCTCACGCAGGGCGACGAGCTGCCCGCCGGCGTGCTCAAGATGGTCAAGGTGCACCTGGCCGTCAAGCGCCGCCTGCAGCCCGGCGACAAGATGGCCGGCCGCCACGGCAACAAGGGCGTGGTGTCCAAGATCGTTCCGGTCGAAGACATGCCCTACATGGCCGATGGCACGCCCTGCGACATCGTGCTCAACCCGCTGGGCGTGCCCTCGCGGATGAACGTCGGCCAGGTGCTGGAAGTGCACCTGGGCTGGGCGGCCAAGGGCATCGGCCAGCGCCTGGGCGACCTGCTGCAGCGTGAAGCGGCGGCCAGCGAGGTGCGCCAGTTCCTGGACCAGCTCTACAACAAGTCCGGCGGCAAGGCCGAGGACCTGGCCCAGCTCAGCGACGACGAGGTGCGCGAGATGGCGGCCAACCTGTCCAAGGGTGTGCCCTTCGCCACGCCGGTCTTCGACGGCGCCAAGGAAGAGGAAATCCGCGGGATGCTGCAGCTGGCTTACCCGGCCGACATCGCCAAGGCCAAGGGCCTGACGCCCACGCGCACCCAGGCCACGCTGTACGACGGCCGCACCGGGGATGCCTTCGAGCGCCCGGTGACGGTGGGCTACATGCACGTACTCAAGCTGCACCACCTGGTCGACGACAAGATGCACGCCCGCTCCACGGGCCCGTACTCGCTCGTCACCCAGCAGCCGCTGGGCGGCAAGGCGCAGTTCGGCGGCCAGCGCTTCGGCGAGATGGAAGTCTGGGCCCTGGAAGCCTACGGCGCGTCCTACGTGCTGCAGGAGATGCTGACCGTGAAGTCCGACGACGTGAACGGCCGCACCAAGGTCTACGAAAACATCGTCAAGGGCGAGCACGCCATCGACGCCGGCATGCCGGAGTCGTTCAACGTGCTGGTCAAGGAAATCCGCTCGCTCGGTATCGATATCGAGTTGGAGAGGAACTGACTTGTCAAAGACGCGCCATGCGGCGTTGCTCGGTCGGTTGCATAGCGCTGCTATGCGGCCCTCCCTAGCGCCTAGCCTGGCGCGCCTTTGTCGGCGCCATTTCCTCTCCAACTTTGAGCACTGATTTAGGAGAAAGCCATGAAAGGCTTGCTGGATCTCTTCCGTCAATTCACCCCTGACGAACACTTCGATGCGATCAAGATCGGGCTGGCTTCGCCCGAGAAGATCCGCTCGTGGTCCTTCGGTGAGGTGAAGAAGCCCGAGACCATCAACTACCGGACCTTCAAGCCGGAACGTGATGGTCTGTTCTGCGCCAAGATCTTCGGCCCGATCAAGGACTACGAGTGCCTGTGCGGCAAGTACAAGCGCTTGAAGCACCGCGGCGTGATCTGCGAGAAGTGCGGCGTCGAAGTCACGCAGACCAAGGTGCGCCGCGAGCGCATGGGCCACATCGACCTGGCCGCGCCCTGCGCGCACATCTGGTTCCTGAAGTCGCTGCCGTCGCGCTTGGGCCTGGTGCTCGACATGACGCTGCGCGACATCGAGCGCGTGCTGTACTTCGAGGCCTATGTGATCGTCGACCCCGGCATGACCCCGCTGAAGAAGTTCGGGATCATGAGCGAGGACGACTACGACGCCAAGAAGCGCGAGTTCGGTGACGAGTTCATCGCGCTGATGGGTGCCGAGGGCATCAAGAAGCTGCTGGAGGAAATGGACATCGATGCGGAGATCGACAAGATCCGCAACGACATGACCGGCTCCGAGCTGAAGATCAAGAAGAACTCCAAGCGCCTGAAGGTGCTGGAGGCCTTCAAGAAGTCGGGCATCAAGCCGCACTGGATGGTGCTGGACGTGCTGCCGGTGCTGCCGCCGGATCTGCGCCCGCTGGTGCCGCTGGACGGTGGCCGCTTCGCCACGTCGGACCTCAACGACCTGTACCGCCGCGTCATCAACCGCAACAACCGGCTGGCGCGCCTGCTGGAGCTCAAGGCGCCCGAGATCATCGTGCGCAACGAGAAGCGCATGCTGCAGGAGGCGGTGGACTCGCTGCTGGACAACGGCCGCCGTGGCAAGGCCATGACGGGCGCGAACAAGCGCGCGCTGAAGTCCCTGGCCGACATGATCAAGGGCAAGAGCGGCCGCTTCCGCCAGAACCTGCTGGGCAAGCGGGTGGACTACTCGGGCCGCTCGGTCATCACCGTGGGCCCGACGCTCAAGCTGCACCAGTGCGGCCTGCCCAAGCTGATGGCGCTGGAGCTGTTCAAGCCCTTCATCTTCTCGCGCCTGGAGGCGATGGGCATCGCCACCACCATCAAGGCGGCGAAGAAGGAAGTCGAATCCGGCACGCCGGTGGTGTGGGACATCCTGGAAGAGGTGATCAAGGAGCACCCCGTCCTGCTGAACCGCGCCCCGACGCTGCACCGCCTGGGCATCCAGGCCTTCGAGCCGGTGCTGATCGAAGGCAAGGCGATCCAGCTGCATCCGCTGGTCTGCGCGGCCTTCAACGCCGACTTCGACGGCGACCAGATGGCCGTGCACGTGCCGCTGTCCATCGAGGCGCAGATGGAAGCCCGCGCGCTGATGCTGGCCTCCAACAACGTGCTGTTCCCGGCCAACGGCGAGCCGTCCATCGTGCCGTCGCAGGACGTGGTGCTAGGCCTGTACTACGCCACCCGCGAGCGCATCAACGGCCGCGGTGAAGGCATGGTCTTCGCCGATATCGCGGAGGTGCAGCGCGCGCTGGACAACGGCGAGGTGGAGATCACGGCCAAGATCAACGTGCGCCTGACCGAGTGGGTCAAGGACAAGGACACCGGCGAGTTCACGCCCGAGACCAAGCTGGTCGAGACCACCGTGGGCCGCGCGCTGCTGTCCGAGATCCTGCCCAAGGGCCTGCCCTTCAGCAACATCAACAAGACGCTGAAGAAGAAGGAGATCTCGCGCCTGATCAACACCTCCTTCCGCAAGTGCGGCCTGAAGGAGACCGTGGTGCTGGCCGACAAGCTGCTGCAAAGCGGCTTCCGCCTGGCCACGCGCGCGGGCATCTCCATCGGCATCGACGACATGCTGGTGCCCAAGGAGAAGCACGGCCTGATCGAGCGCGCCGAGAAGGAGGTCAAGGAGATCGAGCAGCAGTACGTCTCGGGTCTCGTGACCGCCGGCGAGCGCTACAACAAGGTCGTGGACATCTGGGGCAAGACCGGTGACGAAGTGGGCAAGGTCATGATGGCCCAGCTCGCCAAGCAGCGCGTCATCGACCGCCACGGCAAGGAAGTGGACCAGGAGTCGTTCAACTCCATCTACATGATGGCCGACTCCGGCGCACGTGGCTCGGCTGCGCAGATCCGCCAGCTGGCCGGCATGCGCGGCCTGATGGCCAAGCCGGACGGCTCGATCATCGAGACGCCGATCACCGCGAACTTCCGCGAAGGCCTGAACGTTCTGCAGTACTTCATCTCCACCCACGGCGCCCGCAAGGGCCTGGCGGATACGGCGCTGAAGACGGCGAACTCCGGCTACCTGACGCGTCGCCTGGTGGACGTGACCCAGGATCTGGTGGTGACCGAGGACGACTGCGGCACCGATCAGGGCATCGCCACGCGCGCGCTGGTCGAAGGCGGTGAAGTGATCGAGTCGCTGCGCGACCGCGTGCTGGGCCGCGTCACGGCCATCGAGGTGCTGCACCCCGAGACCCAGGCCGCGCTGCTGCCTGCCGGCCGCATGCTGGACGAGGACGCGATGGACGAGCTGGAAGCCGCCGGCGTCGATGAGGTCAAGGTGCGCACGCCGCTGACCTGCGCCACGCGCTTCGGCCTGTGCGCCAAGTGCTATGGCCGCGACCTGGGCCGCGGCGGCCTGGTCAACACCGGTGAGGCCGTGGGCGTGATCGCCGCGCAGTCCATCGGCGAGCCGGGCACGCAGCTGACCATGCGGACCTTCCACATCGGTGGTGCGGCCTCGCGTGCGGCTGTCGCCTCCAGCGTCGAGGCCAAGTCCGACGGCATCATCGGCTTCAATGCCACGATGCGCTACGTGACCAACGGCAAGGGCGAGCTGGTGGTGATCTCGCGCTCCGGCGAGATCGTCATCACCGACCCGCACGGCCGCGAGCGCGAGCGCCACAAGGTGCCTTACGGCGCCACGCTCAACGTCAAGGCCGACCAGCAGGTCAAGGCCGGCCTCGTGCTGGCCAACTGGGACCCGCTGACCCGCCCGATCATCACCGAGTTCGCCGGCAAGGCGAAGTTCGAGAACGTCGAGGAAGGCGTGACGGTGGCCAAGCAGGTGGACGAGGTCACCGGCCTGTCCACGCTGGTGGTGATCGACCCCAAGCGCCGCGGCGCGGCCAAGGTCGTGCGCCCGCAGGTCAAGCTGCTGGACGCGCAGGGCCATGAGGTGAAGATCCCCGGCACGGACCACTCGGTGACCATCGGCTTCCAGGTCGGCGCGCTGATCCAGATCCGCGACGGCCAGGATCTGGCGCCCGGCGAGGTGCTGGCGCGCATCCCGGTCGAAGGCCAGAAGACCCGCGACATCACCGGCGGTCTGCCGCGCGTGGCCGAGCTGTTCGAGGCCCGCACGCCCAAGGACAAGGGCGCGCTGGCCGAGATCACCGGCACGGTGTCCTTCGGCAAGGAGACCAAGGGCAAGGTGCGCCTGCAGATCACCGACCCGGACGGCAACATCTGGGAAGAGCTGGTGCCCAAGGAGAAGAACATCCTGGTGCACGAAGGCCAGGTGGTGAACAAGGGCGAGCTGATCGTCGACGGCCCGGCCGATCCGCAGGACATCCTGCGCCTGCTGGGCATCGAGGAGCTGGCGCGCTACATCGTCGACGAGGTGCAGGACGTCTACCGTCTGCAGGGCGTGAAGATCAACGACAAGCACATCGAGGTGATCGTTCGCCAGATGCTGCGCCGCGTGCAGATCGTCAACCCGGGCGACTCGTCCTACATCGCCGGCGAGCAGGTGGAGCGCTCCGAGCTGCTCAACACCAACGAGCGCCTGCGTGCCGAGGACAAGGTGCCCGCCACCTATGCCGACGTGCTGCTGGGCATCACCAAGGCCTCGCTGTCGACCGATTCCTTCATCTCCGCGGCCTCCTTCCAGGAGACCACCCGCGTGCTCACCGAGGCTGCCATCATGGGCAAGCGCGACGAGCTGCGCGGCCTGAAGGAGAACGTCATCGTCGGCCGCCTGATCCCCGCCGGCACCGGCCTGGCCTACCACCAGGCTCGCAAGGCCAAGGAAGAGATGGACGAGGCCGAGCGCCGCAGCATCGCGATGCAGGAGGCCGAAGAACAGGCCGCCCTGGCCCTGGCCCAGGTGGACGAGGAGTCCGCCCGCGAGGAGACCCAGGAGGCCCAGCTGCCGCCCGCCGGCGAGTGAGCCGGCTGACGGCTGCGGTGCGCGTCACGGCGCGCCCTGCAGGCTGACCTTTGAAACCCGCCCGGCCTTGCGGCCCGGCGGGTTTTTCTTTCTACGGCCGTCATGCCGGCCCGCTGCTACATTGCCTCGCACCCTCTTGCGCCTGCCATGTTCCTCTTCAAGCTGCTGCTGAAGAACGCCTTCCGCCACCGCCTGCGCACGCTGCTGACGCTGGTCGGGCTGGTGGTGGCCGTGTGCGCGTTCGGCCTGCTGCGCACCATCGTGCAGGCCTGGTATGCGGGCGTGGACGCCACGTCGAGCACGCGGCTGATCACGCGCAGCGCCATCTCGCTGACCTTCCCGCTGCCGCTGCACTATGCCGAGCGCATCCGCGGGGTGGAGGGCGTGACCGCCGTCACCTGGGCCAACTGGTTCGGCGGCATCTACATCACCGAGCGCAACTTCTTCGCGCAGTTCGCGGTGGAGCCTCAGAGCTACTTCGCGCTCTACCCGGAGTTCCGCCTGAGCGACGACGAGAAGCAGGCCTTCCTGCGCGACCGCCAGGGCGCGGTCATCGGCGCCAAGCTGGCGCGCAAGTTCGGCTGGAAGCTGGGTGACACCATCCCGCTGCGGGGCACCATCTACCCCGGCACCTGGAGCTTCACCGTGCGCGGCATCTACCGTGGTGCCGATGCCAAGACCGACGAGCAGCAGATGTTCATCCACTGGAAGCTGCTGGCCGAGAGCATCCGCAAGCGCGCCGGCGGCGCGGCCCAGGCCGATCACGTCGGTGTCTACATCGTCGGCATCCAGGAGCCCAACGACGCGCCGCTGGTGGGCCAGCGCATCGACGCCCTGTTCAAGAACTCGCTGGCCGAAACACTGACCGAGACCGAGAAGGCCTTCCAGCTTGGCTTCGTGTCGATGAGCGAGGCCATCCTGCTGGCCATCCAGGCGGTGAGCTTCATCGTCATCCTGATCATCATGGCGGTGATGGCCAACACCATGACCATGACCGCACGCGAGCGGCTGGCCGAATACGCCACGCTCAAGGCCCTGGGCTTCGCACCCGGCTTCGTCGTCAAGCTGCTGTTCGGCGAGAGCCTGATGATTGCGCTGATCGGCGGGGTGCTGGGCATGGCGCTGACCTTCCCGCTGGCCCAGGCCTTCGTGCAGGCCACGGGCACGCTGTTTCCCGTCTTTCGCATCACGTCGGGCACGATGGGGCTGCAGGTGGCCGCGGTGGTGATCGTCGGCGTGGTCGCTGCCGCCTGGCCTGCCTGGAAGATGTCGCGCATCGACATCGTGCAGGGGCTGCGGCACGTGGCCTGAGTGGCCCGCGCGCCCGCACGTACCACGCACGCACGAACACATCGCGCCCTTCGCCGGCCTCAACCGCCCAGCCCTTCGCATGGCCGCCTTGCGCACCGTCCCGCTCAGCTACATCGCCCGCAACCTGTGGGTGCGCCGCGTCACGACCGCGCTGACGGCCGCGGGCATGGCGCTGGTGGTCTTCGTCTTCGCCACCGTGCTGATGATGAGCGCGGGCATCGAGGCCACGCTGGTGGCCACCGGCAGCCCCGACAACGTCATCGTGCTGCGCAAGGGCGCCGGCGCGGAGATCAACTCGGCCATCGCGCGCGACCAGGCGGCAATCATCGCCAGCCTGGCCGGCGTGGCCACCGATGCGCGCGGCCAGCCGCTGCTGGTGCGCGAGCCGGTGGTGCTCAACACCCTGCCCAAGCGCGACGGTGGCCAGCCCAGCAACGTCACCGTGCGCGGCACCGACGCCGACACCGTGCTGACGCTGCGCCCGCAGGTGCGGCTGGTGGCCGGCCGCATGCTGCGCCCCGGCACGTCGGAGATCGTCGTCGGCCGGGCGGTGCAGCGCGGCTTCGCCGGCGTGGACCTGGGCCGCAGCCTGCGCTTTGCCGGGCGCGAGTGGACCATCGTCGGCCTCTTCGATGCCGGGCGCAGCGGCTTTGATTCAGAGATCTGGGGCGACGGCGAGCAGATGATGCAGGCCTTCCGCCGCCAGGCGTATTCCAGCGTGGTCTTCCGCCTGGCCGACGCCGGCCGCTTCGATGCCGCGCGCCAGGCGCTGGACGCCGACCCGCGGCTGACGCTGGAGGCCAAGCGCGAGCAGGTCTTCTATGCCGAGCAGTCCGAGGCGCTGGCCACCTTCATCCGCATCCTGGGCCTGGCACTCTCCGTGATCTTCTCCATCGGCGCCATCGTCGGCGCCATGATCACGATGTTCGCCGCCGTCGCCTCGCGCATCGGTGAGATCGGCACGCTGCGCGCGCTGGGCTTTCGCCGCGGCGCGGTGCTGGTGGCCTTCCTCGGCGAGTCGCTGGCCCTGTCGCTGGTCGGCGGCCTGGCTGGCCTGGCGGCGGCGGCGCTGATGCAGAACGTCGACATCTCCACCGTCAACTTCCAGACCTTCTCCGAGATCGCCTTCCGCTTCGAGCTGACGCCGGCGATTGCGGCGCAGACCCTCGCCTTCTCGCTCTTCATGGGCCTGCTCGGCGGCTTCGTGCCCGCTTGGCGCGCAGCCCGGATGAAGATCGTGGACTGCCTGCGGCAGGCTTGAGCCGGCCGAGGCGTCTGCGGGTTTGTCCCAGCGCGGCCCACCGCGCTGCATCAAGCGGCGCAGCCGGTGCTTGCGCCATGATGGCCCGGAGATGAAGCTCGCCCTGCTGTCCGACATCCACTCCAACATCCAGGCGCTGGACGCCTGCATCGACCATGCGCGCGAGGAGGGCGCCACGCGCTTTGCGCTGCTGGGCGATCTCGTCGGCTATGGCGCCGATCCGGGTGCGGTGGTCGAGCGGGTGCGGGCGCTGGTGCAGCAGGAGCAGGCGCTGGCGGTGCTGGGCAACCACGATCTGCTGGCGCTGGAGCCGCCGGCCCAGGCGCGCCAGCGCGGCGAGCTCAGCGCGCAGTGGACGCACGATCAGCTCACGGCCGAGCAGCGGGCCTTCCTGCGCGGGCTGCCGCTGACCGCGCGGCTGTCGCCCGAGGCGCTGCTGGTGCATGCCAGCGCCGACGGGCCCGAGCGCTGGCATTACGTGGTGGACGCCGGCGGTGCGGAGCGCAGCCTGTCGGCCGCGGCGCAGCAGGATGCGGCCGTGCACTACGTCTTCAGCGGCCATGTGCACGAGCAGGCGCTGTATTTCATGACGCGCACGGCCAAGCTGATGGCCTTCACGCCCCAGCCCGGCGTGCCGGTGCCGGTGCTGCCGCACCGCCGCTGGCTGGCCATCGTCGGCTCGGTCGGCCAGCCGCGCGACGGCGATGCGCGGGCGATGTATGCGCTCTTCGACGACGCGGCGGCGCAGATCACCTTCCACCGCGTGGAGTACGACGTGACGGCTGCGGCTGCGGCCATCCGCGCCGCAGGGCTGCCGGCCTTCGATGCCGATCGGCTGGAGCAGGGCCGGTGAGCCGGCGCGAGGCACGCGTGCGGGCGCAGGGTGCAAGCCGCGCCGATCGGCGGGCCACCCGTGGATCAGCCCGCCGGCGTGCAGGATGCGAGCCGCGACGGTCCGCGTGAACGCCGCTCCGCTCAACGCTGCCCGCACCGGGCGGCCATGACGCGCCACCGCAGGACGCAAGCGCCATGAAACTGCTCGAACCCGGCACCGAGATCGACGGCTTTCGCATCCGCGAATGCATCCATGCCGGCGGCATGGCCCACATCTATGCGGTGACGTATGCCAGCGGCGCGCCCGACCCGGGCTTTGCGATGGCGATGAAGATCCCGCGCATGACGCAGGGCGACGGCGCGGAGACCATAGTCAGCTTCGAGGTCGAGCTGCAGATCCTGCCCACGCTGAGCGGCCCGCATGTGCCCCGCTTTGTCGCTGCCGGCGACCTGGTGCGCCTGCCTTATCTGGTGATGGAGTACGTGCCGGGCCGCACGCTGCAGCACTGGCTGGACGAGCCCGACCGCCCGGATGCCGCCAGCATCGCCCGCCTGGGCGCGGCCACGGCGCTGGCGGCGCACAGCCTGCACCAGCAGAACGTCTGCCACCTGGACCTGAAGCCGGCCAACGTGCTGATCAAGGACGACGGCACGGCCGTGCTGCTGGACTTCGGCCTGTCCTGCCATGCGCACTATCCGGACCTGCTGGCCGAGGAGATGCGCACCGCGGTGGGCTCGCCGGCGTGGATCGCGCCGGAGCAGGTGGTGGGTGTGCGCGGCGACCTGCGCAGCGACATCTTCGCCATCGGCGTGATGCTCTACGAGCTGGCCACTGGCGAGCTGCCCTTCGGTGCGCCCGTCACCCGCGGCGGCCTGCGCCAGCGGCTGTGGATGACGCCGGCGCCGCCGCGCCAGCACAACCCCGATGTGCCCGAGTGGCTGCAGGAGGTGATCCTGCGCTGCCTGGAGCCCGAGGCCAGCCGCCGCTACCCCAGCGCCGCGCACCTGGCCTTCGACCTGGCCAACCCGGACCAGGTGACCATCACCGAGCGCGGCCGGCGCCTGCGTGGCGTGGGCTTTCGCGAGCACCTGCGTCGCTGGATCAGGGCCGCGGGCATGCAGTACGAGCCCAGCCCGCTGCCGGCGCAGCAGCTGGCCGAGGTGCCCATCCTGATGGTGGCCGTGCCCCACCGCGGCACCACCGACGCCGCGCTCTATGCGCTGCGCCAGGCGGTGGCGCGCTCACTGGGCATCCGGCCCGGTGCGCGGCTTGCCTGTGTCACGGTCATCTCGCCGTCGTCGTCAGGCCATGCCGACCAGGCCCGCAGCGAGACCAGCCGCCACCGTCGTCACCTGGCGCGGCTGCGCCAGTGGGCCGCGCCGCTGGATCTGCAGGGCCATCAGGCCAGCTTCCATGTGCTGGAGGCATCCGACGTGGCCCAGGCGCTGGTGCGCTATGCCCAGGGCAACCAGGTGACCATGATCATCCTCGGCGCGGCCACCCACGGCCTGCAGCTGCAGCGCTTCATCGACACCGTGCCCATCCGCGTGGCGCGTGATGCGCCGTGCACCGTCATCCTGGTCAAGGAGCCGCCGCCGGTGCGGGCACTGGCCGGTGCACCGGAAGGTGCGGTGCCGGCCGGCGCGGATGGGGTGGATGGCGCGGTGAGGGCCGACTGAGGTGGGTGCAGGCGGACTGAGGCGGGTGCCTGGGCACGCCCTGCAGCGCCAAGCTGCCGCAGCGGCAGATCAGGGCAGCACCTGCACCGTGACGATGGCGCTGTCCGCGCGCAGCCCGGCCACGTCGGTGGCGCGGGCGAAGTAGCGCACCGTGCTGCCGGGTGCGGCGCTGCCGGGGATGGCGGTCTGGATCTCGTAGCGCGACGACGGGCCCAGCGCGTAGAGCAGCACGTCGCCGCCGTTGTCGCGGCGGTAGAAGGCCACCTGGTCGATGCCGATGTCGTCGGCCGCGCCAGCCGCCAGCGTGACCGTGTCCCCGGCGCGGGCTGAAGTGGGGGCCACCACCAGCGTCACCTGCGGCCGCTCGCCGCCGTCGCCGATGCTGAAGTAGACGCCGCCGCCGCAGGCCGCCAGCAGCGCGCTGGCCGCGGCGGCCAGTGCACCGGCGCCCAGCAGCCGGCGGCGCAGACGCCGGGGGCCGGAGCCGGGCGAAGGCGGCGGGTCGGCTCGATGCGCCCAGGCGCAGGCGCGTCCGACACGGGGATGGGCGCGGGCAGCGCAATCGGCAGAAGGACGCGGCGGCAGGCTGGGCATGGCGGAGGGCGTCGGGCGGGAGGCGGGGGGCGACGCGATCGACGCGCCGATCGGGCAAGGCCGGTGCCGCACGGGGTGGCCAGCCCGGCCGGGGATGGAAGCCGTCGGTCATTGTGCGGCGGCGGCTGCCGCGCAGCGCCTCGTGGCGTGCCGGCGGCGGCCTGTCGCACGACCTTTGGCGGCTCCCCACGGGAAAGTCCTGAGCCCTATCCGCGCCTGCCGCCCGGGCCTGTCGTGCGTTATTCCGTGCCTGTCGCGGCCCATCCTGCCGCCGGCGGGCTGTGCTTCCTAAAGTTGGGTCCACTGCAGGAAGTGTCCCTGGGATCTGCCCTGCCGGCCCGCGACTGCGGATCACCGCCGATCACCGAAAAACCGAGGAGTCCGACATGAGCCACACCCCCATCGTGCCGCGCGAGAAGCTCAACTTCCACCTGGATGACGCGGACATCCCGCGCCACTTCATCAAGGACGACCCCTACCGCTCGCGCTTCTTCGATGCGCTGTCCACCATGTTCCCGGTGGGCGAGCGCTTCTTCATGGAGTGCGTGCGCGACTACCGCTCGCAGATCACCGACCCGCAGGTGCTGCAGGACATCAAGGACTTCATCCGCCAGGAGGGCCAGCACACGATGGTCCACAACCAGTACAACGCGCGGCTGAAGGCCCACGGCATCGACGTCGACATGATCCTGCGCAAGCACGACGCCTGGATGTTCGGCTTCCAGCGCAAGCGCCTGCCCAAGTCCTACACGCTGGCGCTGACGGCCGCGGCCGAGCACCTGACCGCCATCTCGGCCCATGCCCTGTTCGACAACCGCGGCGTCTTCGAGACGGCCGACCCGCGCGTGCGCGCCATGTACGCCTGGCATGCCATCGAGGAGGTCGAGCACCGCGCCGTGGCCTACGACGTGATGCAGAAGACGGCCAAGGTCGGCTACTTCGTGCGCTGCCTGGCGATGGTCGAGGCCATCGTCACCTTCCTGGTGATGATCGCCGTCATCAGCAACTACATGCTCAAGTGCGACGGCTACAGCTTCATGCAGCGGCTCAAGCTGCGGGCCAAGGGCTTCTGGTGGGTCGTCAAGCCCGGCGGCTTCGTGTCCCCGGTGCTGGGCAAGATCCTGAGCTACTTCAAGCCCGGCTTCCATCCCGACCAGACCGGCGCCATGCCCGGCTGCAACCTGTGGATGGAAACCTACGAGCGCACGCGCAACCCGGTGCTGGCCGGCGACGTGCTGCACGCGGCCGGGGCTTGATCGGCCCGCACGGGCTACGCGATCGTCTTCATTTCTGCTGTCTCCTGCTCGGGCGCCCGCGGCCTTGCCGCCGGCGCCTTTTTTTGCCTCTGCGCGGCGTGATCCGGCCCGGGCGTGCGGTGGGCGCGGTGTGCGGCCGGTTCATCCCCGGGGCGCGCGCATCTGGATTGCCCTAAAGTCTTCGCATGCTCGGCCGGCTGTTGAACGACTCCATCCCCCTGCTGACCCTGACCAGCTGGGTCAAGGCCGCAGCCAAGTGCGGCTTCAGCATCGAGCCCATCTTCGAGCGCGTGGGCATCCCGGCCGACCTGACGCAGCTGGAGAAGGTGCGTGTGTCGCCGCTCAAGCTGCTGGGCCTGCTGCAGGCCTGCGTAGACGCCTCGCGCGCCGCGGCCCGGGGCCCGGGGCCGCACCCGCACTATCCCTTCGTGCTGGGCGAGAGCTTCGCCTTCGAGTTCATGCCCGAGCTGGAGACCTATCTCACCACCAGCTCCACGCTGCGCGAGGCGGTCAAGGCCACCGGCTGGGCGGCCGACCTCATCAACCCGATGATGAAGCTCACGCTGCAGGAGCAGGCCGATGAGGCGCGCATCGTGCTCAGCTTCGACCTGCCCTTCCTGCCGCAGGCGGTGCTCAATCACCCGGCGCTGGTCTACGTGGCCGAGGCCACGCAGGTGGGCCTCTACAACATCCTGCGCCGCCTGCTGGGAGACAGCCGCGCGCTGCGCCGCATGACCTGGCGCCATGCCGCGCCGCCCTATGCCGAGCGCTATGACCAGGTGTTCGGCGTGCCCAGTATCTTCGGCCACAAGGAGACGGCCCTCGTGGGCGACCGCCAGGCGCTGGACTGGCAGTTGAGCGGCGCCTTCCCCGCGCTCAACCGCCAGGCCGAGCAGCTGGTGGCGCAGCGCGTGGAGCGCCGCCACGAGCAGGGCGCCGGCGGCCTGATCGAGCAGATCGAGCACCTGCTGGCCTCCCGGCCGGAGCTCATGGCCCAGGGCATCGACGCCCTTGCTGCGCAGCTGGGCCTGCACACGCGCACGCTGCAGCGCAGGCTCAAGGAGGCCGAGCGCAGCTATGCCGACATCCAGGCCGACGTGCGCCGCACCTTAGCCCTGGGCTGGCTGGCCGACGGCGAGCTGGACATCGAGTCCATCAGCCAGCGCCTGGGCTACTCCGACCGGCGGGCCTTCACCCTGGCCTTCAAGCGCTGGACCGGCGTGTCGCCCAGCCAGTGGCGCAGCGGCGGCGCGGCGGCTGCGGGCCGCGACCCGCTGGACGACGCCATCGAGCCGCCCGAAGCACCCTGAGCCGCTTGCCGTCCGCGCGGGGATGGCGGCTGCGGGGCGGGCGCGCGATCACGGGCAGGCGCCGGCCTGACCCGCCGCTGGCGCCGGCCGAGGCCTGCGGCCTATGATGTTCGGTTGCCCTCGATCACCCCGCCCATGAGCCGCCCGCCCCGCCCCGTGAAGGGCTCCGCCGACCGATCCGCCCCAGCGTCTGCCGCGGGCGCCGCGCCCGCCCGGCATGCCGCTGCCGCCAGCGGCTGGATCCGCGTGCGCGGCGCCCGCACGCACAACCTCAAGAACATCGACCTCGACATCCCGCGCCACCAGCTGGTGGTGATCACCGGGCTGTCGGGCTCGGGCAAGTCCAGTCTCGCCTTCGACACGCTCTATGCCGAGGGCCAGCGGCGCTATGTGGAGAGCCTGTCGGCCTATGCGCGGCAGTTCCTGCAGCTCATGGACAAGCCGGATGTGGACGTGATCGAGGGCCTGGCACCGGCCATCTCCATCGAGCAGAAGGCCACCAGCCACAACCCGCGTTCCACGGTCGGCACGATCACCGAGATCCACGACTACCTGCGCCTGCTCTATGCCCGCGCCGGCACGCCGTACTGCCCGCTGCACAACCTGCCGCTGCAGGCACAGAGCGTCAGCCAGATGGTGGACGCCACGCTGGCGCTGCCCGAGGACACGCGGCTGATGGTGCTGGCCCCTGTGCTGCGCGACCGCAAGGGCGAGCATGCGGAGCTGTTCGCCGACATGCAGGCCCGCGGCTACGTGCGCTTTCGCATCGACGGCCGGGTGGTGGAGGCGGCCGAGCTGCCGCAGCTCAAGAAGACCGAGAAGCACGACATCGATGTCGTCGTGGACCGGCTCAAGGTCAGGCACGAGGCCGATGAGCAGGGCCGCCCCGGCGCCCCGGCCGGCCTGCGCCAGCGCCTGGCCGAGAGCTTCGAGGCTGCGCTGCGCCTGGCCGACGGCCGGGCCATCGCGCTGGAGATGGACGCGCCGGCCGATGCCCAGCCGCGCGAGCATCTCTACTCCAGCAAGTTCGCCTGCCCGGCGTGCAACTACTCGCTGGCCGAGCTGGAGCCGCGCCTGTTCTCCTTCAACTCGCCCGTGGGTGCCTGCCCCAGCTGCGACGGCCTGGGGCAGGTGACGGCCTTCGACCCGCAGCGGGTGGTGGCCTTCCCCTCGCTGTCGATCGCCTCGGGTGCGATCAAGGGCTGGGACCGCCGCAACCCCTACACGTTCTCGCTCGTGGAGTCGGTGGCGCGGCACTATGGCTTCGACGTGGACGCGCCCTTCGAGGAGCTGCCGGAACATGCTCAGCACGTGCTGCTGCAGGGCTCGGGCGCGGAGGAGATCGCCTTCACCTACGAGGCCGAAGGCACTGGCGGCAAGAAGCGCAGCGTCAAGCGCTCGCATCCCTTCGAGGGCATCCTCAACAACTTCGCGCGGCGCTACCGGGAGACCGACTCCGCCGCCGTGCGCGAGGAGCTGGCCCGCTACCAGGCCGCGCGGCCCTGCCCGGAGTGCGAGGGCACCCGCCTGCGGCGCGAGGCCCGGCACGTCAAGCTGGTCGATGCGCAGACCGGCGAGGCGCGGCCCATCTACCAGATCGCGCACGCCACGCTCAAGGACGCGCAGCAGTACTTCGAGGCTCTGCACCTGCAGGGCGCCAAGGCCGAGATCGCCGCCAAGGTGGTGCGCGAGATCGCTTCGCGCCTGAAGTTCCTGAACGACGTGGGCCTGAGCTACCTCAGCCTGGAGCGCAGCGCCGACACGCTGTCCGGCGGCGAGGCCCAGCGCATCCGCCTGGCCAGCCAGATCGGCTCGGGGCTGACCGGGGTGATGTATGTGCTGGACGAGCCCAGCATCGGCCTGCACCAGCGCGACAACGACCGCCTCATCGGCACGCTGCAGCACCTGCGCGACCTGGGCAACAGCGTGCTGGTGGTCGAGCATGACGAGGACATGATCCGCGCGGCCGACCATGTGATCGACATGGGCCCGGGCGCCGGCATCCACGGCGGCCGCGTCATGGCCAGCGGCACGCCGCAGCAGGTGGCGCAGGAGCCCGAATCGCTCACCGGCGCCTACCTGGCCCAGCGCCTGCGTATCGAGGTGCCCCGGCAGCGCCGGCCCTTCACCGACGACACGCCGCGCCTGCGCATCGTCGGCGCGCGGGGCAACAACCTGCGCGGCGCCACGGTGGACATCCCCGTGGGCCTGCTGACCTGTGTGACCGGCGTGTCCGGCTCGGGCAAGTCCACGCTGGTCAACGACACGCTCTATGCGGCGGTGGCGCGCAAGCTCTACCAGAGCCAGGCCGAGCCCGCCCCCGCCGACGAGATCGACGGCCTGGAGCACTTCGACAAGGTCATCAACGTCGACCAGAGCCCCATCGGGCGCACGCCGCGCTCCAACCCGGCCACCTACACGGGCCTGTTCACGCCCATCCGCGAGCTGTTCGCCGAGGTGCCGATGGCGCGCGAGCGCGGCTACGGCGCGGGGCGCTTCAGCTTCAACGTGGCCGCCTCGTCCGGCGGTGGCCGCTGCGAGGCCTGCCAGGGCGACGGCGTGATCAAGGTGGAGATGCACTTCCTGCCGGACGTCTACGTCGCCTGCGACGTCTGCTTTGGTGCGCGCTACAACCGCGAGACGCTGGAGGTGCTCTACAAGGGCCACAACATCGCCCAGGTGCTGGACCTGACGGTGGAGCAGGCGCACGAGCTCTTCAGCGCCGTGCCGGCGCTGGCGCGCAAGCTGCAGACGCTGCTCGACGTGGGCCTGGGCTATGTGCGCCTGGGCCAGAGCGCCACCACGCTGTCCGGCGGCGAGGCCCAGCGCGTGAAGCTGGCGCTGGAGCTGTCCAAGCGCGACACCGGCCGCACGCTCTACATCCTGGACGAGCCCACCACCGGCCTGCACTTCCACGACATCGAGCTGCTGCTCAAGGTGCTGCACCAGCTGCGCGACGCCGGCAACACCATCGTCGTCATCGAGCACAACCTGGATGTGATCAAGACCGCCGACTGGCTGATCGACATGGGCCCGGAGGGCGGCTCCGGCGGCGGCCAGGTGGTGGCCGTGGGCCCGCCGGAGGCGATTGCCGCGCATCCGGGCAGCCACACCGGGCGGTATCTGAAGCCGCTGCTGGCCCTGGGTTGACGGCCGGCTGGCGCGCTCAGCGCCGCGCCGCGGCCAGGCGGCGGACCACGTCCACCATCAGGTCCACCTCGTCGCAGGTGTTGTAGAAGGCCAGCGACGGTCGCACCGTGGTCTCCAGGCCGAAGCGGCGCAGGATGGGCTGGGCGCAGTGGTGGCCGGTGCGCACGGCGATGCCCTCTTCGTTGAGCGCCTGCCCGACCTCCTCGGTGGTGTAGCGGTCGAGCACGAAGGACAGCACGCTGGCCTTGTCGGCCGCGGTGCCGACGAGGCGCACGCCCGGGATGCCGCGCATGCGCTGCGTGGCATAGGCCAGCAGCTCGTGCTCATAGCGGCCGATGTTCTCGATGCCGATGCGCTCCACGTAGTCCAGCGCTGCACCCAGGCCCACGGCGTCGGCGATGTTGCCGGTGCCGGCCTCGAAGCGCGTGGGCGGTGCGTGATAGACGGTGCGCTCGAAGGTCACGTCCTGGATCATGTTGCCGCCACCCTGCCAGGGCGGCATGTCCTGCAGCACCTCGGCACGGCCGTAGACCGCGCCGATGCCGGTGGGGCCGAAGACCTTGTGGCCCGAGAAGACGAAGAAGTCCGCGTCCAGCTCGCGCACGTCCACACGCATGTGCGACACCGACTGCGCACCGTCGATCAGCACGCGGGCGCCGGCCCGGTGGGCCAGGGCGGCGATATCCTTGACCGGCACCACGGTGCCCAGCGCATTGGAGACCTGGGTCACCGCCACCAGGCGGGTGCGGTCGTTCAGCAGGCGCTGGTACTCGGACAGGATGATCTGGCCGCTGTCGTCCACCGGGATCACGCGCAGCCTGGCGCCCTTGGCCGCGGCCAGCATCTGCCAGGGCACGATGTTGGCGTGGTGCTCCAGGTGGGAGACGATGATCTCGTCGCCCGCGCCGATGTGCTGCGCGCCCCAGGTCTGGGCCACCAGGTTGATGCCCTCGGTGGTGCCGCGCACGAAGACGATCTCTTCCATGCTCGATGCGCCGATGAAGCGGGCCACCTTGCGGCGGGCGTCTTCATAGGCATCGGTGGCGCGCGCGGCCAGGGCATGTGCGGCGCGGTGGATGTTGGAGTTCTCGTGGGCGTAGAACCAGGCCAGGCGGTCGATCACCGACTGCGGCTTGTGCGTGGTGGCCGCGTTGTCGAACCACACCAGCGGCCGCCCGTTGACCCGCTCACGCAGGATGGGGAAGTCGCGCCGGATGGCGTGCACGTCGAAGGGCGGATGGGCCGAGGCGCCCGGCGGCGCGCTCAGCGACCGGCTGCCGCCCAGCGCATGCAGGGTGTCATCAAGGTAGACCCCCTGCGGGCTCAGCGGCACGGCGGGCACGCGCAGGCCGCTGCCGGCAGGCAGGGTGGGCGTGGCGAGCGGGATGGGCGCGGTGGGCAGGGCCGGAGCAGGCGAGGCCGAGGTCGTCACGGCAGGCCGGGCCGGCACGCCGCGCGGGCCGTCCTCGCGCAGCAGCTCGCGCAGCTCGTCGGCGCCCGGCACGCCCTGTGAGCGGGCCACCGCGTCATGGGCCACGGGCCGCAGCTCGGTCTGCGGCAGCCCGGTGCCGGCTGCGTCGAGGAAGTAGAAGTCCGGTGCCGCAGCAGCGGGTGCTGGCAACTGGGGTGACAGCGGCGACTGGGCGGGCACGGCCGGTGCTGCAGGCGCGGCGCGGACGGCAGCCGGGGCCGGCACGCCGGCAGCCGAGCCGCCCAGGCGGCTGTCCAGTGCCGGCGCGGCGGCGAAGACCACGTCGGGCACGCCGTTGCCGGCCACCGCCTTGGGCAGCCGGGCCGGCTGCGCGGCGGCGATGGCGCCGGCATCCTGGGTGGAGGCGGGCATCACGTTGCCGCCGGGCACGAGTGCCGCGGGATGCTGGGGCCCGTGGCTCCACGGCGCCAGCGTCACGCCGGCGGGCAGCACCTCGCCCGGGGCCTGCACGCCATGCGGCAGGCCGGCTGCTGCTGCGGCCCATGCGGGCGATGCCGGCGAGCCGGCCGCAGCCGGCGGCAGCGCCACGCTGCCCAGCCCCGGCGGCTCGCTGCCCGGCAGCGCGCCGAAGAGGGCGTTGGCCATGCGCTGCAGCAGCGCCTCGTCCACCGGCGCGCCGGCGGGCAGGGGGGAGGGGCCGGTGCTCACTTGTAGGTGTCGGGATAGTCGTGGTACTTGCCGACCTCGACGTCGTCGAGCACGGCCAGGGCGTCGGGCGTCTGCACCGCCAGCGAGCAGTACAGCGAGATCAGGTAGGACGAGATGGCATGCCGGTTGATGCCCATGAAGCGCACCGACAGCCCCGGGCTCTGCTCGCCCGCCAGCCCCGGCTGGTACAGGCCCACCACGCCCTGGCGCTTGTCGCCCACGCGCAGCAGCAGCACCTTGGTGCGGCCGTCGGCCAGCGGCACCTTGTCCGACGGGATCAGCGGCAGGCCGCGCCAGGTCAGGAACTGGCTGCCGAACAGGCTGACCGTGGGCGGCGGCACGCCGCGGCGGGTGCATTCGCGGCCGAAGGCGGCAATCGCCAGCGGGTGCGTCAGGAAGAAGGCCGGCTCCTTCCAGACCTTGGTCAGCAGCTCGTCGAAGTCATCGGGCGTGGGGGCGCCGGTCAGCGGGTAGATGATCTGCTGGTCGGCCACGCTGGCCAGCAGGCCGTAGTCCGGGTTGTTGATCAGCTCGCTTTCCTGGCGCTCCTTGATGGTCTCGATGGCCAGGCGCAGCTGCTCCTTGATCTGGTCGAACGGGCTGTTGTAGAGGTCGCTGACGCGGGTGTGCACGTCCACGATGGTGCTCACGCCGTTGAGGAAGTACTCGCGCGGCGCGTCCTCGTAGTCGACGAAGGTGCTGGGCAGGGCCGACTCGTCGCCGCGGTTGGTGCAGGCCACCAGCACCTGGTCCGGGTTCTTGACCTTGTTGAGCCGGTAGATGCCGGCCTCCACCGGCAGCCACTGCAGCAGGTGCACCAGCCAGCGCGGGGTCAGGGTGTCGAGCTTGGGGGCGCTCTTGGTCGCATTGGCCAGCTGCCGTGCGCCCAGGTCGCTCAGCGCGTGTTGCGCGTGGTCCGCCATCGGGAGTCCTCCGGGTGATATCTGAAAAGCGAGGTTGCTCATGCGCAACCCGAAGCAGGCAGTGTCCCGGCGGCGTGCCGGCCGGATCAACCGGCTATAGCCATCATTCGGAAGCGGGTTTCAGGCCTCGCAGCGGGCCACCAGCGCCGACAGCGGCAGCTCCAGCGCGGCGGCCAGCTTGGCCAGCGTCTGCAGCGACGGGATGGCATGGCCGCGCTCGATCTCGCCGAGGAAGGAGCGGTTGATCTCCGCGCGCAGGGCCAGCTGCTCCTGCGACAGCCGCAGCTCGTCGCGCCGCTGGCGCAGCACGGTGCCGAAGCACCCGTAGCGCTCGGGTGCCACCGGCGGCAGCTCCAGGGCCAGCGATGCGCTCATGCCGTGGCCGCCGTGTTCATGCGGCTGCCGGGCCCGGCTCGCTGCGCAGCGTGGCCTGCGTCACCGTGCTGCCCGGCGGCACGCTGCGCGTGAGCCAGACGTTGCCGCCGATGACCGAGCCGCGGCCGATGGTCACGCGGCCCAGGATGGTCGCGCCGGCGTAGATCACCACGTCGTCCTCCACCACCGGATGGCGCGGCGCGCCCTTGCGCAGGTGGCCGTCGGCATCCACGGCGAAGCTCTTGGCACCCAGCGTGACGGCCTGGTAGATGCGCACCCGCTCGCCGATCTCGGCCGTCTCGCCGATGACGACGCCGGTGCCGTGGTCGATGAAGAAGCCCGCGCCGATGCGCGCGCCCGGATGGATGTCGATGCCGGTCTGTGCATGCGCCTGCTCGGCCACGATGCGCGCGATCAGCGGCGTGCCCAGCCGGTACAGCGCGTGCGCAATGCGGTGGGCGATGATGGCCTCGATGCCGGGATAGCACAGCAGCACCTCGTCCACGCTGCGTGCCGCCGGGTCGCCGTGGAAGGCCGCCTGCACGTCGGTGTCGAGCCGCTCGCGGATGCCGGGCAGCGCCTCGGCGAAGGCGGCCACCACGCCGACCGCCTGCTCGTGCAGCGCCGCGTCGCCGCGCACCTCGCTGCCTTGGCGCGCGGCATGGCTGAGCTCCAGCCGGACCTGGGCGATCAGACCGTGCAGCACGGTGTCCAGCGTGTGGCCGACGTAGTAGTCCTCATGCTCCTGGCGCAGGTCGGCCGGGCCCAGCCGCATCGGGAACAGCGCGGAGCGCAGCCCCGCGACGATGGCCGAGAGCGCCTCGCGCGAGGGCAGCTCGCGGCCGCCGGGCTCGCGCGGGCGCTGCTGGGCGTCGCGCCAGCGGTGGCGGGCGCGGCGCAGCTGCTCGACCACCGGCGCCAGGTCCAGCGTGAGCAAGGGCTCGCTCATCGCCGGGCTCGCCTCAAGCCTGCGTCCACGGCAGGCCGTGGAAGCGCCAGCCGTCGTGGTGGCCGCGCTGCTGCTGCGCGTCGAGTTCGCCCTCGAAGCCTTCGAGCACGTTGTAGGCGTGGGCAAAGCCGGCCCTGGCCGCGGCCTCGGCCGCCAGCGCCGAGCGCTTGCCGCTGCGGCACAGCAGCAGCACGACCTCATCCTTGTCGCGGACCTTGGCCTCCAGCTCGCGCACGAAGCGCGGATTGCGCTGCAGGCTGGTGCCGGTGGCCCAGGCCACGTGCAGGCTGCCGGGCACCTGGCCGACGAAGGTGCGCTCCTCGGCCGAGCGCACGTCCACCAGCACCGCCTGCCCGGCCTGCACCAGCGCCCAGGCATCCACCGGCGCCACGCTGCCGGCATAGGGCAGGCCCTGGGCCTCGGCACGGGCATGGGCGGCGGCCAGCGGCGGGGGCAGCTCGCGCAGCGGCGTCGCCGTTTCTTCCAGGACTGCGGACACGTTCTTCACCTCGTTTTGCGATCGGTGGCTGCAGCTTAGGAAGCGGCGCTTTCGCGCAGAAGCGACCATTGCGCAGATCCTTATGCCCTGCGCTGTCGGGCCGGACCGCGCCGGCCCGGTCCGAGGCCCGGCCGGCACCCTGCCAGCGCCTGCAGCGGCGGCTTGGGGTAGGGCCCCTGGTCTTCCGCGGGTCGCTGTGCAAGAGTGGGTCGCCCGCACCACCTACTGCGCATGCCAGAGCCCCCGGGACCCTCCTCGTCCGGCCAGGCGGCCCCCCGGCCCGCCGGCGCTGCGGCTGCGCCGCCGTCCGAGCTCGACATGCTGCGCGAGCAGGCGCGCCGCTACCGCGAGATCTTCGAGCGCTCGGCCAGCGGCCAGGCCATCGTCGGCCTGGACGGGCGCTTCCTGCAGGTCAACCAGCGGCTGTGCGAGATCACCGGCTACAGCGCCGAGCAGCTCACCGCCCTGGGCTACCAGGACATCACCTATCCGCCCGACGCCTTCTGCGACGACCAGATGGTGCGCCAGCTGGAGCTGCATCCGCAGGAGCGCGTGCAGGTGGAAAAGCGCTACGTGCGCGCCGACGGCCGCCCGGTGTGGGTGCAGCTCACCGCCTGCCGCGTGGACGACGACGCCGGCCAGCCGCAGTACTACATCGCGTTGGTGGACGACATCACCGAGCGCCGCGCCATCGAGGACCGGCTGCGCCAGCGCGAGGCCATGTTCGACGGCCTGAGCCGCTATGCGCCGCAGCTCATCTGCGCGCTGCGCATCGGCCCGGACGGGCGGCGCACCATGCCCTATGCCAGCGAGGCGGTGCGCGAGCTCTACGGGCTGGATCCCGAAACGGTGGCGCGCGACTCCAGCACGATGGCCCAGCGCGCCCATCCGGAAGACCGTGAGCGCCTGGTGCAGGGCCTGTATGAATCGGCGCGCACGCTGCAGCCGCTGCGCATCGAATACCGCGTGCTGCATCCGCAGCGCGGCCTGCTGTGGCTGCGCGTGGACTGCGGCCCGGTGCGCGATGCCGACGGCGGCCACACGCTCTACGGCGTCGTCACCGACATCACCGCGCACAAGCGCATGGAGGCCGAGCTCAAGGAGCGCGACGCGCTGCTGGCCGCGCTGGGCCGCAACGTGCCGGGCATGACCTTCAAGTTCACGATGACGCACGGCGGCCAGATGAGCCTGCCCTACGTCAGCGACGGCGTGCGCGAGATCTATGAGCTGGAGCCGGCCGAGCTGCAGCGCGACCCGCGGCTGCTCTTTGCCCGCATCCACCCGGACGACCTGGCCGAGCTGCAGGCGCGCATGGCCAGCTCCGCCAGCGGCGCCTCGGGCGAGGGCACGCATACCTACCGCGCCGTGCTGCCCAAGCGCGGCGTGCGCTGGCTCACCTCGCGCGCCGTGGCCGAGCGGCATGAAGAGGGCGTCACCTGGTACGGCCACGTGGCCGACATCACCGACCACGTGCTCTACGAGGAGGCCAAGGTGGCCGCCGAGGCCGCCGAGCGCGCCAGCCAGGCCAAGAACGAGTTCCTCTCGCGCATGAGCCACGAGCTGCGCACGCCGCTCAACGCGGTGCTCGGCTTCGCGCAGCTGCTGCGCATGGATGGCGAGCATCCGCTGCAGCCGGCGCAGCGGGCCAAGGTGGACCTGATCGAGCGCGCCGGCGCGCACCTGCTGGGCATGATCGGCGACGTGCTCGACCTCTCGCGCATCGAGGCCGGCAGCCTGCCGCTGTCGCTGGAGCCCATCGCCCTGGCCGACACCGTGGACGAGGCGCTGGAGCTGGTGCGCGATGCCGCGCAGCGCGCCGGCGTGGCACTGCTGCCGCCCGAGCTGCCCGCCGGCGCCCATGTGCGCGCCGACCGCCTGCGACTGCGCCAGGTTCTGGTCAACCTGCTGAGCAACGCCATCAAGTACAACCGCCCGCGCGGCAGCGTGGCCGTGGTGGCGCGGCCGGCCGCATCACCCGATGGCGCCATCGAGCTGGACGTGCGCGACACCGGCGCGGGCCTGAGCGCCGAGCAGCGCGCCCACCTGTTCGAGCCCTTCAACCGCCTGGGCGCGGAGCGCTCGGCCGTGGAGGGCACCGGCATCGGCCTGGTCATCGTGCACCGGCTGCTCGAGCTGATGGGCGCGGGCGTCGAGGTGGACAGCGATCCGGGGCGCGGCAGCTGCTTTCGCCTGCGGCTGCCGGCGGCGCAGCCGCCCGAGTCGCTGGCGCGGCTGCTGCCGCCGCCGCGGCCAGTGGCGGCGCCGACAATCCGGCGCGGCCTGCGCGTGCTTTATGCGGAGGACAACGCCGTCAACGTCGAGCTGCTGCGCCAGGTGCTGGCGCTGCGGCCGGCCTGCACGCTGGCGGTGGCCCGCAGCGGCACCGAGGCCATTGCCGCGGCGCGCGCCGAGCGCCCGGACCTGCTGCTGCTGGACATGCACCTGGGCGACATGAGCGGCTTCGACGTCACCGCCGCGCTGGATGCCGACGCGGCCACTCGCGGCATCGCCCGCGTGGCGCTGTCGGCCGACGCCATGCCCGACCGCGCCCATGCCGCGCGCGGACGCGGCTTCCTGGCCTACCTGACCAAGCCGCTGGACGTGGTGCAGCTGCTGGCCGTGCTGGACGCGCAGCTCGACAGCCGCGGCTGAACACCCGGGCAGAACGAGGCGGCCCGCGCCTCCACAGAGTCCCCTTCCGCCCGTGACGTCCGGCTCAGCCGCCGATGCGCCGCGCCAGCTCCACCGCCTTGCCCACATAGCTGCCCGGCGTCATCGCGGCCAGGCGGGCCTTCTCGTCGGCCGGCAGCTCCAGGCTGTCGATGAAGGCGCGCAGGGCCTCGGCGGTGATGGCCTTGCCGCGCGTGAGCTCCTTCAGCCGCTCGTACGGGTTAGGCAGGCCGTAGCGGCGCATGACGGTCTGGACGGGCTCGGCCAGCACCTCCCAGGCCTCGTCCAGGTCGGCGGCCAGCACGTCGGCGTTGAGCTCCAGCTTGTCCAGCCCGCGCGACAGGCTGTCCCAGGCCAGCACCGCATAGCCCAGGGCCACGCCCATGTTGCGCAGCACGGTGCTGTCGGTCAGGTCGCGCTGCCAGCGGCTGATGGGCAGCTTCTGGCTCAGGTGGGTCAGCAGCGCATTGGCCAGGCCCAGGTTGCCTTCGGCGTTCTCGAAGTCGATGGGGTTGACCTTGTGCGGCATGGTGCTGGACCCGATCTCGCCCGCCTTGGTCTTCTGCTTGAAGTAGCCCAGGCTGATGTAGCCCCACACGTCACGGGACCAGTCGATCAGGATGGTGTTGGCCCGCGTCACCGCATCGAACAGCTCGGCCATGTAGTCGTGCGGCTCGATCTGGATGGTGTAGGGGTTGAAGGTCAGGCCCAGGCCCTGCTCGACCACCTGGCGGGCGAAGGCCTCCCAGTCCACGTCCGGATAGGCGGCCAGGTGGGCGTTGTAGTTGCCCACGGCGCCGTTCATCTTGGCCAGCAGGGCCACGCCGGCGATGCGCTCGCGCGCGGTGCGCAGCCGGGCCACGACGTTGGCCACCTCCTTGCCCACGGTGGTGGGGCTGGCGGTCTGGCCGTGGGTGCGGCTGAGCATGGGTGCATCCGCATGCGCCGTGGCCAGCGCGGTGAGCTGGGCCAGCAGCTTGTCGAGTGCGGGCAGCAGCACTTGCTCTCGCGCGGCCTTGAGCATCAGGCCGTGGCTGGTGTTGTTGATGTCCTCGCTGGTGCACGCGAAGTGCACGAACTCGGCCGCCTGCTGCAGCTGGGCCTGGCCCTGGAAGCGCTGCTTGAGCCAGTACTCCACCGCCTTCACGTCGTGGTTGGTGGTGCGCTCGATGTCCTTGATGGCCTGGGCGTCGTCCTCGCTGAACCGCGCCACCAGCCCGCGCAGGAAGCCGCGGCTGGCTTCATTGAGCGGCGCGAACTCCGGCAGGCCGGCATCCGACAGGGCGATGAACCACTCCACCTCCACCTGCACGCGGCGGTGCATCAGGCCGAACTCCGACAGCAGCGGGCGCAGCGCGGCGACCTTGGCGGCATAGCGGCCGTCCAGCGGCGACAGGGCGGTGAGGGCGGGGTTGGGCATGGGACGGAAGGGCGCAGGCCGCGCGCGTGTGGGGTGTAAAGCCCTCGATTGTAGAAAGCGCCCTGCGGCTGCCGGCCTTGCCCGCGCCGCGGTCGGCGCCTTTGTCCTGCGTCGCGCGTCCGCCCTGCGGCATGCCGCGGCAGCCGCTGCCGCCTCACCAGCCCAGGTCGAGCCCGAAGAGCTCGCCGCCCGGGCGCGTGTCGCCCACTTGGCGCAGCGTGGCGGCCAGGTCGTCGGGCACCACGCGCGAGACGATGGTCAGTGCCTGCAGCCGCATGCGCCGCGCCGCCACCGCGGCCCAGGGCGTATACAGCCCCAGCGTGGCCAGCATCAGCAGGCCGTGGCGCAGCCGCAGGGCCACATAGCCGGCGGGCGACAGCCGGCTGCGGATGCGCACGTAGCGGTTGCCGGTCTTGCCCCAGACCAGGTTCTGCAGCGCCGCCTGCGCCCAGGGCAGGGCCAGGCCCACGCTCACCAGCCAGGCGCCGGCGGCCAGCGCCGCGGCTGCGGCCAGCGCCGCGGGCGGGTGCTGCAGCAGTGCGGCCAGCTGGGTGGTCAGACCCGCGGCCAGGCCGTGAGCCGGAGTGTGAGCCGGGTCGTGAGCGGTGCCGCCGGCCATGCCCGGGGCGGCAGCCCCTGCCGCGCCGCCGGGCAGGGCGGCGGACGCCCCGGCCAGCCACGATGGCGGCTCCATCCAGCCGGTGGCCGCCAACGCCAGGGCAGCGGCGGCGGCGGCCAGCAGCCCGGCCGGGGCCAGGGCCAGCAGCGCGCGCAGCGCCAGGCCATAGGCCATGCGCAGCGTCGCCTTCCACTGCGCCTGCAGCGGGCCGATGGCCAGGTGCGTCTGCCGCCAGCGCAGGAACTGCCAGGCCATCGCCGGCGCACCCAGGGCGCCGGTCAGCAGCAGGGCGCCCAGCGCGAGCCACAGGCCGCGCACGGCCTGCGGATCCTGGGCCTCGGCCACCGGCAGGGCCAGGGCCACCGTGGCGCAGGCCCAGGCGCCCAGGAGCGGCGCGGCCAGCACCCGCGCCGCGCCGCCGGGCGTGCCGGCGAACTGCAGCGGCATGTCGCGCCAGCTGGTGCGTGCCAGTCGCCCCTGCAGCGCGGCCTGCACCAGCGCCGGCACCGTGGCCGCCAGCAGCGCAAAGGCAAAGGAGGCCGCGGCCACGCCGGCCCATCCCGGCGGGCCCCAGACCAGCGCCGCCGCGCCGCAGCCCAGCAGCACCGCGGCCAGCAGCCCGCCGCCCAGCATCGCGCCGGGCTCGCCGTGAAAGCCCAGCGGATGGCCCGCCACCAGGGTATGGGCATGGAAGTAGCGCAGGCTGCGCGCCCGCGCCCAGGGCAGGGCCAGGCCGGCGGTGAGCACCACGGCCAGCAGGTTGACCAGCCAGATGCGTGCATAGCCGCGGCCGCTGGCCGTCAGGCGCACCGCCCAGGCCTGGGCATGCTCGGGCGGGCCGCACACCAGGCCCAGCTCGTCCAGCGCCAGGCCCAGCGGGTCCAGCGGCTGCACCCGCTCGCCATCGACGCGGGCGCCGCCGGCACCCTCGGTCTGCGTGTCGTCCACGCCCAGCCAGTGGCTGCCCAGCAGCTCGCTGTCGCCAGGCGTGCGGCTGGATGGCGGGCTGGAGGCGCGCGCGGCGGTGCGCACGCGGTGCAGCGGGCCGGTGGGGGGGCGGTCAGCAGGCAAGGTTTGCACAATCGGTCACGAATCGCGCATCTTGCCACCCCGCCCGGGCACGCCCGGCCGCGCAAGCCCGGCGGGGGCCGCCCCGGGCGCCGCACCCTAGAATCTGTCGCCCCAGCCCCCGGCCCACCCACTTCCTTCGCCCATGAAACTCATCGGTTCGCTGACCAGCCCCTTCGTGCGCAAGGTGCGCATCGTGCTGGCCGAGAAGCGGCTGGACTACCGCTTCGAGCTGGAGGACGTCTGGGCCCCCGGCAGCACCATCCTGCAGGCCAACCCGCTGGGCAAGGTGCCCTGCCTGGTGATGGAAGGCGGCGAGGCGGTGTTCGACTCGCGCGTGATCGTCGAGTACGTGGACACGCTCTCGCCCGTGGGCAAGCTCATCCCGCTGTCGGGCCGCGAGCGCGTGGAAGTGCGCACCTGGGAGGCGCTGGCCGACGGCCTGCTGGATGCGGCCATCCTCGTGCGCCTGGAGCAGACCTTTGCCGGGCGCACGCCCGAGCAGCGCAGCGCGGCGTGGATCGAGCGCCAGATGGCCAAGGTCGATGCCTCGCTCAAGGCCATGAGCCTGGGCCTGGGCGACCGCCCCTGGTGCGCCGGCACCCACTACACGCTGGCCGACATCGCCGTGGGCTGCGCGCTGGGCTACCTGGACTTCCGCTATCCGCAGGTGGACTGGCGCGAGCGCCATGCCAACCTGGAGCGGCTGTATGACAAGCTCATGCAGCGCCAGACCTTCATCGACACCCGCCCGCCAGCGGCCTGAGCCTCGCCCCGTGGCCGCTGCGCCAGCCTGCCGGCGTGCAGCCGGGCCGCCGCGCTAGCCGGCCGGCGGCGCCCCCAGGTCCACGTCCACCGCCGCGCCCACCGCTGGCCCGCTGCCCATGTGCGGCGCGAACGACTCGGCCCGCGCCATCGGCCAGTACAGCCGGTAGACCTCGTAGGGCCAGTCGGCCTCGCCGCGGTCGGCGGCCAGCAGGGCGCCGGGCGCCACCAGCGGCAGCATGTTGGCCAGCAGCTTGACCTGGTGGTCGCTGACCCGGTGCACGATGTGCGAGGCGGTCAGCTCGCCCGGATGCTGCAGGCCCGCGGCCTCCACCAGCTCCTTGAGCGCCTTGAGCGTGTTCTGCTGATAGCGCCACACGCGCTCGGCCTTGTCGGGCACGACGATGGCGCGCTGGCGCAGCGCATCCTGCGTGGTCACGCCGGTGGGGCAATGGCCGGTGTGGCAGGTCTGCGCCTGGATGCAGCCCAGCGCGAACATGAAGCCGCGGCCGGAGTTGCACCAGTCCGCGCCCAGGGCCAGCATGCGCGCGATGTCGAAGGCGCTGACCACCTTGCCGGCGCAGCCGATCTTCACGCGCTGGCGCAGGTTCAGGCCCACCAGCGTGTTGTGCACGAGCTGCAGCCCGTCCTGCACCGGCGCGCCCATGTGGTCGCTGAACTCCACCGGTGCGGCGCCGGTGCCGCCTTCGGCGCCATCGACGACGATGAAGTCCGGCACGATGCCGGTGACCAGCATGGCCTTGGCCAGGGCGAACCACTCCCAGGGGTGGCCGATGCACAGCTTGATGCCCACCGGCTTGTCGCCTGAGAGCGTGCGCAGCCGCTCGATGAAGCGCAGCAGCCCGATCGGCGAGTCGAACGCGCTGTGGCTGGACGGCGAGATGCAGTCCACCCCCACCGGCACGCCACGCGCAGCGGCGATCTCCGGCGTCACCTTGGGCCCGGGCAGCATGCCGCCGTGGCCCGGCTTGGCGCCCTGGCTGAGCTTGAGCTCGATGAGCTTGACCTGCGGCTCGCGCGCCTGGGCGGCGAATTTCTCCTCGCTGAAGCGGCCGAGCTCGTCGCGGCAGCCGAAGTAGCCCGAGGCGATCTGCCAGATCAGGTCGCCGCCGTGCTCGCGGTGGTAGGCGCTGATCGAGCCCTCGCCGGTGTCGTGGGCAAAGCCGCCGCGCTTGGCGCCCGCGTTCAGCGCCAGGATGGCGCGGGCCGAGAGCGCGCCGAAGCTCATGCCCGAGATGTTGAACAGGCTGGCTGAGTAAGGCTGCGCGCGCTCGGCGCCGATCACCACGCGGAAGTCGTGGCTGGCGATGTGCGTGGGCACCATCGAGTGGTTGATCCACTCGTAGCCGGTGGCATGCACGTCCAGCTGCGTGCCGAAGGGCCGCTTGTCGGCCTCGCCCTTGGCCCGCTGGTAGACCAGGGCCCGCTGCTGGCGCGAGAAGGGCTCGGCCTCGTTGTCGCTTTCGATGAAGTACTGGCGGATCTCCGGCCGCACCCACTCCAGCAGGAAGCGCAGGTGGCCGATGACCGGGTAGTTGCGCAGCACCGAGTGCCGCGTCTGGCGTGCATCGCGCAGGCCGATCAGCGTTAGCGCCGCCAGGGCCAGCGTGGCCACGGCGCCGTGGCCTGTGGCCGTCCACACCAGCCCGAGCAGCAGGCAGCCGACGGCGCACAGCAGCCAGGTGGCATAGCGCACGGGGAAGTGGGCATCGAGTCGGGCGAGCCAGGCGGGCATGCAGCAGCCTCCATCACACGGGCAAGCCCGCATGCTAGGACCTGTGCTGAGCGGCCAAGCCGCGAACAAGGCCCGGCCGGCGCCCCAGGCGCGCCGATATACTGCCGGCCACAGCGCCGATTTGATCCGGCTTGCGGGCGCTCAACAAATGCAGCTAAACAGGGTTCGCCACCGGCCCTGCATCTGCAGCGCCGGTTTTTTCTTTTCTGAAGGCCAACGAGAGTCATGGGCAGCGTCGGGACCGTCACCCCGCAGACGATGCAGTTCAGCGAGCCGCTGCCGCTGCAAAGCGGCAAGGCGCTGGCCGGCTACTCGCTGATGTATGAGACCTACGGCACGCTCAACGCCGAGCGCAGCAATGCCGTGCTGGTCTGCCATGCGCTCAATGCCTCGCACCATGTCGCCGGCGTGCATGCCGGCCAGCCCAGGAGCGAAGGCTGGTGGGACAACTTGGTCGGCCCGGGCAAGCCGCTGGACACCGACCGCTTCTTCGTCATCGGCATCAACAACCTGGGCTCGTGCTTCGGCTCCACCGGCCCGCGTGACGTCAACCCGGCCACCGGCAAGCCGTATGGGGCGGACTTCCCCGTCGTCACCGTGGAGGACTGGGTCGAGGCCCAGGCGCGCTTGCTCGACCGCCTTGGCATCACGCAGCTGGCCGCGGTGATCGGCGGCAGCCTGGGCGGCATGCAGGCGCTGGGCTGGACGCTGCAGCACCCCGACCGCGTGCGCCACTGCCTGGCCATCGCCACCGCGCCCAACCTGTCGGCGGAGAACATCGCCTTCAACGAGGTCGCCCGCCGGGCCATCGTCACCGACCCCGATTTCCACGGCGGCCACTTCTACGAGCACGGCGTGGTGCCCAAGCGCGGCCTGCGCGTGGCCCGCATGATCGGCCACATCACGTACCTGAGCGACGACGTGATGGAGAAGAAGTTCGGCCGCATGCTGCGCGCCGAGGCGCCCGATCCGACCCGGCCCGCGTCCTATGCCTACACCACGCAGGACATCGAGTTCCAGATCGAGAGCTACCTGCGCTACCAGGGCGACAAGTTCAGCGAGTACTTCGACGCCAACACCTATCTGCTGATCACCCGCGCGCTGGACTACTTCGACCCGGCGCGTGCGCATGGCGGCGACCTGAGCGCGGCCTTCGCGCGGGCGCGGGCCAGGTTCCTGGTCGTGAGCTTCACCACCGACTGGCGCTTCTCGCCCGCGCGCTCGCGCGAGATCGTCAAGGCGCTGCTGGACAACCGGCGCGACGTGTCCTATGCCGAGATCGACGCGCCTCACGGCCACGATGCCTTCCTGCTGGACGATGCGCGCTACCACGGCGTGGTGCGGGCCTACTTCGAGCGCATCGCAGCGGAGATCGGCACGGCCGCGCCGCGCCTGGCCGACCTGAAGCTGGCGGTGTGAGGAGCAGCACGATGAGCGAGGCCAAGAACCTGGAGCGCATCGCCGAGCTGGTGCCCGCCGGCTCGCACGTGCTGGACCTGGGCTGCGGCGACGGCCTGCTGCTGTCCCGCCTGCGCGACGAGCGCGGCTGCACCGGCTACGGCGTGGAGCTCGACGATGCCAAGGTGCTGGCCTGCGTGCAGCGCGGCGTCAACGTCATCCAGCGCAACCTGGAAGAAGGCCTGTCCATCTTTGCCGACGGCAGCTTCGACGTGGTGCTGCAGCTCGACACGCTGCAGAACCTGCGCAACACCGAGGCCATGCTGCGCGAGACCGCCCGCGTGGGCCGCATCGGCATCGTCGCCTTCCCCAACTTCGCCCACTGGCCCAACCGTCTGGCGGTGCTGCGCGGGCGCATGCCGGTGACCAAGACGCTGCCCTACCAGTGGTTCGACACGCCCAACATCCGCGTGGGCACCTTCGCCGACTTCGAGGTGCTGGCCCGCCAGTGCGGCCTGCGCATCCTGGAGGCCTTCGGACTGCGCGAGGGCGAGGTGGTGCGCTGGGGGCCCAACTGGCGCGCGCCCACGGCGGTCTTCAAGTTCGAGCGCGGCTGAGCCGCCAGCCGCCGCTGCTCTTCAATAGGCCAGCCGCACGAACACCGACGGCCCGTGCAAGGTCAGGTCCAGCGTGGTCAGCGTCGGGCCGGCGCGGCGCTCGAACTCCAGGTGGCTCCAGCCGTACTCGGCCCCCAGGCCGATGCGCCCGCCGCTGCTGCTCAACGCGGTGCTCCATTCGGCGCCAACGGCCAGCTTGAGCACCTCGCCGGTCAGGTCGCCGCTGCTGCGCTTGGCGCCGGAGGCGTCGGCGAACACGCGCCAGCCGCTGGCCGGGCGCCAGTTCCAGCCGAAGCTCAGCTCGGGCGCCCAGGTGTGCTCCGAGAAGCGCTGCGCCCAGGTCAGGCGCAGCAGCGGGAAGAGCTCAGGCACGGCCACCCAGCTGCCGTCCACGTCGAGCTTGTAGAAGGCCACGCCCAGGCCGGCGCCGAACTCGTGCACACCCACCGGCGTCCACCAGCGCCAGGACAGGTCGGCCTGCGTGACCTCGGTGCGTGTGGCCAGCGGGCCGGTGGCATAGATCGTGGTGCCCAGGTAGTCGGCGCCCAGGCGCAGCGGGTTGCTCGCACGCTGGCTGAAGGTCTGGTAGCCCAGGCGCAGGCCGTGGCGCTGCGCGATGCGGGCCTCCAGGCGCAGCCAGGGCACCGCCTCATGGCCGCGCAGGATGTGCTGGTCGCCGGTGGCAAACGGCGGGTTGTTGTCGCTGTCGCTGAGCGAGGCGTCGCCGTCCACGCGGTCGCGCTGCGCGCCGATGCTGAGGCTGACCTCGTCCAGCCACGCGGGGCGGGACTGCGCAGCCGGTGCGGTCTGGGCGGGGGCCTGTGTCGCGGCCAGGAACAGCATCATGCCGGCGGCCAAGCCGGCGCGCGGTCGCCGACCTCGGCCGCGCGCGGATCCCGGCTGCGTCCGATGCGGCGGCTGAAGGTGCGGATCAAGGCTGGCACACGGCGGGCAGGCGCGGCGGCGGGCGCGGGCGGGGGGCAGGGTCATGGCAGGGCGGGCGCGATGACGGGCGATGTGATGTTCAGCCCCCGGGTGTAACCCGCTTTGTCGGCCAGCCGGAAACCAGACGTAGGCGCAGGCGCACAAGCGGGTGTCGGCTGGCGGCTCGTTCCCGGGCGGATCCGGGCTGCGGCCCGCGCTGTGGCCGCAAGCGCAAGAGCCGGGCTCAGGCTGGCTGGTCGTCCTGGGGCTCGCCAGCGGCAGGCTGCGCCTTCTGCCGGGCCCGGGGATGGGCCCGGTCGTAGACCTGGGCCAGGTGCTGGAAGTCCAGCCGGGTATAGACCTGGGTGGTCGTGATCTGCGCATGGCCCAGCAGCTCCTGCACGGCGCGCAGGTCGCCGCTGGACTGCAGCAGGTGGCTGGCAAAGCTGTGGCGCAGCATGTGCGGGTGCACCGCGGCGGGCACGCCAGCCTGCAGGGCACGCTGCTTCAGGCGCGTGCGCAGCTGGCCGTCGGTCAGCCGCGTGCCGCGCTGGCTGACGAGGAGGGCCGTCTCGCCGGCTGCGGCCATGCTGTCGCGCACGGCCAGCCAGGCCTGCAGCGCCTCCAGCGCCGGGCGACCGACCGGCAGGCTGCGGCGCTTGCTGCCCTTGCCGCGCACATGGGCCTCGCCACCGGCCAGGTCGATCCAGCCGGCCGCATCGGCATGGGCCTGCACATCCAGGCCGACCAGTTCGGCCACGCGCAGGCCGCAGCCGTAGAGCAGCTCGACGATGGCGCGGTCGCGCTGCTCCAGCGCCGGCAGGTGGCGCCGGCCGCGGCCCGTGCCGTCCTGGGCATCGGCCTGCTGCCAGTTGGCCAGGGCCACGGCCTGGTCTACCGGCAGGGCCTTGGGCAGCGGCCGGGGCGCCTTGGGGGCGCGCACGTCCTGCACCGGATTGGCGGCGACCCAGCCCTGCTGGCCCATCCAGCGATACAGGCCGCGCCAGGCCGACAGGTGCAGCGCGATGCTGCGCGCGCCCAGCCCCTTGGCATGCAGCCGGGCCATCCAGTGGCGCACATGGTGGTGGCGCACCTCGCGCAGGGCGATGCCTTCGGCCTGCGCGGCATCGACGAGCCGCTGCAGCGCGTCGCGGTAGAGGGCCAGCGTGCGCCCGGCGACGCGGCGCTGCACGCGCTGGTGGTCGAGGTAGCCGGCCACGTCGTCCGGCAGCAGGCCGGGCGGCCCGGCGTCCAACGCGGCACCAGCCGGCATGGACGGCATGGACGGCATGGAGGGCGCCGGCAGGCTCAGCCCGCCACCAGCCGCGCGAGGCCGGCGCTGGCCAGGTCGCCCAGGCGCATGAGGAAGTCGGTGCCCATGTCGGCCTGGAAGCGCGTCGGGTCCGGTGATCCGAGCACCAGCAGGCCGAAGGCCGCATCGCCGCCGCTGCGCAGCGGGATCAGCGCCAGCGAGGTCACGGTGCCCGCATCCGGCAGCCAGCGCGACGCCTCGAAGCCCGAGTTGATGCCGCAGTAGGGCAGCGTCAGGCTGGTGGCGAAGCTCTTGACGTCGTCGCTGACCGGCTGGGCGGCGGGCAGGTCGGCATGGATGGGCGCCACGCCCCAGACGCGCAGCGCGGCCTGCGGCACCAGGAACTCATGCTGCAGCTGCTCAAGGATCACCTCCGGCAGCTCGGCGGCGTTGGCCGTGAGCAGCAGGGCGCGGGTGCAGCGGTGCAGGCGGTCGGCGATGGCGACGTTCTCCTGCCCGTTGCGGATCATCTCGATGATCTTGCGCTCCAGGCCCTTGATCTTCTCGCGCAGCATTTCCATCTGCCGCTCCTGCAGCGAGACGGCGCGCTGGCCGTGCGGGCTGGTGAGCTGGATGGCCGACAGCAGCTCGGCGTGGCGCTCGAAGAAGCCCGGCGTGTGGGCCAGGTAGTTGGCGATCTCGTCCTCGGTGATGCCTTGCAAGGTCATGGGGCGGGTGGTTCAGGGCAGGTTGGGATGGTTGGGCAGCGTGATGTCGCCGTCGAAGACATGCACGGCCGGGCCGGTCATCAGCACCGGCGCGTCGCCGCCGGCCCACTCGATGGTCAGGCGCCCGCCGCGGGTGTCCACGTCCACGCGCGCATCGAGCAGGCCCTGGCGGATGCCGGCGACCACGGCGGCGCAGGCGCCGGTGCCGCAGGCCAGGGTCTCGCCGGCGCCGCGCTCGTAGACGCGCAGGCTGATGTGGTTGCGACCGATCACCTGCATGAAGCCGGCGTTGACGCGCTTGGGAAAGAGCGTGTGGCCTTCGATCTGCGGGCCCAGGTCGGCCACCGGCGCGCGGGCCAGGTCATCGCAGCCGATGCGGGCGATGTCGAGCACCGCATGCGGGTTGCCCATCGACAGCACGGCCACGTCCACGCTGCGTGTGCCCAGCGTCAGCGGCCACAGCTCGAAGCCGCCCACCTTGTGCGGCACCAGGCCGTGGTCGTGGAAGGGCACGCGGGCCGGCTCGAAGATGGGTGCGCCCATGTCCACGGTGACGCGGCCGTCGGCCTGCAGCCGCGGCTCGATCACGCCGGAGAGCGTGCGCACGCGGATGCGGTCCTTGGCCGTGAGGCCGGCATCACGCACATAGCGCGCAAAGCAGCGCGCGCCGTTGCCGCACTGCTCCACCTCGCCGCCGTCGGCATTGACGATGCGGTAGCGGAAGTCCACGCCGGGCTCATCGCTGGCCTCGACGATGAGGATCTGGTCGGCCCCCACGCCGAAGCGCCGGTCGGCCAGGAAGCGGAACTGCGCCGGCGTCAGCTGCAGCGGCGCACGGGTGGCATCGAGCACGACGAAGTCGTTGCCCGCGCCGTGCATCTTGGCGAAGCGGAGGGTCATGCGCGGGATTATCGGCGTCGCACCCGGGCGGCGGCCAGCGCCCCGCATCGGCGCAGGGGGACGAGAGCATGGCGGACGCAGGCCCGCAAAGCATGACGCCCGGCCTGGGCCGGGCGTCGGGTCAGTCGCGGTGGGCGACCTGAGGGCGGAGCATGATCAGAACGCGTGGTTCCACTGCACGCCGAAGACCTGCGCATGGCTGCGGATCTCGCCGCTCACGCGGCCCCAGGTCGTGCCGCCGGTGGACAGGTTGGACACCGTGACGCCGCCGGAGACGTCCGGCGTGGTGGCGCTGTCGTAGTAGCGGTCGATGCTGCGGTCGCGGATGAAGATGTAGCTGTAGGCCACATCGATCGAGTTCTTCTTGTCGAGCTGCCAGCTCGCGCCCAGCGACAGCCACTGGCGGTCGTTGTCGGGCATGGTGGGCAGCACGTCGGACGCGGCATCGGTGGGCGACTGGTCGTACATGTAGCCCAGGCGCACCTTCAGGCGGTCGTTGTAGCGGTAGCTGGTGCCGATGGAGGCGCGCCAGGTGTCGTCCCACTTGGTCTGCAGATAGGTCGTCGTGATGGGCTGGGCCTGGATGACGATCTGCTGCAGCCGGCTGTGGCGCGTCCAGGTGAGGTCGCCCATCACGGCCCAGCGCGAGTCGAGCTCGTGATAGGCGCTGAAGGACAGCGACTCGGGCGTCTTCACGTCGGCGCGGCCGTCTGCCGTCCGGCTCAGGCTGGCGCGCAGCTGCTCATAGGTGGCCGCGGTGTACGGGTCGATGGCCGCGGCCAGGGCATCGGCGTCGAGGTAGGCGTCGCCCTTGTTCTTGTGGTTGATGGCCGAGCGCCAGGCCACGCCGAAGCGGGTGTGCTCGGTCGGCTGGAACAGGTAGCCGAGGTTGAAGCCGACGCCCCAGGAATCGCCCTCGATGCCGAACTCGGCATCCGGCGCCACGCCGCCCATCGCCGAGGGCAGGGCGGAGTTGACGCGGGACGCCAGCACCAGGCCGTTCTGCTTGCGCACCAGCTTGGCCTTCATGTACTGCGCGCTCATGCCCAGGCCCACGCTGTGCCGCTCGTTGAGCTTGATGCCCAGCGAGGGGTTGAGGTTGAAGGTCTTGAGCTCGGTCTGCTGGCCGTAGTAGCGGCCGGCGAAGTTGTCGTCGTAGTCGATACCGGCGCCGAAGGGCACGAACAGGCCCAGGCCGACGGTGTAGCGCTCGTTGATCTGGTGCGTGATGTAGCCGTGGGGCACGAAGGTGAGGTCCACCGGGTCGCCGCCGCTGCCCGAGCCGCCCACCGTGGACGAGCCCGCGAAGCCGACGTGGGGCGCCACCACGTTGAGCACGATGGACGACTGCGTGCCCTTCAGCCGCGTCATGCCGGCCGGGTTGGCATAGACGGTGGAGGCATCGGCCGCCTCGGCACCATTGGCATTGGCGCTGCCCTGGGCGGCGGCGCTCTGGGTGCCGAAGTTGTAGCCGGAGGCCAGCGCGCTGGCGGACAGCGCAAAGCCCACAGCGGTCAGGGCGGACAGGGCAACAGGACGGAAGGTCGCGCGAAGGCGGGCCGCAGAGGCGCGGCAGGTCGGGGCAGCAGGCACGGCAGGAGGCAGGTGGAGGTGAGTGGACACTCTGCGCCAATGCCTTGCAGATCAATGTGTGCGGTTGCCTGCGGGGCAGGCGGACGGCACCGGCGCAAAAAAGCGCGCGAGTGTAACAGTTCGTTGTTAACCCTTAAGGGGATGCGTGCGCATCCGGGCTGACGATCTGCCCATCGCGCACGGCAACCCGCGCGGCGCTCGTCCGGGCCGCGGCTCAGGCGGCTGCGGCGGCCGGCGCCACCGGTGCCCCGGCCTCGGCCAGGGCTGGCGGGCGCTCCTGCTCCTGCGCCTCCAGCTGGAAACGGGCCACCAGGCGCGCCAGCGCATCGGCCTGCGCCTTCAGGCTGGCGGCGGCGGCGGCGGACTCCTCCACCAGCGCGGCGTTCTGCTGCGTCATCTGGTCCAGATGGCCGACGGCCTGGCTGACCTCGCCCAGGCCTTGCGTCTGCTGCACCGTGGCCTCGGCCACGCCCGCCATCGCGTGGGTGACGCTGTGGATGGCCTGCACGATCTCCTGCATCACGGCGCCAGCGTCGCGCACCCGCGAGCTGCCGGTCTCCACGCGCTCGACCGAGGCCTGGATCAGCGTCTTGATCTCGCGCGCGGCCTGCGCGCTGCGCTGGGCCAGGCTGCGCACCTCGGCGGCGACCACCGCGAAGCCGCGGCCCTGCTCGCCGGCGCGGGCGGCCTCCACGGCCGCGTTCAGCGCCAGGATGTTGGTCTGGAAGGCGATGCTGTCGATCACGCCGATGATGTCGCCGATCTTGCGCGAGGCCTCGGTGATGCTGTCCATGTTGGTCATCACCTCGCCGACGACCACGCCGCCGTGCTCGGCGCGCTGGCAGGCGGTGGCCGCCAGGTCATTGGCGCTGCGCGCGGCGTCGGCCGACAGGCGCACGCTGGAGTTGAGCTGCTCCATGCTGGAGGCGGTCTGCTGCAGGTTGGCGGCGGTCTGCTCGGTGCGGTCGGACAGGTCCTGGTTGCCCGCGGCGATCTCGCTGCTGGCCGTCAGCATGCCCTCGGTGGACTGGCGCACCGCGTGCACCATCTGGCGCAGGCCGTCCTGCATGCCTTGCAGCGTGCGCATCAGCCCGGCGATCTCGTCGGCGCCGCGCGTGTCCACGCGGTGGCCCAGGTCGCCATGGGCGATGCGCTTGGCCACCTTCTCGGCCTGCTGCAGCGGGCGGATGACCGAGACGATGGTCAGCACCATCAAGGGCAGGAAGATGGCGCCCGGGGTCCACAGCAGCAGCCACAGCACCACGAGGGAGCGCTGGATGTGCTCGCCCAGCCTGGCCTTCTCGCCGCTGGCGGCCTGGCTCAGTCCGCGGTCCAGCCGCGTGAGGGCCTGCTCGGCCACCACGATCTCGTCGCGTGCGCCGGCCACCATGTTGGCCGCCTCGGCCGGCGAGGCCACCGAGCCGCCTTCGAGCATGTCCAGGCTCGGGCCCAGCGCGCCGGCATAGGCCTTGAGCCTGGCCTCGATGGTGGCCACCTCGGCCTGCAGCGCGGCGTCGCGCAGGGCATCCCGCACGCCGCGTGCGTGCTCCACGGCGCGGTCGTGGGCGGCGGCCCAGGCCTTGCGCGAGGCCGACACCGACACCGTGTCACCGGCGTTGATCAGCATGTCCTTCTCGTGGCCGCGCATCTGCGACAGCGCCTGCGCCAGCTCGTTGGCCTGCAGCACGGCGCTGAACTCGTGGGCGACGAAGCCGTCGAAGACCCCGCGCGTGCGCTGCAGGTCCAGCGTCATCACGCCGCCGATGGTCAGCCCGATCAGCACCACCAGCGCCATGCACAGGATCAGCCGTGCGCGGATGGAAAAGCGGCGCAACCACAACAACATCTCGATGTCTCCCGGATCGTTCCGGCCGTCTGGCGGCCGCAGTCTGCTCTCACCGGCCGCCTGAAGAAAGGACGGCCCCTGCAGGCAGGAACATCGGCATTTGCGGCGGCCGCTTGAGGCCGGCTGGGGTTTGCGCGGGCTCCGGCCTATATGCCGGCCCACACGCCGGCCTGCGCAGCCACCGCGCCGCAGCGCGGCAGTGCGCTCAATACAGCGGCGGCTCGCCCGCCGGGCGGGTCTTGAAGCGCTTGTGCACCCAGAGGTACTGCTCGGGCCGCTCGCGGATGCGGTCCTCGATCCAGCGGTTGAGCGCGGCGGTATCGGCCACCGCGTCGGTGGTGGGGAAGCCGGGCAGCGGGTCGAGGAAGCGCACCACGTAGCCGCGCCCGCCGGGCAGCAGCTCGGCGATCACCGGCTGCACCACCATGTCCAGCGCCCGCGCCATGCGCGACGGGGCCAGCAGCGTGGCCGCCGGCACGCCGAAGAAGGGCACGAAGGCGGCGTCCTTCTCGCCGAAGTCCATGTCCGGCAGGTTGAAGAAGCCGCGCCCTTCGCGGATGGCGCGCACCAGCGGCTTGACCGACTCGTTGCGCGCGAAGATCTGCGCATCGCCGAAGCGCAGCCGGCCGCGGCGCATCTCGGCGTCGATCACCGGGTCGCTCTGCGTCTGGTAGATCGACGCGCCCGGCCGCTGCTGGAAGAGCAGGATGGCCGCGCCGGCCACATCCAGGCCGACGAAGTGCGGGCACAGCCACATCGTGGGCCGGCCGCGGGTGCGCATCTCGCGCTCGGCCAGCTCGATGTCGCCTTCGACGCGGATCAGCCGGCGGATGCGGGCCTCGTCGCCCCACCACAGCAGCGCGCGCTCCAGCAGGCTGCGCGCCACCCAGCCGAAGTGCCGGCGGGCCACGCGGTGGCGCTGCGCGGCGGACCATTCGGGAAAGCAGAGCTCCAGGTTGCGCAGCGCCACGCGCCGGCGCGAGCGGGCGAGCACGAAGAGCAGCTGCCCCAGCCCCCAGCCGAGTGCCGCCAGGACGGGCAGCGGCAGGCGCTGCAGCAGGCGCAGCAGGGCCAGCAGCGCGCGGGTCATCCGCGGGCGGCCTCGTCGGCCGCCGCAGCCGGGGCGTCGGGCGCCTGCCGCGGCTGCTTGTAGCGGTTGTAGCCCCACAGGTATTGCTGCGGGCCTTCGAGGATGAGCTGTTCCATGAGGCGGTTGATCAGGGCCGCGGATTGTGCCGGGTCGGCCTGCGCCAGCTCGGCCATCACCGCGGCATCGACCGCCCGGGTGTGCACGCGGTAGCCGCGGCCACCCGGCAGGCGCTCGCACCACAGCAGCACCAGCGCGGCGCCGGTCTGCTGCACCAGGCGCGCGGCCAGCGTCATCGTGTAGGCCGGCCGGCCGAAGAAGGGCGCCCACACGCCCTGGCCCTGCGGCGGCACCTGATCCGGCAGCAGCCCCACCGTGCCGCCCTGGCGCAGCGCGCGGATGAGCTGGCGCACGCCCTGCAGCGAGGCCGGCGCGGTCAGCAGCCCCGGGCGCCGGCGCGACTGCTCCACCCAGCGGCGCAGCCCCACCTGGCGCGCCGGGCGGTACAGCACGGTGATCGGCGAGCGGGCACCGAAGTGCTCGGCATAGGCCTGGGCGCAGATCTCGAAGGCGCCCAGGTGCGGCGTGAGCAGCACCAGGCCACGACCCGCGGCCAGTGCCTGCTCCACCGGGCCGCGGTCGGGCCAGTCGGCCAGCGCGCCCAGCGGCTCATCGGCCGGGCGCAGCCACAGCCTGGGCAGCTCGGCCACCATCTTGCCGGCCTCGGCCACGGCCTGGCGGGTGTGCGCAGGGCTCACGCCGGCCTGGGCCGCATGGGCCTTCAGGCGCTGGCGATAGGGCGGTGAGGCGGCATAGGTCAGCCAGCCCATCAGCGCGCCCAGCCCATGCAGCAGCCAAAGCGGGCAAATGGCCAGCAAACGCAGGACGAGGGACATGATCGAAGGAGCGGCGCTTGGCTACACTGCCGCCATCGCCGAGTTAAAGGAACAACTTGCGGGGCGATGCGGCCACCCCGGGGGCCGCGACATACCGCTAAAGCGTTCGCCACGGTCTCCGCATCCAGAACAGGTCGGTCCGGCGAATCGCCCGACATCACGACCCGGAACGCATGGAGTTTAAGAAAGTGGCGAACGACTTCCTCTTCACCTCGGAATCCGTCTCCGAAGGCCATCCCGACAAGGTGGCCGACCAGGTCTCCGATGCCATCCTCGATGCCATCCTGACGCAGGACCCGCGCTCGCGCGTGGCCGCCGAGACGCTGTGCAACACGGGCCTCGTGGTGCTGGCCGGCGAGATCTCCACCAACGCGCATGTCGACTACATCGAGGTCGCGCGCGACACGATCAAGCGCATCGGCTACGACAACACCGAGTACGGCATCGACTACAAGGGCTGCGCGGTGCTCGTGGCCTACGACAAGCAGAGCAACGACATCGCCCAGGGCGTGGACCATGCCAGCGATGACCACCTGAACACCGGCGCCGGTGACCAGGGCCTGATGTTCGGCTATGCCTGCGACGAGACGCCCGAGCTGATGCCCGCGCCCATCTACTACGCGCACCGCATCGTCGAGCGCCAGGCCCAGCTGCGCAAGGACGGCCGCCTGCCCTTCCTGCGCCCGGATGCCAAGAGCCAGGTGACGATGCGCTACGTGGACGGCAAGCCGCACAGCATCGACACCGTGGTGCTGTCCACCCAGCACAGCCCCGACCAGAGCGAGACGCCCACCAAGATGAAGGCCAGCTTCATCGAGGCGGTGATCGAGGAGATCATCAAGCCGGTGCTGCCCAAGGAGTGGCTGCAGGAGACCAAGTACCTGATCAACCCCACCGGCCGCTTCGTCATCGGCGGCCCGCAGGGCGACTGCGGCCTGACCGGCCGCAAGATCATCGTCGACACCTACGGCGGCGCCTGCCCGCACGGCGGCGGCGCCTTCAGCGGCAAGGACCCGACCAAGGTCGACCGCTCGGCCGCCTATGCCGCCCGCTACGTGGCCAAGAACATCGTCGCCGCCGGCCTGGCCCGCCAGTGCCAGATCCAGGTCAGCTACGCCATCGGCGTGGCCCGCCCGATCAACATCACGGTCTACACCGAAGGCACCGGCCGCATCCCCGACGACCAGATCGCCGCCCTGGTGCAGGAGCACTTCGACCTGCGTCCCAAGGGCATCATCCAGATGCTGGACCTGCTGCGCCCGATCTACTCCAAGACCGCCGCCTACGGCCACTTCGGCCGCGAGGACGCGGAGTTCAGCTGGGAGAGAACGGACAAGGCGGCTGCGCTGCGTGCAGCGGCCGGCCGGTAAGGCCGGCGGACGCCGCAGGCGGACCAGCCGTCTTGCGGCGCAGGCTCATATCGCGCAGCGATGTGAAGGCGCGCAGCGCCGCGCCGTCGCCACAAAGCTGCGGCCCTGAAGGCCGCAGCCGGGCTGTAAGCCCGCCGCGCGTTCAGCGCGGTTGCCGTCGCGGGCGATGCTCATATCGCGCAAGCGATGTGGGCAGAGACCAGAGAACGGACAAGGCGGCTGCGCTGCGTGCAGCGGCCGGCCTGTAAGGCCGGCGGCCGCCGCAGGCGGACCAGCCGCCTCGCGGCGCAGGCTCATATCGCGCCAGCGATGTGAAGGCGCGCAGCGCCGTGCCGCAGCCACAAGGCAGCGGCCCTCAAGGCCGCAGCCGGCTGTAAGCCCGCCGGGCGTGCAGCGGCCGGTCGATGTTGCCGGGCGGCCACGCGACCGGTAGCCGCTCGCCACCCCGCTTCCCGGGGTGTCCGGCTGTAACCGTCCTCCTAGACTCAGAGAGCACGCCCTTTGCGTGCCGGCCGCGTCAGCGGCTGATCGACCAACTCAGTCTGGAGGGATACATGAAGCGCTTTTCCACCCTGGCCGTCGCCCTGGCGGCTGCCGCCTGTGCGTCGGCCGCGTCGGCCGACACGCTCAACTTCGACGCCTTGCCCGCGGGCGGGCTCGGCAGCACGGTGCTGAACCTGCCGCAGGCCACCATCACCGGCGCCGGCACCGACCTCTACAACCTCAAGAGCTTCTACTTCGTCGGCCAGGGCGGCGCCATCTGCTCGCTCAGCGGCTCCGACTGCGAAGCCGACCTGACCATCGACTTCACCGCGCCGGTCTCGGGCCTGACCTTCGAGACCGTGGGCTACGACTCCGGCGACTCGGTCACCATCCGCATCTATGCCGGCGCCACGCTGCTGGGCAGCGACACGGTGACGAGCAACCGGCTGGTGGACTTCAGCGCCTACTCCGGCATCACCCGCGTCTTCTTCGACGACAGCAGCACCGGCGCGGGCTACGGCTATGGCAAGTTCAGCTTCACGGCCGCGGTGCCGGAGCCGCAGACCTATGCGCTGATGCTCGCCGGCCTGGCCACGCTGGGCTGGGTGGCCCGCCGCCGCGCGCGCGGCTGAAGCGCAGGCGCTGCGCGCGGCCTGCAAGCCCGGGCCTGAGGGCTGCGCGCTACTGCACGCGGAAGATCTGCACCGCCCGCATCAGCGTGGCGGCGCGGATTTCCAGCGAGCCGGATGCGGCGGCCGTCTGCTCGGCCAGCGCCGCGTTCTGCTGCGTGGTGGCGTCGATGCTGTTGACCGCGCCGTTGACATCGGCGATGCCGCGCGACTGCTCGCCGGCGGCGCCCGAGATCTGCGCCACCAGCCCGCCGACCTGGTTCACCGAGCCGACCAGCTCGGCAATGATGGCTTCGGCCGCGCGCACCCGGCGCGAGCCGCCCGCCACCTGCTCCACCGAGGCGCCGACCAGCTCGCGGACCTCCTTGGCGGCGTCGCTGACGCGGTGGGCCAGCGCCCGCACCTCGGTGGCCACCACCGCGAAGCCGCGGCCCTGCTCGCCGGCACGTGCCGCTTCCACCGCGGCATTGAGCGCCAGGATGTTGGTCTGGAAGGCGATGCCGTCGATCACGCCGATGATGTCGCCGATCTTGCGCGAGGCCTGGGCGATGCCCTCCATGTTGGCCACCACCTGCGAGACCACCTCGCCGCCGCGGCGAGCGGCGCTGGAGGCCGAGGTGGCCAGCTGGTTGGCCTGCTGCGCGGCCTCGGCGCTCTGCTTGACCGTGCCTGTGAGCTGCTCCATCGACGAGGCGGTCTGCTGCAGGCTGGAGGCCGTCTGCTCGGTGCGCGAGCTCAGGTCCTGGTTGCCGGTGGCGATCTCGGCCGAGGCGGTGCTGATGCTGTCGGTGGAGTGGCGCACTTCGGCCACCAGTTGGGCCAGTGACTCGGCCATGCGCTTGAGCGAGCGCATCAGGCGGCCGATCTCGTCGTGGCGGCTGGTGTCGATCTCCGCCGCCAGGTCGCCCTGGGCGATGCGCGCGGCCACGTCGATGGCCGCGTCCAGCGGGCGGCGGATGGAGCGGATCAGCAGCGCCGCGCCGGCCACCGTCAGGCCCAGCACGACGAGCATCAGCCCGGCGGCGGTCAGCACCGTGTTTCGGCGCGACTCGGCGACCTCCTGGCGCAGCACCTGGCCGGCCTGCTCCTGGCTGTCGGCAAAGTCGTGCAGCGCCTTGGAATAGACGTCCACCGCCGGCAGGAAGGCGCCGTGCAGCTCGCGCATCGCGCCTTCCACGTCGCCAGCGGCCTTGGCCGCCTTGCCGCGCTTGTCGGCATCGAGCACAGTGGTGCGCAGCTCGGCGATGCGGCGCAGCTGGGCGCGCTCCTCGTCGGTCAGCGGCATGGCCTCGATCTGCTTCTTCAGCTCGGTGATGCGGGCGATGGCCTTGGCATTGACGTCCTTGAAGGCCGCGCCCACGGCCGGGTCGGAGCTGATGACCGTGGCCGTGGCCCGGGTGACGGCCACCTCCGACATCGAGGCCCATTGCTGCACGGTGCGCAGCTTGGTGGCGGCCAGCTCCATCTTGGCCTCGGCGTCCTTCTGCGAGGCGGCCGAACGCCAGCCGGCAAAGGACACGATGGCCAGCATGCCGATGATGAGCAGGATGACGGCCGACCAGAGCTTGGCGGCGATGCTGAGCTGGTTGAGCTTCATGTGGGGGACTCCTGGTGGGGCGCGTGGCAAGCGCGGGCCGATGCGGTTGCCGGCCCGCTGAAGCGGGTGGATGGAAGGTGAAGGCGGCGCGTGGTGGCCGCGGCGGCTCAGGCGGTGTGCGTGCCGCCGGCCGGCTCGGCCAGCTTGAAGACGTTGACCACACCCCAGAGCTGCTCGGCCTGGCCGCGCAGGCTGGAGGCGGCGGCGGCCGACTGCTCGACCAGCGCAGCGTTCTGCTGCGTCATGGTGTCCAGGTGGGTGACGGCCTGGTTGACCTGGCCGATGCCGTCGCGCTGCTCGGCGGCCGACGCGGTGATCTCGGCCATCATGTCGTGGACGCGCTGGATGGCGGCCACCACCTCGTGCATGGTCTGGCCGGCGTGGTCCACCAGCTTGGCGCCGGCGTCCACCTTCTCGGTGGAGTCGGCGATCAGCGTCTTGATCTCCTTGGCCGCGTTGGCGCTGCGCTGGGCCAGGCTGCGCACCTCGGCGGCCACCACCGCGAAGCCGCGGCCCTGCTCGCCGGCGCGCGCGGCCTCGACAGCGGCATTGAGCGCCAGGATGTTGGTCTGGAAGGCGATGCCGTCGATCACGCCGATGATGTCGCCGATCTTGCGCGAGGCCTGGGCGATGCCGTCCATGTTGGCCACCACCTGCGAGACGACCTGGCCGCCGCGCTGCGCGGCCTGCGCGGCGGAGCTGGCCAGCTGGTTGGCCTGCTCGGCGGTCTCGGCGCTCTGGCGCACGGTGCCGGTGAGCTGCTCCATGCTGGAGGCCGTCTGCTGCAGGTTGGCCGCGGCCTGTTCGGTGCGCGCGCTCAGGTCCTGGTTGCCCTGGGCGATCTCCACCGACGCGGTGGTGATGCCGTCGGTGGCCTGGCGCACATTGCCCACCAGGCTGCCCAGCGACTCGGTCATGGTCTTGAGCGAGGCCAGCAGCTGGCCGATCTCGTCGCCGCCCTGGCTGTCCAGGCGCACCGTCAGGTCGCCGGCGGCGATGCGCGCGGCGGCGTCCACCGCCTTGTGCAGCGGCCGCTTGATCGAGCGGATCAGCACCGCCGCGCCCAGCGCCGTCAGGCTGAGCGTGACGGCGCCCATGATGGCCGCCAGCACCACCGTCTGGCTGCGCAGCTGGGCGATGTGGTCGCGCAAGGCGACGGCCGCGCGCTGCTGCAGCGCGGGGAACTCGCGCAGCGCGGCGGTGTAGGCGGCAATGGCCGGCAGCAGTTGCGCGCGTGCGGCCTGGCGCGATGCGGTGGCGTCGCCGGCACGGCTGACGGCGGCCTGCGCGGCATCCACCGCGCGGCGCAGCTCGGCCAGGCGGGCCAGCAGGGCATGGTCTTCTGCCGCCAGCGGCAGGCGGTCGATCTGCTCGCTGAGCTCGCGCAGCCGCGCCTGCTCGGCCTGGGCCGCGGGCCCGAAGGACTGTGCCAGCGCGGCATCGCCGGCCAGGGCGGCGGCGGCGCGGCGGGTCATCTCCACCTCGGCCAGGTTGGCCCATTCCTGCGCGGCCAGCAGCTTGGCGTCGTTGACCTCGAACAGCGCCTCGGACTTGGCCTTGAGCGAGGCCGTGCGCACGCCGGAGAAGCCGACGATGAAGACGTTGGCCACGATCAGGAGGATCACGCCTATCCACAGGCGGCGTGCGATGCCGATGTTGCGCAGTTTCATGGGGTGACGGGGATGAGAGGGCGGGGGCGGCACGCGGCGTGGCCCGTGTCAGCATGTCGCCTTCTGTATCGGCAGCGCAGCCCACCGGCTTCAGCCTGCCGCCCAAGGGTTTACACCGGGGGTGGCGCCTCGGATGCACCGGCCGGCGTGAGCTGCATCACGCCATCGCCGATCGCGTGCTGCGCCGGCCCGCCTGGCCGCCCACCCATCCCCGACCGACTTGATCCGCCGCAAAACCGTGCTCGCCTCATCGCCGTCTGCTGCCGTCCCTCACTCCACCCGGGCCCTGGTGCTGAGCTGCGCCGTGATGGCGCTGGGCCTGGCCTGGTCCGCCTGGGGTGCGTGGGATGCGGGCGTGTGGGCGATGGAGGTGGCGCCGGTGGCGGTGGTGCTGCCGCTGCTGCTGGCTACGCGCCGGCGCTTTCCCCTCACGCCGCTGCTCTACGGCCTGATCGCGCTGCATGCGGCCATCCTGATGGTCGGCGGCCACTACAGCTATGCGCGCGTGCCGCTGGGCTTCTGGATGCAGCAGGCCTTCGACCTGTCGCGCAACCACTATGACCGCCTCGGCCACCTGGCCCAGGGCTTCATCCCGGCGATGGCCGCGCGTGAGCTGCTGCTGCGCCGCACGCCGCTGCGCCCGGGCGGCTGGCTGTTCGTCATCGTGCTGGGCGTGGTGCTCGGCATCAGCGCCGCCTATGAGCTCATCGAGTGGGGCGCGGCCGTGGCCCTGGGCGCGGGTGCGGACGAGTTCCTGGCCACCCAGGGCGACCCCTGGGACACGCAGAAGGACATGGCGATGGCCGGGCTGGGGGCGCTGGCTGCGCAGCTGCTGCTGTCGCGCCGGCATGACGCGCAGCTGTCCCGCCTGGCGGCACGCGGGCTCTGAGGCTTGCGGCGCAACTGTTGCGTGCCGCCGGCACGCCGTGAATTGCGCCCCAGCCGTGTCGCTGATCACGGGCCGCGGCGGCATGCGCGGGCTTAGCATGCCGTGGTTGCCTGCCCGTGTGAGGACAGGCCTGTGCGCGTCCCGTCCATGCTCAAGAAGATCTCCGTCCACCAACTGCGCCCGGGCATGTACCTGCACGGCCTGTGCGGCTCGTGGCTGGACCATCCGTTCTGGAAGACGTCCTTCGTCATCAAGGGTGACGAGGAAATCCGCAAGCTGCTCGACAGCCCCGTGCGCGAGGTCTGGATCGACGCCGCCAAGGGCCTGGACGTGGCCGAGTTCATCGACACCGCGCCTGCCCCGCTGGCCGAGCCCGAGCCGGCCTCGGCGCAGCCGGCCGAGCCGCAGGTCGAGCGCATCTCGCTGCAGCTGGCGCCGGAGCCGCCCCAGCCCGTGGCCCTGACCGACGAGGTGGCCCGTGCCGCGCGGCTGTGCAGGCAGGCCGAGGGCGCGGTCAAGGACATGTTCCAGGACATCCGGCTGGGCAAGGCCGTGGATGCCGAGCACTGCCTGCCGCTGGTGGACGAGATCACCTCGTCCGTGCAGCGCAACCCCGGCGCCATCGTCAGCCTGGCGCGCCTGAAGACCAAGGACGACTACACCTACATGCATTCGGTGGCGGTGTGCGCGCTGATGGTGGCGCTGTCACGCCAGCTCAAGCTGCCCGAGGCCGAGACGCGCGAGGCCGGCCTGGCCGGCCTGCTGCACGACCTGGGCAAGGCCGCGATGCCGCTGGAGGTGCTCAACAAGCCGGGCAAGCTCACGCCCGAGGAGTACGCCATCATGCGCACCCACCCCGCGGCCGGCCATGCCGCGCTGGTGGAGGGCAGGGGCGTGGGCCCCATCCCGCTGGACGTGTGCCTGCACCACCACGAGCGCATCGACGGCAAGGGCTATCCGCACGGCCTGACCGGCGCGCAGATGACGCTGCACGCCAAGATGGGCGCGGTCTGCGACGTGTACGACGCCATCACGTCCAACCGCCCCTACAAGGCCGGCTGGGACCCGGCGGAGTCCATCCAGCGCATGGCCCAGTGGGCGCGCGAGGGGCACTTCGACGAGGGCGTCTTCCAGGCCTTCGTGAAGAGCATCGGCATCTACCCGACCGGCTCGCTGGTCAAGCTGGAGTCCGGCCGCCTGGGCGTGGTGGTGGAGCAGAACGCCAGCTCGCTGCTCGAGCCGCTGGTGCGTGTGTTCTGGTCCACCAAGTCCAACGAGCCGATCCCGCGCCAGTTCATCGACCTGTCGGTCGCGGGCGTCAAGGACCGCATCGTCTCGCGCGAGAAGCCCACGGACTGGGGCTTCAAGAACCTCGACGAGCTCTGGGGCGGCGAAGAGGCCAAGGCCCGGCTGGGCGGCTGAGGCGCCCTTCATCAGCCGCCCCCTGGGCGGCCGCCCTCACTGCGTCGACAGGCTCAGCCCCGCGTGCTCGCGCAGCGGGTGGAAGTGCACCTTGGGATGGCGCTCCTGCGTCAGCCGCAGGTCGTAGGCGCTGGTCAGCAGATAGGCCAGGGTGTCGGCCGCGTCGTAGGCCAGCTTGCTGGCGTTCTCGTCGGTGAACTTGCGCAGGTCGGCATCCGACTCGGCCGTGATCCAGCGCGCGCCGACGAAGCGGCAGGGCATCAGGCGGATGTCCACGCCGTACTCGGCCTTCAGGCGGTGCTGCACCACCTCGAACTGCAGCTGGCCCACGGCGCCCAGCAGCATCGCGCCGCCCACCGTGGGGCGGAAGACCTGGATGGCACCTTCCTCGCCCAGCTGCATGAGGCCCTGCTGCAGCTGCTTGCTCTTCATCGGGTTGGCCAGCTCCACGGTCTGGAACAGCTCGGGCGCGAAGAAGGGCAGGCCGGTGTACTGCAGCCCGGCCTGCGACGGCAGGCCTTCGGTGATGGTGTCGCCCAGCTGCACGCCGCCGTGCGTGGTGAAGCCGATGATGTCGCCGGCAAAGGCCTCCTCCACCGCCTCGCGGCGCTGCGACAGGAAAGTCACCACGCTGGTCGGCCGCAGCTCCTTGGCCGTGCGCTGCACGCGCAGCTTCATGCCGGATCGGTACTGGCCGGAGTAGACGCGCACGAAGGCGATGCGGTCGCGGTGCGCCGGGTCCATGTTGGCCTGCACCTTGAACACCACGCCGGAGAAGCCGTCCTCGTCGGGCTGCACCACGCGGGTCGTACCCCCTTTGCTGCTTTCGCGCGGGCCGGGCGGCGGGGCCAGGTCCACCAGCGCATCCAGCACCTCCTGAATGCCGAAGTTGTTGACCGCCGAGCCGAAGAACACCGGCGTCTGCTTGGCCGCCAGGAAGGCCTCCGCCGCATAGGGCGGCGCGGCTTCGCCCAGCAGCTCGATGTTCTGCTGCGCCAGCTCCCACTCGTGGCCGAAGCGCGCGGCCAGCTTGTCGGCCTCATCCAGCGGGATGGTCTCGTCCTCGACATCGGCCAGCTTGTCGGCGCCCGCCTTGAAGACGCGCATGCTCTGCGTGCGCAGGTTGACGATGCCGCCGAAGGCCTTGCCCTGGCCCACCGGCCAGGTCATCGGCACGCAGGGCATGCCCAGCTCCTGCTCCACCTCGTCGAGCAGCTCCAGCGGGTCGCGGCCCTCGCGGTCGAGCTTGTTGACGAAGGTGAGGATGGGCGTGTCGCGCTGGCGGCAGACCTCGATCAGCCGCTTGGTCTGCGCCTCCACGCCGTTGGCCGCGTCGATCACCATCAGCGCGGCGTCCACCGCGGTGAGCACGCGGTAGGTGTCCTCGGAGAAGTCCTTGTGGCCCGGCGTGTCCAGCAGGTTGATGACGCAGTCGCGGTAGAGCATCTGCATCACGCTGGAGGCCACCGAGATGCCGCGCTGCTTCTCGATCTCCATCCAGTCCGACGTGGCATGGCGGCTGGCCTTGCGGGCCTTGACCGAGCCGGCGATGTGGATGGCGCCGGAGAACAGCAGCAGCTTCTCGGTCAGCGTGGTCTTGCCCGCGTCGGGGTGGGAAATGATCGCGAAGGTGCGACGGCGGCGGGTTTCGGCGGTGAGGGCGGACACGGGGGAGAACCTCGAAAGCCCGGCGCGGACGGGCGTGCAGGGCAGGGCGCAGGACGGGCGCCGGGCGCGTGACGGGCGCTTGAAAAGCGCGCGCAGCCAGGCGGCGCTGCGGCACGGCAAGGGCGCCGCAGGAGGGCGGGGATTGTCGCTGATCGCTCCTGGCCGCGGTGGCTCGGGCCGCCGCCAGCTTGCGGCTGAGCGGGCCTTGCGCACATGGCCGCGGCACGAGGGGGTGGCGTTGATCTGCAGCCTTGATCCACCGCCTTGACAAGCCCTGCGCCCTGCCGGACAACCGTGTGAGATTCATCACGCAAGGAGGAGCCCCGCATGCTGCAAGCCAGCCATCTCGAACAGATCCTGCGCCAGGCCTCGCGCGCCCGGCTGCAGGAGTTCACCCCTGCGCTGCGCGACGCCATGCAGCGCTTCGGCATCGACCGCAGCCTGCGCCGGGCCGCGGCCTTCATCGCCCAGGTGGGGCACGAGTCCGGCCAGTTCCGCTGGATGCAGGAGATCTGGGGCCCCACCGCGCAGCAAAAGCGCTACGAGCCGCCCAGCCCGCTGGCCCGGCGGCTGGGCAACACCCAGCGCGGCGACGGCGCGCGCTACAAGGGCCGCGGGCCCATCCAGCTGACCGGCCGCGCCAACTACCGCAGCTACGGTGCGCTGCTGGGCCTGGACCTGGAGGGCGCGCCCGAGCAGGCGGCCACGCCGGCCGTGGGCCTGGCCATCGCCGGCCTGTACTGGCAGCGCAATGGCCTGAACGAGCTGGCCGATGCGGACGACTTCATCGCCATCACCCGCCGCATCAACGGCGGCACCAACGGCCTGGAGGAGCGCCGCCGCTTCTACGACCTGGCGCTGCGCGTGCTGGCCGAGGTCTATCCCGCACGCGCCGGCCGCTCCCGCGCCGACGCCACCGCTGCGCCCCCGGCCGAGCCGCTGCCGCGCGGCGCCGAGGCGGTGCGCGAGCTGGCCCCCGCCGAGCCGGCCCGCAACACCGGCCGCCGGACCGCGCGCAAGCCGGCCGCTGCCCCCGCGCGCAAGCTCGACGCCCGCGCCGACACGCTGGACTTCCGCGACCTGATGTACGTGCCCTCGCTGATCGAGGTGCCCACCCACATCCCGCTGGGCGACTGGCTGGATGCCGGCGTGCCCATCCTCGATCAGGGCAGCGAAGGCGCCTGCACCGGCTACGGCCTGGCCACGGTGTGCAACTACCTGCTGCTGCGCCGCCGCGTCGTGCCCGACGCCGTGCCGGTGAGTGCGCGCATGCTCTACCACCTGGCCCGCCGCTATGACGAATGGCCCGGCGAGGATTACGAGGGCTCCAGCGCCCGCGGCGCGATGAAGGGCTGGCACAAGCACGGCGTCTGCCCGGAGCGCCTGTACCCGTCGGCAGGGCGGGACCGTCATCGCGGACTGGACCTCGACGAGGCGCGCACGGCCGAGGCCCGCCGCCGCCCGCTGGGCGCGTACTTCCGCGTCAACCACAAGGATCTGGTGGCCATGCACTCGGCGCTGGCCGAGGTGGGCGTGCTCTATGCCACCTGCACCGTGCACGCCGGCTGGGACGAGGTGGGCGCAGACGGCGCCATCCCGCTGCGCGACGAGCTGCGCGGCGGCCATGCCTTTGCCATCGTCGCCTATGACGAGCAGGGCTTCTGGCTGCAGAACTCCTGGGGCCCGGATTGGGGCGCCGGCGGCTTTGCCCGCATCAGCTATGACGACTGGCTGCGCAACGGCACCGACGCGTGGGTGGCCCGCCTGGGCGCGCCCGTGGTGCTGCGCACGCTGGACGCCACGGCCACCGCGCATTCGGCCGCCGCGCGCGAGACGGTGGCCTACAGCTTTGCCGACCTGCGCCCGCACATCGTCAGCGTGGGCAACGAAGGCCGGCTGCGCGCGGGCGGCGAGTACGGCAGCACGCCGGCGTCGCTGTCGCGCATCTTCGAGGACGACATCCCCCGCGTGACGGCGGGCTGGAAGAAGCGCCGCGTGCTGCTCTATGCCCACGGCGGGCTGGTGGGCGAGTCGGCCGCGGTGCAGCGCCTGGCCGAGTACCGCGTGCCGCTGCTGCAGGGCCAGGTCTATCCGCTGGGCTTCGTGTGGAAGACCGACTACTGGACCACGCTGTCCAACATGCTGTCGGACGCCGTGCGCCGCCGCAAGCCCGAGGGCGTGCTCGACGCCGCCAAGGACTTCATGCTCGACCGGCTGGACGACGCGCTGGAGCCGCTGGCCCGCGCGCTGACCGGCAAGGCATCGTGGGAGGAGATGAAGGAGAACGCCCTGGCCGCCAGCCGCCCCGGCGGCGCGGCCACCCAGGTGGTGCGCCATCTTCAGGCGCTGCAGGCCCGGCATGCCGCGGACGGCGGCGTGGAGCTGCACCTGGTCGGCCACAGCGCCGGCTCGATCTTCCTGGCGCCCCTGCTCAGCCAGCTGGCCGCCGCCGGCATCCCCGTGGCCACCTGCACGCTGTGGGCGCCGGCCTGCACGCTGGCGCTGTTCGATCGCCACTACCGCCCGGCCATCGAGTCGGGCCACGTCGGGCGCTTCGCGCTCTACGTGCTGTCGGACCAGGACGAGCGCGACGACCACTGCGCCCGCATCTACAACAAGTCGCTGCTCTACATGGTCTCGCACGCCTTCGAGGACAAGCCGCGCATCCCGGGCTTCCGCGACGGCGTGGCGCTGCTGGGCATGGAGCGCTTCCTGGGCACGGTGCGGCCGCTGCTCAAGGGCCCGCACGAGCTGGTGGTGGCACGCGACGGCAGCGGCCGGTGCAACGCGGCGGCACATGGCGCCTTCGACGACGACGAGGCCACGGTGGCCTCCACCTTCGCCCGCATCCTGGGCGGCAAGGCGGCGGCCGCTGCCGATGCCGCCGGCAAGGCGCTGCAGTTTCGCCGCTCGGCCAGCTCGCTGCGCGACCGCCGGCTGGGCATCGAGGCCAGGAGCCGCTAGGCGACGGGCGAGGGCGAGGGCGAGGCAGGAGCGGGGGCGGGGGCGGGGGCGGGGGCGGGGCGGGGCGGGGCGGGGCGGGCCAGCGCGGCAGCGCCGGGCCGGCGCACGGATCGGGCCCGGGCGGGCAATCCTCCCTTGTGCCGGCCGGGGGGCTGCGTCAAGCTCGCACGGCTGCCTGCGCCGGGCGGCCGACTCCGGCTTTCCTGCCTTTCCTGCCTCTCCCCGCTTGAACGACTTCTCCCCGATCCCCTCAGCGCCCGGCGACGCCGCGGACGGCAGCGAGATCTTCCGCCGCCTGCTGGTCGCCGTCAGCATCCTGGGCGGCAGCATCCATCTGGCCTTCATCGCCCTGTTCCAGGCCGCGGGCGTGGGCATGCTGGCCGGCATCAACGTGGTCAGCGTGCTGTGCTATGTGCTGGCCTTCTTCGTCATCGGCCGCGGGCACGCGCTGGCCGGCGTCACGCTGATGGCCAGCGAGGTGGTGGTGCATGCCGTGCTGGCCAGCATCCTGATCGGCTGGGACAGCGGCTTTCACTACTACATCATCCTGGTCGTGCCCGTGGTCGTGCTCAGCACGCTGCACGGCTGGCGCGTCAAGCTGCCCGCGGCCCTGGCCTTCTGCGTGCTCTATGCCGGCCTGTCGGTGGCGCTGCGCGGCGCGCAGCCGCCCTACCCGCTCGACGGCGCGATGCTCGGCGGGCTGCATCTGTTCAACGTGGCCGGCATGCTGGTCATCCTGACGGCGCTGGCGGCCTACTACTTCATCCTCGTCAGCCAGGCCGAGACCACGCTGCGCCGGCTGGCCACCACCGACCCGCTGACCCAGCTCAGCAACCGCCGCCACCTGCTGGCCGTGGGCCAGGCCGAGGTGCGGCGCGTGCAGCGCTATGGCCGGCCGCTGGCCGTCGTGCTGTGCGACGTGGACCACTTCAAGCTCATCAACGACCGCCACGGCCACGACGCGGGCGACGCCGTGCTGTGGGCCGTCAGCCGCGCGCTGCAGCGCGGGCTGCGCAGCATCGACTGCGTGGCCCGCTGGGGCGGCGAAGAGTTCCTGCTGCTGCTGCCCGAGACGACTCTGGACGGCGCGCTGCTGCTGGCCGAGCGCCTGCGCCAGGACATCGCCGGCCTGCGCCCGGCCGCCCCGGGCGGCGAGCCGGTGACGCTGACCATGACCTTCGGCGTGGCGGCGCTGGCCGGTGAGGAGACGCTGGAGCAGGCCATCTCGCGCGCCGACCAGGCGCTCCTAGCCGGCAAGCGCGAGGGCCGCAACCGCGTGGTCGCCGGCTGAGCCGGCACGAGTCCACACCCGGCCCTCGGTCAAGCCCGCTGCGCGCCGGGCCCGTCGATATACTGGCGCCCGCTTTCGAGGAGCGTTGCAACTCCAGCCATTGGAGCCAGGCTCGAAAGCCCTCCCCCTGCAACCGCGCTCACCCGCCTGCTGTCCATCCGGGTGAGTGAGTCTCTCGACCTCCCCTGCACCTGTTTCGACGCGGCGGCTGCCTTCACCGGAGCTGAGCAATGAATGCCGTGTTGAAACCGCTGGCCCAAGACCAGTACGTCGTCGCCGACCTGTCGCTGGCCGACTGGGGCCGCAAGGAACTCCGCATCGCTGAAGTCGAGATGCCGGCGCTGATGGCCATCCGCGAGGAATACGCCGCCCGCCAGCCGCTCAAGGGCGCGCGCATCGCCGGCAGCCTGCACATGACCATCCAGACCGCCGTGCTGGTGGAGACGCTGCAGGCCCTCGGTGCCGAAGTGCGCTGGGCCAGCTGCAACATCTTCTCCACCCAGGACCATGCCGCCGCCGCGCTGGTGGCCGCTGGCACGCCCGTCTTCGCCTACAAGGGCGAGACGCTGGTGGACTACTGGGACTACACGCACCGCATCTTCGAGTTCGGCGCCAAGGGCGAAGAGGGCGAAGGCCCCAACATGATCCTGGACGACGGCGGCGATGCCACGCTGCTGATGCACCTGGGCAAGCAGGCCGAGCGCGATGCATCGGTGCTGGCCAACCCGGGCAGCGAGGAAGAGCGCGTGCTGTTCGCCGCCATCAAGGCCAAGCTGGCCCAGGATGCGACCTGGTACAGCCGCAAGAGCGCCGAGATCATCGGCGTGACCGAGGAGACGACCACCGGCGTGCATCGCCTGAAGGAGATGTCGGCCAAGGGCTCGCTGATGTTCCGCGCGATCAACGTCAACGACAGCGTCACCAAGAGCAAGTTCGACAACCTTTACGGCTGCCGCGAATCGCTGGTGGACGGCATCAAGCGCGCCACCGACGTGATGGTGGCCGGCAAGATCGCCGTGGTCTGCGGCTACGGCGACGTGGGCAAGGGCTCGGCCCAGGCGCTGCGCGCGCTCTCGGCCCAGGTGTGGGTGACCGAGATCGACCCCATCAACGCCCTGCAGGCGGCGATGGAGGGCTTCCGCGTGGTCACGATGGACTGGGCGGCCGACAAGGCCGACATCTTCGTCACCGCCACCGGCAACAAGAGCGTCATCACCTTCAAGCACATGCAGGCGATGAAGCACAACGCCATCGTCTGCAACATCGGCCACTTCGACAACGAGATCGACGTCGCCGAGCTGGAGGCCAAGTGCCAGTGGGAGGAGATCAAGCCGCAGGTCGACCACGTCGTCTTCGAGGACGGCAAGCGCATCATCCTGCTGGCCAAGGGCCGCCTGGTGAACCTGGGCTGCGCCACCGGCCACCCGAGCTATGTGATGTCGTCGAGCTTTGCCAACCAGACCATCGCGCAGATCGAGCTCTTCACCCACAGCGACTACTACGAGGCCGGCAAGGTCTACGTGCTGCCCAAGCACCTGGACGAGAAGGTCGCCCGCCTGCAGCTCAAGACGCTCAACGCCGAGCTGACCGAGCTGACCGAGGAGCAGGCCGCCTACATCGGCGTGCCCAAGGAAGGGCCGTACAAGCCCGACACCTACCGGTACTGACCACCGGGCATTGGCCACCCCCGGCGGCCTGCGGCCGGCTTGCAGCCTGCGCCGACCGGGGGAGGCGGGTCGGCTCGGCGCAGGCTCGGCCCCGCTCAAGGGCTGACCGGGTCCTCGCTCGGCCCGATGCCTGATGCGAAGGCCGGCGCTTCTTTGCCTTCCGTTGCTTTCCTTGAACCCCATGCCCCGCATCGACCAGCTCCTCGTGCAGCGCGGCCTGGCGCCCAGCCGCTCGGCCGCGCAGCGGCTGATCGAACGCGGCGCCGTGCGCTGGCTCGGCCCGCAAGGCTGGCAGGTGCCGCGCAAGGCCGGCGACGAGCTGCCCGAGCGCTGCGAGCTGCAGGTCACCGACGACGCCGAGCTGCGCTGGGTGTCGCGCGGCGGGCTCAAGCTCGAAGGGGCGCTGGCGCACACCGGGCTCGACGTGGCCGGCCGCGTGGCGCTGGATGCCGGGCAGAGCACCGGCGGCTTCACCGATGTGCTGCTGGCCCGCGGCGCGGCGCGCGTGGTGGGCTTCGATGTCGGCCACGGCCAGCTGCATCCGCGCCTGCAGGCCGATGCGCGGGTGGTGGCGCTGCAAGGCCTGCACGTGCGCGAGCTGGCCGGCTCCGCGCTGGCGGCTCACGCACCGGCCGGCGGCTTCGACCTGCTGGTGGCCGACCTCGCCTTCATCCCGCTGGCCGGCTGCATCGCCCACTTGGCGCCGTGGCTGCGGCCGGGTGGCGATGCGCTGCTGCTGGTCAAGCCGCAGTTCGAGCTGGGCCCGGCGCACGTGGGCAAGGGCGGCGTGGTGCGCGACGAGGCCTCGCGCCTGGCCGCCCGGCAGGCCGTGCGCCAGGCCTGCGAGGCGGTGGGCTGGACCGTGGTGGACGACTTCCCCAGCCCGATTGCCGGCGGCGACGGCAATGCCGAGTTCTTCATCCACGCCCGGGCCGGCGGCGATGCACGCGCGCCGGGCTGAGGCCGATGCGCACCGTGGAGACGCCCGCTCCGTCCGGCCGACGCACACACCGATACGCCTGAAAGACACGCCATGAGCGACGCCTTCCCGATCAGCATCGAGTTCTTCCCGCCCAAGACGCCGGAGGGTGCCGACAAGCTGGCCGCCGTGCGCCAGGAGCTCTACACGCTCCAGCCGCAGTTCTGCTCGGTCACCTATGGCGCGGGCGGCACCACGCAGTCGGGCACGCTGGAGACGGTGCGCGCCATCCTGGCCGAGGGCGTGGACGCCGCGCCGCATTTCTCGTGCATCGGCGCCACCAGAGCCAGCGTGCGCGAGCAGCTGGCGCAGTTCCGCGCCGCCGGCATCCGCCGCATCGTGGCCCTGCGCGGTGACCTGCCGTCGGGCTACGGCTCCGGCGGGCTGGGTGACTTCCAGTACGCCAGCGACCTGGTGGCCTTCATCCGCGCCGAGCATGGCGATGCCTTCCACATCGAGGTGGCCGCCTACCCTGAGATGCACCCCCAGGCCGCCTCGCCCCAGGCCGATCTGCAGGCCTATGCGGCCAAGGTGCGCGCGGGGGCCAGCTCGGCCATCACGCAGTACTTCTTCAATGCCGACAGCTACTGCCGGTTCGTCGAGGACACGCGGCGGCTGGGCCTGGACGTGCCGGTGGTGCCGGGCATCATGCCCATCACCAATGCCACGCAGCTGCTGCGCTTCTCGGACGCCTGCGGCGCCGAGGTGCCGCGCTGGATCCGCCTGCGCCTGCAGGCCTATGGCGACGACCGGGCGGCCATCCAGGCCTTCGGGCTGGACGTGATCACCGCGCTGTGCGAGCGCCTGCGCCGCGAGGGCGCGCCGGGGCTGCACTTCTATTCGATGAACCAGGCCGGGCCCACGCTGGCCCTGTGCCGCCGGCTGGGGCTGGGCGGCTGAGGCTGGCGGCTGGCCTGGCGCCTGCTGACGCCGGGTGCGCCGTCGATATGGCGTCCGCACGACAGCCCGCCTGGCTCGCTCACCTGCTCGCTCACCGGCTCGCCCGGCCCGTGATGCCCTGCGCAGGTGCGCGGATGAAGGGCTTGTGGCCCTGCGGGCCGGGTTCATCCTAGTCAATCCGGGCACCCGGGCTGCCCCGATTCAAGGCCGGCTGCCCCCGCGCCGATAGTGTTCCTGCCAGCCCGTGCATCGGAAGGGATGAGCGCCGCCTTGCGGCCTTCCCCGCCGGTGCGCTGCGCTGGCTGCCGCCGCGTTCCTCCTCGTCGTCCTCCCGCTCCAGCTTCCTAGACGCCTCATCGCCCCGACCGGCCGCAGCCCGGCGCCCTGCCGGTGCCGTCCGCCGCCGTCCCGCCCGCCTTGCCGCCTGCCATGCCCCGCTCCCGCCCCTGGCGCCTGCCTGTGCGCAGCCTGGTGTTCTACCTGGCGGTGCTGACCAGCGTGCTGGCCGTCGGGCTGGTGCTGGTGGAGCAGGGCATCCGCCGGCAGGTGGCCGTCGAGCTCCACAACGATCTCAATGCCGGCCAGCGCGCCGCCGGGCTGCTGTGGTCGCCGGTGGTGGCCCCCGGCCTGCCGGCCGCCGCGCGGCTGCGCGAGCTGCAGGCGCTGGCTGCCACGCAGGCCGTGCTGCTGCAGCGGGCGCCGCAGACGCTGCAGCTTGCCGGCCATGCTGCCGGCGCAGCCGCATCCGAGGCCGCTGCCGTGCCGGCGCTCGCGGGCCAGGTTGCCAGCCAGGTTGCTTCTCGACTCCCCGCCCAACCCGCCGCCCAACCCCCCGGACAACGCGCCCCGCTGGCCGTCGCCCAGGCCCGCACCACGGCGGGCGCAGGCGGCGCCACGGATCCCGGCTGGCAGATCGTGGCCGCCACCGTGCCCGCGGCGCTGGCCCGGGACGTGGCCCGCTGGCGTGCGCACCCGGCCGTCGCGCCCGAGCCCGGCAGCCTGGCGCTGCTGGACGGCGAGCGCTATGCCCTGCGCATCGTGCAGCTGCCGGCCTCGGCCGGCGGGCGGGCCGCGCCCGGCGCCGGGCCGTCACTGGTGCTGCTGCGCTCGGTGCGCGAGGTCTCGGCCAGCCACGACGCGCTGCGCTGGACGCTCTTCGGCCTGCTTTTCCTGGCCCTGGCCGTGCTGGCCGGCGGCGCCGCGTGGCTGACCCGGCGCGTGGTGCGCCCGCTGCGCGCGCTGGCCGAGTCGGTGCACCGCCTGGGCAGCGGCGACTACTCCACCCCCGTGCCCCTGGGCGATGCCCATGCCCTGGGTGCGCTGGCCCAGGCCATCGAGGCCATGCGCCTGGGCGTGATGCACCGCGAAAGCGAGATCCGCCGCCTGGCCTTCCGCGACGGGCTCACCGGCCTGCCCAACCGCGAGCAGTTCCGCGCCGACGTGCGCCAGGCCATCGAGCAGGCCGTGGCCAGCGGCAAGCCCTGCACCGTGCTCATGCTGGATCTCGACCGCTTCAAGCACGTCAATGACGTGCTCGGCCCGCGCCTGGGTGACCGGCTGCTGCAGCTCGTGGCCCAGCGGCTGCGCGACGCGGTGCTCTCGCCCGATCACCGCCTGGCCCGGCTGGGCGGCGACGAGTTCGCCGTACTGTTGCCGGCTACCGACCCCGCCGGCGGCCTGGTGGTGGCCCAGCGCATCCTCAAGAGCTGCGAGCGGCCGATCACCCTCTACGACCACACCGTGGACCTGGGCGCGGGCATCGGCATCGCCAGTGCGCCGGCCCACGGCCGCGACGCGGACGAGCTGCTCAGCCATGCCGAGGTGGCCATGTATGCGGCCAAGCACCAGCAGGCCGGCACCGTCACCTATCACCCGGGGCTCGATTCATCCAGCCAGGAGTCGCTGACCCTGCAGGGCGAGCTGCGCCAGGCGGTGGACCAGGGCCAGCTGCAGATCTGGCTGCAGCCCAAGGTCAGCCTGCTCAGCGGCCAGGTCATCGGCGCCGAGGCCCTGCTGCGCTGGCAGCACCCCGATCGTGGCCTGGTGCCGCCGATGCGCTTCATCCCCTTTGCCGAGCAGACCGGCTTCGTGCGCATCCTCACCAGCTGGATGATCGAGCGCACGGCCCTCACCTGGCGGTCGCTGCGCGCGCAGGGGCTCAATCTCAAGTTGTCGGTCAACCTGTCCACGCGCGACCTGATGGACCAGGAGCTGCCCGACAAGGTGGCGCGCCTGCTGGCCGCGCATGCGGTGGAGCCCGGCGCGCTGTGCCTGGAGATCACCGAGTCGGCCATCATGGACGACCCCCAGCGCGCGCTGGCCACGCTGGAGCGTCTGCATGCGATGGGCCTGCGCCTGTCCATCGACGACTTCGGCACCGGCTACTCGTCGCTGGCCTACCTCAAGCGGCTGCCGGTCGATGAGCTGAAGATCGATAAGTCCTTCGTCATGAACATGGAGTCGGACCTGAGCGACGCCAAGATCGTGCGCTCCACCGTCGATCTGGCGCACAACCTGGGCCTGGCCGTGGTGGCCGAGGGCGTGGAGAACGCCAAGGCCTGGAAGCTGCTGTCCGGCCTGCGCTGCGACGAGGCCCAGGGCCACTTCATCGCCCGCGCCATGCCGGTGGACACCTTCGTGCAGTGGGCGCGCCTGTGGGCCCCGCCGCACACGGCCGACGAGCGGCTGGGGACCGAGTTCGCGGCGATGCTCTGACGCGGCGCGGCCAAGCGCCGGCGCGCTCGGATCCGCGCCCGCTGCGCTGCCTGCCGCTCAGCGCCCGTCGCGGTCGATGCGCTCCAGCAGGCCCTGCAGCGCCCGCACCACCGTCTGGCCGCGCACCGCGGCGCGGTCGCCGTCCAGGTGGCAGCACTCAGCCTGCGCCGCTTGGCCGCATTGGGCCCAGGCGATCCACACCGTGCCCACCGGCTTGTCCGGCGTGCCGCCGTCCGGCCCGGCGATGCCGGTGACGGCCACCGCCCAGTGCGCGCAGGGCTCACCGTTGTCGCGGGCGCCTACGGCCCGCAGCGCGCCTTCGGCCATGGCCAGCGCCACCGGCTCGCTGACCGCGCCGTGCTTGTCGATCAGATCGGCCGGCACGCCCAGCATCTGCGTCTTGGAGTCGTTGCTGTAGGTGACGAAGCCGCGCTCGAAGGTGCTGCTGGAGCCGGGCACGTTGGTCACGCAGCCGGCGATCAGCCCGCCGGTGCAGGACTCGGCCGTCACCATCTGCTCGCCACGGGCTTTCAGCCGATCAGCTACCCGCTGCACCAGCACGCGTATGTCTTCACCGATCTCGATCACGGACTGCTCCTGTCGTTGATGGCTGCCTATTGAGATAGATGGGAGATGGCTGCCCGTTGATGATGCCGATGGATCTTGACGGCCGCCCGCTTCAGGCTCAGAGCGGGCGACGCAGGGCGACGAAGAGCGCCAGCATCAGCAGCGTGCAGCCGGCAGCCACCAGGTCGTCGATCAGGATGCCCCAGCCCTCGCGCCAGCCGATGCGTCCGCCGCGCGGCTGGATCAGCCGGTCGGCCCAGCCCACCGGGCCGGGCTTGGCCGCATCCAGCCAGCGGAACAGCACGAAGGCGGCAAGCTGCATGCCGAAGCCCGCCGGCATCAGCACCCACAGCACCAGCCAGAAGGCGATCACCTCGTCCCACACCACCTGCCCGGGGTCGCTCGTGCCCAGGTTGCGCGCCGTGACCGTGCAGGCCCAACAGCCCACCGGCAGCGCCGCAGCCAGCACCCAGGCCCATTGCCGCTCGGTGAGCCACAGGTCGAAGACGATGAAGGCCAGCCATGCCCACAGCGTGCCCACCGTGCCCGGCGCGACTGGGCTCAGCCCGCTGCCCGCGCCCAGCGCCAGCCAGTGCGCCGGGTGGCTGCACAGGAAGCGCCAGTCGGCGCGGCGCGGGGCGTCGGCGGCAGTCGTGGAGAGGTCGGTGCTCATCGGCTCAGCAGGGCGCAGGGATGGTGAGAAGGGGCGGGCGAGGCGGGCAGGGCAGTCGCCGGGCGGTCGGCTGCCGTCAGCGGAAGTGGTCAGCCGAAGTGGTCAGCGAAAGTGGTCGAAGGACGCCGCCTCGTGCACCACCGGCCGGCCCTGCGCGTCGTGCAGGCGCAGTCCCGGCCCGGCCGCGATGCGCCCGATGCGCGTGACGGCCGTGCCGGCGGTCAGCTCGGCCTGGTGCACGGCGGCTCGCAGCGCAGGCGGTGCGGTGAACAGCAGCTCGTAGTCATCGCCGCCCGTCAGCGTGCACAGGCGCTGCAGGGTGGCCGGCTGGCGCGCCAGCACCGGGCCGCGCGGCACGGCGTCCGCATCAAGCTCGGCGCCCACGCCGCTGGCCTTCAGCACATGGCCCAGGTCGCCCAGCAGCCCGTCGGACACGTCGATCGCGCTGCTGGCCACGCCGCGCAGCGCCTGCCCCAGCAGCACGCGCGGCTGCGGCAGCTCCAGCGCCGGCCGCACCGCGTCGAAGTCCCGCCCGTCCAGCGACATCGCGCCGCGAAAGGCCTCCAGCGCCAGCCGCGCATCGCCCAGCCGGCCGCTGATCCAGATGTCGTCGCCCGGCCTGGCCCCGCTGCGCAGCAGGGCGGCGCCCGCCGGCACCTGGCCGAAGACGGTGATGTTGATCACCAGCGGCCCGGCCGTGGTGTCGCCGCCGACCAGGTCGCATTCGTGCTCGTCGGCCAGCGCCAGCAGCCCGCGCGCGAAGCCGGCCAGCCAGGCCTCGTCCACCCTGGGCAGCGACAGGCTCAGCGTGAAGGCCAGCGGCTCGGCGCCGCAGGCGGCCAGGTCGCTCAGGTTGACGGCCAGCGCCTTGTGCCCGAGCCGGTCCGCTGGCACGGTGGACAGGAAGTGCCGGCCCTCGACCAGCGCGTCGGTGGAGACGGCCAGCTGCTGCCCGGCGGCGGGCGCCAGCAGCGCGCAGTCGTCGCCCCCGCCCAGCACCGCGCGCGGCGCCGGCCGGCGGAAGTACTGCTCGATCAGCTCGAACTCGCCCAGGCTCATGCCCACATTGTCGACCGCGGCGGCGGCCTGGCGGGCACGCCCTTCCTACAATGCCTGTTTTTGGATTGGGCCAGCCCGCGCCGTGGTCCGCGCGCGTGGGCAGCCGCCCCAGCTGCGATGACGAACCCAGAAGACAAGCGCGCCGAGATCAAGCGTGCCGCGCTCGAATACCACGAGCATCCCACGCCCGGCAAGATCGCCATCGCGCCCACCAAGTCGCTGGTCAACCAGCGCGACCTCGCCCTGGCCTACTCGCCCGGCGTCGCCGCGCCCTGCGAGCAGATCGTCGAAGACCCGGCCAACGCCTTCAAGTACACCAGCCGCGGCAACCTGGTGGCGGTCATCACCAACGGCACCGCCGTGCTCGGCCTGGGCGACATCGGCCCGCTGGCGGCCAAGCCGGTGATGGAAGGCAAGGGCGTGCTGTTCAAGAAGTTCGCCGACATCGATGTCTTCGACATCGAGATCAACGAGAAGGACCCGGACCGGCTGGTGGAGATCATCGCCGCGCTGGAGCCCACCTTCGGCGGCATCAACCTCGAAGACATCAAGGCGCCGGACTGCTTCTACGTGGAGCGCAAGCTGCGCGAGCGCATGAAGATCCCGGTCTTCCACGATGACCAGCACGGCACGGCCATCGTCGTCGGCGCGGCGCTGCTCAATGCGCTGAAGGTCGTCGGCAAGGACATCCGCGAGATCAAGCTCGTCACCTCCGGCGCCGGCGCCGCGGCCCTGGCCTGCCTGAACCTGCTCATCAAGCTGGGCCTGCCGCGCGAGAACGTGTGGGTGACCGATCTGGCCGGTGTGGTCTACGAGGGCCGCGCCGAGCTGATGGATCCGGACAAGGCCGTCTTCGCGCAGAAGACCGCCGCACGCAAGCTGGCCGAGGTCATCGAAGGCGCCGACGTCTTCCTGGGCCTGTCCGCCGGCGGCGTGCTCAAGGCCGACATGGTGGCCCGGATGGCTGCCAGGCCGGTGATCTTCGCCCTGGCCAACCCCACGCCGGAGATCCTGCCGGACGAGGTCCGGGCCGTGCGCGACGACGCCATCATGGCCACCGGCCGCACCGACTATCCCAACCAGGTCAACAACGTCCTGTGCTTCCCGTACATCTTCCGCGGGGCCCTGGACTGTGGCGCGACGACCATCTCCGATGAGATGGAGATCGCCGCCGTGCACGCCATCGCCGAGCTGGCCCAGGCCGAGCAGAGCGAGGTGGTAGCCGCCGCCTATGCCGGCGCCACGCTGAGCTTCGGCCCCGAATACCTCATCCCCAAGCCGTTCGACCCGCGGCTGATGATGAAGATCGCCCCGGCCGTGGCCCGCGCCGCGGCCGAGTCGGGCGTGGCCACCCGGCCCATCGCCGACCTGGACGCCTACCGCGAGAAGCTGCAGAGCTTCGTCTACGCCTCGGGCAACGTCATGCGCCCGCTCTTCGCGCTGGCCAAGCGCGCCGCGGCCAAGCGCGTGGCCTATGCCGAGGGCGAGGACGAGCGCGTGCTGCGCGCCTTGCAGGTCGTGGTCGATGAAAACCTGGCCCGCCCCACGCTCGTGGGCCGCGCCAACGTCATCGCCCAGCGTGTCGAGCGCTTCGGCCTGCGCCTGCAGGCCGGCCGCGACTACGACGTGGTCAACACCGACTACGACGAGCGCTACCGCGACTACTGGCAGACCTACCACCGCATGACCGAGCGCAAGGGCATCACCCAGCCCATGGCCAAGATCGAGATGCGGCGGCGGCTCACCCTCATCGGCTCCATGCTGCTGCACAAGGGCGAGGTCGACGGCCTGGTCTGCGGCACCTGGGGCACCCCGGGCATGCACCTGCACTACATCGACCAGGTCATCGGCCGGCGCGAGGGCTGCAAGACCTACGGCTGCATGAACGGCCTGATCCTGCCCGGCCGGCAGGTCTATCTGGTGGACACCCATATCAACTACGACCCCACCGCCGAGCAGCTGGCCGAGCTGACCATCATGGCCGCCCACGAAATGATGCGCCTGGGTACGCCACCCAAGGCCGCGCTGCTGTCGCACTCCAACTTCGGCTCCAGCAACCAGCCCTCGGCCGTCAAGATGCGCGAGGCCCTGGCCCTGGTGCGCGAGCGCGCCCCCTGGCTGGAGATCGACGGCGAAATGCACGGCGACACCGCGCTGGACGCGCCCTACCGCAACAAGCTGATGCCCAGCAGCACCCTGAGCGGCGAGGCCAACCTGCTGGTGCTGCCCAACATCGACGCCGCCAACATCTCCTACAACCTGCTCAAGATCGCCGCCGGCGGCGGCATCGCCCTGGGCCCCGTCCTGCTGGGCGCAGCCAAGCCCGTGCACATCCTCACCGCCTCGGCCACCGTGCGCCGCATCATCAACATGACGGCCATGATCGTGGCGGACATCAATGCGGTGAGGTGAGCGCCGCTGGCGAGCCGGCGCTGACCGGCCCGCCAGGCACCAACAGGGTGCGCGCCAACGCGAAAAAGACCCTGATCAGGTGCTCAAATTTGAGGCAGCCGGCTTGAGGTCGGACGGCTGTTTCAGTACCATGACGCTTTTGCGGCACAGGGGCGAGCGTCATGATCGGCAGGCGATCCGGGCGTCGGCAGGCACTGCTGAAGCCCGGCCCGGGTGGGCCCGGTTGGTGCGGTTTCCCTGCACCCCAGGTGCTCCGGCGTCCGTCTCCGCGCTGCCCGCTTTTGCTCGCTGCCCACGGTGCAGTGCCTTGTCAGCCAGCCGTCTCGGATGCTGTTCAGGGCGCTGATGTACAGAATCGCCCACGTCATCAGCGACCTGAATTGGCCAGCCCGGCATCCCTGGCGAGGCTGCGGGCGGCAAGCCCGCAAAGCCGATACCGCTTGCACGTCATGGGTTGCCCAGGTGGCGGTGTGGCCAGCAGCGCCACCGGGCGCGACATGCGGATGCAGCGATGCAGTCTAACGCAAGCGGTGGGCGCTTCCTGCCGGCAGCCGCAGCGGAAGGCCCGCACATGCAGCCGCCTGGCGGCGCAAACGGGGTCTTGGCTGTACGTCGGCGGCTCGCAGCGGGTGGCTGGGCAACGGCCTGATCGCGATGCAACTCCTGCCTGATCTCGGACTCTCAACCGGCACGACAAGATGACACTCACGAGGCCCCCTGAAGTGACCCCGCCCGCGGCGAGCGGCTGGTACCCCAGCGCCGGGGATCCCGACATGATGCTGCAGTCCGTCCGTCCGAACATCGTGCAGGCCATCCGCGCCTTCCGGGTCGAAGACCTCTTGGAAGCCGCGCAGAACCAGGGCCAGCACTTCCTCTATGCCAACCTGGGCGAGGTGCAGTCCAAGCAGGACGCCATCGACGCGCTGGTGGCCGGCTTCACCTTCCCGGAGCAGTACGCCAAGAGCCTGGACAGCTTCTACGACTGCCTGACCGACGTGGTCAACAAGTCGGGCCCGCAGCGCGGCTTCGTCGTGGTGCTGGACCAGTTGCCGGACAACCCGCGCTTCGATCGCGAGGCGCGCGAGCAACTGCTCGACGCCTTCCGCGATGCCGCCGACTACTGGGGCGAGAGGAAGATACCGTTCAGGTGCTTCTATTCTTTTCAGTAGCCCGTTCCCAGGACAATGGCCAGTGGGAACGGGCTGAAGTGGCCCAGAACGATGCGCCGGTCAAGCCGGTGAAGACCGCGAAGAACGCGACCGCACCGCTGACGATGAACCTGCCGCCGATGAGCAGCGCGTTCGACACGGCGATGTTGCTGGCCGCGGCCTGAGCTGCGCCTGCCGCATCCGTTCGATGAAGAGCCGTCCCGCGAGGGCGGCTTTTTTCATGGGGCCGGCGACAGGGGTCGCAAGCGGACGGTACGGGCCGCGATGCGAGCGGCGTGACGCGGCGTTGCCGTCCGGCCGCCTTCTGCCCGGCGGCGCAGGAGCTGTGCGGCGGCAGGGCGGCGGCCAACTTGCGCCAAGGTTTCTGTCAAGGCGCGCCTTGCTTGCCGCTGGGTTGCCGGCGTCGCGCTTACGGCAGGTTGGGGTCGGGCGCGGGCGCGCGTGGCTGGTTGGGACCGATGCGCTCGCCCAGCCGGGCGCGGATGGCGGGCTGGCGGCCGTCGATCAGGCCGGCGTAGACCTCGGCATTGGCCAGCACCTTCTTGACGTAGTCGCGCGTCTCGGCAAAGGGAATGTTCTCCACCCAGGCCGCGGCATCCAGCGTGGGGCCTTCGCGCCAGCGCTGGGGGCGGCGCGGCCCGGCGTTGTAGCCGGCGGCGGCCAGGGCCTGGGCGCCGCCCAGGTTGTCGAGCACCAGCTTGAGGTAGCCCACGCCCAGGCGGATGTTGGTCTGCGGGTCGTGCAGGTCGTCGCCCGAGTAGGCGATGCCGAGCTTGCGCGCCGTCCAGCTGGCTGTCGCCGGCATCACCTGCATCAGGCCGGAGGCGCCCACCGACGAGCGCGCGGCCGGCAGGAAGCGCGACTCCTGGCGGATCAGGCCGTAGAGATAGGCCGCATCCAGCCGGGCCTGCCGGGCCGCGGGCAGCAGCTCGCCGCGGTAGGGCAGGGGATAGCGCTGCGACAGGTCCACCAGGTTGCGCGTGCGGTCGCTGGTGTTGATGCAGCGGTCCCAGATCTGCTTGTCGCAGGCCAGCTGGGCGGCGGCCAGCAGCTCGCGGTCGGACAGGCCGCCGGGGCGGGCCGGGCCGACGGTGAAGTTCCACTCGCGTACCGCTTCGCTGCGCAGGCCGAGATCGAAGAGCAGCAGCGCCCGGGCCAGGCCGGGCTCCTCGCGGGCGCGGGCGAGCTCGGCGGGCGTCAGGGCTGGCGCCCGTGCGGGCAGCGTGGCCGGGCGGCCGAGATCCTCAGCGGCGATCAGGCCGTAGAAGCTGAAGGGGCCGGCAATGGACTGCAGCAGTGCACGGGCCTCCTGGTGGGTCGTGAGCGCCGGCGCCGCCCGGTTGGCTGCGGCGGCCGCCGTGCCGGCGGAGCCTGCTCCGCCGCCGCCACGCCCGGTCGCGGCCGTGGCTGCCTCGCCGCTGCGCCCTGCCTGTGCTTGCACCGGCACGGACGCCTGCACGGTGCCCGGCACCGTGCCTGCCATCGCGCTGCCCGGGCCCGCCGCAGGGCCCGAGGCGACGGAGCCGGCGGGTCCGCCGGCTGCGGCCGGATCACCCGCTGCGCCGCGCACTGCCTGCGCCGGCAGGGCCAGCAGCGCGCGGGCCCGCCAGTAGACGCAATCCTCGTCGTCCTGCCGGCCCGGGCTCATGGCGGCGATGGCCGTGAGCACCTGCTGCCAGCGGCGCGCGGCCAGGCGCGGGTCCACGCCGTCGGTGGTGGCTTGGCGGATGGCCGCGCGCACCTGCCAGGCCAGGGTGTCGTCCGACCAGCCCAGGGCGACGGGCGAGGGTTCGTCCCGCGTGCCAGCCGGCGCGGGGGGCTGGCCCCAGGCGGCCCAGGCCCGGTCGAAGTGGTCCACGGCCTGCGGCTGCAGGCGCAGCGCGGACTGCCTGCCGATGGCGGCCCAGACCCAGGCCGCGGCCTCGCGCGCCAGCAGCGGCTGCCAGTTCTCGTCCATCTCGCGCGCGGCGGCGTCCGGGTCCTGCGCGGCCAGGCGGATCAGGGCCAGCGCGGCCACCTCGGTCCCGAACGAGCCCATCGAGCGGCGCTGGCGGGTGAGCGTGCGTGCCGGGTTGTCCAGCGTCTCGGCGATCTGCCTCGCCACCGGGCCGCCCAGCAGCACGGCGATCTGCTGCACGTGGCGCGGCTTGTTGGCCTCCACGGCCACGCGCAGCCGGCGCCAGATGTCGATGGGCTGCAGCTGGCGGGCATCGCGCAGCGCGGTGGCCAGCAGGTTGCAGCCGTCGTCGGCGTCGCGCTGCTCCCACCAGGCGGCCAGGGCCGCGTTGCGCACGTTTTCGCCGCGCAGGTGGCGCGTGAGCAGGGCGTAGCAGGCCACCTCGCGGTCATCGCGCATGCGAAAGCCGGGATGGATCTGCGCGAAGCGGTCCCAATCGCGGCGGCGGCCCAGCTCCAGCAGCCAGTCGTTGCGCAGCCGGTCCTCCACATAGCTGCCGGCCCAGCGGGTGAGGAAGGCCTCGACCTCGCCGGGCTGCGCCTCGCCCAGACGCGGGCTCAGCTCCCAGTAGGCCACCCAGCCGGCCAGCGGATGGCCGTCGGCCTCCGCAGCCTGGCGCAGGGCGGCCAGGCGGGGCCGGTCGGCGCGGCGCGCCGCGTCGCGGGCGTCGAGCACCTGGGCATCCTGGAAGGCCGCGGCCGGCAAGGCCACGGCCGCCAGCAGGCCGGCCAGCGCCAGGGCGCCATATCGGCGGATGAGGCCGATGCCGGCGACGCCGCCGATGCGGCCGGCCGCCCGGGCTGCGGGGGCCGGGCGGCCGGATGCGGGGCGGGGGGCGGCGGCCTGCGGCTGGCGCATGGCCGGTGGAGATAATCGTCTCCGGTTCATCTGCGGGGGGTCCTCATGTCCGACAGGCCTGGCCCAGCGCCCGGTGCGCCGCGCGCCGAATGGCGCCGGTGGCTGCTGGCGCGCCGCGACCAGTTCGTCAGCGAGGGCGAGGTGGCGCAGGCCACGGCCCAGCTGGGCCGGCACCTGGCCGAGGTGCTGAACGAGCTGGCACCCCGCTGCATCGGCGGCTACTGGCCCATCCGCGGGGAATTTAACCCATGGCCCATGCTGGACCGGGACGCGGGGTTGCGCGACATCCCCCGTGCTCTTCCCTGGTCGCAGCGCGAGCCGCGGCGCATGGTCTACCGCCTGTGGCCGGCGGGCGGGGCGCTGCAGCCCGATGCCTGCGGCATCCCGTCGGCAGGCGGCCCCGAGGCCGAGCCCGATGTGCTCATCGTGCCCTGCGTGGGCTTCACGCCCAGCGGCTGGCGGCTGGGCTATGGCGGCGGCTATTTCGACCGCTATCTGGCCGAGCATCGCGGCGCCCTGGCCGTGGGCGTGGCCTGGCGCTGTGCCGAGCTGCCGCTGGAGGCCTTCCAGCCTGAGCCCCAGGACCGCCCCCTGGCCGCGTTGGTGACCGATGCGGGCATCCTGCTGCGCCCGGACGGCAGCGCCTGGTCGGCAACCGGCTCGCCGGTCGAGTGGCTGTGAGCCGGCCGTGGCGGCGCGCTGCGGCCGCCCTCAGCGTGCAGCGCGTGCCGGCCCGGCGTGGCGCGGCCCCGGTGCCCGCGTCGGTGTCGCGGGGGAGGCCGCGCGGGCGACCATCAACGCCAGCCGCTCCAGCGCGGCCCACGGCTCCTGCGGCCACTGCGGGTGCTTCAGGCCCTTGACGATGCCGTCGCAGGTGGCGGCCGCGGCCACCAGCCGGGCCAGGGTGTGGCGGTCCAGGCGCGGCACCAGACGCTCGAAGAGTTTTTCCTTGACGCCCCAGACCCGCTGCTCACGCAGGGCCAGCGGCAGCGGCTTGCCGGCCTCGGTTGCGCTGTGCACGCGCTGCAGGGCCAGGATGTCCTCGGCCAGCGTCCACTGCACCAGCACCGCGGCCTCGCCTTCGGCCTGCAGGCCGTCGAGCATGCGCAGTACGCGCGGCACCTGGCCGGCCAGCACCGCCTCGCCCAGCTTGAAGACGTTGTAGCGGGCCACGTCCACCACGGCCGCCTCGATCTGCTCCAGGCTCAGCTCGCCGGCGGGGTAGAGCAGGCCGAGCTTGGTGATCTCCTGGTGCGCGGCCAGCAGGTTGCCTTCCACGCGGTCGGCGAAGAAGGCCAGGGCGCGCTGCCCGTCCTCGCCCTCGGCCACGCGCTGGCCCTGCGCGGCCAGGCGGCGCGCGATCCAGGCCGGCAGGGCGCTGCGCTCCACGGGGTCGACCTTGATGCTCACGCCCGCGCCGTCCAGCGCGGTGAACCAGCCGCTGGCCTGCTGCTGCCGGTCCAGCCGAGGCAGGGTGACGAGCGTGAGCACGTCGGCATTGCCTGCGGCCTGCTCCGCGTACCGCTGCAGGGCCTCGGAGCCGTCACGGCCCGGCTTGCCGGACGGGATGCGGATCTCGATGACCTGCCGCGAGGCAAACAGCGACAGCGAGCCGGCTGCGGCCAGCACGGCGCCCCAGTCGAAGTGCGCGCCGGCGACGGTGTAGGTCTGCCGCTCGCCGAAGCCGGCTGCGCGTGCGGCGGCGCGGATGGCATCGGCCGCCTCCTGCGCCAGCAGCGGCTCGTCGCCGTGCACGACGTAGAGCGGCGCCAGGCCCTTCTCGAGGTGATCGGCGAGCTGCTCGGCGCGGACTTGCATCTGCGGATCTGCAGCGCTGCTCAGCGCGAGGTGGCCGATGCCGCGGGCGTGGCCGCAGGCGTGCTGCTGCCCGCCGGCGGCGTGAGCGCGGCCAGGCGGCGCATCACCTGCTGCACCAGATCGGCCTGCATGACGCGGTAGAGCATCTCGGCCTCGGACTGCTTGGCCAGCGCGTCACGCTCGTTGAAGGTCATGTCGCGCGTCTGCAGCAGCGTGGTGTCGGGCAGCCACACCTGCTCGCCGTCGGGCGAGGTGACGCGAAAGCCGAACCACTGGCGCAGCGTCACTTCGCGCACCAGGCCGGCAGAGGTGGTGGTGACGACCGCCTGCTCGCGCGACTCGCGCAGCACGCGCAGCACCACCTGGGCCTCGTTGGGCGTGTCCACCACGCGCGTGGGGCCGCTGGCGGCGATCTGGCGGCGCAGCTCGGCCTCGAACGGCGAGCGCGTGGCAAAGCCGACCAGCGCGATGCTGGACAGCGGCAGCGCCTGGCGGCGACGCAGCTGGAAGCCGCAGCCGGCCAGCAGCGTGGCAGTGCTGCCGGCCACACCCAGGGCCAGCAGATGCCGGCGGGCCAGGGCAACGGATGCAGTGCGGCTCATGTCCCGGCCCCTTCTCAGACGACCACGTTGACCAAGCGGCCGGGCACGACGATGACCTTCTTGGCCGGCTTGCCTTCGCCGAACTTGGCAAAGCCTTCGCTGGCCAGGGCCGCCGCTTCAATCGCCGCCTTGTCGGCCGAGGCCGGCACGGTGAGGCTGCCGCGCAGCTTGCCGTTGACCTGCAGCATCAGCTCGATCTCGTCTTGCACCAGCGCGGCCTCATCGACCTGCGGCCAGGGCGCATCCAGCAGGTCGCCCAGCTGCGCGGCATAGCCCAGCTCCTTCCAGGCCACGGCGGTGAGGTGCGGGCAGGCCGGGTAGAGCGCGCGCAGCAGGATGCCGTAGCCCTCGCGCAGCACGGCGCCCGATGCGGCTGAGCCGTCGCCCTTGAAGCCCTCCAGCGCGTTGAGCAGCTTCATCGCACCGGAGACCACGGTGTTGTATTGCATGCGCTCGTAGTCGTAGCTGATCTGGCGCAGCACGGTGTGCACCTCGCGGCGCAGCGCCTTGGCATCGCCGCCGATCGCGGCATCGGGTGCGCCGGCGCCGCGGATGGCCTCGGCCTGCCTGGCACCGAAAGTCCACACCCGCTTCAGGAACCGATGCGCGCCTTCCACCGCGGCGTCGTTCCACTCCAGCGTCTGCTCGGGCGGCGCGGCGAACATGGTGAACAGCCGCGCGGTGTCGGCGCCGTAGCGCTCGATCAGGTCCTGCGGGTCCACGCCGTTGTTCTTGGACTTGGACATGGTGCCCACGCCCTCGTAGTCGATGGGCGTCCCCGTGGGCAGCTCGCCCACCGCGTGCTTGAGCCGGGCGCCGGTGATCTTGCCGGCCGCGTCCACGACGTTCTCGACGTCATGCGGCCAGAAGTACTCCTTGCCGCCCTTGTCCGTCCTGCGCGAGTAGATGTGGTTGAGCACCATCCCTTGCGTCAGCAGCTTCTGGAAGGGCTCGTCGATCTTCACCAGGCCCAGGTCGCGCATGGCCTTGGTCCAGAAGCGCGCGTAGAGCAGGTGCAGGATGGCGTGTTCGATGCCGCCGATGTACTGGTCCATGCCGCGCTGCATGCCGGCCGCGCCTGCGCCCATCCAGTAGTCGGCACGCGCGTCCACCATCGCGGCGTCGTTGGCCGGGTTGGCCGTGCCGTCCTGCGCGCAGCAGTAGCGCAGGAAGTACCAGGACGAGTCCACGAAGGTGTCCATCGTGTCCGTCTCGCGCTCGGCATCGCCGCCGCAGCCCGGGCAGGCGACCTTGAGGAAGTCGGCGCGCTTCTTCAGCGGGTTGCCGCTGCCATCGGGCACGCAGTCCTCGGGCAGCACCACGGGCAGGTCCTTCTCGGGCACCGGCACGTCGCCGCAGGACGGGCAGTGGATGATGGGGATGGGCGTGCCCCAGTAGCGCTGGCGGCTGATGCCCCAGTCGCGCAGGCGCCAGGTGGTCTTCTTCTCGCCCAGGCCCTTGGCAGCGAGCAGCTCGGCCACGCGGTTGACCGCATCCAGGTGGTTCAGTCCGTCGAGCACGCCGGAATCGATGCAGCGGCCGCGCTGCTTGTCGCCGTACCACTCGGCCCAGGCTTCGGTGCTGAAGGTCTCGCCTTCCACCGCGATCACCTGCTTGATGGCAATGCCGTATTTCCTGGCAAACGCAAAGTCGCGTTCGTCATGCGCGGGCACGCCCATGACGGCGCCGTCGCCGTAGCTCATCAGCACATAGTTGCCCACCCAGACCGGGATGGCCGCGCCGGTCAGCGGGTGCGTCACCGTCAGGCCGGTGGGGCGGCCTTCCTTGTCCTTGAGCGCCAGCTCCGCCTCGGTGGTGCCGCCCTTCTTGCAGTCCTCGATGAAGGCGGCCAGCTCGGCATCGCCCTGCGCCGCATGCGTGGCCAGCGGGTGCTCTGGGGCGACGGCACAGAAGGTCACGCCCATGATGGTGTCGGCGCGCGTGGTGAAGACATACAGCCGCCCGTCCTGGATCGGCGCGCCGTGGGCATCAAGGATGTCGTGCGTGAACGCAAAGCGCACGCCCTGGCTCTTGCCGATCCAGTTCTCCTGCATCAGCCGCACGCGCTCGGGCCAGCCGGAGAGGTAGTTCTTGTCTTGCGGGTCGGTGACGGCGGCCAGCAGCTCGTCCGCATACGCGGTGATGTTGAGGTAGTAGCCCGGGATCTCCTTCTTCTCGACCAGCGCGCCCGAGCGCCAGCCGCGGCCGTCGATCACCTGTTCGTTGGCCAGCACGGTCTGGTCCACCGGGTCCCAGTTCACCACCTGGGTCTTCTTGTAGGCGATGCCCTTCTCCAGCATCTTCAGGAAGAGCCACTGGTTCCACTTGTAGTAGTCGGGCGAGCAGGTGGCAACCTCGCGGCTCCAGTCGATGGCCAGGCCCATGGCCTGCATCTGGCCCTTCATGTAGGCGATGTTGGAGTAGGTCCACTGCGCGGGCGGCACCTGGTTCTTCATCGCCGCGTTCTCGGCCGGCAGGCCGAAGGCGTCCCAGCCCATCGGCATCAGCACGTTCATGCCCTTCATGCGCAGCTGGCGCGTGAGCATGTCGTTGATGGTGTAGTTGCGCACATGGCCCATGTGCAGCTTGCCCGAAGGGTAGGGCAGCATGGAGCAGGCGTAGAACTTGGGACGGCTCGCGTCCTCGGTGACGCGGTAGGCGTCGCGCGCGCGCCAGTCGGCCTGGGCGGCCTTCTCGATCTCGTCGAACTTGTAGGTCTCTTGCATGGTGCGCATGGTGCTCATGCCGGGATGAAAGGGGGCGCCCGGCACCCGCGGTGGGCGTCGGCAGGCCAATCCGACATTCTAGGTTTGGGACCCTGCGGGCCCTGGGGATGAGCGGCTGTCAGCGGGCGGCCGAGGCCGCGGGCGCGCCCGGCTCGGCGACGAAGGCGATGCGCGACAGCCCCGCCTGCTGCAGCGCGCCGATGAGCTCGGCCACGCGGCCATAGGGCACGGCGCGGTCGGCGCGCAGCTGCACCTCCTGGCGCGGGTTGCGCTGCGCGACCTGGCGCAGGCGGCGGTCCAGCTCGGCCGGCTGCACCACATCGTCGGCCCAGTGCAGGCGGCCGTCGGCGGTGAGCGCCAGCTCCACCACCTCGCCCTCGGGCGCATCGGGCTGCGCGGCCTCGGTGCGCGGCAGATCCAGCTTGAGGCTGGAGGCCATCAGCGGCGCGGTCAGCATGAAGATCACCAGCAGCACCAGCATCACGTCGATGAGCGGCGTCATGTTGATCTCGCTCATCGGCGCGGGCCGCGGGCCCCGCTCCAGCCGGCCGAAGGCCATCTCAGAACCTGCGAGTGAATCGGCCGTGGCCGAAGGCCACGAGCAGGGGCGCCTGATCCAGGCGCAAAGCGCAGCCATATCGAGCGATATGGCGAGCATTTGCAACGACGAGCAGGCGTGCCTGGGCGGGGCAGGCGGACATGGGTGACGCGCTCACAGGTTCTCCACGCCCCGGTGCAGCAGCAGCTCGCGCAGGTCGTGGGCGTAGCCTTCGAGCTCCGCCTCGGCCGCGCTCACCTGCTTGTTGAAGGCGTTGTAGGCCAGCACCGCCGGGATGGCGACCAGCAGGCCCAGGGCCGTCATGATCAGCGCCTCGCCCACCGGGCCGGCGATCTTGTCGATGCCCGCGTCACCGGCCGCCGAGATCCCCAACATGGCGTGGTAGATGCCCCAGACGGTGCCGAAGAGGCCGACGAAGGGCGCGGTGGCGCCGATGGACGCCAGCAGCACGTTGCCGAGCTGCAGGCGCTGCACCACCGCATGCAAGGCATCGCGCAGGCGGCGGGTGAGTTGTGCCTCGCGTTGCCCCGCCGCCTCCAGTGTGCCGGCGGGCACGGCGGCCAGGCCGGCTTCCAGCAGCGGCGCGACGATGCCCTCGCGGTCGAAGGCGGCAAGCTGCCGGCGGGCATCTTGCAGATTGGGCGCAGCCCAGAAGGCCGCCACCGCGCGGCGCAGGTCCAGCCGCGCGCGGCGCAGCAGCCAGCCCTTGTAGAGGATGGTCACCCAGGAGGCGATGGAGGCCAGCAGCAGCACCACGGCCACCAGCCGCGTGACCGCATCACCCGGCGCCCAGACGGCAGCGATCAGGTCCATCAGGCGTGCAGGCCCAGCACGTCGTCCATGCCGAAGAGGCCGCGCGCCTGGCCGTGCAGGAAGCGCACCGCACGCAGGCTGCCCTGGGCATAGGTGGCGCGGCTGGAGGACTTGTGCGTGATCTCGATGCGCTCGCCGATGCCGGCGAACAGCACCGTGTGGTCGCCCACGATGTCGCCGCCGCGCACCGTGGCAAAGCCGATGGTGCTCGGGTCGCGCTCGCCGGTGACGCCCTCGCGGCCGTAGACGGCGCAGGTCTTCAGGTCGCGGCCGATGGCCTCGGCCACCACCTCGCCCATCTTCAGCGCCGTGCCGCTGGGGGCATCGACCTTGTGGCGGTGGTGCGCCTCGATGATCTCGATGTCATAGCCGCGCGACAGCGCCTTGGCCGCCTGCTGCAGCAGCTTGAGCACCACGTTGACGCCCACGCTCATGTTGGGCGCCATGACGATGGCGATGTCGGCTGCCGCAGCCGTGATCTCGGCCTTCTGCGCGTCGCTGAAGCCGGTGGTGCCGATGACCAGCTTGATGCCGTGCTCGCGGCACTGACGCAGGTGGGCCAGCGTGCCCTCGGGCCGGGTGAAGTCGATCAGGAAGCGGGCATCGCGCAGGCCGGTGGCCAGGTCGCTGGTGATGGCCACGCCGCTGGCTTGGCCCAGGAACGCCGCGGCGTCCTGGCCCAGCGCAGGGCTGCCGGGTACGTCCAGCGCACCGGCCAGCACGCAGTCGTCGGCGGCCTGGATGGCCTCGATCAGCATGCGGCCCATGCGGCCGGAGGCACCGGCCACGGCCACGCGCAGGCGGTCGGATGGAGAGGAAGAAGCAGGAGTCATGGATCGGGTCGCGGCGCGGCAGTCAGGTCGTCACGAGGCCATCACGGCGTGACCAGGGCGGGATCAGGGGGCGAGCAGAGCGTGATCAGGGCGCGATCAGGGGCTAATAGGCTCCAGCGTCGGGTAGTCGCGCGCCGCTCCCACCGGGGCGTCGTTGCGCGCCACCGGCGCGGCCTGCGGGCGCGGCAGCTTGTCGCGCTGCTCGCTGGAGAGCTCCAGCGGCGGCACCTTGGCCGGCCGCGCGGTGTCGATGGCGCTGACGAAGTCGCGCTCGCTGGGCAGCTCGTCGGCCTCGAAGCGCTCGACCTGCTCGCCGTTGAAGAAGACGGTCACGCGCCGCTCCTGGGGCTCGGCTCCCTGGCGGCGGATCTTGAAGACGTAGTCCCAGCGGTTGCCGTGGAAGGCGCTGGTCAGCAGCGGCGAGCCGAGGATGTCGCGCACCTGGGCGCGGCCCAGGCCGGGCTGGATCTGGGCGATCATCTCCTGCGTCACCACGTTGCCCTGCACGATCTCGACGCGATAAGGCCGGATCAGGCCGTAGAAGCGGTCGTCGCGGGCGGTGGTGTTGCAGCCGGCCAGCAGGGCCAGCAGGGCGGCTGCGGCCAGCGCCCGGGCGGCGGCGCGCGCGGGTCGGGATGAGGCGGCAACGCGCGGGCGGCGGGGGGGCGTCAGGGGCATGAGGGCTGGAGAAACCACAGGCTGCCGGGCGCCGGCCGGCACCCGTATCATCCGGGGATTCTAGTGACCTACTGGCGTGCGGCGCGCTGCAGCGGCTGGCGCCTTCCCCGGGCTGCCATGCCACCGATGACTCACGCCGACGAACTCAAGAGCAGCGGCCTGAAGGCCACGCTGCCGCGCATCAAGATCCTGGAGGTGTTCCAGAAATCGACGCGGCGCCACCTGACGGCCGAGGACGTCTACAAGACCCTGCTCAACGAGGGCGCCGACATCGGGCTGGCCACGGTCTACCGCGTGCTGATGCAGTTCGAGCAGGCGGGGCTGCTGTCGCGCAACCACTTCGAGGCCGGCAAGTCGGGCAACGAGGCCGGCAAGGCCATCTTCGAGCTCAACGAGGGCCAGCACCACGACCACCTGGTGTGCGTGATCTGCGGGCAGGTCGAGGAATTCGTCGACGCCGAGATCGAGCGCCGCCAGCAGCAGATCGCCGCCGAGCGCGGCTACACGCTGCACGACCATGCGCTGGCGCTGTACGTGGTCTGCAACAAGGAAAGCTGCAAGGCCGCGGCCTCGCAGGGCCGGCTGCGGCATCACCATGGCTGAGCCTGGCGCTCTGAAGCCTGCCGTCGCGGCGCGCTGCCCGCTTACTCGCCTGCCTCCATCGCGCGCCGGTGGCGCTCGATGAACTCCTTGTAGGTGTCGATCCCGCGCAGCTGCAGCACGGTGTTGCGCACGGCGGCCTCCACCAGCACGGCCAGGTTGCGGCCGGCGTCCACGGCGATCACCGCCTTGCGGATGGGCACGCCCATGATCTCCTCATAGAGAGGCTCGTAGGGCATGCGCTCGAACTCGCGCTCCATCGTCTCCTTGCGCACCAGGTGCACGATGAGCTTCAGGCGCATCTTGCGGCGCACGGCGGTCTCGCCAAAGATGGCCTTGATGTCCAGCAGGCCGATGCCGCGCACCTCCAGCAGGTTCATCAGCAGCTCGGGGCAGCGACCCTCGATGGCAGTGCGCGAGACGCGGTAGAGGTCCACCGCGTCGTCGGCCACCAGGCCGTGGCCGCGCGAGATCAGCTCCAGGCCGAGTTCGCTCTTGCCCAGGCCGGATTCGCCGGTGAGCATCACGCCCAGGCCCAGGATGTCCATCAGCACGCCGTGGCGGGTGATGCGCTCGGCGAAGTGCTGGGTGAGGTAGCTGCGCAGCACGTCGATGACGTGGCCGGCCGGCTCCTGCGTGACGAACAGCGGCAGGCCGGCGCGGCCGCACATGGCCACCAGCCGGTCGGGCGCCTGCTCGCCGTCGGCCACCACCAGCACCGGCGGCTCCAGCGTGACGATGCGCGAGATGCGGCGCTCCTGGTCCTCGGGCGTGGCGGCGCTGAGGTAGGCGACCTCGCGCCGGCCGACGATCTGGACGCGGTAGGGGTGGATGTAGTTCAGATAGCCGACCAGGTCGGCGGCGGACTGGGCGTCCTTGACGGCTTCGAGGTCGAAGCGGCGCTCGGAGTAGGCATGCCCGGCGATCCATTCCCAGCGCAGGGCGGGGCGATTCGCCTCGAACAGCGTCTCGGCGCTGATGATGGCGGACTTCAAGCGACGGACTTGAGCGGTTGCCAGTGGTCGATCATCTCGTGCACCTTGGTGCTGTCGGACTCGGTCTTGAGCCGCTCGCGCAGCTCACGGTCGGACAGCAGCTCGGCGATCTCCGAGAGGATCTCCAGGTGGCGCTGGGTGGCCGCCTCGGGCACGAGCAGGAAGATCAGCAGCGACACCGGCTCATCGTCCGGTGCGTCGAAGGGCACCGGCTGGGCCAGCCGCAGCACGGCGGCCAGCGGGTTCTTCAGGCCTTTGATGCGGCCATGGGGGATGGCCACGCCGTGGCCCAGGCCGGTGGAGCCCAGACGCTCGCGGGCGAACAGGTTGTCCGTGACCGTGGCGCGGGCGATGGCATGCTGGTTCTCGAACAGCAGGCCGGCAACCTCGAACACGCGCTTCTTGCTGCTGGCGTCCACGTCCACCAGCACGCTGCTGGCAGGCAAGATGGCGGCGAGACGGTTCATCGAACGACGCCTCAGTTACGACTGCTTAAGTCTTGGCTGGGGCTTCCTGCTGACTGAGGGGGCGGATTATAGGAATCCGCAACTTTGGGGCCGGTAGACCGGATTCCGGGGGATTGTGGAGGCCATGCGGCGCTGCAACAAGTTGTGTCGGCGCGCCGCGACGGACGGATGTCACGCCGCTTGCCGGGCTGGCCTGCTCCACCCTCGGTACCGGGCTGCCCTCTCCATGTGACAAGCGTATGGCAGACGCCGTGCCCGAAACCCTGGATCTGGCGCGGATTCGCTTGTCAGACGACGCGAACGTGCGTAGCAGCGACCAGCGCTCATGCAAACAAAGACGGCCCCGTCGAGGGGCCGTCAAGGAGGGCCGGCGGAAGGCCGGCCGATCGGGGCGCGTGTAGCGCGCGGGTCAGTTCAGCAGGGCGCGCTTGGGCGACGCGTGATGATGGTCCTGTACCTTGTCCTTGTGCCGTACGACCTGACGATCGAGCTTGTCCACCAGCTCGTCGATGGCGGCGTAGAGATCCTCATGCGCGGTCTCGACGAAGATGTCGCGGCCCTTGAGATGCAGGCTCACGCCGGCCTTCTGGCGGCGGTCCTTCTCCTTGAGCGGTTCGACGGTGAGCATCACGCTGATGTCCACCACCTGGTCGAAGTGACGCGTCACGCGGTCGAGCTTGGTCAGCACGTAGTCGCGGATGGCGGGGGTCACGTCGAGGTGGCGGCCGCTGATCGTCAGATTCATAAAGCCTCCTTGTCGAGGATGGGCGAGAGGGATTGAACCGCCGCGGCGACCGTCAGCCTGACCCTGCGAGGGGGGTGGCAGGAGGGCGGCCGGGGGCAGCGGTCCGGCCCAGTTTGCTCGCCTGACAGCAGCGTGACAAGCCATGGCGCCGAGCGGATTCATAGCCGGCTGCAATGGGGCGCGGAGGGCGTGAAATCACACCATCCGGGCAAGCCCGGTGATGGCTGGGGGACGCGGATGGCGTGCGCCCTCGACGCCCGCGCCGGCTGCTCGGCAGGGTGCCCATGCCCGCGCGGCGGGCAGGGGTTTCAGCAAGTTCAGCCGCACGCGTCGGGCGCAGCTACTGCGCGCCAGGCGGCATCGGCCAGCACCTCGCGGTAGACCGCGGGCGGGGCCATCTCGCCACCGGCCAGCCAGGCGCGGCTGTAGCTCTGCGCCGGGCCGATGACCAGGGATGGGTAGATCTCGCAGGGCAGGTCGCGCAGGGCGCCGCTGGCGCGGTGCGGCTCAAACCAGGCCAGCAGCGCGGCATTGCGCTGGCGGGCGCGCTCGGCCAAGTCGGCTGCGCGCGGGCCGCGGGCGACCAGCGGGCGGGCCTGGAAGAGAAAGCGGGCGCGGATGGGATCGGTCTGGACCCAGTCCAGGTAGCCCAGCACCAGGCCGCGCACGCCGTCGCGGGGGGTGGGTGCGCCGGCGGTGGCGCGGGCCATGCTGGCGCTCTGCTCGTCCAGCGCGCGCAGGCACAGCGCGGCCAGGATGCCGTCCTTGGAGCCGAAGTGGTGGTAGATGCTGCCCACGCTGGCGCCGCAGCGCTCGCGGATGGCCTCGATGGTGGTCGGCTCGATGCCCTGCTCCAGGAAGCAGGCCAGCGCGGCGTCGAGGATGTCGCGCCGCCGGTCGGGGCGCGCGGGGGCGTCGGGGTCGGTCGCGCTTGACATAGAACTATATTCTAGAAGAGGATTCTAGCCCTCTCGGGCAAGGCGGTGGCTGCTGTGCCCCCCGAGCCGCCCTCTACTCCGTGCCGCACACGCACGCTCCCACGCTGCCGCTCCCATGAGTTCTCCTGCCGCTGCTTCGCCCTATCCCCACCTGCTCGCCCCGCTGGACCTGGGCTTCACCACGCTGAAGAACCGGGTGCTGATGGGCTCCATGCACACTGGGCTGGAGGACGGGCGCGACCTGAGCCGGCTGGCGGCCTACTTCGCCGAGCGGGCCGAAGGCGAGGTCGGGCTGATGGTGACCGGGGGCTTCGCGCCCAACATCGCCGGCTGGGCCAAGCCCTTTGCCGGGCGGCTGGCCACGCATGCGGCCGCGCGCCGCCACCGCGTGGTGACGGACGCCGTGCACGCGCACGGCAGCAAGATCGCCATGCAGATCCTGCACACCGGCCGCTATGCCTACCACCCGCTGGCGGTGGCGCCCTCGCGCATCAAGTCGCCGATCTCGCCGTTCACGCCGCGCGCGCTGTCGTCGGCTGGCGTGGAGCGCCAGATCAAGGACTTCGTCCGCTGCGCCGTGCTGGCCCGCGAGGCCGGCTACGACGGCGTGGAGATCATGGGATCGGAGGGCTACTTCATCAACCAGTTCATCGCCCGCCACACCAACAAGCGCCGCGACGAATGGGGCGGCGACTACAGCCAGCGCATGCGGCTGCCGGTGGAGATCGTGCAGCGCACGCGCGAGGCGGTGGGGCGAGACTTCATCCTGATCTACCGCCTCTCCATGATTGACCTGGTGCCCGACGGCAGCACCTGGGACGAGGTGGTGCAGCTCGGCCGCGCCATCGCGCGCGCCGGCGCCACCATCATCAACACCGGCGTCGGCTGGCACGAGGCCCGCGTGCCGACGATCGCCACCAGCGTGCCGCGCGCGGCCTTTGCGTGGGTGACGCAGAAGATGAAGGCGGAGTTCCGCGCAGCCGGCATCGACGTGCCGCTGGTCACCTCCAACCGCATCAACACGCCGGAGGTGGCCGAGCAGGTGCTGGCCGACGGCTGTGCCGACATGGTGTCGATGGCCCGCCCGCTACTGGCCGATGCGCACTTCGTCAAGAAGGCGCGGCTGGGCCGGGCCGAGCAGATCAACACCTGCATCGCCTGCAACCAGGCCTGCCTGGACCACATCTTCCAGAACAAGCTGACCAGCTGCCTGGTCAACCCGCGCGCCTGCCATGAGACCGAGCTGGTCTACCGGCCGACGCCCAAGCGGCGGCGCTTCGCCGTGGTCGGCGCCGGCCCGGCGGGGCTGAGCGCAGCGACCGTGCTGGCCGAGCGCGGGCACGAGGTGCATCTCTTCGATGCCGCAGCGGAGATCGGCGGCCAGCTCAACATGGCCAAGGTGATCCCGGGCAAGGAGGAGTTCCACGAGATGCTGCGCCACTTCGCCCGCCGCGTGGAGGCCACGGGCGTGCGGCTGCACCTGGGCCGGCGCGTGGATGCCGCGGCGCTGGACGGCTACGACGAGGTGATCGTGGCCACCGGCGTGCTGCCGCGCAACCCGCGCATCCCGGGCCAGGACCATCCCATGGTGCTGAGCTACATCGACGTGCTGCGGGGCCGCAAGCCCGTGGGCCGGCGCGTGGCGGTGATCGGGGCGGGCGGCATCGGCTTCGACGTGGCCGAGTTTCTGGTGCAGGACGGCCATTCGCCCACGCTGCACCTGGACGAGTGGAAGGCCGAGTGGGGCGTGGTGGACCCGGCGGCAGCGCCGGGCGGCCTGTCCCCGCAGGGGCCGCAGGTGAGCCCGCCGGCGCGCGAGGTGACGCTGCTGCAGCGCAAGGCCGGCAAGCTGGGCGAGCGCCTGGGCAAGACCACCGGCTGGATCCACCGCACGACGCTGAAGATGAAACACGTGACCATGATCGGCGGCGTCAACTACGAGCGCATCGCCGACCAGGGCCTGCTCGTCAGCTACGGTGAGAAGCGCGAGAACCCGACGTGGATCGAGGTGGACAACGTGGTCCTCTGTGCCGGCCAGGAGCCGCTGCGCGAATTGGTGGAGCCGCTGAAGGCCGCCGGCCGCACGGTGCATCTGATCGGCGGGGCCTTCGAGGCCGGCGAGCTGGATGCCAAGCGGGCCATCGACCAGGGATGCCGGCTGGCGGCAAGCCTGTGAGGCGGCTGCGCCAGCCCTGAGCCCGTCAGCCTGACGCGGCGCTCTCGCCCGCGTTCAGCGCGTCCATCACCGCCTCCACCAGCCGCGCGCTGTAGCGGCTGGCAACCTCGGCGACGAAGCGGCTGAAGTCCAGCGCCGCGTGCTCGTCGGCGCGGTCGGAGATGGTGCGCACCACCGCCAGCGGCACGCCGAAGTCGGCGCAGACCTGGGCGACGGCCGCGCCTTCCATCTCCACGGCCAGGGCATCGGGCAGGGCGGTGCGCAGCGCCGCGCTCTCGGCCTGGGTGGAGACGAAGCGGTCGCCGCTGACGATGAGGCCGGTGTGCAGCCGCGGCCCGCGTCCGGCCAGGCCCAGGGCGGCCTGCGCTTGCGCGCCTGCTGCCTGCAGCGCGCGCTGCGCGGCGGCCTCCACCAGCGTGGTCCATGCGGCATCGGCCGGCCAGCGGCTGCGGCCGGTCAGCGGCACCTCCCAGCGTGGGAACAGCGGCGAGGCATCCATGTCGTGCTGCAGCAGCTCGCGGGCCACCACCACGTCACCCACGCGCACGGCGGCGTGCAGGCCGCCGGCCACACCGGTGAAGAGGATGCGGCTGCAGTTGAACTCGGTGATCAGCAGCGTGGCCGTGGTGGCCGCGGCCACCTTGCCGATGCGCGAGAGCACGGCCACGACCGGCTGGCCGTGCAGGTGCCCGACCCAGAACTCGCGACCCGCGCGGCGCACGAGGGCTTCGTCGGGCATGAGGTCAAGCACGGCGCGCAGCTCGTCGTGCATGGCGGCGACGATGGCGCAGGGGGCGGCAGGCGGCACAGGGCGGCTCACGGTGCGCCTCAGTTCGCGGCGCGAGGCCCGCTGAGCCCCGCCGCCGTTTCCCGGGCCACGCGGTCCAGCACCTCGGCGATGGCCTCGGCCTGGGCCTGGGGCGTGTCGCCGGCCACCGGCACGCTGTACTGGCGCGGGGCGGGCAAGGGCAGGGCCGGTGCGGCGGCGTCAGGGGCGGAGGCGGCATCGGCCGCAGGCGCCGCGGCCGGGACATTGGCACCGGGCCCCGGGCTGGGCGCGGCGAAGACCGAGGGGCCGGTGTTGCCCGGCCGGCGGGCGGCGCGCAGCAGGGCGGGCACCAGGCCGGATTCGGGCCCGGCGGCCACGGCGCGCCAGCGCACCTGGGCCTCCAGCCGGCGCTGGGGACGCAGGTAGTCCAGGGCGGAGAACTCCACCAGCACGGCCGGGCCCAGCGCGGCGCCGGGGCACACGCCTTCGCAGATGGTCCAGCCGGGCAGCTCGCGGCGCAGGGCGTCGGCCAGGCGTCGGCTGGCGGCAACCTCCAGCCGCTCGGCCCAGAGCGTGTCGGGCCATTCGTCCAGCAGCGCGCCGTCGGTGCGATAGCGCACACCGGTGGCCTGCAGGTACTCTGGCAGCACGACGCGGCGCACGGACAGCGTGCGGTCAGGTGCGGCACGGGTGGCCGCGTGGGTGGCGGGGCCGGCCGCCGGGGCGGGGGGCTCAACGTTGGCAGCCGCGCCTGCTGCGGCGTCGTGTGACGCGGCCGGCAGCATGGGCAGGGCCAGCCAGCGGGTGGGCGGCGCGGCGCAGCCGGCCAGCAGCGTGGCCCCGGCCAGCAGCGCTGGGGCGACCAGCCGGGCGGGTTGTGCCATGCGGACCAGCCGTGCCACCAGCCGCGTCGTGTGGACGAGCCGCGTCGTGTCGGCGAGCCGTGTCGTGGGGACCAGCCGCTTCATGCGGTCGATCCGTGCCAGGGGGCGGGCGGCGCCAGCGTCTTGGGATCGACTCATCGGTTCTCCTTTCCGAACACCAGCGCATTGGGTCGGCGGTCCAGCTGGTCGGCCAGGCCGCGCAGGCTGCGCGAGGCCAGCGACAGATCGCGCACCGCGCCTTCCAGGTCGGCACGCAACGGGGTGCCGGCTGCCGTCAGGCCGGCGAACTGGTCCATGGCCTCGCGGGCGGACTCGGCCGCATCGCGCGTGGCGGCCAGCGTGAGCTGCAGATCCGGCTGGGCGGACAACACCACGCCGCGCGAGGTCTCCGACAGCCGCTCGATGGACGCCAGCGTGCTGGTGGCCTGCACCTGCACCGCCTGCACTGCGCCGGTGGTGGCCGCCATGGCCTGGCGGGCCTGCGCGGCGGTGGCGGCGAACTCCTTGCCGCTGCTCTCCACCACCTGGCGCGTGCTGTTGAGCGCCGCGTCCAGCGACTTCACCGTCTGGCGCACCTCCTTGACGATGTCGGCCAGCGGGATCTCGGAGGCCTGCTCGATCAGCGCCTCCAGCCGGTCGCGCACGGCGGGGATCTCGGGCACCTTGCCGCGCCCGCCGGCCACCAGGTGCAGCGGCGTGTTGGGCTTGAAGTCCAGGTCCACGGCGGTCTGCCCGGTGACCACGCTCTGCACGATCAGCCGCGCGCGCAGGCCGCGCTGCACCAGGCCGGGGATGTCGCGGGTGCGCGGCGCCGGCTCGTCGCCCAGGCGCAGCACGTCGGCTGAGAGGTTGAGCTCCACCGGGATGCGGGCCACCAGCGTCTGTGGATCGACCTGGATGCCGATGGACTGGACCTCGCCGATCTTCACGCCGCGGAAGGTGATGGGCGCGCCCACGTACAGGCCGCGCACGCTGCCCTGGAAGTAGACGATGGCCTTGCTGCGCTGGGCGAAGAGGTCGGCGCCGCCCAGGGTCAGCACGCCCACGACGATGAGCACGAAGGCGGCGAGGACGAATCCGCCCACCAGCAGGGCGTTGCGTTTCATGCAGGGGCTCCGGATTCAGCGGTCACGGGTTCGTCGGGCAGGGCTTCGCGGTGCAGGAAGGCATGCACGGTCGGATGGTGGCAGGTCTGGCGCAGCGCCTCGGGCTGGCCGTGGGCGATGGGCCGCTTGCTGTCGGCGTCCAGGAAGATGCCGTCGTCGGCCACGGCATACAGGCTGGGCAGCTCATGGCTGACCATCAGGATGGCCGCGCCGGTGCGCTCGCGGATGTCGAGGATCAGCTCGTCGAGCTTGCGCGAGCTGATCGGGTCCAGGCCGGCAGACGGCTCGTCCAGGAAGAGCAGCCGGGGCTGGGTGGCGATGGCCCGCGCCAGGCCGGCGCGCTTCTTCATGCCGCCGCTCAGGTCCGACGGGAAGTAGCGCGCGAACTCGGCCAGGCCCACCCAGCCCAGCGCCTCCATCGCGCGGGCCTCGCGCTCGGCGGTGGACAGGCCGGTCTGCAGCTGCAGCGGCAGCAGCACGTTGTCGAGCACGCTCATCGACGACCACAGCGCCGCGCTCTGGAACAGCACGCCGAAGCCGGCGCGGATGCGCGTCTGCTCGGCCACGCGGCTGGCCCAGTAGTCAGTGCCCTCATAGAGCACCTGCCCGGCGGCCGGCCGCAGCAGGCCGATCAGGTGCTTGAGCAGCGTGCTCTTGCCGCAGCCGCTACCGCCCATGATGGCGAAGATGGTGCCCGGCTCCACGGCGAAGCTGATGTGCTCCTGGATCAGGCGCGCACCGAAGCGCATGCACAGGTCGCGGACTTCGAGCACGGGCATGGGTGCGGCCTCTTCAGATGCCGAGCGCGTTGGCGCAGACGGCGAACACCGCATCCAGCGCAATCACGCCGACGATGCCGGTGACCACGGCGCGCGTGGTCGCCTGGCCCACGCCGGCCGCGTTGCGCGCCGCGTGCAGGCCGTGGTAGCAGCCGGCCATCGCCACCAGGGCGCCGAAGACGATGGCCTTGGTGAAGCCCAGGCCCAGGTGGTCGAAGCCCAGCGAGCCGACGCTGCGGTCGTAGTAAGCCGCCGGGGCCAGCTGCAGCATGCTCGCGCCCACCGCAAAGCCGCCCAGCAGGCCGGCCAGCGTGCCGTAGACATAGAGCAGCGGCATCATCAAAAGCAGCGCGATCACGCGCGGCACCACCAGATGGTCGGTGGCCGGCAGGCCCAGCACCTCCAGCGCGTCGATCTCCTCGTTGGTCTGCATGGTGGCCAGCTCGGCGGCAAAGGCCGCGCCGGTGCGCCCACACATCACCACCGCGGTGATCACGGCGGCCATCTCGCGCGACACGGCAATGGCCACCAGGTCGGCCACGAAGATGCCGGCGCCGAACTTGACCAGCTGCACCGCACCGACGAAGGCCAGGATGGCGCCCACCAGCACGTTGACCACGGTGACGATGGGCAGCGCCCGCGCGCTGGAGTCGGCCAGCACGCGGGTGAAGTCGGCCATGCGAAAGCGCGCACCGGCGCGCGGCACGCGCAGCACGGCCAGCGTCACCGCGCCCAGGAAGGCGGTGCTGTCCACCACCGGCCGGCTCACGCCGTGGCCCAGCGCCTGCACCGGGGCAAGCAGCCGGGCCAGGGCCGAGGGGCGGGGCGCGGGCGACGGAGGGGCGGTCATGCGGGGAGGATGGCGGCTGCCTGCATCGGCCCGGTTCTATCACGGCACGCTGGGCTCAAGCCGACCCGGTGCGGGCCGGCCGCCGCGGATGGCGCGAGCACCGGAGCGGGCCGGCGATCAAGCCGCCGCCACCCGCCGGTGCCGCCGGCCAGGCACTCAGAAGCGCAGCCGCAGGTAGAGCGACGGCCCGTGCAGATCCACGTTGAGCTTGGCCTGCACGTCGTCGTTGCGCCAGTTGTAGCGGATGCGGGTGGCGCTGTATTCGGCACCGATCCCCAGGTTCTTGGTCGGGAACCACTCCACGCCCACGCCGCCGTTGACGATGTCGCCGTTCTGGTCGCCGCCGTTCTTCTTGGCGCCCGACACGTCGGCATACAGCCGCACCTGCTCGGTCAGCTGGTGGCGCAGGCCCAGCGTGACCAGCGGCGCCCAGGCTTCCTTGCTGTCGGTGTCGATCAGCGAGTCGCTGGCGCCACCGATGCTGGCGCGCGCGGCGTAGTCGAGCTGGATCTTGTAGTAGGCCGCGCCCAGGCCGACGCCGAAGACCGTGTTGCCGCCGCCGAACCACCAGCGGTAGGAGAAGTTGCCCATGTCCAGCGTGGTCTTGGTGTCCAGGCTGGCGTCCACGGCATAGGTGGTGCCGTTGAAGCTGAAGGCATCGCGCACGCTGCGGCCCTGGCGGTCTTCCCAGCGGAAGAAGTCCACCGAGAAGCCCTGGCTGTCGAACAGCAGCCAGTCGATGCGCGCGCGGTAGATGGTGTCGTCACCCTGCAGCACGCGCTGCGGGCCGGTGCTCTGGCTGCCGTCGCGCGACTTGAGCGTCAGGTCGCCCTCCACCTGCGGCTGGTAGCCGCCCAGCCAGATGCTGATGCGGTCCAGCGCGGGCGAGGGCTCGGCCTGGGCGGCCGGCGCGGCCAGCAGGGCCAGCACGGCGGCGGCCAGCAGGCCCGGGGTGCGCCGCGACAGGGAGGTGGCAGATGCGGGGACGACGGCGGCGCGGTCGCGGGGCGCGTCGCGGAAGGTCGGGGGCATGACGATCTCCGGCAAGTTGAAGAGCGCTGCCACGGCATGTGACAGCGTGTGACTTGCGGTGGATCGTCCGGCGCGGACAAGACCCTGTCAGTCGGTCGGGACGCGCGCCGGCGTGTAGGACGGCGCCGCACGTCGCTGGCAGCGGCGTCGGGCCCCGGGCACGGGGCTGCGCCGCGTTCAGCGCGTGACGATCATCAGCCCCTTGAGGTACTCGCCCTCGGGGAAGGTCAGCGTGGTCGGATGGTCGGCCGCGGCCTCCAGGCGCTTGAGCAGGTAGCCGTTCACCTGCGCATCGGCTGCCGCACCGGCCACGATCTTGTGGAAGAGGTCCGCCGGGATGCCGCCCGAGCAGGAGAAGCTCAGCAGCAGGCCGCCGGGCGCCAGCAGCTTGAGCGCCAGGCGGTTGATGTCCTTGTAGGCGCGCGCGGCACGCTCGGCCGACGCCGCATTGGGCGCGAACTTGGGCGGGTCCAGCACGATGGCGTCGAACTGCTCGCCGGCCTGCAGCCGCCGGCGCAGCTCGGCATTCACGTCCGTATCGCAGGCGGTATGGCGCGCGGCGTCGAAGCCGTTCATCGCCACGTGGCGCACGGCCTGCTCCAGCGCCGGGGCGGAGGAGTCGACGCTGACCACCTCCTGCGCGCCGCCCGCCAGCGCGGCCACGCTGAAGCCGCCGGTGTAGCTGTAGCAGTTGAGCACGCGCCTGCAGCCGAGCTGCCGCACCGCGTCGGCGAACAGCCGGCGGTTGTCGCGCTGGTCCAGGTAGTAGCCGGTCTTGTGGCCGGCGGCCACGTCCACGGCCAGCTGCCAGCCGTGCTCGCGGATGACGACCTCGGTGGACGGCTCGCCCGGGCCCTGGCCACGCAGCCAGCCGCGCACCGGCTCCAGGCCTTCGAGCTTGCGCGCGCTGGCGTCCGAGCGTTCATAGAGCCGCGTGCAGCCGGTGGCCTGCAGCAGCGCATCGGCGATCACGGCCTTCCAGCGCTCCACGCCGGTGGACAGGAACTGCGCGCTCAGCAGCTCGCCGTAGCGATCGACGATCAAGCCGGGCAGGCCGTCGGCCTCGCCGTGCACCAGGCGCACCGCATCGCTGTCGATGGCCAACCGGCTGCGCAGGGCCACGGCCTGCTGCACGCGGCGGGCGAAGAAGGCCGCGTCGATGCGCTCGGCCTCGTCGAAGCTCCAGGCGCGCACGCGGATCTGCGAGGCCGGGCTGAACGCGCCCCAGGCCAGGAAGCGGCCGTCGGCCGCCTCCACGCGCACCGTCTCGCCGGCGTCGCCGCCGCCACGGGCGATGCTGCCCTGGAACACCCAGGGATGGCGGCGCAGCAGCGAGCGGTCCTTGCCCTCGCGCAGGCGGATGGTCTTCATGATGGTGCGGCTCGACAGGAGAGAAGGCCGCGATTGTCCCGCCGCCGGCCCGTGGCGGCCGATCGCCCCCGGGCAGGCTTTGATGCCGCAGCGGCGCAGGCCGGGGCCGCGGGCCGCCGATGTTCAGTGCCCCGCGCCCGGCTCGGCCACCAGCACGCCCTTTTCCAGGTGCACCATGCGCCCGGCGCGCGACGCCGCCTTGGGGTCGTGCGTGACCATCACGATGGTCTTGCCCAGGTCGCGGTGCAGCTCGTCCATCAGCGCCAGCACCTCCTCGCCGGTGGTGCGGTCCAGGTCGCCGGTGGGCTCGTCGGCCACGATCAGCGTGGGGTCGGTCACCAGCGCGCGGGCGATGGCCACGCGCTGCTGCTGGCCACCGGACAGCTCATTGGGATAGTGGTCCATGCGGTCGGTCAGCTTGACCATGGCCAGCGCCGACTCCACATGCGCCTGGCGCTGGCGGCGCGACAGGCCGGTCAGCAGCAGCGGCAGCTCCACGTTCTCGAACGCCGTGAGCACCGGCATCAGGTTGTAGAACTGAAAGATGAAGCCGACATTGGCTGCGCGCCAGTCGGCCAGCTGCCGCTCGCTGAGCATGGCGATGTCCACGCCGCCGATCTCGATGGTGCCGGACGTGGGCTGGTCGATGCCGGCGATCAGGTTGAGCAGCGTGCTCTTGCCCGAGCCGCTGGGGCCCATCAGGGCGATGAACTCGGCCGGCTGCACGTCCAGGTTGATGTCGGCCAGCACCTCGATCAGCTGGTCGCCGCGGCGATAGGTCTTGCGCAGGTTGCGGATGCGGATCAGCGGCTGCGCGGCCGCCATCGCCTGCGTGGCGCTCATGACGCCGCCAGCTTCACGCGCGCGCCGTGCTCCAGCTGCGGCGGCGGCTGCAGCACCACGCGGTCGCCTGAGCGCAGGCTGCCGCTGACTTCCACCACGTCGCCCAGCTTGCGGCCCGGGGTGACGGGCACCGCCTCCACGGTCTCCTCGCCGGTCGCGCCGCTGACGCGCAGCACCACTTTGCGCCCGCCGCGCTCGACGACGGCCTGCGGGTTGACCGCCAGCAGCGGCAGCTGATCGGCCGCGGTGATGGGCCGGCTCAGGAAGGCCACCTTGGCGCTCATCTCCGGCAGGATGCGGGTGTCGAGCTGCTCGAACTGGATCTTGGTCATCACCGTGGCCTTGGCCCGGTCCACCGTGGGCACGATGCCCACCACCCGGCCGCGGAAGCGCGCCTGCGGCAGGGCGTCCAGCGTGATCTCCACCGGCTGGCCCGGCCGGGCCTTGGACAGGTTGCCCTCGGAGACATCGGCCTCCACCTCCAGCGTGGACATGTCGGCCATCGTCACCACCGCGCCCTGCGCGCCGGCGGCGCTGGACATGGGCGTGATCATGTCGCCCACGTTGGCGTTCTTGACCAGCACCACGCCGTCGAAGGGCGCGCGGATCTCGGTGAAGTCGGCATTGACCTGCTGCACCTGCAGCTGGGCCTTGGCCTGCGCCAGCGTGGCCTGTGCGGCCGAGCGCGCGGCCAGGGCGGCATTCACGCGCGTCTGCGCGGCGTCCACCGCCTGCGGCGAGATGAAGCCCTGCGCCTGCAGGCCCTGGCTGCGGCGCAGCTCGGCCTGGGCATTGGTCAGCTCCACCTCGGCCTGGCGCACGCCGGCCTCGGCCTGGTGCACGCCGGCCTGCGCGGCCAGCATGGCGGCCCGCACGTCGCTGTCGTCCAGGCGCGCGATCAGCTCGCCCTTGCGCACCGGCGAGCCCTCGCGCACATGCAGCTCCATCAGCCGCCCGGCCGCCTTGGACGACACGGCCGCGCGCCGCTGCGCCACCACGTAGCCCGAGGCGGTCAGCTCCACATACTGCTGCGACGCGGTGGACTGCACCACCGAGCTCACGCGCACCTCGGTAGCCCGCGGCGCCAGCCAGGCGGCCACCGCGCCCACGCCCACCACGGCTGCAGCCACCCAGGGCCACAGGCGCCGTCGGCGGCGGCCGGCCGGCGCGGCCGAGCGGTCGATGCGCAGGCCGCGCAGGCCCGACGCGCCGGGCTTGTCGCCCGGCAAGGTGCTTGGCGGGGAGCCCGGCGTGGCGGCCGGGGACGGGGCGGGCGGTTCGCTCGGAGCGCTCATGGGGCCGACGTGCAAGGGCGCCGCAGCGCGGCAGGGCCCGGATTGTGGCCGAGCGCCGGCCGGCTCCCTCGCCGTTTATCGGCCCGGCACAAGGCTCGGCACAAGGCCCGGCACACGGCCTTGGCGGGTGCGCCGGGCGGCGGCTGGCGGCTCAGGCCTCGCGCAGCGCGCGGCGCAGGATCTTGCCCACCGGGGTCTTGGGCAGCTCCGCACGGAATTCGACGATCTTCGGCCGCTTGTAGCCGGTGAGGTTGGCCTCGCACCAGGCGCGCACGCGCTCCTCGGTCAGCGTGGGGTCGGACTTCACCAGCACCACCTTGACCGCCTCGCCGGATTTGTCATCCGGCACGCCCACGGCCGCGGCCTCCAGCACGCCGGGCATCTGGGTGAGCACGTCCTCAATCTCATTGGGGTACACGTTGAAGCCCGAGACCAGGATCATGTCCTTCTTGCGATCCACGATGCGCACATAGCCGCGCTCGTCCATCACGCCGATGTCGCCGGTGCGGAAGAAGCCGTCGACGGTCATCACCTTGGCCGTTTCCTCAGGCCGCTGCCAGTAGCCCTTCATCACCTGCGGGCCGCGCGCGGCGATCTCGCCCGGCGTGCCCAGCGGCAGCTCGTTGCCGGCGTCGTCCAGGATGCGGATCTCGGTGGACGGCATCGGCAGGCCGATGGTGCCGGTGAACTCGCGGCTGGTCGGGATGTTGCAGGTCAGCGTGGGTGAGGTCTCGGACAAGCCATAGCCCTCGCAGATCGCCGTGCCGGTCTTGGCCTGCCAGAGCTTGGCCGTGGCGCTCTGCACCGCCATGCCGCCGCCCACGGTCACGCGCAGCCTGGACCAGTCCACCTTGTTGAAGTCCGGGTGGTGGGCCATCGCGTGGAAGAGGGTGTTCACGCCCGGGAAGCTGTGGAAGGGCTGGCGGGCCAGCTCCTTGAGCATGGCCGGCAGGTCGCGCGGGTTGACGATCAGCACATTGCAGCCGCCCAGCCGCATGTTGAGCATCATGCAGGCCGTGAAGCCGAAGATGTGATAGAGCGGCAGCGCGCAGATCAGCACCGGCTGCTCCTCGCGGCCCAGCTGCGCCCACAGCGGGCCGTTCCACGCCTCGGACTGCAGGATGTTGGCGGCGATGTTGCGGTGGGTGAGCATCGCGCCCTTGCTCACGCCGGTGGTGCCGCCGGTGTACTGCAGCACGGCGATGTCGCCGGGCTGCACGGCCGGGCGCGTCCAGCCGCGCCGCGCGCCGGTGGCCAGCGCGGCATTGAAGCGCTGCGCGCGCGGCAGGCTGTAGGCCGGCACCATCTTCTTGACGCGCCGCACCACGTGGTTGATCAGTGCGCCCTTGAGCGCGCCCATCATGTCGCCCATTGCCGCCAGCACGACGTGGCGCACCGCCGTCTTGTCCAGGCACTGCTGCAGCGTGGCAGCGAAGTTCTCGATGATGACGATGGCCACCGCGCCGGAATCCTTGAGCTGGTGCTCCAGCTCGCGCGCGGTGTAGAGCGGATTGACGTTGACCACCACGCAGCCCGCGCGCAGCGCGCCGAACACCGCCACCGGGTACTGCGGCACGTTGGGCATCATGATCGCCACCCGGTCGCCGGGCTTCAGGCCCAGGCTCTGCAGGTAGCCGGCGAACTGGCGCGATAGCGCATCGATCTCGCCGAAGCTCCATGAGCGGCCCATGAAGCGGTAGGCCGCCCGGTCGCGGAAGCTGCTGCAGCCCTGGTCGATCAGGTCCAGCAGCGTGGGGATCTGGTCCGGGTCAATCTCGGCCGGCACGCCGCTGGGGTAGCTCTTCAGCCAGATCCTGTCGCTCATTGGTCCTCCTGATGGTGCGCGACGATTCTGGAAGCGGCGGCCGGCGCGGCCCATCAGGGTAAAGGGGGGGGCGACTCCCAGGGGGGGGGGCGCCTGCCTGGCGAAATGTGGCGGGTGACGCGGATGCGGCGGGTGGAGCGGCAGGCGCCGCGGCCCAAAAAGAAAAGCGACCTGCATGGCAGGTCGCTTCACCGTATGCCCGACGTGCAGTGCGTCGGGCGCCGGGTGCAGGCCGCGGGCCGATCAGCCGCGCCGGCGGCGGGCCACCCAGGCGGCACCGGCCAGGCCCAGGCCGACCAGCGCATAGGTGCTGGGCTCCGGGATCGGCGCAATGCCGATGGCGGCCAGGTAGAAGGACTCCGGCGACGCCTGCGAGAAGCCGATGCGGAAGGTCGTGCCCTGCAGGCCGCTGGCGCCCAGGATGCGCGGCTGGCCGTTCTGCAGGCCGAACAGCGCCCGCTGCGTCGGGCCGCCGTCCACGCTGATGGTGAACTCGTCGAAGGCGTCGAGCTCGCCGTTGGGGCCGGTCAGCGAGCCCTTGAAGCGGTCGTCCGGGAAGAACCACAGCGAGTTCAGCGTGACCGCCTTGCTGAAGCTGAGCACCAGGTTCTCAGCCGGCGCGCTGACCGACGGGTTGACATCGGCCGCTCCCAACAGAGACGTGCCGGTCAACACGCCCAGGCCGCTGTTCTTCAGCGAGCTCTGTTGCACGTAGGCCATCTTGTCGAGCAACAGGTTGTCTTCGGCCGTCACGGTCAGCTTGCCGCCCGTGGTGGTGTTGAAGGTCAGCCGCTCGGGGCAGGTGCCAATCAGGCAACCGTCCTTGCCGCCGGCGGTGCCCGTCACCTTGCTGGACGGCAGGGTGATGACGTTGCTGGTGGTGAAGCTTAGGTATTCGGTGGCGGCCGTGGCCGGTAAGGCCAGTGCCGCGGCGGCGGCCAGCGCGGCGATCTTCAGGCTTGCATTGAACATATGTCCCCTCCGGTTTTGATGGACGCATACGGATACGCGTGTTGCAAGCCTAGCGGCAGCCCATCCCGCGCCGCTGTTCGTGCCCTCCCCGCGATCGCGGGGGAAAAGGCGGCCGGCCATTCGACTGGCGCCATTGCACAAGCCAGGCCCCTGGGGCAGACCCTAGGCTGCACGGCCGTGGTGCCGTCCAGCCGCAGGACCAGCCCAGCGCAGATCGCACCCGCGCGCGATGCATGAAGGCAACGCCTGACCCCCTGAATGGGAGTCCATCCATGCGAGCGTGATCTTTGACAATCCCACGAACATGAACGTATCAAAAAGTAGCGGAGGCGCCGCACCTGCTGCAGTGGGCAGCACGGACCGGTGGCGCCATCCGGAGCAGACATGACCGCACACCAACTGACGACCCGTCGCACCGCCGCACCTCGCGCCTCCCTCCTTCGCAAGCCCGCCGCTCTGGCGCTGGCCGCCTTCCTGTCCACCCTCGCCGGTGCCGCCTGCGCCGCCGGTGCCTCCACGCAGGACAACGACAACTACCGCCAGGCCCTCTACCTGCGCGAGACCGGCCAGCCCTATGCGGCCATCGAGTCGCTGGAGGCCCTGCTGGCTGCGAGCCCCACGCTCAACCGCGCCCGGCTGGAGCTGGCCGTCGCCTACTACCGCACGCTGGAGTTCACCAAGGCCCGCGCCCAGGTGCAGTCGGTGATCGACGACCCGCAGACGCCGGAGGCCGTGCGCCTGTCGGCCCTGTCCTTCCTGAAGAAGCTGGAAGTCGAGCAGGCCAGCCTGTTCGGCCAGCCGCACCGCCTGGACGCATCGGTGTCGCTGGGCCTGCTCTATGACGACAACGTCACCGCCGGCCCGACCAACGCCCTGCTGCCCAACGGCCTGGTGCTGACCCCCGGCAGCCTCAAGGACGGCGACTGGGGCGCAGTGGCCCAGGGCTCGCTCACCCACACCTGGACGCGCAGCGCGCCGGTGCGCCTGGGCCAGTCCGGCGCCGGCCGCTTCTCCTGGGTGTCGCAGCTGGGCCTCTATCACAAGGCCTACAGCGACCTGGACGACTACAACCTGAGCGTGCTGACCCTGGCCACCGGCCCGGCGCTGCTGACCCAGGGCGGCGTGCGCGCCAATCTGAACCTGCAGGTGGACCAGCTGCGCCTGGGCGACGAGAACCTGGGCCGCTTCACGACGCTGTCGCCCTCGGTCGCGCTGCGCGTGGGCCAGGGCGAGCTGAGCATCGACGCCCAGTGGTCGCACCGCGACTTCGAGCGCAGCATCGACAGCGGCCGCAGCGGCTACTACCGCGCGCTCAGCCTGAGCTACGGCCATGTGCTGGCCAATGGCCGGCTGGCTCTGCAGGGCGGCCTGACCGGCTTTGCCGAGGCTGCCGCGGCCGACCAGTACACCAACAACGGCATCGAGGCCTTCGCCGGCGCCCGCCTGCGTGCCTGGGACGGCGGCGACCTGTTCGCCCGCGCCGCCTGGCGCCAGGCCCGCTACGACGGCCTGGTGCCCACCTTCGACGAGGCCCGTCGCGAGATCGAGCGCCGCGCCGAGCTGGGCGCCAGCCACCTCTTCGCCGCCGGCCCGCTGGACAAGTGGCAGCTCTCCGGCACCGTCACCTACATCCGCAACAGCGCCAACGTCGAGCTCTATACCTACGACCGCACGATCACCTCGATCACGCTGGGCCGCAGCTTCTGACCGGCCAGCGGCGCTGCCGGCCGCAACCATCCTCTCAACAGGAGACCGCCATGAACCGCTCCATCCGCTTCCTTCCCCGCCGCGCCACCGCGCTGGCCGCGGCCCTGCTGGGCTGCTGGGGTGCGGCGCAGGCCGCCGCCACCGCCGAGCAGCTCGGTGCCGTCAAGCTCTACGGCGACACCACCATCGCCCAGGACCGCGTGGACCGCTGGGGGCCGTGGGAAGAGTTCGAGCCGCCGGCGGCCGGCCCGCTGGGCTACACCGCGGCCAATCTGCAGTTCCAGCGCGAGGCCTACCGGCCGCTGGCCACCCCGGAAGACCAGCCGCAGCCGCCCCAGCCGCCTGAAGTGACCGCGCTGCTGTGCGCCGCGGGCAGCCTGTGCGGCTATGGTCTGCAGGGCGTCATCAGCCGTCCGTCCAACGAGGAAGTCAGCGAAGCCGCGGTGGTGGCCTCGACCACGCTGCATCTCATCACCCTGGAGCGCGGCGTCGTGGAGAACGATGACGGCTCGCCCGCCACGCCTCGCCTGGCCATCCGCCTGGATCAGCTGCCGCAGGGCGTCTCCGAGACCGGCTCGCTGCTCGCGGTGCTCAATGGCGCGAACGAGACCTTCTATGGCTCGGCCGACTACAAGACGCAGGCGCTGCTGGTGCTGCCCGCCGAGGACGCCGACCATGTGACCGACGACCTGAACTTCTTCCTGTCCTCCTATGTCGAGGGCAGCGAGGGCTCGACCCAGCGTCAGCTGGTGGGCGTGGTGGGCCGGGTCACCAGCACGTCTGACATGGACGCGCTGCGCATCGAAGGGCAGCAGGCCACCTACCGCGGCTGGGACTACCACCAGCAAAGCGGGCAGATGGGCAGCGTCGCCATCGACGTGAACTTCGGCAGCGGCACCTTCAGCTATGCCACCGAAGGTGGCGTGCAGAGCTACCAGGCCCAGGGCGTGATCCGCGGCTCCGGCTACGTCGCCACGTCCTTCAACACGGCCAACACCAGCGGCACGCTGCAGGGCAACTTCATCGGCTCCAATGCCGCCGGCACCGTGGGCGGCGCCAGCGTGACGCAGAACGGTGTGACGGCCAATACGGTGCACGTCACCCGCCGGGTGTTCGAGGAAGTGCCGCGCTGACGTGCAAGGCAGGCCGGGCGGCCTGCCTGGTTCCTCAGGCCCTCAGGGCCACGGGCCAAGCGGCCCGCACAGCAAAAAGGCCGGGCAGATGCCCGGCCTTTTCTCTTTTTGCTTGTGTGGTGTGCCGCCCGCCCGCTCACTCCACGGCCTTGACCATGTCCTCGACCACCTTCTTGGCGTCGCCGAAGACCATCATGGTCTTGTCCATGTAGAAGAGCTCGTTGTCCAGGCCGGCGTAGCCCGCGGCCATCGAGCGCTTGTTGACGATCACCGTCTTGGCCTTGTAGGCCTCCAGGATGGGCATGCCGTAGATCGGGCTGCCCTTGACGTGCGCCGCCGGGTTCACCACGTCGTTGGCGCCCAGGATGATGGCCACGTCGGCCTGGCCGAACTCGGCGTTGATGTCTTCCATCTCGAAGACCTGGTCGTAGGGCACCTCGGCCTCGGCCAGCAACACGTTCATGTGCCCTGGCATGCGGCCGGCCACCGGGTGGATGGCGTACTTGACGCTGATGCCCTTCTCGGTGAGCTTGGCTGCCAGCTCCTTGACCGCGTGCTGGGCACGGGCCACCGCCAGGCCGTAGCCGGGGACGATGATCACGCTCTCGGCATTGCCCATGATGAAGGCCGCGTCATCGGCCGAGCCGCTCTTCACGCTGCGCTGCTGCTGCGCGCCCCCGGCGGCCGCCGTGGCGTCGCCGCCGAAGCCGCCCAGGATCACGTTGAAGAACGAGCGGTTCATCGCCTTGCACATGATGTAGCTCAGGATGGCGCCCGAGGAGCCCACCAGCGAGCCGGCGATGATCAGCATGGAGTTGTTCAGCGAGAAGCCGATGCCCGCCGCCGCCCAGCCGGAATAGCTGTTGAGCATGGACACCACCACCGGCATGTCGGCGCCGCCGATCGGGATGATGATCAGCACGCCCAGGATGAAGCTGAGGACCAGCATGGCGAAGAACGCCGGCCAGCTCTCGGTCATCATGAACACCAGGCCCAGGCCCACGGTGGCCAGGCCCAGCACCAGGTTCAGCAGGTGCTGGCCGGGGAAGACCACCGGCGCGCCCTGGAACAGGCGGAACTTGTACTTGCCGCTGAGCTTGCCGAAGGCGATGACCGAGCCGCTGAAGGTGATCGCGCCGATGGCCGCACCCAGGAAGAGCTCCAGGCGGTTGCCGGTGGGGATGGGATCACCGGCCGCCGGCACGAGCTGGAAGGCATAGGGCTCGGCGACGACCGAGACGGCGATGAACACCGCGGCCAGGCCGATCATGCTGTGCATGAAGGCGACCAGCTCGGGCATCTTGGTCATCTCGACGCGCTTGGCCATCACGGCGCCGGCGCCGCCGCCGATCACCAGGCCGGCCAGCACATAGCCCAGGCCCGCGCCGAAGCTCACGCCCATCACCTGCGCCTGGGTGTGGATCAGGCCGATGGTGGTGAGCACGGCGATGGTCATGCCGACCATGCCGAAGAAGTTGCCGCGGATGGAGGTCGTCGGATGGCTCAGGCCCTTGAGCGCCTGGATGAAGCAGACCGAGGCGACCAGATACAGCAGGGTGATGAGGTTCAGGCTCATTTACTTGGCTCCCGCCTTCTTGTCCTTCTTTTTGAACATCTCCAGCATGCGTCGCGTGACCAGGAAGCCACCGAAGACGTTGACCGCGGCAAGGGCCACGGCCAGCACGCCCATGAGCTTGCCCAGCGGCGTGACCGTGAGGGCCGCGGCCAGCATGGCGCCGACGATGACGATGGCCGAGACGGCGTTGGTCACGGCCATCAGCGGGGTGTGCAGGGCGGGCGTCACGTTCCAGACCACGTGGTAGCCGACATAGATGGTCAGCACGAAGATGGTCAGGTTGATGACGACGTGGGATACGGCTTCCATGGGGGCCTCCTCGGTCTCAGATGCGTTGTGATCGGGCGCGGGCCAGGCGGCCCGCGGGCGCGGCGGATTGCCGCGCGGCGTGCAGCAAGCCGCTCAGAGCTTGCGCACCTCTTTCACCCGGTTGTTGTCGTCCACCAGCACGATGCTGGGCTTGTAGCTGGCGGCTTCTTCCTCGGTCATCGGCGCGTAGGTGCAGATAATCAGCAGGTCGCCCACGTGGGCGCGGCGCGCGGCGGCGCCGTTGAGCGAGATGGCGCCCGAGCCCCGGGCGGCCTTGATGATGTAGGTGGAGAAGCGCTCGCCGTTGTTGATGTTGTAGAGCTCGATGCGCTCGTACTCGCGCATGTTGGCGGCGTCCAGCAGGTCTTCGTCGATGCCGCACGAGCCCTCGTAGGTGAGGTCGGCCTCGGTGACGGTGGCACGGTGCAGCTTGGCACGAAGCATGACGCGGGTCATGGGTACTCCAGGGGCGGGTCAGGCGCGCAGCAGCTGTCCGTCGCGACACATCAGGCAGGCCTTGACGATGTCGTCTTCGAGGTCGACGTGCAGCGCGCCTTCCTTGTTGATGATGAGCTTGAGGAAGTCGAGCACGTTGCGCGCGTAGAGCGCCGACGCGTCGGCGGCGACGAGCGCCGGCAGGTTCGTTTCGCCGACCAGCGTGACGCCGTGGCGCACGACTGTCTTGCCGGCTTCGGTGAGCGGGCAGTTGCCGCCTTGCGCCGCAGCCAGGTCGACGATGACCGAGCCGGGCTTCATGCTCTTGACCATGTCTTCGGTCACGAGCACGGGGGCGGCGCGGCCGGGGATGAGGGCGGTGGTGATGACGACGTCGGCCTGGGCCACGCGCTTGGCCACCTCGATCTTCTGCCGGTCCAGCCAGCTCTGCGGCATCGGGCGGGCATAGCCCCCGACGCCTTCGGCGGCTTCCTTCTCCTCGGCCGTCTCGTAGGGCACGTCGATGAACTTGGCGCCCAGGGACTCCACCTGCTCCTTGACGGAAGGCCGCACGTCGGACGCCTCGATCACCGCGCCCAGGCGCTTTGCGGTGGCGATGGCCTGCAGGCCGGCCACGCCGACGCCGAGGATGACGACGCGCGCGGCCTTGACCGTGCCGGCGGCCGTCATCAGCATCGGGAAGATGCGCTGGTACTTGTCGGCGGCGATCATCACCGCCTTGTAGCCGGCCAAGTTGGCCTGCGAGGACAGCACGTCCATGCTCTGCGCGCGGGTGGTGCGCGGCGCGGCTTCCAGCGCGTAGGCGGTCAAGCCGGCGGCGGTGAGACGGCGCAGGCCGTCGGCATCGAACGGGTTGAGCATGCCGACCAGCGTGGCGCCCTGGCGCATCAGCGCCAGCTCGCTGTCCACCGGGGCGCGCACCTTGAGCACCAGGTCGCAGGCAAACGCCGAGGCGGTGTCGACGATCTCGGCACCCACGGCCGCAAAGGCGGCATCAGGCACGCTGGCGGTCACGCCGGCGCCGCTCTCCACGCGGACCGTGTGGCCCTGGGCGACGTACTTCTTGGCGGTTTCGGGCGTGACGGCGACACGGGTTTCGCCGATGGACGTCTCTCGCGGAACGCCGATGAGCATGCAGTCTCCTCCGAAGGCTGCTGGGGCAGCTTTGACAAACCCGCCAGCATACACCCCTTTAGAGGGTTCTCCCGGCCCTCGGGCGCGCGGCCGGCCAGCCGGCACAGGGCGCCGGGATAATGCGCACCCCATGACGCCCCGCTGGAAACCCAACGTCACCGTGGCGGCCATCGTCGAGCGCGACGGCCGCTACCTGCTGGTCGAGGAGCAGACCTCCGACGGCCTGCTGCTCAACAACCCCGCCGGCCACCTGGACCCGGGCGAGTCGCCGCTGCAGGCGGTGGTGCGCGAGGCGCGCGAGGAGACGGCCCGGGCGTTCACGCCGCAGGCCTTCCTGGGGGTGTACCTGTCGCGCTTTCGGCGCACGCGCACCGGCGAGGACGTGACCTACGTGCGGCTGGCCTTTGCCGGCAGCGTGGGCGAGCCCGACCCAGGGCAGGCGCTGGACACCGGCATCGTCGGCACGGTGTGGATGACGCTGGAGGAGGTGCGCGCCAGCCAGGTGCGCCACCGCAGCCCGCTGGTGCTGCGCTGCATCGAGGACCATGCCGCGGGTCGGCGGCTGCCGCTGGAGGCGGTGGCGACCGATCCGAGCGTGTACTCGGAGCCGGTGACGCCCTGATCCGCGCGCAAGGGCCGGACGGGGGCGGCAGGAAAAGGGGCGCCCACACAGGCGCCCCTTGTCTTTTTCGCTCGTCTGGCCTGGTGCGCCAGCGCCATCCCTGCTTGAGGGCATCCCCCTAGAATTTGGCGATGGTCAGCAAGCAGCGCGTCGTCGTGGGTCTGTCCGGCGGCGTGGATTCGGCCGTCAGCGCGTGGCTGCTCAAGCAGCAGGGCCACGAGGTGGTCGGCATCTTCATGAAGAACTGGGAGGACGACGACGACAGCGAGTACTGCTCGTCGCGCCAGGACTTCCTGGATGCCGCGTCGGTGGCCGACGTGATCGGCATCGAGATCGAGCATGTCAACTTCGCGGCCGAGTACAAGGACCGAGTCTTCGCCGAGTTCCTGCGCGAGTACCAGGCCGGGCGCACGCCCAACCCGGACGTGCTGTGCAATGCCGAGATCAAGTTCAAGGCGTTCCTGGACCATGCCATGCGCCTGGGCGCGCAGAAGATCGCCACCGGCCACTACGCCCGGGTGCGGGCGGTGGCCGATGCGGCGCATGAAGGCGGCCAGCGCTTCGAGCTGCTCAAGGGGCTGGACCCGCTGAAGGACCAGAGCTACTTCCTGCACCGGCTGACCCAGTCGCAGCTGAGCAGGACGATGTTCCCGGTGGGCGAGCTGCCCAAGACCGAGGTGCGGCGCATCGCGGCCGAGATCGGCCTGCCCAATGCCAAGAAGAAGGATTCCACCGGCATCTGCTTCATCGGTGAGCGGCCGTTCCGCGAGTTCCTCAACCGCTATCTGTCCAACACGCCGGGGCCGATCCAGGACGACCGCGGCCGCAAGCTGGGCGAGCACGTGGGCCTGAGCTTCTACACGCTGGGCCAGCGCAAGGGCATCGGCATCGGCGGCGTGAAGGACAAGAGCGCCCCGCGCGGTGGCGGCGAGCATGAGCCCTGGTTCGTGGCCCGCAAGGACATCGAGCGCAACACGCTGTACGTGGTGCAGGGCCATGACCATCCCTGGCTGCACAGCCGCGCGCTGCGGGCCGATGACCTGAGCTGGGTGGCCGGCCACGCGCCGCAGCCCGGTGCGCTGGCGGCCAAGACGCGCTACCGCCAGGCCGATGCGGCCTGCGAGCTGGAGGCGGTGGACGCAGGCGCCATGCGGCTGCGCTTTGCCGAGCCGCAATGGGCCGTGACGCCGGGGCAGTCTGCCGTGCTCTACGACGGCGAGGTCTGCCTGGGCGGCGGCGTGATCGCGGAGGCGCTGGATTGAGCGCGGGGCGGCCGGGCGAGGCGGCGCTCATCGCCGGCGCCAGCGAGCGCGCGGCGGGTGCCGGGCCTCATCTCACGCCGGGGACGTCGGCCCCGCCGGCCGGCCTGGCTTGCGACCTGCCGTTGATCGTGCTGGACACCAACGCCCTGCTGGACTGGGTGGTGTTCCGCGACCCGGTGGCCGCGCCCTTGGAGACGGCCCTGCGCGCCGGCCGCCTGCGCTGGATTGCCAGCGCGGCGATGGCGACCGAATGGCATCACGTCTGGCCGCGCAGTGTCTTCGCGCGTTGGCAGCCCGATGCGGCCCGCACGCAGGCGGTGTTCGAGCAGGCCCATCTGGTGCCCGAGCCGCCGCGCGGCCCGCTGCGCTGCAAGGACCCGGATGACCAGGTCTTCATCGACCTGGCGCTGCAGCACCGCGCGCGCTGGCTGATCAGCAAGGACGCGGCGCTGCTCAAGCTGGCACGGCGGGCGCGGCTGCTGGGCGTGGAGGTGATGACCTTCACCGCCTGGGCCGCGCGCCTGTCGGCGGCCGATGCCGCTGCGGCCACGGGCGAGCCGATTGCCGAGGCGGCCGCATGAATCCGGACGCCGCCACCCTCTGGAAGGGCCCGCGCTGGGCGCTGGCCGTGCTGCTCGCCGCGCTCGGCATGCTGGGGCCGTTTTCCATCGACACCTACCTGCCGGCCTTTGCCGGCATCGCACGCTCGCTGGGTGCGACGCCGGTGGAGATCCAGCAGACGCTGTCGGCCTACCTGCTGTCGTTCGCCTTCATGAGCCTGTTCCACGGCGCGCTGTCGGACAGCTTCGGCCGCCGGCCGGTGGTGCTGGCCGGGGTGGCGGTGTTCACGCTGGCGTCCGTGGGCTGCGCGATGGCGCAGAGCATCGAGATGCTGATCGCCTGCCGCGCACTGCAGGGGCTGTCCACCGGAGCGGGCATCGTCGTGTCCCGCGCGGTGATCCGCGACATGTTCCCGCCGGCCGATGCGCAGCGGGTGATGGCGCAGGTGACGCTGTTCTTCGGCGTGGCGCCGGCCATCGCGCCCATCGTCGGCGGGGTGCTCTTCGTGCACCTGGGCTGGCATGCGGTGTTCTGGTTCCTGGCCGGCGTGGGCGTGGTGCTGTGGCTGGCCAACTGGGCGATGCTGCCGGAGACGCTGCATGCCAGCCATCGCCAGCCGTTCCGCATCGGCCACCTCATGCGCGGCTACCGCGAGCTGGTGCTCAACCGCCGCTTCGTGCTGCTGTGCCTGGCCAGCGGCGTGCCGTTCAACGGCATGTTCCTCTACGTGCTCTCCGCACCGACCTTCCTGGGTGAGCTGCTGGGCCTGGCGCCGACGCAGTTCTTCTGGTTCTTCTGCGTGAGCATCGGCGGGATCATGGCCGGGGCCACCGTCAGCGGCCGGCTGGCCGGGCGCATCGAGCCGGAGCGGCAGATCCGCTGGGGCTTCTGGGTGATGGTGGTGGTGTCGCTGGCCAACCTGCTGGCCAACTGGCTGTTCACGGCGGATGTGTCGTGGGCGCTGATCCCGATCGGTCTGTATGCCTTCGGCTGGGCCATGATGGTGCCGGTGGTGACGCTGCTGGCGCTGGACGTGGTGCCGATGCGGCGGGGCATGGCCTCGTCGCTGCAGGCCTTCGTGGGCAGCGCGGCCAACGGGCTGGTGGCCGGTGCGCTGGCGCCGCTGGTGATGCATTCGGCCCGCGCCCTGGCGCTGGCCGCAGTCGGGTTGATGAGCATCGGCCTGGTGGCCTGGGTGCTGGTGCGGCGGGTGCCCGCGCCGCAGGCGGCGGTGGTGGCACCGAGGCCTTGACGCCGTCGTCGGTCGGCTCCATGTTCCGTCCTGACCTGAACCGACGCCAACCGACGCGAACCCAAGGAGGACCGCATCCGTGGAGTTCAAGGACTACTACCAGGTGCTCGGCGTGCCGCGCGATGCCACGGCCGAGCAGATCAAGAAGGCCTACCGCCAGCTGGCGCGCAGGTACCACCCGGACGTCAGCAAGGAGCCGGATGCCGCCGCGCGCATGAGCGAGGTCAACGAGGCGCATGCCGTGCTGTCCGACCCCGGCAAGCGCGCGGCCTATGACGCCATCGGCCAGGGCCGGCAGCAAGGCGAGTCGTTCACGCCACCGCCGGACTGGGATGCGGGCTATGAGTTCTCGGGCCGCGGCTTCGAAGGCATGGACGCGCACGAGTTCAGCGACTTCTTCGCGTCGCTGTTCGGCGGCATGGGGGGTGGCATGGGCGGCGGGGCTGATCGCCGCGCTCGCACGCGTCGCCCGGCCGCCGGCCCGCTGCGCGGCGAGGACCATCATGCCAAGGTGCTGCTGGACCTGCAGGACGCCTGGCAGGGCGCCACGCGGCAGGTGACGTTGCGCGCGCCGCAGCTCGATGAGCAGGGCCGCGTGCAGATCCAGGAGCGCACGCTGGAGGTGCGCATCCCCGCCGGCGTGCGGCCCGGGCAGCTCATCCGCCTGGCCGGGCAGGGCGGCGCGGGCGTGGGCGGCGGCCCGGCGGGGGATCTGTTCCTGCAGGTGCAGATCCGCCCGCATCCGCGCTTCCATATCGAGGGCGCCAACCTGGTGGCCGAGCTGCCGGTGGCGCCGTGGGAGGCGGCACTGGGCGCCGTGGTGCCGGTGGAGCTGCCCGACGGCAGCCTGCTGAAGGTGCGTGTGCCCGCCGGGGCCCAGGGTGGGCGGCAGCTCACCGTGCGCGGCAAGGGCCTGCCCGGCGCCCAGCCCGGTGACCTGGACCTGACCGTGCGCGTGATCCTGCCCAGCGGGCTGGAGCCGCGGGCCAAGCGGCTGTATGAGGAGATGGCGCGCGAGCTGACGGACTTCGATGCGCGCAAGGTGGCCCGCGCGGAGGCTGAACGCTCGACTGCCGGCGACCGCGGCACGGCTGCCTGACGGTCAAGATGACGGCACAAGGAGACGTGACGATGACCGCATCCGATACCCGCCATCCCGATGCCCGGCTCGGCCCGCGTACGGATGAGCTGGGCGACGCCCTGGACGCCGCGATGGACCAGGTGATGCATGAGGTCTGGCAGGACGCGCTGCTCAGCCTGGACGAGCTGTGCCGCGCCTGCGCCGTGCCGCCCGACTGGCTGCATGAGCGCCTGTCGGCCGGGCTGCTGACCGCGCCGGCGGTGCGCCCGTCCGACGACCCAGCGGCCTGGCGCTTCGACGCCATCGCCCTGCGCCGGGTGCGCAGCATGGTGCGGCTGGAGCGCGACTTCGACGCCGTGCCGGAGCTCGCCGCCCTGGTGGCCGATCTGGAAGAAGAGGTGCAGCGCCTGCGCGCGCAGCTGCGCCGCGCCGGACTGCTTTGATCACCCATGCCGCTGACCCCGCTGAAATCGCTCAAGCCCAACCCGAAGACGCAGTGGAACGTCGGCTACTGGCTGCTCGCCCTGCTGGCCCTGCTGTGGATCCAGGAGATCTGGCAGACCCAGCGCACGGTGGAGCCCGTGCCCTACAGCGCCTTCGAGCAGGCGCTGGCCGAGGGCAAGGTGTCCGAGGTGGTGATCGGCGAGACGACCATCACCGGCAAGCTCAAGCAGCCTGACGGCAGCAAGACCGTGATCGTGGCCAACCGCGTGGAGCCGGCGCTGGCCGAGCGGCTGTCCATCTACAAGGTGCCCTACACCCGTGTAGTGGAGAGCACCTTCCTGCGCGACCTGCTGTCCTGGGTGGTGCCGGCGGTCGTCTTCTTTGCGCTGTGGTTCTTCCTCATCCGTCGGCTGGCCGACAAGCAGGGGCTGGGCGGCATGGGCGGCTTCATGAGCATCGGCAAGAGCCGCGCCAAGGTCTATGTGGAGCAGGACACCGGCGTGACCTTCGCCGACGTGGCCGGCGTGGACGAGGCCAAGGGCGAGCTGCAGGAGATCGTCGCCTTCTTGAAGGACCCGCAGGGCTATGGCCGGCTGGGCGCGCGCATGCCCAAGGGCGTGCTGCTGGTCGGCCCGCCCGGCACCGGCAAGACGCTGGTGGCCAAGGCCGTGGCCGGCGAGGCCGGCGTGCCCTTCTTCAGCATCAGCGGCAGCGAGTTCGTGGAGATGTTCGTCGGCGTGGGCGCGGCCCGGGTGCGCGATCTCTTCGAGCAGGCGCGGGCCAAGGCGCCGGCCATCATCTTCATCGACGAGCTCGATGCCCTGGGCCGTGCGCGCGGCGCCGGCGGCATGGTCGGCGGCCATGACGAGCGCGAGCAGACGCTCAACCAGCTGCTGGTGGAGCTCGACGGCTTCGACAGCTCATCCGGCCTGGTGCTGCTCTCTGCCACCAACCGGCCGGAGATCCTCGACCCGGCCCTGCTGCGCGCCGGCCGCTTCGACCGCCAGGTGCTGGTGGACCGGCCCGACAAGGCCGGGCGGGTGCAGATCCTCCAGGTGCATGTACGCAAGATCCGCCTGGCCGCCGAGGTGGACCTGGAGCAGGTGGCCGCACTCACCACCGGCTTCTCGGGCGCCGACCTGGCCAACCTGTGCAACGAGGCGGCGCTGGCGGCCACGCGGCGCGGTGCGGCCGAGGTGACGCTGGGCGACTTCACGCAGGCCATCGAGCGCATCGTCGCCGGGCTGGAGAAGAAGAACCGCGTGCTCAATGCCCGCGAGCGCGAGGTGGTGGCCTATCACGAGATGGGCCATGCGCTGGTGGCCATGTCGCTGCCTGGCAGCGACCCGGTCCACAAGGTGTCCATCATCCCGCGCGGCATCGGCGCGCTGGGCTACACCATCCAGCGGCCGACCGAAGACCGCTTCCTGATGACCCGCGAGGAGCTGGAGCACAAGATCATGGTGCTGCTGGGCGGCCGCGCGGCCGAGAAGCTGGTCTTCGGCCACCTGTCCACCGGCGCGGCCGACGACCTGGCCAAGGTGACCGACATCGCGCGCGACATGGTCACGCGCTACGGCATGGTCGAAGAGCTGGGCTATGTGGCCTACCAGGCGCAGCCGCCGCGCTTCCTCGACGTGGCCGGGGCGTCATCGGGCGGCTGCGAGGTCAGCCCGGCGACGCAGCAGCGCATCGACGAGGCGGTGCGCGCCATCGTGATGGCCGCCTTCGACCGCGCCATCGGCATCCTGGCCGAGCACCGTGCCGTGCTGGAGCGCTGCGCCCGCGAGCTGCTGGCCCGCGAGACGCTGGACGAGGCGGCGCTGCGCGCGCTGACCGGTGAGCTGCGGCGCGAGCCGGCCGCCCCGGCGCCCGCCACGGTCGCATGACGCGCTGCCACAATCCCGCGCCCCGCATACCGCACCGGCCACCACCCCGATGAGCACGCCCCGTGACGACCGCCGCCGCCGCACGCTGATGCTGCTGCGCCGCATCGACGAGGCCTGGGTCGCGGCCTTTCAGGAAAGCGGCTTCTCCGACATCTACTTCTCGCGCCTGTTCACCGAGCTGTGGCTGCGCGGCGACGTGGCCCTGCCCAAGACCGATGCCTATGGCCTGGTCAAGGAGGTGGGTCTGCAGACGGCCATCAAGTACGTGCGCCGAGCGGTGGAGGAGGGCTATCTGCAGGAGCTGGACAACCCGGCCGACGGCCGCTCGCGGCTGATCCGCATGACGCCGCGGCTGAAGGCCCGCTTCGAGCAGGTGATCGACCGCATCGATGCCAGCGTGACGGAGCTGGCCGGGCCGGGCGGTGCAAGCGCCCGGGCCGAGCCGGCACGCGCCGACAGAGCCTGAACACGGCTTGAGCAGGCCGTGAGCCAGCCTTGCGCCGGCGGCTGGCCCGCCGCCTTCACTGCGCCGTCTTGCCCCCGTCGGCCGCCCATACGGCACCGTTGACGAAGCCGGCGGCATCGCTGGCCAGGAAGGCCACCACCGCCGCGATGTCGGCCGGGCGGCCCAGGCGCCCCACCGGTATGGCGGCCACCTCGGCCGCCTGCGCGGCCAGCGGGTCGGCGGCGACATCGAACTCCGCCTGCAGCATGGCGGTGTGGACGGGGCCGGGGCACAACGCGTTGGCGCGGATGCGCTGCGGTGCCAGCTCCACGGCCAGGGCGCGGGTCCAGGCCAGGATGCCGCCCTTGGTGGCGGTGTAGGCGGCATAGCCGGGCTGGCCGACCAGGGCCAGCTCCGAGGCGATGTTGACGATGGCCGCATGCGGCGAGGCGGCCAGTGCGCCCAGCAGCCCGCGCGTCAGCCGCAGCGGCGCGATCAGGTTGACGGCCATCAGCGCGTCCAACAGCGCATCGCCCGTGTCGGCAAACGGCTGCACGCGGCTGATGCCGGCGTTGTTGACGAGGACGTCCAGCCGGCCGCCCAGGGCTGGGATCAGGCGCTGCAGCACGCCGTCCAGCGCTGCCCGGTCGGCTAGGTCCACGGCATGGGGCACGAAGCGCTCGCCCGCGGTCCAGGCCATCGCCTGCAGGGCCTGGTCGTCGCGGTCCAGACCGTGGACGATGGCGCCGGCCTGCAGCAGCGCGGCCACGATGGCCCGGCCGATGCCGCCGGCCGCGCCGGTGACGACGGCGATGCGGCCGTTCAGCGCGGCGCTGGGCAGGGTGGGGAAGACGGAAGGGTCGGCGGAAGGATTGGGGGAAGGGTCGGCGCTGCTCATGGCGTCACACCACCGTCAGGAAGGACACGCCATGCGCGCCGACAAAGGCATCGGCCCGCCGTGCGCCAGTCTCGGGAGCCCCGTAATGGTCGGCCACCACGCGCTTCACACGGTTGCGGTGCCAGGTGCGCAGCAGTTCGGCCAGCGGCATCACGTTGAGCGCGCGCTCGCCGTAGAGCTCGCGATGCAGGGCGGGCAGCCGCCACCAGGGCACGGCCGCGCGCTCGTGGTGGGCGTTGTGATAGCCGAAGTTCAGCGTCAGCAGGTTGAGTACAGGGAAGCGGTGCGACACCAGGTTGGAATAGGTGTGGGCCTGCTCGTAGACGCGGTCGCGGCCGTCCATCGGCACGGGCTCATCCTCCGCAACGAAGAACTGATCGAAGGTGTGGTGGAAGGCGTCGAAGAAGTTCAGCACGTGCAGCAGCAGGACATAGGCCAGCGCATAGAGCGCCAGCGCCTTCACCGACCAGGCTGCCAGCAGGCCCAGCAGCGACAGCCTCAGCACCAGCATGGCCGCCGAGCGCGGCAGGTGCCGCCGCTGCGCGGGCACGAAGAACGGCCGCCAGACCACCTGCAGATGCATCAGGATCTCGGTGGCCGGGATGTAGGCCCACTCCAGCGCCTGCAGCAGCCGGCGCACGGCCGGGCGGCGCTGCATCAGTCCCTTGAAGTCGAAGCAGGTCACGTCCGCACGGTCACGGTGGTGGCGGATGTGCAGGTGGCGGATGCGGTCGAAGGACGCATAGCTGGCGCCGGCGATGAAGCTCATCGCCTCGCCCGCCCAGCGGTTGATGCGCGGGCTGCTGAAGAGCGTGTAGTGCGCCGCCTCGTGGATCAGGTAGGCGGCCAGGATCATGGTGTGGACGCAGAGCAGCACGCCCATCGCGGGCAGCGCCCAGCCGGTCGCCGCCATCAGACCGAAGGAGGCCAGCCAGCCCGCACCCGTCCAAGCCAGCACAAGGGTGTTGGGCCAGACGCCTTCGCGCTCGCGGAACAAGGAGGTGGGCCGGGCGGAGGACGCAGAGGCAGACATGCGGGTCCCTACAAAACTGATTACAGATTCGTAAGCATCCAGCATGCCAGGCGCCGGCGCCATGATGGTGCGCATGCGCCTCATGCCCAGGCGGTGCCACATCGAGAGGTCCGGGGTGGAAGGCGGCGTCCAGGTCGTGACCACGCTGGGCTGACCGCTGCGGCGGCGGCTGCCGCGCGCCGCCGCAACCAAGGGCATGGGCTCGTCCTGCGCCTCGTTCTTGGCCCCGTCCGCGGCCAAGACGGCATCAGCGGCCACGGCGACACCGCTTTTGGTCAAATCGCCTGCACCACGCTACGCGCTCACGACCATGCTTCGCTACCAGACCGTCCCCGTCACGCCCTTTGCCCAGAACTGCTCCATCGTCTGGTGCGACGAGACGATGGAGGCGGCCTTCGTCGACCCGGGCGGTGAGATCCCGCGCCTGCTGCAGGTGGCGCAGCGGCTGGGCGTGGTGCCCAAGGCCATCTGGCTCACGCACGCGCACATCGACCATGCCGGCGGCGCCGGGCAGCTCGCGCGCGAGCTGGGCCTGCCCATCGTCGGCCCGCATGAGGGCGACCAGTTCTGGATCGACGCCCTGCCCAAGCAGAGCGCGATGTTCGGCTTCCCGCCGGCCGAGCCCTTCAAGCCCACGCGCTGGCTGCACGACGGCGACACCGTGATGCTGGGTCGCTGCACGCTGCAGGTGCGCCATTGCCCGGGCCACACGCCGGGGCATGTGGTGTTCTTCGAGGCGCACAGCCGCCGCTGCTTCGTCGGCGACGTGCTCTTTGCCGGCAGCATCGGCCGCACCGATTTCCCCGGCGGCGACTACCAGACGCTGATCGACTCCATCACCGAGCGGCTGTGGCCGATGGGCGACGACGTGGTCTTCATCCCCGGGCATGGCGAGGAAAGCACCTTCGGCGACGAGCGTGCGGACAACCCCTTCGTGGGCGGAACCTGAGCTGTGCCGCGCCCCAAACGCTGTGCGCCTATCCGCTGGAGGCGCCGTGCGGCCAACGGCCGGAAGCGCCGTGCGGCTACCCGCCGGAAATGCCGCGCCCGGACGGCCGCCTGCGCCCCGCCACCAGCATCGCGATGCCGCCCGCGGCCAGCAGCGCGGCCGCGGACGGCTCCGGCACGGCTGAGGTGAGCGGATAGCGCGTGCCCGATTCGGCCGCGATGGTGATGTCGTCCAGGATGTTTCCCTGCTCGTCCATGACCGTGATGCCGGTCAGCACCGCGGTGTGGGAGAAGTCGGCCTCGGCATAGCCGGAGTAGCTCGGGCCGGCATAGCCGGTGGAATAGCCCGCGCCGGCCGTGACGCCGGCGCGCAGCGTCAGCAGCAGCGGCTCGTCGAAGTAGAAGGGCAGCGCGCCGTCCATCTGCACGCGGCTGGGCATCCCGGCCTGGGTGATCGCATGCGTGGTGGCCTGCCCGGTGTTGCGCTCGCCGCTCCAGTGCGGGCGGAACCAGCTGCTGGCCTCCAGGGTGAACGAGGCGTCGGTGTCGTACAGCGGGCCGCTGCCGCTGGTGACGGTCGTGCCGCTGATGGACCAGATCATCGACAGATAGCCCTTGCCGGTGTGGCCGCCGAGCGTCCAGTACTCCTCAGACATGCCGCCGGCGCTGGCCCGCATGCCGGCGCCCTCGTCAGATTGGCCGACGCTCGTCTGGTAGTTCACCCGCGCGCTGCCGTGGAACACGCCCCAGCCCTGGATGGCATGGGCATCGCTGGCAAAGAGGCCCGCGGATGCGCCCAGCTCGGGCCCGGAGGCGCCGTTGGCCGTGTCCAGCGAGTCGCTGCTGCAGTTCTGCCCGAAGGCCGAGATCTCGCAGACGCTGGCGCCCACGGACAGCCGCGCGGCCTGCGCCGTGCCGGCCCAGGGGCCGACCAGCAGCAGCGCGGCCAGACCGAGCAGGCGCGCCGCCTGGTCGGCCCGCGCGGGCGCAGGAAGAAGGGTGGCGGGGTGAGGCATGAGGTGCTCCGGGTGGTGGGTGAAGGGCGTGGGTGAAAAGGAAGGAGAAGGAAGGAAAGGGCGGGCGAGGGGCTCGTCACGCGTTCAGCCCACCGGCGCTGTGGCCCAGCGGCAGGGGCGGCGGCGGGGGCACAGGTCCAGATGCCGATGCCGATGCCGATGCCGATGCCGATGCCGATGCCGATGCCGATGCCGATGCCGATGCAAGTGCGGGCGCAGCCAGGGGAGCCGATCTGGCCGAAGGCCGCCGGCCGGCACGGGGCCGCGACATGCGCCGACTCAGCATGGTCCCCGTGCCGCCACCCGCGCCGAGTGCACAGAGCAGGGCACCGGCCGCGCCCAGTGCACACAGCAGGGCCCCACCCGCGCCCAGGGGCACGGCCAGCGCCGCGCAGGCCGGTGTGGTCAGCAGCGTGCCGACGGCCGCCCACCGGGCGAAGGCCGGGCCGTGTTCCACGGCCAGCAGCAGGAGGGTCGGCACGCTGAGCGCTGCGGTGGCCATGCCCGCGATCAGCGTGCCGCCATGCCGCGTCAGCGCCAGCAGCAGCGCGACGGTGGCCGATACGCCCAGCATCTGGCCCAGCATTTGTCCGAGCAGGTCCCACGGCGCGGTCGGCATGGATGGCGGCTTCCGGTGGCGACCCGCGCGGCGGCCCTGGCACGCGCCGGGCTGGCCGGCAGGGCGCGTCACGGCAGGGTGGGTGCCATAAACAGTCCAAAGAGGTCGCCACTCTAGCCACCCGACCCGGCATGGTCATCCCCCTAGGATGCAGTGAGTGGCGGCTATCCGGCGCACCACGGCGGAGCGTGCGGGCGGACAATGCCTGCCATGCGATCAAACCAAAACGGGTCCATTGCGATGAAGAGCCGATCGTCCACCACCGCAGGCGCCGCCCCCGGGGACGCAGCCCAGCCGCCCGCCACCCCGCTGGCCGATCTGGTCGCCGGCATCCGCCTGGATGCGGCCAGCTCGCGGCCCTATTACCTGCAGCTGTGCGAGCAGCTGCAGGCGCTGATCGACAGCGGCCGGCTGCCCAGCGGGCAGAACCTGCCGGCCGAGCGGGTGCTGGCCGAGATGCTGGACGTCAGCCGCGCCACGGTGAAGCGCTGCTATGACCGCCTGCGGCAGGCGCAGGCCCTGTCCACCCACGGCCGCGGCGGCACGGTGGTGCGCGCCACGCCGCGCCTGGCGCCCGAGCTGCGCCAGCTCAAGGGCTTCACGCAGGAGATGCGCGAGCTGGGCATGACGCCGAGCTCGCAGCTGCTCGAGCGCGCCGTGGTGCAGGACCGCACGATGGCGTCCGTCTTCTGCCGGCCGAGCACGGCCAGCTTCCTCAAGCTGGTGCGCCTGCGCCTGGCCGACGACTGCCCGATGTCGCGCGAGGTCGCCTGGTACGACCTGACGCTGGCCCCCGCGCTGGCCGACTGGGATGCCAACGGCTCGGCCTACACCTTCCTCAAGGAGCGCTGCGGCATCCACCTGGGCGACGCCGACCAGAGCATCGAGGCGGTGATGAGCAGCGAAGAGGAGACGCGCGTCTTCGGCTTCACCGAGCCCGGCCCCTGCCTGCTGCTCAAGCGCCACACCTACACCACGCACCGCCAGCTGGTGGAGTACGTGGAGGGCACCTTCCGCGGCGACGCCTACGCCTACCGGATCAGGATGCAGAGCGATCGCGCATGAAGCCGTCCACCTCGGCCGCGCCGGGCAGCGCGCCCAGCACGCCGGGGCGCGAGGCGACGATCGCGCCGCAGGCGCAGGCCCGGCGCAGCGCGGCGGCCAGAGCCGCGTCATCGGCCTGCAGCCCGGGCAACGCGCACAGCAGGCCGCTGGCAAAGGCATCGCCCGCGCCCAGCGTGTCCACGGCCTCCACGGTGAAGGCCGGCACCACGATGCGCGGCCGCCCGGGCCGGTAGGCCACGCAGCCGCGCGCGGCCCGCGTCACCACCAGCAACTGCCCCGGCCAGGCGGCCCACAGCGCAGCCACGGCGGCATCGAGGGCGCTCAGGTCGTCGTCCAGCCTCACCCCGCCCAGCAGCGCGGCGGCCTCGCCCTCGTTGACCAGCAGCACGTCGGTCAGCGCCAGCAGCGCGGGCGGGATGGCCTGCCAGGGCGACGGATTGAGCAACGTGGGCACCCGCGCCTGCCGCGCCAGCGCGAAGCAGGCCTGCACCGCCGGCAGCGCGGCCTCGAAGACGCCGTAGACCCAGTCGGCGCCGGCGATGGCGTCGGCGGCCTGCTGCGCATGCCGGGCCGTCAGCAGCAGGTTGGCGCCGGCAAAGACGGCACCCATGTTGCTGCCGTCGGCAGCGATGAAGCCAAAGCCGTGGCCGCTGCGCTCGCCCAGCCGGTGGACATGGGTGGCGGCGATGCCCTCGGCCGCCAGCAGGCTCAGCAGCGCGTCACCGGCGGCATCCCGGCCGATGCCGAAGAGCGCCTCCACGCGGGCCCCCAGGCGGCGCGCACCGATGGCCACGTTCAGGCCCTTGCCGCCGGCCTCCACGCCCAGGCCATCGGCCAGCAGGATCTCGCCCGGCGCCGGCTGGCGCGCCACGCGGCTGCAATAGACGGTCAGGTAGTTGGCCGCAACGAACAGGTGCATGGCAGGGGCCGCTCAATGCAGACGCCGGGCAAGCAAGGCATGCACCCGGGGCCTTGTCTGCCCACCCCCTAGCGTCTGCGCGGTCAGAGCCGGTGCCGGCGCCTTACTTCTCGACGAACGCCCGCTCGATGACGTAGTCGCCCGGCGTGCCCTGGTTGGGCGAGACCTGCAGGCCGCGCTCGTCGAGCAGCCTGCAGGTGTCGGTCAGCATCGACGGGCTGCCGCAGAGCATGGCGCGGTCCACCTCGCGGTCGAGCGGGGGCAGGCCGATGTCGTCGAACAGCTTGCCGCTGACGATCAGGTCGGTCAGCCGGCCCTGGTTGCGATAGGGCTCGCGCGTGACCGTGGGGTAGTAGATGAGCTTGTCGCGCACCAGCTCGCCCAGGAACTCGTCGTTGGGCAGCACGTTGGTCAGGAAGTCGTTGTAGGCCAGCTCGCTGACCAGGCGCACGCCGTGCACCAGCACCACCTTGTCGAAACGCTCGTAGGTGGCCGGGTCCTGGATGATGGACATGAAGGGCGCCAGGCCGGTGCCGGTGCCGAAGAGGTACAGCGTCTTGCCCGGCAGCAGGTCGTCGATGACCAGCGTGCCCACGGGCTTCCTGCTGACCAGCAGCGTGTCGCCCACCTGCAGGTGCTGCAGGCGCGAGGTCAGCGGCCCGTTGGGCACCTTGATGCTGAGGAACTCGAGGTGCTCGGCCCAGTTGGGGCTGGCAATGCTGTAGGCCCGCATCAGCGGCTTGCCGTCCACCGGCAGCCCGATCATCACGAAGTGCCCGCTGTGGAAGCGCAGCGCCGTGTTGCGCGTGGTCTTGAAGCTGAACAGCGTGTCGTTCCAGTGATGGACGTGCGTGACTTTCTCTTCGTAGAAGGCGGACATGGCGGGCGACCGGGGGTGACGACGAGCGGCGAAGCGGGCGCGTCGCCGATGGACAGGGGCAGGGCGCCCCATGAAAACCCGCTATTGTCCCCGAACTCCCCCGGCGCTCTGCTGCGCGGGTCGGCCGTCGTCAGCCGTTGTTCGCGCTTGAAGCGGGTGAGGGCCGGGGTGATGGCGGCGTGATGGCAGCGTGATGGCAGCGTGATGGCAGGGCGGACCAGGGCGGGCGGCGCCGGCGTGTGCGGTGCGGCCTTGCGCTGTGGCGTCTGGATCCGTCGCCCGCGCGGCACTGGGCCTTGGCGCGGCGATCCGCCGCCGGCCCGGGCGCTCAAGTCCGGGGCGCGGGCGGCCGAAATGAGGCTGTGCCAGTGCGCCGGGCCGGTTGGGCCGGGCGCAGCCTCATCTGCCCGCCTCCGCCATCCCCATGCCGCCCGCCCGTCCTGTCTGCGCCCCCGCCCGCCCCTTGCCCGGCGAGCGCGGCGCGCGGGTGCCGGCGCGGCCGACGTGCCGGTGGCGGCAGAGCCTGGCGGTGGTCGCGCTGATGCTCGTGTCGGCGCTGGCCGCGGCCCTGCCCGGCCGGGCGCGGGCGAGCCAGCAGGAGGCCGATCCCGGCCCGTTGCTGCGCGAAGGCCGTGCCCTGCCGGCGCGGCGGGCGGCCCCGGCCTCCGCGCCGGCCACTCCGCCGGTGCATGCGGCCCATGCGGCCCATGCGGCATCCGGCCCCATCGCCATCGAGCTGCGCGTGCCCACGGGCGCGCCGGTGCCAGCCGCGCGTGCGTCTGCGCCGTCGCGCCGCGCGGTGGCCACCGGCGCGCTGCGCGACGGCGGCCAAGCCGACGAAATGGAGGCGCTGCGCCAGCGCATCAGCGAGCGGCTGCGCCAGCTGCGCGAGCGCGAGGAAGCCCCCGGCCCCGCGCGCAAGCCGGCCACCGCCTCACGAGGCAGCACGGCGCGCAGCAACGCCGCCCCCGCCGGCCCCGCGCGTCCTGACCCCGCTCATGCCGGCGTCGCCGCGTCCGTCGACGCGCTGGACCCGGGCGAGGTGCGCGTGGATGCGCCGCCGCGGCACACGCCCGTCGCCCATCCGGCAACGCTGGCCCAGGCGGTGCCGGCAGGCTCGCGGCCAGACGGAGCGGGCCCAATCCCTGCCGGTGGCCCCGGCGGTGGTACCCGGGACGGGCACGGAGCAGGCCAGGCGTCCGCGGTGTCTGCTGCGTCGGCCGCGGCCGCCTCGCCGCCGGGCTCGTCCACCCCGCCGTCGCCCGCGGCCTGGGCGGTCGATCCGCGCGGGCTGCCCTGGGCCTATGCCGGCCCGGCCGGGCCGCAGGCCTGGGGGCGGCTCAAACCGGAGTACGCGCTGTGCGCGCGCGGCCAGCGGCAAAGCCCCATCGCGCTGCGCGACGGCCTGGCCGTGGACCAGGACCCGCTGGGCTTCGACTACCCGGCGCTGCCGATCACGGTGCACGACACCGGCCACGGCCTGGAGGTGACGGTGCGCGGCCAGGCCGCCCTGCTGCTGCGCGGCGATCGCTACCCGCTGGTGCGCATCAGCCTGCACCGCCCGGGCCAGGGCAGCATCGACGGCCGCCGCTATCCGATGTCGGTGCAGCTGCTGCACCGCGACGGCCAGGGCCGCCAGGTGATGCTGGCGCTGATGGTGGAGGCCGGCGCCGCGCAGCCGGCGGTGCAGCAGGTGCTCAACAACCTGCCACTGGAGCCCGGCAGCCGGCAGGCCGCGGTGGAGCCGCTGGCCCTGATGAGCCTGCTGCCGGCCGGCGCGGGTGAGAACGCGGGCGGGGGCGGCAAGCCCGGCGCGCCGGGCTACTGGGCCTACATGGGCTCGCTGACCGAGCCGCCCTGCACCGAGGGCGTGCTGTGGATCGTGCTCAAGCAGCCGATCACGATGTCGCCCGAGCAGCTCGCGCTGTTCCAGCGGCTGCATGCCGACAACGCCCGGCCCGAGCAGCCGACGGCTGGGCGGCGCATCAAGGTCTCGCGCTGAAGCTGCGCGCTGACCGTTCCGGCTGACCGCTCGCGCTGAAAATCCGGGCTGAAAGCTCGGGCTGGAAGTCCGCGCCGGAAGTCCGCCCAGAACCGGCCTGACACCAGGCGCGCGCAGCAGCAACGCACTCGCACCAAAGAAAAAGCCGACGCACTGGGCGTCGGCTCGGTTGCGGGGCGGCTGTCGCGCCCCTCAAGGCCCGGGCGGCACGCGGGCCGCCCGGTGTGCTGCCTGGGCTCAGGCGGCTTGCTGGCGGCGCCGGGCAAAGAAGCCGGCCGCAGCCAGGCCCAGGCCCATCAGGGCGTAGGTGGACGGCTCGGGCACGGCCGACACGGTGACGGTGGTGGCGAAGTCGCCGAAGTTGATGCCCGTCAGCAGGCCGGCAAAGGCGCCATAGCCGGCCAGCGTGGCCACCTGGGTGGCGCCGCTGGAGGTCAGCTTGAGGTCGTTGAGCGTCACGTTGATCGTGGTGCTCTGGCCGGCCGTCAGCGTGGGCACGGCGAAGGAGCCGGTCAGGCTGCTGGCCTGGAACAGGCCCAGGCGCTGCGAGCTGCCGCCGTTCAGGCTGATGCTGGCCGTCAGGATGTTGCTGGTGGTGTTGAGCGAGAAGTCGGTCAGGTCGATGCGCGTGGTGGCGTTGCCCAGGCGCAGGCCGGCGGTGGAGAAGTTGACCGTGGTCAGCGAGGTGTTGGTGCCGTTGGCCGCGATGGACGTCACCGGCTGGCTCAGGCCGGCGGTGGTGGCCGATCCGGGCACCGGCGTCAGCGACAGGCCCAGGGCGGTCAGCTGACTGGCGGCCGAGGAGTCCACCGTCAGCGTGCCGGAGCCGCTGACGAGGTTGAGCGCGGGGTTGGCGGCGAAGGCGGAGCCCGCGGCGACGAAGGCGGCAGCGGCCACGGCGTGCTGGGCCAGCTTCAGGATGGTCATGTGTCTCTCCATTGGTTGGATGCGGTTGGTGCGGAGCATGTCCAGCAGGCCTCGCGGAGACGTCCGACTGCTTCCCCGTGAGGGGCTGCACGGCGGGCCGCGCAGCCTGCGCCCATCGGGCCGGCCCGGCCCGCGGCAGACGATGCGGCGGGCGGCTCGGTGGCGCAGTACGGTGCTGTACAGGGCCATTGTGCGAACCGCGCCGACTGCGGCCGTCTCCCCGGCTTGAGGGACGGTGGGGCGGATGCTCGTGCTTTCCCGCCCCTTGGTGCAACGTGGTTGCGCGCAGCCGGCCGATGGATAACCCTGGCGTCCAGCCGGGCGCCGCGGCGCCCTCCGGGCTTCATGCGGCACCGCATCCCGCGCCGCATCCCCGGCGCGGGCCTCAGCTCAGATCAGCGAGCCGACGAACTTGGTGATCAGCCAGTGCAGGTCCAGCGGCGAGGGCTGGGCGGTGCGGTCCTGCTCGAAGGCGCGCAGCACCGGGCCCTGGGTGGCCAGCAGGTTGTCCACGAAGACGCCCACGTCCTTGAGGCTGGCCTCGCGGATGCCGGTGCCGGCAAAGCTGATGATGGTCAGGCAGTGCGAGTCGTTGACGTCGCGGCGGTTGGGCAGGTACCAGCCGACGTTGGCGCTGGGCGCCAGCGCGGCGATCCAGCGGTCGATGTCCTGACGCCAGCGCACGTTCAGCCGCGCCTTGCGCTCGTCATCGCCGGGGTTGCCGGCGGTGATGTCCGGGAAGAACTTCTGGTACGAGAAGGCCGAGAAGATCGCGTCCTCCTGGAACACCGCAAAGCCCAGCCGGTCTTGCGGATAGACCTTGGCCAGCGCGGTGCCGACCAGGCCCAGGTCATCGGTGTTCTGCACCACGCCTGGGAACTGGGCCTGCAGCCGCGCCAGGATGCCGTCTGCCCCGTCCAGCCCCCAGGTGCTGCGGATCTTGTTGTGCAGCGGCAGCGACGGGTACTGCTGCGGCGTGCCGGTGCGCGGGGCGATCATCAGCGGGCCGGAGTCGGCCAGCAGCGCCATGCGGCGTGGGTTGAGCGCGGTGCGCAGCGTCGGGTACTGCGCGGTGGAGCCCACGCCGCCGGCGGAGAAGCCGGTGACCAGCAGGTGCTCGGGCCGCGGCAGGTTGGCCTTCAGCCACGCCGCCAGCGCGCGGCCGTTCTTGTCGCCGCGGTGGAAGTAGGTCAGCGGCTGGGCCGGGTCGGCGTCGGTGTAGACGTTGACCTGGTTGCCGGTGTGCACGTCGCCGGTGCAGTAGGGCACGTAGACGATGTTCCAGCTCTGCGTCTGCACCGCCTGCAGCGGGTGGATGCGCGCGGTGAAGGGGGTGACCAGCCCGAGCTTGGCCATCTTGTTGATGTCGGCCATGTAGTTGGCCGGGATGCCCTCGGGGTTGGCCGCATCCAGCAGCGTGCCGCCCTTGCAGGCGGCCTGGTCCCAGCAGGCGCCGCCGCCCTCGTAGACCACCACCGTCTTGCTGGTGAAGGGCGTGCGGTTGACGAAGAAGCGGTAGGGCGTGCCGTTGCCGCAGGAGGCACCCGTGGCGGCGGGCATCTCCACCGCCTCCCAGGCGAACCACTTGGCCGCATGGGCGGCCATGACCGGGGCGAGGCTCGCGGCCAGCGTCAGCGCGGCGGGGCGCAGCCAGCGCAGGACCTGGCGTGCGGCCGGCGGCAGGGTGGGCTGCGGGGCAGAGGGCTGGGCGGGAAGCCGGGCGGGAAGCCGGGCGGAAAGCAGGGCAGGGCTGGGCATGGGGTCTCCTGGGCTTTGGTTGTGAAGGAATGCGCAGTCTGGTCAGCCGGCGCGCGGCCGGCCTGCGGACTTCCCCTCAAGACACCCCGGCCGCCACATGCCGGCCACGAAATTGGCGTGCGCGGACAAGCGGCAGGCGACGCCGCGCCGCCGGCCCGACGCCAGCTCCCTTTGCTCTCCAGCGCCCAGCTCCCCGGCGCCTCAGGCCCCCAGCGGCTCCACCCCGGGCAGGGCCGCGCAGCGCGCGCGCAGGATGGCGGCGAAGTCCTGCATGTAAGGCCGCTCGGCCAGCGCGGCCGGCACCACGGCCGACAAGGTGGCATGCAGCCCGCGCGGGCCGATGGGCAGGGCGCGCACGTAGTCGTGCGCCACATAGCTCTGCACGCCCCAGCTGGGCAGCGCGGCCACGCCGCGGCGGCTGGCCACCAGCTGCAGGATGGCAACCGTCAGCTCGGCCGTGCGCCGCTGCACCTTGACGCCCGCTGGCTTGAGCACGCGCTCGATCAGGTCGATGCGCGGCTCCGGCACCGGGTAGGTGATCAGCGTCTCGCCGGCGAAGTCCCTGGCCGCCAGGCGCTTGCGCCGCGCCAGCCGGTGGTCCAGCGGCAGCAGGCCGACGATCTCGAAGCGAAAGAGCGGCCAGCTCACCAGCCCGGGCCGGCGGATCTGGCGCGAGTCGATCACCAGCTCGGCTGCGCTGTCCAGCAGCAGCTCGGTCGGGTCGGCATGGAAGCCGGCCACCAGGTCCAGCTCCACATCCGGCCAGCGCTGGCGGAAGGCGTCCATCGCCGGCATCAGCCAGTCGAAGCAGGTGTGGCACTCCAGCGCGATGCGCAGCGTGCCGCGGGTATCGCCGGCCAGGCGGCGCAGATCCTGCTGGGCTTCGTCAACCAGGGCCAGGGCATCGCGGGCCAGCTGCAGCAGCCGCTCGCCGGCCGGCGTCAGGCGCAGCCCGGCGGGCGTGCGCTGGTACAGCGCCAGGCCGTAGTGGCGCTCCAGCGCGCGCATCTGGTGGGTCAGCGCCGAGGGCGTGAGGTGCACCGCATCGGCCGCGGGCTGCAGGCGGCCGTGCTCGGCCAGGGCGGCAAGAGACCGCAGGTGACGCAGCTCGATCATTTGAATGCCATTCAAAAAGCGGTGAAAAACAATCGTTTGAATTCAACAGTCTCGCACGCCAGACTGGCGGCCGTCCGCTGTCATCACCTGCTTCCCAGCACGAGCCCGTCATGCCCGTCATCCCTGCCATCCCTGCCACCTCTGTCACTCATTGCCTCGGCTACCCCCGCATCGGGGCGCAACGCGAGCTGAAGTTCGCCCTCGAAGCCTTCTGGGCCGGCCGCAGCCCGGCCGACGATCTGCTGGCCACCGCGGCCGACATCCGCCGCCGCGCCTGGGCGCGCCAGCGCGACGCCGGCCTGGCCTGGGTTACGGTGGGCGACTTCGCGCTCTACGACTTCGTGCTCGACCACGCGCTGCGCCTGGGGGCGGTGCCGGCGCGCTTCGGCTTCGATGCGGGGCAGCCGCCGGCCCCGGCGGGGCAACTGGCCCGCGCCTTCGCCCTGGCCCGCGGCACGCCCGCGCAGCCGGCGCTGGAGATGACCAAGTGGTTCGACACCAACTACCACTACCTGGTGCCCGAGCTGCAGCCCGATCAGGCCTTCGGCGCCTGCCCGGCCGACCTGCTGGCCGCGATCGAGGAGGCCCGTGCCCAGGGCCTTGCGGCCAAGCCGGTGCTGCTGGGCCCGGTCAGCTTCCTGAAGCTGGCCAAGCGCACCGATGGCGGCGCCACGCTCGCCCTGCTCGATGCGCTGCTGCCGGCCTATCGCACGCTGCTGGACGCACTGAGCCAGGCGCAGGTGGAGTGGCTGCAGATCGACGAGCCGGCGCTGGCCTGGGATGTCGATGCCGCCACGCGCCAGGCCCTGCAGCGTGCCTATGCCGAGCTGTCCCGCGGCCCGCGCCCGCGCCTGCTGCTCACGCCGGGCTTTGCCGATGTGACCGCCGAGTGGCCCTGGCTGCACCAGCTACCGGTGGACGGTCTGCACCTGGACCTCAGCCGCGGCCCGCAGCAGATCGAGGCGCTGCTGCCGCAGTGGCCGGCACACTGGGTGCTGTCGGCCGGCATCGTCGATGGCCGCAACGTCTGGCGCACCGACATGGACGCCGCGCTGGCCCGGCTGCAGCCCGCGCATGCGGCACTCGGCGATCGCCTGTGGCTGGCGCCCAGCTGCTCGCTGGCCCATGTGCCGGTGTCGCTGCAGGGCGAGGGCCGCATCGATGCCGAAGTGCGCCCGTGGCTGGCCTTTGCCGACGAGAAGCTGGATGAACTGCGGCTGCTCGCGCGTGCGCTGGCGGGCGGCTCATCTGCCGTGGCCGATGAGCTGACGCTGCAGCGGCAGGCCCTGGCCGCGCGCCGGAGCTCCCCGCGCGTCACCAAGCCGCTGGTGGCCAGGCGCCAGGCCGCGCTCCAGCCCGACCACGCCCGCCGCGGCCGCCCCTATGCCGAGCGCGCGCCGCTGCAGCGTGCGCGGCTGAAGCTGCCGCTGCTGCCCACCACCACCATCGGCTCCTTTCCGCAGACGGCCGACATCCGCCGCGCCCGCGCCGCCCACAAGCGCGGCGAGCTGGGCGAGCTCGACTACCTGCAGGCCATGCGCGAGGCGCAGCGCCAGGCCATCGAGGCGCAGGAGCGCATCGGGCTGGACGTGCTGGTGCACGGCGAGGCCGAGCGCAACGACATGGTGGAGTTCTTCGCCGAGCGCCTGGCCGGCTTTGCCGTCACCGAGCACGGCTGGGTGCAGAGCTACGGCTCGCGCTGCGTGAAGCCGCCCATCCTCTGGGGCGACGTGCTGCGCACCGAGCCGATGACCGTGGACACCGCGCGCCATGCGCAGTCGCTGACCGAGCGGCCGGTCAAGGGCATGCTGACCGGCCCGGTGACGCTGCTGCAGTGGAGCTTCGTGCGCGACGACCAGCCGCGGGAGGCCACCGCCCGCCAGCTGGCCCTGGCCGTGCGCGAGGAGGTGCAGGACCTGGAGGCCGCGGGCATCGCCATCGTGCAGATCGACGAGCCGGCCTTCCGCGAGGGCCTGCCGCTGCGCGCGGCCGAGCAGCCGGCCTACCTGCGCTGGGCGGTGCAGGCCTTCGGCATTGCCGCATCCGGCGTGCGCGACGACACGCAGATCCATACCCACATGTGCTACAGCGAGTTCGGCGACATCCTGCAGGCCATCGCCGCGCTGGATGCGGACGTCATCACCATCGAGACCTCGCGCTCGCGCATGGCGCTGCTGGACGACTTCGCGCGCTTCGCCTACCCCAACGAGATCGGCCCCGGCGTCTACGACATCCACGCCCCGCGCGTGCCGCCGGTGGCCGAGATGCTCGCCCTGCTGGAGCGCGCCGCGCAGGTCATCCCGCCCGAGCGGCTGTGGGTGAACCCCGACTGTGGCCTGAAGACCCGCGGCTGGCCCGAGACCGAGGCCGCCCTGCGCCACATGGTGGAGGCCGCGCGGCTGATGCGCCAGCGGCTGCAGGCGGCCGCAGCGGAGGAGCCGCCCAGTTCTAGGGACGGGGCTTGTCCCACCCCTAGCTTGACCCTCCCAAAGGGTAGGGGTCAGGAGCGGCGCATCGCTTGAGGTGCCCATCTGCCCTGCCTAGTCTGCGGGCCGCGATCCACCGCGTGCCGCCGTCCGCAGCGCTGCACCCCGCGGGTCGCCGGGCGGCTTCTTGCCGCACCCATGACGACACCACAGGAGCAGGACATGAGGCAGATCCCCCACCGCATCCGGCGCGCCCGCGGCCGCCTGCATCACCCGGCGCAGGCCGTGGCACTGGCCGCCGCAGCGCTGGCCCTGGCAGCAGCCGGCACGGCCCGGGCGCAGGAGGCGCCCAACGTGCGCGTGCAGCTGGTCGAGGCGGGCAGCGATGCCACCGTGCTGCGCGTGGTCGTGGCCGACCCCAAGCTGGAGTCGGTCAGCACGCCCGGCGGGCGCTTCGACCGCTTCGCCCAGCGCGGCACTTCCATCGGCGGCGTGGCGGCCGACAGCAGCCGCATCGGCCAGGCCGAGGTGCCGATCGCCGGCTTCTCGCTGGCCCTGCCGCTGGACGGTGACCAGACCGCCGTCGATGTGCAGCCCGAGGGCCAGCCGCTGACGCTGGCCGCGCGGCTGTACCCCGTGCAGCCGCCGGAGAGCGCGCCGCGCTACCGCCGCGGCCTGCCGGCCTTCCGCTATGACGACGCGGCCTACAAGCGCGGCATCACGCAGCCCGGCCAGTCGCTGGGCGACGGCTCGGTGTTCAAGGGCGATGCGCATGTGCGCGCCTTCCGCTTCGCACCCTTCGGCTACGACCCAGGCCAGCAGCAGCTGACCTACTACCGCAGCTATCTGGTCAAGGTGAGCCACCCCGGGCGCTGCTTCCAGTACGACCGGCTGCTGGTGGACCAGGGCGCCAACCAGCCGGCCTTCGACAGCATCGACCGCCGGCTGGAGCGGCTGCCGCTGCCCGGGCTGGCCCAGGTCGCCAATGCCCGCGTGGCCGCCGAGCTGGTGTGCCGCCCGCCGATCACCATCCCGCCGGGCGTGCTGGGTGCGCGCTTCATCATCGTCACCCATCCCAACTTCCTGGCCGCGGCCAATGCGCTGCGCGCGCACAAGATCGCCCGCGGCATCTCCACCGAGGTGGTCACCACGCAGGCCATCTCCGGCGCCGGCGCCACGGCCACCGCCGGGCAGATCCGCACCTGGCTGGCCAATGCCTACAACACGCGGCTGATCCGGCCCAAGTGGGTGCTGCTGCTGGGCGATGCCGAATACGTGCCCACGCACTACGACACGATGGTCAACCTGTGGGACTCGGCGCGCAACGCCGGCGACGGCTGGTACGGCCAGTTCGTCTACCCGGCGGTCACCGAGCACGAGGGCGTGCCCGTCTTCGGCATCGGCCGCCTGCCGGTGGACACGCTGGCCCAGGCCAACACCGTGGTCTCCAAGATCATCGCCTTCGAGACCACGCCGCCCACCAACCGCGCCTGGGGCAGCGACTACTACAGCCGGCTCACCTTCGCGTCCTACTTCCAGGGCAGCGGCAGCACCGACGAGCGCTGGTTCGCCGAGACCACCGAGCTGGTGCGCAACCACACGCTGGGCCAGGGCTACAGCCCGCAGCGCATCTACGCCGCCGCGGCCGTCTCCAACCCGCTGAACTGGCGCGGCGGCGGCGCCGTGCCCGCGGCGCTGCGCAAGCCGGCCTTCGCCTGGAACGGCAGCACCTCCGACATCGTGGCCGCCATCAATGCCGGCTCGGGCCTGGTCTACCACCGCGACCACGGCTGGTGGGATGGCTGGGGCGACCCGGTCTTCGACACGGCCGATCTGCCCAGCATCGCCGTCACCGGCAACCAGTTCCCGGTGGTCTTCAGCGTCAACTGCGCCAGCGGCATCTTCGACAACGAGACCGTGGACCTGGCGGCCAACAAGGTCGGCGCCGGCCTGGGCATCGGCGCGGCCTACATCAGCTGGGCCGAGGCCTTCCTGCGCAAGCCCGACGGCGCGCTGGCCGTCATCGGCGACACGCGGCAGAGCAGCACGGTGGACAACAACCACCTCACCATCGGCCTGTTCGACGCGCTCTTCCCCACGCTGGTGGGCGGCTGGGGCGGCGCGGCGCGCATCGAGCGGCTGGGCGACATCCTCAACCACGGCAAGGCCTTCGTGGCCGACGTGGCCAGCGGCGCCACGCCCAACCTGCACCCCTTCGACGTGGGCGGCGTGCGCCCGGCGGTGGTCAACCTGCGCCAGGAGATGACCATCTACAACCTGCTGGGCGACCCGACCGTCAAGCTGCAGCTCAGCCCGCCGTGGAACTTCGGCAACATCGAGATCCTGCTGGTGGAAGGCCGTGCCCGCATCCGCGTGCCCATCCAGCCCGGCTGCCTGACCTGCCCGCCCGAGCTCAAGCGGCCCGAGCTCATCGTGGCCACCGCCATCGACCCGCGCACCGGCCGCCAGCTGGGCCGCAGCACGGTGGACGACAACGGCCAGGCGCTGATCGACCTGGGCGGCTTTGCCGGCAACTTCTGGGTGCAGGTGTCCTCGCCCGATGCGCAGAGCCAGCAGGCCGCGCTGCAGGAGACCGACGGCGACGGCGACGGCATCCCAGACAGCCGCGACAACTGCATGGCCACGCCCAACCGCACGCAGCTGGATACCGACGGCGACGGCTACGGCAACGCCTGCGACGGCGACCTGAACAACGACGGCTTCGTCAACGCGGTGGACCTGGCCCTCATGCGCCGCGCCATCGGCAAGCGCAACGTGCCCGGCGACCTCAACGGCGACGGCATCGTCAACTCACTGGACGTCGCCCGCTTCCGCAGCCTGCTGGGCCGCGCACCCGGGCCCTCGGCCTGGCGCCCCGTGGTGCGCTGAGCCCGCCCGTGTCCCGACCGGCCCGGGCCATGTGCGCGCCCGGGCCCATGCCGCAACGAGCAGTCCCATCCCCATCCCCTCTCCACCTCGTCAAGGAGCCTTGCGATGAACCGCATCCGTCTGTCCGCCGCCGTCTTCACCACCGCCGCCGCCTGCGCCGCCCTGTCCCCGGCCGCGCAGGCCGCGCCCGAGCTGGTCGTCACGCCCTCCACGCAGACCGTGGCGCTGGGCGACACCCTCAGCGTGGACGTGCAGGCCACCGGCTTCGCCGACGCGGTGGTCGGCGGCGGCTTCGACTTCAGCTGGGACGCCTCGGTGCTGTCGCTGCAGGCCGTGGCCTTCGGGCCGGAGTGGGATCCGCTGGCCTCCAACACCGGCCTGCTCGACGCCACGGCCGGCACCGTCACCGGCCTGTACTTCAACACCTTCACCGGCTCGCCCTCGGGCAGCTTCCTGACGGCCACGCTCACCTTCAAGGCCGTCGGCCTGGGCACCTCGGCCATCACGCTGGCTGCCAATCCGCTCTTCCCGTTCGCCAACCTGGCGGCCGAGGAAGTGCCCTTCGGCGTGGTGGGCGGCACGGTGCAGGCCGTGCCCGAGCCGGCCACCGTGTCGCTGCTGCTGGCCGGCGCCGGCGTGGCCGGGTGGATGGGGCGTCGGCAGCGGCAGGCTGGCCGCGGTTGATTGGCGGTTGATCTGCGGTTGATTGCCGCCCGCGGGTGGCCGCATCGCCCCTTACCCCGCGCTTACCCGCTTACAGGGCGCCCTGCGTGGCCGCCTCGCGCTCGGCGCTCTGCAGCGCCCACATCCGCGCATACGCGCCGCCGGCGGCCAGCAGCTCGCCGTGCGTGCCGCGCTCGACGATGCGGCCGGCGTCCATCACCAGGATCTCGTGGGCCTCGACGATGGTGGACAGGCGGTGGGCCACCACCAGCACCGTCTTGCCCACGGCTGCGGCGCGCAGCTCGGCCTGGATGGCGCGCTCGTTGGCCGAGTCGAGTGCGGAGGTGGCCTCGTCGAAGACGAGGATCGGCGGGTTCTTCAGCAGCGCGCGGGCGATGGCCACGCGCTGCTTTTCGCCGCCGGAGAGCTTCAGGCCGCGCTCGCCGACCATGGTGGCGTAGCCCTCGGGCGTGCTCATGATGAAGTCGTGGATGCGCGCGGCGCGGGCGGCGGCCTCCACCTCTTGCTGCGTGGCGCCGACGCGGCCGTAGGCGATGTTGTAGGCGATGGTGTCGTTGAACAGCACCGTGTCCTGCGGCACGATGCCGATGGCCTGGCGCACGCTGGCCTGCGTCACCGTGCGGATGTCCTGGCCGTCGATGGTGATGCTCCCGCCTTCGGACGAGTTGCTCACGTCGTAGAAGCGGAACAGCAGCCGCGCCAGCGTGGACTTGCCCGCGCCGGACGGCCCCACCACCGCCACCATCCTGCCCGGCGGGATGGTGAAGCTCACGTCGTGCAGGATGGGCCGCCTGGGCGTGTAGGCAAACGACACGTGGTCGAAGTGCACCTCGCCGCGCGTGACCTGCAGCGCCGGTGCGCCGGGGGCATCGGGCACCTCGCGCTCGCGCTCCAGCAGCGTGAACATGCGGTGCAGATCGGTCAATGACTGCTTGATCTCACGGTAGATCACGCCCAGGAAGTTCAGCGGGATGTAGAGCTGGATCATCAGCGCGTTGACCATCACCAGGTCGCCCAGCGTCATGCGCCCGGCGGTGACGCCCTGCGTGGCCCGCCACAGCATGGCCACCAGGCCGGCGGCGATGATGAGCTGCTGCCCGGTGTTGAGCAGCGACAGCGTGGATTGCGAGCGCAGCGCCGCGCGGCGCAGCCGCTCCAGGCTCTCGTCATAGCGCCGGGCCTCGAAGTCCTCGTTGTTGAAGTACTTCACCGTCTCGTAGTTCAGCAGCGAGTCGATGGCCTTGGTGTGGGCCTTGGAGTCCAGCTCGTTCATCTCGCGCCGCCAGCGCGTGCGCCACTGCGTGATGCTGACGGTGTAGACGATGTAGACCGCCAGCGCCGCCAGCGTGATCCACACGAAGCCCTGGTCGAAGCGCGTGCCCAGCAGCGTGAGCACCAGGCCCAGCTCGATCAGCGTGGGGATGATGGTGTAGAGCGAATACGAGATCAGCGAGCCCACCGCGCGCGTGCCGCGCTCGATGTCGCGCGTCATGCCGCCGGTCTGGCGCTCCAGGTGGAAGCGCAGGCTCAGGTCATGCAGGTGGCGGAAGGTCTGCAAGGAGATCTTGCGCGCCACGCCCTCTGTCGCGCGGGCGAAGATCAGCTCGCGCAGCTCGGTGAACAGCGTGGTGGACACGCGCAGCGCGCCATAGGCCACGATCAGCCCGATGGGCACCACCAGCAGCGCGGTGCCCAGGTCGGGCCGCGGCGTGAGGCGGTCCACCAGGCTCTTGAGCAGCACCGGCACGCCCACGTTGGCCAGCTTGGCGCCGACCATGAACAGCAGCGCCGCGGCCGCGCGCCAGCGCCATTCCCACACATAGGGCAGGAAGCGCCGCAGCGTCTGCCAGTCCGACACCTGCTCCCCCGGCCGCGGCGCCGCTGCGGTGCCGCCATGCATTCCACGCATCTGAAACAATCCGTCCGTTGTTGTGCCGTGCTGCAGCACGGCAAGCGATGAACCTGCTGCCTTCGTTGAAGACACCCATGACCGACTCCGCCGCCGCCGCTGCCTCGCTCACGCCCTGCATGGAAACGGGCCTGCCCACCGACATGGAGCTGGTCATGCGCGTCATGCCCATGCCCAAGGACGCCAACGGCAACGGCGACATCTTCGGCGGCTGGATCATGGCGCAGGTCGACCTGGCCGGCTGCGTGCTGCCCGGGCGCATCTCGCGCGGGCGCGTCACCACGGTGGCGGTCAACCAGTTCATCTTCAAGAACGCGGTGTCGGTGGGCGACCTGCTGTCCTTCTATGCGCGGGTGGAGAAGATCGGCAACACCTCCATCACCGTGCATGTCGAGGTCTGGGCCCAGCGCAACCCGGCGGACCTGCAGACGGTCAAGGTGACCGAGGCCAACGTGACCTACGTGGCGATCGACGAGCGCGGCCGCCCGCGGCCGGTGCGGCTGACGGCCTGAGCGGCCCTGCCGCCGTCACAGCAGCCGTTCGTCGAACTGGAAGGGCGCGCGCTCGACGGCCAGCCGGATGCGGCGAAAGCCCGCATGGGCGGCATTGATCAGCAGGTTGCGCTCCAGCGGCTCCACCGCCGAGGGCACCCACAGGCCCAGCGCGCCGCCCTGGGCCAGCCAGCGGTCGCCGATGCGCCGCGTCAGGCCCACGTCGGTGCGCCACTGTGGCGGCAGGCCCAGGTCCTCCACGGCCTGCAGCGCGGCGCCATCCGGCAGGTCCAGCCGCATCAGCACCTGGCCCTTGAGCTGGAAGCCGTTGGCATGCACGCGCTTTTCCAGCTGGCACAGCGCGCGGCTGGCGGCGGCGTAGACCACCGGCCGGTCCGACATCGTGTGCCAGCGCCCGCTGTAGCGCGTGGCGCCCAGGCCCTGCTCAGCCAGGATGCGGTGCGCGGGCTGGGCCGGGTCCGTGCAGTGGCCGATGCGCCAGACGCTGGTCACACCACGCCGCCGTACTGCAGGGCCAGCAGCATGTTGCGGGCGTCCTGCGCGCCGAAGGACGTGCGCGCGGCCTGCAGCGGGCTCTCGCCGTCGAGCAGCGGGTGGGCGGTGCGCAGCCAGCCGGCGGCGTCTTCTTCAGACGCGAACACCTCGCCGGCCAGGTCGTGCAGCTCCAGCAGGCGCAGCAGGGCCTCGGCGGCATGGGCGGGCAGCGGCTGGTCCTTGGCCGCCAGGCGCGAGGCGGTGCTGCGGTCCAGGTCGATGGACTCGGCCAGCGCGCTCTTGGGCAGGCCGAGGTAGCGGCTCACCGCATCCAGCGCCCGCGCCGGGATGCCGCGGCGCACGATGCGGTGGCCATGCACCGCCAGCCGCGAGAAATCCGGCGCCTGCTGCAGCAGGCCGGCGGTGAAGTCGCCCGCCGGGGGCGACCCGGCCTGCAGGGCCTGCACCGGGGCGCCGGCGGGATAAGCGCGATAGGCGCGGCCGGCCCCGGCCGGGCGTGCGCCACCCGCGGGGGGCTCGGCCGCAAGCAGACTGGGGGGCCCCGCCTGGCCGGCACGAGCGCCATCCGCCGCGCGCGCATGGCCGCCCAGGATGGCGGCCAGCGCCTCCTGCCGGGCCTGCTGGTGCGCGCGAAGGGTGGGGCGGTTCATGTCGCAATTGCAGCATGGCTCGTGCTCATTTGCAACAGCGGCCGCCGGGCAAAAGAAAAGCGGCCCCTTTTGAGAGAGGCCGCTCGTGCCTGCCGTGGGCACCGGCTCATCGGCGAGCCGGGCCGCGCAGGATCACTTGATGTCCGACAGGCGCATGCCCTTGATCTTGCCGCCTTCGACCACGCCGATCACGGTGTTGAGCACCGAGCCGCCGTTGGCGTCCACGCCGTTGAAGTCGTTGGGGTTCTGCTCGTCCGGCAGGGCCTTGGCGGCGGCGTCCAGCTTGGCGCGGATGGCGGCCGGGTCGTCCACCGAGCCGGCGAGCTTCATCGCGTTGACGACGATGTGCAGGGCCGAGTAGTTGAGCGAGGCTTCCGACGACGGATTGGCATCGGCGCCGTAGGCGGCGCGATAGGCGGCCACGAACGCCTTGGCGCCCGGGCGTTCGTCGGCGGTCAGCGGCAGGGTGCCGATGGCGCCTTCGAGCATCTGCAGGCTGCCGGTGACCTTGGCCACCTCGTCCATCTTGGCCTGGTCCATCAGGATGAACGGGCCCTTGAAACCCAGCTCGCGCGCCTGCTTGGCCACCAGGCCGGTGGGCTCGGACGGGCCGCCGATGAACATCACGTCGGGCTTGGCCTCCAGCACGCGGCTCACGCCGGTGTAGAAGTCGGCCGACTTGTTGTAGGACATCGGGTTCTTGGACACCACCGTGCCGCCGGCCTTGGTCCAGGCCGGCTCGAAGGCGGCCACCCAGGCCTTGGCGTAGTCATGGTCGGCCGGGGCCATGCCCAGCTTCTTGCCCTTCTTCATCTCGTAGCGGATGAAGGGCTCGATGTAGGTCAGGAAGTTGGGCGGGATGCGCATGGTCAGCGCATTGCCCTTCTCGGTGATGGTGGGCACGCTGGTGTAGGCCATCAGCAGGAAGTTCTCCTGCTGGTTGAAGGCCTGCAGCGCGAAGGCGCCGCCCGAGTGCGGCACGAACACCACCGGCACGCCGGACTGCTGCTTCAGGCGCCGGGCGTTGATGGCGGATTCGGCCGGGGCGTACTTGTCGTCCAGCGCGACGATCTCCACCTTGTACTTCTTGCCCTTGACGTCGAAGCCCTTGGCATTGATCTCCTTGGCCGCGAGCTGCAGGCCGTTGAGCACGTTCTTGCCGTAGAGCGCGGCGCCGCCGGACAGCGGGCCGGTGTAGCCGATCTTGACGACTTCCTGGGCCGATGCGGCCAGCGGCAGCAGCAGGGCGGCGACGGAGCTGGCGACGGCTGCGACGAAGCCGCGGCGCGGGAGGGTAGGCAGGCGCATGAGAGGTCTCCTGTTGGGGATCGGGCGGGGGGGGCGGGAAAGGGCGTCGGCACGACGCCCGGGTGAGGTGGGCCGCACGCCGCCGAGGACACGGCCGGCGCGCAGCCCGAAAAGGGCAGGCGGCGAAAGCGCGGAGCTCAGCCGCCGATGTAGGCGCGGCGCACGCCCTCGTCGTGCAGCAGCGTGTCGCTATCGCCTTCCATGACGATGCGGCCACGCTCCATCACATAGGCGCGGTGGGCGATGCGCAGGGCCGAGTAGGCGTTCTGCTCGGCCAGCAGCACGGTCACGCCGCTCTGGTTGATGCGCTGGATGGTCTCGAACATCTGCTTGACCACCAGCGGCGCCAGGCCCAGCGACGGCTCATCGAGCAGCAGCGCCTTGGGCCGGCCCATCAGCGCGCGGCCGATGGCCACCATCTGCTGCTGCCCGCCGCTCAGCGAGCCGGCCGGGTCGTTGCGCTTCTGGTAGAGGATGGGGAACATCTCCAGCACCTCGTCCAGCGTCTTGCGGATGCCGCCCGCATCGCCGCGGTGCACGTAGGCGCCCAGCTGCAGGTTCTTCAGCACCGACATGCCGGGGAAGAGCTTGCGCCCCTCCGGGCAGTGCACCAGGCCGGACTCGACGATGGACGAAGGCTTCAAGCCCACCAGCTCGCGGCCGGCGAACTGGATGCTGCCGCCCGCGGCCTTGTGGATGCCGCTGATGGTGAGGAACAGCGAGCTCTTGCCCGCGCCGTTGGCGCCCAGCAGCACCACCAGCTCGCCGGCATCGGCATGGAGGCTGACGTTGTCCAGCGCGCGGAAGCTGCCGTAGGACAGCGAGATGCGGTCAAGCTTCAGCATGCTCGGCTCCCAGGTAGGCGTCGATCACCAGCGGGTTGGCGCGGATCTCGGCCGGCGTGCCGTCGGCGATCTTCTCGCCGTAGTTCAGCACGACGATGTGGTCGGCCAGGCTCATGATCATGTCCATCTTGTGCTCGATCAGGCACACCGTCTTGCCGTGGTCCACCAGCTTCCTGATCAGCTCGGCCAGGCCCACGGTCTCCTCCGGGTTCACGCCGCCGGCGGGTTCGTCCAGCAGCAGCAGGTCGGGCTCGGTGGCCAGGGCCAGGGCGAAGGCCACGCGCTTGCGCTCTTCCTGCGTGATGTCGCCGGCCAGGCGGTGGGCCACGTGATGCAGGCCCACGAACTCCAGAGCGGCCTCGGCCTTCTCGCGGCACAGGCGCTCCTCGCGCTTGAGCAGCGGGGTGTGGAAGATCACGTCCCACAGGCCCGAGCGCGTGCGCAGCCGGTGGCCGACGATCAGGTTGTCCAGCACCGAGGCGTTGTCGAACAGGCTGGTGGCCTGGAAGGTGCGAGCCACGCCCAGGCGGGCGATCTGGTCGGCGCGCATGCCGGTCACGTCCTCGCCCTTGACGATGATCTGGCCGCTGCTGGGCGCATGCGTGCCGGCGATCAGGTTGAAGAAGGTGGTCTTGCCGGCGCCGTTGGGGCCGATGATGGCGTGGATGCGCCCGGCCTCGAAGTGCGCGCTGACGTTGTTGACCGCGGTCAGGCCGCCAAAGCGCTTGGTCAGGTTGCGGATCTCAAGCATGGCGGGCTCCGGTGGTGACGCTGGCCGATGCAGCACGGGGCGGGTTCGCGGAGGCGGCAGCCGCCTCGCGGCGCGCACGGCGCTTGAGCCAGGTGCCCACGATGCCGTCGGGCAGGAAGATCAGCAGCACGATGAGCAGCGGGCCGAAGACCACCATGCGGTAGTCCTGCAGGAACTGCAGGTACTGCGTCACCCACGACACCAGCACCGCGCCGAGCACCGGCCCCAGCAGCGTGCCGATGCCGCCCACCAGCATGAACATCACGATGTCGAAGGTGTGGTGCGTGGCCGCCACCTCCGGCCCCAGGAAGCGGATGTGGCCCGCATACAGGGCGCCGGCAAAGCCCGCGTAGATCACCGACAGGATGAACGACAGCGTCTTGGTGCGCATCAGCCGGATGCCCAGCGCCTCGGCCAGCGCATCGCTGTTGCGCACGGCCATGAAGCTGCGGCCCAGCAGCGAGCCCACGATGCGGTGCATCACCCACGCGCCGATGACCAGGAAGAACACCACCAGGTAGTACTGCCCGCGCGCCGAATCGAAGCTGATGCCGCCGAAGCCCGTGGGCGCCGGGATGCCCATCAGGCCCAGCGAGCCGTGCGTCAGGCCCTCCCACTTCTCGATCAGCAGATAGATGATGTAGCCCACGCACAGTGTGAAGATCGAGAAGTAGTGGCCCTTCAGCCGCAGCGACAGCAGGCCCACGCCCCAGCCGATGAAGCCGGTGACCGCGCCCGCGGCCAGGAAGGCCGGCCAGAACGGCCACTGGTGGTCCACCGTGAGGATGCCCACCGTGTAGGCACCGATGGCCATGAAGCCGCCGTGCGCCAGGTTGAACTGCCCCGTGTAGCCGGTGATCAGGTTCAGCCCCATCGCCGCGATGGCGAAGATGAAGGCCAGCGTCATCACCGACAGGTGGTAGTTGTTGGTCGCCACCAGCGGGAAGGCCAGGGCGATCGCGATCAGGACGGTCCAGCCCGTCTTGCCGTGCAGCAGCGACATCTTCAGTGCGCTCCCTTGGTGAACAGCCCTTGCGGACGCACCGACAGGATGACCACCAGCAGCACGAAGGCGATCAGGTCCTTGTAGTCGGTCGAGAAGTAGAAGCCGCCGAAGCTCTCGGCCAGGCCGATGATCAGCCCGCCGACGATGGCGCCGGGGAAGCTGCCCATGCCGCCGAGGATGATGATCACGAACGCCTTGGTGATCACCAGGTGGCCCATCGACGGATAGACCAGGTTGATCGGCGCATAGAGCACCGCGGCGATGGCCGCCAGCGCGCCGGAGATGGCGAACACCAGCAGCGTCACGCGCTTGGCGTCGATGCCCACCAGCGCCGCGCCGTCACGGCTTTGCGCCATCGCGATGATGGTCGAGCCCATCACCGTGCGCGTCAGGAACAGGTGCAGCACCACCATCAGCCCGAAGGCGCCGCCCAGGATCAGCAGGCGCTGCAGCGCGGTGGTCAGGCCGAAGACCTCGACCATCTCGCCATAGGGCGTGGGCATGCGGTGGAAGTCGGCGCCGAAGAGCGCCTGCGCGCCGGCCTCCAGGAACAGCAGGATGCCGATGGCCGCGATCATGTCGTGCAGCTCGGGCGCGTGGCGCAGCGGGTGGAAGACCAGCTGCTGGGCGAGCATCGAGATGACGGCCACGGCGGCAGCCGCGCCCAGCATGGCCAGCCAGTAGTGCAGGCCCATGCTGGTCATCAGCCAGTAGGCCACGTAGGCCCCCGCCATGTAGAACGCGCCGTGCGCGAAATTGGGTACGTGCAGGATGCCGTACACCAGGGTCAGGCCCAGGGCCACGAGGCTGTAGACGCCTCCGAGGGTCAGGCCATTGAGCAGTTGCTGGAAGAAGAGCTCCACGGGGTGCTTTCATGCGGTGGGATCAGACCGGCGGTGCCGCGGCAGCAGCCGGGCCGGCGGACGGCCCGTCTGGTTGTCAACGCGCCGTCAGGTCGGACCATTGTGTACAGCCGTGTACTCAAGGGTCAACGCAGAAGCAGCACACTGTTCTGCAAGGCAGCTCAAACGCGGGAAGATCCTAGGGCGGGTTTGCGAGCCTTGCGGGGCGTTTGAATCCTGCAGGCTTCATGGCGCCGAGTTCACTTGCCGGCGCGGCTACGGGCGCAGCGGCTGGCTGTTTGAAAAGACCCTTCATGCAACCGTATCCGGCGCTGCACGCCGATCCATTGCGCGGCCGATCGGCTGCAGCGCGGAATCTGCGGCCGGCCCGCTGCCGGTGACGACGCGCTGCCTGTGTGCAGCCCCTCCGGCGCGAGGGCGGCGCCGCCCCGGGCGGGCGTGGGGCGCGGCATGTGCCCCGATGAGCCAGCCTTTTGGGGTTTGTCAGCAGGCGGCCAGCACGCCCTGGCGGGCGATGCAAGCTCATGCACCACTTTCAAGCAGCGTCCCAAGTGCTTGAATTGGCAGGCTTTTCCTAGCCGGCCGGGGCCATGCACTATCGGCTGTAAGTCTTTGATTTGATTGAAGATTTCCCGGTCTTTCGCGTTGACCCCGGCTGCCCGCGTGAGCTAAAGTGGGAGAAAGTGCAATTCGGTGTCGGGCAGTGGGCCCGGCCCCCGCCGACGGGCGGTTTGCACCTTCTTGCCAAGGCGACGGGGTCAAGGTGACGGGAGTGGTGTTTCAGGGCGCGTCTGCGCTCACGCTGGATGCGAAGGGCCGCATGTCGGTCCCGGCGCGCCATCGCGAGCTGCTGCAGGCCCTGGCCGGCGGCCAGCTCACGCTCACCAAGCATCCCGAAGGCTGCCTGCTGGTCTTCCCCCGCCCGGCCTGGGAGACCTTCCGCGACAAGATCGCCGCGCTGCCCATGTCGGCCGCCGGCTGGAAGCGCATCTTTCTGGGCAACGCCCAGGACGTGGAGATCGACGGCGCCAGCCGGGTGCTCATCGCTCCGGAGCTGCGTGCCGCAGCCGGCCTCTCGCGCGACGTGATGCTGCTCGGGATGGGCAGCCACTTCGAGCTGTGGGACGCCGCCCGCTATGCCGCCCACGAGGCCGAGGTCATGCAGCAAGGCATGCCCGACGCGCTCAAGGACTTCAGCTTCTAGCGGCCATGCAGCCCCGCACGCCCCAGCCTCTGCAGCACCGCACCGTGCTGCTGCACGAGGCGGTCGACGCCATGCTGACGACCGCCGACGGCACCTACCTGGACGCCACCTACGGCCGCGGTGGGCACTCGCGCCTGATCCTCTCGCGCCTGTCGGCCGCCGGCCGCCTGCTGGCGCTGGACCGCGACCCCCAGGCCGTGGCCCATGCCACGTCGGGCGAGGCCGCGGTGCGCGACCCGCGCTTTGCCATCCGCCACACGCGCTTCGGCGCGCTGGGCGAGGTGCTCGCCGACCTGGGCGTGCAGGCGCTGCACGGCGCGCTGTTCGACCTGGGCGTGTCCTCGCCGCAGATCGACGACCCGGTGCGCGGCTTCAGCTTCCGCTTCGACGGCCCGCTGGACATGCGCATGGATCCCACGCGCGGCGAGAGCGCGGCGGAGTTCCTGCAGCGCGCCGACGAGCGCGAGATTGCCGAGGTGATCCGTGAATATGGAGAAGAGCGGTTTGCTAGGCCGATTGCAAAGGCGCTTGTGGCTCGCCGCGCAGGCGGCCAACCCGTTGCCACCACTGGGGAGCTGTCCGCGGTCGTGGCTGGTGCGGTCCGCACCCGCGAGGCCGGGCAGGACCCCGCCACACGCACCTTTCAGGCTCTTCGGATTCGCGTCAACGCCGAGTTCGAAGAGCTGGAGCAGGGGCTGAACGCTGCGCTGCGCCTGCTGGTGCCGGGCGGCCGGCTGGCCGTGATCAGCTTCCATTCACTGGAAGACCGCATCGTCAAGACCTTCATCGCCCGCCATGCCCGGCGCGAGGTGGACCGCGACTCGCCGGCCATGCTCTCGCGTGGCGACGAGGCGCCGCCGCTGCTGCGCGCACTGGCGCGCATCAAGCCCGGCGAGGCCGAGGTGGCCGCCAACCCGCGTGCGCGCTCGGCGATCCTGCGCGTGGCCGAGCGCACCGACGCACCCCTGACCGATGACGCCCTGGCGGCTGCCGAGCCGCGCGCAGCCCGCCGCGGCGGCAAGGCGGCTGGCAGCAAGGCTGCCGGCCGGCCGAAGGGGCGCGCATGACCGCGCGGCTCAACATCCTGCTGCTGGCCGCGCTGCTGGCCAGCGCGCTCTACCAGGTGCGCACCTCGCACGAAGCGCGGCGCCTGTTCGTCGCGGTTGAGGCCGAGCGCGTGCGCGAGGCGCAGCTGCAGACCGAATACGAGCAGCTCGACGTGGCCAAGCGCAGCCAGGCCGTGCCGCTGCGCGTGGAGCGCCTGGCGCGCGACAAGCTGCGCATGTTCAATGCGTCACCGGCGCTGACGCAGTACGTCGGCCTGTCTGAGGCCGCGGTGCCGCCGGCCGCCTCCAGCCCCGCCGGAGGCCGTCGATGAAGCTGCCGCGCTTCTTCCGCCGTGATGCCGCCGCCGGTGCACAGCCGCGTCCGCGTGCCGGCGCGCGCGCGGGCCGCCGCCAGTCCAAGGCGGCGATGCAGGCCGTGCGCTATGCCACCAGCCCGCTGCTGGCCTCGCAGACGCCGCCGTGGCGCTCCAAGTTCGTCGTCGCGGCCATCGGCCTGGGCTTTTGCGTGCTGATCGGCCGCGCGGCCTACATCCAGATCGTCGGCACCGACTTCTATCTGAAGCAGGGCGAGAGCCGCTACGCGCGCACGCTGGAGCTGCCGGCCAGCCGCGGCCGCATCCTGGACCGCAACGGGCTGATCCTGGCTTCCAGCCTGCCCGCCCCGTCCATCTGGGCCATCCCCAAGGACCTGGAGGCCGACCGCGCGCAGCGCCGCCAGCTGGCCCGGCTGCTCGACATGGCGCCGGCCGAGCTGGACAAGCGGCTGTCCACCAGCCCGAACTTCGTCTGGCTCAAGCGGCAAGTGGACGACGAGACCGCGCGCAAGGTTGCCGGGCTCAAGCTCAAGGGCGTGCACCAGCTCAAGGAATACAAGCGCCAGTACCCGGAGAACGAGGCCGCGGCGCACCTGGTGGGCTTCACCAACATCGAAGACCGCGGGCAGGAGGGCATCGAGCTGGCCTTCCAGCAGGACCTGGCCGGCCGCAACGGATCGCGCCGCGTGCTCAAGGACCGGCTGGGCCGCATCGTCGAGGACGCCGGCGACGGCGCGCAGCCGGTGGACGGCCGCGACATCGCGCTGTCCATCGACTCGCGCATCCAGGGCCATGCCTACCAGCGCATCCGCGACGCGGTGAAGTTCCACAAGGCCAAGGCCGGCAGCGTGGTGGTGCTGGACGTGCGCACCGGCGAGGTCCTGGCCCTGGCCAACGTGCCCAGCTACACGCCGGGCGACCGCCGCAACCTGACCGGCGCGCAGCTGCGCAACCGCGCGCTGACCGACACCTTCGAGCCCGGCTCGACGATGAAGCCCTTCATCATCGGCCACGCGCTGGAGACCGGCCTGGTGCGCCCGCAGACGGTGATCGCCACCGCGCCGGGGCGCATCACGATCGCCGGCTCCACCATCAGCGACTCGCATCCGCACGGCGACCTGACCGTGGCCGAGGTGATCCAGAAGTCCAGCAACGTCGGCACGGTCAAGCTGGCCATGCAGATGACGCCCAAGGAGATGTGGGAGCTGTTCCGCGCCATCGGCCTGGGCCAGCGGCCGGACCTGCACTTCCCCGGCGTGGTCAGCGGCCGGCTGCGTCCGCACAAGAGCTGGCGGCCGATCGAGCAGGCGACGATGAGCTACGGCTACGGCCTGTCGGCCTCGCTGTTCCAGCTGGCCCAGGCCTACACGGTCTTCGCCCGCGACGGCGAGCTGATCCCCGCCACGCTGATCAAGCAGAGCGACCCGCCCGCCGGCGACGGCGTGCGCGGCGTGCGCGTCTTCTCCCCGGCCACCGCCACGGCCGTGCGCCAGATGCTGCGCATGGTCACCGAGCCCGGCGGCACCGCGCCGCAGGCGCAGGCGGTGGGCTACTCCACCGGCGGCAAGACCGGCACCGCGCACAAGCAGGAGGGCCGCGGCTACGCCGGCAACAAGTACCGCGCCTGGTTCGTCGGCATCGCGCCCATCGAGCATCCGCGCATCGTCGTGGCGGTGATGGTCGACGAGCCGAGCAACGGCCAGTACTTCGGCGGCCTGGTGGCCGGCCCGGTGTTCAGCGAGGTGGTGCAGCAGACGCTGGTCACGCTGGGCGTGCCGCCGGACATCCCGGTGCGCCCGCGCATCGTCGTGCAGGCCGAGGAGGAGAGCTTCTGATGGCCTCCACCATGCGCATCCTGGGCAGCCGCGACGAGGCCCTGGCCTTCCTGCGCGAGCGCGGCGTCACGGCACTCGCCGCCGACAGCCGCGCGCTGACGGCGGGGCAGGGCTATGTCGCCTGGCCGGGCTATGCCAGCGATGCGCGCGCCCACGTGGCCGGCGCGCTGGCCGCCGGTGCCGCCGCGGTGCTGGTCGATGCCGATGGGCTGGCGGCGTGGCAGGGTGCCGGCTGGGATGGCCAGCGCGTGGCCGCGCTGCCAGGATTGAAGGCTGCCACCGGTCCGCTGGCTGATGCCCTGCTGGGCCAGCCATCGGCCGCGATGGACGTGGTGGCGGTCACCGGCACCAACGGCAAGACGTCCTCCGCCTGGTGGACGGCGCAGCTGCTGTCCGCCCTGGGCCGGCCCTGCGGCCTGATCGGCACGCTGGGCGCGGGCCAGCCCTTCGACGCCGCGGGCCATCTGCGCACGGCGGTGGCGCCCACCGGCTTCACCACGCCCGACCCGGTGCGGCTGCACAGTGCCCTGCGCGGCTTTGCCGACGCGGGCTGCACGGCGTGCGCCATCGAGGCCTCGTCCATCGGCCTGGACGAGCATCGCCTGGACGGCCTGCGCATCACGGTGGCGTCCTTCACCAACTTCACCCGCGACCACCTCGACTACCACGGCAGCATGGACGCCTACTGGGTGGCCAAGCGCCGGTTGTTCGATTGGCCCGGGCTGCGTGCGGCGGTGGTGCACACCGGCGATGAGCGCGGCCATGCGCTGGCGGCCGAGCTGGGCGCGTCCGCCCTGGACCTGTGGACGGTCGCGGTGGCAGGCTCAGCCGATGGCGCCGCCCGCCTGTCGGCGCGCGCGCTGCAGCATGGCGGCGAGGGCCTGGCCTTCGTGCTGGCCGAGCGCACGGCATCGGGCATGGACGAGATCCCGGTGCAGACCGCGCTGGTCGGCCGCTACAACGTCGCCAACCTGCTGGGCGTGATCGCCAGCGCCCGCGCGCTGGGCCTGCCGCTGGCCGATGCCGCCGCGGTGTGCGCCCGGCTGGAGCCGGTGCCCGGGCGCATGCAGCCGGTGCGCCTGGCCGGCATTGACCAGCCGCTGCCGCTGGCCATCGTCGACTACGCCCACACGCCCGATGCGCTGGACCAGGCGCTGCGCGCGCTGCGCCCGCTGGCCGCTGCGCGCGGCGGGCGGCTGTGGTGCGTCTTCGGCTGCGGCGGCAACCGCGACGCGACCAAGCGCCCGCTGATGGGCGCCATCGCGCATGAGCAGGCCGACCGCGTGGTGCTGACCAGCGACAACCCGCGTGACGAGGAGCCCTGCTTCATCCTGTCGCAGATCCTGGCCGGCATCTGCGGCGGCCGCGACGAGGTCGACGTGATCGACGACCGCGCCGCGGCCATCGCCCATGCCCTGGCGCAGGCCGCGCCCGAGGACGTGGTGCTGATCGCCGGCAAGGGCCACGAGACCACGCAGGAGGCGGCAGGTGTGAAGCAGCCCTTCTCCGACGTGGAGCATGCGCAAGCCGCGCTGCGGCGGAGGGCTGCCCCATGACGATGTTCTCGCTGGCCCAGGCCCATGCGCTGCTGCCTGACAGCGTGCTGGTGGGCGACCCGCATGCCGCAGCACAGCTGCCCATCTCGCGCGTGCACACCGACACCCGCACGCTGGCTGCGGGCGACCTCTTCATCGCCCTGCGCGGCGAGCGTTTCGACGCGCACGACTTCCTGCCCCAGGCCCGCACGGCCGGCGCGGTGGCGGCCGTGGTCGAGCACAGCGCGCTGGAGCAGCTGGAGGCGGCCGGCCTGCCCGGCCTGCTGGTGGCCGACACGCGCATGGCCCTGGGCGAGCTGGCCGCCGGCTGGCGCGCGGGCTACCGCGGCCCGCTCATCGCCATCACCGGCAGCAACGGCAAGACCACCGTCACGCAGATGGTGGCCGCCATCCTGCGCGCCTGGGTGGGCGACGCGGCGCATGCCACGCGCGGCAACCTCAACAACGAGATCGGCGTGCCGCTGACCCTGCTGGCCCTGCGCCCGGCGCACCTGCCGCACCCCCACCGCGCCGCCGTGGTCGAGCTGGGCATGAACCATCCAGGCGAGATCGCCCTGCTGGCCGGCTGGGCCGCGCCCACCGTGGCCCTGGTCAACAACGCCCAGCGCGAGCATCAGGAATTCATGGCCAGCGTGGAGGCCGTGGCCCGCGAGAACGGCAGCGTGCTGCAGGCCCTGGCCGCGGACGGCGTGGCCGTCTTCCCCGCGGATGACGCCGCGCACACGCCGCTGTGGCGCGAGCTGGCCGGCGCGCGCCGCGTGCTGACCTTCTCCGACCAGGCCCCGGCCGATGTCACCGGCCAGGCCACCTGGCAGGGCGACCACTGGCAGCTGCGCCTCGTCACGCCGCAGGGCCAGGCCGACCTGGCGCTGCGCATCGCCGGCGCGCACAACGTGCGCAATGCGTTGGCCGCCACCGCGTGCGCCATCGCCGCCGGCTGCCCGCTGGAGGCGGTGGTGCGGGGCCTGGCGTCTTTCGAGCCGGTCAAGGGCCGCTCGCAGGTGCAGCTGCTCACGCTCGACGGCCAGCCGGTGACGCTGGTGGACGACAGCTACAACGCCAACCCCGACTCCGTGCGCGCCGCCATCGACCTGCTGGCCGCGCTGCCCGGCCCGCGCTGGCTGGTGCTGGGCGACATGGGCGAGGTGGGGGACCAGGGCCCGGCCTTCCATGAAGAGGTCGGCGCCCATGCGCGCGCCAGCGGCATCGAGCACCTGTGGTGCGCCGGCACGCTGTGCGCGCATGCCGCCCAGGCTCACGGCGGATCGGGCGGATCGGGCCAACCTGGCGCCTCGGCCCGCCACGCCGCGCAGGCTGCCGATCTGGTGGCCGCCCTTGCCGATCGTCCGCACGCGCGGTCCATCCTGGTCAAGGGCTCGCGCTTCATGAAGATGGAACAGGTGGTGGCCGCCTTGCAGGCTGCCGCCCAACGACAACAACAACAAGGAGGAGGCGCATGCTGATCAGCCTCGCCGACTGGCTGCAGGCCCTCAACCCCGAGTGGGGCTTCCTGCGCGTCTTCCAGTACCTGACCTTCCGCGCCGTGATGGCGGCGATGACGGCCATGATCCTCGGCCTGGTGCTGGGGCCGCTGGTCATCCGCAAGCTCACCGAGCTCAAGATCGGCCAGCCGATCCGCGAGTACGGCATGCAAAGCCACCTGAGCAAGCGCGGCACGCCGACGATGGGCGGCGCGCTGATCCTGCTGGCCATCGCGATCGCCACGCTGCTGTGGTTCGACTGGACCAACCGCTTCGTCTGGGTCGTGATGCTGGTGACGCTCGGCTTCGGCGCCATCGGGTGGGTGGATGACTGGCGCAAGGTCGTGCTCAAGGACCCGGAGGGCATGCGCTCGCGCGAGAAGTACTTCTGGCAGTCGATCATCGGCCTGATCGCGGCGGTCTACCTCGCCTTCAGCGTGTCGGAGACCTCCTTCACCGGCGTGCTGCAGCTCTTCCTGCGCTGGGTGCAGTCGGGCTTCTCCAACGACCTGCCGCCCAAGGCTGACCTGATCGTGCCCTTCTTCAAGACGATCAGCTATCCGCTGGGCGTCTTCGGCTTCATCGCGCTCACCTACGTGGTGATCGTGGGCGCCAGCAACGCGGTCAACCTCACCGACGGCCTGGACGGCCTGGCCATCATGCCGGTGGTGATGGTGGGCTCGGCCCTGGGTGTCTTCTGCTACGTCACCGGCAGCTCGGTGTTCGCCAACTACCTGCTGCTGCCGCACATCCCGGGTGCCGGCGAGCTGCTGGTCTTCTGCGCCGCGATGGCCGGGGCGGGGCTGGCCTTCCTGTGGTTCAACGCCTATCCGGCGCAGGTGTTCATGGGCGATGTCGGCGCGCTGGCGCTCGGCGGCGCGCTGGGCACCATCGCCGTCATCGTGCGCCAGGAGATCGTGCTGGCGGTGATGGGCGGCGTCTTCGTGCTGGAGGCGCTGTCGGTGATGGCCCAGGTGAGCTGGTTCAAGTACACCAAGCGCAAGTACGGCGAGGGCCGGCGCATCCTGCTGATGGCGCCGCTGCACCACCACTACGAGAAGAAGGGCTGGAAGGAGACCCAGGTGGTCGTGCGCTTCTGGATCATCACCATGCTGCTGTGCCTCGTCGGCCTGTCCACGCTCAAGCTGCGCTGAAAGCCATGCTGCACCTTGCCGGCCTGAACGTCCTCATCCTCGGCCTCGGAGACTCCGGGCTGGCGATGGCGCGCTGGTGCGCCCGCTGCGGCGCGGCCTCGGTGCGCGTCGCCGATACGCGCCAGTCCCCGCCGCAGGCCGGGCGTCTGGCGCAGGACGTGCCGGGCGCGGTGCTGCACCAGGGGCTGGACCCGGCGCTGCTGGACGGCGTCAACCTGCTGCTCAAGAGCCCGGGCCTCTCGCCGCTGGACGCGGCTGTCGCGCCCCTGCTGCAGCGCGCCGACGAGCTGGGCATCCCGGTGCGCGGCGAGCTGTCGCTCTTCGCCTCGGCGCTGACGGACCTCAAGACCACTCGCGGCTACGCGCCCAAGGTGCTGGCCATCACCGGCACCAACGGCAAGACGACGACCACCTCGCTCACCGCGCTGCTGGTCGAGCGCGCCGGCAAGCGCGTCGGCCTGGCCGGCAACATCGGCCCCACGCTGCTGGACACCCTGGCCACCGCGCTGGATCAGGAGCCGCAGCCCGAGACCGACCCGCAGGAGGCGGCCGGCCAGGGCGCGGCCCTTGCGGCCCACGTCGCCGAGGACGCGGCGCACATCGAAGTGCCCGTACCCGCGCCCGCCAGCAGCCCGCTGGACGACGAGGAAGACGCCACCGACCTGCCGGTGGAAGACTGGGCCGGCGACGTCGAAGACGGCCTGAGCGACGAGGAGCCCGCAGGCGACCAGCCGGCCGAGGACGCCGGCCTGCACGGCCAGCCCGGCAGCGACCCGGCCGCGATCAAGGCGGATGACGCCATCGCCCGCCGCGAGGAGGCCCCCGCCACCGTGGCCGCCGACGAGCCGCCCGTCAGCACGTCCGCCGCACCTGCTGAAGACAGCCCAGAGCCGGGCGCCCCCGCGCTGCCGCTGCCCGCCCCGGCCGAGCCGCTCTTCGTCGCCCTGCCCGAGGTCTGGGTGCTGGAGCTCTCCAGCTTCCAGCTCGATGGCGTCACCAACTTCGAGCCCAGCGCCGCGGCGGTGCTCAACATCACCCAGGACCACCTGGACTGGCACGGCAGCCTGCAGGCCTATGCCGATGCCAAGGCGCGCATCTACGGCCGTGAGGCGGTGATGGTGGTCAACCGCGACGACCCGATGGTCGAGGCCATGATCCCGCCGCCGCAGGTCGTCAAGTCCGCCGTGCGCGGCCGGCCGGCCCGCACCGTGCACCGCCGCGTCGTCCGCTTTGGCCTGGATGCACCGCGCCAGCCGGGCGACTTCGGCCTGGTGGTCGAAGGCGGCATGGCCTGGCTGGTGCGCGCGATGGAGTCAGACGAGACGATCAAACGCAAACCTTCACGGCCCCCGAGCCGCCGCGATGCGGCGTCTGCCCCCCAGGGGGGTGCCTCGTCCTTGGGGCGGCCCGGCGGCTACGAGGCGGGCGAGGAAGAAGAGCTCATCCTCCAGCGCCTGATGCCCGCCGACGCGCTGCGCATCCGCGGCCGCCACAACGCGGCCAATGCGCTGGCGGCGCTGGCTCTGGCCACGGCCATCGGTTGCCCGCTGGCGCCCATGCTGCACGGCCTGCGCGAATACCGCGGCGAGCCGCACCGCGTCGAGCCCGTGGCCCGCATCGGCGATGTCGAGGCCTATGACGACAGCAAGGGCACCAACGTCGGCGCCACGGTCGCCGCCCTGACCGGCCTGGGCGCCGACATCGCGCCTGCGCGCCTGGTCGTCATCCTGGGTGGCGACGGCAAGGGCCAGGACTTCTCTCCCCTGCTCGACCCCGTGCGCCGCCATGTGCGGGCCGTGGCCCTGATCGGGCGCGATGCCGCGGCCATCGCGCAGGCCCTGCAACCGGCAGCGGAAGGCGGCCTGGTCCTGCAGGCGCATGACGACCTGCCCGCCGCCACGCGCTGGGCCTTCGAGCAGGCCAGAGCGGGCGACGCCGTGCTGCTGAGCCCGGCCTGTGCCAGCCTGGACATGTTCCGCAACTACGCCCACCGCGCCGAGGTCTTCATCGACACCGTGCGCGCGCTGGCCGACGAGCGCGGGGAGCTGGCATGAGCATGGCTGCACCCGCCCCGCGCTCCTGGGCGCAGCGCCTGCAGGCCTGGCGCGAGCGCGCCGCCGCGCTGCTGCCCGGCCGGGGCGAGGGGCGGCCTGCGCGCGTGCCCATCCGCGACTGGGTCAGCCTGTCCTCCGGCCAGCCGGCCAGCCTGTCCAACTTCGACTCGGGCGTCGTCGGCGTCACGGTCTTCCTGCTGGCAATGGGCCTGGTGATGGTCTATTCGGCCTCGGTGGCCATGCCGGACAACCCCAAGTTCGCCAGCTACGCGCCCACGCACTTCCTCAGCCGCCATGTGCTGAGCCTGGTGCTGGCGGCCATCGGCGGCCTGGTGGTCGTGCGCGTGCCCATGCTGTGGTGGGAGCGCATGGCGCCGTGGTTCTTCCTCGGCGCGCTGGCCCTGTTGGTGATGGTGCTGGTGCCCGGCATCGGCAAGGGCGTCAACGGCGCGCGGCGCTGGATCCCGCTGGGCGTCCTCAACTTCCAGCCGTCGGAGCTGGCCAAGCTGGCCGTGGCCCTTTATGCCGCCAACTACATGGTTCGCAAGATGGAGGTCAAGGAGCGCTTCTTCCGCGCGGTGATGCCGATGGCCTTTGCCGTGGGCGTGGTGGGCGTGCTGCTGCTGGCCGAGCCGGACATGGGCGCCTTCCTGGTCATCGCCGCCATCGCGATGGGCATCCTCTTCCTGGGCGGGGTCAACGGGCGCATGTTCTTCCTGATCAGCGCGGTGCTGATCGGTGCCTTCGCCATCATGGTCAGCGCCAGCCCCTGGCGGCGCGAGCGCATCTTTGCCTACCTCAACCCCTGGGACGAGCAGCACGCGCTGGGCAAGGCCTATCAGCTCACGCACTCGCTGATCGCCTTCGGCCGCGGCGAGCTCTTCGGCCAGGGCCTGGGCGGCAGCCTGGAGAAGCTGCACTACCTCCCCGAGGCGCACACCGACTTCCTGCTGGCCGTGATCGGCGAGGAGCTGGGCTTCGTCGGCGTGGCCGCGGTCATCTTCGCCTTCTTCTGGCTCACGCGGCGCGTCTTCCACATCGGCCGCCAGGCTGTGGCGCTGGACCGTGTCTTCTCCGGCTTGGTGGCCCAGGGCATCGGCATCTGGATGGGCTGGCAGGCCTTCATCAACATGGGCGTCAACCTGGGCGTGCTGCCCACCAAGGGCCTGACGCTGCCGCTGATGAGCTACGGCGGCTCGGCCATCCTGCTCAACGTGGCGGCTCTCGCCATCGTGCTGCGGGTGGATATCGAGAACCGGCAGTTGATGCGGGGAGGACGTGCATGACCCGCCACCTCGTCATCATGGCCGCCGGCACCGGCGGGCACATCATGCCGGGGCTGGCCGTGGCGCAGGAGATGCGCAATCGTGGCTGGACGGTGAGCTGGCTGGGCACGCGGCACGGCATGGAGAACCGCCTCGTGCCGCCGTCGGGCATCCCGATGGACACGATCGCCTTCGACGGCCTGCGCGGCAAGGGGCTGCTGCACACCCTCACCGGTGGCCTGCGCATGCTGGCCGCGTTCGCTGCCTGCTGGCGCATCCTCAAGCGCCGCGCCGCCGATGCGGTGCTGGGCATGGGCGGCTATGTGTGCTTCCCCGGCGGGCTGATGGCCGCCGGCCGTGGCCTGCCGCTGGTGCTCGTCAACGCCGATGCGGCGCTGCTGATGAGCAACCGCGCGCTGCTGCCGCTGGCCGATGCCGTGGCCTTCGGCTTCGATGGCGAGGCCGCGCAGCGCGTGCGCCACGGCGTCGTCACCGGCAACCCGGTGCGCGCCGAGGTGGCCGCCGTGGCCCCGCCGGCCCAGCGCTTTGCCGGCCGCAGCGGCCCGCTGCGCCTGCTGGTGGTGGGCGGCAGCCTGGGCGCCAAGGTGCTCAACGACACCTTGCCGCAGGCCATCGCGCTGATGCCGCACGACAAGCGCCCCGTCGTCACCCACCAGACCGGCGCCGCGCATATCGACGCGGTGAAGGCCGCCTATGCCAACGTCGCCGTGCAGGCCGAGGTTCTGCCCTTCATCGACGACATGGCACGCCGCCTGGCGGAGTGCGACGTGGTGGTCTGCCGCGCCGGCGCCATCACCGTGAGCGAGCTGTGCGCCGCCGGCGTGGCCAGCGTGCTGGTGCCGCTGATCGTCAGCACCACCTCGCACCAGCGCGACAACGCCGAACACCTGGCTGCGCAAGGGGCCGCCGTGCACCTGCCGCAGTCCGACCTGAACCCTGCTCGCCTGGCCGCGCTGCTGCAGGCCCTGGACCGTGACCACCTGCAGTCCATGGCCGAGCGCGCCCGCAGCCTGGCCCGGCCTGCTGCGGCAGCGGCGGTGGCCGACCAGATCGAGCGATTGATGAACAAGAGGGCTGCCGCATGAAGCACGCGGTCAAGCACATTCACTTCGTCGAGAACGTGACGAAGGCCGACGAAGCGGCTTGCTGCCTGCAAAGGGGCGTCGCATGAAGCACGCCGTCAAGCACATTCACTTCGTCGAGAACGTAACGAGGGCCGACGAAGCGGTCGGTGACCTGCGGGGGGCTGCCGCGTGAAGCACGCCGTCAAGCACATCCACTTCGTCGGCGTGGGCGGCTCCGGCATGTCCGGCATCGCCGAGGTGCTGCTCAACCTGGGCTACACCATCTCCGGCTCCGACCAGGCCGACAGCGCGGTGACGCGGCGGCTGGCGCAGCTGGGGGCGCGGGTCTTCGTCGGCCATGATGCGGCGCATATCGAGGGCGCCGATGCCATCGTCACCTCCACCGCGGTGAAGGGCGACAACCCTGAGGTGATCGCCGCGCGCGCCAGGCGCGTGCCGGTGGTGCCGCGCGCGGTGATGCTGGCCGAGTTGATGCGCCTGAAGCGCGGCATCGCCATCGCCGGCACGCATGGCAAGACGACCACCACCTCGCTCGTGGCCTGCGTGCTGGCCGATGCCGGGCTGGACCCGACGTTCGTCATCGGCGGCCGGCTCAACAGCGCCGGAGCCAACTCGCGCCTGGGCTCGGGCGACTACATCGTGGTCGAGGCCGACGAGTCGGACGCGTCCTTCCTGAACCTCATGCCGGTGCTGTCGGTCGTCACCAACATCGACGCCGACCACATGGACACCTACGGGCACGACTTCGCCCGGCTCAAGCAGGCCTTCGTGGACTTCCTGCACCGCATGCCCTTCTACGGCGCGGCGGTGCTGTGTGCCGACGACCCGGGCGTGCGCTCCATCATGCCGCTGGTCTCGCGCCCGGTGGTCACCTACGGCTTCGGCGAGGACGCGCAGATCCGCGCGGTCGACGTGGAGGCGCTGCCCGGCGGGCAGATGCGCTTCGTCGCGCAGCGGCGCAACGGCACGGTCATGCCCGACCTGCCGGTCACGCTCAACCTGCCCGGCCGCCACAACGTGCTCAACGCGCTGGCCGTGATCGGCGTGGCCACCGAGCTGGAGCTGCCCGACGAGCCCATCGTGCGCGCGCTGCAGGAGTTCAAGGGCGTGGGCCGGCGCTTCCAGCGCTGGGGCGAGCAGCCCACCCGTGACGGGGGCCGGTTCACCCTGATCGACGACTACGGCCACCACCCGGTGGAGATGGGCGCGGTGTTGTCGGCCGCGCGCGGCGCCTTCCCCGGCCGGCGCATCGTGCTGGCCTTCCAGCCGCACCGCTACACCCGCACGCGCGACTGCTTCGAGGACTTCGTCAAGGTCATGGGCACGGCCGACGCCGTCTGGCTGGCCGAGGTCTATGCAGCCGGCGAGGCGCCCATCGTCGCTGCAGACGGCCGCGCGCTGACCCGCGCGCTGCGCCTGGAGGGCAAGGTGGAGCCGCTGTTCATCGACGACATCGCCGCCATGCCGCAGGCCATCGCCGAGCACGCGCGCGACGGCGACGTGGTGATCTGCATGGGCGCCGGCTCCATCGGCGGCGTGCCGGCCAAGGTGGTTGAGATGCTGAAGGAGGCGGCATGAGCGAGCACGCCAAGACGATGGCTGACGCGGCCAGCGGGCCGAGCGCCGGGCCGCCCCAAGCCGGCCCGCATCCCCTTGGGGGATCGACCGTCGTACCCGACGGGCGAGGGGCGGTCACCCAGCCAAGCGCCGGGCCGCCCCAAGCCGGCCCGCATCCCCTCGGGGGATCGACCGTCGTACCCGACGGGCGAGGGGCTGTCCATCTCGGCAAGGTCGCCGTGCTCATGGGCGGCACCTCCGCCGAGCGCGAGGTCTCGCTGATGTCGGGCGCCGGCGTGCTCAAGGCCCTGCAGTCGCAGGGCGTGGACGCCCATGCCTTCGATCCCGCCGAGCGCGATGTGTCCGATCTGAAGCGCGAGGGCTTCGAGCGCTGCTTCATCGCCCTGCACGGCCGCCGTGGCGAGGACGGCGCGCTGCAGGGCGCGCTGGAGCTGCTGCGCATCCCCTACACGGGATCGGGCGTCATGGCCTCGGCCATCGCGATGGACAAGATCATGACCAAGCGCATCTGGCGCTTCGAGGGCCTGCCCACGCCGGACTGGCGCATCGCGCGCAGTGCCGCCGAATGCGAGGCGGCGCTGGCCGTGCTGGGCGCGCCGATGATCGTCAAGGCCGCGCGCGAGGGCTCCAGCATCGGCCTGACCAAGGTCAGCGATGCCGCCCAGTGCCGCGCCGCCTTCGAGGCCGCGGCCCAGTTCGACCGCGAGGTGCTGTGCGAGCAGTTCATCGAGGGCGACGAGACCACCTGCCCGGTGCTGGGCGAGGGCGAGGGCGCCCAGGCCCTGCCGGTGATCCGCATCGTCGCGCCCGGCGGCAACTACGACTACCAGAACAAGTACTTCACCGACGAGGTGCGGTACCTCTGTCCCAGCGGCCTGCCGGCCGACGAGGAGGCCGAGATCCAGCGCATCGTCGTGCGCGCCTATCGCACGCTGGGCTGCCGCGGCTGGGCGCGGGCCGACGTGATGATCCGTGCCAGCGACCGCCAGCCGTTTCTCCTTGAGATCAACACCTCGCCCGGCATGACCGGCCACTCGCTGGTGCCGATGTCCGCGCGCGCGGCCGGCATCAGCTACGAGCAGCTGTGCCTGCGCCTGCTGGCCGCGGCCACGCTGGACGAGGCCGCCGCCTGAGGCTCAAGCCATGAACGCCGCCGCCCTGCCCGACACCCCCTTCGACGTGCGCGCGATGAACGCCGCCGCGACGGGGCTGTTCGCGCTCGCCGGCGTGCTGGCGGCTGCGCTGGTGATGCTGGCGCTGGCCCGCCTGCCGGCCTTCACCGTCCGCCAGGTGGTGGTCGATGGCGACGTGGGGCGCAACAGCCCGGCCACGCTGCGCGCGGCCGCGGTGAGCAAGCTCTCGGGCACGCTGTTCACGCTCAACCTGGCGCGCGCCCAGGCAGCCTTCCAGTCGGCGCCCTGGGTGCGTCGTGCGGTGGTGCGCCGCGTGTGGCCCGGCACGGTGGCCGTCACGCTGCAGGAGCACCGCGCCGCCGCCTACTGGGCGCGCGAGGAGGGCGACGACCACCTCGTCAACACGCTGGGCGAGGTCTTCGAGGCCAACCTGGGCGATGTCGAGGACGACAAGCTGCCCACGCTGGCCGGCCCGGACGGCAGCAGCGCGCAGATGCTGGAGATGCTGGGCCGCTTCGACGCCGCGCTGGCGCCGCTGCAGGCCCGCATCGACCGCCTGTCGCTGAGCCAGCGCGGCACCTGGGAGGCCGAGCTCGACACCGGCGCGCGCATCGCCATCGGCCGCGGCCAGCCCGACGAGCTCGTCGCGCGCGTGGAGCGCTTCGTCTCCACCGTCTCGCAGGTGACGGCCCGCTATCCGCAGCGCGCCGCCGGCCAGCTGATCGAATCCGCCGACCTGCGCTACCGCCAGGGCTATGCCCTGGGCCTGCGCGGCGTCGCCACCCTGCCCGCATCGGCCCCGGCCGGGCGGGGCTCCACACACTGACCCCACCGCGCAAGAAGGCCATGGCCAAGGAATACAAGGATCTCGTCGTCGGACTCGACATCGGCACCGCCAAGGTGATGGCGGTGGTGGCCGAGGTCATGCCATCCGGCGAGCTGCGCGTGGCCGGCCTGGGCGTGGCGCCCAGCCACGGCTTGAAGCGCGGCGTGGTGGTCAACATCGACGCCACGGTGCAGTCCATCCAGCAGGCGCTCAAGGAGGCCGAGATGATGGCCGACTGCCGCATCAGCCGCGTCTACACCGGCATCACCGGCAGCCACATCCGCGGCCAGAACTCCACCGGCATGGTCATCGTGCGCGACAAGGAGGTCAGCCCCATCGACGTCACCCGCGTCGTGGAGACGGCCAAGGCCATCAACATCCCCAACGACCAGCGCCTGCTGCTGGTGGAGCCGCAGGAGTTCGTCATCGACGGGCACGAGGTCAAGGAGCCCATCGGCATGAGCGGGGGCGCCTGGAGGTCAAGGTGCACATCGTCACCGGTGCGCAGAGCGCGGCCGAGAACATCGTCAAGTGCGTGCGCCGCTGCGGCCTGGAGGTCGAGCAGCTGGTGCTCAACCCCAGCGCCTCGGCCGCCGCCGTGCTGACCGACGACGAGGCGCCGGTACCACCGACGTGTCCATCTTCACCGACGGCGCCATCCGCCACACGGCCGTCATCCCGATCGCCGGCGACCTGATCACCAGCGACATCGCGATGGCGCTGCGCACGCCGACCAAGGACGCCGAGGAGATCAAGGTGGACTTCGGCGTGGCCAAGCAGCTGCTGGCCGACCCCAACGAGCAGATCGAGGTCCCCGGCCTGGGCGACCGCGCCCCGCGCATGCTCAGCCGCCAGGCGCTGGCCGGCGTGATCGAGCCGCGCGTGGAGGAGATCTTCTCGCTGGTGCAGCAGGTCATCCGCGAAAGCGGCTTCGAGGAGCTGCTGTCCAGCGGCATCGTGCTCACCGGCGGCTCGGCCGTCATGCCCGGCATGGTGGAGCTGGGCGAAGACATCTTCCTGAAGCCGGTGCGCAAGGGCGTGCCGACCTATTCAGGCGCACTGTTCGACATGGTGGCCAACCCGCGGTCGGCCACGGTCATGGGCTTGCTCGAAGAAGCAAGGATGGCGCGCACGCGCGGCATCAAGGCGGCACAGCAGGCAGGGTCGGTGCAGACCCTGTTCGGCCGTGTCAAGGACTGGTTCGTCGGCAACTTCTGATGAAGCGGCCGACCGGACCCGAGGGATCTTTCTTTTATCAATTGGCAACTGCTTGACGACGACGGAGGCTAGACATGGCGATCGAGATGATTGAGGACTTCAACCAGGGCACGCAGATCAAGGTGATCGGCGTGGGTGGCGGTGGCGGCAATGCCGTGGACCACATGATTGCGCAGGGCGTGCAGGGCGTGCAGTTCATCTGCGCCAACACCGATGCGCAGGCGCTGGCCCGCTCCAGCGCCGAGCACCAGCTGCAGCTGGGCAACACCGGCCTGGGCGCTGGCTCCAAGCCCGAGGCCGGCCGCGCCGCTGCCGAGGACGCGGTGGAGCAGATCCGCCAGTCGCTGGAGGGCTCGCACATGGTCTTCATCACCGCCGGCATGGGCGGTGGCACCGGCACCGGAGCCGCACCGGTGATCGCCCGCGTGGCCAAGGAGATGGGCATCCTGACCGTGGGCGTGGTCACCAAGCCCTTCGAGTTCGAAGGCACCCGCCGCATGAAGCAGGCCGACGTGGGCCTGGCCGAGCTGGAGGCCAATGTCGACTCGCTGATCGTCGTGCTCAACGAGAAGCTGCTGGAAGTCATGGGCGACGACGTCACCCAGGAGCAGGCCTTCGCCCATGCCAACGACGTGCTGAAGAACGCCGTGGGCGGCATCAGCGACATCATCCACATCCCCGGCCTGGTCAACGTCGACTTCGAGGACGTCAAGACCGTGATGAGTGAGCCGGGCAAGGCCATGATGGGCACGGCCACCGCCGGCGGTCCGGACCGCGCCACCAAGGCCGCCGAGGCCGCCGTGGCCTGCCCGCTGCTCGAAGGCATCGACCTGTCCGGCGCGCGTGGCGTGCTGGTGCTGATCGCGGCAAGCAAGGCCACCTTCAAGCTGGCTGAGAGCCGCAATGCGATGAACACCATCCGCCGCTATGCGGCCGAGGACGCGCACGTCATCTACGGCACGGCCTACGACGAGAGCCTGGGCGACCAGCTGCGCGTCACCGTCATCGCCACCGGCCTGTCCAGCGCCGGCCGCCGCGCCCAGGCGCCGATCACGGTGGTGCACACCAGCCAGCCCATGCTGCGCACCGGCACGGACAACATCCCGGTGCTGCAGCACCCGGTGCAGCCCGGCGCCCACGGCGGGGCCGCGCACGACTACAGCGCCAGCCAGATCCCCAGCGTCTGGCGCTCCGGCCGCACGCATGCCGCGGCCAAGGTCGATGCCCTGGCCTCCAACGGCATGGACGAGATCGAGATTCCGGCCTTCCTGCGCAAACAAGCAGACTAAGGAAGGTGGCAAGGCGCCCGACATGCCCGCTCAGCCGTCCCAGCCGCGCCGGCTCGGTCGTTGCAGATGCTCGCCGTAGCGCTGCTACGGCTGCGCTCTGCGCCTAGACCCGGCACGCCCGGACCGCCTGCTCGGACACGCCGGGCACCTTCCCACCTTCCGCTGGCGCCCCGCCCCGCGGGGTGCCCCTGCCTGCGTCGACCCGCCGCCGCGCCATGCACCTGGCGCGGCGGATGGCTCGCCGATGGCTTTTCTCGATCGTCGTCTTAGCCGGCGGGCCTGACGCTGCGCGAGCCCTGCGTGAAGCAGTGGCAAGCGCCGGCGGGCCTGCCTTCCTACAATTTGCAGCATGCTCCAGCAACGCACGCTCAAGTCCCTGACCCGCGCCGTCGGTGTCGGCCTGCATGGTGGCCAGCGGGTGGAGCTCACGCTGCGCCCGGCGCCGCCGGACACCGGCATCGTCTTTCGCCGCGTGGACCTGCCGCAGCCGGTGGAGATCCCGGTCAAGGCCGAGTCGGTCTGCGACACGCGCATGGCGTCCACGCTGTCGCCCGGCGGCGACCCCGGTGCGCCCAAGGTCAACACGGTGGAGCACCTGATGTCGGCCTGCGCCGGCCTGGGGCTGGACAACCTGTTTGTCGACATCACGGCTGAGGAGGTGCCCATCCTCGACGGCTCGGCCGGTGCGTTCGTGTACCTGCTGCAGAGCGCCGGCATCGAGCTGCAGAACGCGCCCAAGCGCTTCTTGCGCGTGAAGAAGCCGGTGGAGGTGCGCGAAGGCGAGGGCGCCTCGCTGAAGTGGGCGCGGCTGGAGCCCTACAACGGCTACAAGCTGGCCTTCGAGATCGACTTCGACCACCCGGCGGTGGACCAGACCGGCCAGCGCTACGAATTCGACTTCGCCACCGGCCAGTACAAGCGCGACATCGCCCGTGCGCGCACCTTCGGCTTCACCAAGGACGTGGAGATGATGCGCTCGCGCGGCCTGGGGCTGGGCGGCAGCATGGACAACGCCATCGTGGTCGATGACTACCGCGTGCTCAATGCCGAGGGCCTGCGCTACGACGACGAGTTCGTCAAGCACAAGATCCTCGACGCCATCGGCGACCTCTACATCGTCGGCCGCCCGCTGCTGGCGGCCTACCGCGCCTTCCGCTCCGGCCATGCGCTGAACAACAAGCTGCTGCGCGCGCTGCTGGCCGATGCCCAGGCCTGGGACGTGGTCACGTTCGAGGACGAGAAGGCCGCACCGCGCGGCCTGGCCGAGCTGGCGCCGGCATGGTGATGACTGCCCCGGTGCCGGCACCGGCGGCAAGCCGCGCAGGATGATCCACGCACCATGAGGCCCGCATGTTCCTGATGCGGCTCGTCGCCCTGCTGCTGCTCATCGGCGCGGGCGTGTGCCTGGCGCTCTTCATCGCCACCGGGCAGCCGCGCTGGCGGCGCTATCTGGTGGTGATCGTCAAGTGGACGGTGATCGCAGCGATCGGCGTCTTCGCCGTGCTGCTGCTGGAGCGGCTGACGCCGCTGCTCTGAGCCGGCGCTGAGCGGGCAGGCCGTGAAGGCGGCGGCGCAGGCAACGGTGAGGCCCGCGGCGCGCGTACGCCTTCAAGCGCGCCGCACGGGGTCAATGCGGGCCGCGCCTGCGGCACGCCGGGGCTGCAAGCCTCAGAGCGTATCCACCACCTCGCTGCTGGTGTCGGCAAAGGCATCGCGCAGCCGCGCGTGCTGCTTGGTGTCCAGCGGATGGCCCACCACCGCCCAGCGCCCGTGGCGCGTGGCATGCCGCACCTTGGCGATGACCACGTTGTGGTCAGGGCGCATGGTGATCAGGCCGCCCACCAGCAGGCCGGCGAGCATGCCGTAGGTGGATGTGGACATCAGCGTGAACCAGGGCGAGGACACCGCCCACGGCACGTTCATCAGCAGCAGCACGCCCCACACGGCGCAGCCCAGCAGGATGCCCAGCACGCCGCAGGTGGTATGGGCGCGCAGGAAGGTGCGCCAGATGCCCTTGGTCTCGGGCTCCAGCTTGACGCCCAGGCCTTCGGTCTGCGGGCTGCTATTGGCGATGTCCTGCGGGCCGATCACGTCCAGCCGCACCTGCTCCAGGCCCGGGCGGGTGTGGATGGCCTGCGCGGCGGTGGCTGCGCGCTCGCGGCTGTCGTAGAGGGCGGCGACCTTGCTCAGCGAGCGCTCACCGAAGAAGAAGCTGGCGATGGCGGTCATGGTGGACTCCTGTTCAGCGCGGTGGCCGGGCGCACCAGGCTGGATGGCCCGCGGCGCCGGCAACACCGGATGCAGCCAGTGTGGCCGTGCGTGCGGCGGGGCGTTGTCGGCCAGTTCCGATGGCGGGTGTCAGCCGATGCCGGTGGTTGCGGGGCTGCCTGCGCGCTTTTTGGGGCACGCCCGATGCGATGTGCGGCCTGCCGCGGTCGGCGCGGGCATCGCGCAGGCCGGGCGGGGCCGCGGGCTTCAAGCGCTTGCCCTCGCTGGCGCGAGGGTGCCCTGCGATGCTCGCGGACGTCGCGCCGCAGAACTCACTGCGCTCGCTTGGCAGCGAGCTCCGTCCGGACAGCCGCGGCAGGTCAGTTCATGGATGCGCGCTGGCGCCCGCGCTGCGCTTCTCGGCTGCGCTCAGGCGCCCGCCGCCCCGCCCGGCCTCCGCGATGCGCAACGGGGGTGAGCCGCCGGCTTTCCCGCAGCCCGCATTCCACTTGACCCGCATCAACGCGACCGCACGTGGCCCGCGCCCAAGCCGGGCTGCGGCGGGTTTCTCCCGGCGCCAGCGGGGGCGCTCGCCGATAGCCTCTTGCCGCCAGTCACCGCCGGCCGGGTCGCCCTGCCGGCGCGCATCACGAGGAGATCCTCATGGACTACGCCGCCCTGCACCGCCGCTCCATCACCGACCGCGACGCCTACTGGGGCGAGCAGGCGCAGCTGATCGACTGGCATCGCCCGCCCGAGCAGGTCTGCGACACCAGCCGGCTGCCCTTCGTGCGCTGGTTTGCCGGCGGGCAGACCAACCTGTGCCACAACGCGGTGGACCGCCACCTGGCCACGCGGGCCGATCAGCCGGCGCTGATCGCGGTGTCCAGCGAGGTGCCCGGCGCCGACGGCCGGCCCGGCGAGCGCATCTACACCTTCGCCGAGCTGCATGCCGAGGTGCAGGCGATGGCCGCCATCCTGCAGTCGCTGGGCGTGCAGCGCGGCGACCGGGTGCTGATCTACATGCCGATGGTGGCGCCGGCGGTGTTCGCGATGCTGGCCTGCGCGCGGCTGGGCGCGATCCACTCGGTGGTCTTCGGCGGCTTTGCGAGCAGCTCGCTGGCCAGCCGCATCGAGGATGCGGCTCCGAAGGTCGTGGTCAGCGCCGATGCCGGCTCGCGCGGCGGCAAGGTCATCGCCTACAAGCCGCTGCTCGACGAGGCGCTGCGGCTGTCCGCTCACCCGGTCGAGCAGGTGCTGCTGGTGGACCGGGGCCTGGCGCCGATGGAGCGCGTGGCCGGCCGCGACCATGACTACGCCACGCTGCGCGAGCAGCATGCCGGGGCCGCCATGCCCTGCGCGTGGCTGGACGCCACCGAGCCCAGCTACACGCTCTACACCAGCGGCACCACCGGCCGGCCCAAGGGCGTGCAGCGCGACACCGGCGGCTATGCCGTGGCCCTGGCCATGTCGATGCGCGACATCTACTGCGGCCGCCCGGGCGAGACCTTCTTCTGCACCAGCGACATCGGCTGGGTGGTGGGCCACAGCTACATCGTCTACGGCCCGCTCATCAACGGCATGGCCACCATCCTCTACGAGGGCCTGCCCACGCGGCCCGACGGCGCGGTGTGGTGGAGCCTGGTGGAGCGCCATCGCGTCACGGTCATGTTCAGCTCGCCCACGGCCATCCGCGTGCTCAAGCGTCAGGAGCCGGAGCTGCTCAAGCGGCATGACCTGTCGTCGCTGCGCCATCTGTTCCTGGCCGGCGAGCCGCTGGACGAGCCCACGGCACGCTGGATCGCCGAGGCCATTGGCAAGCCCATCATCGACAACTACTGGCAGACCGAGACCGGCTGGCCCATCCTGAGCCTGGCCAACGGCATCGAGCCGCAGGAGAGCGTCTTCGGCTCGCCCGGCGTGGCCATGCCCGGCTACGACGTGCAGCTGCTCGACGAGCTGACCGGCGAGCCGCTGATCGAGCCGGGCCGCAAGGGTGTGCTGGCCATCCAGGCCCCGCTGCCGCCGGGCTGCCTGCAGACGGTGTGGGGAGACGACGAGCGCTTCGTGCGCACGTACTGGAGCAGCTTCCCCGGCCGCATGGCCTACAACACCTTCGACTGGGCCATGCGCGACGAGCGCGGCTACTACTTCATCCTCGGCCGCACGGACGACGTGATCAACGTGGCCGGCCACCGCCTGGGCACGCGCGAGATCGAGGAGTGCATCGCCAGCCATCCCAATGTGGCCGAGGTGGCCGTGGTGGGCGTGGCCGACGCGCTCAAGGGCCAGGTGGCGCGGGCCTTCGTGGTGCTCAAGGACGCCTCGCGCGCCGCGGATGCCGATGGCGCGGCCCGGCAGCAGTCCGAGATCCTGGCCACGGTGGACGCGCAGATCGGCGCGGTGGGCCGCCCGGCTGCGGTCAGCTTCGTCACCGCCCTGCCCAAGACCCGCTCGGGCAAGCTGCTGCGCCGCGCCATCCAGGCCGTGTGCGAGGGGCGCGACCCGGGCGACCTGACCACCATCGAGGATCCGACCGCGCTCAAGCAGGTGCAGGAGAAGGCGGTGGGGGGCTGACGCGTCCACCTGCTGTCCGCGCCCTGGGCTGGTGGCGGGATGGCTCGTCTGCCGACAGGAGTGTGGGGCGGCGAGCTGAGATCGCGGGTGTGCTGCGGTCGGCGCGCGCAAAGGCGCAGGCGGGTGGCCGCTGCTGCGTGCGCAGGTTGGCGCGGCATCACGCAGGCCCGGGCGGGGCAGCGGGGCTTCAAGCGCTTGCCCTCGCTGCGCGAGGGTGCCCTGCGATGCTCGCGCGGGCGGCGCGCCGTCGAACTCACTACGCTCACTGACGTTCGCTGCGTTCGGACATACGCCGGCGAGTCAGTTCATTGAAGCGCGCTTGCCGCGCGCCGCCGCCCGCACTGCGCTTCTCGGCTGCGCTCAGGCGCCCCGCTGCCCCGCCCGGGCCTGCGCGATGCGGATGCGTGGATGGGCTGGCACGCTCCAGGTCAGCGCGGTGCACCACATCGCTTCAGAGCCGTACCGGCGGGCGCGGGGCTTCCTCTCCTTCCTCCCGTGACCCTCAGCCGAGCCTGAAGGGCAAAGGCGCGGGCGGGGGGCCGTTGGGGCGCCTTGGCGACGCCGCCACGCGCAGGCGGCAGGCTGGGGCGCGCAGCGCCTTCGTTGGAACTGACTCGTGGCGGATGTCCGAACGCAGCGAGCGCGCAGCGCTCGCGTAGTGAGTTCTGCCACGCCAGCCTGCTGCCGAGCATGGCGGGGACCCTCGCGCAGCGAGGGCGTCGGCATTGAAGCCCCAGCGGCCCCCCGCCTGCGCCTTTGCCACGCGCCACCACCGCAAGCCGCAATCTCAAACGCCCCCACCGACCGCCAGCCGAGCGGCCCCCGCCCCGGCTTTACCGAGCTTTACGGAGGCCGCCCCCGCCCGGTAACCCTGGCCGGCCAAGCTTGGCGAATTCGGGGAAACTCCCCGCCGGTTTCGACAAGAACGAGGTAGTTGGCGATGGATGCAACTCCGCCCCAGGCGGGTGAGACGCGGCCCGCCGTGCCGGCTGCGGCTGCCGTGACGCCGGCTGCGCGGCGCGGGCGCTGGGCGGCCTGGTTGCTGGCCGGGCTGGTGATCGTGGCCGTGGTCGGCGGGGTGCTGGGCTGGCGGCAGTCGCATCAGGGCGGGGCGGCCGGCGGCCAGGGGCCGGGAGCGGCGGGTGGTGCGGGTGGCCCGGGCGGCCCGGGCGGCCCGGGCGAGTTCGACCGACCGTCGCCGGTGCGGGTGGAAGCGGCCCAGCGCAGCGACATCGACGTGCGCCTGCAGGCGCTGGGCACCGTCACCGCCTTGCAGACGGCCACCGTGCGCCCGCGCGTGGACGGGCTGCTCACCCGCATCCGCTTCACCGAAGGCCAGAGCGTGCGCGCCGGCGACGTGCTGGCCGAGATCGACGCGCGGCCCTATCAGGTGGCGCTGGCCCAGGCCGAGGGGCAGCTGGCCCGCGACCAGGCCCAGCTGGCCAATGCCCGCGTGGACCTGGCGCGCTACGAGCAGCTGGTGGCCGACGATGCCGCGCCGCGGCAGCAGCTCGATGCGCAGGCGGCCACGGTGCGCCAGCTGGAGGGCACGGTCAAGACCGATCAGGCCGCCGTGGCCGCCGCGCGGCTGAACCTGGGCTACACGCGCATCACCGCGCCGGTGTCCGGCCGCATCGGCCTGCGTCAGGTGGACGCTGGCAACCTGGTCAACGCCGGCGACACCACCGGCATCGCCGTGATCGCCCAGGTGCAGCCGATCAGCGTGGTGTTCGCCATCCCGCAGACCGAGCTGCCCCCGGTGCTGGCGCGCTGGCGGGCCGGTGAGAAGCTGCCGGTGCAGGCCGTGGCCCGCGACGGCCAGCAGGTGCTGGCCACCGGCGTGCTGACCACCGTGGACAACCAGGTGGACGTGGCCACCGGCACCGTCAAGCTGCGCGCGCAGTTCGCCAACGACAAGCAGGCGCTCTTCCCCAACCAGTTCGTCAACGTCAGCCTGCGGGTGCAACGCCTGAGCGGCGTGGTCACGGTGGGCGAGGCGGCCATCCAGCGCGGCACGCCGGGCACCTTCGTCTACGTGGTGGGCAGCGACGGCAAGGTGGCCGTGCGCCGCGTGCGGCTGGGGGCCAGCGACGGCGGCCGGGTGCAGATCGCCGAGGGCCTGCAGGCCGGCGAGCGCGTGGTGGCCGATGGCGCCGACAAGCTGCGCGACGGCGCGATGGTGGAGGTGGTCGAAGGCCCGGGCGCGGCGCAGCCGCCGGCATCCGCGGCGTCGGGTGCCCGCAAGGGCCGCGCGGGCAAGGGCCAGCCGCCCGGGCCCAGCGCAGGGGGCTGATCGGCGCCGGAGCTTCGAGCGCCATCACCTGTCACGCACCGCCTTGTCCACCGCTTCACGAGCCCCGCCGTGCCCGCATCGCCACCGCCTGAGCCGCGCCTGAGCCCCCGCCCATGAACCCGTCGCGCCTCTTCATCCTGCGCCCGGTGGCCACGTCGCTGCTGATGCTGGCCATCCTGCTGGCCGGCCTGTTCGCGTGGCGGCTGCTGCCGGTGTCCTCACTGCCCGAGGTGGACTACCCCACCATCCAGGTCGTCACCCTCTACCCCGGCGCCAGCCCGGACGTGATGGCCTCCACCGTCACCGCGCCGCTGGAGCGCCAGTTCGGCCAGATGCCGGGGCTGGATGCGATGAGCAGCAGCTCCTCCGGCGGTGCCTCGGTCATCACGCTGCGCTTCAACCTGGGCCTCGACCTGGACGTGGCCGCGCAGCAGGTGCAGGCGGCCATCAATGCCGCGGCCACGCTGCTGCCGCAGGACCTGCCCATGCCGCCGGTCTACAACAAGGTCAACCCGGCCGATGCGCCGGTGATGACGCTGGCCATCACCTCCACCACGCTGCCGCTCACGCAAGTGCAGGACCTGGTGGACACGCGCGTGGCGCAGAAGATCTCGCAGCTGCCCGGCGTGGGCCTGGTGTCCATCAGCGGTGGCCAGCGCCAGGCCGTGCGCATCCAGGCCGACCCAGCCAAGCTGGCCTCGCTGGGCCTGACGCTGGAGGATGTGCGCACCGCCATCACCGCCGGCAACGTCAACCAGGCCAAGGGCAGCTTTGACGGGCCCCAGCAGGCGTCCACCCTGGATGCCAACGACCAGCTGCGCTCGGCCGCCGAATACCAGGACCTGGTCATCGCCTGGAAGAACGGCGCGCCGATCCGGCTGCGCGATGTGGCGGCCATGGTGGACGCGCCGGAGAACACCAAGCTCGCCGCCTGGGCCAACGAGCGCCCGGCGGTGATCCTGAACATCCAGCGCCAGCCGGGCGCCAACGTCATCCAGACGGTGGACCGCATCCAGGCCCTGCTGCCGCAGCTGCAGGCCACGCTGCCCGGTGCGATCGAGGTGCAGGTGCTGACCGACCGCACCATCACCATCCGCGCCTCGGTGCGCGACACCGAGCACGAGCTGCTGCTGGCCATCGCGCTGGTGGTGCTGGTCATCTTCCTGTTCCTGCGCAACCTGCCGGCCACCCTCATCCCCAGCGTCACCGTGCCGCTGTCGCTGATCGGCACCTTCGGCGTGATGTACCTGGCCGGCTACTCGATCAACAACCTGACGCTGATGGCGCTGACCATTGCCACGGGCTTCGTCGTCGACGATGCCATCGTCATGATCGAAAACATTGCCCGCTACATCGAGGAGGGCGAGAAGCCCCTGGCCGCCGCCCTCAAGGGCAGCCAGCAGATCGGCTTCACCATCATCTCGCTGACCTTCTCGCTGGTGGCGGTGCTCATCCCGCTGCTGTTCATGGGCGACGTGGTGGGGCGGCTGTTCCGCGAGTTCGCCATCACGCTGGCGGTGGCCATCCTGATCTCGGCGGTGGTCTCGCTCACGCTCACGCCGATGATGTGCGCCCGGCTGCTCAAGCCGGTGCACCCGGGCCAGGAGGGCCGCTTCCACCGCGCCGCGGGTGCGGCCATCGACCGGCTGATCGCGCAGTACGACCGCGCGCTGCAGTGGGTGCTGGCCCGCCAGGGTGCGACGCTGATGGTGGCGCTGGCCACGCTGGTGCTCACCGGCCTGCTCTACGTGCTGCTGCCCAAGGGCTTCTTCCCGGTGCAGGACACGGGCGTCATCCAGGCCATCTCGCAGGCGCCGGGCAGCGTGTCCTTCGCCGCGATGAGCGAGCGCCAGCAGGCCCTGGCCCGCGTGGTGCTGGCTGACCCGGCCGTGGACAGCCTGACTTCCTTCATCGGCGTGGACGGCAGCAATGCCACGCTGAACGCCGGGCGCATGCTGATCAACCTCAAGCCGCATGGCGAGCGCAGCGAGACGGCCGCCGACGTGATCCGCCGCCTGCAGCCGCAGGTGGACCGCATCGCCGGCGTGAGCCTCTACATGCAGCCGGTGCAGGACCTCAGCATCGAGGACACCGTCAGCCGCACGCAGTACCGCTACGTGCTCTCCAGCGCCGACACGGCGGAGCTGGCGCTGTGGACCCAGCGCGTGGTCGAGCGGCTGCAAGGGCTGGAAGGGCGGGGGGGCCTGGCCGACGTGACCAGCGACCAGCAGAACGACGGCCTGCAGGCGCATGTGGAGATCGACCGCGCCGCCGCCGGCCGGCTGGGCGTGACGGTGGCCGACATCGACACGGCTCTGTACAACGCCTTCGGGCAGCGGCTGGTCTCCACCATCTTCACGCAGAGCAGCCAGTACCGCGTGGTGCTGGAGGCCGACCCCGCGCGGCAGATCGGCCCGCAGGCCCTGGCGGCCATCCACGTGCCGGCGGCCGATGGCGCGGTGGTGCGGCTGGATGCGGTGGCCCGCGTCGTGGAGCGCCCGGCTCCGCTGGTGGTGCACCGCCTGGGCCAGTTCCCGGCGGCCACCGTGTCCTTCAACCTGGCCGAAGGCGCCTCGCTGGGCGCGGCGGTGGACCAGGTGGAGACGGCCGTGGCCGAGCTGGGCCTGCCGGCCAGCGTGCAGCACGGCTTCCAGGGCGCGGCGCAGGCCTTCCGGGCCTCGCTGTCCAACACGCTGTGGCTGATCCTGGCCGCGGTCGTCACCATGTACATCGTGCTGGGCGTGCTCTACGAGAGCGCCATCCACCCGGTGACCATCCTGTCCACGCTGCCCTCGGCCGCGCTGGGCGCGCTGCTCGCCCTGGGCCTGGGCGGCAAGGACATCGACGTGATCGCCGTCATCGGCATCGTGCTGCTGATCGGCATCGTCAAGAAGAACGCGATCATGATGATCGACTTCGCGCTGGAGGCCGAGCGCGAGCAGGGCATGAGCCCGCGGCAGGCCATCCATCAGGCCTGCCTGCTGCGCTTTCGGCCCATCCTGATGACCACGCTGTGTGCGCTCTTCGGTGCGCTGCCGATGATGATCGGCACGGGCGTGGGCTCGGAGCTGCGCCAGCCGCTGGGCCTGGCCATCGTCGGCGGGCTGATCGTCAGCCAGGTGCTCACGCTGTTCACCACGCCGGTGATCTACCTGGCCTTCGACCGGGTGCAGCGGCGTCTGCGGGGCGGGCGGGGCGGGCGTGATGCGCGCGCGGCCGCACACACCGGGGTCGCGTCGTGAGGCAGCCGGGGGCCGCATGCTGAGCGTCGCCGGGGCCAACCCCTCGGCGCTGTTCATCCAGCGCCCGGTCGCCACCACGCTGCTGGCGCTGGCCATTGCGCTGGCCGGCTGGCTGGGCTTCAAGCTGCTGCCGGTCTCGGCCCTGCCGCAGGTGGACTTCCCCACCATCTCGGTCAGCGCCTCGCTGCCCGGCGCCTCGCCCGAGACGATGGCCGCCACCGTGGCCACGCCGCTGGAGCGCACGCTGGGCCGCATCGCCGGCGTGACCGAGATGACCTCGTCGTCCTCGCAGGGCTCCACGCGCATCACGCTGCAGTTCGACCTGAGCCGCGACATCGACGGCGCCGCGCGCGACGTGCAGGCCGCCATCAATGCCGCGCGCAGCCTGCTGCCCAGCGGCATGCCGGGCAACCCGACCTATCGCAAGGTCAACCCGGCCGACTCGCCGGTGATGATCCTGGCGCTGACCTCGGCCACGCTGGACCGCGGCCGGATGTACGACGCCGCCTCCACCCTGCTGGCCCAGCGCATCGCGCAGGTCGAGGGCGTGGGCCAGGTGGACGTGGGCGGCGCCTCGCTGCCCGCGGTGCGCGTGGAGCTGGACCCGAACGCGCTCAACCGCATGGGCCTGTCCACCGCAGAGGTGCGGCAGGCGCTGGCCGATGCCACGTCCAACCGCCCGCTGGGCGCGGTGGAGCAGGGCACGCGCCGCTGGCAGATCGAGACCGGCGCCGCCGGCACGGCCGAGGTCATGCGCGCTGACGACTTCGCTCCGCTGGTCATCGCCTGGCGCAGCGGCGCGGCCGTGCGGCTGCAGGACGTGGCCGAGGTGCGCGACGGCGTGCAGGACATCCGCAACGCGGGCCTGTCCAACGGCAAGCCGGCGGTCACCGTGCTGATCCGCCGCCAGCCCGGCGCCAACGTCATCGAGACGGTGGACCGCGTGCGCGCGCTGATGCCCGAGCTGCGGGCGATGGTGCCCGGCGCGGTGCAGCTGGACATCGTCTCCGACAGCACCAAGACCATCCGCGCCAGCCTGCGCGAGGTGGAGACGGCGCTGGCCATCGCCGTGGGCCTGGTGATCGTGGTGGTCTATGCGTTCCTGCGCAACGTGCGTGCGGCGGCCATCCCGGCGGTGGCCGTGCCGGTGTCGCTGATGGGCGCGTTCGCCGTCATGTATTTGTGCGGCTACAGCCTCAACAACCTGTCGCTGATGGCGCTGACGGTGGCCACCGGCTTCGTCGTCGACGACGCGGTGGTGGTGCTGGAGAACATCGCCCGCCACATCGAGGCCGGCATGCGGCCCTTCGAGGCGGCGCTGCAGGGCGCGCGGGAGGTCGGCTTCACCGTGGTGTCGATGACGATCTCGCTGATCGCCGTCTTCATCCCCATCTTCTTCATGGGCGGCATCGTCGGGCGGCTGTTCCAGGAGTTCGCGGTGACGCTGAGCGTGGCCATCGTCGTGTCGCTGCTGGTGTCGCTGACCGTCACGCCGATGATGGCCGCGCGGCTGCTCAAGCCGCAGGCCGAGGTCCGGCATGGGCGCATCTCATTGGCCGTGGGCCGCTTGCTGGACGGCATGACGCGCGGCTATGCGCGCAGCCTGGGCTGGGTGCTGCGCCATCCGGTGCTGACGCTGGCGGTGCTGGGCGCCACCATCGCCGTCAACGTCTGGCTCTACGTCATCGTGCCCAAGGGCTTCTTGCCGCAGCAGGACAGCGGCCGGCTGGTGGGTGGCATCCAGGCGGACCAGTCCATCTCCTTCCAGGCCATGCAGGCCAAGCTGCTGGCCTTCCAGCGCATCGTCATGCAGGACCCGGCGGTGGAGAACGTGGTGGGCTTCACCGGCGGCGGGCAGCGCAACAGCGCCTTCATGTTCGTCAACCTCAAGCCGCGCGAGCAGCGCGGCGGCACGGCAGACGACGTCATCCACCGCATCCGCAACGCCACGGCCGGCGTGCCGGGTGCGCGGCTGTTCTTCCAGTCGGCGCAGGACATCCGCGTGGGCGGCCGCGCCGGCAATGCGCAGTACCAGTACACGCTGCAGGCCGATGAGCTCTCCGCCCTGCGCGAGTGGGAGCCGCGCATCCGCCAGGCATTGAGCGAGCTGCCCGAGCTGGCCGACGTGTCCACCGACCAGCAGGACAAGGGCCTGCAGACCACGCTCGCCATCGACCGCGATGCCGCCGCGCGCCTGGGGCTGGACGTGCGCAGCATCGGCTCCACGCTCAACGACCTCTTCGGCCAGCGCCAGGTGGCCACGCTCTACGACCGGCTCAACCAGTACAAGGTGGTGATGGAGGCCGCGCCACGCTTCTGGCAAGGCCCGCAGGGCCTGGAGCAGGTGCATGTGATGACGGCCGACGGACGCGCGGTGCCGCTGTCGGCCTTTGCCAGCTGGGGGCCGGGCAACACGGCGCTGTCGGTCAGCCACCAGGGCAGCTTCGTGGCCAGCACGGTGTCCTTCAACCTGGCGCCGGGCGTGTCGCTCTCTGCGGCGCAGCAGGCCATCCGCGATGCGATGGCCCGCATCGGCGTGCCCACGGGCGTGCAGGGCAGCTTCCAGGGCACGGCCAAGGCCTTCCAGGAGGCCAGCAACAACCAGCCGCTGCTGATCCTGGCCGCGCTGGTGGCCGTGTACCTGGTGCTGGGCATCCTGTATGAGAGCCTGGTGCATCCCGTCACCATCCTGTCCACGCTGCCCTCGGCCGGCGTGGGCGCGCTGCTGGCGCTGCTGGCCACCAAGACGGAGTTCAGCCTGATCGCGCTGATCGGCGTGATCCTGCTGATCGGCATCGTCAAGAAGAACGCCATCATGATGGTGGACTTCGCGCTGCAGGCGCAGCGCGAGGGCAGCGATGCGCGCGAGGCCATCCACCAGGCCGCGGTGCTGCGCCTGCGGCCCATCATGATGACCACGGCCGCCGCGCTGCTGGGCGCGCTGCCGCTGGCCCTGGGCCGCGGTGATGGCGCGGAGCTGCGCACGCCGCTGGGCATCTCCATCGTCGGCGGGCTGCTGCTCAGCCAGGTGCTGACGCTCTACACCACGCCGGTGGTCTTCCTGGCGCTTGAGCGTGCGCGGCAGCGGCTGCTGCGTGCCGGTGCCCGCCTGCGGGGAATGCGTCCGCCGCCCCATCCCCTGCCTGCAACCCCTCCATCGGCATGAGCCTGACCTGCCCTTCTTCGTGCCCTGCTCACGCTGCACGCCCGGCGGCCACGCGGCGCGCAGCCGTGCTGGCCGTGGCATCGCTGGCCGCCGCGTCGCTGCTGGCCGGCTGCGCCACGCGCACCGAGCCCACGGTGGCCGCGCCGGCCATCCCCGCGGCCTACAAGCCCGCGGCCGAGCCGCTGGTGCACAGCGACTGCGCGCCGCCGGCCTGCCCGGTGCCGGCGCTGTCCTGGCAGCTCGCCGATGGGCTGCAGCCGGCATCCAGCGGCCCGTGGTGGCTGGGCTTCGGCGATGCGCTGCTGGACGAGCTGCAGGCCGAGCTGGCCCGCGGCAATGCCAGCCTGGAGGCCGCGCAGGCGCAGTACCGCCAGGCCGTGGCGCTGGCCGATGCGGCGCGCGCCGGGCTCTTCCCCACCGTGGGCGCCAATCTCTCGGCCACCCGGTCGCGCGCGGCCAGCAGCGACGACGGCACGCGCGCGTCCACTGGCACGCGCTACACCGCATCGCTGCCGCTGAGCTGGGAGCTGGACCTCTGGGGCCGCGTGCGCCGGCAGGTGGAGTCCGGCCGCGCCCAGGCTGAGGCGAGCGCCGCCGACCTGGCCGGCGTGCGGCTGTCGCAGCAGGCGCTGCTGGCCCAGCAGTTCATCAGCCTGCGCATCGCCGATACGCGCATCGCGCTGCTGCAGCGGCTGCTGGACGACGACCGCCAGACGCTGGCGCTCACGCGCAGGCGCCAGGCCGCCGGCGTGGTCGCCGCCAGCGACGTGGACCAGGCCCAGGTCCAGCTCAGCGCCACCGAGGCGCAGCTGCTGGATGCGCAGCTGCAGCGCGAGCAGCTGGAGAACGCCATCGCCGTGCTGCTGGGCCGCGCGCCGGCGGCCTTCAGGCTGGCGCCGCGGCCGTGGACGGCTGCCAACGCGTCGGCCGATGCGTCGGCAGATCCATCCGCTGCTCCATCTGCCGACATGCCGGCTGATGCGTCTGCCGTTGCCCCCGCGCTGCAGCTCCCGGCCATCCCGGTCGGCCTGCCCTCCACCTTGCTGCTGCGCCGGCCCGACATCGTGGCCGCGCAGCAGCAGGTGGCCGCCGCCCGTGCCGACCTGGGCGTGGCGCAGACGGCGTGGTTCCCCACGCTCACGCTCAGCGCCTCGGCCGGCGCCCAGGCGGCATCCTGGGCCGATCTGCTGAGCGCGCCGACGCGCGTGTGGTCGCTGGGCCCGCAGCTGGCTGCCACGCTCTTCGACGGCGGGCTGCGCACGGCCCAGCGCGAGCAGGCCCAGGCCGCGCTGGACGTGGCTGCGGCGCAGTACCGGCAGACGGTGCTGGCCGCCTTCCAGGAGGTGGAGGACCAGCTCGCCGCCCTGCGGCTGCTGGATGAATCGGCCCGCGTGCAGCAGCAGGCGGTGGCTGCCGCGCGGCGCACGCTGGCTGCGGCACGCTCGCGCTACCGCGCCGGCACGGCCAGCGCGCTGGACCTGGTCAGCGCGCAGTCCAGCCTGCGCTCCGCCGAGCTGGAGCGGCTGACGCTGCAGGGCCGCCAGCTGGCCGCGGCGGTGACGCTGATCCAGGCCCTGGGCGGCGGCTGGCAGGCCGGCGCACCGTGACCGGCCGCACGCTGCGCCGCATCAGCCGCGCCACCCCTGCGGCCTAGAATTTGCCGCTCTCCCGCAGCCTGCTGCAGCCCTTCAAAACGGCCTTGCCCATGACCACTCCCCCGCCCGCAGCCCTGTCCCAGATCGCCCCGCGCGACCAGGCCGAGATCCTGGCCCAGGCGCTGCCCTACATCCGCAAGTTCCACGGCAAGACCATCGTGGTCAAGTACGGCGGCAACGCCATGACCGACCCGGCGCTGCAGCAGGACTTCGCCGAGGACATCGTGCTGCTCAAGCTGGTCGGCATGAACCCGGTGGTGGTGCACGGCGGCGGCCCGCAGATCGACGAGGCGCTGGCCAAGATCGGCAAGAAGGGCACCTTCATCCAGGGCATGCGCGTCACCGACGAGGAGACGATGGAGGTCGTCGAGTGGGTGCTCGGCGGCGAGGTGCAGCAAGACATCGTCGGCCTGATCAACGCCGCCGGCGGCAAGGCCGTGGGCCTGACCGGCCGTGATGGCGGCATGATCCGCGCGCGCAAGCTCAAGATGGTCGACAAGGACGACCCGACCAAGGAGCACGACGTCGGCCAGGTCGGCGAGATCGTGGCCATCGACCCCGGCGTGGTGAAGGCCCTGCAGGACGACCAGTTCATCCCCGTCATCAGCCCCATCGGCTTCGGCGAGGACAACGAGAGCTACAACATCAACGCCGACGTCGTGGCCGCCAAGCTGGCCACCGTGCTCAAGGCCGAGAAGCTGCTGATGCTCACCAACATCACCGGCGTGCTCGACAAGCAGGGCCAGCTGCTCACCGACCTGACCGCCCGCCGCATCGACGAGCTGTTCGCCGACGGTACCATCAGCGGCGGCATGCTGCCCAAGATCGCCGGCGCGCTGGATGCCGCCAAAAGCGGCGTCAACGCGGTGCACATCATCGACGGGCGGGTGCCGCACGTGCTGCTGCTGGAGATCCTCTCCGAGCAGGCCTACGGCACGATGATCCGCTCGCATTGAGCCCCTCGACCCGTCCCGCCCGCGCCGGCCTGCCCGCCTGGCTGTGGGCGGCCGGCTACTTCGCCCTGGTCGCGGCGCTGCAGCAGGCCGCCTCGTCCACCGCCGAGCTCGACCAGGCCGAGCAGCTGGTGCTGTCGCAGTCCCTGGCCTGGGGCTACACCAACCAGCCGCCGCTCTACACCGCGCTGGTGTGGGCGGTCTTCCAGCTCACCGGCCCCAGCCTCGCGGCGCTGTCGGCCATCAAGGTCGGCCTGCTCACCGCGCTGGTGGCCGGCTGCGACCGCATCGGCCTTGCCCTGGGCCTGGACGCGCCGCGCCGGCGCGTGGCGCTGTGGGGGCTGATGCTGCTGCCGCCGGTGGTCTGGGAGGCGCAGCGCGACCTCACGCATTCGCTGCTGGCCGCAGCCCTGGCCGCGCTGCTGTGCGCGCAGGTGCTGGGCCTGCTGCGGCGGGGCCAGGGTGGCCAGGGTGGTGAAGCCGGCCTGGCCGCCTATGCGCTGGCCGGCCTGCTGGCCGGGCTGACCGTGCTGGCCAAGCACAACGCGGCGGTGCTCGCGCTGGCATTGGCCGCGGCCCTCCTGCTCACGCCGGCCTGGCGCGCGCGGCTGCGGCCCGCCGGCGTGGCGCTGGCCGTGTCGGTTGCCGCGCTGGTGGTGCTGCCGCACGGGCTGTGGCTGATGGCGCATGCCGATGCGCTGCAGCACACGCTGGACAAGGTGGCCCGCGGCGAGGCGCGCGGCCCGCTGCAGCAGGCCGTCGCGCTGGCCGGCGGCCTGCTGCAGGGCGGCCTGGGCTTTGCCGGCACGCTGCTGCTGGCTGCGCCCCTGCTGGGCTGGCGGCGGCGCAGCGGGGCGGCGCCGATGGGCCGCACGCCCGCGATGGCCGCGCCGGCCGAGGCCCGCGACGACACGGGCGGCGGCCGCCCCGGCAGCGTCGATCCACTGACCGCCTCGGCGCCCGCGCTGCTCGGCCGCCTGCTGGCCTGCGCGGTGCTGCTGCTGGTCGCTCTGGCCGTGGCCATGCAGGCCCACAGCTTCAAGAGCCGCTGGTTCCTGCCGGTGCTCTTCCTGCTGCCGCTGTGGCTGGCGGCGCGCTGCACGCCTCCTCGCGGCTGGCGCGGGCGCGCCTTCACCGGATGGGCGGTGTTCGTCGCGGCCGCGTGCGCGGTCTTCCTGCCCGCCCATGTTTGGCATGCGGTGCCGGGCCAGCCGGTGGTGCGGCGCAACGAGCCGCTGGTGGCCGCCGGCCAGGCGCTGGCCCGCGTCGTGCCTGGGCAGCCGGTGGCGGTGCTGGCGCCGCATCACCTGCTGGCCGGCAACCTGCGGCTGGCCTGGCCGCAGGCCCAGGTGCGCGCGGCCAGCCTCACGCCGGCCGGCAGCATGCCGCCGCTGGCCGGCCGCGTGCTGGTGGTGTGCCCGCCGTCAGCCACCGGCACGGCAGGCTGGTCCGACTGGCTGCAGCGCCAGACCGGCCGCAGCAGCGACCAGATCACCTGGCAAGGCCTGGTCGAGGTGCCCATGCTGCACCGCCCGCAGATGCCGGCCTACCGCCTGCTGTGGGCCGTGGTGGACGTGCCGCCTAGAGCGGGGGCCGCTCGATGAGCCGGTGCTCATCAGCAGGACACGCGGGCCGCGGCACCCGCCGCAACTTCGGCTGCCGCACCTGGCTCTTCGATCTGGACAACACGCTGCACGACGCCTCGCACGCCGTCTTCCACCGGCTGGACGCATCGATGACGGCCTACATCGCGCAGGAGCTGGGCGTGAGCGACGAGCAGGCCGACCACCTGCGCCGCGACTACTGGCGGCGCTACGGCGCCACGCTGCTCGGGCTGGAGCGCCACCACGGCATCCGTGCTGCGCACTTCCTGCATCTCACGCATGAGCTGCCGGGGCTGGAGCACGATCTGCGTGCAGTCGTTCACGATCGCGCCGCGCTCAGGCGGCTCAAGGGCCGCAAGGTCGTGCTGACCAACGCGCCCGCGGCCTACGCCAGGCGCGTGCTCACCGCGCTGGGCCTGGCCAGCCACTTCCAATCCATCGTCAGCATCGAGGGCATGCGGGTTTTCGGGCGCTTGCGGCCCAAGCCCGACACGCGCATGCTGCGCATCGTTCTGGCGCGGCTGAAGGTCGCCCCTGAGCACGCCGTGCTGGTCGAGGACACCCTGGGCCATCTGCGCGCTGCACGCCGCCTGGGCCTGCAGACCGTGTGGATGCAGGGCTTCCTGCGGGCCAACCAGCATGGGCCGGAAGCCGGGGCGCGCCTGCGTCGCCGGCCCCACTATGTACGCGCCCGCATCCGCGGCCTACGAGAGCTGTGTCGATGGAATCCGTCAGTCCCGAGCCGTTGACTTCGCCGTTGACCCCGTCCTCCACCGACGCGCTGGCCGCAGCCGTCCTCCCCCGGGCCGATGCCGGCCTAGCTCCTGCTCCCGCCACGCCCGCCTCGGCCCCGCCCGCAGCCGCCGCGCTGCGCGATGAGCCTGCCGACGGCGCTGAGGTTGCCCACGGTACCCACGGTGCCGTTGACGCCGAAGCTGCCGCCCCCCACCGCCGCCGCCCCAGGCCCGGCGAGCGCCGCACCCAGATCCTGCACACGCTGGCGGCCATGCTGGAGCAGCCCGGCGGCGAGCGCGTGACCACCGCCGCGCTGGCCACGCGGCTGCAGGTCAGCGAGGCCGCGCTGTATCGCCACTTCGCCAGCAAGGCGCAGATGTTCGAGGCGCTAATCGAGTTCATCGAGTCCAGCGTCTTCACCCTGGTCAACCAGGTGCTCGACCGCGAGGCCGACCCCGGCGCCCAGGCGCGCCACATCCTCGCCCTGGTGCTGCAGTTCGGCGAGAAGAACCCCGGCATGGCCCGCGTGATGGTGGGCGACGCCCTGGTGCTGGAGCACGAGCGGCTGAGCACGCGCATGGACCAGTTCTTCGACCGCCTGGAGTCGCAGCTGCGCCAGTGTCTGCGCCACCATGCCACCGCCCACGGCCTGGGCGCGCCCACCGTGTGGGCCCAGGGCGCCGCGGCCAACGCGGTCAGCCTGCTGCTGGGCCGCCTGCACCGCCAGATCCGCAGCGGCTTCCGGCGCGCACCCACCGAGCATCTGGACACGGCCCTGGTGCAGATGCTGGCGGCCTGAGCGGGGCGCCGCTCACCCCGCATACGCCGCACACGCCGCGGGGCGGCAGACCCGCTGGCTAAACTGCCCGGCATGCCCCCCGACACGCTTGAAGCATTGGCCCAGCGGGCCGATGCGCTGCTGCAGCGGCTCGATGCGCTGCTCCATCTCGTCCCCGGCCCGCAGGGCCCGGCCATCCTGCCGCCGGCCGACTGGTCCGCCCCGGCCTATCGCTACCGCAAGCGCGCCGGCTGGCTGGGCGGCGGCTGGCTGGAGCCGGTGCGCACGCTGCGCGCCCCAAGCCTGGACGACCTGCTGGAGGTGGACGAGCAGAAGGCCCGCGTCATGCGCAACCTGGCCCAGTTCAGCGCCGGCCGGCCGGCCAACAACATGCTGCTGACCGGCGCCCGCGGCACCGGCAAGTCCTCGCTCATCAAGGCCGGCCTGCAGGCCCACATGGCCGATGGCCTGCGCCTGATCGAGGTGGACAAGGCCGACCTCGTGGACCTGCCCGACCTGGTGCAGCTCATCGAGCCGCGGCCCGAGCGCTTCATGATCTATTGCGACGACCTCAGCTTCGACGAGGGCGAGGCCGGCTACAAGGCGCTCAAGTCCATCCTCGACGGCTCGGTGGCCTCGGCCAGCGACAACGTGCTGCTGGTGGCCACGTCCAACCGCCGCCACCTGCTGCCCGAGTACCACCGCGACAACGCCGGCTACACGCACACCGACGACGGCGAGGTCCACCCCGGCGAAGCGGTGGAGGAGAAGATCTCGCTGTCCGAGCGCTTCGGCCTGTGGGTGAGCTTCTACCCCTTCAGCCAGGACGAGTACCTGGCCATCGTCGCGCAGTGGCTGCGCCACTTCGGGCTGGATGAGGCGGCCATTGCCGCCGCCCGCCCGCAGGCGCTGATCTGGGCGCTGGAGCGCGGCTCGCGCTCCGGCCGCGTGGCCTGGCAGTTCGCCCGCGACCATGCCGGGCGGCTGCCGCAGGCGGGCGCATGAGCACCGCCACCCCCTGGCCTGCCGAGCGCGTGCCCGTCGATGTGGCGGTGGGCGTGCTGATCGAGCGCGACGCCGCCGGCCGCGAAGGCCGCTTCCTGCTCACCTCCCGCCCGGCGGGCAAGGTCTACGCCGGCTACTGGGAGTTCCCGGGCGGCAAGCTGGAGGCGGGCGAGACCGTGGAGCAGGCGCTGCGCCGCGAGCTGCACGAGGAGCTGGGCATCACCATCGGCGCCGCCCACCCTTGGCAGGTGGAGATCGTCGACTACGAGCACGCCCGCGTGCGGCTGCACTTCTGCAAGGTCTACGAGTGGCAGGGCGGATTCGAGATGCGCGAAGGCCAGCAGATGGCCTGGCAGACGCTGCCGGTGGACGTGACGCCCGTGCTGCCCGGCACGCTGCCGGTGCTGCGCTGGTTCGCGCAGGAGCGCGGGCACGAGGGGCCGACCGTCGAGGCAAAAGCCTTATGAGCGCGGTATCACGCACAGCCGCCTCGCTTTCCGGCAGGCGGCTTTCTGTAGGGATGGCGTCCTTGCATGACGGCCTGATGCGCTTCGGCGAGCGGCCGCATGCGCCGGTGGCCGTGCTTCTTGCGCTGTCTGCGCTGCTGCTCCTCACCGGGCTGGGCTGGTCCGGCCTGAACAGCTGGGACGAGGGCGCATATGCCGTCGTGGCCCGCGGCATCCTGCGCAGCGGCGACGTGGTGCACCTGCGGCTGGGCGACGAGCCGTACATGAACAAGCCGCCGCTCTACATGATCGTGACGGCCGGCATCTTTGCGCTGTTCGGCATCAGCGAGTTCACCGCCCGACTGCCCGCGGCCCTGTTCGGCTGCCTGACCGTGGTGATGTCCTTCGTGTTGTTCCGGCGGCTCTTCGGTGGCGGCGTGGCCTGGGTGGGGTCGCTGCTGCTGCTGTCGCACATGCATGTGCTGAGCGTCGCGCGCTATGGCCGCATGGAGACACTGGTGGCCTTTCTGATCCTGCTGGCGTGCTGGGCGGCGGTGCGCTGCCGAGAGGACGGCCGCCACCTGTATCTGTCGGCGGCGGCCACTGCGCTGGCCGTGCTCACCAAGGGCGCGATGGGCCTGATGGCGGGCCCGCTGGTGGGGGTGCTGCTGCTGGGCGACAAGCGAGCTCGCGCAGCGTTGACCTGGCCGCGCGTATTGCTAGCCGCGGCATTGTTCCTGTGCATCGCGGTGCCGTGGTTTGCCCTGGAGTACCGGGCCTATGGTCAGCGCTACCTGGACGTGTTCGTGGGCGAGCAGCTCATCAGGCGCGTCTCCACCAGCCTGCACAACGCGAACCCGCCGCCCTGGTGGTTTTATCTGCGTCACATGACGGTCAGCTATGTCGCGTTCTGGGGCCCGTTGATCCCGCTGGGGATGCTCTTTGCCGCCCGGCGCGCATGGCATACGCGAGAAGGGCGCTGGGTCTTCCTGGCCGTGGCGACGTGGCTGCCGCTGCTGGCGTTCAGCTTGCTGATCAAGACCAAGTACAGCTGGTACATCTTCCTCGCCTATCCGGCGGCGGCTGCATGTGTGTCGTTGTGGCTGGCATCGTGGCGGCCCCGGTACGCGTCGGCCCGCAGCGCGTTGATGGCGCTGTCGTTGTTGACCATGGTCGGCTCTTTGCTCACCCTGCCGGCGGGCCGGCACTCCATCCCCGAGCTCAGCAGGGCGATCTCGGCCAAGGTGCCCGCCGGCGAGGCGCTCTATGCCGACTACATGGAGACGCCTGCGCTGCTGTTCTACCTGGACCGGCCGGTCACGGTGTTCGATCCGTTGGACAAGGCGGCCATCGTGCCGCCCCCGCGGGCGCACGTCGTCCTTGCGACCAAGCGCTTGAACGCTTTCGCCTGGCAGCGCACGGTGGAGGTTCTTGCGCGCAGCCCTGAGCACCTGCTGGTGCGAATGGCGGATGAATGAGGCGCCCGGCTGCGCGGCCTGTGTGCGAGGTCCGCGGACTGTGGGGGCCGATGCCATGCTGAGGACGGGGCACGCTCGCATGCCTGCTGCGCTCGGAGGAGCTGATGCGGCGCTTCCTGCTGCTGCCCGTCATCCTGCTGTTGTCGGCTACAGCCGTCAGCGCGCATGCCGGTGTGCGCATCACCGAGCGGGCCCGGCTGATCATCCAGCGGGGCGGCTGACGCTTGCGCAGGTGCAGGTGCAGGTGCAGGTGCAGGTGCAGGTGCAGGTGCAGGTGCAGGTGCCGGTGCCGGTGCCGGTGCCGGTGCCGGTGCATTCTGCGGGTCCGCACCGCGTCGATTGCCAACGTGCTGTGGTGGAGACCTGCCGCAGCTCTCTCATTCGGAAGTTCGTGGGCGGCCACGACGGCAATCACGCCATCGCCCTGTGCATCTCGACCCGCCCCGGGGCGAACGTGGCGGCGCGCGTCAGCTTGGGCCATGCCTTCAGCGGCGACCGCAGCAGCGCCGGGACCACCTCGGGCGTGGGCACGTCCTACTCCTGGTGAAAGAAGACACCCGCCGGCAGCCGAGGCTGCGGGCGGGTGTTCAAGGATGGGCGGCGGTGCCAGCGCCCCGCCGCAGCAGCCGGCCTGCTTCCGCGGGCCTTTTTTCTTCATCGTGCGTGCTTCACAGAGCGCCGTTGTCCCACGGGCCGGTGATGGCGAAGGTGATGCCCGGTGTCTGGATGTTCACGAACAGCCACTCGTTGTGGAAGGTGGCGCCGCAGAACTCCTGGCTCTTGGCGTTGGCGGAAAAGCGTGTGCCCGACGGCCGCGTGTAGGGGCCGAAGCCGGAGGCCGAGAAGTCCACGTTGTTCTCGCAGAACGGGAAGATCGTGCCGTCCACCGTCAGGCCGTGCAGGCGCTTGACTGCCGCGCCGCCGTCCTCGCACAGGATCAGGCTGCCGCGCGGGCTCCAGGCCACGTTGTCCGGGCCGTCGCACACGCCGGCGCCGGTCGATTCATAGACCAGCGTCAGCGTCTCGCGGCGCGGGTCGTAGCCGAAGATCTGGCCCTTGCCGGTGGCGCCGCCGCTGGTCGAGCAGATGTAGATGACGCCGTTGCCGTACCACGCGCCCTCGCCGCGGCGGAAGCTGCAGGCGCCCTGGCGCAGGCCCTGGGCGCGCACGCCGCCATAGGTCGTCGTGCCCGGCAGGAACATGGCGGTCGGGTCGGCGATGTCCACCCACTCCACGTCCCAGGTGATGCCGTTGGCAAAGCCGGCAACGCCGGTGTCGAAGTACGGGTAGGCCGTGCCGGCGATGGTGGTGGACGCGTTGGCCGCCACCTTGAGCTTCATCATCTGCAGGCGGCCGCCCTGGTTGAGCCGGCCCTTGACGTTGGGGATGAAGCGATAGAGGCCCGAGGGCGTGCTGTCTTCCGTCTCGTACACGTAGCCGGTCACCGGATCGACGGCGCAGGCCTCGTGGCTGAAGGCGCCCATGTCGGTCAGCGGCTGCGGGTTGGTGGCGCCGGTGGCCGGCACCTCGAAGACCCAGCCGTGCGACTTGGTGTAGCCGCTGTGCAGGCCGTTGCTCGTCTCCTCGCAGCTCAGCCAGGAGCCCCAGGGCGTGGGGCCGCCGGCGCAGTTGGTCAGCGTGCCGCCCAGGCTGGCGAAGGCGCTCAGCCACTGGCCGGTGCGCGGGTTGAAGGTCAGGTTGGTCGTGCCGCCCGTGGCGATCGGGTCGTAGCTCATCTTGGCCGGCGCGAACGAGCCGGTCTTGCCCGTGCGCTCGTGGTTGCGCACCAGCACCAGCTTGTTGGCGCTGGCCTCGACCACGGCCATGCCGTCATGGCTGCCGGGGGTGGCGATGCCCTCGGCCATGAGGTCGCCGGTCCAGCCGAAGGACCAGTACTTGAAGCCCTCGGGCAGGCGCAGCAGCGGGTAGCCGGTGCTGCCGTCCATCACGTCCACCAGCGGGCCGTAGTCGGGGCTGAAGGGCAGCTGCACGGCGTGGGCCGCGCCCGAGCCGAGCAGCTCGAAGGGCATGGCCACGGCTGCGGCAGCAGCGGCACCGCCGCGCAGGAAGCCGCGGCGGGCAGGGGAGACGGGTGCGCTCGTGGGCGGCAGGATGAGGTCGGTCTTCTTCATGATGCGGTGTGGGTGGGAGGGTTGTCGGGAGAGAGGGTCGTGGGGTCGCCGGGATCGCTGGGGCAGTGGCCGGGGCGGCGCCCGGTCTCAGCGGCGCTTGGCGCGCGTCCAGGCCAGGCCGCCCATCAGCAGCAGGCCGGCGGCCAGCTGCATGTAGGTGGAGGGCTCGGGCACGGCCATAGTGATGCGGTAGTCCATGGACGAGGTGCCGCCCGGGGTCAGCGCGTGGTCGGCCACGGCCACCACGAAGCGGCCGGTGAAGAGGCTGGTGAACTGCACGCGGGCATCGCCGCCGGCACCCGGAACGAAGGCCGCCAGCTCGTCGTCGCCCAGGCCCATCCAGGTGCTGGCCAGGCTGTCGGAGGACATGTCGAAGTAGGCCGAGGTGTCGGCCTCCTGCCCGAACCACACGCCGATCACCGGGTCCAGCGCGCCGTCCAGGCGCTCCACGGTGATGCTGACCTGGTCGAACAGCTTGGCGTCGAAGGTCCAGAACTGCCAGCCGGCGGCACCGTCCCAGGGGCCGGTGTCGGCATCGACCGAACCGATGGAGGTGACGCCGTTGGCCAGGTGGCCGGCGTAGGTGATGGGCGCGGCGGACGCGCCGGTGGCGCTGAGCGCACCGGCCGCGGCGATGGCGGCCAGGGTGGCGCGCAGCCCGTGGGCAGGGCGGCGCAGGAAGGGCAGGGACAGCATGCTCGTGGCTCCTCAAGTCGAGAGGCCGCCAGCATCGTGTCAGCGTGCGACGTGGGTGTGAGGCGCCCTGGTCCGGTCGGACTATGGGGCGGCATGCGGCCCTGTCCGCGGGCGCGGGGTTGCGGCTGCGCCGGGCCTGCCGCGCCTGTGACCGGGCTCAGTGCGCAGCCGGCGGCAGCTCGTCCGGGTCGTCGGTCGGGTCGGGTTGGGCGGCGACGCGGTAGTCCTCGCTGGCCCAGGCGCCCAGGTCCAGGCTGCGGCAGCCGCGGCTGCAGAAGGGCCGCCACGGGTTGTCCGGGCCGTAGACGCTGTCGCCGCCGCACTGCGGGCAGCGCACGATGCGCGGCTTGGGGCCGTCGGCCGGCGGGGTGGGCGTGTCGGTCATGGCAGGGCAGGGAAGGGATCGGTGCAGCGGCGGTTCGCTGCCGCCCGGCAGGTCAGGCGCCGACGTTCAGGCACACAGCGTCAGCTCGAAGCTCGCGTCCTCGCCCGCAGGCTTCAGGCGCCCTTCGGCATCGGCGCGCATCAGGCGGATGGAGATCATCAGCCGGTGGCCGCTGATCTCCGGGATCAGGCCCAGGCCCTCGTCGATGCGCAGGCGCAGCAGCTGGTAGGTGCGGCCGTTGGGCAGGCTCTGCTGGTACTGCCCGCCGGGCGCGGCCACCATGTGCGGATGGCCGGCGTCGCGCAGCAGGCCCAGCAGCATCTTCAGCGACTCGGCCAGCGGCATCAGCGTGGCCGTCCAGCCCTGCAGCTCGGCCTGGCGCTGCGCGGCCGGGCTCTTCTGCCAGGCGTAGTAGGCCGGCAGATCGAACTCGCAGGTGCCGCCGGGGATGCTGATGCGGCTCCTCACGCTCATCAGCCATTCATTGGCCTGCAGCGACTGGCCGGCCTTGCCCGGCATGGCCACCAGGCCGTCGTGCGCATGGTCGATGCGGGCGATGACCTGGTCGAGCACGGCCTCGGAGATGGCCGGGTTGCCGCGGTAGCCGTTGAGCTGGGCGTTGTAGCGGTCGAGCTCCTTGATGAGATCGCTCTTCAGATCGGCCCGCGAGGCCACATCCATGATCTCGAACAGCGTGGCCAGCGCAAAGTGGTGGTCCACCGCCTCGGCGCGCGGGATGAGCTGCCCCAGGCGGTCGAAGAGGTGTTCGAGCCTGAGCATCGTGCGGATGCTCTCGTTGAAGGGGTATTCGTAGAGGATCAAGGCGCGCTTCCCGAGAGGAGCTGGCTGCAGGGCCAGGAAGGGCGGAAAGTGGGCGAAGAAGGGTGCGGAACATTGTCACACGCAAGCCCCTCGCAGGGGTGGGGCGGCGGCCTTCAAGACCCTGTGCGGTGGCGGGCACGGGCGGGCGCTGGATCGCATGCCGGTGTGTACTCGACGGCCGGGAGGTATCTGGTTGGTGCGGGATGGCAGGCCCAGCGGGTCACGGCCGGCGCGGGATCGGCAGGGCCAGGGGGCTCCGCTCCGTTCATGTCCTGCGCCCGCCGCCCTGCGGGCGCCGTGCTCCCCCTTTACTTCACTGCGCGAAGCCCCCTGGCCCTGCCGATCGGGCACGGCTGGTGGCTGGCGCCGACGACGCAGCACGGTGATCACACGGCGTGGGTGTGCTGTCGTCCCAATCTCTGGCGCGTCACCGCGCCTGCACCCACCGCGCCCACAGCCCGCGCACCTGCTGCGCCAGCTCCTCGAGCGTCAGCCCGTGGTTGAGGATCAGGTCATCGGCCACGGCGGCGCGCTGCTCGCGGCTGGCCTGCTGGGCGATGACGCGCTCGACCATCTCGCGCGACCAGCCGGATCGCTGCATCACGCGCTCCACCTGCACTTGCTCGGGCGTGTCCACGACGAGGATGCGGTGCACGCGGTCGCGCCAGCGGGGGCCGGCTTCCACCAGCAGCGGCACATCGAAAACGATCACCTGCCCGGGCTGGGCGGCGCGCGCCTGGGCCTCGGTCTGCTCGTGGATCAGGGGGTGCAGGATGCCTTCCAGCGCCTGGCGCGCGGCCGGGTCGCTGAAGGCCAGCTCGCGCATGCGGGCGCGGTCCAGCGCGCCCTGGGCGTCGATCACCTCAGGGCCGAAGCGCTCGCGCAGCAGCGGGATGGCCAGGCCGCCTGGGGCGGTGAGCTGGCGCGACAGCGCGTCGGTGTCCACTAGGTGCGCGCCCAGCTGCACCAGCGTGTGCGCCACCGTGCTCTTGCCCGAGCCGATGCCGCCGGTCAGGCCGACGAGCAGGTTGCCCCCGGCCCCGGGCCCGGACGCAGGCGCGTTGCTCATCACACCCAGCCCAGCCAGTCCAGCACCGCGGGCAGGCCGATCAGCATCACGCCTAGGCCGGCACCGGCCAGGAAGGGCCCGAAGGGCACGTAGCGGCCCTCGCGCAGTGCGCCGCTCATCTTCATGCCGATGCCCACCACCGCGCCGATGATGGACGAGCCGAGCACGATGGGCAGGATGGCCTGCCAGCCCAGCCAGGCGCCCAGGGCAGCCAGCAGCTTGAAGTCGCCATAGCCCATGCCCTCCTTGCCGGTGGTGAGCTTGAAGAGCCAGTACACGCTCCACAGCGACAGGTAGCCCGCCACCGCGCCCCACAGCGCGGTGGGCAGGGCATGCGGCAGCCAGCCGAGCGCCGCGGCGATCAGCCCGGCCCACAGCAGCGGCAGCGTGATGTCGTCGGGCAGCAGCGTGGTGTCCCAGTCGATCACCGCCAGCGCGATCAGCGCGGCGGCAAAGCCGCACCACAGCAGCGCCGCCGGCTGCGGCCCGATGCGCCAGGCGATCAGCGCGAACACCGCGCCGGTGAAGAGCTCGATGGCCGGGTAGCGCAGCGAGATGCGCACACCGCAGGCCGAGCACTTGCCGCGCAGTGCCAGCCAGCTCACCAGCGGGATGTTCTCGAACCAGCGGATGCGGTGGCCGCAGCTGGGGCAGCGCGAGGCCGGTGTGGCCAGCCCCAGCGGCTGGGCGGTGTCCGCCGGCGGCTCCTGGCCGAGCATCTGCGCGCTGTCGATCCTCCACTGCCGCTCCAGCATCTGCGGCAGGCGGTGGATCAACACATTGAGGAAGCTGCCGATGCACAGCCCCACCAGGCCCAGCAGCCAGGGCGAGAAGAGCAGCGGGTAGATATCCTGGAGATCAGCGGGCATGTGGGGCGGGAGCAAGCCGTTGAAACGACACGGCGGGCACGAGGCCCGCCGCAGGTGAGGCAGCGCAGGGCGTGCTTACACGACCTGGCCGAGCTTGAAGATCGGCAGGTACATCGACACCACGATGCCGCCGATCAGGCCGCCCAGCACCACGATGATGATGGGCTCCAGCAGGCTCGAGAGGCCCTTGACCGCCTCGTCCACCTCGTCTTCATAGAAGTCCGCAGCCTTGCTGAGCATGTGGTCCAGCGAGCCGGATTCCTCGCCGATGGCCGACATCTGCAGCACCATCACCGGGAAGATGCCCGTGGTCTGCATGGAGGTGGTCAGGCTGGAGCCGGTGGACACATCGCGCTGGATGCTCTCGGTGGCTTCGGCAAACACCGCGTTGCCCGACGCCCCGCCCACCGAGTCCAGCGCCTCCACCAGCGGCACGCCGGCGGCGAACATGGTGGACAGCGTGCGCGTCCAGCGCGCCACGGCAGACTTGTAGACCAGCTGGCCGAAGACCGGCACCTTCAGCAGGATGCGGTCCATCGTCTTCTGCATCTTCTCCGAGCGCTTCCAGCTCTGGAAGAAGAAGTAGGTGCCGCCGATCAGCACGCCGAAGATGATGTACCAGTACGAGACGAAGAACTCCGACATGGCGATCACCGCCAGCGTGGGCGCCGGCAGGTCGGCGCCGAAGGAGGTGAACACTTCCTTGAAGGCCGGGATCACGAAGATCATGATCACCGCCACCACCACGAAGGCCACCACCAGCACGGCCACCGGGTACATCAGCGCCGACTTGATCTTCTGCTTGATGGCCAGCGTCTTCTCCTGATAGGTGGCCAGGCGGTCGAGCAGCGTCTCCAGGATGCCCGCGGCCTCGCCGGCCTCGACCAGGTTGCAGTAGAGCGCGTCGAAGTAGAGCGGGTGCTTGCGGAAGGCGGCCGACAGGCTGGTGCCGGTCTCCACGTCCGAGCGGATGTCATTGAGCAGCTTGGTCACGCGCGGGTTGGTGCTGCCGCGCGCCACGATGTCGAAGGCCTGCAGCAGCGGCACGCCGGCGCGCATCATGGTGGCCAGCTGGCGGGTGAAGATGGAGATGTCCTTGGGCTTGATGGACTTGCCGCCGGACATGCGGCGCTTCTTCACCTTGGTGACCATGATGCCCTGGCGGCGCAGGCTGGCGCTCACCATCGCCTCGCCCTGCGCACGGATCTCGCCGCGGACGATCTTGCCGGTCTTGTCCTTGCCTTCCCATTCGAAGACCGCGTCCTTGACGCCCGCCTTCGCCGCTGCCGCTGTGGCCATTCGTGCCTCCGACTTCCTGCCCCCGCTCCAGGAGCCCTGTGTTTGATTGCTGTGGTGTGACGCGGGCTTATTCGTTGGTCACCGAAATGACTTCTTCCAGCGTGGTCAGGCCCGCCCTGACCTTCACCAGACCGGCCTGACGCAGGTCGCGCACGCCTTCGCGCTGCGCCTGTTGCGCGATGTCCACCGCCGTGCCCTCCGACAGGATGATCTTCTGGATCTCCTCGCTGATCGGCATGACCTGGTAGAGGCCGACGCGGCCCTTGTAGCCGTTGTTGCAGGCGCTGCAGCCCACGGCGCGGTAGGCGCGCCAGGTGCCGTCGATTTCTTCTTCCTTGAAGCCTGCGCGCAGCAGGGCATCATGAGGATAGTCCGCAGGCGCTTTGCAGTTCTCGCACAGCCGCCGGGCCAGGCGCTGCGCCGTGATCAGGATCACGCTGGAGGCGATGTTGAACGGGGCCACGCCCATGTTCAGCAGCCGCGTCAACGTGGTCGGCGCGTCGTTGGTGTGCAGCGTGGACATCACCATGTGGCCGGTCTGCGCGGCCTTGATGGCGATGTCGGCCGTCTCCAGGTCGCGGATTTCGCCGACCATGATGATGTCCGGGTCCTGCCGCAGGAAGGCCTTGAGCGCCGCGGCAAACGTGAGCCCGGCCTTGTCGTTGACGTTGACCTGATTGACGCCCGGCAGGTTGATTTCGGCCGGGTCCTCCACGGTGGAGATGTTCACGCCCGGCTGGTTGAGGATGTTCAGGCAGGTGTAGAGCGACACCGTCTTGCCCGAGCCCGTGGGGCCGGTCACCAGCACCATGCCGTAGGGCCGCTGGATCGCCTTGAGCAGCCGCTCCTTCTCGATCTTCTCGTAGCCCAGGGCGTCGATGCCCAGCTTGGCCGAGGATGGGTCGAGGATGCGGATGACGATCTTCTCGCCGAAGAGCGTGGGCAGCGTGCTGACGCGGAAGTCGATGGCCTTGTTGCCGAACTTCAGCTTCATGCGGCCGTCCTGCGGCACGCGCTTCTCGGCGATGTCGAGCTTGCTGATGACCTTGATGCGCGAGGCCAGCTTGTCCTTGATGGCGATCGGCGGCTGCGTGATCTCGCGCAGCTCGCCGTCCACGCGGAAGCGCACGCGGTAGTTGTATTCGAACGGCTCGAAGTGCAGGTCGGACGCGCGCAGGTTGATGGCATCCACCAGCATCTTCTGCAGGAAGCGCACCACCGGCGCGTCCTCGACCTCGGCAGCGACATCCGGCGCCGCCTCGGGCGCGGTGGTGTCGTCGGTGATGTCGAACTCGAACTCGGTGGAGGCCAGCGCCTCCAGCGACTCGCTGGCCGACGCGGTGGAGGACTCCAGCAGCTTGGCCAGCTTGTCCTGCTCGACGAGGATCCACTCGGGCGTGAGCTGGGTGGCGAACTTGATGCGCTCCACCGCCTCCTGGTCGGTGGGGTCGGCGCCGGCCACGAAGACGCGGTTGCCGCGCTTGCCCAGCACCAGCACCTGGTACTGGCTGCTGAGCTTGGCGTCGATCAGGTTGCGCGGCAGGCGCTGCGCATCGACCACCGACAGGTCCAGCAGCGGCACGGCCAGCGCGCCCGAGAGGGTGTGGGCCAGGTCCGCGGCACTGACCTGGCCGGAGGCCACCAGCAGCGACACGAAGCTGCGGCGCTGCTCGCGGGCGGTGCGCGCCAGGGTTTCGGCGGCCTTGGCGTCGAGCTTGCCGGCATTGACCAGCACCCGGGCCACGCCGGTCAATGCGCTGGGCGAGGCCTCGGCAACGGAATCCGCCATGAGAGGGAATGGGCTCGGGGAAGAGAAGAAAAATGCGCCCGATGATGGCGCAGCCGACCCGCAAACTGTAAACGGGTCAACCCGGCCCGATGCGGTTCAATCACAACGCTTTTCGCCGGCAGATCCGCGGAATGAAGGGCCGCCGCGGGCCTGGCCGCGCCTATGGCCGGTCAGCCGCTGGCGAGCTGGTAGTCGCCGGCCTTCAGGCGCCGGTAAACAAACGTAAAACCGGGCCAGTTGACCGTGTTGCGGCCCGACTCGGTCAGGTACCAGCTGCGGCAGCCGCCGTCCCACACCGTGCGGCGGATGTGCTGCTGCACCGTGTTGTTGAAGGCCCGGTGTGCCTGGGGCCGCACCTCGATGGTGGCGGCCCCCTCGCGCCGCACGCGGCGCAGGCAGCCCAGCACGTGGGCGATCTGGCTCTCCAGCATGTAGACGATGGAGCTGTGGCCCAGGTTGGTGTTGGGGCCGTAGAGCATGAAGAAGTTGGGGTAGCCCGGCACGCTGATGCCGAGGAAGGCCTCGGCGCCGTCCTTCCAGTCGGCGTTGAGCTCATGGCCGTCGCGGCCGTGCACCGTCATGGGCGTGAGGAACTCGGTGGCGGCAAAGCCGGTGCCGTGGATCAGCACGTCGGCCCCATGCAGCCGGCCGTCGGCGGTCTGCACGCCGGCGGGCGTGACGCGGCTGATGGCCTCGGTCACCAGCTCCACATTGGGCCGCTGCAGCGCGGGCAGGAAATCGTTGGACAGCAGCACGCGCTTGCAGCCGATGGGGTAGTCGGGCGTGAGCTTGCGGCGCAGCGCCGGGTCGGCCACCTGCGCGCGCAGCCGGCGCAGCGCGTCCCACTGCGCCACCTTGAGCAGTGCCGGATAGCGGGTGAAGGCCAGCGCCCGCCATTCATGCGACAGGTACAGCCACCCGCGCGTCGCCAGCCGCGCGCCGGGCACGCGGGCGAAGAGCCGCTGCTCCCAGCGCGCATACGGCCGGTCCTGCTTGGGGATGACGTAGGGCGGGGTGCGCTGGAAGACCGTCACCTGCGCCGCGCGCTGGGCGATCTGCGGGATGAACTGGATCGCGCTGGCGCCGGTGCCGATCACCGCGACGCGCTTGCCGGTGAGGTCCACGTCATGCCGCCAGGTGGCCGAGTGGAACTGCGGCCCGGCGAAGTCCCCCAGGCCTTCGATGCGCGGGATGAGCGGCCGGCTGAGCTGGCCGCAGGCGGTGACGACGAAGCGCGCGCGCCAGATGCGGCCGTCCCGCGTGGTCGCCTGCCACAGGCTGGTGGCGGCGTCCCAGCGCAGCTCGCTCACCTCCTGCCCGGTGTGGATGCGCGGGCGCAGGCCGTGCTTGTCGGCGCAGCCGCGCAGGTAGGCCAGGATCTCCGCCTGCGGCGCATAGCGGCGTGACCAGTCGCTCTTGGGCTCGAACGAGAACGAGTAGAGGTGCGACGGCACGTCGCAGGCCGCGCCGGGGTAGGTGTTGTCGCGCCAGCAGCCGCCCACGTCGTCGCCGCGCTCCAGCAGCACGACGTCGTCGATGCCCGCCTGCTTCAGGCGGATGGCCATGCCGATACCGCCGAAGCCGGTGCCGATGATCAGCACCTCGGTGGCAGCAGCGCGATGCGCGGCGGTGGTCTGCATGGGGGCTCCCCGGTGGTCGTGCCGTCTGTGTCGTCTGTGCCGTCGGGCTGGCGTGCCAGGACCATGCGGCACCGGCCCCGGGCCAGGCATTGTGGGAGCCGCCTTGCACGGCCAGTGCCCGGACTCACCCGCGGGCGCGTGGGGGCCGCAGAAACGACGAAGCCCCGGCGAAGCGGGGCTGCCCAAGCGACCAAGCTCGGGCAAGCGGGAAGCGTCAGAGACGGTTGCCCATGAGCTGCGGAGCACGTTCACGGTGCTGGCAGGCTCGCAGGCCAGGCTCGCCTGGTTCGGACAGGTTGCTTGCCAACGGCACTCGCCTCAGCGATATTCGCGATTCGCGAATTGTGAATTCCTTGCTTCCCTGTGCGATGGACCTGAAACCGCAAGACCTTCTGGTGCTGCTCAAGGTAGCTGCAAACCCCGCTCAGCGCTGGACCTATGCCGCGCTCGGCAAAGCCTTGGTCATGAGCGCCTCTGAGACGCATGCGAGCGTGAAACGCGCCGTCGCATCTGGCTTGGCCATCGCACCTGCGCGCGGCGAATGGTCGCCGGTCAGGCCGAACCTGCTTGAATTCGTCGTGCACGGAGTGCGCTATGTCTGGCCAGCGACGGTCGGGCCGGTCAAGCGCGGTGTGCCTACGTCGATAGGCATGGAGCCGCTGGCCAGCCAGTTGGTGGTGGCGCCGGGCGATGCGCCCGTCTGGGCACACCCCGCCGGCAAAGCCAAGGGCCCAACGCTCTCACCGCTTTACCGGACCGCGCCCGAGGCTGCCCTCACCGACCCGGCGCTGCATCGCTTGCTGGCCCTGCTGGATGCCCTGCGGGTAGGGCGGTCGCGCGAGCGTGCTTTGGCAGCCAAGCTCATGGAATCCGAGCTGAGCCAGTCTGGCCAGGAACGTGCCGATGCGCGCCAATGACCCGAATCTGCCCTACCTGCGCCAGGTTGCCGAGGCCCTGGGCGACTTGAGGGGCCAAGTGGTGTTCGTCGGCGGCGCCGTGGCCGGACTGCTGGTGACTGACCCGCTGGCCGACAGCGTGCGCGCGACCAGAGATGTCGATGCGGTGGTGAACGCCAGCCGGGCCGTGTTCCACCGCATTGAGGCGACCGTCGCCGAGCGCGGGTTTGCGCGGGACGTCAGCAGTGATGTGATTTGCCGTTGGGTGCACAAGGAGTCGGGTGTGCTTTTGGACCTGATGCCGGTGCAGCCGGAGGTGCTGGGCTTCTCGAACCGTTGGTACCCCTACGCAGTGGAAACCGCCGAGACCGTAGACCTGGGCAACGGCATCACGATTCCGCTGGTCAGCGCCGTGGCCTTCGTCGCGACCAAGCTCGAAGCCTTTGGCAGCAGAGGTGGCGGCGACTTCCTGACCAGCCATGACCTCGAAGACGTGCTGAACATCGTCGATGGGCGCGAGGAACTGGGCGAGGAGATGGCCGCCGCGCCTATCGAGCTCCGACAAGCCGTTGCGGCGACGTTTGAACCCCTCGTGAAGAGCCCGGACTTCGCGAACGTGCTGCCGGGCCTGTTGGCCGAGCCGCAGCGTGCCGGCCTCGTCATGCAACGCCTGAAGGCCTTGACGAGATTTACTCCGAATCGTCATTCATGACGATCAAAAGCAAAAAAGCCCAAGTGCTTGATTCACTTGGGCTTCTTCGATTTTGTCTGGTCGGGGTGAGAGGATTCGAACCTCCGGCCTCTACGTCCCGAACGTAGCGCTCTACCAGGCTAAGCTACACCCCGATTTCCTGATCATCTGCCGCACCTGGGAAGGTGTGGCGATCAAGACAGCCGGTCAACCGACTGAGCCGGCAATTCTAGCAGAGCTTCTCGCCACGGCGAAAGCGGCAGTTGTTCGGCGGCTTGCCGGGCGCGGGTGGCCTGCTCGATGGCGGCGTCGCGGGTGGCGTCCAGGGCGCCGGTTGCGCGCACGACCTCGATGACCTGCTGCAGCCGCTCGACCTGACCGTGCTGGATGACCTCGCGCAGCATCCGGCGCTGCTCGGGCGTGCCGCGCTGCATGGCGATCAGGATGGGCAGCGTGGGCTTGCCTTCGCGCAGGTCGTCGCCCACGTTCTTGCCCAGCTCGGCGGTGGAGCCGCTGTAGTCGAGCAGGTCGTCGACGATCTGGAAGGCGGTGCCTAGCGTGGCGCCATAGTCGGCGCAGAGCTGCTCCGTGCGTTCGTCCGCGTCGGCCAGGATGGCGCCCAGCCGGGCGCTGGCCTCGAAGAGCTGCGCGGTCTTGTAGCGGATGACGCGGTAGTAGTCGTCCACCGCCAGGTCGGGGTCATGCATGTTCATCAGCTGCAGGACCTCGCCTTCGGCGATGACGTTGGTGGCATCGGCCAGCACCTGCAGCACGCGCATGCGGCCCACGCCGACCATCATCTGGAAGGAGCGCGAGTAGAGGAAGTCGCCCACCAGCACGCTGGCGGCATTGCCGAAGACGGCGTTGGCCGTCTCGCGGCCGCGGCGCAGGGACGACTCGTCGACCACGTCGTCGTGCAGCAGCGTGGCGGTGTGGATGAACTCCACCACGGCGGCCAGCACGTGGCGCTCGGGGCCCTCGAAGCCCAGCGCGCGGGAGACCAGCAGCACCAGCTTGGGCCGGATGCGCTTGCCGCCGGCGCCGACGATGTACTGGCCGATCTGGTTGACCAGCGCGATGCGCGAGGCCAGGCGCTCGTGGATGACGGCATCGACCGCGGCCATCTCCGGTTCGAGCAGGGTGTGCAGCGCGGAAGGCGCGGTCGGGGCTGGCGTCACGGGGCTGAAGCCGCTGGGGCTCGGTGGAATCTGTCGAAGGCGGGATCGCCGCCGGGGCCGCGGCTGGACATGGGCGGCGCCGCGCTCAAGGTCGGCCTGCCGGCGGCGGGCCCACGGCCGGCCAGCGCGAGGGGAGCCGGGCTGGCGACGGCCGCGGATTATAGAAATCGGCCCCTGCCGCAGCGGCGGCGTGGGGCATGGACGCAAGCCGCGCCGCCGCCGGTGCGCCGGTGCGCCGGTGTGGCGAACGGTGCAAGCGAACGGGTGCGAGCGAACGGGTGCCGTGCAGGGCTGGGTGGGTGGCGGCCGGGCGGCGTGGCATCGGCCCGGGCGCCTTGTCCTGAGTCATGGCCGTGCATGCGGATTGCCGGCAAGCTGGCCCGCCCGTTTTGCGATGCCGGCCGCCCGCGGCGCGGCATGTCGCCCGCATGAAGACCCTCCCGATCAAGCCTGCCCCCGTCCAGCCCGCTCCTCAGCCCGCACCGCGCCCGCCGGCCTCGGCCGGCCCGCCGCCGCCGTGGCGGCCGGGCTGGCTGCTGGCTGCGCCGCACCGGCTGGGGTTCTTTGCCGCGTCCAGCCTGATGACGCTGATGGCGCTGTGGTGGGCCTGGGAGATGCTGGCGCGCAGCGGCTGGCTGCCCGCGCCGGCCCCGGCGGTGGCGCCGGCCGTCGTGCACGGCCTGGTGATGGTGCTGGGCTTCCTGCCGCTGTTCTTCGTCGGCTTCCTGTTCACCGCCGGGCCCAAGTGGCTGCGCCAGCCGGAGCAGTCGGCGCGCAGCATCCTGGCGCCCGTCCTTGCGCTGGGCCTGGGCTGGCTGGCGGTGGTGATCGGCGGCTCGTTCGGCCGGCCGCTGGTCGGCGACGTTGCGGCGCGGGCGCTGGCCGCCCTGGGTGCGGCGGCGGCGGCCGTGGGCTGGGCGGTGATCAGCGGGCGCTTCATCGCCCTGGTGCGCACCAGCCCGGCGGATGACCGGCTGCATGCCCGGCTGGTGGCGCTGGCCTGCGTGCTGGGCGTGGCGGCGATGGGCGGCGGCGCGGTCGGCCTGATGCTGGACGAGCCCGACGTGGTGCGCCATGCGGCCCACCTGGGCCTGTGGTTCTTCATCGTGCCGGTCTACCTGGTGGTGGCCCACCGCATGATCCCGTTCTTCACGGCCAACGTGGTGCCCTTCATCGATGCCTGGCGGCCGGTGTGGCTGCTGGCGGTGCTGATCGGCGCCAGCTGGGCGCAGGGGCTGCTGTGGGTGGCCGAGCAGCAGGGCTGGGCGCCGATGGCGGTGACGGTGGCGCGGCTGCTGCTGTCGGGCGCCTGCGGCGCGGCGCTGCTGGCGATCTCGTGGCGCTGGGGGCTGGTGCAGAGCCTGCGCATCCGGCTGCTGGCCATGCTGCACCTGGGCTTCTTCTGGCTCGGGCTGGCGCTGGCGCTGGATGCCGTCTCGGCCGCCATCCGCCTGGGCAGCGGCGGTGCGGCCACGCTGGGGCTGGCGCCGCTGCATGCGCTGACGATGGGCTTCCTGGGCAGCACGCTGGTGGCCATGGCCACCCGCGTGAGCGCCGGCCACAGCGGCCGCGCGCTGGCGGCCGACGATTACGTCTGGCGCCTCTTCGGCCTGCTGCAGGTGGCCGTGGTGCTGCGCCTGCTGGCGGCGATCTGGCCGGCGCCCTGGCCGGTGGCCGTGACCACGGCGCTGCTGGTGGCCGCGGCCCTGGGCTGGCTGGCGGTGGTGGGCGGCTGGTCGGCCCGGCACCTGGGCTGGTGGGGGCGGCCGCGGGTGGACGGCAAGCCGGGCTGACGCGGCCCCGGCCGGCGCGCGTGTAAATTGCGCGCACCGCGTCTGAGCCCGTCTCCATGCCCGATCAACCGACCCTCTCCCGCGGCCTGTCGCGCCGCTTGTTCCAGACGGCCGTGCTCGGCGCGGCCCTCGTGCCGGCGGCCCGCGCCCAGCCCGGTGCGCCGGCCCCGGCGGGTGCTGCGGCCAACGGTGCGCGCACGCGCGGCCAGCCGGTGCAGCTGGGCATAGACGGCGAGTTCGGCCTGGTCAACAGCACCTCGGCGCAGGCGGTGGAGCGCGGCGTGCGCATCGCGGTGGAAGAGATCAACGCCGCCGGCGGCGTGCTGGGCGGGCGGCCGCTGGAGGTAGTGATCAAGGACCACCGCTCCATCCCGGCGCGCGGCATCCGCAACCTGGAGGAGTTCATCGCCATGCCCGGCGTGGTGGCGGTGTTCGGCGGGCGCTTCAGCCCGGTGGTGATCGAGCAGCTGCCGCTGATCCGCAAGGCGCGGCTGCCCTTCCTGGCGGTGTGGTCCGCGGCCGATGCCATCGTGGACAACGGCTCGCAGCCCAACTACGCCTTCCGCCTGTCGCTGCGCGACAGCCTGGCCATGCCGTTCATGATGGAGGCGGCCGCGCGGCGGGGCATCCAGCGCGTGGGCCTGCTGCTGACCAATACGTCCTGGGGCCGCAGCAACCTGGCCGCCACCGACCGCTATGCCGCGGCCAACGACACGCCCCGCGTGGTCGCCACCGCCTGGTACAACTGGCAGGAGCGCAGCCTGATCGAGCCCTATCGCAAGCTGCTGGCCGCAGGAGCGCAGGCCGTGCTGCTGGTGGCCAACGACGACGAGGCGGCCACCCTGGTGCGCGAGATGGCCGCGCTGCCGCCCGCGCAGCGGATGCCGGTGCTCAGCCACTGGGGCGTGACCGGCGGGCGTTTTTTCGCCGAAGCCGGCCGCTACCTCAAAGACGTGGACTTCAGCGTGGTGCAGACCTTCAGCTTCTTCCGTGCGCGCAAGGAGCCGCTGGAGCGCTTCATGGCCACGGCGCGCAAGCTGGGCATCCAGCGCATCGAGGACATCGAAAGCCCGGTCGGCACGGCGCACGCCTACGACATGACCCACATCCTGGCCAAGGCCATCAACCTGGCCGGATCCACCGACCGCGCGGCCATCCGCGACGCGCTGGAGAAGGTGCCGCTGCACGACGGCCTGGTGCGCCGCTACGCGCCGCCCTTCACCGCCACGCGCCACGAGGCGCTCACGCCCGCCGAGCTGCTGATGGCGCGCTACCGCGAGGACGGCGTCATCGTGCCGGCCGAGCGTTAAGCCGATGCCGCTGCCCCGCTGGCTGCCCGCGAGCCTGGCACAGCGCTTTGCCTTGGCCGCCGCCGGCCTGGCCGCCGCGGCGCTGGTGCTGACCACGCTGCTGGCCTTCTGGCTGATCGACGGCCAGCGCGAGCGTGCGCTGCAGGCCCTGGCCGAGCGCGAGCGGCAGTTCCGCGCCGCCGCCGTGGGCAGCGACCTGCGCGCGCTGGCCGAGCGCATGCAGGAGATCGCCGGCAGCACCATCCTGGCCACCGGGCTGGTGGACAGCGCCGGGCGCGAGACCTATCTGTCGCCCTTCCTGGGCGGCATCCGCCAGATCAACGGCATCCGCGTGCAGGTGCTGTTCACCGACTTCGAGGGCAAGGAGATCGCGCGCAACAGCGGCGCGCAGTTCGACGCCGCGCAGCTCGTCTGGCTGCGCCGCATGCTGGAGCAGGGCCAGCGCGCGGCCCAGGTGTTCAGCGGCCCGCGCGGCGCGGAGCTGGTGGCGGTGGAGCCGATGGTCTATTCGCGTACCAACTCGCCGGAGGGCGCGCTGCTCTACAAGATCGCACTGGCCGACGTGAACGTGGGGCCCGGCATGCGGCTGGAGTGGGGGCACCGGCAGCACGCGGCCGCGCTGGCGCAGACCACGCCGGTGCCGGCGCCGCCGGTGTTCCAGCCGCTGGCCTTCAGCGTGCGCGGCCCGCTGGACGAGCAGCCGGCCGCGCCGCTGGAGCTGCCCTATGTGCACGTGCTGGGGCTGACGATGCTGGTCTTCAGCGCGCTGGTGCTGGCCGGGGCGAGGCTGTCGCGCGTGCTGACCGAGGACCTGCAGCGGCTGGAGCGCTTCTCCAGCGAGATCATGAGCAGCGGCCTGGCCGCCGAGCGCGCGCCCGAAGGCGGCAGCACCGAGGTGGCCAACCTGGCGCGCTCGATCAACGACATGCTGTGCCGGCTGGATGCGCAGCGCGGCGACCTGCTGGCCGAGCGCGAGAAGCTGCACCAGCTGACCCAGGCGCTGCAGCAGGCCGACCGGCGCAAGGACGACTTCCTGGCCATGCTGGGCCATGAGCTGCGCAACCCGCTGGCGCCGATCAGCGCCGGCGCGCACATCCTGCTCAAGCTGGCCGGCAACGACCCGCGCGTGGTGCGCACCAGCGAGGTCATCGCCCGCCAGGTGCGGCACATGACCAAGATCGTCGATGACCTGCTGGACGTCTCGCGCGTCACCCGCGGGCTGGTGACGCTGGAGCAGGCCACGCTTGACGTGGCCGAGGTGGTGGCCGCATCGGTGGAGCAGGCCCGCCCGCTGATCGAGGGCGCGCGCCACGAGCTGAGCGTGAGCCTGCCGCCGCAGGCTGTCTACGTGCGCGGCGACCGCGGCCGGCTGGTGCAGGTGCTGAGCAACCTGCTGAGCAATGCCGCGCGCTACACGGCTGCCGGCGGGCGCATCGTGCTGCGCTGCGAGGTGGAGGGCGACCACGGCGAGGACGGCGGCGACCGTGGCGATGCCCGCGCCCGGGACGGCGCCGCCGGTGAGCTGCGCCTGGTGGTGCAGGACAACGGCCAAGGCATCGCCGCCGACCTGCTGCCGCACATCTTCGAGCTGTTCACGCAGGGCGCGCGCTCGGCCGACCGCTCGCAGGGCGGCCTGGGCCTGGGGCTGGCGCTGGTGAAGAACCTGGTGGAGCTGCACGGCGGCTGGGTGCGGGCCGACAGCCCGGGCCCTGGCCAGGGTGCGACCTTCACCATCGGCCTGCCGCGCGTGGCCGCGCCGGTGCTGGCGCCCGAGCCGGCCGATGCGCCGGCCCACACGGCCGTCCACCCCCCGGCGCGCCCGCTGGACATCGTGGTGGTGGACGACAACCTGGACGCCGCGCAGACCCTGGCGCAGTGGCTGCAGCACGAGGGCCACTCCGTGGCCGTGGCCCATGACGGGCCGGCCGCGCTGCAGCGCGCGCAGGCGCACTGGCCGCAGGTCTTCATCCTCGACATCGGCCTGCCCGGGATGGACGGCTGGGAGCTGGCCCGCCGGCTGCGGCTGATGCCGCGCGGGGCCGAGGCGATGCTGATCGCCCTGACCGGCTACGGCCAGCAGGCCGACCGCGACAGGGCACGCGAGGCGGGCTTCCAGCACCACCTGGTCAAGCCGGCCGACCCGGAGGCGCTGCGGCGGCTGCTGGCGACGGCCGGGGCGGCTCACCCGCCGGGCGCGTCCTAGGGATCGCATGTGACGGCGGTGCGGCAAGAGGCCGCACACTCGGGCCGTCCCGGCCCGCACGGGCGTCGCCGCGTTGCCGCCTGGCACCTTGCCGCCTTGCGCCTCGCGCCTTGCCGGGCGGCTGGGCCGGCCGGGGCTGCGCGCGGCGCTCGTCGCCATCGTCAACACACCGATCACCAAACAGGGGAGAGCCATGCCTTCATCCAACCTCGGCGCGCGGGCGCTGCATTGGTGCTTGCCGCGCCCGGGCCGGGCCGCGGCCGTGCTGGCCATGCCGCTGATCAGCGTGCTGGCCGGCCTGCTCGCGGGCTGCGCCACGCCCGCGCCGTCTGCCGAGGCCCCGCCGCCGGCGCGCTGCGCCGCCACCGGCCCGGACATCGCCTGCACCGAGCACGGCGCCGTGCGCGGCGTGCTGGAGGACGCCCTGCTGGCCTTCAAGGGCATCCCGTATGCACAGCCGCCGGTGGATGGCCTGCGCTGGCAGCCGCCGCAGCCGCCGCAAGCCTGGAGCGGCGTGCGTGATGCCACGCGCTTCGGCGCCATCTGCCCGCAGCTCGTCAATGGCCAGGTGGCCGGTGACGAGGACTGCCTGACGCTCAACGTCTGGACCGCGCCGCGCCCGGCCGCCGGGGATGCCGCGCCCGGGCCGCGCGCGGTGATGGTCTTCTTCCCCGGCGGGGGCAACCACGGCTTCTCGGGCCAGGGCGCGCCGGTCTTCGGCGGCGTGGCCTACAGCGGCGGCGCGCTGGTGCCGCAGGACGTGGTGCTGGTCACCTTCAACTGGCGGCTGGGCGCGCTGGGCTACCTGGCGCATCCCGCGCTGGATGGCGAGCGCCGCGAGCGCGTGTCCGGCAACTGGGGCCTGCTGGACCAGGTGGCCGCGCTGCGCTGGGTGCGGCGCAACATCGCGGCCTTCGGCGGTGATCCGCAGCGGGTATTCGCCTTCGGCACCTCGGCCGGCGGCGGCAACCTGTGCACGCTGCTGGCCACGCCGGCCGCGCACGGGCTGCTGACCGGCGTGGCCCTGCAGGCCAGCGTGCCCACCGGCTGCGAGCTGCCCACGCTGGCCCAGGCTCAGGCCGCCACCGGCCAGCGTGTGGCGCAGGCGCTGGGCTGCAGCTCGGGCCCGGACGCCGACGTGGCCGCCTGCCTGCGCGGGCGGCCGATGAGCGACGTGGTGCGCGCGGTGCCCGGCACCTTCGGCCTGCTGCCGCGGCTGTACGGTCCGGTGGTGGACGGCGTGGTGGTGCCGCAGCAGCCCATCGCCGCCATCCGCGCCGGCCGGCATGCGGCGGTGCACGCGCTGGTGGGCAACTCCACCCACGAGACCATGCAGTTCGCGGACAGCGTCGGCCCGGTGGCCGACGAGGCGGCCTATGCCGCAGCGGTTGAGCGCGTCTTCGGCGCACAGGAGGCGCCGCGCATCGTCGCCGCCTATCCGGCCGCATCCTTTGCCAGCCCGCGCGAGGCCCTGGTGCGGCTGACCACCGACGCCTACTTCACCTGCAGCAGCCGCCGCGTGGCCCGCGCGCTGGCGAAGAGCCAGGCGCAGCCGGTGTTCCGCTTCCTCTTCGACCATGCACTCGAGAACGACCCCGCGCAGCACGCGCTGGGCGCGGTGCACACGCTGGAGCACTTCTTCCTGTTCCCGATCAGCGGGCGCTATGTACCCACCGAGGCCGAGCGCGGCCTGCAGCGCCTGATGGCCGGCCACTGGACCCTGGCCGCACGCACCGGCCGCCCGGGCAGCACCTGGCCGGCCACCCTGCCGGGCGATGCCGTGCTGCGCATCGGCCCGGGCGCCTCCGCCGAGGTCGTGCGGCCGGACGCCGCGGCGCAGTGCGATTTCTGGGACACGGTGAGGCTGCCGCAGCCGCATTTGTGAGAGGCGGGGCCGCTCGCTACCATGCCCGACATGCAGGTGACGACCGGTACGGTGATCAACGGCCAGATCGTGGTTGATGGCGCGCCCTTGCCCGAAGGGGCGCGGGTCACCATCGTGGCCCGTGGCGCGGAGGAGGTGTTCCGCCTGACCGCGGCCGAGGAGACGCATCTGCTCGAAGCGATCGAGGAAATCGAGCGGGGCGACTTCGTGACTTGGGACGCACTGCGGGCAGCCTTGTCCAAGCGCTGAACCGTGGCACTGCAGATCCATGTCGCTGCACGAGCGCAGCGGGAGATCGATGCGGCCGACAGGTGGTGGGCGAGCAACCGCCCAGCTGCGCCGGGGGCCATTCAGGCGGATCTCGCCGAGGCGCTTTCCCTGCTGGTTGAGCAGCCCGGGCTGGGCACGCCGTGCCAGGGTGTGCGCCTGGCGGGTCTACGGCGGCTCTATCTGCGCCGCGTGCGCTATTTCGTCTACTACCGGTTGGCGCCGGGCAGACTGCAGGTGTTGGCGTTCTGGCACGAGAGCCGGGAGCGCGGTCCGCTGATCTGAAGGCGGCGTCACACGCATCCCTCGATCAGCCGCCATCCCGCCGGTGCCAGTGCGGGGCAAGCGACCTTGACTTGCCCCCCTTCACAGCTCACCTGCAGAGGCAGGCGCTGCCCCTCCCATTGCGGCTGGCTGGCATGTTCGATGTGCCAGGTGGCGCCATCCCAGCGGCCGAAGACGATGAGCATGTCCAGCGCGGCGGCGCGTTCGCCGGCTGAGGCGGCCTGCAGCACGTCGGCCAGCGGCGTGCCGGGCGGGCAGGCCGGCAAGGGACGGGGGCGGGCGCGCACCCAGGCCAGGTGCTCGCCAGCGATCAGCAGGCGTTCGGTGTCATGCGGGCCGCGGGCCAGCACGGCGTGGCGGCCGGTGGAGCCGGGCAGGCGCTGCCAGACCTCCAGGTAGTCGGCATGTACGCCGCACTCGATGAGGACGTCGGCGCCATCGAAGGCCATCCAGCCGGCGTCGGGCGAGGCGGGCGGGGGCTGGAAGTCGTGCTCGCGGTGCCACCAGCATTGCTCGCGGTCGCCCACGACGCGGCGCTCGGTGCGGCCGAAGAAGCCTTGTTGCGCGGCCAGCTGGCGCCAGGCGGCATGGCGGGCAGCTTCACCCGCTTCGCCGCCTTCACGCGCCGCACTCGCTGCATGGATGAGAGGCCGCGAGGCCGCCGGCACGCGCAGGTCCGCATGCTGCGTGGCCGTTTGCAACCAGCGCACGGTGGTGGTGGTGTCGTACACGCCCGGGGCGGCCAGCACGCGGCGCTGCCACACGCCGCGCCAGCGCAGGGGGACCTCAGCCGCTGTGTCGGCTGTGTCGGCTGTGTCCGGTGTGTCCGCTGTCTCCGGTGCGTCTGGTGCATCTGCGGCCGCAGATGGATGCCCTGCATGCAAGGCGTCCGACGGGTCCGGCGCAGCCGATGCGCCCCGCCTGGCCGGCCCACCGGGGCACGCCTGAGGGCATGCGTCCGGGCCCGCGTCAGGTCGCTCGGCGCTCATCGCGGCAGCCCCACACAAGGCGGTAGCGCCTGCCAGAACGCCATGTCGTGGTTGGGCCAGAGCTGGGCGCCGGTGCGCTGCGCCAGGCTTTTCAGCTTGCGGATGCTCTGCAGGGCCAGGGCCTCGCCCTCGCCGTGCTCGTTGCGCCACAGGCCGCCGGGCGCCACCTCGTCGTCCAGGTTCTCCTGCAGGTCGGCGGCGTCGCCGCACAGGATGACCGGCGGGCCGGCCGCCAGCTCGATCCACATCGACATGTGGCCGGCCGTGTGGCCGGGCGTGGCGACGGCCCGCACGCCGGGCGTGAGCGTGTATTCGCCTTCGCGCACGGTGAACGGCAGCGGCTGCCCGGCGTCGTCCTGCAGATCGTCGGCGAACACCGCCGCGTCCTCGCCGCTGCGCGCGGCCAGCAGCTCGTCGCGCTGCACGTGGATCTCCGCGCCGCAGCCGCAGCGGTGCAGCTCGCGCAGGCCGCCGGCATGGTCGAAGTGCAGGTGGCCGATGAAGACCACGTCCACATCGGCCGGCGTCAGGCCCAGCCGGGCCAGGTGGCGCGGGATGCGCTGCTCGTGCGTCATCTGCGGCGCACCGAAGGGCGAATGCGCCGGGTCGTAATGGCGGGCGCGCAAGAGCGGGTCGGCGATCTTGGCGTGGTCGCAGCCGACGTCGTAGAGGATGCGGCCGTTGGGTGTTTCGGCGGGGCCTGTTGATGCCATCGGCCACCTCACGTGACCCAGGAAACGGGCGCCATCAAGGCGCAAAGCACAGCCGTAGGGGTGCCTACGGCGAGCATTTGCAACGCCGAGGGCGCCCGTTTCCTGGGTCACCCTCCGGGCTCGCGTCATAAGGGGTGCATTCCGTCGTTGCCGGCTCGTTGCGTGCAGGAGCACGCGGCCTCGCCGGCGCCTAGGCCTGCACCCCTTATGGCGCGAGCGTGAGGCGGCCCATGGCGTCAGCAGGCCCCGGTACGCCAGGATGGGCGCGTCGATCATCTGCCCGGCGCCGCGGCCCAGGGTGGAGATGGACTTGTCGTAGCGGTGCATGGCCGTCAGCAGCGGGGTCAGGCGCAGGGCTCGGGGCATGGGTCTCGATGGTCAATTGCGCAGCGCGGCGCTGGCGGCGGCTTCGTCGGGCAGCAGGCTGGCCAGCTCGCGCAGCAGGGCGTCGGTGTAGACCACGGCGCCGAAGATGCCGCCCTCGACCTGCAGCATGGCCAGGGCGGGGGCTTGCAGCGCGGGGTTGCTGGCGGCGGTGGCGTCGCCCACGGTCAGGCAGCGATAGCCATGGTCGGTGGCCTCGCGCACGGTGGAGTGCACGCAGACCTCGGTGGTCACGCCGCAGACCACCAGCTGCGTCACGCCGCGCGCCTGCAGCAGCGCCTGCAGGCCGGTGGCATGGAAGGCGCCGTAGCCCGGCTTGTCGATCACCCATTCACCGGGCACCGGGCGCAGCTCGTCGATGAAGTCGTGGCCGTGCTCGCCGCGCACCAGCAGCCGGCCCATCGGGCCTGCGCTGCCGATCGGCGCGCCGGCGGCGATGCTGCGCGCCAGCTTGGCCGGCGGGCAGTCCGACAGATCCGGCAGATGGCCCTCGCGGGTGTGCACCACGCACCAGCCCAGGCGGCGGGCGGCGGCCAGCAGGCGCTGGATGCGGGCGATGGGCGAGGCCAGCCGGGCCACGTCCAGCCCGGCACGGTGGGCATAGCCGCCGCTGGCGCAGAAGTCGCGCTGCATGTCGATGATCAGCAGCGCGGTGCGGGCCTGGGGGTCGAAAGGCATGGGCACGGTTGGATATCGCGCGGGCGGCGCTCAGGCCCCGGGCGGGTGGCCGGGCGGAGGGGCGGTGGGCGCGGCCGATGGGTTGGGCGCAGGGGTGGGTCGAGTGGCAGGTCGAGTGGGGCGCCGAGCGGCTGGCGCAGTGGCGGCAGCGTGCACGGCAAGCGCATCCGGTGCACCAGGCGGCGGCGCGGTCGTCGGCTCGCTGTCGGTGGCCTCGATCAGCGCGGCCAGCGTGATCAGCGCACCGCCCAGCCATTCGGCCGGGCCGAGCTCGCTGTGGCCCAGCGCGGCGGCGCTGAGCACGCCGATGACCAGCTCGGCCACCATCACCACGCCGGCCCGGCCGGTCTCCAGGTTGGTGACGCCGTACTGCCAGGTGGCGGTGGCCAGCACCAGCCAGATCGCGGCATAGGCCAGCATGCCGCCGGCCAGCTGCGGGCCGATGGCGGGCGGCGGCTGGCCGCGCCAGACCAGCACGGTGGACGACAGCGCGCAGCTGCCGATGAAGACGGCCACCGTCTTGGATGCCATCGGGATGCGCTGGCCCTTGCGCGCCAGCAGGTTGCTGCCGGCAAAGGCCAGCCCGGCGGACAGCGCCAGCAGATCCACCACGCTCGCATCGCCGTCCAGCAGGGCCCCGGCGATGGCGTCCCAGCCGCCCATCACCGGCCACAGCCCGGCCAGCGCCAGGCCCACGGCCAGTGCGCGGCGCGGCCGCACGCGCTCACCCAGGAAGAGCCAGCCGCCCAGTACCGACCACACCGGCGTCAGGTAGAAGAGGAACATCACCCGCGCCACCTCGCCGGCCATCAGCGCGTTCACGAACGCCACGTTGGCCCAGCCGCCAGTCAGCGCGATGCCCGCCAGCACCAGGGCCTGCGGCGCCCACAGCGCGCGGTCGCGCGCCAGCAGCGTGATGGACACCAGCGTCAGCGGCCCATAGGTCAGCACCGACAGCACCGGCGCGCTGATGCCGGCCTGGGCGAACTGCTTGACCGGCCACCAGGTCAGCCCCCACAGGGCCGCCGAGAACAGCAGCACCGCCGTGGGCCAGGCGGTGCCCGGTGCGGTGGGCGCACGCCGGCCGGGCAGGGTGGAGGCGCTCACCGCCGGCTCACACCGCCGTCAGGAAGGACACGCCCACCGCGCCGATGAAGCCGTCCGCACGGCCCGGCGTGCCCAGCGGCTCGACGCGGCCGTAGTCCGGCGACAGCACGCGGCGCACGCGGTGCACGTGATAGGCCTTGAGCAGCTCGCGCACGGTGATCACCTGTTCGTTCACCGGGCCGTAGAGCTGGCGATGGAAGGCCGGCAGCTTGTGCCAGGGCAGCGTAGGCCGCTCGTGGTGCGCGTTGTGGAAGCCGAAGTTCAGCCACAGCAGGTTGAGCGGCGGGGCGTCGATGCCGACCACGTCGCTGTAGGTGTTGGCCTGCTCATAGGCCTTGTCGCGCACCTTGTCCTGCGGGATCGCCGCGTCATCGGCGATGGGATAGGCGTCATAGGTGTGCTGGAAGCAGTCGGCAAAGCGCAGCAGGTGCACGAAGAGCAGATAGGCCAGCGCATACAGCGCCAGCGCCTTCAGCGACCACCAGCCCAGCAGCGCGATGGCCGCCAGGCGCACCGCGGCGATGCCCAGGATGCGTCGGCGCGCCGCATGGCGCCTGGGGTCGCGAAACGGCAGCGCGACGACGAAGCCGCGCATGAGGAACTCCACCGCCGGGATGTAGAGCCACTCCAGCGCCAGCACCGTGCCGCGCAGCCAGCCGGGTGCGCGCAGCAGGAAGCCGCGCACGTCGAAGGTGACCACATCGGCCCGCTCCACGTGATGCCGCATGTGCTTGCGCCGCAGGTCGGCGAACGGCGCGTAGCAGCTGCCGTTGATCCAGCTCATCAGCACGCCCCAGCGCTCGTTGGCCGCGGGGGATTTGAAGATCGCGTGATGGGCGAACTCGTGGATGAAGTAGGCCGACCAGGTCAGTGCCACCGTCACCACCGCCACGCCCAGCGCGCCCACCCACCAGGGCCCCAAGCCCAGCATCGCGATGCCGGCCGGCCAGCCCAGCAGCACCACGCCCAGGGCCAGCACATTGGGCCATCTGCCGTCCGCGTCGCGGAACACCGAGGTCGTGCTCATGCGGTCACCTCATCCGTCAGCGTGGCCTCACTTGCCCGCGGCCAGCGCATTGACGAACTGGCCGTCGATGGTGGCCTCGATCGGCGGCACGGCCTTGATCTGGCCCTTGGCCTTGAGCAGCTCGCCGATGATGGCGCCGCTGCCGTGGTAGGACGTGGTCTCCTTGGACTTGGCGAACGCCTTGGGCATCTCGGCCAGCGGGATGTTGTAGACGCCGGCCATCTGCTCGCGCACCTCCTGGGCGGAGATGCCCATGGCCTTGCCGATGATCTTGGCCGCCTCGTCGGGCTTGGCCTTCATGTAGGCCAGGCCGTCCAGGTAGCCGCGGATCACGCCGGTGATCTCCTTGGGCCTGGCCTTGATGGTCTTGTCCTGCGCCACCAGCACGTCGGCGATCAGCCCCGGCGCGTTCTTCGACGAGAAGACCACGTGGAACTTGCTGCCGCCGCCCTGCGAGAGCACCTGCGACAGGCTGGGCTCATAGGTCACGCCGATGGGCATCTGGCCGGAGGCCATCGCCGCGGGCACGGCCTCGGGTGTCATGCTGACCGGGGTGATGTCGCGCTCGGCCAGGCCCACGGTCTTGAGCGCATAGGTGAGCAGGAAGTCCGACGGCGACAGCGGGTTGAAGCCGATCTTCTTGCCCTTGAAGTCGGCCACCTTGGTGATGGACTTGGCGGCCACGATGGCATCGCCGCCGTTGGAGTAGTCGATGGGCATGACCACGCGCATGGCCTGGCCGGCACCGACCTGGCCGATGACCTGGTCGTAGGTGACCATGGCCAGGTCCACCGCGCCGCCCACCAGTGCCGGCGGGATCAGCGCCGGGTCGGAGAACATCTGCAGGCTGACCTTGAGGTCGTACTTCTTGTAGAGATCCAGCGCGTCGGCCACGTAGAAGGGGCCGTAGCCGATCCAGACGAGCGAGCCGACCTTGACCGTGGTGGGCGCGGCGCTAGCCACCGTGGCGGCGCCGGCCAGCGCAAGGGCCGCGGCCGGCTTGCCGAGCAGGGACAGCACCCGCCGGGCCAAGGAGGGGCGTGAAGCGCGGCGCTCGGTGGCCGGCAGCGTGGGAAGCGAGGTGAGCAGGTGGGACGACATCCTCGGGGCTCCTGTGTGCAAGGGATGGGCGCAGGAAGAGACGATCAGGTTCGTCGCTCTCCCGGGCTTTTGTCCCTCCGTGGAGCCCCGCCGCGCGGGTGGGGCCGGGGCACTCTCGGACCAGACATCGCGGCAGGCCGCGACCGGAACCCTAGTGCCCCTGAGTAAGAGGATCTGCGCATGTCCTTGACACACCAGACCGCTCTACCTGCAAGCGGATCCGACGCAAGGGCTGTGCCAGCCGCCGCGCATGCGGCGCGCACCGCCGCGGCGCGCGGCCTGGCCTATTGCTGTGCGGCCAGATAGGCGCGCCAGCCGCCGAAGGCCGTGATGTCGCGCGCGCCCTGCACCGCCTGCGGGTCGCAGACGAAGCCCTGCACCGTCGATCCATCGGCCAGCTGCACCGGCCCGATGCCCAGCGGCGCCGGGATGCCGGCGACGAAGCTGCCGTAGTGCACCAGCGGCAGCGACCACACCTCGACCTCGATCGCCGCGCCGTCGCCGCCCTTCACATGCACCATGCCGGGCCGGTGCGGCGGGCCCCCGGGCAGGGCATAGAGCCGGTAGCACGGGGCGCTCGCCGTGCGCCGCACCAGCGTGCCGCCGCGCGAGGTGAGCTGGCCGTTGAGCGGCAGGCCCTGCAGGTGGGCGCCGCACACGGCCACCAGGACATGGTCGGTGGGCAGCGTGGCCGCATCGATGCGGCCGCCATCCTGCCGGTGCGGCGCATGCGGCGTGGCACCGGCATGGTCCACGGCCTGGGCATGCAGCCGCCCGGCCAGCTCCAGCAGGCCCCAGTCGCTGCCGGCCGGGCAGATCAGCGTGATGCCGTAGGGCAGCTCCGGCCCGCCCAGCGGGTTGGGCGCAAAGCTGCCGGGCACGGCTACGGCGGCCAGGTCGAGCAGGTTGACGAAGTTGGTGTAGTGGCCCAGCCGGCTGTTGAGCGTGACCGGGTCGGCCTGCACCTCGTCCACCGTGTAGTGGCGCGGCGCGGTGGGCACCACCAGCGTGTCGATCTGCGCCCACACCGGCTCGGTCTGGCGCCTGAGCGCCTGCAGGCGGTAGAGGGCCTCGAACGCATCGACGGCGGTCAGGCCCGCAGCCGGCTCGATGATGGCCCGCGTGACCGGGTGCAGCGACTGCGGCTGCTGCTTGATGAAGCCGCGGATGGCGGCATAGCGCTCGGCCACCCAGGGGCCGTCGTAGAGCAGCTGCGCCACCTCGCGGAAGGGCCGCAGGTCCACCTCCACCGGCGTGGCGCCCAGCGCGCGCAGCCGCTCCACCGCCACGGCAAAGGCCACGGCCGCCGACTCATCGCCGTAGAAGGCCAGATCGTCCTGGCGCGGCACGCCCACGCGCAGCGCCCCGCCCCGGCCCAGCGCCGGCCCGCGCGGCGCAAAGGCGCGTGAATACGCATCGGCCGCATCCGGGCCCTGGGCCACTTCCAGCACGCGGGCCGCGTCGCCGGTGCTCAGCGCAAAGACGGAGATCGTGTCCAGCGTGCGGCAGGCCGGCAGCATGCCGGTGGCCGGCAGCCGGCCCAGGCTGGGCTTGAGGCCCACGATGTTGTTGAGCATGGCCGGCACGCGGCCCGATCCGGCCGTGTCCGTGCCCAGGGCAAAGCTCACCCAGCCACGCGCCACGGCGATGGCCGAGCCTGATGAGGAGCCGCCGCTGATGTAGCGCGCATCGATGGCATTGCGCCCGGCGCCATACGGCGAGCGTGCGCCCACGAGGCCGGTGGCGAACTGGTCCAGGTTGGCCTTGCCGATGGGGATGGCGCCGGCCTCGATCAGCCGCTGCACCACGGTGGCATGCCGCTTGGGCGTGTAGGCAAAGCCGGGGCAGGCGGCGGTGGTGGGCACGCCGGCCAGGTCGATGTTGTCCTTGATCGCGAACGGGATGCCGTAGAGCGGCAGGCTGCCGGGGTCGCGGCCCTGCAGCCGCTCGGCATGCGCGCGCAGCTCGGCCAGGCTCAGGCGATGGATCCAGGCGTGGCGGGGGCAGGCGGCTTCGTCGGCGGTGATGGCGGCATGGATCTGCTCCACCAGCTGCAGCGGCGTGAGCGAGCCCTCGCGATAGCGCGCCTGCAGCGCCGGGATGGACAGGTCCATGAACGGGGTCGTCATCGCTTCAGCCCTCCGCCTTCTCGTCTTCTTGCCGGCCCGTGCCCTCCTCGGCCTCACCGGACAGCAGCACCAGCGCCTGCCCCGGCGCCACGCCCTGCCCGGCTGCGCACAGCACGCGCACCACGCGGCCGGCGCTGGCAGCGGCCACGGTGAATTCCATCTTCATCGACTCCACCACCACCAGCGCCTGGCCGGCCTGCACCACGTCGCCCGCGGCCACGTGCACCGCCCACACGCCACCGGCCACGGGCGAGGCGACGACCTCGCCGTCATGGTCGCGGGCCGGGTCGTCGCTGCCGGGCGCCTCGGCCTCCTGCGGCGCCTCGCTCACGCCGGCTGCGCGCCAGCGTTCGCGCTCGGCCTCGAAGGCCGCCTGCTGGCGCTGCTTGAAGGCGGCGATGCTGCCGGCCTGCTCGGCCAGGAAGCGCTTGTAGTCCGACAGCCGGAAGCTGCCCTCCTCGATGCGCAGCCCCGCGCGGCCGGCGGGGAAGTCCCGGCGCAGGGCCAGCAGCTCCTCGGCGCTGACCTCGTAGAAGCGGATCTGGTCGAAGAAGCGCAGCAGCCAGGGCTGCTCGAACTCTGCGGTGCGCCGCCAGCGGTTCCACATCTGCACCGTGCGGCCGACGAACTGGTAGCCGCCCGGGCCTTCCATGCCGTAGACGCACATGTAGGCCCCGCCGATGCCCACGGCGTTCTCCGGCGTCCAGGTGCGTGCCGGGTTGTACTTGGTGGTGACCAGGCGGTGGCGCGGGTCCAGCGGCGTGGCCACCGGCGCGCCCAGGTAGACATCGCCCAGGCCCAGCACCATGTAGGCCGCGTTGAAGACGATGTCGCGCACGGCCTGCTCGTCGTCCAGGCCGTTGATGCGGCGGATGAACTCGATGTTGCTCGGGCACCAGGGCGCATCCGCCCGCACCGACTGCATGTACTTGTCGATGGCCAGCCGGGTGGCCGGGTCGTCCCAGGACAGCGGCAGCCACACGGTGCGGCTGGGCACCTCGATGTCGGGCTGGGCATCGACGCGCTCCTGCACCGCCTTCAGCCGCGCCAGCAGCGTGGCCAGCGGCAGGCGGGCCGGGTCGTAGTGCACCTGCAGCGAGCGCACGCCGGGGGTCAGGTCCAGGATGCCGTCAAGCTGCCCGGCCTGTTGCTCGGCCTGCAGCGCCGTCATCAGCGCATGGGCCTCGAAGCGCAGCGCCAGGTCCAGCACCAGCGGGCCGAACTCGATGAGGATGTAGGCATCGCCCGCGCGGCGCACCACCACCTCGGGGTGCTCGCCCTCGGCGGGCAGGCGCAGCAGGATGGCGTCGTCGGGGGCGGTGTTTGCTTCTTGAATGGGTTCGGGGCCTTGGGCCGGAATCGCAGCCTCGCCCGCCAGCAGCGCATCCTGCCGCGCGGCCCGCTCGCGCGCCTGGCCCAGCGTCAGCGGCTGGAAGCGCACGGTGTGGCCGGGTGCGAGCTGGCCCAGCTTCCACAGCTCGGCCTGCGCCACGGTGGCCGGGCAGACGAAGCCGCCCAGGCTGGGGCCGTCCGGGCCCAGGATCACCGGCATGTCGCCGGTGAAGTCGATGGCGCCGATGGCATAGGCGTTGTCGTGGATGTTGGACGGGTGCAGCCCCGCCTCGCCGCCATCGCGCCGCGCCCATGTCGGCTTGGGGCCGACCAGGCGCACGCCCGTGCGGCTGGAGTTGTAGTGCACCTGCCAGTCGGTGGCAAAGAGCATCTCCATGTCGGCCGGCGTGAAGAAGTCCGGCGCGCCGTGCGGGCCGATGAGCACGCCGATGTCCCAGTGCGTGCCGTAGGCCGGCGTGGCGGCCGCGGCCTGCTCCGCGCCCATGGCCGTCAGGGCGGCCGATGCATCCGCCGGGCCGATGTGCAGCACATCGCCTGCGCGCAGCACCCGCCCGCCATGCCCGCCGAACTGGCCCAGCGTGAAGGTCGACTTGCTGCCCAGGTAGTCCGGCACGTCCAGGCCGCCCTGCACCGCGAGGTAGGCGCGCGCCCCGGCCTGCACGCGGCCGATGCGCAGCGTCTGGCCGGCCTGCAGATGCAGGGCCGCGTGCTGCCGCGCCGGCTCGCCGTCCACCGTCAGCTCGATCGGTGCGCCGGCCACGGCCAGCACCGCGTCGCAGCGCAGCTTCAGCGTCGGCCCGGCCACGGTGATCTCCAGCGCCGCCGCGCCCGGCGCATTGCCCACCAGCCGGTTGGCCAGGCGCAGCGCGCGGTCGTCCATCGGGCCGGAGGGCGGCACGCCGATGGCCCAGTAGCCCTGGCGGCCGGGCCAGTCCTGCACGCTGGTCTGCACGCCGGGGGCGATGACGTCCAGCGCGCGGCTCTCGGGCTGGAAGGCGGCCAGGCTGCGCGTCGTGTGGCGGCCGGCGGCAAAGGGCTCGAAGCCCAGCACCGCGCGCAGATAGTCGAGGTTGCACTCGACACCGCCGATCCGGGTGGCGGCCAAGCCGTCGGCCAGCTTCTGCAGCGCGTCCTCGCGGTTGCCGCCATGCGCGATCAGCTTGGCCAGCATGGGGTCGTAGTGGGCGGTGACCTCGGTGCCGCGCTCCACCCAGGTGTCCACGCGCAGGCCGGGCGGGAAGGTGACTTCCGTCAGCACGCCGGTGGCCGGCTGGAACTGCCTGGCCGGGTCCTCGGCATACAGGCGCGCCTGCACCGCATGGCCGCGCGGCGTGATGCGCAGGCTCTCCAGCGGCGGCATGTCGCCGGCGCCCAGGCGCACCATCCACTCCACCAGGTCCACGCCGGTGACCGCCTCGGTCACGCCGTGCTCCACCTGCAGCCGCGCGTTGACCTCCAGGAAGAAGAACTCCTGCGTGTGCGCGTCCACCACGAACTCCACCGTGCCGGCGTTGCGGTAATGGGCCGCGCGCGCCAGCCGCGTGGCGGCCTCCAGCAGCGCGGCGCGCACGTCGGCGCGCAGTCCCGGCGCGGGGGTTTCTTCCACCACCTTCTGGTTGCGCCGCTGCAGCGAGCAGTCGCGCTCGCCCAGGGCGATCACCTGGCCGCAGCCGTCGCCGAAGACCTGCACCTCGATGTGGCGCGCGTCGGCGATGTAGCGCTCCAGGAACACGCCGGCATCGGCGAAGTTGGCCTGCGCCAGGCGCTTGACCGTCTCGAAGGCCGGGCGCAGCTCATCGGCACTGCGGCACATCTGCATGCCGATGCCGCCGCCGCCGGCGCTGCTCTTGAGCATCACCGGGTAGCCGATGGCCTCGGCCTCATCCAGCGCATCGTCCAGCGTTGCCAGCAGGCCTGTGCCCGGCAGCAGGGGCACGCCGGCTTCCCGCGCCAGCGCGCGGGCCGTGTGCTTGAGGCCGAACAGCCGCATCTGCTCGGGCGTGGGCCCCAGGAAGACCAGGCCCGCGGCCTCGCAGCGCTCCACAAAGCGCGCGTTCTCCGACAGGAAGCCGTAGCCCGGGTGGATGGCCTGCGCCCCGGTGTCCAGCGCGGCCTGCACGATGCGCGGCATGTCCAGGTAGCTGGCGGCCACGGCCGCGGGGCCGATGCACACGGCCTCGTCGGCCTGGGCCACATGGGCGGATTCGGCATCGGCCTCGGAGTACACGGCCACGCTTTGCACACCCATGCGGCGCAGGGTGCGGATGACGCGGCAGGCGATGGCGCCGCGGTTGGCGATCAGGACCTTGGTGAACATGGGGGCGGGGCCGGGTGAAGGCCGAATGAGGGCCGGGGTAGCGCGGCGGCGGGTCGTCCCGCCTGGGGGGGCTTGCGGCCACGCGGTCGTCCGCGCGCCGGGGGCATGCAGGGCCCGGGTTCAGGCGCCGTCCCACACCAGCATGCGCACCGGCGTGGGGTTGTAGGCATTGCACGGGTTGTTGAGCTGCGGGCAGTTGGACACCAGCACCACCACGTCCATCTCGGCGCGCAGCTCCACGTACTTGCCGGGTGCCGAGATGCCGTCGGCAAAGGTCAGCCCGCCCGCGGGCGTGACCGGCACGTTCATGAAGAAGTTGATGTTGGCCGTGATGTCGCGCTTGGTCAGCGCGCGCGGCAGATAGCGGCCGGACTCGTGCGCGATGGCATCCATGAAGTTGTCGCGGCAGCTGTGCATCGGCCGCTTCTCGATGGCGTAGCGCACCATGTTGGATTCGCAGGCGCAGGCGCCGCCCAGGGTGTCGTGGCGGCCGCAGGTGTCGGCCACGATGGTCAGCATGGGCCGGCCGCGGCTGGTCATCAGCACGCTGCCCGCGCCCAGGTAGAGCGCGCCCTGGGCCTGGATGGTGTGGGTGGCGCTGTAGCGCTCGCCGGGGTCGGCCGCGGCATAGAAGAGCGTGTCCACGGCCTGGTTGCCCTCCAGGTCCAGGATGCGCAGGATCTGCCCGCGCTTCACACGCCCCATCCACGGTGCGCCGGCCGGCACGGTCTCATCCAGCACGGCGGTGGCCGGGTCGAGCCGGCTCCGGGCGATGCGGATGCCGGTCTGCATGGTGGGGTTCATGGCTGCCTCCGTCACAAGTAATGCCGCTCGGTCAGGAGCAGGGCGCGGTCGTTCTCCGCACAGCGCAGCCGGCAGGGGTCGTCCGCACCCGCGGTGCCCGAGCGCCACAGCATCAGGCCCACGTCGCCGGGCTGCCAGGTGGGGGACGGGTCCAGCGGATGCGGCGCGGCCGACAGCAGCACCAGCGTGTCCATCTCGAAGCGCAGGTCCACGTGCTGGCCCGGCCGGCGGTGGGCGGTGGCAAAGCGCAGGCGGCCCGCGTCGTCCGGCGCCACCTTGCTGAAGAGGTTGAGGTTGGGCGTCAGCTCGCGCTCGTCCAGCCCCCACTTGCCCAGCTCGATCAGCAGGCCGCTGCGCGCGCTGCGGAACATGCCGTTGCGCGCATCCTGGAAGCTGCGCTGGCCGTACTGCGCCGCCAGGCGCTCGTCGTCCAGCAGGCCGCACACGGTGTCGTGCCAGCCGCAGGTGTCCTCAGGAATGGAGCACAGCACGCGGCCCATGTCGGAGCAGCACACGCAGCCGGCGGTCAGATAGGCGGTGTGCTGCGCCTTGAGCGTGTCCGGCATGTTGTAGCGCTCGCTGGTGCAGGCACTGCTGATCAGCAGCGCGCTGACGTTGGCGCGGCCGTCGCGGTCGGTCAGGCGCAGCGTGTTGCCGCGGCGGATCACGCCCGACCAGTGGCAGCCGCCGGGCAGCAGCTCGTCCCACAGGATCAGCTCGGCTGAATAGCGCGTGGACTGCGCCGGGATGGCCGCGCGGGCCAGTGGGGACAGGGTGGAAGAAGACAGGTTCATGGCGTGTGGGGTGCGCAAGGTCCGTGAGGTCCGTGGGGTCAGGCCGTGGCCTGCACGGCGTTCAGCCGCTGCAGCAGGTCGGCATCGGTCTCCATGCCGGCGCTGGCTTTGATGCGGGCCAGGATCTCGGCCTTGAGCGCGCGGAACTCGGGCGTGTGCTTCATGTCCTGATGCCGCTGCGCGGGCAGCGGCACCGGCACGATCTGCTGGATGCGGCCCGGGCGCGGCTGCATCACCACCACGCGCTGGCCCAGGTAGATGGCCTCCTCCACGTCATGCGTGACGAAGACGATGGTGCTGCGCTCCACGCGGTGGATGTGCAGGATCAGGTCGTGCATCACCTCGCGCGACTGCGCATCCAGCGCGCCGAAGGGCTCGTCCATCAGCAGCACCGCCGGGCGGCCCATCAGCGCCCGCGCAATGGCCACGCGCTGCTGCATGCCGCCGGACAGCTGCCGCGGCCAGGCGCGCGCGAACTTCTCCAGCCCGATGAGCGACAGCAGCGCATCGGCCCGGCCAGAGGCGGCCTCCACGTCGGCCGAGGTCAGCTCCGCCCGGTTGGCCTTCAGCCGCCGGCTGAACTTGATGTTGTCGATCACGCTCAGCCACGGGTAGAGGCTGTAGTGCTGGAAGACCATCGCGCGGTCCGCACCCGGCCCGCGCACCGGGCGGCCGTCGCACAGCAGCTCGCCGCTGCTGTGGTGCTCCAGCCCGGCCAGGATGCGCAGCAGCGTGGACTTGCCGCAGCCCGATGCGCCCACCAGCGTCACGAACTCGCCGTCGGTGATGTCCAGGTCGATGCCGTCCAGCGCGGGATGCGGGGCGGTGCTCTGCTCGAACACCTTGCCCAGCGCGCGGATGCGGACCTTGGGTTGAGTGGCGGTGCTCATGGCTCAACCCCGCGCATGCAGATATGGAAACGCCCGCCGGTGCAGCCAGCGGAAGCCCTGGTCCATCAGCAGCCCGATCAGCCCGATGAGCACGATGCCGGCGAAGATGGTGTCGGTCTTGAGATAGCGCTGGGCCTTGAGGATGGAGTAGCCCAGGCCCGAGTTGGCCGCCACCAGCTCGGCCACCACCAGGTAGGTCCAGGCCCAGCCCATCGTGATGCGCAGCGTGTCCAGGATGGCCGGCTTGGCCGACTGCAGCAGCACCAGCTTGACGATCTCAGCGCGCGTGGCGCCCATCGTCTGCGCGGCCTCCACCTGGGCCAGCGGCACCAGGCGCACGTTCTCGGCCACCATCAGCACCATCTGGAAGAAGGTGCCGATCCAGATGATGGCGATCTTGGCGCTCTCGTCGATGCCCAGCCACAGCATCACCAGCGGGATGAAGGCCACCGCCGGCATGTAGCGGATGAAGTCGGTCAGCGGCTCCAGCAGCGCCTCCACCGGGCGGAAGGCGCCGATCAGCAGGCCCAGCGGCAGCGCGATGACGGCCGACAGCACGAAGCCGCCGAAGACCCGCCACACGCTGATCCAGGTGTCGCCCAGCAGGTCTTCCTCCATCGCCCAGTGGCCCAGGCGCTGCAGCACCTGCAGCGGCCCGGGCAGGAAGACCGGGTCCACCCAGCCGGATGAGGACAGCGCGGCCCAGCCCAGCAGCGGCGTGATGAGGCCCAGGGCGGCAAAGCCCCAGTACTGGGCCCGGGTCAGCCGGCCGTTGACGGCCCAGATGCTGGGGCGGGCCGGGCGGCGCGGCGGCCGGGATGCGCGCTGCGCGGCGGGGGCCGGCTGCGCCGCATGAGCCGAGCCGCCAGCGGCCGGTGGCGGGGGCACGTGGCCCGGCGCACCGGCCGGGCCGGGCGAGATGGCGGGGGATGGGTTCACGAAGCGGCTCCTCGCAAGGGACTCGGGCGCGAGAGACGGCGAGGCGCACGGCAGGCGCGGCTCGCTGCTGTCTCCCGGGCTTTTGTCCCTCCGTGGAGCCGGGGCCGGGGCGCATGCCCGGGCCTGCGGCCGGATGGCTCTTGGACCAGCCAGCCGGGGCAGCCGCCCCGGCCCGGAACCCTAGCCATCCTTCGCGTCAGCGAGGCCCGCAGCGGGCGCCGCCTCTCACGCGATCAAGCTACGCAACGTCTGTGCCAGTGGCTCAGAACAGGTAGCTCAGCGTGGCCACGAAGCGGTCGCCCTGGTCTACGCCGAAGCGGTTCTCGCCGCCGAAGATGGCCTGCGCACCCCAGACGAAGCCGGTGGAGCCGATGGGCTGGCTCACGCCCAGGATCAGGTGGCGCCAGCCGCCGGAGCTGGGCCCCTTGCCGGCAAAGCAGCCGTTGACCACGAACGCCTCGCCCGCGCCGCAGGCGGTGCCGGCGAGCGTGTCGGTCGTGCCCAGGTATTTGCCTTCCTTCTCGTAGGTGTAGTAGCCCAGGCTCGCCGTGAAGATGAAGTCATACGGCAGCGGCTTGGTGAAGGTCAGCGCCCAGTAGGTGTCGCCGCGGTTGCCCCAGACCGTGTCGTTGAACAGCGTCTGGGCTGAGAGCGTCACCGGGCCCCAGGTGGCGGCCAGCTTGCTCTCCAGCGCATTGGCGGCCTCGCCGTTGATGTAGACGTAGCCGGTCGCGCCGACGTTGAACGTGAAGTCGCCCACGGCGAAGGTGTAGCCGCCGTAGAAGTCGTTCTCGATCGACTTGTCCTTCTGGAAGTCGGTGATGCCGCGGTCCTCGTAGGACTTGCCCAGCTGCTTGTACGAGTAGTTGATGGTCGAGCCGAAGTAGCCCAGGTAGAAGCCGCTCTCGTGCACCCAGTCCACGCCCCATTGCAGGGCAGGGCGGTTTGATTCCGGTGCGTCGGCGCCCTTGTTGCCCAGGGGGGCGCCATTGCCATAGGTGCTGGTCACGCCACGCAGGACGTAGCGCGACACCACGTCCACGTGTCCGGTGAGCGTGTAGGGCGGCTTGGCCGCGTCGGCGGCGGCGCTGTCCTGGGCCACCGCGGCCAGGGAGGCCAGTGAAGCCAGGGCCAGGCTGAGCGTGCGTGCGATCTCCGATCGGGTCATGGGAACCACTCCAGTGTTGATGGGGGAGTGGACATGCGCGATCCGGCAGATTGCATGAAGCATGCCGGTGGGGTGGCTGCAAGGCGCCCGCCGCCCGCCGCACGTGAGCGAGCGCGGCCCGCGCCTGGGGCGGGGCGTGGCGAGCCGCGGTCAGGCCTTCAGCTGCGAAGGCGGCCGGCGCCCGCTGCGGGCGTGCAGGCCGTCCAGTGACGCAGCCAGCAGCGCGCGGGCCAGGCGGGCGAGCAGCGCCCACGCGGGGCGCGAGGCCGCGGGCCGACTCGGTGCAGTGGCCGCACGGGCATGGTGCGCGGGATGGTCCATGCGCCCGACGTTCGCAAGGACCGCGCCGGCTGCCGCACGCGCGGCTGGGCAGGGGGCCGGTGAGCGCTCAGCCCCCCGGCTTCTTCAGCCAGGGCCGGATCATCCCCTCCTGCGCCACCGAGGCCACCAGCCGGCCGTCGCGGCTGTAGAAGCGGCCCAGGGCCAGGCCGCGCGCGCCGCCGGCGGTGGGCGACTCGACCTGGTAGAGCAGCCAGTCGTCCAGGCGGAAGTCGCGGTGGAACCACATCGCATGGTCCAGGCTCGCCATGCGCACGTCGCCGCGAAAGTGGGTCAGCCCGTGCGGCTCGTTGGCCACGGTCAGCAGCTCATGGTCGGAGCCGTAGGCCAGCAGCGCCTGGTGCAGCGCGGGGTCGTCCGGCAGCGGGCCGCGGGCGCGCACCCAGGTGGACGTGGCGCCTTCGCGCGGCTGCGGGTCGAGCAGGTCGCGCGGCGCCACGCGGCGGAACTCCAGCCCCAGCGGCGCCAGGCGCTTGTCGTGGAAGAAGGGCGGCAGCTTCTCGCGCACGGCGTGCCGCGCGATGCGCTCATCGGCCAGCCCCTCGGGGCCCGGCACATCGGGCATGGCGGTCTGGTGGCTGAAGCCCTCGTCGCGCGTCTGAAAGGACGCCAGCAGCTCGAAGATCGTCTTGCCCTCCTGCAGCGCCACCACGCGGCGCATGCTGAAGCTGCGGCCGTCGCGCACGCGCTCCACCTCGTACGTCACCGGCGCATGCTCGCCGGGCAGCAGGAAGTAGGCATGCAGCGAATGGGCGATGCGGTCCTCGGGCGCGGTGCGCCAGGCGGCCATCAGCGCCTGGCCCAGCACCTGCCCGCCAAAGACGGCCATCGTGCCGATGTTGTCGCTCTGCGCCACGAAGCGGTCGGCGCCTGCGGGCTGGAGCTGCATCAAGGCGACGACGCGGCGCGCCTCCTCGGCATCGTTGGGCTCGCCCAGGTCCGGGGCAGGGTGCGGGGCGGCAGGGTCGGTGGTCGGGGCGGCCGTGGGGTCTGTGTACTGCGGTTCGTTCATGGCGACCGATCATCGGGCAAAAGGAGCGCCGACAGGGCTGGTGGGACGCCGGCCCAATCCAGGCCCGGCAGGCCCGGCGGACCCGGCTGGCCCCGTTCAGTGGCCCGGTTTTGGCTGGCCGGGTCCGGGATTTGCCCGCCCGCTCCCCCGGCCGGCGCGCGCCGCGCCGGTGGAGAAGCCTCTTGAAACGTCACGGCCCGTCCCTATAATTCCGGCCATTAGCACTCAGCCCAGGCGAGTGCTAACAACGTTTCAAGGCCGGTTGTCCCCTCTCCTTCCCCCGGGGCGGCCGGCTCCTTCCCTCCCACGTCAACCCCCTCCGACCTACAGGAGCCGTCATGAAACTGCGTCCCTTGCATGATCGCGTGATCGTCAAGCGCCTCGAAAACGAGACCAAGACCGCCTCGGGCATCGTCATCCCCGACAACGCCGCCGAGAAGCCCGACCAGGGCGAAGTCCTCGCCGTGGGCCCGGGCAAGCGCAACGACAAGGGTGATTTCGTCGCCCTGAACGTCAAGGTCGGCGACCGCGTCCTGTTCGGCAAGTACAGCGGCCAGACCGTCAAGGTCGACGGCGACGAGCTGCTGGTGATGCGCGAAGAAGACCTCTTCGCCGTTGTCGAGAAGTAAGGCTACTGCGCGGATGCCATGCGTCGTTGGGCGGTGCTCGGGATCCTCACGTAGCGCTGCTACGTTCCGGTCCCTGCGCTCCGTCCGCCTAGCCTGGCACCCGCTCGCGACGCCTTCCTTCCCGACAAGCTCTCGCGCAACGAAGGTGTCCGCTTCCTCTACCCACTGAATCTGGAGAAATCACATGGCAGCTAAAGACGTCGTCTTCGGTTCCGACGCCCGTCATCGCATGGTCGAGGGCGTGAACATCCTGGCCAACGCGGTCAAGGTCACCCTGGGCCCCAAGGGCCGCAACGTGGTGCTCGAGCGCTCCTTCGGCGCCCCCACCGTCACCAAGGACGGTGTGTCGGTGGCCAAGGAGATCGAGCTCAAGGACAAGCTGCAGAACATGGGCGCGCAGATGGTCAAGGAAGTCGCTTCCAAGACCTCTGACAACGCCGGTGACGGCACCACCACCGCCACCGTGCTGGCCCAGGCCATCGTGCGCGAAGGCATGAAGTACGTGGCCGCCGGCATGAACCCGATGGACCTCAAGCGTGGCATCGACAAGGCCGTCAGCGCTCTGGTCGAGCAGCTGAAGAAGGCGTCGAAGGCCACCACCACCAGCAAGGAAATCGCCCAGGTGGGCGCCATCTCCGCCAACTCTGATGAGTCCATCGGCAAGATCATTGCCGACGCCATGGACAAGGTGGGCAAGGAAGGCGTGATCACCGTGGAAGACGGCAAGAGCCTGGAAAACGAGCTGGATGTCGTCGAAGGCATGCAGTTCGACCGCGGCTACCTGTCGCCCTACTTCATCAACAACCCCGAGAAGCAGGCCGCGATCCTCGAGAACCCGTTCGTGCTGCTCTTCGACAAGAAGATCAGCAACATCCGTGACCTGCTGCCCACGCTGGAGCAGGTGGCCAAGGCCGGCCGTCCGCTGCTGATCATTGCCGAAGAGGTCGAAGGCGAAGCCCTGGCCACGCTGGTGGTCAACACCATCCGCGGCATCCTCAAGGTCGTGGCCGTCAAGGCTCCGGGCTTCGGTGACCGTCGCAAGGCCATGCTGGAAGACATCGCCATCCTCACCGGCGGCAAGGTGATCGCCGAGGAAGTGGGCCTGTCGCTCGAGAAGGTCACGCTGGCCGACCTGGGCCAGGCCAAGCGCGTCGAAGTGGCCAAGGAAAACACCACCATCATCGACGGCGCCGGCGCTGCTGCCGACATCGAAGCCCGCGTCAAGCAGATCCGCATCCAGATCGAGGAAGCCACCTCCGACTACGACCGCGAGAAGCTGCAAGAGCGCGTGGCCAAGCTGGCTGGCGGCGTGGCCGTGATCAAGGTCGGCGCGGCCACCGAAGTCGAGATGAAGGAGAAGAAGGCTCGCGTGGAAGACGCGCTGCACGCCACCCGCGCTGCCGTGGAAGAAGGCATCGTGGCCGGCGGTGGCGTGGCCCTGCTGCGCGCGCGCCAGGCCGCTGGCCAGATCAAGGGTGACAACCCCGATCAGGACGCCGGCATCAAGCTGATCCTCAAGGCCATCGAGGCCCCGCTGCGCGAGATTGTGGCCAACGCCGGCGGCGAGCCGTCCGTGGTGATCAACAAGGTGCTGGAAGGCAAGGGCACCTTCGGCTTCAACGCCGCCAACGACACCTATGGCGACATGATCGAGATGGGCATCCTGGACCCGACCAAGGTGACCCGCACGGCGCTGCAGAACGCGGCCTCCGTCGCGTCGCTGATGCTGACCACCGAGTGCATGGTCGCCGAGGCGCCGAAGGAAGAAGCCCCGGCCATGCCCGGCGGTGGCATGGGCGGCATGGGCGGCATGGGCATGGACATGTAAGTCCGGCCGACGGCCCCGCCTGCGCGGGGCCGTGCCATCCGGCCAAACACCGGAGCCTGCAAGGGCCGCGAGCGATCGCGGCCCTTTTCTTTTTCCCCAGCGCTACATTGGCCGCTTCCTCAGGCAGTACCCCCGGCATGCTCGTCTCCCAGCCCCTGCAACGCTTCATCGATGGCCTGCTCGACGAGCTGGCCCCGGCCCTGCGCGAAGTCGCCGAGGCCGCGCACGAGGCGCTGCGCACCGCCGGCCATCCGGCCTGCTCCAACCTGCCGCGCGAGGCCGTGGGCGAGGCCGCCGAGCTCTTCGCCCACCGTCGCCTGCAATGGGTGCAGGCCATGCAGCAGGCGCTGCGCTTCGAGGCGCGGCATGCGGCCATCGACGCTGGCGGACAGATCGCGGCCGACGCCGGCGAGCCCACCGCGCCGATGGATGAATGGAGCCTGGTGGACGAGGACCAGGCCGAGGCCGACATCGAGGCCCTGCGCACCGTGCAGCTGCTGCGCAACGAGGCCGAGGGCGAGCTGCGCGAGCTGCAGGCGCTGCTCTCTTCGCTGCGCGGCTTCACCGAGATCCATCCCCAGGCCAACCCGGTCAGCGCCGAGGCCGTGTCCCAGGCGCTGTGGACGGCGGTGGAGGGCTGCGGCCTGCACGGTGCCGCGCGGCTGGCCGCGGTGCGCGCGCTGGCGCCGCGCCTGGCCATCGAGATGAAGGCCGCCTGGGCGAGGGCCGTGCAGGCCCTGCTGCGCCGCGGCGTGGAGCCAGCGGCCTACCGCGCGGTGGCCACGCCGTCGGCCCGGCGCGAAGACCCGCCGCAGACCGGCTTCGATCTCACCCGGCCCGGCGCGCTGGAGCAGCTGATGGCGGCGCACTGGTCGCATCGCCACGGCAACGACGCGCAGGGCGGCGCGGCTGCGGGCCGCCCCACGCACGGCGCCGGGGCGGGGGCGGTGCCCTCCGTCCTCGGCCTGATCCGCTCGGCCCAGGCCCAGGCCCGGCTGGAGGCGGCGCTGGATGCGCTGCAGCCGGCATCGGGCAACCTGGTGCGGCTGCACGAGTCGGCGCTGATGGCCGCCGCGCGCGACGACCGCGACCGCGAGGTGATGGCGCTGATCGGCCGGCTCTTCGACCACCTGCTCGACGACCCGCACCTGCTGCCGCCCGTGCAGGCCCTGGTGGCCCGGCTGCAGCCGGCGGTGCTGCGTGCGGCTCTGGACGACCACGGCCTGGTGGACGACCCGCAGCATCCCCTGTGGCAGCTGCTCGATGCCCTGGGTGCCCACGCCGCCGGCTGGGCCGACCTGGGCGCCGCGGGTGCCGCCCAGGCGCTGCACTTCGTCGCCGCTGCGGAGACCGCACTGCAGCCGCTGTGGCCGCGGGGCGGCCGGGCCGCGGCCCCGGGCGAGCCCGGGGCCGGGCAGGCGCTGCTCGACGTGGCCCGACAGGCCGATGCGCATGCCGCGCAAGAAGCGGCCCGACCGGGCGCCGACTCCGCTGCCCCGAGCGGCGCTCAAGGTGGCACGCCAGGCGGCGATCAAGGCGGCAGTCACCCGCTGGACCAGGCGCCCGACCGCCCTGCGCATCAGCCGGTGCATCAACCGGTGCATCAACCGGTGCATCAACCGGTGCATCAACCGGTGCATCAACCGGTGCACCAGGCCGCCGAACAGGCCCTGGCCGCGCTGCAGGCCTTGATCGCACAGGAGCATGCCGCTGTCGTGCGTGCGGCAGCGCCGGTGATCGAGCGCCTGCAGCGTGCTGCCGAGCGCGACCTGGCCGTCAAGCTGCTGCGCCAGCGCGTGTCGCTGCACGAGGCCGGCCACGGCCGGCTGGAGCCCACGCTGCGCGCCTTCTTCAGCGGCCTGTGGCTGCGCGTGGTCGCCGCCGCCGCGCTGCTGGGCGGCGAGGCTGCGGCCGAGCCCTGGCTGGAAGTGGCCGACGAGCTGCTGCACAGCCTGCGCCCGCCGGCCCACGGCCTGGAGCGCCGCCAGCGCCTGCAGCGGCTGCCCGGCCTGCTGCAGCGCCTGCAGGCCGGCCTGGACAGCATCGACGCGCCCCCCGGCGCGCGCCAGGCCGTGCTGGATGCGCTGATGGCCCGCCACACTGAGCTGCTGCGCGACACCGACCGCACCGCCGATGCGGCCGGTGCCGCAGCCGGCCCGGCCGGCGGCGACAGCGTCGGGCCGCAGCCCGCCGCGCTGGACTGGGCCCCCACCGACCCGGCCGCCTGGTCGGCCCGCCGCGGCGACACGGTGATCGACGAGGCCGCCCTGGACACCGTGCCGGCCGAGCTGCTGTCCGCCCTGCCTGGCGCGGCACTCATGCCCGGCGACCGCAGCGGCTCCGCCGCGGGCGACACATCGACCCAGCCCGGCCCGCAGCCCGACCTGGCCCAGCTGCCACCGGGCACCTGGCTGCGCCTGCACCTGCGCGGCGACTGGCGGGTGCTGCGGCTGCTGTGGCGCGATGCGAGCGGGCAGCAACTGGTGCTCGGGCCCGGGCTGGCTGCCGCGCCCGCCGGCGCGCCGGTGCAGCCCGCATCGGCGCTGACGGCGCGCGCGCTGCAGCGCTTGGCCGGCGCCGGCCTGGCCGGGCCGCTGGAGCGTCGCCGCCTGCTGGAGCGCGCGGTGGACGCCGTGCTGGCCGAGATGGCCCAGGGCGGCTGCGGCCCGCTGCGCTGAAGTCGCCCGCACGTCGGGCCCGTGCAAGCCGCCCCGACCCCTGCCGCTGCGCCGTTGGCGGCTGCTGTGGCTTGCTGCAACCACCTCTGGCCCGCCGTGGCCGTCACACCCCACTCAATAGAATCGCGCGCCGCTTGCTGAGCAGGCGGCCGATGCTCTTCTCATGGAACCCTTCCTCATCTCCACCGGCGTCGTCGCCCTCGCTGAAATGGGCGACAAGACGCAGCTGCTCGCCTTCATGCTGGCCGCGCGCTTTCGCCGCCCGCTGCCCATCGTCTGGGGCATCCTGGCCGCCACGCTGCTCAACCATGCCTGTGCGGGCGCCGTGGGCGCCTGGCTCACCTCGGTGATCGGCCCCGGCGTGCTGCGCTGGGTGCTGGGCCTGTCCTTCCTGGCGATGGCCGCCTGGGTGCTGGTGCCCGACAAGCTCGATGAAGACGAGGCCGAGGTGGGCCGCAAGGGCCGCGGCGGCGTCTTCCTGACCACGGTGGTCGCCTTCTTCCTGGCCGAGATGGGCGACAAGACGCAGATCGCCACCGTGGCGCTGGCGGCCAAGTTCGCCGCTTTCTGGCCGGTAGTGGCCGGCACCACGCTGGGCATGATGCTGGCCAACGTGCCGGCCGTGTACCTGGGCGGCAGCGTCGCCCACCGCCTGCCCATCCGCCTCATCCACGGCATCGTCGCGGTGATCTTCGCGGCCCTGGGCGTGGCCACGCTGCTGGGCGTGGGCGAGCGCTGGGGGTTCTAAGGCCAACGCCGCCGCGGGCTCGACGACCGGCCCGGGCCTGCCGAGGCCATCGCCCCCGCGTGAGCGTGTTCAGGCGCTGACGATCCAGCCCTCCAGCCGGTCCACATCGGCCGGCAGGCCCCAGCCCGGCTGCTGCGCGGCCCAGGCGGCCTGCACCAGGCACAGCACCGCGTCCAGCCGGTCGCCGCTGGCGTCCGCAATCAGCGACTCGCGCAGCGCCGAGCGCGCCTGCAGCCGCAGGCCCAGCCGGGTGCGGCCCTGCTCCAGCGCATCGACCAGGTCCTTGCGGGCGATCAGCCGTTCGGGCGTCTGCCGCGCGCGGTCGTCGGCCTTGTATGAGCGCTTGCCGATCAGCTCGCGCGCCAGCAGGCCGGGATAGGCCTCCAGCGCCACGCGGCTGGCATCGCCGTCGTGCACCGGGGGCAGGTGCGCACCGGCTGCCAGCAGCCGCGGCACCGCCGCGTGCAGCATGAAGGCCACCGGCGGATTCACCCACTTCATCGACGGGCTGGAGCCGGCCGGCGCGTCGCAGGCGCGGTGGGCGAACTTGGCCCCCACCGGTCGCGCGGCGCAGAAGGCGGCAAAGGTCTCGCGGATCTGCGCCCGCGTCAGGCCGGCGTAGTGCCGAATCAAGGCCGCCCACCCGGTCGGCCAGCCCAGCTGCTCCACCAGCTCGCGCGGCAGCCCGAAGGGCAGGTCGAAGCCGCCCACCCACGGCCCGGGCTCGCGCAGCAGGGCGTCGAAGTCGCTGAGACTGGGCAGCGCATCGACGGCCTCCAGCCGCACCCGCACCCCGTCGCAATGGCCGCGCGCCACGGTGATGGGCTTGCGGCGGGTGGGCGCGCAGGTGAAGTCGATGCCGAGCAGGAGGGTCATTGCGGGATTGTCGCGAGGCCGCTGGGAGATCAGCATCGTCTCGGTCAGCAGCAGAGGAGCGAAGGAGTCCGCCTATGAACACCATGAGCTATCGGGGCTGCACCGCCCGGGTCGCTATCTGCAGGAGCGGGCCGACGGCCGCCCGGCGACGCCCCCGGTGAGCAGCAAGCCGGTCCGCTGATCGGTGTGCGCGCGGATCGCGGGCGGCCCCATCTTGCGGGCACCCCACCCTGCCCGGCGTGGCGCCACGGCAGCCCGCCGCGCGAGACAATCCCGCCATGCCTGCCCCCGACACCTCCACCCTCTCCCTGATCCGCCCCGACGACTGGCACCTGCACCTGCGTGACGGGGCGGCGCTGGCCTCGGTGCTGCCGGCCACCGCGCGGCAGTTCGCGCGGGCCATCGTCATGCCCAACCTCAAGCCGCCGGTGACCACGGCCGAGCAGGCGCGGGCCTATCGCGAGCGCATCCTGGCGGCCTTGCCGGCCGGTGCACGCTTCGAGCCGCTGATGACGCTCTACCTGACGGACAACACGCCGCCCGATGAAGTGCAGCGCGCGCGCGAGGCCGGCGTGGTCGCCTTCAAGCTCTACCCGGCCGGCGCCACCACCAACAGCGATGCCGGCGTGACCGACCTGCGCAAGACCCGGCGAACGCTGGAGGCCATGCAGCGCGAGGGCCTGATCCTGTGCGTGCACGGCGAGGTCACCCACCCGGCAGTCGACGTGTTCGACCGCGAGCGGGTCTTCATCGACGAGCAGCTCATCCCGCTGCGCCGCGACTTCCCCGAGCTGAAGATCGTCTTCGAGCACCTGACCACGCGCGAGGCCGCGCAGTACGTGGCCGAGGCGGACCGCTTCGTGGCCGCCACGATCACGCCGCAGCACCTGCTCTACAACCGCAACGCGATCTTCATGGGTGGCGTGCGGCCGCACTACTACTGCCTGCCCATCCTCAAGCGCGAGGAGCACCGCGTGGCCCTGGTGCAGGCGGCCACCAGCGGCAGCCCCAAGTTCTTCCTGGGCACCGACAGTGCGCCGCATGCGGCCCACCTCAAGGAGCATGCCAGCGGCTGCGCCGGCTGCTACACCGCCCCCTGCGCCATCGAGCTCTATGCCGAGGCGTTCGAGGCCGCGGGTGCGCTGGACAAGCTGGAAGGCTTTGCCAGCTTCCACGGCGCCGACTTCTATGGCCTGCCGCGCAACACCGAGCGCGTGACGCTCAAGCGCGAGACCTGGACGGTGCCCGAGAGCCTGCCCTTTGGCGAGGCGGCCACCATCAAGCCGCTGCGCGGCGGCGAGACGCTGCACTGGCGGCTCGTCTGATCACGGCCTGCACCCTCACGCCGGGCCGCCTGCCGCGGCACCGGATCACCGCATCACCCGCAACCTGAAGGCGACATGGCCCACACCGAACGCGATGCGCGCATCGCCCTGCTGATCGACGCCGACAACTCGCCGGCCAACAAGATCGACGTGATCCTGGCCGAGCTGGCCAAGTTCGGCGTGGCCAACATCCGCCGCGCCTACGGCAACTGGAAGAAGCAGGAGCTCAAGGGCTGGGAGACGGTGCTGCACGAGTACGCCATCCGCCCCATCCAGCAGTTCGACATCTCCAAGGGCAAGAACGCCACGGACATGTGCATCGTCATCGATGCGCTGGAGCTGCTCTACACCGACCGGCCAGCGGCCTTTGGCATCGTGTCGTCCGACGGCGACTTCACGCCGCTGGTCATGCACCTGCGGGCCAAGGGCGCGGAGGTCTACGGCTTCGGCGCCAAGAAGACGCCCGCGCCCTTCGTCAACGCCTGCTCGCGCTTTCTCTTCCTGGAGAACCTGGGGCGCGACGAGGCGCCGCTGGACCTGGACCTGGACGAAGCCAAGCCGGCCAAGGGCCGTGGCCGCGGCAAGGCGGCGGACAAGTCGGGTGACAAGGCAGGCCAGGCCGCGGACAAGGGGGCCGACAAGGCCGCCGACGCCGCCGAGCGCAACGGCGGCCCCACGCCGACCAACGTGCTCAAGCAGGATGCCAAGCTGGTCAACCTGCTGCGCCACGCGGTGGAGAACGCCGCCGGCGACGACGGCTGGTCGCGCCTGGGCGCGGTGGGCAAGCAGATCGCCAACCAGGCGTCCTTCGATCCGCGCAACTACGGCTACAAGAAGCTGGGCGACCTGATCGAGGCGACACAGCTTTTCGACATCGACCGCAGCGGCGCGCAGGTGGCCGTGCGCGACAAGCGGGTGGCCCGGCGCGGCTGACCGCCCGGCCTGCCGCTCGCTCGTGCCGCTTACCCGTGCCGGTCACTCGTGCCGCAGGGCCTGGATCGGGTCCAGCCGGGCCGCGCGCCGCGCCGGCACGTAGCCGAAGACCACGCCGATCAGCGCCGAGAAGCCGAAGGACAGCAGGTTGATCTGCGCATCGAACGCATAGGGCAGGCCCATCAGCTGCGACAGCGCGACGGAGGCGGCGGTGGCCAGCACGATGCCGATCAGCCCGCCCAGGGCCGAGAGCGTCACCGCCTCGACCAGGAACTGCGCCAGCACCTCGCGCTCCAGCGCGCCCACGGCCAGGCGGATGCCGATCTCGCGGGTGCGCTCGGTCACGCTGACCAGCATGATGTTCATGATGCCGATGCCGCCCACCAGCAGGCTCACCGCGGCCACCGCGCCCAGCAGCAGCGTCATCACGCGCACCGTGCCCGACAGCGTCTCGGCGATCTGCCGCGTGTCCAGCACGTTGAAGTTGTCGTCCTCGGCATCGCCGATGTGGCGCCGCTCGCGCAGCAGCTGCTCGACCTGTGTCTTGACCTTGTCGGTGGACACGCCGTCGCGGGCCGACAGCAGGATGGTGCTGATGTCGGTGCGGCCGGTGATGCGGCGCTGCACGGTGCGCAGCGGCAGCACCACGGTGTCGTCCTGGTCGTTGCCCATCGCGCCCTGGCCCTTGGGCGTGAGCAGGCCCACGATGCGGCAGCTGAAGTTGTGCACGCGCAGGCTGGCGTCCAGCGGCCGCTGGCTGCCGAAGAGCTCGCGGCGCACGCGGTCGCCGATGATGCACACGGCGCTGCCGGCCTTGAGCTCGCCGTCGGTGAAGAGCCGCCCGGCTGAGAGCGTCCAGTTGCCGGCGGTGAAGTAGTCGTTGGTGGAGCCGGTGGCTGCGGTGCTCCAGTTGCGCGCGCCGGCCACCACGGTGACCGAGCGGCTGACCGCCGGCGCCAGCGCGGCCAGGCCGCCGATCTGGTTGCCGATGGCGTCCACGTCCGCCTGGCGGAAGGGCGGCGCGCCGCCACCGCCCGAGCCCGGGCCCATCATGCGCTGGCCCGGGCGCACCATCAGCAGGTTGCTGCCCAGGCTGGAGACCTGGTCCGACACCGAGCGCGTGGCGCCGTTGCCCAGCGTCACCATCGTGACGACGGCCGCCACGCCGATGACGATGCCCAGCATGGTCAGCAGCGAGCGCATCAGGTTGCGCCGGATCTCGCGCAGCGCGAGTAGCCAGGTGTTCCACCACATCAGGCGGTCTCCTCGGCGGCGGCCGGCGCGTCGGGCACCTCGACGGGGTGGTCGTTGGGCCGGTCCTCGGCCACGCGGCCGTCCACGAAGCGCACGATGCGCCGCGCATAGGCGGCCATGTCGGGCTCGTGCGTGACCATCAGCACGGTGATGCCGCTGTCGCGGTTGAGCCGGGTGATGAGCTCCATGATCTCGCGGCTGCGGTGGGTGTCCAGGTTGCCGGTGGGCTCGTCGGCCAGCAGCACGGCGGGCTGGGTGGCGATGGCCCGGGCGATGGCCACGCGCTGCTGCTGCCCGCCGGAGAGCTCGGCCGGCGTGTGGTGCGCCCAGCCCTGCAGGCCCACCTGGGCCAGCGCGGCCTGCGCCAGGCGCGCGCGCGTGGCCGCCGGCTCGCCGCGGTAGAGCAGCGGCAGCTCCACGTTCTCCTGCGCCGAGGTGCGGCCCAGCAGGTTGTAGCCCTGGAAGACGAAGCCCAGGAAGTGCCGGCGCAGCAGCGCGCGTTGGTTGCGGTCCAGCGTCTCCACCGGCAGGCCGCGGAAGCGGTAGGAGCCGCTGCTCAGCACGTCCAGGCAGCCCAGGATGTTCATGGCCGTGGACTTGCCCGAGCCGCTGGGGCCCATGATGGCGACGAACTCCCCGGCGTGGACGATCAGGTCCACGTCCTTGAGCGCCTGGAAGGCGGTGGCGCCGCTGCCGTAGGTCTTGTTCACGCCGCGCAGCTCGATCAGCGGCGGGGCGGCGGCAGGGCCCGCCGTGGATGCGTCCTGGCCGCCTGGGTGCGATGCGGCCGCGACCGGCTGCGCGGCGGGCGTGCTCATCGCGCGGCCTCGCTGCTGTCGGTGATCACGGCCTGGCCTTCGCGCAGCGCGCCGCCGCTGACCTCGGTGTGGCGGCCGTCGCTGGCGCCCACGGTGACGGCCACCTTGCGCGGCTGCCCGGCCTCCAGCACCCACACCGTCTGCGCGCTGCTGCGTGCGGCGGCGCGCTCGGCCGCCGGCTTGCGCGCCGTCTGCGGCGGGCGCGGCATGAACATGCGGCTGATGTTGCTGCCGCTGCCGCTGCCGGCGCCGGCTGCGGCATCGGCTGCAGCCGGCGGCGACCAGCGCAGCGCGGCATTGGGCACCAGCAGCACGCCGTCGCGGCGCAGCGTGGTGATCTCGGCCGTGGCCGTCATGCCCGGGCGGAGGCTGAGGTCGGCGTTGTCCACCTCCAGGATGGTCAGGTAGGACACGACGTTGTTGGTGGTGGTCGAGCCGTAGCCCACACGGGTGATGCGCGCCGGGTAGCTGCGGCCGGGGTAGGCGTCCACGGTGAAGGTGGCCTGCTGGCCCTCGCGCACCTGGCCGACGTCGGCCTCGTCCACCGCCACCTGCAGCTCCATCTGCGACAGGCTCTCGGCCAGCGTGAACAGCACCGGCGCCTGCAGCGAGGCGGCCACCGTCTGCCCGCGCGAGACCTTGCGCGTGAGCACCACGCCGTCGATGGGCGAGCGGATGCTGGCCTTGCCGATGTTGGTCTGGTTGGTGGCCACCGTGGCGCGCGCCTGCACCACGGCGGCGCGGGCGCTGGCCTCGTCGGCCACGGCGCGCTGCAGCGCCGCCTCGGCCGAGGCCAGCTCCAGCCGCGACGGCACCTGCCCGCCGGACAGGCGGGCGACCTCCTGCTGCCGCGCAAGGGTGGTGCGCGCCTCCTGCGTGGTCGCGGCCTTGAGCTGCACCGCGGCCTCGGCGGCGGCCAGCGCGCCGCGCGAGCGCACCAGCTCGTCGTTGAGCTTGGACAGGTCCAGCCGCGCCAGCTCCTGGCCCTTGCGCACGCGGTCGTTGTCGTCCACCTGCACCACGTCGATGGTGCCGGACAGCTCGCTGCCCACGTCCACCTGGTTGGTCGGCTGCAGGTTGCCGGTGGCCGTCACGCGCACGACCAGGTTGCCGCGGCTGGCGGCCTCGGTCTGGTAGGTGATGCGCGGCTGGGCGGCCTGGCCGCGCCAGGCGAGCACGGCGCCGGCCACCACGAGCAGCGCCAGCAGCCCGAGCAGCGGCCGCAGCCCGCGCCGCCAGCGCGGGGCGGCAGCGCCGTCAGGGCGCAGGCCGACGGCGGTGGCGACGGAGGCGGGATCGGGTGCGGTCATGGCAGGCGGGGCAAGGGCGGAGGGAAGGTGGGACGGGAAGGGCGGACGGCCGGCGCCGCACGGGTGGGCTCAGCGCGCGGGTGCGGATCGGGCGGCCGGGGCGGGCGAGGCGGATGCAGTCGCAGTCGATGCAGGCGATGCAGTTGATGCAGTTGATGCAAGCGGTGCAGGCGATGCGGTGGCCGAAGCCGGGGTGCCCGCCATGCCGGCCGCCGGCCCCGTGCCCGCTGCGGCGGGCACGTCTGCCGCCGGCACCGCGTCCCAGCCGCCGCCCAGCGCCTTGTGCAGGCGGATCCAGGCGGTCAGCTCGTCGGCGCGGGCGCTGGCCAGGCTGTCTTCGGTGGACAGCAGGCTGCGCTCGGTGTCCAGCACGGTGCGGAAGTCGATCACCCCGCCCTGGTACTGGATGCGCGCCAGGCGGGCGGCCTCGCGCGCGGCGGTGGCGGCGCCGTCCAGTGCGGCCACGCGGCGGCGGGCGGCGTCCAGCGCGGCCAGGGCGGATTCGACCTCGCCGGCCGCGGCGCGCACGGTCTGCTCCCAGGCGATGGCCGCGCGCTGCTGCACGGCGTCCTGCGCCTCAGCCTGGGCCTTGAGGCTGCCGGCGTCGAAGAGCGGGGCGGTGAGGCTGGCGGCCAGCGACGAGGTGGCCGCATCGCCGCGCCCCAGGGCCGATGCGCCGAGCGCCTGCAGCCCCAGCGTGCCGCTGAGCGTCAGGCGCGGATAGCGGGCGGCCTGGGCCTGGCGGCTGCGTGCGGCCTCGGCCTGCCACTGCTGCTCGGCGGCGCGCACGTCGGGCCGCTGGCGCAGGGTCTCGGCCGGGATGCCCAGGGCCGGCACGGCGGGCACGCCCGGCAGGCCGCCGGCCGGCGACACGCGGGCCTGCAGCTCGGCGGCCGGCAGCGCGGTCAGCGTGGCCAGGCTCTCCAGCGTCTCGGCCAGGCTGCCGCGCAGGGCGTCGGCCTGGGCGCGGGTCTGCTCGGCCGCGGTGCGGGCCTGCTGCACCTCCAGCGTGCCGATCAGGCCGGCCTGCGCCCGCCAGTCCGTCAGCTGCAGCGTCTGCAGCTGGGTGTCCAGGCTGCGCCGCGCCACGTCCAGGCGCAGCTGCTGGGCGCGCCACTGGGCATACAGCCGCGCGGTTTCCGCCGCCAGCGTCAGCCGCGCGTCATCCAGACTGGCCTGGCTGGCGCGCAGGTCGGCACGCGCGGCCTCGCCGGCCGCTGCCAGGCGGCCGAAGAGATCGGCCTCCCACGAGGCGTCGAAGCCGGCGTTGTAGAGGTCGCGCGTCACGCCCGCGCCGACGGCCGTCGAGCCGTCGCTGCGGCTGGCACCGGCGCTGGCCGACAGCGCCGGCCAGCGGTCCGCATCGGCCACGGTGACGCGGGCACGGGCCTCGCGCACGCGGGCCTGGGCGGTGCGCACGTCGGCCGCCGCATTCCAGGCCTGGGCGATCAGGGCATCCAGCTCGGCATCGCCCAGCGCCTGCCACCAAGCGGTGGCCGGTGTCACCGCGGCGACGGCCGGCTGCAGCGTGGTGGCCTGCGCGCTGGTGGTCGGCTGGCCGGGGGCGGGCGCATGTCGCCAGGCCTGCGGCACCGGCAGCGCCGGTGGCGGGGGCGACACGCCGGCGCAGGCGCTCAGCAGCACACTGGCCACGCACAGCAGGGCAGCGCCGACGGCCCTCAGCCGTTCAGCGCCGGCGCGGTCACGCCGCGGCACGCTGTGCGGCCCTTCAGCTGCGGCGCGTCGCAACGACGGCCGGCCCGCCGCGCGGCCGTCAGACGGCAGCACGGCGCATCGAGAGGAATCCAGACATGGCTCAACGATAAGGCGCCCACCAGGGGGCCTGGATGTCGCCTGGGTAAAGAAACGTCATCCCGCCGCCCGCAGAGCGCTCCTTTTGCTCAGGATCAAGCGCCGCGAGCGGCTGCGCGGGTGCACTGCCGCTCCACGGCAGGCAAGAGCCTTGCTGATGCTGCAAGGCCGTCGCCCAGGCGCCCGTCACCGCGGGCCATGCCGCTGCGGCCACCGCGTCTACCTTTTTTCGCATTCCTCCCCGTCCGCCCATGCCGCGTCGCCGCCCGCCCCCCCTGCCCGCCGCCGTCCAGGCCGCCGAGATCGCCTGGGCCGCGCCCCAGGTGATCGCCCTGCGCAGCCTGCGCATGCTGGCCGCCGGCCACGCGCCGTCCGCCCGCGACCGGCGCGAGTTCACCGTCATGGGCACCGAGAAGGTGCTGGCCTGGCAGCGCTCGATGGCCGCGATGGGGCAGGAGGCGCTGCGCGCCCAGCAGGACTGGATGGCCCAGGCCGTGAGCCAGGGCATGAGCTGGTGGACCAGCCCGTGGACGGCCTGGTCCGGCATGGGCCTGCAGGCCACGCAGCAGGTGCACGAGGCCTGCCACCGCGTGCTGCAGCACGGCCTGCATCCGGTGCACAGCCGCGTCACGGCCAATGCGCGGCGCCTGCGCAAGGGCTGATCCGCCGCGCTGACCGACGGGGCCCCGCGCCGGGACTGACGGCCGCCCGCCCCCACCGATCCGCATCAAGCGCCGCCGGCTTGCGGCCGATATCCCGTGCGCATTCCCGCTTGACGGCCTGGGGCGCGCGGCGCACCGTCAGGCCTGGCCTTGCCCACCGCGCCCATGCTGCACCTGCGCTTTCCCCATCTGGTCTCGCCGTGGCCCATGCTCATGGCGCTGGCAGCCAGCATCCCGGCCTTCTACGACTCGCTGCTGCCCACGCCGGAGAGCTGGGCCGAGTCGCTCTACGTGCTCAGCGCGCTGATGGTGTGGCTGTCGGCGTGGTCCACGCGCCGCACGCCGGGTGCCGCCCCCCGGCGCGGGCGGCGGCAGCGGCTGCTGCACGAGGGCGGGGCGGATGTCGCCCTGGGCGCGGCCCTGCTGGTGTGCGCGGCGCTGCCGCCCAGCCATGCCTCGCGCGCGGCTCTGGCCTGGCGGCTGGTGGTGGCCCTGGTCACGCTGGCCCGGGTGCTGATGCTCAGCAAGCCGCTCTTCGCCCGCACCGGGCTGGCGCGGCTGCTGGCGATGGCCGCCGCGGTGCTGGGCCTGTGCGGCATCGGCTACTACTGGATCGACCCGGAGGTCACCACGCTGTCCGACGGCCTGTGGCTGGCCTTCACCACCGCGGCCACCGTGGGCTATGGCGACCTGGTGCCCTCGTCCACCGCCTCGCGCATCTTCTCGATGTTCGTGGTGCTGCTGGGCTATGGCGTGCTGTCGCTGGTGACGGCCAGCATCGCCGCCATGTTCGTCGACACGCAGGAGCGCCAGGTCGAGCGCGACATCCTGCGCGGCCTGCACACCGAGATCGCCAGCCTGCGCCAGGAGATCGTCGAGCTGCGCACCGCGCTGGACGCCGCGCCGCCCGCTGCACCGCCCGCCACCGCAGGCCTTGCACCGCAGCCGGCTGCCGACACTGCGCAGGGCGCGCGCCCCGCGCCGGCCCGGGGCCTGCCGCGCCAGCCGGCCGACGAGACGCGGGCCTGAGCCTGCGTGCCGAGTTGGTCGGCTCCGGCCCAGGCGTTCAGGCGTTCAGGCGCTCAGGCGCCTTCCACCGGCAGGTAGCCGTCCACCGACAGGTAGCGCTCGCCGGTGTCGTAGTTGAAGCCCAGCACCCGCGCGCCGGCCGGCAGCTCGGGCAGCTTCTTGGCGATCGCCGCCAGCGTGGCGCCCGACGAGATGCCCACCAGGATGCCCTCCTCGCGCGCCGCGCGGCGGCCGTATTCGCGCGCCTCCTCGGCCTCCACCTGGATCACGCCGTCCAGCAGCTGCGTGTGCAGGTTGGCCGGCACGAAGCCCGCGCCGATGCCCTGGATGGGGTGGGGCGCCGGGCTGCCGCCGCTGATCACCGGCGAGGCGCTGGGCTCCACCGCAAACACCTTGAGCCTGGGGAAGCGCTCCTTGAGCAGCTTGGCGCAGCCGGTGATGTGCCCGCCCGTGCCCACGCCGGTGATCAGCGCATCCAGTCCTTCGGGGAAGTCCTCGGCGATCTCCTGCGCCGTGGTGCGCAGGTGCACGTCGATGTTGGCCGGGTTCTCGAACTGCTGCGGCATCCACGCGCCGGGCGTGGAGGCGACGATCTCCTGCGCGCGGGCGATCGCGCCCTTCATGCCCTTCTCGCGCGGCGTCAGGTCGAAGCGCGCGCCATAGGCCAGCATCAGCCGCCGGCGCTCGATGCTCATGCTGTCGGGCATCACCAGGATCAGCGTGTAGCCCTTCACGGCCGCCACCATCGCCAGCCCGATGCCGGTGTTGCCCGATGTCGGCTCCACGATGGTGCCACCCGGCTTGAGCACGCCGCTGCGCTCGGCCTCTTCCACCATCGCCAGCGCGATGCGGTCCTTGATCGAGCCGCCGGGGTTGCTGCGCTCGGACTTCACCCACACCTCATGGCTGCTGCCGAAGAGCCGGTTGATGCGGATGTGCGGCGTGCGGCCGATGGTCTCCAGGATGTTTTGGGCCTTCATGGCGTGCTCCTTGTTCGATGGTCGGGCCCCGCGGCGCGGCGGCGGCTCCACCACGCCCGGACATGCCCGGCAGCATAAACAAGTGCCGCCACCACCGCAGCCGGCCATCCTTGCTGGGTGCAGGTGCTTGTGCGTGCTGCGCATGAGGGCACTTGCCCCAGCGCCTACGGCCTCACACGTGCCAACCCGCCACGCTCAGCGACCGTCCGGCCCGGCTGCGCACTGGCGCAAGCGCTCCCGCGCGTCGGGCACCGTCCCGATGCGGTTGGGATTACCCAGGCAGCCATCGTCCTGCTCGATGGTCACCGCGCCGTTCCTGGCCGCCAGCCGCAGGCGCACCGTCATGCGTCGCCAGCCGGATCCGATATCGCCGACCTTGCCCGCCACCGGGCCGTCCACCGGAAAGTACTGCACCGTCAGGAGCAGCTCGTTGCGCACCTTGTCGCCCATGCCCGCGCTCAATACGGCATTGCAGAAATAGGGCCGCGGCTCGTCGATGCGGATGGTGTGGAAGCCGACTTCCCTGAAGCTGCCGTCAAAGACGAACACATGGCATCCGCGCGTGTAGCGCTGTCCCTCCACGCACTGGTACGTGGGCGCGCGGTCATACGGCGCCGGCGTGCAGACCTCATCCTTCCGCTTGCGCTCCATGAACAGCATGGGCTGCAGGTAGTACCTGGTTTCGTCGATGAACAGCTTGTAGGGGAGCTCAGTCTCGGCAAGGCCTCGGGGCCCTGGGGGCGGGACGGCGTTGCGTGCGGCCGCGGCCCGGATGCCGGCTTTCTCAACTTGCGCGCCTTCGTCAAGGTGCGGTGGCACCAGCCTGCCGTCCGGCTCGAATCCCGTGCCCCAATCTGCTGACAGGCGCACTGCTGCATTTGCCATCGACACGACACCTGATGTGGCTGAGGCCAGCAGCCACAGGGTTGTGGCTTCAAGCAACACTCGCGCTGTATCTCTCATAGGCGGCTTTCAGCTTCTCGTCATATCTGAATGTTCGATAGGCGGGCCCGTTGTAGTTGTAGGCGATAGCGGGCCAGTTCTTCGTCTTGACGGCGTCCCAAAGAGAGATCTCCTTCCCCAGTGAGCGGTTCTTTGGGTTCTTCCATCCGGCCGGTTTGCGACGAATGAACTCGCAGACCAACCGAACCTGGGCCAATTCCGACCTGACCATCTGCTCTACCAGAGCGCGGGCATTCCGATGTCCGCACAGAGAGTAGTTGCTCGCCATGATTTGAAATTTGCCCCACGAGCATGATTGCAGCGCGGCATCGGGGTCCAGCCGGAACGCGTTGATCAGCCGCAGGTAGGCGCTGGAATAGTCGCCGTATACGTCGCCCGCATCGACCTTGCCGTCGTGCATCTTCTTGTCGTCCTGGCCCAGCCGCTTCTTTGGGCGGTAGCCGACTGGCCACGAGATATCGGGATGGGTCGCGTCGTACTGATGTTTGGTAAGCCGACTGAAATAGTGGCGCTCAAAGAGGATGGCAGGCACATGTGCGCCGTCTCCATGGTTGAGTCGCCAGAAGGATGATCTGCCGCCGCTTTCGACTTCAGCGAAGGCTTTCAGCACTGCCGGCTCGCACTCGATCGATTCAGCGGCCAGTTTCCAGTCGGCCTCGGTGATGTCGCTGCCTTCGTAGAGAGCGAACAGGTCCAGCAGGCCGCGCGGTATATCGACGTCCACCTCGATCACGGCCTGGCCTTGAGCGCCTTTGGTCCGCTGCCGCTTGACCATCGGGTTGTTCTTGGTGGGCGAGCCCTCTGCCGGCTTGGGCGCCCGAGGCTGGGAGGGGGTGGGGTGCTTGATCGCCTCGGTCCGCCCGGCGGGAGCTTGAACGGGGCGGGGTGGCGCGCCGGCCGGCAGCGGCTCGGTTCTGCCGGGTACCACCACGGCGCCGCTCACCAAGGTCAAGAGCTTGTGGCCGTAGTCGGAGGCGGTGCGAGAGATCTGCTGCCATAGGCCCTCGACGTTCTGCACCCACACCTCTACTTGCGATTCAGCCGACCGCGTAACCTGGCGAGCCGTCATGCCGGTCGCGCCGGTGCGGCCCGAGACCGTCTGGCCGTCGAACTTCAGCATGAACGGCAGGTTGGCGATCGGCTGGCGCAGCGCATCCAGGAAGAGGGCGCTCACCCCGAATGCCGATTGCTCCGATAGGTAGAGGGTCTGGCCCACCGCGAGCTTGTTGGGGTCCTTGATCCCGTTCCACCGCCGGATATCAGCCAGCGAGCGACCGGTGCGCCGGGCGATCCCGCTCAGCGTGTCGCCCTTTCTGACCACATACGGATCGGGCAGTGCCTGAGCTGCTTCACTCATGCTCGTCCTCCTCCTCCACGCGCGCCTCGACATCAGTTTCGTCTGGCGAACCGATGTCGATCGTTTCTTCCATCGTCCAGGCGGCGCCGCTCTGGTGCCAATACTGGACGTCCTCCGCGGCTTCGGTGATGACGACCAGCGGCACCGTCGTGTCGTCTGCGCGGGCTGCCGCCTGGAGCGTCCGGGCCGCCTGGCGTGCCACGACGTTGGTACCCAGCCGCATGGGTAGCCAGTCGTCCGGGATGTTGGACAGGTCGAGCGACTCGCTGAAGACCGCCTGGAGTGGTGTCGTGATCGTGACCAACCGCGCCACCCCGTCGGGCAGCGCCGGCAAGTCAGCCGGTGTCCTGCTCCCCCCCTCAAACGCATGCGCTGCCGCCCTCACCGTGAAGGTGCCCGGGCAGGTGAAGGTGATGTTGCCGCCATCGAGCACCACTCGGCTGGAGCCGGCGGTGAGCACGATGCGGCCTTGGGCGGCGGCGTGGATCTCGTCGCCCACGCTGGTGATCGTCAGCTCCTGATCGGCCTGCAGGGCCAGCGCGCCGGTGTGGGCGCGCAGGGACCACGGGCCGCCCGCGGCGATCAGCTTGATGCCGCCGGCGTGGGTGTAGTGGCTGGCGGTGCCGCCGACCACGGTGGAGGCGGTGTGGGCTGCGGTGGCGTGGGCATCGCCCTGGCTGACGAGGGCGAAGTCGCCGCCGGTGTAGGCCGCAAGCGTCGCCTCGGTGGCCAGCAGGCTGCTGTGGGCGGCGTCCAGGGTGAGCGTGGGCGTGGCGGGGCGCTCGACGGGGTCGCCCGAGACTGCGGCGCTGCCTGTGCGGCTGGCGCCCGCTGAGGCGGCCGAGGCGTCACCCACCAGCCCCGGCCGCACGCCCTTGCGGTGATCCTGGCCGTTGAGCGGCGCGCCGTAGCGGCCGTCCTGCTGCGGATCAATGCCGCGGATCAGCTCGGGGATGCTCTGCGCATGTGCGGCCAGCGCTTGCGCGCCCTGGGCCTGGGCCGAGTCGCTGAGCGCCCGGGCCAGTTGCTGCGCGCCGTGGAGCTGGCCCACGGCCTCGGCGGCGTCCATCTGCGTGGACTCGGCGCTGCCGTGGCTGCTGCGGCCGGATCGCTCGCTGGTGGTGATCAGCATGCCGCCGGCGGCGCGCAGCGTGGCCCAGCCCTGGGTGATGAGCTCGAAGCCGGCGCCACGCCAGGCGCCGCGCCAGGCGGAGGTGTTGACCGCGTCCGCCGCCTGCTGGATCAGGTGGCCCACGGCCAGCTCGGACAGGGCGTGACTGCAGTGCAGCCGCATGCGCAGCTGGCCGGTGGCGTCGTCCAGCAGCCACTGGTTGCAGCCCGATCCATCGAGCCACGCGGTGTGCCAGCCGCCGATCACGCCGGGATGGTTGGCCGGGGCATCCACGCCGGCCGTGAAGGGCGGCGCATCCGCCTCGTTGTGCAGCGCCTGCAGCACGATGGGGCGGTCGATGTCGCCCTCGATGAAGCCCACCAGCACCTCGCTGCCGATGCGCGGCACGAGCACCGCGCCCCAGTCGGGGCCGGCCTGCGGCGTGGCCACGCGCAGCCACGTGCCGGATGACTCGTCCAGCGGCGCATTGCCTGGATCTGCGCTGGACTCGTTCAGCGGCGCATGGCCCCGGCCTGCGCTGGCCCCGCTCAGTGGTGCCTTGCCCCGGCTTGCGCTGGGCTCGCTCCGCGGTGCGCGGCCGCTGTTGCCCGCGGCCATCACGTCATGCGCCAGGCCGCCGGTGACGGGCCGCTGACCGCGCTGCCACGGGAACTGCACCTTGATTCGGTGGTCGCGGTCGGTGGTGAGCACCTCGCCCTGCACGCCGACGACGATGGCCGGCCAGTGGGCATGCGCGGTGGGGCGGGCCGGGCGGCCGGCTTGCGGCGGCACGATCGCCACGTCGGCGGGCACGGCGGTGAAGCGGTTGCGCCAGGCGCCGCCTTCCAGATCGGGCGCGCCCAGCAGCCGGGCCATCTCGGCGCCCAGGTTGTTGGCGGCCTCATGCTCGACGGACAGCACGGTGTAGTCGCCGTCGTCCGCGTGATGCTGGGCCAGCGTGAAGCGCGCACCGGCCGCCAGCACGCGGGCGCTGCCGGCGCCGTGGGCGGTGTGCGCCAGCAGTTCCCGGGCCTGCAGCGTGAGCAGCGCGGCGCGCTGCGCGTGGGCGGCATCCGCATAGCGTCGCTCGCCGGCGCCGTCGTAGCGCTCCAGCAGCGGGCGCGCGCCCAGGGCGCGGGCGGAGGTGTCCTGCGCGGCGATGCCGCTGAGCTGCAGCGGGTCCCAGGCGGCCAGCGTCGCGGCGCTGCTGGTGAGCGCCAGGCCGGCCTGCCAGTGGGTCAGGGTGTCTTCAGACTCGGTGGCGTCCGCGCGATGAAAGCGCAGGCGGCCCAGGTGCGGGCGGTCCTCGGCGCGGTCGGTGATGACGAGGACGTGGCGGCTGCGGCTGCCGCTGCGATCGCCCGTGGAGCCGTCGCCAGTCAAGCCGCCAGTCAAGCCACCATCTGCGCCCGACGCATGCTCGAAGTGAAAGCTCAAGCCTTCCTCGGCCAGCAGGCGCAGCACGAAGTCCAGGTCGGTCTCGTCGAACTGGGTACAGATCTCGCGGCGGCGCAGCGGCTCGGTGACCATCACGCGCCAGTTGGCCTGTGGATAGTCGCGCAGCACCGCCTCGACGGCCTCAAGCGCGGTGACGTCCTGCAAGAGGAAGCTGTCGCGCCGGTGCGCCAGCAGCGCCAGCCAGGGCTGCAGCCGCAGCCGGTAGCGGGCAAAGCCGCCGTCCGAGCCCAGGGCCGAGGCCTCCATCACCACGCCGTGCACGGGCCGCAGGCGGCCGTCGGCCAGCTGCACATCCAAGGTGGCTTCGCTGCCCAGCAGGCTGCCGACGGGCAGGCCGGCCTGGCGCGACAGCACCTGCAGGTCCACGTCGAAGAGATCGTTGACCGCCTCGCCGATGCGCACCCGCTCAGGCAGCAGGGCCTCGGCGGGCCAGGCGGTGTGCAGCCGCAGCGCGCGGCGGCGGGCGTCGAAGCCGCCGGTGAACAGGTCGGCGGCCAGCGCGGCGAATGCGGACGCGTCCAGTCCGGCGGGCGCGGCCAGCGCCGACGCGTCAAGCCCGATGCCCGCGCCCAGCCCGGTGCTGAGGTCGCTCATGGAGACTCCCTGAAGACGGGCCGGCCCCCAGCCGCATCACGCGTCGGCCGGCCCTGTAATTTGTTGTGGCGGCGGATTCTGCCGTCAGGGTCGGGCGCGGTGGCACGCAGAAGCGTCTTGTTACCGCGCAGGTGCGGGCGGTGGCCCGCAGGCGGGGGAGGGGAGCCGGCTCGGATAATCGACCTCCCGCGTCTGCCGCCTGAAAGCGGCCCCGGCCGTCCGGCCCCCAGGAGCCCTGCCATGTTCCAGCACGTCGATGCCTACCCCGGCGACCCCATCCTCACGCTCAACGAGCAGTTCCAGGCCGACCCGCGGCCCGGCAAGGTCAACCTGAGCATCGGCATCTACTTCGACGAGGCCGGCCGCCTGCCGGTGATGGAAGCCGTGCGCCAGGCCGAGCACGCCATGCTGGGCCTGATCGGCCCCAAGCCCTACCAGCCGATGGCCGGCGCGGCCAACTACCGCCAGGCCGTGCAGGCGCTGCTCTTCGGGGCCGAGCATGAGGCCGTGACGAGCGGCCGCATCGCCACCATCCAGACCATCGGCGGCTCGGGCGCGCTGAAGGTGGGCGGCGACTTCCTCAAGCGCTACTTCCCGGGCTCAGACGTGTGGGTCAGCGACCCCACCTGGGACAACCACCGCGCGATGTTCGAGGGCGCGGGCTTCGCCGTTCACACCTATCCCTACTACGACGCGGCCACGCAGGGCCTGCGGTTCGCCGACATGCGCGCCGCGCTGCAGCAGCTGCCCGCGCGCAGCATCGTGCTGCTGCATGCCTGCTGCCACAACCCGACCGGCGTGGACCCGACGGCCGAGCAGTGGGCCGAGCTGGTCGAGGTCATCCGCGCGCGCGGGCTGCTGCCCTTCGTGGACATCGCCTACCAGGGCTTCGGCGACGGCATCGACGAGGACGCCGCGCTGCTGCGCCTGCTGGCCGATGCCGGCGTGAGCTTCCTCGTGGCCAATTCGTTTTCCAAGAGCTTTTCGCTCTACGGCGAGCGCTGCGGTGGCCTGAGCGTGGTCTGCCCGGATGCGGCGCAGGCGCAGGCCGTGCTGGGCCAGCTGATGGCGGCCGTGCGGCGCAACTACTCCAGCCCGCCCACGCACGGCGGGCAGATCGTGGCCCGCGTGCTGGCCGACCCGCTGCTGCGCGGCCTGTGGGCTGACGAGCTGGGCGCCATGCGCACGCGCATGAAGGACATGCGCCAGCGCCTGCACGATGCGCTGGCCGCGCGGCTGCCGGGGCGCGCTTTCAGCTACCTGATCACGCAGCGCGGCATGTTCAGCTACACCGGCCTGACGCCCGACCAGGTGGACGCGCTGCGCGAGCAGCACGGTGTCTACCTGGTGCGCTCCGGCCGCATGTGCGTGGCCGGGCTCAACAGCTTCAACGTGGACACGGTGGCCGCCGCGATGGCGGCGGTGCTGGGCTGATCCGGGCGGCCCAGCGCCGGGCCGCATTCAGCGCCTGCGCGCGATGCGGTGCCCAGCCGGCACCGCGTCGGCTGGCTCAGTTGTCGATGGCGTGGTTGGCTTCGTCCATGCGCGCCTCGGCCTGACGCAGCATGTCGTCCAGCGTCTTGCCCGGCTCGTCGGCGAAGGGGCCGTCCAGCGGCTCCACGGCCAGCAGGCGATCGACGCGGAAGGGGTGGAAGACGCCGCGGTCCTCCCACCAGGTGGCCAGGGTGGTCACGCCGCCCCATTCCAGCAGCCCCAGCGGGCGCACGGTGGCCTCGCGGCGGGTGCCGTCCTCCTCGTCGGCGGTCAGATGCAGGCGCAGGTGGCGGGTCACGGCCTCGCGCAGCAGCGGCAGGCGCGTGGGCTGGTCGGGGGCGGGTGGGGCGGTCAGGCTCATGGGGCTGAGGGTGTGGATGCAGGCCGGGCGGCCCGCTGCACCTGGCTGGCATGCGGCATGCCCGGCCGCTGCCAAGGCGCGCCGGCACGCCGGTCGTCCTGGGCCGGGCGGGCCGCGCCGCAGCCCCGCCACGCCACGCCCCGTCAGAACTTGAAGATGCTCAGCCCCACGCCCAGGCTGGTCTGGCGGAAGTTGTAGTCCAGCAGCGTCTCGCCGTAGCCGTGGAAGAGCTGCACGTACCAGCGCAGCCCGTCCGGGCGCTCCTTGAACACCGGGTAGGACCAGTCGAACTGCACCGAGCCGTCGCCGCTCAGCGAGGGCCGCCACGTCAGCTGCGCGGTGGCGCGGCCCGGCGTCCACACGGCCTCGATCTGGCTGGCATTGAGGTAGCGCAGCACGTCCGGGTTGTCGTCGTCGCGGCGGCTGCGCTCGGTGCGCCGCTCCAGCCGCCAGGTCAGGCCGAAGTCGCCGCGCTCCACGCCGACGGCGCCGTAGAGCCGGTTCCAGCTGCGCGAGAGCTCGCCCGGCTGGCCGTTCGACTGGTGCAGGAAGCCGATCTGCGTCATGCGCCATGAGAAGCCGAAGGGCAGCGCCTGCATGGTGCGCGGCGTGGGCACCACGTAGATCACCTCCGGCTGGTAGTCGGTGTTGCGGAAGGGGGCGGACTGGTCGCCGTTCCACAGCTGCCACATCGACTGCTGCGTGTAGCCCACCCACAGGTCGGCGCCGGGCAGGAAGAGGTCCTGCGCCACCTTGCTGCGCAGCGACAGCTGGACCTTGGTCTCGGCGTTCATGTAGTCCGGCATGTCCGCCGGCGTGCCGCGCGTGGGCGAGCCCGGCGTGCGGTTGACCTTGCGCATCAGATGCAGCGGCAGGAAGAAGTTGGGCCGGTAGCCGGTGTAGTTGAAGGTGCCGCGCTTGTCGGCCTCGTCCAGCTCCCAGTAGCGCGACATGGCGCTGGTGGTGGGCGGGGGCGCATCCGGGGCGCGCACCGTGGTGGCGGCCGGCGCCGGCGGCGCAGCGGCCTGGGCCTCGGCGGCGTGCTCGGGCTTGAGCGCGGGCGAGGCCGGCAGCGCCAGCATGGCGTCGAAGCCGGCGTACTTGTCGTAGCAGGCCAGCCGCTCCTCGGCCGCGGTGATGCCCAGGCAGGACTTGACGTCCGGCGGCGCCGCCGTGGCCGCAGAGCCTGCCTGCGATGCGACCGGGCCGGCGGCATGGGCCCAGCCGGTGAGCAGCGCGGCGACGGCTGCGACGATGCCGGCCCGGCGGTGCGAGAGGGGCAGGACGCGCGCAGCAAGGGCGCGGGTCGGCCCGGCGGCGCCGGGGCGGCTCGGCCGGCCGACAGCCGGCGCGCCGGTGGTGGATCGGGACGCCCGGGGGCGGTCGCAAGGGGCGGTGTGCATGCGGTGCTGGTGTGTTGTGTCGGCCGCAGCCGGATGGGCCGCAGTCTCGCTGCGCATTCTGTTACCGGCTTGTAGGACAAGTGCTGCTCGTGCCGCCCGGCCCCGGGTTTGCGCGGCAGCGGGCCGGCCTGTGTCCGGCGCCGGGCAGGATGCCGCGCTTTGTCTCAAGAGCTTGAGAGCGCCGCGCTGCGCGGGGCGGCGGCAACGCCGTCGGCTGCCTTGCTGCCGGTCTCGCGTGCGGCCTCACCGCCCGCCTCCCCGGCATCTGCCTCCTCACCCTGGTGGGCCGCCGTCGCGTCCGGCGCTTGTCCGGCTTCTGGGGCGGCGTGCTCGTCCGCGGCTTCGATGCGCGGCTCGCTCAGCCCGCGGCCGGCCAGCTGCCGGCTGACGGCGCCCCGGCCTGCCGTCGCCGTCGCGCTTGCGGCCGCAGCACCGATCGCCGCGCCGGTGGCCGCGGCCTCTGCCCCCACCGTCCACGGCACGCCCGCCTGCGCCAGCAGCTGCGGGAAGGGCGGTGGCGGCGGCGCGTCGGTGAACAGGTGCTGCACCTGCTCCAGCCGGTGCGAGGCCACCAGCGCGGCGCGGTGGAACTTGCTGCTGTCGGCCAGCAGCCAGGTCTCGCGCGCCTGGCCCATCATGGCCTGCACCGCCTTCTGGTCGCGCAGGTCCTGGTCGCGGATGGTGCCGTCGGCATCCAGGCCGATGGCCGAGAAGAGCGCGATGTCCACCTTGAAGCTGCGCAGGAAGGCGGCCGTGGCCTCGCCCTCCACGCCGCGGTCGCGCGCGCGCAGCAGGCCGCCGGCCACCAGCAGCCGGCAGTCGGGGTGCTCGGCCAGCACGGCGGCCACGTGCAGGCTGTGCGTGACCACCGACAGCCGCCGCCGGCGCAGCAGCTCGCGCGCCACCGCCTCCACCGTGGTGCCCACGCCCAGCATCAGCGAGCTGCCGTCCGGGATGGCCGCCACCACCGCCTGCGCGATGCGCTGCTTGGCATCCGCGCGCAGCGCCTGCCGCTTGCGCCACTCGTCCGAGGCGGACGGCCGCGCCGCCGGCATGCTGACCCCGCCATGAAAGCGCGCCAGCAGCCCGGCCTCGGCCAGGCGCAGCACGTCGCGCCGCACCGTCTGCAGCGTCACGCCCAGCCGCTCGGCCAGGCGCTCCACCGACACCGCGCCGCGCACGCGAACTTCTTCGAGCAGTTTCAGCTGTCTGGGGTTGGGCGTCATGGCAGGCAGGGAAGCGAAAAGAGTGCCGACCGTAAACGAAGCCAAACGAAAAGGAGTGCTCACAGATGCTCTTGTGGCTGCGGCTGAGGCGGCGCTACAACGAATCGCCCCTGAGCCGCGGGCTCGCGGCTCGCGGCTCGCCTCGACGCGCACGGCGCCTGTGGTGCCACGGCTGCCCCAGCCGCGCATGCACGCCCCATTCCCAGTCGCCAGCGCTATAAGAGAAAGAGGGGCCCTCGCCACCATGCCCGATCCCCGGCCCGATCCCCCGCTGCGCTGCGATGTCCTCGTCGTCGGCCTACACGGCGCGGCCATCGCCCGCGACCTGGCCGGCCGGGGCCTGCGCGTGGTGCTGTGCGAGCAAGACGACCTGGGCCAGCACGCCACCTCGGCCTCGCTCGGGCTGCTCGACCCTTCGGTGGGCCTAGGGGGGCTGGAGGGCCTGGAGAGCGGCCTGGTAGGTGGCCTGAGCAGGCCGCGCCACCCGCGGCAGATCGCCGCCGAGTGCCACCTGCTGCGCCGCGCCGCGCCGCATCTCGCCCAGGCCCTGACCTGCATCGCACCGCAGCCCGCCGGCGCCGCCCGCGCCTGGGCCGATCCAGCCGCCGCATTGGGGCGTCTGGTCCGCATGCTGGCCGGCGGGCGCCCACTGCCGCCCGGCGGCCTCGTGGACCTGGCCGGCTCGGCAGCAGCGGCTCGCGGCAGGCGCCCGCCGGCCTGCTGCAGCCGCGCTGCACTCACGCCCGGCTGCATCCCGCCGTGCTCGTCGATCCGGCCCGCCTGACCGTGCTGTGCGCGCCGGACGCCGCCGAGCGCGGCGCCACCGTGCTCGCCCGCACCCGCTGCCTGCATGCCCGGCGCACCGCCGCTGCCTGGGAGGCGACGCTGCACAACCGCGCCGGTGCGGCTGCCACGCTGCTGGCCCGCGCCCTGGTCAACCCCACCGGCCCCTGGGCCGACCGTTTCCTGCGCGAGCACCTCCATGCCGACGGCCCGGCCGGCCTGCCGCAGCCCGGCCGCCCGCCGCGCCGGCTCAAGTCCGTCCACATCGTCGTGCGTGCCAGCCACGACGGCCGCCATGCCTGGCGCCTGACCGCCGGCGCTCAGGGCCCCACCGCAGGCGATGCGGCAGCCGATGCCGCAGCCAGCGCCGATCCCGCTGCTCCGCCGCTGCTGGTCGTGCCCGTCCCCGGCGGGCTGCCCGACTCGCCGCCCGGCTCGCTGCTGGCCATCGGCCCGCTCACCAGCCCCTGGCGCGGCGACCCCGCCGCCGCCGTGGCCGAGCCGGCCGACATCGCCGATCTCTGCCGCTTGGCCGCCCGCTACCTGCGCCGGCCGCCGGCCGCAGACGACGTGGTCCACGCCCATGCCACCGTGCAGGCCGACATCGGGCGCGCTGCGCCCGCGCACCGCCGGCCTGCGGCCCCATGCGCTGCAGCTGGACTGCCGCGGCGCGCCGCTGCTCACCGTCTGGGGCGGCGAGCCCGCAGCCTTCCGCTGGCTGGCCGAGGACGCCGCCGACGCGCTCGTCGGCTTGCTCGACCCCCGGGGCGGCACCCCGCGCGCGGCCTGGACGCGCCACGCCAGCCTGCCCGGCGGCGATCTGTCCTACTGGCTGGACGAAGCCACGCTGGAGCAGCCGCGCGAGCCGCAGGACGACCTCGCCCAGGCCCTGGCCGCCCTGCGCCGCCGCCATCCCTGGATCGAGCTGCCCCTGGCCCGCCGCTGGCTGGCCGCGTACGGCGATCGCGTGCGCCGGCTGCTCGACGGCGTGCGCGGCCCGGCAGACCTGGGCCCACAGGTCGCCCCCGGCCTGCACGACCTGGAGCTGCACTACCTCAAGCGGGTCGAATGGGCCGCCTCGGCCGACGACGTCCTGTGGCGCCGCACCCGCCTGGGGCTGGCTTACACGTCCGCTGAGCGCCGGCAGGTGGCCGACTGGTTCGCGGCCCAGGCCGCCCGCCCCGGCGTCGCCGCCGTCCACACCAGCTGGCACAGCCGCCTGGGCCGCCCCTGAGGACGCCGGCTCCGCAGGGCTGCTTCTGCAAAGCCTGCGCGCCGGCGGTCGCAGCCGAGTGGCGCGAGGCGCCGGCCTTGGCGCTTGTATCCCGGCGCCCCTTACCGACGCCCGCGCCCGCGCCCTTGTCGCGCCCATGCTCACGCCTGCCCCGGCTCCTGCTCCTGCTCCTGCTCCTGCTCCTGCTCCTGCTCCTGCTCCCGCAAGGGCTCTCCTTGCACCGCCCAGCCCGGCCCGCTTAGAATGGAAAGCTTTTCGGCTCTTTGGCCGAGGAATGGCCTTTTGCGGTCTTTTCGTTTCGTCATGTCTGCCGGCGCCGCGCCGGCAGCTCGGCGGGGCGGCGGGTCCTCCGCCAGATCAGCAGAAGGCGAGTGCCGGGCTCGGGTGCCATGACGTTGGCCGCCCGGCCCATCCATCAACGGGAACCATCAGGTCATCATGCCTACCATCAACCAGCTCGTGCGCCAGGGCCGCCAGGTCGAGGTCACGAAGTCCAAGTCGCCTGCGATGCAGAACTGCCCGCAGCGCCGCGGCGTCTGCACCCGCGTCTACACCACCACCCCCAAGAAGCCGAACTCCGCGCTGCGCAAGGTCGCCAAGGTGCGCCTGACCAACGGCTTCGAGGTGATCTCCTACATCGGCGGCGAAGGCCACAACCTGCAGGAGCACAGCGTGGTCCTCGTGCGCGGCGGCCGCGTCAAGGATCTCCCGGGCGTGCGCTACCACATCGTGCGCGGCTCGCTCGACCTGCAAGGCGTCAAGGATCGCAAGCAGGCGCGCTCCAAGTACGGCGCCAAGCGCCCCAAGAAGGCCTGATCGCCTTCATCCGCACGTCACGCTGTGCTGGCATCAATCGATGAAGCTGCGCGTGCCGGACACCGCGGCGAGTCCGCTCGCCGAGTAAGTGGGTGCCGCCACCCTCTCATCCGTGTGGCATCCGCGGCCCGGGACACCCCGAGCCAACTGAAGACCGAAAGGAAGAACCATGCCCCGCCGTCGCGAAGTACCCAAGCGCGAAATCCTGCCCGATCCCAAGTTCGGCAGCGTCGACCTGTCCAAGTTCATGAACGTCATCATGGAATCGGGCAAGAAGGCCGTCGCCGAGCGCATCATCTACGGTGCGCTCGACCAGGTCGAGAAGAAGGCCGGCAAGGACCCGCTCGAGGTGTTCACCATCGCGCTGAACAACGTCAAGCCCATGGTCGAGGTCAAGTCCCGCCGCGTGGGTGGTGCGAACTACCAGGTTCCCGTTGAGGTTCGCCCCACCCGCCGGATGGCGCTGGCCATGCGCTGGCTGAAGGAATCGGCCCGCAAGCGCAGCGAGAAGTCCATGTCGCAGCGTCTGGCAAACGAATTGCTGGAGGCCTCCGAAGGCCGCGGCGGTGCCATGAAGAAGCGCGACGAGGTGCACCGCATGGCCGAAGCCAACAAGGCCTTCTCGCACTTCCGCTTCTGATCTGATTGCCGGCTTCACGGCCGCAACCCATCGGCTGCCCTGCCCGCTCTGCATCCAGACCCGGCAGGGCGCCTTCGTATTTGGAGTGACACCATGTCCCGCAAGACCCCCATCGAGCGCTACCGCAACATCGGTATCTCGGCGCACATCGATGCTGGCAAGACCACCACGACCGAGCGCATCCTGTTCTACACCGGCGTGAACCACAAGCTCGGCGAGGTGCACGAAGGCGCCGCGACGATGGACTGGATGGAGCAGGAGCAAGAGCGCGGCATCACCATCACGTCTGCCGCCACCACCTGCTTCTGGAAGGGCATGGACCTGTCCTTCCCCGAGCACCGCTTCAACATCATCGACACCCCGGGCCACGTGGACTTCACCATCGAGGTGGAGCGCTCCATGCGCGTGCTCGACGGTGCGTGCATGGTGTATTGCGCCGTGGGCGGCGTGCAGCCGCAGTCCGAGACCGTCTGGCGCCAGGCCAACAAGTACAAGGTGCCCCGCCTGGCCTTCGTGAACAAGATGGACCGCACCGGCGCCAACTTCTTCAAGGTCTATGACCAGATGAAGGCCCGCCTGAAGGCCAACCCGGTGCCCGTGGTCGTGCCCATCGGCGCGGAGGACAACTTCAAGGGCGTGGTGGACCTCTTCAAGATGAAGGCCATCATCTGGGACGACGCGTCCCAGGGCATGAAGTTCAACTACGAAGAGATCCCGGCCGAGCTGGTGGAAACCTGCCAGAAGTGGCGCGAGAACATGATCGAGGCCGCCGCCGAGGCCTCCGAGGAACTGATGAACAAGTACCTCGAGACCGGCGAGCTGACCGAGGCCGAGATCAAGCAGGGCCTGCGCCAGCGCACGATCTCCACCGAGATCCAGCCGATGCTGTGCGGCACCGCCTTCAAGAACAAGGGCGTGCAGCGCATGCTCGATGCCGTCATCGAGTTCCTGCCTTCGCCGATCGACATCCCGCCGGTTGCGGGCACCGACGAGGACGACAAGGAAGTCAGCCGCAAGGCCGACGACAACGAGAAGTTCGCCGCCCTTGCGTTCAAGCTGATGACCGACCCCTACGTCGGCCAGCTGACCTTCGTGCGCGTCTACTCCGGCGTTCTCAAGTCCGGTGACACCGTCTACAACCCGATCAAGGGCAAGAAGGAGCGCATCGGCCGGATCCTGCAGATGCACGCCAACCAGCGTGAAGAGATCAAGGAGATCCTGGCCGGCGACATCGCCGCCTGCGTGGGCCTGAAGGACGTGACCACCGGCGAGACGCTGTGCGATCCCGAGTCGGTCATCACGCTCGAGAAGATGGAGTTCCCCGAGCCCGTGATCGCGCAGGCCGTGGAACCCAAGACCAAGGCCGACCAGGAGAAGATGGGCATCGCCCTGCAGCGCCTGGCCTCCGAAGACCCGTCCTTCCGCGTGCGCACCGACGAAGAGTCCGGCCAGACCATCATCTCCGGCATGGGCGAGCTCCACCTGGAGATCATCGTCGACCGCATGAAGCGCGAGTTCGGCGTCGAGGCCAATGTGGGCAAGCCGCAGGTGGCCTACCGCGAGACCATCCGCAAGCAGGCCGCCGACGTCGAAGGCAAGTTCGTGCGCCAGTCCGGCGGCAAGGGCCAATACGGTCACGTCGTCTTCACGGTCGAGCCCAACGAGCCGGGCAAGGGCTTCGAGTTCGTCGACGCCATCAAGGGCGGCGTGGTGCCGCGCGAGTACATCCCCGCCGTGCAGAAGGGTGTCGAAGAGACGCTGCCCAACGGCGTGCTGGCCGGCTACCCGGTGGTGGACGTCAAGGTCACGCTGACCTTCGGCTCCTACCACGAGGTGGACTCCTCCGAGCAGGCGTTCAAGATGGCCGCCTCCATCGGTTTCAAGGAAGCCTGCAAGCGCGCCAGCCCGGTGATCCTGGAGCCGATGATGGCCGTGGAAGTCGAGACGCCTGAAGACTACGCCGGCAACGTGATGGGCGACCTGTCCTCCCGTCGCGGCATGGTGCAGGGCATGGACGACATGGTCGGCGGCGGCAAGATCATCAAGGCTGAGGTCCCGCTGTCCGAGATGTTCGGCTACTCGACCACGCTGCGCTCGATGTCGCAAGGCCGCGCGACGTACACGATGGAGTTCAAGCACTACAGCGAGGCTCCGAAGAACGTCGCCGACGCCATCATCTCGGCCCGCGGCAAGTAAGCACCCCGCTGCCCGCCCTTCATGGGCGGGCCTTTCACCGGTCTTCGGCGCCACGCTCTCGTGGCGGGCCTGCTGCCCGTGGCAGCCCTTCTGCCGGAAACCTTAAACCCGCACGGGCGCCTGTTCTTTGTTGGAGCAAACAAATGGCAAAAGGCAAGTTTGAACGGACCAAGCCGCACGTCAACGTGGGCACGATCGGCCACGTGGACCATGGCAAGACGACGCTGACGGCGGCGATTGCCACGGTGCTGGCGGCCAAGTTCGGTGGCGAGGCCAAGAAGTAC